>CAWAOP010000018.1:0-127309 GCA_963783505.1 Terriglobia bacterium | reverse complement strand
GAGAAATCGCGGGGCAGTTCCAGGCGCAATCGGACTTGCGTTTCTCCCGGCTTGCGGCGGAAGAGTTCTTCGAGCGCTTGCGCCCGATTCTCGCCATCCTTGCCGTTTCGGCCGAGCCAGATACGAATAGAAATCGCCGAAGGCAAATCGATGCGCGCGTTGTCGAGCGCCACGATTTCCTGCACCGCAATCTTCGTCGGACCGCCTTCCTCCGGCAGGGCCAAGCCCCGCACCAGAACGGCTTGATCCTCGACAAGCTCCGGAGCGAGCCGTTCGTAATTGCTCGCAAAGACCATGGCTTCCACGGCCCGTTGCGGTCCTCCAATGTCAGCGCGGCCCACGGCTCGTTCTTCTTGTTCCGCTTGCGCACGATCGCGCTCAGGACGCCAGAGCGCCACTTCCGCGTTTTTCGTCAAGCCGTCGATCGACGAGCTATCGTGCGTCGCCAGCCCGCCCACGCGGTCCGCGTACCGATCGAGCGGATGGCCGGTCACCCAAAACCCGAGCATCTCTTTTTTCGCCGCCGAGCTTTTCCTTGTCCGACCAATCGGGAACGGTGGGCAGCGGCGCGGCATGGTGTTCCTCGGCCGCGATCATCTCCCCAAATAGACCGCCCTGACCGCTCTCGCGGTCGCGCAACGCGCGCTGGCCAGCCTCCATGGCCATCTCCACTACGGCCATTTTCTGCGCTCGCGTGCCGGCCAGCGAATCCCCGGCGCCGGCCTTGATCAGGCTTTCGATCATCCGCCGGTTGAGCGCGGTCAACTCCACCTTTTCGCAGAACTCATCGAGAGAGCGAAACAGCCCGATGCGGCTCGCGCCCGCGCGATGGCTTCCACCGCGCCCCGCCCCAGATTCTTCACCGCTCCCAGGCCGAAGCGGATGGCCTCGCCATCCGGCGTGAAGCTCCACTCGCTGTGATTCACATCCGGGGGCAGTACGGTGATGCCCATGTCGCGGCATTCATTGATGTACTTCACCACCTTGGCCGTGTTCCCGGTTTCCGAAGTCAGCAACGCGGCCATGAAGTCCACCGGGTAGTGGGCCTTCAAGTAAGCGGTCACGAATGCCAGGAAAGCGTATGCCGCCGAATGCGCTTTATTGAAACCGTAACCGGCGAATTGCTCCATCAGGTCGAAAATCTTTTCAACCTTCTTAATGGGGAAATTGCGCTCCAGTGCCCCTTCGATGAAGCGCTGCCGCTGGCGCGCCATTTCTTCCGGCTGCTTCTTGCCCATGGCGCGGCGCAGCAAATCCGCTTCGCCCAGGGAGTAGCCCGCCAGCCGGTTGGCGATCTGCTGCACCTGTTCCTGGTAGACGATGACGCCGTAGGTCTCTTCGAGCAGTTCCTTCAATTCGGGCAAGTCATATTGAACCGGGCGGCGGCCCCACTTGCGTTCGATGAAATCGTCCAACATCCCGCCCTGAATCGGACCGGGCCGGTACAGCGCATTGAGGGCCGTCAGGTCTTCAAGCCGAGTCGGCTGGTAGCGGCGCAGGATGTCGCGCATGGCGCCCGGATTCAAACTGGAACACGCCGCTGGTGAACCCCTTGGAAAAGATCTGATACGTGGCCGGATCGTCCAGTGGCAGATCTTCCGGAACGATATCGACTCCGTGCCGTTGTGGATGAGGCGCACCGCATCGTGGATCAGAGTCAGCGTCGTCAGGCCCAGAAAATCCATCTTCAGGAATTGCAGTTTCCCCAGAGATGCGCCGTCGAACTGCGTCACGATTTCGTCGCGGTTGGTCTTGTAGAGCGGCACTAACGATTTCAGTGGCTGCGATGCGATCACGACGCCGGCCGCATGGACGGAGCAATTGCGAGCCAAGCCCTCCAGCCGCTGCGCCACTTCGAGCACGTCGGCGATGCGCGCGTCCTTTTGGGCCGCTTCCTGAAAGCCCTTCTCCTGCTTGATGGCGTCCGGGAGCTTGATGTTGAGAGTGTTGGGCACCAACTTGGTGAGCCGGTCCACATCCTGATACGGCATCTCCAGCGCACGGCCGACATCCTTGATAGCCGCTCGCGCGCCCATGGTGTTGAAGGTGATGATCTGGGCCACCTGCTCGCGGCCGTATTTTTCGGTCACGTACTGGATGACCTCGCCGCGGCGGTTCATGCAGAAGTCCACGTCGATGTCAGGCATGATCGACGCGCTCCGGATTCAGGAACCGTTCGAATAGGAGACCGTATTGGAGCGGGTCGATATCGGTGATCGCCATGGCGTAGCTCACGAGGCTCCCGGCGGCCGACCCGCGTCCCGGCCCCACCGGTATGCCGTTGGATTTCGCATAGCGGATGAAGTCCCACACGATCAGGAAGTAGCCGGAGAACTTCATCTGCTGGATGATGCGAATCTCGCGATCGAGCCGCTCGGCGTACTCCGCGAGATCGTGCTTGAGCCTTCCCTGCGCGCGCCGGGCTTCCAGGCGAGGCCGGCGTTGCTCGAAGCCGTTCCGCGCGACGTATTCGAAATAGGTATCCGTGGAGTGCCCTTCGGGCACTTCGAACCTGGGGAACGGCTCGTTGATTTTCTCCAGCTTGGCGTTGCAGCGCGGCGCAATTTCCCAGGTCCGGTCCACGGCGTCTTCCAGTTCGCCGAACAACTCCATCATTTCGTCGCGCGATTTGAGATAGAACTCCGCCGCGCCCCATCTCATGCGCGACGGATCGCTCATGCCCTTGCCGGTCTGGATGCAGAGCAGGATTTCGTGCGCGCGGGCATCGTCCCGGCGCAAATAGTGCGAGTCGTTGGTGACGACCAGCGGCAGGCCCGTCTGTTGCGAGAGCCGGCTCAATTCCGGAATGAGACGGCGGTCCTGCTCCAGCTTGTGGTCCTGATCTTCCAGGAAGAAGTTGTTGTGGCCGAAGATATCCGCGTAGGTATGCGCGAGGCGGATGGCGTCGTCGCGCTTGTCCGAGAGCAGCGTCTCCGGAATGTCGCCCGCTGAGGCACGCCGACATGCCGATCAGGCCTTTGGAATGTTGCGCCAGCAGGTCCATATCGATGCGCGGCTTATAGTAGAAGCCGTCGAGATAACCGGTGGAGACCAGTTTGATGAGGTTGCGATAGCCTTCCTGGGTTTCGCAGAGAAGCACGAGGTGGTTGTAGCGGTCGGTATCCGAACGCGTCTTGTGTCCCTGCTGCGAGACGTAGACCTCGCAGCCGATGACCGGATGAATCGCCCTCTGCCTTGGCCGTGTTGTAGAACTTGACCGCGCCGAAGAGGTTGCCGTGATCCGTCATGGCGATGGCGGGCATTTTCTGCTCGACGCCGCCTGGATGAGGTGCTCGATATCGCAAGCGCCATCGAGCAGCGAATAATCGGTGTGGCAATGGAGGTGGACAAAAGACATCGTCGGCTCAAATCCTCGCACACGGCCGGACTTCGATCCGAGCCGCGCGGGGAAGGGTTACAAAAAGGATAGCGCTGTTCGGGGCGCCGTGCTTCGGTGAGCGCGTTCGCTGCCCGCGGAGAGGAAGCAAAAGAGCGAGATGCGAAAACTGCGGAACGAAGCCAATTTGGGGGTTGAGGGCCAGGGATTGGGGTGGCGGCGATTCGGCCGCTCTAATGACGGGATTTGCAGAACGAAGCCAATTTCTCCGATCCAGGCGGCTTCGTCACGGCAACTCATCGCGTTTCCATAGCGGAAGCGTGTTTTGCGAAACGAACCCATTTCCCCTCCCAAGCGCAAGAAGAGAATATTGTTAGCGGACACGGACCGAAGCCACCACGCGCTGGTATTCGGCCCGGGCCGGTCTCTTGAGCACTGCTAGCCTAGCCTACGCCGACCAAATTCATTGAAGGCCGAATATTACAGAGCCGGCTTGCTACGGCCGGGCCTCCGCTCGGCCCAAAGGGCACCCCCGGTCGCGGCTCGGTTCGATGGCGCGCGGTATTATGCGAGGCTCAGTAACTGAATTGGTGGAACGAACCCAATTTGGGCGGGCCGTCACACCGGCTCTCCGGAAGCACGGCGTCCTTCTCCGGCGAGAGTGCGGCGCCCCTCTCACCACCTTGAGCAATAACACGACAGGGGATTGAGTCCGAAATTCGATCCGGGCAAGTGACGGGAACAAAACGAAATGTTTTTGAGTCGAGCGAGGAACTGGGTTTGGGGGTGCCTTGGTTTCCACCTGATCTGTGGGGCGTTGGCCACGAGAATCGCGCCTGTTCGCTCTTCGCGCAGGCAGTCCTGGCGGCGATCGGGCGATTTGGGCGGGAGAGCGCGTTCGACGTGTGACGGCGCTTCCGTTTGCTAGAATCGTGGCGGCGCCATCTCGGTCTCGTGGATTGGATCGTTGCGAGATCCATGCGGCACGACAACCGCGGCGCTTCGCCCGAGTGAGTGAAGCGGAGGATTATGGTAACGGCTGTTGTTCTTATCAATACAGCGCAAGGCTGCACGCCCGAGGTCGCTCAGGCGCTGATCGACCTGCCGGGCATCACCGAGGCTTATTCCGTCGCCGGGTCGTATGACCTCGTCGCCATCGCGCGCGTGCCCGATCATGAGGAACTGGCCGACCTGGTGGCAGGGCGCGTCCAGAAGATAGCCGGCATCGAAGCCACGAACACCCTGATCGCTTTCCGAGCCTACAGCCGGCGCGATTTGGACGCAATGTGGGACATCGGGAACGAGGAATCGAGAAAGTAAGCCTGGCTGAGCCGACTGGCCGCCGCCCGGCAGCGGAAGTTGACGGATGCGAAGGCGTGGGCGCTCAATGCCACTTAGATACCGGGATTTCTTCTAAATCATCGATTCCGAGGATCTCGGCACGGATGCCGAGACGGCAGCCATGACTGGCCGCGCCACGTGCGCAGCGCAAGGCGAGACCCCCGGGCGCGGCCATTTCCGTTCCGGCGCTACTTCCGAGCCGCACTTAGCCCAACCTTCGCAGTTTGGGCGCATATTCCGCCGTGAAGCCGTTTGTTTTCAGCGGCGGCTTCCCCAAGGTCTGCACTACATTTTGAGTTGAGGCGTGGCGTCGGCCGGAGCCATAACCAGGCGCGGCGGCGGTTGTTGGGGCAGCGCCAGCCGCAGTTGGTGCAGCAGGAGCGCCACGTCCGCATCCGGCTCTGTGTAGCGCGGCATTACCAGACAGCGCCCATCGGTGGTCGGCAGCCCAACATCCAGCGCTTGGATGGCCGCCAGTTTCTCCGGCACGGCTCTCGGAGTCAATCCGGGTGCATGCTCCTGCAAACCGTGTTTCGGCGTCGCCGTCAAGCAGTACGCCAGAAAAGCTACCAGAATGTGCGCCTCGACGCGATGTTCCAACTGATGGTGAATCGGCCGGACCCCCAGGTCGCTCTTCAGACTCTTGAACGCCGCTTCCACCTGCACCAACTGCATGTAGCGATCCCAAAGCACCGCCGGATCTTCCGCCACAAGATTCGTGCGCAGCAGATAGTGGCCGTCGCGCAACCGGGCTGCCTGTAACCTGACCTTGTCGACTTGGAACCGGAACGTCTCTCGCGTCACTGCCTGGCGCGCCTCGGGCAAGTGAATCTTCACATACCCGAACGCCCGGCCCGCTTCGGTCTTCGCCGCGCCCACCCGCATGAGTAACTGGTCCCGCTTCGGGCAACTCCGCCGCATGGCGCGCAGCTTCCACAGCAGCCGCGCCAGCTTCTTGCGCCGAATCGCGATCTCTTTCGCCTGCCGGCCTTCGCTCTTGGCCAGCACATACAACTCTCCGTCCTGGCTGAAGAGCTTCACTTCCACCGAGTCGCGCACCTTGCGCCACGCCAGATCGAGCCACTGCTTCTCGTATTTCGCCACGCGCCCGCGCGGCGTGCCCACCAGGTAGAACATCTCCCGCCCACTGGTGCGCATTTCCGCCAGCACTTCCTCGGTGGGAATCCCGCGATCCATCAGCCACACCCGCCGCGCCTTCCACGTATGTGCTCGTCAGGTCGTAGAGCAACACGTCGAACCCGACATCGAACAGAGTCTTCCAACGCCGCTGTAAGTGCTGGAACAATTCCTGGCGGTGCTCCAGAATCCGGTCCAGGCAGCGGTACAGCCGGTCCTTTTCCGCCACCGCGAAATCCACGCCCAGTAACACATCCATCGCGCTTTGATCGAACCATTGGCGATGCACGCGGAACTCGCTGCCCGGATCGATCAGCCGGTTTACCACCAGTAACTCCAGCACCCGCGGCCAACTCACCTCTTCGCGGCCTGGCGGCAGATGCCGTTCCCAGAATCGGTCCAGTTCCAACTGCCGCCACAGTTCACAGCCCAGCCAACAGTTGCCGAAGGGCCGCGCGCGCCGCAGTTGCATCTCGCTCAGCTTGACCTGGATGGAATCCAGGGCATCGGAGGGGACCGGCCGGTCTTCCGGAAACCGACTCAGCGTAGTCGCCTGCTGCCCGCGCTCGTCGAAGACCTCCAGCGTCTTGCGCCAAGCCGACTGCTGGCTGTCGTCGATCTCACCCAGATACAGCACGCGGCGCTGGACGACTCTGCCGGATTGAAGGCGGCGGCTTTCCTCGACGCTGTAGTAGCGGTGTTCCTTACCGTCCTTCTTCCGCCGGTGGCATCGCAAGAACATGCTCCAGTCGAGAATGGCACGTTTTTTCCGGCTTGCATAGAGGGTAGGGCTGCACTACAAGCGGTGGCGAAAATGTTCTATCGATCCGCAAGCACTTACCGCGCGGCCCCCCCCGATTTCGCCTGGAAAGTCGCGCGAACTGCGAAGGTTGGGCTAAGTTCTTCACTGAAGCCAAACCCGGCCAGGCGGCGCGCTACCTCGTGATGGTCCCAACCAACTTGATACCTCGCGGCCAGCGAGATGAAACCGTAGAAGCGTTCCCAATCCTGCGGGCTCAGCGAGCTTCGATTGGCGAGCGAAGCGAAACGCCACATCGCGACCTCGGCCGGTCGCTTGGGTTTCGGCGGCTTCGCCTGCATCCCTTTTGCAAGCGCGCTGGAGTCGAAGAAGTACCCTGCCAAGGTCAGCGGTCCTCGCGCTCAGCGATGAAATCCGCGGTCATCGAGCCCGGAATCTTGGCGAGCCTTCGGCGCACTTCTTCCAGGCCGGGAGCAGGGCCGGCATCTACCAGCCGTCGCCTGAGAGATTCGGCGAAATCATCGTCCGCTCGGGCCAAGCCCGAGCCACCGGCTTGTTGGGTGATCGTCAGCGCCACGCGATCGTTTTCAGCCAGATCCAGCGGCCGCGGAGGCTTGAGGGCGCCGCCCTGATATACGGCATCGACTCGAATCGGCGTACCCATGTTCCCCGCTTTTTGTATTGTAAGCTACCTCAGCGCCGTCGAAGACACGCTGCACAAGCTGAAGTAAGGCCGACTGCGATTTCCCGAGTGAGTCGAAGAAGCGCCCTGCGGAGCCCGTGCTGTCCGCGGGTCCCGCGATGGATGCCCGCCACCGGTCTACGGCTACCTCGATGGCCCACTTGCCGCCGAGGCTACTCGCGCCAATGTCTCCAGTACGGTTGAAATCGCTGTCGTAAGGCGCTCCTGGGTGACGGATGGCGGAAGGGGCAAGGAGAGAACTGTTCTATTCGTGCGATCATCTCGGGTGAACAAGCCGGACAAGGTTTGCGCTATTTGACCGTCGCGCGCGCCCGTTAAGCTGGCGGCGCTGGAAGCGAATGACTCGACGAATTTCAGTCCGGCTTCCATCAGGTTTGCCGCTGCCATTCCGAAGCTGTCCACCGGGGCCTCGCCGCCCGGTCGCCCGCTTGCTTCCGGGACTGGCGCTGAGGGAGCCCCTGGAGCAGGCTTAGAAGGCGAAGCGGGGCTGGCGACCGGCTTCAGCGGAACCGGCTCCGTGGGAGGCTGGGCGACTACCGGCTTGGGCCTTTCAGGTTGGTTTTCGAAAATCTCCTTGACCGCCTGGAGCATGGTCTTCCTGCCCAGCTTGGCGAAGCTCACCTCCGCGACCGGCGAATCGAACACTCCCGCAAATAGCGATTTCTTCAGGCGCAGAGTCTCCCACACGCGCTCTTCGATGCTGTCCTTGGTCAGCAAATGAATCACCTGAACCGGCCGGGATTGGCCAAGCCGGTGTACCCGCCCGATCCGCTGCTCCAGCCGCGCCGGGTTCCATGGCGGCTCGAAATTCACTACGGCCGAAGCGGCCTGAAGGTTTAGACCGACGCCTCCCGCGTCCGTCGAGAGAAAAACCTTGCACTCGGAATCGTTCCGAAATCTCTCGATAAGCGCGCCGCGCTGACGCGACGGTACGCCGCCGTGGAGGGAGACGAACCCGATCCCCATTTTTCCGAGTTCCTGGCCGGCCAAGTGCGTCATGCGCTCGTACTCGCTGAACACGACCACCTTGCGATTCTCTTCGATGGCGAGTTCGGTGAGGATCTCCCGAAACTCTTCGAGTTTCGGCGAGTGGTGGGTTTGCTTATCGAACAGAAACGTGGAGTTACAGAGCATCCGCATATTCTGGATGCAGCAGAGGACGCGCTTCTGGTCGATCTCGGAGAGCCAACCCTGCCGTTCCCACTTCCGCATCAGCGCGGCCAGGATGTCGCTTTGCTCGTAATACGGCTCGGCCTGCTGCGGGGTCAGGGGGACGCGGAACACCTGGTCCGTGCGTTCGGGAAGGTCCTTGAGAACCTCTTGCCGCGTGCGCCGAAGCAGGACCGGCGCCAGTTGGTCGTGGATGCGATCGAGGCCCCGGTAGCCGAGCAGGCGGCCCGTCTCGTCTTCCATGCGGTGTTCGTGCAGGAAGCGGAACGCCGGTCCCAACCTGCGCCCATCGACGAACTCGATCACCGAGAAGAGCTCCTCCAGCTTGTTCTCGAGCGGCGTGCCGGTGAGGATGAAGGCGTAGCGGCTCTTCAGTTGCTTGATGGTGCGCGCGGTAGCGGTGGACCAATTGCGGATGCGCTGCGCCTCGTCCAAGATGATCAGATCCGGCCTCAAGTCGTGCATGTAGCGTATATCCTTGAGGACCAGTTCGTAGCTGGTGAGGTTATAAAATGCTGGCGCGGCGTATAGCGTGCGGCGCCTGGGCAGCAGGCCGTCGATAATCTGCGCGGTGAGATTCGTGAACTTCTCGATTTCGGTTTTCCATTGGTACTTTACGGAGGCGGGCGCGATTACCAGCACTCGCTCGATTCCCTTGCGCCGCCGCAACAGTTCGGCCGCGGCGAGCGCCTGCACGGTTTTTCCCAGCCCCATGTCGTCGGCCAACGCGACCCGCCCGCGGCAGGCCGCGAAAATCGCGCCGCGCGTCTGGTACGGCAGGAGAGTGGTCTTCAGAACGTCGGCGAGCGGGTCCCGGCCCCGGCGAAGCTTCGCGAGCAGCTTTCGCTCGTTCTCGAGCCCCTCGGCAATCTCGTTTTCCCGGTCGATGAATTCCAGGACATCGCTATAGATCACCGAGCGATCGTCGGCTTTGCGCAGAAGATCCAAGATTTCGCCGAACTGCCGGAAGCGTTCGCGCGGCAACACGCCGGCCGGGTCGAAGTACTGCGCCGCGACGGCTTCGAGATCGGCCGAGGGCGATGCGGGTAAGCGCAGCCGCACCTCGATCGTCTCCCCATACTGGAGCGCGATGGACGCGCGCGTGCGTTTATATTCGATGCGGAGCGCTTTTCGGCCGCCCCTTCGCACGCGCAACAGCATGGCTTCGATGTGTTTGCAGGTGCCCAGCGTATTTACCGCAAAGTCCGGACAGGAGCAATAGTTCTCAAACAGCCCCGGACCCCGGAGCGCGATTCGATATACCCGGCCGCTGACTGCCTTGACTCTGTAGTCGCCGTAGGGAGTGTCCTGCGGCTGCTCGAGCACTTCCGCCACCGCGGCGACCGCCCTGTCCCTCCGGTCGGCGATTTGCTGTTCGATCAACACGATTGCGCCTCCACGAGCGATCCCTTCAGCCGCCAGGGTCGCCGCAATGGCTCATTGTAAGTCCGTGTTGACGGCGGGTTATCGCTTGTCGAGCTGGCCGGACAACGCGCGCCAACATCCTCGGGCGTCCGCCCGGCATAACGCCGGCGCGCATGCCCATCGCCGGCACGGAACGGGCGAACGTCAGAACCCCGCGAAGGCGTCGCTTACGATCCCCTCGATTACCTTCACTTCGTCGTCGCTCAACGCCTTGAACTCGCCGTCCCGGCGCTTCTTCGAGAGGGCGCCGTTGTTCTGCCGGATGAACATGATTAGGTTCCCGGCGACGCGGTCCGGCATTTCGACGGCTTCCATAATCCGGCCCATTGCGTCATCATGACGCGCCAGATAATCGATCGCGCGCGGCAGATCCTGCTCGACCGTGCGCCTGACGCAGGAATACAGGAACTCCGCCGCTGCCGTGACGTCGCAATAGCGGTACAGATCGGCGGTGTCGTTGAGAACTTTGACGTTTCGAACAGGCGTCTGTCGCCATTCGATATACGGCATGAGCGCTGCCGAATGTGACTGCAAGGTCGTCCGGTACTCGTCGATGCGGTCCAGCATGACGGAGGAGACAGGGAACACCATCCCCGGCGGCGTGAACTTCCGCTCCGCCAGAACGTGGTGAATCAGGCAGCGGTGCATGCGCCCATTGCCGTCCTGGAACGGGTGGATGTACACGAATCCAAAGGCGGTGGCAGCGGCCTTGAGCACGGGATCGAGACCGTCTTCGCGCATCCTGTCGTTTGCGGCCAACAGCCCGTTCATTAGGTTCTCAAGATCGACGGGACGCGCCCCGATAAACTCGGGCAGCGGGTCACCCTGGTGGTCCCGTTCGCCGAGGAAGACGCCGTCCGGACGCAACCCGGGATGGATAAAGCGCGGATCCTCGATGAGGATGCGTTGCAGACGGAAGATCTCGTCAAGCGTCAGCAGGTGTTTGCCGGCTTGCAGCACGGCGCGGCCCCACCGTTCCAGCCGGCTGCGCGGCGGGCGCTCACCCTCGATCTCGAAGCTCGCGCGGCTGTCGGCCAGCAGCATGAAACTCGCCGCCCTCGCGATCAGGTGGGCGCCTGTACGGCCGGCAGTCTCGCGCGCCTTGCCGGAGAGGTTCAGCTCGATGAACTCCGTCAGAGCCTTCGTTCGCCGAATGACCGGGCAGAAGCGACCGTTGCCCAGCAAGTTGTCTCGAACACGGTGCCGCCGGGATAGGCGCGGCGCGCCGGTGAAATACCGCGCGGGGTCCAGAACATCAACGGCGGCTGCGGAGGGCGCGTCATCGAGCTCGAGCGTGCGCCCCGTCAGGAGCTCATAGAGATACCACGCCCGGCGCGCCGGGACGCCGGATGGTACTGCGCGGATCATCCCGACGAAAGCTCCTGCAGGCGCTCGATCGCACAGCCGCTTGAAGACCAAAAGATCGATGTCTTCGTTGCGCAGGGCGAAATCGAGGTGGTCCTCCAGAGTTTCGCCGGGCCAGTACCGCTTGTCGAAAACGGTCCAGCCTTCCTCTTCCCGCTGGCTGCCTCGCACATGGTGTTCGGCGACACAACTCGGGCGCCGGACCGGCGCCTGTATGTCGAAGGCGCGGATAAGTGCTGCCCAACCGGCAAGCCGGCTCCCCGCCGGAACGCTCCTTTCCTGGAACGCGGCGAGTGGTCCTGTTTCGATGTTCATGTGTCGATATTTCTTCTCGATTGTCGAAAAACAACTCAATTTTTCGTCTATAGTCGAAATTCATTATATCGGTCCGGTACGTCGAAATCTATTCTCTTCGGTCGAAAAATGCCACTATCATGATACCTGCGTCGAAATTCGTCTGAAACTAGAACATCTGAATCTCATCGAGACCAAGATTCTGAGTCTAAATTCGGGCCGAGGCGCTATCCTGATAAGCTGACCACGAGATCTATTAAGGCCAAAGTGACGAAGACGGACTGGCTGCTTAAGCAGTTCAAGGATCTAGCCCTGAAGACGTCCGCGAACTCGCGCGCGAGATTCTGAACGCGCATTTTCCGGAGTCACTGCATTGGAGTATTGCCGATGCGACCGGGCTGGACTTGGACGCCGCCACCAGAAGCAGTCGCCGAGACTCTGAGTTCCGGTCCGCGGTTGTCTCCGTGTGGGGACATCGGTGCGCGTTTTGTGGTTTTGGAGTGCAGTTGAACAACGCAGACTTGGGACTGGAGGCTGCCCACATACGCTGGTGTCAGTTCGGGGGACCGGACACCCTGGACAACGGGCTCGCGTGCTGCAGCATTCACCATCAGGCCTTTGACCGCGGAGCCATCGCCGTTTCCGACGAACGGCGCATCCTGATCTCGTCGCGCCTCCACGGCGGATCCGGATTAGATGACCTCTTCCTGGCGCTGCACGGATCAGATCTAAGGACACCAAGCTTGAAGGATGGTTCACCCCGACGAGAGTTCCTCGCTTGGCATCGATCACAGGTGTTCAGGGGGCTTCCGCGCGATCCCGAGTGCCTCCGGCGTGAACGGTCTGTAAGTCTTTGAAAAGTTTGGTCGGGCCGCCGAGATTTGAACTCGGGACCTCTTGCACCCCAAACCGCCCTGCTCAAGAAGCACAAGAGGTCTGTTTTCAAACAGTTGCGTCAAAAGGGCTTGCGGCGACCTTGTTGAAACTTGTAGATACTTGTTGAGCTCTGGTGCGCTCGCAGCTACAAAATCATCTACAATTTCGGACTAAACACTCCTAAATAATGAACTTCTTGCTTATATACGCTAATAGCGTATTATGAAGAGAAGATGCCCACCGTCCCGATGGCCGTAGTGGAGACGCCATTCTTCATTCGTAAAGCCGCGGCTCTGCTCGATGAGGAAGAGCGGTGGGAACTGATTGGATTTCTCGGCGCGAATCCGGAGGCGGGCGACATTGTCCCCGAGGCGGGAGCTGTCCGCAAGGTGCGTTGGGCCGTGCGGGGCAGAGGGAAACGCGGAGGCGTTCACGTGATCTATTACTATCACAGCCAGGCTTTCCCGCTGTTCCTTTTAACCGTGTATGCGAAAACTCAAAAGGCGAATCTCACGAGGACTGAGCGAAATGAGTTCAAGAAGCTCACCGCACTTCTTGTGAAGACCTACGCCAAGGGTAGGCCGTTATGAAAAAGCAAAAAGCACCCAACAAGAAGACCGGCGCTCAGCGCACGGTCGGTCAGGAAGTCATCGCGAGCTTGAAAGAGGCTATCGCATGGGCGGGTGGCGGACGTGTTCCGGCGCGGGTGACCACTGTTGAAGTTCCGACGACCGACGTGCGCGCCGTTCGCCGAAGGCTCCGATTGAGTCAGGCGCAGTTCGCCACCAAGTTCGGATTCCAGTCGGCGACTCTCAAGAACTGGGAGCAGGGACGCACCCGACCGGACGGGCCGGCGCGGGTGCTTCTGGCCGTGATCGCAAGGCATCCCGACGCCGTCGAGGATGCGCTGCGCAAAGCGGGATAGGATAGAGCGGCCCGTCGCCCAGCCGCTCCGAGGCTGCGCTGTGCTCTCGCTTTCGTCGAGATCGCAATTAACTCCGAATGAGTTTGCCGCTCCACCTCCGACCGGCTGGGGGCACCAGGTCGAAGGAATCGCGAGCACCAGTAGCTGACTACGTCATCCGAGTTGCCTTTTGCCTGCTTGCAGGAACGGGCGTGCCATGTTACGACCGCTATACGCTCATCGTGTTTCGTGGCTCGTTGGGTCAACGGCTAACTTCGGTAATCTGACGAAATCTTCGGCGTGACGGAATGGCGCGGGAGCTCCTGCTTTCGGCGCTGGCGCTCGCGGTGACGCGGCAGCGGGACATTGCGCCGCCGGATCGAGAGCCTCTCTCTTGCGCTCGGACAACTCCGACGAGATGAAGTGAGTCCGATACGCTAATTCGATGACCGGATGGCCGCTCTTACTGAACTGGAGGTCCCGCTTTCCCCAGCGCGTTTTCCCGACATAGGCGGTTACGCTCGGCTCCAGCTTCCTGGCCGCCGCCCACTTGCGAAAGGTCTTCATGCACAGAGACATCTTCTTCAGGTTCAGATGGATCACGCGCTCCAGAGAGTCCGGACGGCCCTTTCGCCATGCCGCGACGTGTTCAGGCGTCAGCGCCTCCATGCCGATGAAAACGTCGATCGCGCTTACGTATTTCTTGCGAAACAAAGCCGCCTCGGCGGCGTGGATCACTCGCTTTTCGAGCGCTTCCCTGTTCTTTGGTTGCATGGCCGTAGCTGCCGACTCCACGATCTTGCGTTTCCGCGGATCATCCGGCCTGAAGGCCGGCTTCCCGCAACCTGCGCATGAGGCTCGATTTTGCGGAATGACGTTCCGCAACAACTTGGACTTGCTGTTCGAACAGACCTCTCCGGTCGCTCCCGCTCGCGATGTCACGCAGATCCGCCAGAAGGAGAACAGCGCGGCCGTAATCGGCTGGCCGCTTTGTGGCGATCAACTGCTCCACTTCGGCCCAAGCGGATTCTCCCCGCGCCGCCAAGACCTTCAAGCGTTTCGCCCGCTCAGCGGCCGTCCGCTGTTCTTCAATCTGCCGCTCCCTCTGTTTCCGCGCCTCTTCGCGCCGCTTCTTCTCGTTGACGAGGTTTTCCGCCGCGTTGCGCAACTCCCCGGCGGTCCTGCGCGCTTGCGCAGCGTTTGCAGCCGCCTTTGGCGCTGCCGCATGGAAGCGGCGGACCAAGTCATTGCCGAAATGCATGTTTTCCCCCAAGGCCGCCTGTACGAGCAACGCGTCCTTCTCGCCTTCCGGAAGTTCGGCGATCCATCGCACTAGCAGGTCGCGCGGCGGGGACGCTAGCTCCAGATCCCCACTGGCCGCTGCCGCGGCTTCGAGGAGGTCCGGATCGACATCCAGAAACTCCACCAGGCTCTGCAAAGGCGCTGAGAGATTGCGAAGGCCGGCTGGGACGGGCGGCTCGGGTTGGTCGTCTCCGACTTCTTCCCGTCCAACAGCCAAGAGCCAGCCGAGGTACAGCGCGCGAAGGTCGCCGCGGAGTAGGTCCGCTCGAAGGGGAAATAGAGAGTCCATCCAGCCCTCTCCCTCCTCCCAGTCCGACTCAAGTTCGTCGGCGCAGAAAGTCAGGATGACCTTCGTCCCTGCGGTCCACGCTCTAAGGAAATCGTTTGAGCAATAGGGCGCGCACTGGCTGTGAGTCAGAGTGTTGCCGGGCACACGGAGCATGAACCTGTGCGTCCCCCAGTTGGCTACGTAAACAAAGACGTCGAAGTAATCCTTTATGAGCGCATCGGGATCGCCCCGGAAGTCGCCGTAGTTATAAGTGTTCGCGAAGCTCGTTGGGGTGATGCCAGCGCGCGAGGAGATGGCGCGGAGACGGGACATCTCCTGGCTGGTGAGCGGCCGATCCACGGCTCGAAACTCGTAGTACTGATACTCGCTCATTGCGGTCCTTCCTTTGACTGGGCGGCCCATTCCCATTCAGGAATGTGCTCGCAAACGAAGTCGCGGGACAATCGGCGCTGGACCGTCTTCTCTGCTTCCCCGCCCTTGCTCCAGATGTCGAGGACGTAGTCCGACTCCTCAGCTGGGAAGTCCGGAGCCCAGCCCAGAATATCGTTACCGCCTCCTCCCCGGGCGCGGTAGAGTCCCAAAAGGACGCCTTGGCACGATCGCCGCGCTGGCTCTTCCAATCCGGCGCTGAGATAACGCGTCATGTCGTCGATAAATGGTTGGACAGCTTCTTCCAGCAACTCCCACGCGGCTTCAGTCGGTTCGACATATCCCCAGGAATGGCCCCCGGCGCGGCCGTTCAGGTCATCGTAGCCATACTGGAGAACGGCGGCCTCGACATCATCCGCAATTTCTAAGAACGAGTCGCCGTTGAGCGCTTCTCTTGCGATGGCTTCCACTTCGGACCGAAGTTCAGGATGGCGCGCAACGAGGCTCGTCAAAACCGACGCAGCTTCCAATGCGCTCAATGCTTCGAGGAATCCCGGATCTCTTCTCGATTCACAGGAAGCCTCTCGAGTCTTGCGTTTGCCGGCCATGGTCGCTCCGAGTACAAGATTTTCGCACAGCGCGCGCAGGTTCCGAGCATCCTGCCTCCTCGAAGTCATGCCCGTTCTTCGGGCACAGACCGCCCACTTGATGTTCCACGCGCCTTCTGGCGAATGGGCAGCAGTCAGTCGGCTGGTTGTATCGGCCGGAAGTGCAAGCGGTCCGCCTCTACAAGTGAGGACTTAAGCCGTGGCAAATGAACGAATTGCGAACTCCCTCCTGTTTTGTCGCGCCGCACTGTAGTCAAAATTGTAGCTGGAATTTCCTCGTCTGGCCCGCCCGTGTAAATCCAAGAGAATTCACAAGCTGACTTTCCAAATGGCGTCAATTCGGAACCGGAGAAAGAGCAAGCGGTCCATAGTAAGATGTTTACTTTCAAATACTTACAAGGAGCGACCGCAGGCACCCCAAACCGAACCGGCGAAATCGGACTGCGTTGGCTTTTGACGATTGCGGATAGAAACATTATAATTAGATTAATGATTATTAATCTTCAACGAAGATGACAAACAAGGAATCTCCCAACGAGAAACCTATCGATTCCAAGGTCCAACTTAGTCCGATTGAACCGATGGATGGCGGTCCGGCACACAATGCCCTCAAAGCGAGGCTGGAAGCTGCGCTCCAACAGGATCCAGAGCTGAAGGCGCGCCTGAGCATGTTGGCGAACCCCCATCTCACCGCTGCAGGTTTGCACGAAATGGTAGGCACGTGGAATGCCGGCCGACCAGCGCTACGCGGCGTGTTGGTAGCAAAGCGTTTTGCTGGGCATCACGGCAAAACGCTTACCATCCAGATGGACCAGGAGGGCCATGTCGCACTCAAGAGCGTCGTCGAGGACCACGAGTAGCATTCAAGTCCGAAATGCCAGGCGAGCCAGTGTGCCGCTAGTCGACTCTTTTCACTTTCGTTCCACATTTTGGACACGTGGCTTCGCCGAGCCCTAATGCACCATGGTTCAGGTGTTTCCAGCAGATATACCACTCACACCGTGGACACCAATAGCGTACGTTTCCGATTTCATGATCACCAACGACACACTTTGACATCACCGCTCTCCATTTCTTATCCAACCGCCGAAACACGGGGAGTTCTTACACCCCCACACGTGTGACCCCAAAGCAGATGTTCCCTGGAACGGCTCTTAAAACCGACGTGTCTACAGAATTATCTACAGCAGTTATCAAGGCAGGCTGAAAACCGCTCATAAACTATTGAAAAGGCTGGTCGGGCCGCCGAGATTTGAACTCGGGACCTCTTGCACCCCAAGCAAGCGCGCTAGCCAGGCTGCGCCACGGCCCGATTTGGCAAGAGAGTAAACCGGAGTGCGCTAGTGCGCGCTCCGCCTGGCAATCCTCAGTCTAGCACGGGTGGCGCGAAACGGGCATTTGGCATCCGCTGCGAGTCCGCTAGCGCCGATCAGTCAACTCGGGCTGCTGCAGCAACGCCCTCAGTGCGGCCCAGAAGATCGGGCCGGCGTGGTTCTTCGACCATTGCTCGAGCAGCGGCCGATATTGTGCGGGGCTCGTCACTTGGATGGAGCCCAGTAGCTTGCCGCCGTACGTCTTTTCCAATACGGGCGCACCCGACGCGGCTCTTAGGACGCGCACGTCGATCGCGAGGCTCAAGAGGTCGGATTGACGGTAGCAGGAGAGCATCGGGCGCGCCGCCAGCATGATCACTGCATCGGCATCGGACGGGGCTGGTGCGGCCACATTAATGGCAGCCGTTGGGCCTTGCGCGTCCGAGCGGACCAGATCCACCGCGCCCTTGCTATTCGCCCGCGCGAAATCCGCCAGCGCGCCAACTGCCAGAGCGTCCGGGTGCAATTCGGTCACCAGGCGCGTCAACTCCTCGCGGCCCAGAAAGCAGGAACTCACCAGGTCGATCGGCGTCCACGCTGCGAGCAGGCTCAGGCGAATCGCCGGCGGCCTGGGCAGCGCCGCCAGCGTGGCGTCGCGCGCCGGCCCATCCAGCGACAGCAGGGCCAACCCGAACGCCGTAAGACCCTCGCGGTCTCGCGCCGCCGGATTCGCGCCTTTCTCGAGCAGCAGGCGAATGGTATCCGGATGGCCCTCGCGCGCCGCGGCGATCAGCGGCGTGCGCCCGCTCTTCTTGTCGCGCGCTTCAATGTTGGCGCCCGCTCCGAGCAACGCTTCCACGCGCGGCGTGTCTCCGCGGCCGGCGGCGATCGCCAGATCCTTGCCAGTGTCCGCGCTCCAGACCGCCAGAGGCGCGGCCAAAACCGCCGCTATGCGCCATCGCGCCAATGCTCCCATGAGTCCAGCTTAGTACGGGGCGGCCCAGAGCAGTCGCGAATCGGGGTGTGCTACGATGCTCGATGAAGACCAGATCATCCCCGGAGAGGTGGCTGAGTGGTCGAAAGCAGCGGTTTGCTAAACCGTCGTAGGGTCAAAAGCTCTACCGGGGGTTCGAATCCCCCCCTCTCCGCCAGCCTCCCATCCGGATTGACACACCACCGAGCGGTTGTTAGCCTGAAGTCTCATGTTTCCCGCCGCTTTGCGCGCTACGCCATTGAACGCCAGACACAGGGCAATGGGCGCCAAGATGGTCGATTTCGGCGGCTGGGACATGCCGGTTCAGTACTCGGGCGTCATCGACGAACACCGCGCGGTGCGGTCCGCCGTCGGCCTCTTCGATGTCAGCCACATGGGCGAAATCGAGATCCGTGGCCCCGAAGCCGGCAAGCTGACGAGCTTCGTCACCACCAACGACCCCGCGAAGCTGGGAGTCGGCCAGGCCCAGTACTCCGGTCTGCTTTATGCGCACGGCGGGTTCGTGGACGACATCCTGGTGCACAAGGTCGCCGACGATCATTACTTCCTTTGCGTGAACGCCTCCAACCAGGACAAGGATTTCGAGCACATTCGCGATTCCAACCGCTTCCATGCGACAGTCGAAAACGCCGGAGATCGCTACGCGCAGATCGCCATTCAAGGCCCGCGCGCGCTGGCGACAGCCCAGAAGCTGACTTCGGCCGATCTCGCCGCGATCCGTTACTACTGGTTCACGGATTCCGAGTTCGCGGGAGTTCCCGCACGCATCGCCCGCACCGGCTACACCGGCGAAGACGGTTTCGAGGTTTATATCGCGCCGCGGTTCGCCGACCGCGTCTGGCTGGCAATCATGGAGGCCGGCGCCGAGTTCGGCATCAAGCCCTGTGGCCTGGGAGCGCGCAACACGCTGCGGCTCGAAGCGGCGATGGCGCTTTACGGACACGAGATCGATGCGTCCATCTCTCCGCTCGAAGCCGGCCTGCGGTGGATCGTGAAATTCAGCAAGGGCGACTTCATCGGCCGCGACGCGCTAGTCAAGCAGGATGCCGCAGGACTCCACCGCAAGCTGGCCGGATTCGAAATGCGCGGCCGGGGAATCGCCCGCGAAGGCTACTCGGTTTTGGCCGAAGGCTCCCCCGTGGGATGGGTTACGAGCGGCTCGCCTTCGCCCACGCTGAACAAGAACATCGGGATGTGCTATCTCCCCGTGGAACGCGCCCAGCCCGGCGCAGCCATTCAAGTTGTTGTCCGCGGCCAGCCCGTGGACGCCGCGATTGTGGGAACTCCTTTCTATAAAAGAGCGAATGAACAGCATGTATCCCGATAATTTCCGATACACGAAGGAACATGAATGGGTCCTCGTGGAAGGCGGCGTCGCTACCGTCGGCATCACCGACCACGCGCAACACGAGTTGGGCGACATTGTCTATGTCGATCTGCCCAAGCCCGGCGCGCGCGTCGAACGCGGCAAATCGTTCGGCTCGGTGGAATCCGTCAAGGCCGTTTCCGATATTTACTCGCCCGTTAGCGGAGAGGTGACGGACATCAACCAGGCCCTGGCTGACGCGCCCGAAATCCTGAACAGCGATCCGCACTCGGGCGGTTGGCTGGTAAAGATCGCGCTCGCCGGCTCGGCGTCCGCTGAACTCGAAGGCCTCATGGATGCAGCCGACTACCAGGCCTACGTGGAGGCAGAAAAGTAAGTTGCGCTATCTTCCGAAGTCCGATGGCGAACGCCGCGAGATGCTGGAAGCTTGCGGCGTCGAATCCGCCGAGGCTCTATTCACTCATCTTCCAGAGGCCGCGCGGCTGAAGCGGCCGCTCGACCTTGCGCCGGGCGTTTCCGAATTCGAAATCCTCGATTACTTCCGCAACGCCGCGGCGCACAACGCCAACGGCTACGCATCGTTCCTGGGCGCGGGCGTGTACCATCACTACCGGCCGGTGCTCGTGGACACGGTCGTCTCGCGCGGCGAGTTTCTCACATCCTACACTCCGTACCAGGCCGAGATTTCGCAAGGCACGCTGGCAGCGATCTTCGAATTCCAAACCATGATCTGCCAGCTTACGGGTATGGACGCCGCCAACGCCTCCATGTACGATGGCTCGACGGCGGTTCCCGAAGCGGCGCTGATGGCGCAGCGGATCACCGGCCGCGAGAAGACGGTCATCGCGCGTACCGTGCATCCCGAATACCGCGAAGTGCTCGGCACGTACTCGCGGCATCGGGGCGGTTCGGTCGCGGAATTCGGGTACGATCCCGAGCTCGGGACCATCGATCTTGCGGATCTCGAAAGCCGCGTGGACGATTCCACGGCGGCCGTGATTGTGCAGTCGCCGAACTTCTTCGGGGCGATCGAGCCGGTGAACGCGGCGGCGGAGATGGCTCACAAGCGCGGCGCGCTGTTGGTGGTGATTTTCGCCGAGGCGGCTTCGCTCGGAATTCTGGAACCGCCCGCGGGCGCGGATATTGTCGCGGGCGAGCTTCAATCGTTCGCCATTTCGCCGAGTTATGGCGGGCCGTTCGCCGGCGTCATCGCCACGCGCGAGCGTTACATCCGCCAGATGCCCGGGCGCCTGGTGGGGCAGACCACCGATGTTCGCGGCAATCGCGCGTTCTGCCTGACGCTTTCGACTCGCGAGCAGCACATCCGCCGCGAGAAAGCCACGTCGAATATCTGCACGAACCAGGCGCTGGTGGCGCTGATGGCCACGGTTTTCATGACCGTGTACGGTAAGGAAGGACTTCGGGATCTGGCGAAACAGAATCTGGCCAAGGCGCATTACCTGGCCGGCAAAACCGCGCCGCGGTTCGGCGGCCGTTTCTTCAATGAATTCGCGGTGCGCGTTTCCGGCAAGACGCCCGAAGCGGTGAACCGGGCGTTGCTGAAGAAGAAGATCGTCGGCGGCCTGCCGCTCGGCCGCTTCTATCCGGAGCTGGCGGACTGCCTTTTGCTGTGCGCCACGGAGATGTCGCGCCGGGCGGATATGGACGCGGTAGCGGAGGCGCTCGCATGAACGCTCGCGTCAAAGCCCATATCTCTTTGGATGAGCCGCTTCTGTTCGAGCGCAGCTCGCCGGGCAAGTGCGCCTGGCAGCTTCCCGAGCTGGACGTGCCGCCCGTGGACGCCGCCGAAACGCTCGGAGCGGAAAATGTTCGCGCGGAAATCGACGGCTTTCCGGAGGTGAGCGAAGTGGAGGCCATCCGGCACTTCACGCGCCTTTCCTCGTGGAATTATTCCATCGATCACGGCATGTACCCGCTGGGTTCCTGCACCATGAAATACAACCCGCGGGTGAATGAAGTAGCGGCGCGCATCGAAGGCCTGGCGTGGGCGCATCCCTATCAACCGGAGGCGCTGGCGCAAGGCTCCATGGAAGTCATGGCGCGGCTGGAAGCGGCGCTCGCCGAAATCACCGGAATGGACGCAGTGACGCTCCAGCCCGCCGCCGGAGCGCACGGCGAGCTGACCGGCATTCTCCTCATCCGCGCTCTGCTGGAACGCCGCGGCGCTCCGCGCAAGAAAATTCTAGTTCCCGATTCCGCGCACGGGACGAACCCCGCGACGGCCGCCATCGCCGGTTACTCGGTGGAGAACATCAAATCGAACGAAGCCGGGCTGCTGGATATCGCCGCGCTGGAGCGCGCGGTGGACGCGGACGTGGCCGCGCTCATGCTCACCAACCCGAACACGCTGGGCGTGTTCGAGCAAAACGTGGCTCGCGCCGCGGAAGTCCTGCACTCGAAAGGCGCCCTGCTGTACATGGATGGCGCCAACATGAACGCGCTGGTGGGAATCGCGCGGCCCGGCGATTTCGGCGTGGACGTGCTGCACCTGAATCTGCACAAGACGTTCTCGACGCCGCACGGGGGCGGAGGGCCGGGAGCCGGTCCCGTGGCAGTGAAGAAAGCGCTGGAGCCGTACCTCCCGCTTCCGCGGCTCAAGAAGGTGCGCGGCAAATGGGCCTGGAATTACGCACGCAAACATTCCATCGGAAGAGTGCGCGCCTTCTACGGCAATTTCGGAGTGCTGGTGCGGGCGCTGGCTTACATCCTGGCGCACGGCGGACCCGGATTGCGCAACGCCACCGTGGACGCCGTGCTGAACGCCAATTACATCCGCAAGGGACTGGAGCCGTATTACGATCTGCCGTACTCCTCGCCCTCCATGCACGAGGTGGTTTTCAGCGACGCGCGGCAAGCCGCGCGCGGCGTGCGAACGGGCGATATCGCCAAGCGGCTGATCGATTACGGATTCCATCCGTACACGGTCAGCTTCCCTCTGATTGTCCACGGCGCGCTGATGATCGAGCCGACGGAGACCGAAGCCAAGCGCGAGCTGGATGCGTTCATCGAAGCGATGATCTCGATCGCTGGAGAAGCGGAGAACGATCCGGAGCTGGTGAAGACCGCACCGCACAACGCGCGCATCGGCCGCGCCGACGAAGTAACCGCCGCGCGCAAACCTAATCTGCGCTGGAAGCCGGCGTAGGGCGGGGCGGCCAATTGATGCCGCGGCCCGTTTTTAGCGGGAGCACTGAACTCAGGCCGGCAGGCCGCCTGATAGGCGGCTGCGGGCACGATTGCCCGCCCCACGATGAGCCGCGAGTTACTCTATTACTTTCATACCGCGCATGAGTAACTCCGCAATACTTCTCATCCACTGCCCGGACCGGAAGGGAATCGTGGCCGCCGTCTCGGGCTTTCTCCATCAGCGCGGCGCCAACATCCTGCACGCCGATCAGCATCGCGACAACGACCTCGGTCTGTTCTTCATGCGCGTGGAGTGGGATCTAGAGGACTTCGGCCTTGGTGACGCCGCGTTTCGCGCCGAGTTCGGCCCGGTCGCGGCGAGCTTCGAGATGGATTGGCAACTTGCTTACTCGGCGGCGCGGCCCTCGGTCGCACTCTTTGTTTCGCGCCAGTTGCACTGCCTGGTGGACCTGCTGTTCCGGTGGCGCATCGGCGAACTGCGGTGCAACCTGAAGGCCGTCGTAAGCAACCACGAAGACGCGCGCGATGTGGCCGAGTTCCACGGCGTACCGTTCTTCCTCATGCCCGTCGATTCCGGGCGGCGCGAGGAAGGCGAAAAGGTCCAGCTCGATTTGCTGGAGCGCAACGGAATTGACCTGGTAGTGCTGGCGCGCTACATGCAAATTCTCTCGCCGGCGTTCGTGGCGCGGCATCCGGGGCGCATCATCAACGTACACCACTCCTTCCTGCCGGCGTTCAGCGGCGCGCGCCCGTATCACGCCGCCTATCACCGCGGCGTCAAGCTCATCGGCGCCACCAGCCACTACGTCACCGAGGTTCTGGACGATGGTCCGATCATCGAGCAGGACGTGGTGCGGATCTCGCATCGCGATCAGCCCGAGGATTTGATCGAAAAAGGCCGCGACCTGGAGCGCGTGGTGCTTTCGCGCGCCGTCCGGTGGCATCTGGATCACCGCATCCTTCGCTACGCGGGAAAGACGGTGGTGTTCGACTGATCCCGAAGGCGCCCATTCCACGGATCGAAAGCCCCAAGAGCGCATCGTGAACTTCCTGGCCCGCCGTGCGTATATTCCGCAAGGGGGGATATGCACGTGTCGAGAATTGGACTTCTGTCTGGATTTGCCTTGATCGGGGCCATAGCCACGGCCCAACCGGCGCAGCAAGCGCCGGAATTTGACGTCGCTTCAGTCAAGCCGTCCGACCCCTCCCAAACCGGCCAGGAGTTTCGAATCCTGCATGGCGCGCTCATCATGCGGAACCTGTCTCTGTACACCGTCATCCGGCGCGCTTACGACATTCAGTTGTGGCAGATATCCGGCCCAGGATGGCTGGACGACGTGAGATTCGATATTGAAGCGAAGACCGCCGCGACGGCGCCGGACGACGATGTGCGCCAGATGTTGCAGTTGTTGCTGGCCGAACGATTTGGGATGAAGGCGCATATCGAGATCAAACAACAGCAGGTCTATTTCCTGATTCCCGGGAAGAACGGTCCCAATTTCCACGAGCAGAAGAACGGCGCCGGATCGAGGTTTGTCGTGTCGAGCTCGGAAGGTCCGCCGCGGTTTCCCGCCGACCCGAGCGGGATGGAGATGTTCGGCGGGACCATGGCCGATCTGGCGGCGCAAGTGGCAAGCGGCTTGAAGCAGCAGGTGATCGACAAGACCGGCTTGACCGGGCGCTACGATCTCCGGCTCGATGTCACGCGTTTCGCCACCACCGGCGGAGACCCGAACGTCGAGATCAGGCAGGACCCGTTGAGCTTCGCGGTGACGGCCTTTCAGGATCAGCTCGGGCTGAAGCTCGAAGCCGGCAAGGCCGACGTGCGGTTTCTGGTGATCGAATCGATCAATCGGGTTCCCACGGCCAACTGAAGGCTGGACACGGAATGCGATGGCATCTCCACCCTGGCTTGTGCGTGAAGCAGTCTCGAACTACGCCGGAACGGCGCTCGCGTACCGCGCGGCGACATAGTCGTTCAGAATGCCGATAAACTCGGCTACGATGCGGTCGCCTTTGAGCGTGGTGTGAAGGCGTCCGTCCACGTAGACCGGCGCTTTGGGCTCTTCAAACGTACCGGGAAGAGAGATGCCGATGTTGGAGTGCTTCGATTCCCCGGGGCCATTCACAATGCAACCCATTACGGCCACGGTCAGGGTTTCGACGCCCGGATAAACGGGCTTCCATTTGGGCATCTGCTCGCGCAGGTAGGTTTGAATCTGGTCCGCCATGTCTTGGAAGAAGCTGCTGGTGGTGCGGCCGCAGCCGGGGCACGCAGTCACTTGCGGCGTGAAGCTGCGCAGGCCGAGTGACTGCAGTATCTGCTGGGAGACGATTACTTCCTCCGTCCGGTCGCCGCCCGGCAGCGGAGTCAGCGATGCGCGGATGGTGTCGCCGATGCCTTCGAGCAGAAGCGGCGCAAGAGCGGCCGTGGTGGCCACGATCCCCTTGGCGCCGAGACCCGCTTCAGTCAAACCCAAATGCAGGGGATAATCGCCGGCCTCGGCAATCATGCGGTAGACGTCCACTAGATCCTGCACGCCGCTCACCTTGGCGCTGAGGATGATTCGGTCATGGCCCAGGCCGTAACGTTCGGCGGAGTGCGCGGATTCGACGGCGCTTGCCACCATCGCATCGAGCATCACGGCGCGCGAATCCTTCGGCTCGGCGAGGCGCGAGTTCGCGTCCATCATGCGCGTCAGCAGCGCCGATCGAGCGAACCCCAATTCACGCCGATGCGAACCGGCTTGTCGTTTTCGACCGCGACCTCGACGATGGCCCGGAAATTATCGTCCGTCTTTCGCCCGATATCGGAATTGCCCGGATTGATGCGGTACTTCGCCAGCGCCCGCGCGCACTCCGGGTACTTCTTCAGCAGGATGTGCCCGTTGTAATGGAAATCGCCGATGATGGGGACGCGCACGCCGAACTGATCGAGCGTCTCGACAATGCGCGGAACGGCCGCGGCGGCCTGTTCGGTGTTGACGGTAACGCGCACCAACTCCGAGCCGGCGCGGGCCAGCGCCATCGCCTGATTCACGGTTGAGGGAATGTCCGCCGTGTCCGTGTTGGTCATGGACTGCACGACGATCGGATGATCGCCGCCAACCTTCACCCCTCCCACGTCCACGACGACCGCTCTCCGGCGGGGTCTTGCTGCCATATATTTCGATTCTATCAGCGGGGCGGACGGAACGAGGGAAACGGCAGTAGAATTAGGGTTGGTCGATTCGAAGGAACTAAAGAGGGTAAGAAAGCCGGCTGGCAGGAATGCCGAAGCCATCGACCGCACCGTGGTTTCCCAAGCCGATCAGGGTTCGGCGTGGGAGCCTTCCATCCGCGTGAAGCGCTCGGCCCCTGCCTCGTTGTCGATTCCGGGCGAGTTGGCGGCTCGGGCGAAATTCCTGGCCGATCTGCACCGCGAGCCGAGCGTCGATAAATGGCTGGAGCGGATCGTCCGGGAGAGAGTGGAACTGGAAGAGGTCGCTTTTAGGGAAGCCTTGAAGCGCCTGGCCTCTTGACTGCGATCCATCGCGCATACCCCGCTCTTAAGCAGTACGCCCACGCAATCGCAGCCGCATAGCCTCCCACTATGTCGCTCGGGTAATGCACGCCCAGATAGACGCGCGAAAATCCGATCACGAGAGAGAACACTGCGGCCGCGAGCCACAACCCGGCCTTCACCAGAAGCGAGTGTGAGTTCGCGGAGAGAATTGCGGCAAGTCCGCCATAAAAACAAATCGAAACCATGGCGTGCGTGCTGGGAAAACTCTCCGCGAACGGCGCCCTCATCCCAAAGAAAGGAGCTGGCCGCTTCCTTCGAATGACCGCCTTCAGTAATTGGCCGATGATTTCCGCGCCAGCGGCTGCCGCCACTAATAGCGCAGCCGCGCGCCATCGGCCTGACTCCAACAGGCGCCACACGGCCACCATTCCCACCGGAATCACAACATACGTGGAGCCCATCTGAGTCGCCAGTTTCATTGCCGCGGTCAGCGGGCCCGATGAACGGCGATTGATGGACTCGCGGACCGAAGCGTCCCAGGCGGGCGAGCGCCCGAGCGCCGCTTCGCGCGCAAGCCACGCAAAAACCACCAGCGCGGCTACGCCCGGCAATACGGTCAGCGCTTCTCCCGGGCCTGCCGATAAGCGGCTGTCCGGGGATTGTCCTTGTTCCATTGCGGCTCGTCGGCGCTGTCGGCCAGGCGGAACGCCGCCAGCGCGATGGCTGTATCCACCTTAGCCATGTTTTCGTAGTCGAGCTTAGGCCACTCGTCGCCTACGGCGTGGTAATCGGGAAACATGTAAGCGACGGAGATGGTGGTCGATGGGATGCCCACGGCGGCGTACTTCGCGTTGTCGCTCCGGCCGAAGTAGGAATCGCTGTTCTTCTCGTCGTTCACGGCTCGGACGCCGCTTTCCCGGGCGGCGGCCTCAAACACGGGGGCCATGTTCGTGTACGTGTAGCCGGTCATGTTGAACATGCCGACTTTCGGCCCTTCGGAATCGTCCGTGCGGCCAAGTTGCTCCAGGTTCACGTTGGCTATGGTCTTGGCCACCGAAAATACGGGATGCTGCGCGTAGTATTGCGAACCGATTTCGCCCACCTCTTCGCCGAAATGAGCCAGGAAAACGATGGTGCGCTTCGGCCGCGCCGGCAGAGCGGACAGCGCCTCGGCGATCTCAATAATCGAGGCCGTGCCGCTGGCGTCGTCGTCCGCGCCGTTGAAAATGCGGTCGCCGTCACCCGTCGCACGCATGCCAAGGTGATCGTAGTGCGCGGAGAGGATGAGGTAAGTGTCCTTCAGAGCGGGGTCCGATCCGCGCAGGACGCCGATCACGTTCTTGAGTTTCACCGGCTCTTTCAGCGGCGCCGGAATTCGGGCAGTAACGGAGACGGGAACGTCCTTCGCGGCGGCCAGCGCGTCATGCACTTTCGCATCCCATACCAGCACGGTCGGGACAGGAGCCGGCAGCGGCGCGCGAGTATCAGGAGGAGTGGCGGCTCGCAGGCTGGTCCTGGCCCCGGTTCGGACCGGCTGAGGCGCGATGAGAATGACGAGAGCGGCCTGTGAAGTGGTGGCCGACATACGTCCCGAGGATCCCTCGACTATCAGCGCTTTGCCGCGCACCTGTTCCGGGGTCAAGCTGGCGAGATCGGCCATCGCCACCCGAAGGGCCGGCTCGTTGTCCAGAGTAAGCGGCGACTGCTGATTGAGCAACAACGAGTCGGACTCGACCTTGACCGGCTTGCCTCCAATGAAAAGCGTAAGTTCCAGACCCTCTGTGTTCGGTTTGACCGATTCGTAACTCGCGGTCTGGAAATAACCGTCGTCGCCGGCCGGTTCCAACCCCGCCCGGCGATACTCGGAAGCGATGAACTCCGCCGCGATTTCGAGCGTCTTGGAAGGCGTTGCGCGTCCTTCCATGGCGTCCGAAGCCAGGAAGGAAACATCGGCCTTCAGGCTTGCGGCGGCGACCTTCGGCGCCGGGCCTTGGCCAGTCTGCGCCAGGCAGCACGCGGCGAAAGCCGCTAAGAAGAGCTTCTTCATGATGTCCCTCGCGAGCGCAATGGAATTCGAACCAACACCCAAGCCACCGCGGCGAATCCGACGAGCGACAGCCAGCCGCCCCACGCCTGGAAAAAGCCGAACTCGTCGGAACCAGTCAGTAGCTTGGTAAATGAACTGATGCCGGCCAGAAACGTGACCGCAAGCACAATCCCCATGAGCGCCTCGCCGGCGATCAAGCCGGATGCAAGCAGCGTGCCTTTGTCCTCAATCGCCCTGCGCTGTTCGGCGGAGCGGCGAGCCGACAGGCGCTCCACGAACCACTTGATGGCTCCGCCAACAAATATCGCGGAGACCGTGCTGAACGGCAGGTACATGCCCACGGCGATCAGCATGGGCGAACGGGCTCCGCACATAATCAGCGCAATGCCGAACGCCACGCCGATCCCGATCAATCCCCACGCCATCTGCCCGCCCACGATCCCCTTGGCAAGCTGCGCCATCAGTCCCGCTTGCGGCGCCGGAAGCGCGCGTCCGCCGATGCCGCCGGTGGCCAGGTTCGCTTCGTGGAGCGCGATGATCGGCAACATGAGGAACAGCGAGAGCACCACGACGGCGGCGATCTCCACCACCTGCATTTTCCACGGCGTGCCCTTCAGCAGGTAGCCCACCTTAAGATCCTGAATCAGCGAGCCGGAAACCGAGCACGCGCACGCCACCACGCTGGCCACGCCCAACACCGCGGCGACGCCCGCCATGCCTTTCGCGCCGATGGCCAGCATCACCACGGCCGCGAGCATCAGCGCGGAAAGCGTAAGTCCCGAAAGCGGCTGGTTCGAACTGCCAACCAATCCAACCAGGTAGCCGCCGACCGCCGATAGCAGAAAGCCCGCAACCGTCATGATCGCGCCCGCGATAATGGCCGAAGTCCAGCTTCCCGTGAATAGGTGATAAATGACCGTCACCGCGACTGCCATCACGCACACGCCCAACGCCAGCCACTGGAAGGGGATGTCGCGATCCCAGCGTTCCGTGTGATGGCCCTCATGCGCGGCTCTTGCGGAAGCGCCAATCGCGCCGCGGATGGATTGCGCAATCGAACTCCGCATCCCGAACAGCGTGTTGCACGCGCCCACAAGCATCGTCCCCACGGCCACCGGCCGCACGATGTTGTACCACACCGAATTCGAGAGTACGTCCCACGAGGCGCCAGGAGCCACGCCTACGCGATGCGCCAAATCGGGATCGAAGAATAACAGCAGCGGAATCAGAATGCCCCACGCCAGCAGGCCGCCCGAGGCGTTGATGGCCGAAAGCTCCGGCCCGATGATGTACCCGATGCCCATGAGCGCCGGCGAAAAACTCGGCGTGGACCAGTACACACCGCCGGTGTGGGCTACCGCGTTGAGCGGCTTCTTATCGATATCGAAGTGCCGCACCACCGAGGCCGGAAAAGCCAGGAACCCCTCCACCGAATCGCGGAAGATCTGCAAGCCTTTGTCGGAGGTGAGAATTTGCAATAGCCCGGCGAAGCCCATCGCGCCGAACACGTACTTGGGCGCGTCGCCGCCCTCGGCGCCCGATTTCACCACTTCCGCGCAGGCCACGCTCTCGGGAAAAGGAAGATCGCTTTCCACGCACAGCGGCCGCCGCAGAAGCACAATGAAAAACACGCCGATCAAGCCGCCCACCAGCAGAATCAGCACAGCCTCCCAATAGTGATCGCGTAGGTTGGACCAAAGATGGTGGCCATCGATCTCGACCATGATGAACGCCGGCACCGTGAAAATAGCCGCCGCCACCAGCGCTTCGCCCACCGAAGCCGCCGTGCGCGCGATATTCTGCTCCAGCACGCCGCCACCCATCACACGAAACGCGGCGATGGCGATGACGGCGGCGGGAATCGTGGCGGCGATCGTCTGGCCCGCCTTCATCCCCAGGTAAGCATTGGCCGCGCCGAAAACAAGCGCCAGGAATAACCCCAGCGCCACGGCGCGAAAAGTCATCTCCGGAGGGTCGCTGGGAGGCTTGGCGGCTGGCATTACCGGGATGGTATCACGGGCGGGTAAGGCCATACCGCTTTGCTGTCCCAGCGGGCGGCCCGCCAGAGGAGGCTGGCTCGATGGTCATTCTGGCTGGTGCGTGATCTTGTGGTGAGACTACGGCCTTTCAAGGAGTCCCGACGGAATCTCGCTCATCCGCAGAGCTCGAACCAGTTTCCACCACTTTAGTGATTTCGTTTTCGTTACTAGAAACCATCCGTGCCGATACTGGACGTAACCGCGCTCGATGAAACCGCCATTGCCGGATTCAAGAACTCCGTGTACGGTGCGACACAGAGTCCGCCCGCCCTCGCGGATCTCCTGAAGACGCCTGCTCGTGCCAGATTTCACCACAACTGTTCCCTTCTTTGCTTGTTTCCTGTTCTGTCGCAGCAAATTCTCCGTTTTAGCCTAGAACCCTGGCACGTTTTGCTCCGGAACGTCCCCGATCATTTCTGTTCTTCCCGTTGCGCGTGGACTTTTCGATTTTCATCCTGCCAGCCGTCTTCGAACCCTTTACGCAGGTCTTCCGAGGCCCGGCTGAGTGATTGGGATTCCATGGCTTCTTGAATGGCCGAATCCCGATCCAGGTCTCTCACCTCGCAACCGGCGGAGGGAAAGCCTCGTCGAAGAGACTCTACCTCCATTCCGAGACAAGCGAGGTTGTCCTTCTCTGCAATCAGAAAAGCACTGCTCCCAAGCAAAAAGCCTGTACGGTAATCACTACCGGGTCCATAGTGCTTCAAATGGAAGGAGTAAACGCATAACAGCACCACAATCGATATACAACCAAACCAAGCCCAAAATCTCTTCGGAAGAGATCGGAGCCCCAGCATTAGCGATACCTTCGTCATAGTGGTATCACCTCCGGCGCTGGCAAGTACTCGCGAAGCCGCGCACGTCGAGAATCCCCCAGCAGAGGCGGAGGGTCCCCAGAATTGCAATTCCCTGAGACTAAACCAGTTTATCCGCTGTCATTGAGAAATCCGATTCGGCGCTTGCGCACAGGAGGGCCTTGCTTCAGATTGCCGATCTCTTCGACCACGGTCGTGATGATTGAGCCATGCCGTTTCTGGGTGGCTTCGATCTGCTCGATCCTGCGGGCCAAGTCCTTGTGAGTGGCCAAGACTTCACGAAGCTTGACAAAGGCCCGGACGATGACGATGCTCATTTGCACGGCGCGTTCGCTGTTGAGCACAGAGGAGAGCATAGCCACGCCGTGCTCGGTAAAAGCGTAAGGGGGATAGCGCCTGCCGCCCCATCTTGAGGTTTCAGATTGAAACCTCAAGTTCTGGAACTCTTCCTGCGTGAGTTGAAACATGAAATCCGCGGGGAAGCGGCCAGCGTTGCGCCGGACCGCAAGATTCAGGGATTTAGTCGGCGTCTGGTAGAGCTCGGCCAGATCGGAATCCAGCATGACCTTCTGTCCGCGGATGAGATGGATTCTGCGTTCGACCAGTCCCGCCGGGACAGACAGTTGCGTGGCGGTTGTGGAGTGTTCTCTTGGCAGTTCCGGCGTCCCTTCTAACTAGCGGGCTTTCAGAGGCCCCAGGATATCAATCTTGCACCGTGTCCCGCCCGCCCCCCTACCGCACCCGGAAGCAGAACGCGCGGTTGGAGGCGTCGTCGGCTTGAGACAGCGCGTACTCGCCCGGTTCGAGGCTGTCTTCCACCTCGACCTTCCACAAGGTATCGGCCGCGTATCGTGTGACTTCCAGATGCGCCGCGGTATTCGACTTCTTCGACGACACTCGAACTTCCCGATGGCCGTTCTTTACATCGAGCTTGAACAGTTCGAGTTTCTCCGGGATCAGCTTTCGAGGCTTGAACCAGAAACATCGGCGCGGCCAACGGCGTGGAAACCGGAGAACTTGCGCCCTCGATCACGTAGGTGATCTCGCTTGATCGCTTGTCCTGCTCCGCTGCGATTACGTCTTCGGTCGGCGCCAGAGTCGAAGCGTGCTTGATGTATAAGAGGTCCGGCTTCGGTGGCCGCGGTCCGTCATACTTCTGCGCCGTGGCCAATGCCGCAAGCAACACCACCAGCGCAAACAGCCGCGACATCATTCTCTGAGCTTATCTCAGCTCCGGCGGATAGGCCTTTCGGCATGGCCGGGCGCCCTATGCCCTTTCCACTGGCGCTGCAATCGTCGTATTCTAAACAGGGCGACGTTATTGTTTGCGCCACCACCGCTCCCTGACGGTCGCGGCTCGGCGAGAGGCCGCGAACCGAGCCGCGACCGTCAGGGAGCGGTGGCGCAATTACTTATGACGTTCTGTTTAGTACAGTTCGCAATGGAGGCGCACGCCGATGAGTAATGGACTTCTCCGCAGTTCGCAGTTTTTGTTCATGGGGTTGATTTCTGCGATGGCCGGCGCAGCCCAGACGCAGACGGCCGCCGTCCTGTCTGGCGGACGAATCGATCTGAGGAATGGATGGAGCATTCAATCCTCGGCGAAGATTCCGCAGAAGGGCCCCGAGCTTTCGACGGCCGGTTTCCAGCCCGGCGGGTGGTATGCCGCGACCGTCCCGGCTACCGTAGTGGGGGCGATGGTGGCAAACAAGATCGTATCCGGATCCGTATTTCTCCGAGAACCTGCTGCTGATCCCTGGCAACGCCGGCCGGGCGCGGACAAAATGTCTGCAGCCCCACGCCGCCCGACAGCCCGTTTGCCGTCTCCTGGTGGTACCGCACGCCGTTTCAGATTCCAGCAGCAATGAAGGGCAAGCGGCTATGGCTCAATTTCGATGCCATCAACTACAAGGCCAACATCTGGCTCAATGGAAAACAGATCGGAAGCGCGGACCAAGTCGCCGGCATGTACCGCATGTTCGAGTTCGATATCACGCGACGCCGCGCTCGCCCGGCGCGGCGAACGCGCTGGCGGTGGAAGTGATTCCGCCGAACAGCACGAACGCCGACTTCACCATTACTTTCGTCGACTGGAACCCCATGCCGGCCGACAAGGACATGGGCTTGGTGCGCGACGTCTACGTCCGAACGAGCGGCCCCGTGTCTTTGCGGAACACTCAGGTGGTGACCAAGCTGGACGGCCCCGATAAGGCGCGCCTCACGGTTTACGCGGACGTGAAAAACGCCACGGGCGAGCCTGTGGATGGCGTGCTGCGCGGAACCATCGGAGCGGCCGCCGTCAGCATGAAGATTCACCTCGGCGCCCACGGCGCGGCGCAGGCAGAATTCACTCCCCAGGATTACCCCGCTCTCGTCTTCGATCATCCCAAGCTCTGGTGGCCGTACGGGTTGGGCGGGCAGGACCTGTATCAGGCGCACATGCAGTTCGATGTCGCCGGCGCCATCTCGGACCGCGAGGACTTCCAGTTCGGCGTCCGCGAAGTCACCGGCGTAAACGACGCGCAGCAGCATCGCGTGTTCACGATCAACGGCAAGAAAATCCTGATTCGCGGCGGCGGCTGGTCGCCCGACATGATGATGCGCTACGACGACGAGCGCGAAGTGAACGAAATTACCTACGCCCGCGACATGAACCTCAACACCATCCGCCTCGAAGGCAAGATGATGAACGAGCACTTCTTCAATACTGCCGACCAGATGGGAATGCTGGTCATGCCCGGCTGGTGCTGCTGTTCGTATTGGGAGCGCTGGCGGAACTGGAAGCCGGAGGACTACGCGATTGCGGCCGAATCTCTGCGCGACCAGATCAGGAAGTTGCGCAACCATCCCAGCGTCTACGTGTGGCTTTATGGCAGCGACAACTCGCCCAACGAGCAGGCGGAAAAGGCGTACCTGAAGGTGCTTGAACGAAGAACACTGGCCGAATCCCTATGTGTCCTCGGCCGCCGACCAGACCACTCCCGGCGCGGGGCGCACTGGCGTGAAGATGACTGGGCCCTACGAATACGTAGCCCCCAACTACTGGCTCCTGGATAAGAAGGCCGGAGGCGCGTTCGGCTATAACACCGAGACAAGCCCCGGCCCCGCGATCCCCGTTCTGGAGAGCCTCAAGGAGATGCTGCCGCCCGAGCACCTATGGCCTATCGACGACTTCTGGAACTTTCACGCGGGCCGCGGCAGCTACGGCAACGTCAATGTGTTCACCGCGGCGCTGGAGGGCCGCTACGGCAAAGCCAAGGGTCTGGATGACTATCTGGTGAAGAGCCAGTTGATGACCTACGAAGGCGAGCGCGCCATGTTCGAGGCGTTCGGCCGGAACAAGTACACGTCCACCGGCGTCATTCAGTGGATGCTGAACAACGCCTGGCCCTCTACCATCTGGCACCTGTACGACTGGTACCTGCGGCCGGGCGGCGGCTATTTCGGGACGAAGACCGCGAACGAACGGCTGCACGCCCAGTATTCGTACGACGATCAATCGATCGCGGTGGTCAATTCATACTACAAATCGTTCCGGGGGTATAAGGTTACCGCGAAGGTCTATAACCTCGATCTAACGGAAAAGTTCACCAAAACGGCGGCTGTGGATATCGGCGAAGACAGCGCCGCCAAGGTGTTCACCATACCCAATATCGACGGGCTTTCGAAGACGTACTTCGTGAAGTTGACTTTGGACGACGCTGCCGGCAAGACGGTCAGTCGGAATTTCTACTGGCTTTCCACGCAACCCGACGTCAACGATTTCGCGCGCGGGAACGGCCGCTACACGCCCATATCCACCTACGCGGATTTGACCGGCTTGCAGAACCTGCCGCCCGCCACGGTGAAAATCGCTTCCCGCACGGAGCCGAAAGGAGCCCGGCAAGTGACGCATGTGACGGTCGAAAACACTTCCTCTCGCCTGGCGTTATTCATTCACTTGAATCTGTTGAAGGGCAAGGGCGGCGCGGACGTGCATCCGGCTCTGTGGGAGGACAATTACATCGAGCTGATGCCTGGAGAAAAGCGCGATATCGCAGTGACATATTCCACCAAGCTGATGGGCGGCTCCAAGCCGTTCGTCGTGGCGGATGGATTCAACGTCGCGCCGGTGACAGAGTAGGACGCACGCTCGACGGTTCACGGAAGACATTGCCGTCGGGCTACCGGCGCGCCCGGCGCGGCCAGACTTCGCGTTCCGCCGCGCCGATGCGGCCTGGACCCACATCGCGGTGGGTAGGGGCTTGAAATCGACCAGAATAGGGATTAAAATTCTATCCCAGTACGCGGGACCGGGCAGTGGAGCCGCCGGCCGCCGCCGAAGAAGGGGGAAGATTGGCAATGAACGTTAGACGCACGTTGCGAGTCCTTTCCGCCGCCGCCATTCTTTGCGGCTGCTTGTTCAGCCAAACCACAACTGGAAGCTTGACTGGCATTGTGACCGATCCCGGTAGCGCCGCCGTGCCGGGAGCGAACGTCGAGCTTAGGAATACGGCGACCGACGCCGTGGCCACGACGACCACGGGAGCCGAGGGCATCTTCGTCTTCAACAGCCTCGTGCCGGCGACGTATAACCTTACTGTCAAGGCGGCCTCGGGGTTCAAGACTTATACCCAGTCGGCCATTTCCATTACGGCTGCCGAGAGGCGCGACTTGGGCAAGATCGCTCTCAAACTCGGCGCCGTGACGGATCAGATCAACGTCATGGCGATCACGACGCCGGTCCAGACGGCTTCGAGCGAGAATTCGAAGCTGATCGACGCGACCCAAATGGACAACATTACCCTGAAAGGGCGCGACTTGTTCGGCCTGTTGGTAACGTTGCCGGGCATTGTTACGAACACTACGGCGGATATGTCCAACGAGACTTCCATCGGGACCGTCCGCATCAACGGCGGCGCCGGCAGCAGCACCAACTTCACCGTTGACGGGATCACGGACCTGGATACCGGGTCGAACTCCACCACGCACTTCGAACCGAACATGGATTCGATCGCCGAGATGCGCGTGCTGACCAGCAACTATCAAGCCGAATACGGTCGTAACTCCGCGGGCTCGATCAGCGTGGTCACCAAGGGCGGGAGCCGGGACTTTCATGGCAGCGCCTGGACGAATAAGCGGCACGAGATGTTCAATGCCATGCGGTTCTTCGACAACTACAGCGACCTGAACGACATCGGCAACGGCGCCCAAAAGCGCCAGTACCGGTTCTTCGTGTGGGGATTCAGCGTGGGCGGTCCGGTGTACATCCCGCACCTGTTCAATACCGAGAAGAAGAAGCTCTTTTTCTTTTTCTCGCAGGAATACACCAAGCAGAAGCCTGGAATCCAGAGCGGATACGTGAACATGCCGACGGCGGCGCAAAGGGCCGGGCACTTCGCCGGGTACACCGATTCCAGCGGCAATCCGTTCACTCTCACGGACCCGACCACAGGAAATCCGGTCGCGAACAACGACATCTCGGGACTGATCCTGAATCCCTCCGCGGCGAAATCCGGCTTGGCGATGCTGAACTTCTTCCCCCAGCCGAACATCTGCGGCCAGCCCGGCGTAGCCGCCTCCGGCTGCGTCAACGACCCGAATTTCAAGACCGCGCCGTGGCTGGAGAACTATTTCTGGAGCTACAACGAGACGCACCCGCGGCGCAACGACACGCTGCGGATCGACTACAACGTGACCTCCAGGTTGAACACCTGGGTGCGGTACATCAACGACTACGATCTGGATACCACCGGCGGCGGACCTCAGTCGAAGAACGCGTCCGGCCAGTTCGCGGACCTGGCGATTGACCATCCGAACCCGGGGCATGGCTACGGCGTCGGGATCACGTACACGATCAGCCCAACGATGGTCAACGAGTTCACCTTTGGCAAGAGCTATAACACTTGGGATTACTACGCCCACGACCAGAGCCAGCTCGACCGCTCGAATATGGGGAACCCTCCCTCGTTCAACAACTTCGCGACAGATCAGCGGTTTCTCGCCGACCAGAACCAGCCGCGCGCCACTCTCTCGCCGGGCAGCCAGTTCTTCCAGACAGGCGTCCCCGCCGTGGCTTTCGGCGGCCAGTGGGGCAACGAGGCCGGTTACGATTCACCTTGCGGCGGCGTGTGCCCTTACACGAACTGGAACGACATCTACAGTTTCAACGACGCCCTCAGCAAGGTGTGGGGCAAGCACAATCTCAAGGCCGGAGTTTATGTGGAGCGCACGGGCAAGGTCGAGTTGGACCAACTCGACGCGGAGTACCTGGGCTCCTACAGCTTCGGCAGTTCGACCGCGATGCCGAACAACACCCAGGATGGATACGCCAACGCATACTTGGGGAATTTCAACAGCTACCTGGAAGCCGGGCGCGTGGTAGGAAACTACTGGTTCTGGGACGACGAGTTTTTCATCCAGGACAACTGGCGTCTCAGCCGGCGAGTGACTCTCGATCTGGGCGTCCGCTTCTACCATCAGGTGCCCACGGAGAACTACAACAACAACACGACCGACTGGCTGGCCTCCGCGTACAGCCCCGGACAGGCGGAGCGGCTCTATTACCCGAACTGCCTGGTTTCCACGGCGTCCAAGGCCTGCCCGACAGCCAGCCAGCGAGCCTACGATCCTGTCACCAAGACCAACACCTATTTCGCCTTGCAAGGCACGCTGGTTCCCGCCACGGCGGGCGGGTATTCCGGAACGCCGACGCCATATCCCGGCATGGTGCGAGCGGGACAAGACGCCAACCTCCCGACGACGTTGTGGATTGTTCCCAAGCTTTCTCCCGCCTTCCGCATCGGCGCGGCTTGGGATGTATTCGGTAACGGCAGGACTGCGGTTCGAGCCGGTTTCGGGCAGTTCCTGAATCAGGTTTCGAGCCAGGTGGCGCAGAACTCGTCCGGCAATCCGCCCGACATTATTACGAAGAGCATCTACTATTCCACGGTCGACCAGATTCCCAGTTTCGTGAACTCCGCGGGCATCGCGCCCATCGCTCCCCCCGGAACCGTCGGCAAGCAGGCGATCCAGGGCTCCTACAACGGGAGTTTCATGTTGCAGCAGCAGGTTGGCTTCGATACGGTCCTGGAGGCAGGGTGGGTGTTCAATCTTGGAAAGCATCTCCCTATCACGCGCCAGCTCAATAACGTACCCATGTACTCCGAGTACAACCCCGCCAACTACAACCCGAACGTCGCTTACCTCGCTCCGGGCGTCTCGGGCAAGAACCTAAACGACAACTACTTCCGGCCGATGGCGGGCCTGGGCGCGCTGACTTACGTCAATTACTCCGGCAATTCCGCCTTCAATTCGCTGCAGGTGACCGTGCGGCGCAACATGACCAAGCACCTGTCCTACGGCTTGGCCTACACGTGGTCAAAGACCATGAGCGACACGCGGAACAGCCCGTATTTCACCGATAAGTTCCGCGACTACGGGCCTTCCTTCCAGCCCACCCCGCACGTGATCGCGGTCAATTATGTGTACGAGGCGCCCAACCCTGGGCAAAAGCTGAAGATCAAGCCCTTGGGTTGGGTTACGGACCACTGGGTGGTTTCGGGCATTACGCAGTGGCGTAGCGACGTCATGACCGGCGTCCCGGGCATTTCCTTCAGCGGCACCAACAGCACGACGAATGCGGCGGCGAACTTTACCGGGGGTTACGAAGGAGCGCGCATGTTCGTGACGGGGAATCCGCAGCTTCCCGCCGGGCAGGTATCCTTCGCCGGTGTTACCCCGCTGGTGCAAGCGGCCGGCGCCAACCCCAACGGGTCGCCTGGCAACCAGATCCTCAACGAAGGCGCGTTTGTGATCCCGTTCCCGTGCAGTTGGACGGCCTCGACCACTCCGCAGCTTGGCGTCGGCCAATCGATGGAGTGCTTTGGCAATGCCGGGCCGGGTAGCATCATCAACCTTCCCCGGACGCGCCGGAACAACTGGGACATGACCTTCTCCAAAGCCTTCCCGCTGAAGAACGAGAAGCGGTCGCTCGTGTTCCGGGCGGAGATGTACAACATCTTCAACCACACGCAGTTTACAAGCGCGGGCATCACCCCGCAGTACAACTGGCCCAACTGGAAGAACGGAATCCTGATTCAGACAAGCTCTTCCGTGGGCCGGTACAGCGCGGCCGCGCTTCCGCGTCAGATGTCGATGTCGCTGCGGTTCCAGTTCTGAGCGAGCGAGAGGACCGGCAGAATGAACTCCCAGAACGACAAGCTGACCCGGCGCGAAATCCTCGCGCCGGCCGCCGCAGGATTGGGGCTCACCATCGTTCCGAGACATGTGCTCGGCGGAACGGGCTATGTCGCGCCCAGCGACAAAATCACCCTGGCTTACATAGGCTGCGGCACGCAGGGAACGCGCGAGATGCTGCAGTTAGTGACTCAGCCGGAAGTGCAGATTACCGCCGTATGCGATCCGGTCAAGGACGGCCAGTATTACATCGACTGGGACAAGACCGGCATCCGCGACAGCATCCGCAAGCTTCTCGAGAATTCGTCGTGGGGCTCTAACATCACCGGCATTCGCGCCGGGCGCGATATGGCCAAGGAGATTATCGACACGTATTACGCCAAGAAGCGCGGGGCGGAGAACTTCCGGGGAGTAGCGTCTTACGCGGATTTCCGGGAACTGCTCGAGAAGGAGAAAGACCTGGACTCGATCAAGATCATGACGCCCGACCACCTGCACGCGACTATCGCGATCGCGGCCATGAAGAAACACAAGCACGTGCTGGTTCACAAGCCGCTCTCGAACCGCGTGGCCGAGGTACGCATGGTGGTGGAGGGCGCACGGAAGACGGGCGTGGCCACGCACCTGCTGGCGTACCGCGCGCCGGTTACGGCGGTGCGGGACATGATACTGGATGGCGCCATCGGCGCGCTGCGCGAAGTCCACAACTGGACGGACCGGCCGTTCTGGCCGCAGCAACTGGCCCTGCCCACCGACCGGCCGCCCGTTCCGCCGGGTTTCGATTGGGACCTGTGGCTTGGCCCTTCGCTCGACCGGCCGTATCATCCGAGCTACACGTTCGCGGTGTTCCGCGGATGGTACGAGTTCGGCGGCGGAAGCATCGCGGACATGGGGAATTACAGCTTGTGGCCGATCTTCATGGCGCTCGATCTGCCCGTGCCGTACAGCATCGAGGCGCAATCGAGCTCGAGCTGCGAAATCAACGACCAGGTGAGCACGGTGAAGATGAACGACTTTGCATTCCCGTACGCCAACCGCGTGTGCTTCAGGTTCGAGGCGCACGGTCAGTGGCCCGCGCTCAAGCTCTACTGGTACGACGGCGGGATGCGGCCCTTTACGCCGGAAGAGTTGCTGGAAGACAAGCGGTCGATTCCGGCGACGGGGAGCCTGTTCATCGGCGACAAGGGAGTGATTCTCAACAATGAGATTATCCCCGCGAAGAAGATGGCGGATTACCGCGCCGCCAAGGGCCTTCCGGCCCCGCAGGGCGGGCGCGGCGGGCGTGGCGGCGGAGGAGGCGGCGGTGGCCGCGGCGGCGAGAACGTTTGGGTCGCGGCGTTCAAGGGCGGGCCGCAGTCTCCGGGAAGCTTCATCAATGCGGCCAACTGCGCGGAAGCGATCGCTCTGGCGGGCGCCGCAATCCGTTACAGCCGGAAGATCTTCAACGAAGAAACTTGCGCGCCGGCGCTGCTGTGGGATAAGGAAAACATGAAGTTCACGAATATCCCCGACGCAAACCAGTACTTGACGCGCGAGTATCGCGAGGGCTGGAAGCTGACGCCTGCGTGAGTGGGGCGGGTCTCCAGACCTGCAAGCTAGTGATTCTTCAAATGCGAGAGGCTCGAATGCGTGAATTATCAAGAAGAGACTTCATTGTGTCATCGGCCGCCGCGGGATTCGCCGCCGCGCCGCGAGCGCTGCACGCCAATCCGCTTGGCCTGCCGATAGGAAGCCAGACATATCCTCACCGCCAGCGGATCAGGGACGGCGACATCGCCGGCTTGTGCAAGGATATGGCCGACCTCGGAATCGGCGTCATCGAGCTGTGTTCGCCGGCGTACGCGGAGTTCGCCAGCCTCACGGACGGAAAGCAGACCCGCAGGATAATCGAGGACCACGGCCTGAAGTGCATCAGCGCTCATTTCGAACTGAGCGAGCTGCGAACGAAGCAGGAACAGACGATCGCCTGGGCCAAGGACATCGGCATGACGCAGATGGGCACGGCAAGCCTGAACGGCCAGACGCAAAACCGAACTACGACGATGGATATCGTGAAACGCGCGGCGGACGAGTACAACAAGATCGGCGAGACGGCCGCCAAGGCCGGCATTACCCAGTTCCTGCACGACGAGAACTTCGAGATGGCGACCGTGGACGGCCGCCTGGTATACGCGATCCTCTTCGAGTTGCTCGACCCGAAGTACGTGAAGTTCCAATTCCAGATGTCCGCCATGACGACAGTCGGCGATCCGGTGGCGTACTTCAACCTGTATCCCGGCCGGTTCATCTCGATTCACTTACAAGGCGTAAGTCTGAACCCGCCCCCCGCCTCGCCGGCTATCACGCCGCCGGCGATTGCGGACACGGCGGGAACCATCTCGGGCAGAGGCGGCGGGATCGAGAGCGCACGCATCATTCCAACAGCTCCAGCGGCGGCGCCTGGCGCAGCCGCGGCAGGCGGACAGGCCGGGCGTGGCGGCGGACGCGGAGGACGTGGTGGAGCTCCCCAACTGGCCGTGGGCAAAGACAGCGTCGATTGGTCAAAGGTTTTTGCAGCCGCCAAGATCGCCGGCGTCAAGAACTACTTCGTCGAACAAACCTGGGACCTCACGGTTCAGAGCGTTGCGTATCTGAAGACGATCGATGTTTGAGGGGTTCAGTGAACCACAACCTCTGACGAGCGCGGCATCGCACGCATATTGAGAGCTTCGGGGAAGCGCCCGTGGCGAGAGCGTCGCGTTGCGCCAACCATGTTCAAATAGTCGGGACAAGCCATATGGCATCGGGAGCGGCGGGGGACGGAACACGGCTGCGGCGGGCGCTCGGGCTGTGGGATCTCATTCTTTACGGCGTCATCGTGATCCAGCCCACGGCGCCCATGTCCGTGTACGGCGTATTGAGCCAGCGGGGAAACGGGCACGTCGTTACCACCATCCTCATTGCCCTGGTGGCCATGCTGTTCACGGCCATCAGCTATGGGCGCATGGCGCGCGCTTATCCCAGCGCGGGATCGGCGTTCACCTATGTCGGCCGGGAGATCAATCCCGCTTTGGGCTACGTCACCGGTTGGAGCATGGTGATGGATTACATGCTCAACCCCATGATCTGCATCATCTGGGTGAGCCAGCAGGCGCACGTATTCGCGCCGGGCGTTCCGTACGCGGCGTGGGCCGTCTTCTTCGCGCTGCTGTTCACCGGGCTGAATATTCTGGGGATTCGGACGTCGGCGAAAATCAACACCGGCCTGGCCGCCGGCATGAGCGTGGTGATCGCCATCTTCTTCGTGGCCGCGGCGCGCTATCATCTTCGGACACCCGCACGCCGGCCTGGGGTTCTTCACGCGGCCGTTCTACGATCCGGCCACGTTCAACGGCGGCGCGGTGCTTGGCGGCACCTCCATCGCGGTGCTCACCTACATCGGGTTCGATGGCATCTCGACGCTTTCCGAAGAGGTCGAGAACCCGCGCCGCAACATCATGCTGGCCACCGTGCTCACCTGCGTGGTGATCGGCATCCTCTCGGCGCTTGAAGTATACGCGGCGCAGTTGGCGTGGCCGGCATCCGAAGCCTATCCGGATGTGACAACGGCCTTCGTCTACGTGGCGGGGCGCGTCTGGGCGCCGCTGTTCGCGATTGTCGGATTCACGCTGGTGGTAGCGAACTTCGGCTCGGGCATGGGCGCGCAACTGGGCGCCGCGCGTCTGCTATTCGGCATGGGCCGGAGCAACGCGCTGCCGAAATCGTTTTTCGGCGCCGTGGAGCCGAAGCGCCGGATTCCGCGAAATAACGTGGTCTTCGTGGGCCTGGTCAGTTTGATCGGAGCGTTCCTGTTGGATTACGACCTTGGCGCCCAGATGCTGAACTTCGGCGCGCTGATCGCCTTCATGGGCGTCAATCTGGCCGCACTGATGCGCTACTGGGTGCGCGAGCCAAAGAAGACACTCGGCAACCTGCTCCCGCCCGTCTTTGGGTTTTTGATTTGCCTGCTGTTGTGGCTGAACCTGAGCCGCACGGCCATTGTCGCGGGCAGCATCTGGATGGCGGCCGGAATCGCTTTCGGCGCCTGGAAGACGCGCGGATTTCGAGCGGAACTGGTCAACTTCGATATCCCGGCCGAGGACGAGCAGTGACGCATGATGGGCGATATTGCCGATGAACATTAGCCAGGCGTGAAGCCAGGAAGGCCGCCGGGATCGTTGCATCTTACGGCCGGCGTCTGGCCAGTGGGAATGAAGCGGCGCCGATCCTACTCCCTCACCACAGCCTTCTCCACCGCCTCGTTCTCGTAGTCGTCCCGCACTCTTACTGCGATGGTGTGCTCGCCTGAAGCGGCGTCCAGCGTCAGGACGTAATCCAACTCCGGTGAATCGGAAAGCTTGGTTACGGGAACCGCTACCGCCCAATCTGCGCCATCGAGCGAGTACTCGGCTTTCTCGATGTTGTTCAGCGCGTCGGCGGCGTGCCAGCGGACTTCGAGTTTTCCGTTCACGCGCCGCGCCGCGAGCCCTGTGATCCGCGGCGCGGAGTTATCGACGATGAACGGGTCGCTTTCCACGCTGGCGGTCAGCGCTTCTCCGGGCGGGTTGCTGGGGGAGTCCGTCGCGGTCACTCTCAGGCGGTACTCGCCGTCGGGAAACGCCGTGGAGTCCCACGAGTAGTATTTCTCCGCCAGCTTGTCCTTGAGCGGCTTCCATTGTTTCTCGGCGGAGCCGCGGATCTCCACGCTGAAGAGCAGCGAATCGCCATTGGGGTCGGAAGCCAGCCAGCGCGCTCCGATCCATCCCTTCGCATATTGCATCGAGGGGGTAATCGTCATCTCGCTCTCGGAAGGCGTGACCGGGGCGGTTGAAGCCGGCCTGCGAGTCAGCGTCGGCAAACTCATCGTCTGCCGAGGGCCGCCGATCACGTACGTCGTGGGCGCGGGGAACTTGTAATTCGGCGGCGTCATATCGATCAGGTCCACGCGCGGCTCGATGTTCTTCGGCAGGTAGGCAATGTCCACGGAGTCGAGTTCCGGTGAAGCACCCGCTGCGTTCGCCCGCAGCGTGGCTCTCCACTGCACGAACCGCGCGGCGGGCGACGCGACCCGCGCGCCCTTCGGGTCTGTGACCGCCGCCGACCATTCGCTCCAATTCCGGCCCGGCGACTCCACGTTGCCGCTGCGCGTCGAGATCGCCACCGACGCGCCGTTCAGCGTCGCCTCAAAACTCACGCGCCCCCACAGCGTGTACATGCCGGCGTCGAACGCGGCGCTCTCGAACGTCCCTTCGCTTTCCAGGCCCGGTCCGATTTCATAGATCTTTCCCGGATTGCCAGTGACGGCGTAAAGCCTGCCTCCGGTTCCCGCCAGGATGGATGTCACTTGCGTTGCCGGTTCCGTCAGAAGCTCCGTATAAACTGTCGGCGAATCCACGCGGTACAAGCTCCCCTTATTTCCCGCGCCGATGATCGGGCGGCCCGAGGCGTCGAATGCGATGGCGTACACAACATCCTGCGCACTGGTCCACACGCGGCGCGGGTCGCCGTCCGGGTCAATGCGGAACACGTCGCTTCCGCCCGCCACGGCAGAGACGGGAGCGGTTGGCGTCGGAGTTGGCGCCGGGGCGGGCCGCGCCTGCGTGGAGGGTTGCTGGGGTGTTGCATTCGCGGCGCCTGGCGCCGGCGGAGCGGCGGTTTGCGCGGGAGCGGGCGTCGAGGGCGCGCTCACGGCAGGAGTCGGTTTCAAGCCCACGGCCGCCGCGTAAATCGCGCCGTCGCGAACGGCTACCGCCGTCACTTCGCGCTTGGGCATTTGGTATAGCACGAATCCTTCGCCCGCGGGCCCGACACGAATCACCAGGCCGCCGGGTTCGGTTCCCGACAATCAGATTGCCCGCGGCGTCGAACGTCATCGAGCGGACGTGCGTCTCTTCCGTCCGGAAGAAAACCTGCCCGTTTCCATCCGGCCCGACGCGGTGAATCTCTCCTTGGTCGCCGGTGGCGACAAACAGGTTGCCTTTCGAGTCGAACGCCAGCGCCCAGATGTACTTCGATTTGGGATCGTAGAAAACTTCCGGTTTGCCATCCGCGCCGATGCGGTATACCTTTCCATCCGGAGACGTAGCCGCATAAACGCGGTCGCGCGAATCGATGGCGATGGCGTGAACCTCCAGGCCGTCCATTTCGGCGACCGTCCGGGCCGCGCCGCCTTCCTGAATCTCGTAGAGCTTCGCGCCCGTGCCTCCGCCGGCGTACAGGTTCCCTTTCGAATCCCGAGCCAGCGCCCAGAGGTACGCGGCGGCCGTATCGAAGCAGCTCGCGCGAGCGGGGCGCCAGCATGAGCAGCCCGTCGCTGCGCGTCGAGAGATTCTTCGCCACGCCTTTTGAAAAATCCTCGAAGCTCCCCTGTGTCCAGGTTTGCGTATCGCTTGCGATCAGCGCGAAACAAATCGCTCCGGCAAGCCCAAGCAAGCCCGCGGCTCGGGCAGCCTTCCGGAGCGGAACAATCGGGCCGGGCCCGACGCCGATTCGCGAATCTTCTTTCCGCTTCATCGTTCTCCGTTGATTCGTATCGGGGCATGACTTCAGTCATGCCGCTGGAGTTTCCACATTTCCGGGCGGGTTTCTTCAGGGTTCCATCGCCCTTCGTTCAGGCCAAGCCCGTGCTTTGTATCGGGGCATGGCTTTAGCCGTGCCGTAAAAGTCAATCAATCCCGGGCTTTAGCCCCTGGCGGCGCTCCCCCATCTGGGAACGCGCCGACAAGAGTCCGCAACGGCTAAAGCCGAATGCTCGTGAATTCCTATCGGCGCGACTCAAGTCGCGCCCTCTCTCGAAAACGCCTGTCTGCCATTGGCGCTTCGCGCCTCGGCCCGGCTGCCGCTGAGCGCTCGAGCGGCACGTCTAAAGGCGTGCCCTGTTACAAGGCGATCACTCGGGTTTTCATCCTCGCGGATGAGGGCTTCATTCATAATGGGGCCGATGCAAAGCTAAGCAGAATTGTTTTCGGCTAACTCCCCCGTGGCGGCGCCATCCCGTTCGATTCTCTCACCTCACATGAATTCGCAGCGAGTAGCTTCCGCTCACCACGAAATCGAACGGCATGGCCGTCTGCTCCGTCGTGGTCTCGGCGGAGATGGCTACCGCGCGATTCGCCGCACGGCCGGTCTGGAAGCACGTTCAGCGCCGAAGGCGGCAGCGCGGGCAGAGTCTTATCGTCAATATACGCCGTGGCGCGCGTTTCCGCGAGCGCTACGTACAGCTTGTTGTTGGCGCGTTCCTGGTTGAGCAGCGATACGGTTTCGGGAAGATCGATGAAGCGGTTCGCCGTAGCCGCCACGTTCTGCATGCGGTTGAGCGTATCGGCGTCGCTCAGCACAATGCGGTGATCGCCCGGGGCCATTCCCGCCGGAATGTGCACGGTGAACTCCCGCACGATGGCGCCGCCGCGATAAGGCCGCAGCGAAACCTTCACCTGCACGTCGTCGCCCGGCCGCACCTCCGGCTGCGATACCCAGGCGTTCTCGATGGTCGCAATCCTCCGCTCGGGAACCAGATCCACGGTCACGCTGACGCGTTCCACATCCGCCGGCTGGACGTTGTTCAGGTACAGCCGGTTGAACTTGTCGCCCCACCAGTTGGCCAAAGCCATCGGCGCGGGCGTTCCGGTCTCCGCCGACGCCAGCATGTTCGCGAGCGAGAGGCCCGCCTGGCCTTTCAGGTCCACCTTTCCGCTCAGGCGGTAAGTGGCCTCGTCAGTCATCTCGTTCAACTGGGAGAGCGTGTTGTAAAGCGTCAGCGTCATCAGGTACGGCGTGTACTTCTGGTGTTCGAAAACGCTGAAGTGAAACTCCTTCCGCCGCACCACGCGGTCGCCCTCGCCCAGTTCCCGTACCGTGACCGTAACCGGCGCCATGCGCGACTCGACGCCGAGTTCCCCCATGATTCCGCTGTAACGGTCCTGCCTTAACACGCCTACGATTTCCGTGGCGTTGGCGATCTTGTTCGGGGACAGCGGCGAGGCAAGCGTTGCCAGCACTTCGCCCTTGCTAATGGGCATGTCCACCGGCCCGAGGTTGAAGAGCGAGTGCCCGAAGGCCAGAACGCGTTTTCCATCGTTGTAAGTCACGGTTCCGAGCCCGGTGAGGCTCATATCGCCATCCACCAGGACCGCCGCCACCATTTCGCCCGGATTGAGCGAATGCTCCCATCCCGGCGCGGGCGCGTTGGTCTGCAACGCGCCGCCCGCGCCGCCGGCCTGCACCGGCGTGATGCCCATCCGCTCGAACATTCCCGCGAACTGGCGGAACGTATCGGCCGTGAACCCCGAGAGAGCCAGCGGCGCTTCAATCGGCGTCAGGTAGGGTTGCGCTTCGACTCGCTGTCCGATGAACTCGGGCGGAATCGCCGCGCGCCGCTGAGCCACCTGCGTTCCCGGAGCGCGCGGTCCATCGGGCCGCGTGGAATCGAACTCATTGATCTCGAGCATCAGCTCGATGGGCGTTATGCCGCAGATGGCATCCGGCGAAAACTGCCCTACGCGCGTCGCGATGGCTCCGATCAGTTTTCCATCGATGTACACCGGGCTTCCGCTCATACCGCCCGCCACGTGGCTGTCCCCGGCCTCGCCGCCCAGACGCGCGAGAATCACGTCTTCCTTGGGTCCCCACACGTCTTTCCAAAGGCCGATGATCTCGACCGGCGAAGGCACGGGCTCCGTCCCTTGGAATACGCTCCACACCGTGCCCTTCATGCCGGGCCGAATCTGGCTCACCGGCATGATCTCCACCTTCCCGGCCTTGGGCCGCGCAGGGGAATCGTCGGCGGCGAGCGCGCCGGTCGCGGCGGCCGCGAAAGACAAGACAATCGCGGCGATCTTCGCATTCATGGGGTGCGGGGCTCCAGTGGTTTCATTCTACTACCACGGGTTTGCCGGCTTTCCGGTCACACGAGTTCGAAGAATCGTAAACGGCGCGTAGTCAACGGATTATCGATTGGACCCGCCGGGAGCGAAGGGGTTGCGGCGCTAGCATGTGGACGTGGAGAGACTTACACAAAAAGATCGCGTCTGCGCCGTTGCTGCGGCAGCCATGGCGCACGACTTCAACAACGAGCTGACCATCATCCTGAGCGGCGTCGGCAGCGCCGTATCGGCGATGGAACCGGGGCATCCCGCGCGCCGCCCGCTGGCGGACGCCGAAGATTCCGCCCGCCGCTGCGCCGCGAAATGCGCCGATGTTTTGGAGTTCAGCGCCCGCCGCGGCATCCGTCCGCCGCGCGCGCCGCTCACAGTGTTCCTCGAAGCCGCATAATCCCGCGGAACCTCGGGCGCGCCAACCCGGCGCGCGGCGTTACTTCCATGCGGCAACCGAGGCCTTGGCGAATTCCGCGAAGCTGACGGGTGGCCGGCCTGTGACTTTCTGAACCCCCGGAGTCACGGGCGCCATGTAGCCGCCGCGCACAACGCTGTACAGAACCGTCAAGTATCCGATGGCCGCTTCCGGCATTCCCATGGCGCGCGCGCCGGCCACCATTTGCTCTTCGGTCAATGGGACATACGTGATCTGCGTGCCCGTGATCTCGCTGATGATTTTCGCGGCTTCCGTGTGGTCGAGGGCTTCCGGGCCTGTCAGATCGAGTTCGGCGCCTGCGAGCCGCTTTTGAAAAGCGGCGAGCGCAACCGCCGCGATGTCCCGCACGGAGATAAAGCTGGTCTTGCCGTTATCCGCGGCCAGGAAGATTCCCTTCTGCGCCTTAATGCCGCCGACCAGAAATCCCTCCGAGAAATTCTCCATAAAGAAATTCGGCCGCAGGATCGTGTAAGGAACGCCGGAATCCATTACGAGATGTTCGACAACCCGCAGCGGGGCTTGCTCGTTGTAATTGACTCCGAGCGCGGAGATGAACACGATGTGCCTCACTCCGGCCGACTTTGCGCATGCAATAACTGGGCTGAGTTCGGCCGCCGCGTTCGGATCGAGCGAAGGGGCAATAAGTATCAGGCCTTCAACGCCCGCCAGCGCCGGAGCAAACGTGGATGGATCGGCGTAGTCGAACCGGACCGACGGAACGCCGGGCTTGGCTTTCGCCGGATTCCTGACGGCCTGCTTCACGGCCCATCCCGCCGCTGAAAACGCATCGACCATCGCGCGCCCGAGGACGCCGGACGCGCCGGTAACTAAAATCGGTTGAATCACAGTAGGCCTCCAGCTACAATTGTTAGATACTTGGGATAGAATCGCAAGTAGGCACCTTTGTGAGCGATAGTAACCTCTTGGAAACTAAGTTTCATTGGGATGTGTTCAACGGGCAGTGCCCGACCCGCCAAGTCCTGGATCGGATCGCCGACAAATGGTCCGTGCTGATCATCCGCAAGCTTACCGATGGGACCATGCGGTTTGCTCAGCTTCGCCGGGCCATCGATGGGATTTCGCAAAAGGTCCTGACTAACACGCTTCGCGGCCTGGAGCGCGACGGCATTGTGACGCGCCGCATCTATGCGAGCGTGCCGCCGCGCGTTGAGTACTCCCTGACCGAACTCGGAAGATCGTTGTGCGAGATGGTCGCCAGCATCTGTGGCTGGGCCGAAGGGAACATCGAACGCGTGCAGGCAGCGCGCGCGGTATACGACCGCTCAATCAGGGACGGAGGCGCTCCCGATTAATCGGCCCTCGGACTCGCCGCGGCTCTGTTCTCATTGGCAGCGGACCCGCTTGTTCGGAGAGCGCATGACTGCCCGGGCCGCTGCTATTTTGCGGGCGAAATCAGCAGCGGTTCCTCGACGATAATCTGCGTGGCGCGGAACTTCTTGTGTCCCAGGTCCAGGCCGGTAGCCAGCACTTCGGTCCCCTTCTCCAGCCTCCCATCGGCGGGGTACAACCGGGTTCGGGCGTCCACCAGGATCGTGACTCGCCTGGCCGGGCGGGTGTCTTTCACGACGATTCGGTCGGGTTTCAAGTCCACAATCGGTCCCTCGGCCTTGGCGACGTTTGCCTCTACGCTATCGGTGTTCAATTCCCCACCGGGGTATCCCACCGTGTAGCGGGCGAAAACAGTATCGCCAATCCTGAGTATTCCGGGATCGTGGGAATCCTCTCCGCGCCAAAACGTCGTCTCGGAGTTAAAGTGCAGCACGCACGAACCATGATCGTGTTTTAAGGTCAGCGTGTCCTTACCGATGGCCGCCAAGCGGCCACCGCACGCGCCGATCTCGGCGATATGGGATTGATCCGGCGGAATCTCGTTCTGGGCGGCGAGCGCCGTCGCGAAGGTGAGGGCGGCCGGGACGCAAAGCGCCATTCGCATATCCATATGTTACGCCGCGGGGCTTGCGCGCTACGCCGGGAATGGGAGCCGCGCTAACGTAGAAGTCAGTGCTCATCCTCGGCATCGAATCTTCGTGCGACGAAACGGCCGCCGCCGTGGTGGAAGATGGCGGCCGCATTCTTTCCTCGGTGGTCGCCTCGCAGATGAGCACTCACGGCAAGTACGGCGGCGTGGTCCCGGAGCTCGCCTCGCGCGAGCACCTGCGCGCCATCGTTCCCGTGGTGCGCGAGGCGCTGGAGCGCGCGGGCGCCGGCCTGGATACGCTCTCCGCCATCGCCGCTACGGTCGGCCCAGGGCTGGTGGGCTCTCTGCTGGTCGGCCTCACGTACGCGAAGGCGCTGTGTTTCGCGCGCGGGTTGCCGCTCATCGCCGTGAACCACATCGAAGGCCACATCCACGCGGTGATACTGGAGGCGCGCCGGGCCGGCACGCCAGTGGAGTTTCCGGCTCTCGCGCTGGTGGTGAGCGGCGGCCATACGCATCTGTTCGAAGCGCTGGGCGAGTCTCGCTACCGCCTGCTTGGCAAGACGCGCGACGATGCGGCGGGTGAAGCCTACGACAAGGTCGCCAAGCTTCTCGGTTTCCCGTATCCCGGCGGGCCTGTCATCGACCGGCTCGCTCCTCACGGCGACCCGAACGCGGTCCGCTTCACCTTCGCGAAGATGAAAGGCAATGCGCTCGATTTCAGCTTCAGCGGCCTCAAGACTGCCGTGCTGCGGTGGGTGGAAGCCCGAGGCATGGAGGCGGAAATCGCCGTGCGCCGCGCCCTCTCACGCGGGACGCATGCGCCCTCGACGGAAGAATGGCTGGCCGCCACTCCGCCCGAAACCCTCGGCCTGTTGGCGTCCTTTCAGCGCGCCGTCATCCAGGAACTGCTGACGCGCGCGCGAGCCGCGGCGGAGGGCATGGAGGCGCGATCGCTGATTGTCTCCGGCGGAGTAGCTTCGAACGCCGGTTTGCGCGCCGCCGCACAGCGGCCCGGCCTGCCGTGCCCGGCGTATTTCCCCTCGCCCGGTTTGTCCACGGATAACGCCGCCATGATAGCCGCCGCGGCGTATCCGAAGTTTCTGCGCGGCGAGTTCGCGGCGCTCGATGTCGCCGCCCAAGCAAGTCTGGCGTTGGCGTGAGCCGGGGCGATTTCGTCCCGAGCCCTCCTTCCGGACCGTCATGCCTCCGCTCCTTGACAGTCGCGGCTCGGCCAGAAGGCTCATCGCATTACCCGGGACTCAGTAGGCTCCTCCCCACTTCTCCCGCAGTTCCTTCACGAAACCATCGGGCATTCTCATCTCCAGCAACACCGCCGGTCCCGGATCTTTAGGCGGAATCAGAACCACTCGCTTCGCGCCCGCGTCGTAGAGCCGGACCTGCCTACCGCTAGAGACGCGGAACCACCCCGAGCGGTAATGCGAGTTGGCGAAGCCGTTCGTTCGCGCCGTCGGCCGCCAATCGGGGTCGGTTTCGAGATCCACCACGCGAATCCCGGCCACATTCACCGTGCCTGCATCCAGAGTGACCGGGTAAAAGCGGTCGTGTATCGCCAGCGACTTGGAGGTCAAGGTGTATGTCGGCGCGCCGGGCGAATACAGCAAAGCCAGCGTGACTATAATGACGGCCGCTACCGCGACGCCGCACCCGATAATCACGCCGAGCGCGCCCGCGTGCGCCGTGGATGGCGATGCGGACGCCGCCGGACCCGACGCAACGCCCTGCGCCCGCACGGCGGCAAGAAACTCCTCGGAATTCTCGGGGCTGATCACCACCGGTTTCGAATCCGTCAACAGAACCACCGCGCGATTCCGGTTCGTTACGTACCACCGCATGGTTCCCAGCTTGGAGTTCTGAAAGAGTCCGTAGTAGCCGAACAACCCGCCGCTTCCCCACAGCCGTAAGCAGCCGTCCAATTCGCCGGCCTCGGCGGCGCGCGCCTGACGGATGCTCTCGAGCGGGAAGCGCACTCCTCCACGGAGCCTTCGGATGACAATGGACCCGTCTTCGATGGCATATCCTCGCGGAGAGTACGCATACGCCAGCGCAATCACGAGTGCGTCCACAAGGGGAACGCCGATGTTCCGGATAGCCGCTCCAATTGCGATTCCCGCGCCGAGCATAACGGCGACCGCCGCAAGGGTCACCACCTTCGCAGCCGTCTCGTAGGGTGCCCGGAATCTTCGCGCTTGTGCGTTGGACATGGCCGTCGTCTTCCACTCGATTGTACGGCCCTCGCGGTTGCGTTGTTCCAGCCGCGCGGCAAAGCGATGGTCCGCCGGCGTTCGGTTCCGGGGCGCGAAATCCACCGACTGTTAGAATGAAGCGAGATGGATTCCCGCCGAATGTGCCCGCATTGCCGGGCCTTTATTACCACCAGCGATCGGATCTGCCCCTACTGCAACGAGCCAGTGGGACGCCGGGCCGTGGACCGGCGCGACGTCTCCGGCCTCATTGGCGGGTTCATCCCGCACGCGCGCTTCAACACGATGATGATCCTGCTGGTGAACTTCGGTCTGTACATCGTGACGGCCATTTTCAGCATGAGAACGGGCGGGGGCGGAGCGATGGACATCGATGGACAGACGCTCGTCCTCTTCGGCGCCAAGTACGCGCCGCTTATGGAGATGGGCCAGTGGTGGCGCCTGGTCACCGCCGGCTTCCTGCATGGCGGCCTCCTGCACATCCTCATGAACTCCTGGGTGCTATTCGACCTGGGCGCGCAGGTGGAGGAAGTGTACGGGCCGGCCCGTATGTGGGTGATCTACCTGGTCTCGAGCGTGAGCGGATTCTACGTCAGCGCGGTGTGGAACCCCAGGTCGCCGTCGGTGGGCGCTTCGGCCGCGCTCTTTGGCCTGATCGGCGCGATGATCGCCCTCGGAGCGCGCCATCGCGGCTCCGCCATGGGCAGCGCGATTCGCGGCATGTACATTCGCTGGGCGATGTACGGCCTTTTGTTCAGCTTTTTCCCCGGCATCGATATGGCGGCGCACATCGGCGGCCTCGCGGCAGGCTTCGGCATCGCATACTTCGCGGGAACGCCGCGCTTCGAGGACTCGCCCGCCGAACAGATCTGGCGCATCGCCGCCTGGCTCGGCGTCATCGTCACCGCCATCAGCTTCTTCAAGATGTACATGGCCTTCGCGCATTACGCATGAAATGATGCGCACCCGTTTCCGTGCCGCGAATGGAATGAAATGGAATGAGCGGTTGGCGGGGCCGGGATCGTTCTACAAAGCCCTCTGCGCAACACTGCGAGCCCGATCCGGGATTTGGCCGCGGGCGGATAGGCCCGAAGTATCTTCAGGCTCCAGCCGACCGCTTCCCTATTTAAGCCGGCAAGCCGTGATCAAGACCTTGCTCGGCCGGGCGCTGGAGGGCGAGCGATCCGGTAGACCACGGCCTCAGCAACAGGCCGGCTGATATAATCGTTGATGAATCGAGCACAGTGCCCAGATGACGCTGACGGCTGTATTCAGGAAAGTTCCGGAAGGCTACATCGCGTTTGTCGAAGAACTGCCCGGCGCAAACACGCAGGGTGAGACCCTGGACGAAGCGCGTGCGAATCTCGAGGAGGCGGCCCTCATGGTGCTGGAAGCAAACCGCGAGTTGGCCGAGCAGTCGCTAGACGAGGCCGAGGTCATCCGCGAGGCTCTGATTCTTCCAGCCGTGTGAAACATACAGATCTTGTCCGGCATCTGGAGCGGCATGGCTGCGAGTTTCACCGCCAGGGCGGCAACCACACCGTATACGTGAACCGGAAGGCGCGAAGATCCTCCGCCGTTCCCCGGCACCGTGAAGTGAACGATTTTCTGGCCCGCAAGATCTGCGACGATCTGCAGATTCCCCGGCCATAGCTGTCCAGCGATTACGTCCTGCTCACGAATCGATTCCCTTCGATCACGAATCTCAGCGGCCAGTCGGTACACTGCCTTATACCGATGCGGGGGGTGACTTCGATTTCAAATTCGAGCGGCTCGGCGGGTTCGCGCACTACCAACTCACCGCGAGTGACGTCGGCTCCGTAATGAGCGCGGGTGATGGCCAACGCGCGCGTGAGCTTGCCGGGGCCGGAGGCCAGGTCTTCCACTCGGCGCGCGGCGGGTCGGCGTTGGCGCATGATGTCGATTCCCGCAACGGGCTCCAGCGCGCGAATCAGGACGCATCCCGGCTGGCCGTCCGGCTCCGCGACGAGGTTTAAGCACTCGTACATTCCGTAAATGAAGTACACGTATGCGTGGCCCGGAGGGCCGAATATCACTCGCGTTCGCTCGGTGACTCCTCGCGCGGCATGGGCCGCCAGATCGTCGCGGCCGAGGTAGGCTTCAACTTCGACGATCATTCCGGCTGTGGTGCCGTGAACGAGGATCTTGCCAAGGAGACCGCGAGCCACCTCAACCGTTGGGCGGTTGTAAAGACAGCGGGGAAGAATTGGGCCGAAACGCATCTATTTTGAGCGTGAAATGCCGCCACGAATGGCGGCATGGCAGGCCGGAGGCCCACTCCACCAACCCATCATCGCCCATCGGCCGATACAATGGAAGGCTCGCATGAGACTCTTCATCGGTCTGGACTTGCCGGGCGAAGTCTTGCGGAATCTCGACGCAGTGGTGGCGCGGCTGCGGCCGGCGGCCCGCATCAACTGGAGCCCGGTCGCCAACCTGCACATCACCACCAAATTCATTGGCGAGTGGCCGGAGGCGCGGCTCGGCGAGATGAAGGCGGCCTTGGCTGGCATGGCGCCCAGCCCGGCGATTCCCGTGAGCGTCCGCCACGTCGGTTTCTTTCCGAATCCCCACGCGCCGCGCGTGTTTTTCTGCGGCATCGAGGCGCCGGGTCTGCGCGAACTGGCCGCCGCCACGGACGCGGCCGTATGCGCACTCGGCGTTCCGCGCGAGACGCGCCCCTTCTCGCCCCATCTCACCCTGGCGCGGATTAAGGACCGGCTAGACCTCCAACCCCTTCGGGAAGCCATCGTCGCTTTGCCTTCGCTGGAGTTCGGGAGCTTCACCGCCGGCTCGTTTTTCCTGTATCAAAGCATCCTGCGGCCTTCCGGTTCCGTGTACACTAAGCTTGCGGAGTTTGGATTGGAGACGCGATGATCCCCCTGGCCGCCCTCGTAAGCGCATACGTCCTCGGCGCGATTCCTTTCGGCTATCTGCTGGTCCGGTTCACTACGGGCGCCGATGTGCGCGCGTCCGGCAGCGGCAACATCGGCGCGACCAATGTCCTGCGGACGACCGGCCGGGCGGCGGGCGTTGCCACCCTGGTTCTGGACATCGCCAAGGGCTTTGCAGCCGTCTGGATTGCCGGGCGGCTGACGGGTCACGATCCCCTGTGGACCAGCTTGGCAGTCCTGGCGGTAATGGCGGGTCATGCCTACCCGGTGTTTCTGGGATTCAAGGGCGGTAAGGCCGTGGCCAGTTGCGTAGGGGCGTTCCTTTGTCTTACTCCTGTAGCAATTGCAGCGACTCTGGTCGTCTTTGTTGCCGCCGTCGCCTGGACTCGCTATATCTCCATGGGTTCCATCATCGCTTCGGCCACGCTTCCGCTGGCAGTTTGGATTCTGGCGAAGCCGGCGTTGCCGCCGCTTCTGGCTGCAATCGTCGCTGGCGGTTTTGTTATCTACAAACATAGTAGTAACATTCAGCGCCTGCGCCAAGGAACCGAACACATCTTCCGGTTCGGTGCGCCGAAGCGGTGAAACGGCTCGCTATCATCGGCGCCGGCGGGTGGGGCACGGCTCTCGCTGCCGTTCTGGCTCCTCGCTTTTCCCAAGTCCGGCTCTGGGTCTACGAATCCGACTTGGCCGAAAGCATGGCGCATAGCCGCGAGAACGGCGTTTTCCTGCCGGGCTGCCCGCTGCCTCCCACGGTGGAACCGGTCACCGATTTGGGACTTGCGCTGGATGGCGCAAGTATCGTGATTACAGCGGTTCCATCGCAGTTTGTCCGCGGAATGTACGAACGAATCGCGCCGCTGGCAGACCCTTCGGCTGTCTTCGTCAGCGCGACAAAGGGCTTGGAGAACAGCACATTACTACGGATGTCAGAAATAGCGAACGCAGTCTTAGGGCCTGTCAGGAACGACCGGAAAGTCGCCGTGATCTCGGGCCCAACGTTCGCCAGGGAAGTGGCTAACCTTGAACCTACCGCACTTGTAGTGGCCTGTTCTAATCCGAACGTGGCGGCAAGCGTCCAGCAAGCATTCTCAGGCCCTACGTTTCGGCTGTACTCTACTGAAGATACTATTGGAGTAGAAATAGGTGGCGCAATTAAGAACGTCGTCGCCATCGGAGCCGGCGTCGTGCATGGCATGGGTCTGGGAAGCAACGCCATGGCGGCGCTGATCACGCGCGGACTGGCGGAGATGACCCGTCTGGCCGTAGCCATGGGAGGGCGCGCTCAGACGCTCGCCGGGCTGGCCGGACTCGGCGATCTGGTGCTCACCTGTAACGGGGATTTGAGCCGGAACCGCTCCGTCGGCATCCAACTGGCGCAGGGACGAAAGCTGGACGAAATCGTCGGCTCCATGCGCATGGTCGCCGAAGGGATCAAGGCGACCAACGCGGCGGCGGAGTTGGGCCGCCGCCACTCGGTGGAAATGCCCATCGCCGAGCAGATGTACCAGGTGCTCCACTCCCAGGTCTCGCCGCGCGAGGCCATCCGGCGGCTGATGGAGCGCTCTCTCAAGGGAGAGTAAGCCACGGGAACGCAACCTTTTATGCCGGAGCGGGTTACAACCGATATGGCAGGAGCCGCGGCGGCTCTGGACTACGACGCCGAGTTGATGCTTCGCGTCGGCGAAGGCGACGACTCCAGTTTCGCGCTGCTCCTGAACAAGTACCGCGCTCCCGTCGTTCATTTTCTCTATCGCATGGTGCAGGACGAGGCCGTGGCCGAGGAGTTGGCGCAAGACGTGTTCTTGCGCGTGTACCGTTCGCGCGCCGGATATAAACCGACGGCGAAATTCACGACGTGGCTGTTTCGTATCGCCAGCCATCTGGCGTTGAATTGGCTCAGGGATGCGAGGACCGAGCGCGCCAGCGAGGAGTTGGGCGAGATGCCGGACAGGGGCTCCAGCGTGGAGCAGAGCCTGGTCCGCGAGGTGGGGTTGATTGAGGTGAGAAAAGCGGTGGCTGCGCTTCCCGAGCGGCAAAGAGCCGCGGTGCTCATGCACAAGTACGAGGAAATGGATTATTCGCAGATCGCGAAGGCGCTGGACTTATCCGAGTCCGCCGTGAAGTCGCTTTTGTTTCGGGCCTATGAGACGCTGCGGGCGCGATTGGCGCACCTGGCGCGCTAGCAAGGATTATTATGGACAAGATGATCTGTGGTTTTGGGGAAGAAACGCTGGTAGATTACGCCGGAGGCGTGGGTAATTCCGAAGCTCGCGCCACGGTGGAGCGCCATTTGGAAGCCTGCCCGGCTTGCCGGGAGTTCGTAGCGGCGCAGCGCGCGTTGTTTGCGGCGCTGGCTTCGTGGGAAGCGCCGGCGGTATCGGCCGGTTTCGATCGCAAGCTCTACGACCGGTTGGAGGCTGAAGCGCCGTGGCGGGAAAGAGCGTTGCGCTGGATTCGCCCCGTATGGGTGCGGCGCTCGGTTCCGGCGTTCGCCGCGGGATTAGCGCTGGCCGCGGCCGTCTTCGTCGTCCAGAGGCAGGGTCCCGCGCCCGTGGCCGTCCCGTCCGCGAAGGCGGCTCCAAGCGTGGTCCGGAAAGCGGTTCAAATGGAACCTCTGCGTGCGGATCAGATTGAAGGCGCGCTTCAGGATATGGAGTCTCTGCAGCAGTTTGATGGCGTCATGGGATCCGGCGACGCATCGGAGATGTAGCGCGATGCCGCGAATGCTTCGCTTGGGCGCATGGATTCTCGTGGCGGCGGCTGCGTTTGGCCAGCAGGCCACGGCCCCCGCCGCGCCGAAGAAGGGTTCCGATCAGACGGCAGCGCAGGCCCCCGACAAGAAAGCCGCCACGGCTCCCGCCGCGCCAGCTTCGCGCGTGCTCAATCCGGAAAGCCCCGCCGCCAAGCTGATGCTGGCGACGCCCGAACAGCGGGAGAACGCTTTGGCCGTGTTTCCCGCGGATCGCCAAGCGGATATCCGGAAGCAACTGGCGTGGTTCGACAGTCTTCCCAAAGCCCAGCAGGACATACAAATCCGCCGCTTGGAACATTACGCCGCCCTGCCGCCGGATAAGAAGATCATCGTCGCCGCCCAGGTGCAGGCCTTCAACAAGCTTCCCCAGGAGCGCAAGGTCGCCATCCGCCGCGTACTGGCGAATTTTGAGAATCTCTCCGGAACCCAGCGCGCCGTGCGGCTTAACTCGCCTAATTTCAAGAGCCGGTTTTCCCCGGAAGAGTTGAGGATTATCGAGAATCTGGCGGACGCATGGCTCCCTCCAATGTAGTGGCCGCTATCGAGTACACTGGAGAACTCGGTTTCGTTCTCGCTTGATTGACCTTCACACTCATACCTCCGAGTCGGACGGCTCGTTTGCGCCCGCTTCGCTGATAGCCGAAGCCGCACGCGTCGGCGTGACCGCGCTTGCCATTACCGACCATGACACGCTGGCCGGATACGACCAGGCGCGGCCGCTTGCAGGCGCCGCGGGCGTCGAGTTGATATGCGGCATCGAGCTTTCCACCAAGCTCCACGGCCACTCCGTGCACCTTTTGGGCTACTTCCCCGGCGCCGACGGCCTCTCGGATTTCCGCCGATGGCTGCTTGAGATGCAGGCGTCGCGCCGCGACCGTAACGTGCGTCTGGCCGCCCGTCTCCGCGAGCTGGGCTTCGATATCCGCATCGAGGAAGCCGAAGCGTTGGGCCGCGGCATGACGGGCCGCCCGCATTTCGCGCAGGTGATGGTGCGGAAGGGCTACGCCGCCGACATTCGCGAGGCGTTCGATAAGTATCTCGACGAATCCGCCATCGCGTACGTGCACCGCCAGGAACCGCGGTTCGACGAAGGCGTGCGCCGCATACGCGAAGCGGGTGGGATCGCTTCGCTGGCGCATCCTACGCGCGTGCCCGGCGATCCCGTCGAAGTGGTGAGGGAGCTTGCAGCCGAGGGACTTCAGGCCATCGAGGCCTACCACAGCGACCACACGCCCGCCGAAACGGCGATGTATCTCGATCTGGCTCGCCGCAACGGCCTGAAGGTCACCGGCGGCTCGGACTTTCACGGCGATATAAAGCCGGACGTCAAACTCGGTGCCGGCTGCCGCGGGAACCTGCATGTGCCTCCCGAAGTCCTGGACGGGCTGCGCTGAACTGCCATGCGGATAGCCGCGCTGGCCGATATTCACGGCAACCTGGCTGCGCTCGAGGCCGTGATTGCCGATGTTGCCGCTTGGTCGCCGGATGTGGTGGTCAATCTCGGCGATCATCTGTCGGGGCCGCTGGAGGCCGGCGAAGTGGCGGACCTGCTGTCCGCCCGCGCCGATTGGGTGCAGATTCGCGGGAATCACGACCGGCGATTGCTCGAAGAGCCGGCGGACTTGAAGAGACCCTCCGACCGGGCCGCTTACGGGCAGCTTAACGATCGCCGGGCCGCGTGGCTGCGAGCGCTCGCGCCCGCGGCGGTCCTCTCGGTCGATATTCACTTGTGCCACGGCACGCCGTCGAGCGATTCCGAGTACTTGCTGGAGGATGTGTCGACCGGCATCGCCGGGATTGCGAGCGGTCCGGAGATCCGGTCGCGGCTGGGCGATCTGACGGGGCTGATTCTGTGCGGCCATTCGCACGTGCCGCGCTTCATCCGGCTCGAGGACGGAACGACGATTCTGAACCCGGGTAGCGTGGGATTGCAGGCATATGACGATCCGGACTACCGCTTCCCGCACGCGATCGAAAACGGCAGCCCTCACGCGCGGTATGCTCTGATCGAACGCACGGACGGCGAATGGCGCGCCACATTCCGCGCCGTCGCATACGATTGGACGGCCGCGGCAAAGACCGCGCGCAGAGCGCGGGCGGCCGGACTGGGAATACCACCTTCTCACCGGTTATGCGCTGAAGCGGGATGCGCAGCGCGTCCGGTGATTATTCCCTCACGTAAGCCAGCGCGATGGCCTTGCCGAGTCTCGGAGAGTAAACCGAGGAAGTTGCCGTCGCCGTTTTCCCTTCGATCTCCACTTCCGTTCCACGCGCCACGGGTTCGGTTCCAGGAAGTTCAATCCGCCTGAGCTTGCGATGCACGCTGCCGCGCGCGCGAATGCGCTCGACGATTTCCTGACCCAGGTAGCAGCCCTTCGTGAAGCTCACCGCATGCATCTGCTCGGTCTCCTGCGGCAAGCAGGTATCGTCGATATCCTCGCCGTAGCGCGCAATTCCGTTTTCGATGCGGACCGTCCGAGCGTCTTCCGGCGACGCCGGTTTAGCGCCGGCGGCTTCCAGACGCCGAATAAGCCCGGCCTTCCCGGCTTCGGGAATGAAAATGCGGAACCCCGGCTGGCCGGTGAGGCTAACGCGCGCGACCGTCGCGCTGTTCCACGCGGCGTGCGCGTACCCTGGCGCGGGAACCGGAGCGCCCATCGCGTTGAGCGTAGCCTCGGCGGCGGGCCCTTCCACCGCGATCTCCGCGAGTTGCGCGGCCGCGTCCTCCAGCTCCACTTGATCGGCGATGATGTAGCGGCGGATATGTTGCAGGACCTTCTCTCGAGTCTCGGGCTCGACGCCGATCAACAGCCAGTCCGGGAAACAGAACATCAAGAGGTCCGCCTGAATACGTCCCTGCGGATTCAGCAGGAAGGCGTAGCAGCCGGCCCCGGCTGCCATCTTCTTGACTTCGTTCGTAGTGATATTGTGCAGCAGGCGCGCGCGGTCGCGGCCTCGCACTACGATTCTGCCGCGCGCGGAAACATCCAGCCATGCCGCGCCGCCGTGCAGCGCTTCGTATCCTTCACTCATAGTCTCTCTGAGTATACAATCGGCGTATGATCCACGAAATCCTCCCGGTCGGTCCGCTTCAGTGCAACTGCTCGATTTTCGGCGATGAGCAGTCGCGCGACGCTCTGGTGATCGACCCGGGAGACGAAATCGGGCGAATTCTGAAGATCCTCGATCGGCACGCGTTGAAGGTGAAGGCCATCGTCGTCACCCATGCGCACCTCGACCATATCGGGGGCGCTCAAAAATTGAAAGCCGCGACCGGCGCGCCGGTGTACATGAACCTGGCGGACGCCGAATTACAAAAGATGCTCGATGTGCAAGCCACATGGCTCGGCATGAAGCCGCCCGAAGCAGTGGCGATTGACGCAAACGCCAAGGATGGCGATGTGCTCGCCCTGGGCGCCGCCGAGTTCCACGTGCTGCATACGCCGGGCCACACGCCTGGCAGCATCAGCCTGTGGATTCCTTCCGAAGGAAAGCTCGCCGCCGGCGATACGCTCTTTCGCGACAGCATCGGCCGCACCGATCTGCCCGGCGGCGACAGCCGCCAGATTCTCCGCTCGATCCACGACAAGCTGATGCCGCTCCCGGATGCGACGATCGTCATCCCCGGCCATGGCGAGAACACCACCATCGGCCGCGAGAAGAAGTTTAATTATTTCCTGCAGGGAATCTGAGTTACGTAATCAGTTGAGACGGCTTCCGCCGCCGGTCATCTTCAGCCGGCGAATCCCAGGGATGCGGTCGAAATCTTTGTCAAAAGTAGCGATGCAGTCGATTTCGCGATTCAGCATCACCGCGGCGTGAACGGCGTCGCGAGCGGAGATTCCGGCGGATTCGCAAAGGACGTCGCGAGCGCGATCTGTGTCCGCCAGAGTTACGCTGAGAACTTCGGGGCAGATTTCCACGAAAGCATCGTAGACACCGCGGGCAGCGTCCAACCGTCCAATCGAGGAGTACCGGTATAGGATCTCCTGGAGCACTTCAGTACTTGTACACGCGTCGAAATCGCCGCGCCGGACGCTCTCAAGAAATCGCCGGGCAGGGCCGAGATTGCGATGGTCTCCACCCACGGAATACATCGGAATATTCGAGTCTATGAACACCCTCACCGGCGGCCTGCCTCAATCTCAGCCAGCATCTGTTCGATGTCGGGTGTGGGGGCCTTGATCGCCGCAAGGCGGGCTACCGGATCGCTACCGGAGCGGTCCGTAGAGGTCCGCCGGATAGACTCTTCCAGCGCGCGGCGAACCCAGGCGCCCTTCGACATGCGGCTGCGCTGAGCGGCCTTACGGAGTTGCGCGTCGAGGCTCGGTGGAATCAGGACCTGGAGCCGGTAACTCATATGAGTATACTAACATGATCCAAAGTGCCTCCTTCCCGCCTGTTGTAAGATTTCACCAATGGGTGATTCCAACGTCTATCCGCCAAGCCCGGAGTTTGCCGGGCGCGCCAATGTGAAGGGCATGGAGGGGTACAAGGCTCTGTACTCCCAAGCCGCCGAGCGTCCCGAGGAGTTCTGGGGAGAACTGGCCGAAAGCGAGTTGCACTGGGATCGGAAGTGGAACCACGTGATGGAATGGCATCCCCCGTTCGTCAAGTGGTTCGTGGGCGGCAAGACCAACGTCTGCTACAACTGCGTGGATCGCCACCTGACGACGCCGCGCAAGAACAAAGTAGCCATCCTGTGGGAAGGCGAGCCAGGCGACCAGCGCCAGATCTCCTACCAGGAATTGCATCGCCTGGTTTCGCGCTTTGCGAATGTGCTCAAAGGCCGGGGCCTCAAAGCCGGCGACCGCGCCATCGTCTACATGGGCATGGTCCCGGAATTGCCCGTAGCCCTGCTGGCTTGCGCGCGGCTGGGCGTCACGCACAGCGTGGTGTTCGGCGGTTTCTCCGCGGAAGCGCTGAAAGCCCGCATCCAGGATCTCGAAGCGCAAACCGTCATTACCTGCGACGGCGCGTGGCGCAGAGGCAAGGAAATCCGCCTCAAAGACGCCGTGGATGAAGCCGTCTCCGAGTGCCCCAGCGTGCGCGACGTGATCGTTTACCAGCGCACCGCCAGCGCGATCCACATGCAGCCGGGCCGCGATCACTGGTGGCACGAGCTCGACGAAGGCGTCTCGGAAATCTGCCCGGCCGAGGAACTCGATAGCGAGCATCCGCTCTACGTTCTGTACACCTCCGGCACCACCGGCAAGCCCAAAGGCATCGTGCATACCACGGCGGGCTATCTGCTCCAGTGCCACATGACCATGAAGTGGGTCTTCGATCTGCGCGAGGAAGACACGTACTGGTGCACGGCCGATATTGGATGGGTCACGGGCCATAGCTACATCGTGTACGGCCCGCTCTCCGCCGGCGCGACGAGCGTGATGTACGAGGGCGCGCCCGATTTCCCGCAGCCCGACCGCTTCTGGCGGATCGTCGAGAAATACCGCATCAACATTTTCTATACGTCGCCCACCGCCATCCGCGCCTTCATACGCCAGGGCGACCAGTGGCCCAATGGGCACGATCTATCGAGCCTGCGGCTGCTGGGCTCGGTGGGCGAGCCCATCAACCCCGCCGCTTGGGAGTGGTATTACAAGGTCATCGGGAAGGAACGCTGCCCTATCGTCGATACCTGGTGGCAGACGGAAACGGGCGCGCACATGATCGCCCCGATGCCCGGCGCGGTTCCCTTGAAACCCGGCTCCGGAACGCTGCCCATTCCCGGCGTAATTGCCGACGTCGTGGATCTGATGGGTAAGCCCGTCGAGGCGAATCGCGAAGGCTTTCTGATTATCCGCCGTCCGTGGCCCGGCATGGCGCGCACGCTCTGGCGCGATCCGGATCGCTACCGTACCAATTACTGGGAACGCATCGACGGCGTATACATGACCGGCGACGCCGCCCGCCGCGACGAAGACGGCTATTACTGGATTCTCGGCCGCGTGGACGACGTCATGAATGTCAGCGGCCACCGGCTCAGCACCATGGAATTGGAATCGGCGCTGGTGCGGCATCCCGCGGTGGCCGAAGCGGCCGTGGTCGGCAAGCCGCACGAGATCACGGGCCAGGCCGTGGCCTGCTTCGTCACGCTAAAGAAAGGCAAATGGGACCACCACGCTCTGGCGGCCGAACTGCGCCAGTGGGTCGCGCACGAAATCGGCGCCTTCGCCAGGCCCGATGAAATCCGTTTCACCGACGCTCTCCCCAAGACGCGCAGCGGCAAGATCATGCGCCGCCTGCTGCGCGAGATTGTGACCTCTCACTCCGTCACCGGCGACGTGACAACGCTCGAAGACTTGTCCGTGGTAACGAACCTGGCCGCGCAGCACGACGAGGAATGAGCGAAGCCGCCCTTTCCGGGGCTTGGGCCGCCGGACGCGGACTAAGCCTAGGCCGATGCATGAGCGCGGCTACTTAGCGACTACCGGCACGCTCGTGATTGCGCCTCCCGGTGCGGCGCGGATTCCCAGCGCGCTGATCTGCCCCCCCAGGGGAACATCCAGTTCGAGCGAGCCCGTCTTTCCCGTCACCGCGGGGTACGCCGTCGCCAGCATGAACGCCGTGTGACCGTACGGCGCCAGACTGATTGCCGCCGTTCCCAGACTTGCCCCCGAAGCATCGCGCAGGACCACGGGAATACTAGCGGCCTGATTCGAAAGATTCGCCACTGCGACTCCCGTAGCGTAATCTCCGGTGTAATCGAATGGCAGCACGAACGCGGTCGGGGTCCTGTTCTCCAGCGGCGCCACGGCTTCCTGCGTCTGTGAGGCCGTCCAGGCGAAGATGGCGGAACCGCCTATGCCGCCGCCCTTCGCGAGCACCTGCGCCCAACCCTCGGCCGCCGGCTGGCTGTTGTCACCCGCCGTCCGGATGGTAAGCTGAGCGCCCGGCTGAATGGTCCGGTCCACCGCGGCCGCGAGTTCCGGCGCCGTGGAAGAGCCCCCGGAAACAAACACCGGCAACGCCAGCGGGTTGCCGTCGTCTCCGATGAAGTTCACGATCACTTCGGACGCGGTCGTGCTCGTGTTCAGCAACGTGACAGTCGAGTTCCAGCCGCTGAAGGCGGCGATCTGTGCGATGGATCCGACGGAAGAGAAGCTCGCTGACGCTGTCGTTTGATCGACCGTGAAGGTGAGTCCGGCGACCGGGATGCCCGCCGAACGCGCCGGGCCGGAGTTCGCCGCCACCTGGAATGCGACCGTTCCCGAGCCGACGCCGAACGGCGCGCCGCCGATCGTGACCCAGCTTGGGGCGCCGGCGACGCTCCACGCGCAACCGCTCGACGTGGAGACGCCGATTGTCCCGCTTCCGCCCGAGGCCGGAAATGCCTGGGCGCCGTAGGCGAGCGAGAAACTGCAAGGCGCTGCGCTCGGACTCACGATGGTGGAGTCCGTTGCGGCGGCGTTCGGGGAATTACCACCGCTGACGCTGGCCGCATTCAACAGGGGCGAACCGGCGTAGGAGAGGACGTCCACCGATACGGTAATCGGCGGATAATTCGCCCCGGGGGTGAGCGTGTCGCTCCGCGAGCAGGTGTTTCCTCCGGCGCCGCACGTCCACCCCGTCCCGGCCATCGATACCGGAGCGAGCCCGGCCGGAACCGTCTCGGTCACCGTCACGGTTCCGCTGGTTGCGCCCCCAGCCCAACTCGCGTTCGAGACGGTCAGGGCGTAGGTGGCGCCGATCATTCCCTGCGTGAAGTTACCAGTGTGCGCGATCGATAAGAGCAGGTCCGGGCCTTGGGAAGCAACCGTCAGATTGACGTCCTCGGCTCCGGCGGTAGCGCCTCCTCCTCCCGATACAGCCGCCTCGTTGGTCAATTGCCCGAGCGCGGATTGCGGCGTACTCACCGTGACGGTAATTGGCGGATAGGAAGCCCCTCCGTTGAGCGCATCCGAGCGTGTGCAGGTTGGGGTTGTTGGAGCGCCGCACGTCCATCCGGAGCCCGCCATCCCTAAGAGCGTCAGGCCAGCCGGCGGAATCTCCGTAACCGACACCGCGCCGTTAGTGGGTCCTGCCGTGGCTGCGTTGGCGATTGTCAGCGTGAAGGTTCCATTGGACCCGGCTATGAAGCTTCCGTTGTGCGCGCTCTGGATCGTGAGTAGCGGCGGTCCTGCTACCGGCGTGATCAGCCGGATGGCGTTGTTTCCCGAGTCCGCCGCGTACACATTGCCCGAGGAGTCCACTGCGAGCGCCAGCGGCGTGCGGAAAGCGGCTCCCGATGCAGGGCCGCCATCGCCCGTGTACCCGAATCCTGCCCCGCCCGCGATGGTCGAAATGGCGCCAGCCGCAACCACCTTCCGGATCGTATCGTAGGAAGCATCCGCGATATACAGATCGCCGCTCGAATCGAGGGCCACTCCGGCGGGCGATTCCAGTTCGGCGCTGGTCGCCAAGCCGCCATCGCCCATGACGCAACAGGAAGTCCCGTTTCCCGCCGCCGTGGTAATCGTTCCGTTGGGAGCGATCATTCGCACCCGGTAGTTGCCGCGGTCCGCGACATAGAGGTTCCCACCCGCATCCAGCGCAAGTCCCGTGGGAGACTTGAACTCCGCGTTCGCCGCCGGCCCGCCGTCGCCGGAGTACCCGTATGCCCCATTGCCGGCGAAATTCGTGATGGTCCCGGAGGCGCTCACTTTCCGAATCACGTTGTTGGTGATATCGGAAATGTACAGATTGCCGGATGCGTCGATCACCATGCCGGACGGGGTCCCGATCTGCGCGTTGGTGGCCGCCGCGCCATCGCCCGTGTGACCGCAGCAGCCTCCGTTGCCGGCTACCGTAGCGATCTTCCCGGAAGCGTCGACTTTACGGACGCGGTAATTGCCACTGTCGGCGATGTAGAGGCTGCCGTTCGCGTCAACCGCCAGTCCCTGTGGATTGCTGATTTGCGCGCTGGCGGCAGGTGCTCCGTCTCCCGAGAATCCGGACACGCCCGTGCCCGCCACGGTCGAAATCACGCCGTCGGGCGACACCTTGCGGACGCGGTTGTTGCCGGCATCCGAAATATATGTGTTCCCCGCGCTGTCTCGGGCCACGCCGGACGGTTGGCCCAGAATGCCGAACACGGCCAGCCCGCCGTCGCCGGTCCCCCCGCCCACCACGGTGTTAATCAGACTCGAGCCGAAAATCTTGCGGATCCGCTGATTGCCCGGGTCCGAGACATACACGCTGCCCGCGGCGTCGGCGGCCACACCCTCCGGGCTCCGGAACGCGGCGCTGGGCGCCGGATCGTTATCGCCCGCATAGCCGCTCGTTCCATTGCCCCCGATCGTAGTGATAACGCCGCCCGCGCTCACTTTGCGAATGCGCAGATTGCCGGTATCCGCGATGAACAAATCGCCCGAGGCGTCAACAGCCACGGCCTCCGGCGAATTCAGGGATGCCGTCGTAGCCGCACCGCCATCGCCGGCAAAACAGCAGTTTCCCGAGCCGGCCACTGTCGTGATGGTCCCGCCGGTGGAGACCCTTCGAATGCGGTAATTGGCCGAGTCCGCTATGTACAGGTTGCCGGAGACATCGACGGCCAGCCCGTAAGGGCTCCTCAACTCGGCGGTCGCCGCGGGGATGTTGTCCCCGGTATAGCCGGAAGTTCCGTTGCCAGCCACGGTCGAAATGGTCCCGGATGGAGTCACCTTCCGAACCACGTTGTTGGTGGTATCCGAGATGTAGAGATTGCCCGTTGAATCGGCCGCCAGGCCGTACGAAGTCCCGATTTGCGCGTTGATGGCCGGACCGCCGTCGCCCGTGTATCCGCAGCAAACCCCGTTCCCCGCCACTGTCGCGATGTTCCCCGACGTGTCCACTTTCCGAACGCGCCGGTTGTTGGTGTCGGCGATGTAAACGTTTCCGGCTTTGTCCACCGCCACCGCGTTCGGGCCGTTCAATTGCGCGCTCAACGCCGGGCCGCCGTCGCCCGATGACCCTGCCACGCCGCTGCCCGCTACGCGCGTCACCGTGCCCGCGGAGTCCAGCTTGAATACGAGGTTCAGCGTCGGGCTGGGGAAGTAGAGGTTTCCGGAGGAATCCGTGGCCAAACCGAACGAAAGCGGAATGGAAACAGAACCGCCTTGCGCCGGAGTGGCGGGGGCCGCGCCGCCCGCCAGCGTCGAGATCAAGTAGTTCTGGCTCAGCAGCGGCGACATGGCCTGCGTCACCGTGAAAGTTTGGCCCGCGATGGCGATGACACCGGTCCTCTGCGCGCCGGCGTTGGCGGCCACTGAATAGCTCACGGCCCCTGCGCCCGTCCCCGTCGAGCCGGATACGATGGCGATCCATGAGGCGCCGCTCGTCGCGGTCCACGCGCAACCCGATCCGGCTGTTACCGGAACGGAACCGGAACCGCCCGCGGCGGACGCCGAAGCGCTGGTCTGGCTCAGGGCCGATACGCAGCTCGCCGTAAACGACCAGACCGCGGACACGTTCGCCCCCGCGCTGTTCCTTGCTCCGACGGCCCAATAATATGTGCCGGCGGCGTTGAGCGAACCGGGAGCGTAGCCGTATCCCAGCGTGCTTGCCGCCAGCGGAGGCGGCGAGGCCGTTCCGAAATACACGTCGTACGACGCCGCGCCCGGTGAGTTGCTCCAGGCTAATGAAGTCCCGGGGGCTACACCCGTCGCGCCATTGGCCGGCGAGACCAATACGGGCGCGGCCGGTGCGCTCGCTGGGATCGTGGTGGTGAGGTCCACGGTCCCCGCAATGGAGCCGCCGCCGCCCGAAACGCTCACCTGGTTGCTCAACTGCGCCGGCGCGCCGGCCGGCACGCTCACCGTCACCGTGATCGGGGGATAAGACGCGCCCCCGGAAAGCACGTCCGAGCGTGTGCAAGTGGACGCCGCCGGAGCGCCGCAAGTCCAGCCCGCGCCGCTCATAGCGGTGATCGTCGTACTGCTCGGAGCGATTTCCGTAACGGTGACCGCGCCGCTTGTCCAACCGGCCGTGGCGGCGTTCGAAATGGTTACCGTGTAAACGCCGTTCGCGCCGGTTCCGAAACTGCCGTTGTGCGCGCTCTGAACGCTGAGAACAGGCGCGGAACCGGCCGGTATTAACAATCGGACGGCGTTGTTGTTTTCGTCGGCCACGGCCATGATGCCCGCGGCATCCATTGCAAGCGCATAGGGGTTTCGGAAGCTGGCGCTGGCGGCCGGGCCGCCATCTCCCGAGTAGCCGTAGCTTCCGCCCGCCACGGTTGTGATGGTTCCCCCCTGCGTCACCTCACGGATGCTGTCGTCGTCGTCCGCGATGTACAGATTCCCGGAGCCGTCCACGGCAACGCCGGTCGGGTAGTAGATTCGGGCGCTGGTGGCAGGGCCGCCATCGCCGCCGAAGCAGCATGTCCCGTTGCCGGCCACCGTCGTGATAGTTCCTTTTGCGGATACCATACGAATACGCAAGTTGTTGGTGTCCGCAATGTACAGGCTGCCGGCCGCATCCAACGCCAGCCCGTTCGGGGAATTCAGTTGAGCGCTGGTTGCGGCTCCGCCATCGCCCGAGTAGCCGGATTTCCCCGTGCCGGCGATCGTACTGATGGTTCCGGCGGACGTGACCTTCCGGACCATGCCGTTGTAGTTATCGGATAGGTAGACATTGCCGGACGAATCCACCGCCAGGCCGTAGGGAATTCCGATCTGAGCGCTAGTGGCCGCGCCGCCATCGCCGGTGGATCCGCAGCAGTTTCCATTTCCGGCGAAGGTGCTGATATTGCCGGAGGCGCCTATCTTTCGAATACGCCTGTTGTTGGCCTCCGCGATGTACAGGTTGCCGGAAGCGTCCAGAGCCAGCGCTCCCGGACCATTCAACTGTGCGCCAACAGCCGGTCCGCCGTCGCCGGAGAACCCCGCCGCCCCCGTCCCGGCGATAGTCGTGATGACGCCATTAGCCGCCACCTTCCGTACGCGGTTGTAGCCCGTGTCCGAGATGTAAGTATTTCCCGCGCCGTCCCTCGCCACTCCCGCCGGTTGATTGAGCGAAGCGAAGGCGGCCATGCCGCCATCGCCCCACGCCCCGCCCACGAGCGTAGAAACCGTTCCGGCCGCCGAGACTCTGCGAACCCGCACGTTTCCCTGATCCGAAAGGTAGAGATTGCCTGCCGCATCTATGGCTACGCCGAGTATGTTGCTGAACTCGGCGTTAGCAGCCGCGGCGCCATCGCCCGCAAACCCGGAGACTCCATTGCCCGCCACCGTCGAGATGGTTCCGCTGGGGACAACCTTGCGGATCCGAGAATACTCCGAGATGTATAGGTCTCCCTCGGCGTCTAGCGCGACGCCGCTTGGCGAGTAGATCTGCGCGCTGGTCGCCGGACCGCCATCGCCGCCGGAACAGCAGCTCCCGTTACCGGCCACCGTCTGTATGGCGCCGCTTGAGGAGATCATGCGGACGCGGTAGCTGTTCCGGTCGGCCACGTAAATATCGCCTGAGGAGTCCACAGCTAGGCCGTACGGATAGCGGAACTCGGCGCTGGTGGCTTGGCCGCCGTCGCCTGCGTAGCCGTACGTGCCGTTACCGGCTATCGTCGTGATAATTCCGGAAGCCGTCACCTTGCGTATGACGTTGTTGCTGGTATCCGAGATGTAGAGATTGCCGGAGGCGTCCACGGCCAGTCCGGACGGGCTGCCGATTTGTGCGCCAGTGGCCGCGCCGCCATCGCCGGTATACCCGCAACAGCTTCCGTTACCCGCGACCGTGGAGATGTTACCCGAGGTGTCTACCTTCCGGATGCGCCTGTTTCCGGTGTCCGCAATGTACGCGTTGCCCGATTTGTCCACCGCTACGCCGGTCGGGCCGCTGAGAAGCGCGCTCAGCGCAAGCCCTCCGTCGCCCGCAAAGCCGGCCGCGCCGGTTCCGGCAATTCTCGTCACAATGCCGGAAGGGTCAGCCTTAAAGACCGCGTTCAAAGCCGAACTGGGAAAATAGACGTTGCCATACGGGTCGCTCGCGGTGCCGTATGTCAACGGAATGGAAACCGAGGCCCCGGGCGCCGCCGTGGGAGGCATGGCCCCACCCGCCAGCGTCGAGACAAGTGGCGTGACCGCCTGCGTCACCGTGAAGATCTGGCCCGCCACGGTGATCGTTCCAGCGCGTTGGCTTCCGGTGTCGGCCGCGACCGTATAACCCACCGTTCCACTGCCCGTGCCCGAAGCGCCGGATGAGATCGTGATCCAGGAGACGTTGTTCACGGCCGCCCAAGCGCAGCCGGAAGCTGCCGCGACGGTAAATGCGCCCGTCCCGCCAGCCGCTGGAGCCGCTGCCCCAGCCGGATTCATCGGCGCAACGCAACTGGTGGTGAACGACCACGGCGCGGAGACTGCCGCGCCCAGGCTGTTCTTTGCGCCGATGGCCCAGTAGTACGTCGTCCCGGGAGCCAAGGCCGCGGGGCTGTAGTTGAGCGCCACGGTGCTCGCCGCCAGTGGGGGCGTGGCCGCCGTGCCGAAGTAAACGTCGTACGAACTGGCTCCGGGCGATGTGTTCCAGGCTAGCGTGGGAGACGTCGTTACGCTGGTGGCTCCGTTGGATGGAGCGGTCAGCACGGGCGCGGCCGGCGCGCTCGCAGGTGTGACGGAATCGACAAAGGCGTTGAGCAGGTTAAACGCGTTCACGGTGCCAAGGCCGGTTGCGAAATCCCACCCGGGCGTGGCCGCATAAGCCGGCTGAAACGCCGAATCCGAGGTGGAAAGAACTCCGAGCCCGCCGCCGCCGATGTAGCAATTGATCAGGCCCGCGCAGGGCACGGCGATGTCGCCCCACGTGACATCGTTAAAGGCGCACGAGGCTCCCGGCCCATTGGTCGAGTTGCAGGCGCTCCTGCCCCCCGAGGTTCCGTATTCGCTTTGCGCGATCTGGTAATACACCGGATTCGGGTTCCCGACGTTCTTCGTCCCCAGCGCCTGATTGATGACCGCCTGTATGCCGGCCATGATCGGGGACGCGAATGACGTGCCACCGGCGCCGTCCCAGTTCGACGGCGCGCCGGAGCAGGTTCCCCCGTACGACGTATCGCAAAAGACGTAGTAATGGCCCCACAATCCGCTCGCCGCGAACAACGAAACATCCGGCATATCGCGCACGCCGTCGTTCGGGTTGCCGAATACGGATTGCCACGACGGCTTGGGATACCCGGCGCAGGATCCTCCTACCACCGAGCCCAGCACCGGAGATCCGCTGGCGCAACCGCTTGGCCCGCCGCTGCCTCCCACCGTGATGAGGCTGTTATACGTGCTGTTGCAGTAACTGGACGGGCCGTAGGTTGTGACATACCCGCGGTAGTTGGCAAGGATCTGGCCCGCGCACGATTCGTTCCACGGGATCTCCGGCACGTAAGATTTCGCTGAGTCGTAGTAAGGGCTGTTGGAAGGACTCCAGTAAGCGCCGTTCGACTTGGCGGCCGTGTCGCCAAAATCCGTTCCGCCGACAGACACGTCGTATGGCGTCGATGAAAAGCCGCTAACGCTGATTCCGTTGATCGCCGCCCAGGCGCGGTCGTCCACCTCGGCCGCGGCCTCATCGCCGGATGAAACGAACACCGAAACTCCCGCGGCCGCCGCGGTCTGGTATAGGGTGCTGACGAAGGTGTTCTGCGATGCACCCATGTACGTCTCCGCAGTGCCATAGCTGATGCTGACCACGCTCGGCAGAGGTCCGCCGTTCGTCAGTATGTTTTGAAGAGCGATGAATCCGCCGAAGTTGGTCGTATCGTCGCAGGACGCCATGACGATGGCGGCATTCGGAGCCGCCGCGCTGGCCCATTCTACGTCGAGAGCCGCCTCGCCCTCGGCCCCGTTGATTCCGGGGGCGTTGCAGGCTCCGCCCTTTCCCGCCGCCGGGTGAACTGCTGTCAGCGTGCCGTTGGGATACCGGTCCAGACCAAATGTCTTTCGGAAGGTCTGCCAGTCGCCGGGGCTGTTGTAGAGATCCGAATCCTCTACGACTACGACGGTCTGTCCCAGCCCGGTGTACCCCGCCGCAAACACCGGATTCAGGTTGTAGATGGTGGCCAGGTCGCCCGGCACGATCGGATAACTGCTGGAACTAGCCGTGTATTGCGATTTCGGCGTGTGCATCGACTGCGGCTTGAAGTCGTTGATTGAGACGACTCCCACCACCGCCGGGACGAGCGCGGCCGGGATCTGCGGATCGCCCATATTGGCGAAATGCCGCCGGCCCGCAACGTCGAGATAGTGTACTTCGGTGTGCAGCGCGTCGCGCACCTGGCGCGCGTTCCCGGAGAAGTCGATCACCATGTTGTTCGCGGGAACGCCATTGACGGTGAACCCGTGCGACTCCAGCCAGCGCGAAACAGTGGCTATGTCCTCCGGGGCCGCTCCAAAACGTTGGCCATACTCCGCCGCGGTGATCCACTTGTGGTAGTTGGGCGAAGATCTGTCCGTCAGCGAATCGACGAACTGCGCCGCCGCCAGATCCAATTCCGCCGAGCGCTTCAGTTGGAGGAACATGTCCAGATGCAGATCGTCCGCGACAGGCCCTGCGTCGTTCCGGCTGGTCGCTTCAGGGCGCGTATTGCCGGCCAGCCGAATCAGCCGGGTCTCATTGATCGCCTCGGTGATTTGGGGGCGCGGCCTTGTCGTCTGCGCTGGAGCCGCTGAAGCGAATGCCAGTGCGAAGGCGGCCAGGGCGTGCGTACGAGAGAGTGAGCGGCTAGGCATCCGCGTACCCTACCCTTCCGAGCCAGGCGCTCCAGACCGGCCGCTGCGCGAGCGCACAGGCAGGGAGCCGATGCTCTCTTCAGAGTTGAACTTTCATACAGAATAGCCGGTTTCACCATTCGTTCGCAGCCCGCACGCGACAGTCCGTGCCGCGACCGGCAGTGAGTTGTCAAAAGCCAAAAAGTGGCGAGGCCCGGCCCGGCGGGAACTTTTGGGCGGCCCGGAGCGTCCACTTCTCACCGGCATGAGCGGGGGAATGGGTGCGGAATCCGAAGCGGTGTTGGAGGCTCGCGGCCTTGGTAAGAATTACGGGCCGGTCGCGGCCGTTCGCGAAATCGGTTTTGCGATCCGGCCAGGCCAGATTCTAGGTTTGCTGGGTCCCAATGGAGCCGGAAAGAGCACCATCGTCAAAATGGTGACCGGGCTCCTCGATCCATCTCGCGGCGCGGTTCTTTTTCATGGCGTGCGCATCTCCGACGAGTTAAGCGCCTTCAAACGTCATTTAGGGTACGTGCCCGAGCAGCCGGACCTTTACGGCTTCCTGACCGGGATGGAGTACCTCGATCTGGTGGCGACCATGCGGGGAATCGGCCGCCGCCGTTTTCGCGAAAAGGCTCTCGCGATGCTCGAAGGCTTCATGCTCTATGAGAGCCGCGATCTGGCCATTTCCTCCTATTCGAAAGGAATGCGCCAGCGCATCGTGCTGATCGCGGCCCTGATGCACGATCCCGAACTGCTGGTGCTCGACGAACCATTCGCCGGCCTCGATGTAACCAGCGCGCTGGTCCTGCGGCGGATCGTCGCGCGTCTGGCCGCCGCGGGCAAGGCGATTCTGTTTTCCTCGCCGGTCCTGGAACAGGCAGATAGGCTCTGTTCGCATCTGGTGGTACTGAAAAGAGGATCGGTAGTGGCTTCAGGCTCCATGGAGGAGATGCAGGCCGGCTTCGCCGGCGCGGGGCTGGAGGCCGGATTCATGCAGTTGACCGAGCAAGTGGACATCGATGGAGTCGCCGGAAAAATACTCGACGCCGCTCGCGCGCCGCTCGACTGAAGGCTGGGGGGAGCGCCCATTCGGCCGTCTGGTGCGCCATTTCCTCGCACGCCTCGCGCGTAGCGGGCGGGAATCCGCGTCCGACGAATCCGATCTCGGGGCCGGCGGGTTGCTCGGCGTGCTGGCCGCTCCTGGCGCTTTCGCCAGCCTGCTGATGCTCGACAAGTACTCCTCGTTGCTGAATTGGATTCGAGGGTGGCGGCAAACGGACATGTACGTGGCCTCGATTCCCGACAAATACCTGTTTCTTACGCTTGCCATGGCGCTCACAGGCATCGTGACCGTCCTGAAGTGGGACCAGATCCTGCCGGACGCGCAGGACTACTTGAACCTGGCCCCGCTCCCCGTACCGCCCCGGTCCATTTTCCTGGCCAACGCGGTTGCCATTGCCTTCGCCGCGGCGGTTGTAGCGCTGGATGTGAGCGCCGTCCCAGCCCTGCTTTTTCCTTTCTTTGTAACGGCTTCGAAGCACGCCGGTCTGGGGGTTGCCCTGAGTTTTGTCGGCGTTCACTGCCTCTCCGTGCTTTTGGCCAGTGCTTCCACGTTCCTCGCGACCTTCGCCGTGATGGGAAGTCTGGCGGCCCTGCTCCCGCGCGCTGCCTTTCGGGCGTGTTCCTCATGGCTGCGGGGAGCGCTTCTGTTGGGGTTTCTGGCCTTGCTCGCCTCCGCCTTCGCGGGCGAGACCCTGGTCGCGAGACTGGAAGCCGCGCCGCACACCGCGCTGAGATGGTTGCCGTCGCTCTGGTATTTGGGCCTGTATCAGCGCCTCCAGAACCACGCTGGAACGGCCCTGAGCGCTCTGGCGCCTGTGGGCGTCGCCGCCGCTTTCGTCGCGCTGGCGGCCATGGCGCTGGCTTACGGGCTGAGTTACCGAAGGCATTTGGCGGGCGTACCCGAGAGCCTGCGGCGCCCCGCCCAGCAGCGCATCTTCGCGCTCGGGCTGCCGGTTCTCGATCTCTTTGGGTGGCGCTCCGCAGGATTTGAACGCGCCTGCCACCGCTTCGCGGTGCGGGCTCTGCTCCGAAGCGAAGCCCACAGGCTCGTGATCGCGGTTTCCATCGGCTTGGGATGGCTATTAGCCCTGCAGACAATAGCGGGTTCGATGGCGCTTCCGCTTCGGCGCATCCCCGATCTCGGATCTCTGGAGGCCCCGCTGGGCGCGGCGTACCTCGTCATCCTGGGATTACGGGTCGCCTTCGAGCTCCCGGCAGGGGCCGCGGCCGGCTGGGTCTTCCGGGTCATCCTGGACCCTCGGGAAAATCAAACGGTCCCGGCAGCTCGCCGCGTCATGATCGGCTTTCTGATCCCCGTGGTAGCGGCCCCGGCGCTGGCGTACTTCTGGTGGCGATGGGGGACGGCCGTGGCCCTCGTCCAAACCCTTTATTTGTTGGCGCTTGCGATGTGCTTGATGGAGATTCTGCTCCTCGGCTACCGAAAGATCCCGTTAATGTGTCCGGCCCCGGGTTTTCGCAACCACTTTCCTCTGCTCTGCCTGATGCAGGTCGTAGGATTTGAGGTCTTCAGTGGACTAGGGGCTGCGATGGAGCATTGGATGTTTCTGGCTCCGGCCCGGTTCCTCCCGGTCCCCGCCGTTATGGGGTCGGCCTGGCTATCGAATCGTCGAAGAATTGAAGAGGCCCGCGAGGCCGGAGAGTGGGAGGAAGGGCTTACGTTCGAAACCGCGGTTCCGCGCGTGATCGAGCGGCTGGACTTGTCGTAGGGGTGAGACCGGAAGCCATAACTCCGAAATACGATATACTGGCGTTCGGTGTGAAATATCCAGTGTTGGAGGTACTTATTCTATGAAGCGCAGCAGCGTGTTTTTCGCCATCGCCGGATTGGCGATTCTGGCCCTGGTCGCTCTCGCTCAAACCGCTCAGATTGAAGGCAACGTCATTGGTGAAGACGGTCAGCCTCTTCCAAACGCCGTGGTGAGGCTGACTCGCACTGACGTGAAACAGAACCCGCTGACCACCAAGACGGACAAGAAAGGCCATTTCATCTATATGGGGTTGGCCGTTGGTTCGCAGTGGACGGTGGCCATTGAAGTCAACGGAAAGCAGGTGGATCAGCAAACTGCTCGTGGGTCCCTGCAGAGTCCTGCCGAGCTGAAATTCGATCTGGGCAAGGCCAAGAAGAATGAGCAGGTCCAAAACGATGCCATCCAGAAGGCGCTCCAGACCGGCGATATCGGCGCGGCGGAAAAAGGCCTGACCTCCGAGCAGAAAGACGAACTCGAGGCGCGCATGAAGGCCAATGAGGCCGCCCTGCGAAAAAACAAGGAGTTGAGCGACACCTACTCCGCCGCCATGACCGCCATGGAAAACAAGCAGTTTGCCGACGCCATCGCGGGCTTTCAAAAGGCTGTGACGCTTGACGACAAGCAGGTGGCCGTTTGGCTCGGCTTAGCCGAAGCGTACATGGACAGCTTCATGAGCAAGAAGGGCGCGGACCGCGACCCGGATATACAGGGTTGCATGGACGCTTATGGCAAGGCGCTCGCGCTGAAACCGGATGACGCGGGAGTCCACAATAATTACGGGCGCGCTCTGGCCGAGGCCGGCAAGAGCGCCGACGCCCAGGCCGAAATGACCAAAGCCGCGCAACTCGACCCGCCGGGAGCCGGCAAGTATTACTACAACCTGGGAGCGTTGCTCGTGAATGGCGGACAAAACGACGCCGCCGGCGAGGTCTTTCAAAAAGCCATCGCGGCCGATCCAACTTACGGCGACGCTTATTATCAGTACGGCATCACATTGATGAGCAAAGCGGCGGTCGCCGCGGATGGAACGGTTACGCCCGTGGCGGGGACGGTCGAGGCGTTTCAGAAGTGCATTGACTTGGGGGATAAGTGCAAGCCCGAATTCCGTCAGCAGGCCAAAGACATGATCGACGCGCTGCATACTTCGGTTCAGACCACTTATCAGGACCCGAACAAGAAGACCACAGTAAAGAAGAAATAGAGAAGTTCCGGGGCGGGGAGCCTTTAGCCCCCGCCCCGACTCCATGCGGTATCTCCTCGAAATCCTCAGTTGGCTGTTCCTCTTCCTGGCGTTGCGCTCCGTTGTCCGGGGCTTCATCTCCTCCTGGCGCACACCGCGTTCCGGTCCCGTCCCGCAAGCCCGCCAGCGCCAACAGGCGCCGCTTGGCGGGGAACTGAAAAAAGACCCGGTGTGCGGAACCTACGTCTCTCCCCAGGCTGCCGTAACGCGAACGGTGAAGGGAGAGGTCCTCTATTTCTGCTCGCCTGAATGCCGGGAGAAGTACTCCGCGGGTTGATCGCCCAAAGGGAAGCTGTACTCTGAAATAAGGATTAACAAACGCCGCCATTTGAATTATGATGACGTTGGACCGCCCGTCCGGGAAGACGGGGGTCGGTGGCTTTGAGGACTGCGGTCTGAGGCCTGCCTCGGCATCGGGTTGCCTAAGGGCCGGGCGGGTCTCCGCCGCAAAAGCATGAGTTTGCACTTCGCTGCCCACGCCGCCGGCGAGGGAAAGCGAGCCATTGCGGTAAGGCGCAAGGGCAGGGCGGCTGCGGGAACCGTCGCGCGCTGTCGGCGCGGTCGAGGGAGGTTCCGCCAGCCAGGATACTCGGAGAACAATATGGTAAAAGACGCGTTGAGCATTATCGACCAGCGAAACCAGGCTGCGTATGAAGTCCCCATAAAGGATGGAACCATACGGGCCATGGATTTGCGCCAGATCAAGACCGGGCCCGACGACTTCGGGCTCATGACCTACGACCCCGCTTTCATGAACACCGCCTCCTGCCGCAGCGCGATTACGTTCATCGACGGCGATAAGGGCATCCTGCGCTACCGCGGCTATCCCATCGAGCAGCTCGCGGAAAAGTGCACCTTCCTCGAGGTCGCCTACCTGCTTCTGCACGGCGAACTGCCCACCGAAACGCAGTTGAAGGACTGGGTGCACGATATCACGTACCACACGATGATTCACGAAACCACCAAGAAATTCCTTGAGGGTTTCCGGTACGACGCGCATCCCATGGGCATGCTCGTCAGCACGGTGGCCGCGCTTTCCACCGTCTATCACGAAGCGAAAAACGTGCTCGATCCCGAGGTGCGCCGGCTGCAAATCCTGCGCCTCATAGGAAAGATGCCGACCATCGCCGCGTACACCTACCGGCATAGCCTGGGTCTCCCGTACGTCTATCCCGACAACGACCTGAGCTACACCGAGAACTTCATGAACATGCTGTGGAAGATGGTGGAGCCCAAGTATCAGGCCAACCCGGTGATCGCGCGCGCCCTCGACATTCTCTTCATCCTCCACGCCGACCACGAGCAGAATTGCAGCGCCAACGCCATGCGCGCCGTCGGCAGCTCGCAGGCGGATCCGTACCTGTCGACCGCCGGCGCATGCGCCGCCCTGTCCGGGCCGCTTCATGGCGGCGCCAACGAAGAAGTGCTCAAGATGCTCGATGTGATCGGATCGAAGGACAACATTCCCGCTTACATCGAAAAGGTGAAAGCCGGCCAGTTCAAGCTGATGGGCTTCGGCCACCGCATCTACAAGAACTACGATCCGCGCGCGCGCATCATCAAGTGGGCGGCGGACCAGGTGTTCCAGGTGACGGGCCGCAATCCCAAGCTCGATATCGCCATGGAGCTCGAGAAAATCGCGCTTTCCGACGAGTACTTCGTGAAGCGTAAGCTCTATCCGAACGTCGACTTCTACTCGGGCATCATGTACCAGGCCATGGGCTTCAAGCCGGAGATCTTTACCGTGCTGTTCGCTATTCCGCGCACGGCTGGCTGGCTGGCGCAATGGCAGGAGATGATCACCGACGGCGAGCAGAAGATCGCACGCCCGCGCCAGATCTACACCGGTTACGAGACCCGCGACGTGGTTCCAATCGCGAACCGGACTGCCGCCGCAAAAGCGTAGCAAGAAGTGGGGCGGACCTCCCGGTCTGCCTTCGCGCCGCAGGCGCGCATCCCGCGAAGGCAGGCCAGGAGGCCCGCCCCACAAGGCCGCGCCGTAGCACAATAGTATTGTGGCGTCAGCCAAGAAGACGGGAATCGCGCGGTTCGCCGAGTACAGTTCTCTGGCCCTTGCCCTTCCGGCCTCTACGCTGGTGGGCTACCTCATCGGCCATTGGCTTGACCGCTCTTTCGGAACCAAATGGCTGACCATCGTCTTCCTGATTCTGGGCACGGTCGGGGGATTCACTCAGTTGATCCGACAGATTCTCCGCGATTCCCGCGACGACGATGCCTGACGAGTTGACCTACGAGCGGGCCGCGCGGCGCATTGCCCGCTCCACCCTTGTCCTTGGCGCGATCGGGAGCGTCGTGGCTTTTGCCATCGGCGGATGGCGCGCCGGGGCCGGATTCCTCACGGGATCGGCTGTTTCGTGGCTGAATTTCAGATGGCTGAAGCGCACCGTTGACGCGCTCGGCGGTTCGCCGAAGCCGCGCGGAGCGGCTTCGATGGTCACTCGCTATCTCCTTTTGGTAGCAGCGGGCTATGTTATATTCAGGTTTGCTCGTATCAGCCTTCCGGCTGTCCTGGCTGGCGTGCTCGTTCTGACCGCCGCCGTCTTCATGGAAGTCGCCTTCGAAATCGCCTATGCCCGAAAGTGAACTCTGGATCGCCAAAATCTTCAACGATCATCTGGCGGGCCTCGGGAATTCGTTAACCGGTCTGGTTGGAATTCATGCGCAGGCTCGTCCGTGGGCCGACTATGCGGTTATGCAGATCCTTGTAGCCGCGCTGTTCATCGTCGTATTTCCGATTCTGCGGATGCGCCTTTCCGTCGATCGTCCAGGGAAGTTCCAGCAAACCTTCGAACTGATCTACGATTTCGTCCGCGGACAGGCCGAGGACCAGGTGGGCCACGAGGCCCGTCGGTATCTCCCTTTCTTCGGTACGATTTTCCTGTTCATTCTGGTTTCGAATCTGATCGGCTTGATTCCCGCGTTTGAATCGCCGACCATGAATCCGCAGGTTACGCTGGGCTGCGCCGTGGCGACCTTTGTTTACTACAACGCCATGGGTGTCTGGGCGAATGGTCTGAAGTACGCCGCGCATTTCGCCGGGCCCATGTGGTGGCTTGCCCCGTTGATGTTTCCGATTGAGATCATCAGCCATCTCGCGCGAGTACTATCGCTCACCGTTCGTCTTTACGCCAACATGTTCGCCGGGGAGAAAGTGACCATGGTGTTTTTGGGTCTTACTTATTTCCTGGCCCCGGTAATATTCATGGGTTTGCACGTCTTCGTGGGTCTCGTGCAGGCTTATATTTTCATGTTATTGGCCATGGTGTATGTGGGTTCCGCCGTGGCGCATGAGCACTAATCGGGAATTGGAGTTTCCAGCGGCTTGATTCCGCCTCGGCGTGAGCCCGGCTGCAGGGTGTCCGGGAACCACCTCCTGAGGCTATTTATTCGAGGAGAAGTAAGATGACGAAACGACTGCTTTTGATTATTGCGGGTCTCGTGGCGCTGTGCGCCGTTGCATCGGCCCAGCCGGCGTCGGCTCCTGCCGCCGCTCCGGTCAATCTGGCGCCTATCGCCGCGGGCTTCGGCATGGCGTTTGCTTCCGGCCTTTGCGGTCTGGCGCAGGGCAAGGCGATCGCCAGCGCCGTTGAAGGCATGGCTCGGAATCCGGGCGCGGCCAAGGCCATTCAGTTGGCCATGCTCATCGGCTTGGCGTTCATCGAGTCTTTGGCTCTGTATACGCTGCTGATCGTCTTCAAGTACGCGTTTGCTTAAGAAACCGCCGGCAGAGCCGCATTCGATCGGGCACCGCGGAATGCCGGAGTTTAGTCGGCCGTGTTTCAGACGAAGCGGACGGCTTATTCCGAAATAAGCGCTTACGCAGGTAATAAGAAAAGGGGCGTGCGATCGCGCGTCCCTTTTCTTAGTTGGCGGCTTCCTCCTCACTTGGCCGGATCTTCAATCCAATCCAACGTACTAGAACGAAAGCCCTTTAGGTCTATTGACCCTATCCGCCAACCGCCGATAGCATGAAAGTATCTCATGGAACAGCGACGGACGCGCCGTTTCAAATTGCAGCTTCCGGTATCCATCATCCGGGCGGGGATGAACCGGGTTGCCTACGACGGTCTGACCAAGAACATCAGCTCCACCGGGGTCCTGTTCACGGCCGGAAGCGCCTTGGGCACGAGCGCTCCTATTGAGTACGTAATAGCGCTGGCCCACGCGGGTGAGCAGACCGTGAACCTGCGGTGCGTCGGCAAGGTCCTGCGCTCCGAACGCGTAAGCAATGGCTCTGCGCCGCCCGGTCCGCCTGCATATCAGGTCGCGGCGACTCTGGAACGCTACGAGTTCGTCCGCGACAACTAAGACCTATCCAAATCTCCTTACCGCCTGGCCTTTCAGACGGAGAAGCCCGTTTCGGGAATTGTGCTAGGGTATTGGGTTCGCAAGGGCAGGAGAACCCGTGGAGGCGCCGGCACTTTGACCGTGTGATATTGTGCGCAACGCGGGGAACCGCTCTCTTACGTTCGCGGCTCCGATCCGAGCCGCGAACGTAAGAGAGCGGCTTTGCGATAGCACCGAGTATCCCGGTCATGGAACCAGGCTTGGTTCAGACGAAATGCCTGGCAGGCCCTCTCGAAGCCGCCGCAACGGCCTTGCCCGGCGCCTTGAAGAAGTAGCGATCGATGCTTGAAGATAAAGACCTCGTTTCCATTCAGGAGGTCCGCACCAAAGTCGAGAAGGCCCACGCCGCGTGGTTGAAGTACAGAAGCTTTGACCAGCGGCAGGTGGACGCTATTGTCGAGCGAATGGCCTCGGCGGCGCGCGCGGCCGCCCGTTCGCTCGCCGAAATGGCGGTCGAAGAGACGGGCTACGGCAACGTCCCCGATAAAACCGCCAAGAACCTGCTCACCTCCGATCTTCTGCCTCGCCGCATGAGGGGCCTCAAGACAGTTGGGGTATTGCGCGAACTGCCCGAGGAGCGCGTCGTGGAAATCGGCGTTCCCATGGGCGTCGTGGCCGCCATCCTTCCGACCACCAACCCCACCTCGACCGCGATTTACAAAACGCTCATCGCGCTCAAATCCGCCAACGCGATCGTTCTCAGTCCGCACCCGCGGGCGCACCGATGCACGTGCCGCGCCGCTGCCATTCTCTACCAGGCGGCCGTGGAAGCCGGCGCGCCGACCGACATCATCCAGTGCGTGGATAGCGCCACGATCGAAGCCACCAACGCACTGATGCGCCACGAGCGCACGGCCGTCATCCTGTCGAACGGGCGGACACGGCATCGTGCGCGCCGCCTATTCGAGCGGTAAGCCCGCCTTCGGCGTTGGGCCCGGCAATGTTCCTGCCTTCGTGGACACGTCCGCCGACGTGGCCGCGGCCGTTGCCAAAATCGTAGCCGGCAAGTCCTTCGATTACGGCACCGTCTGTTCGAGCGAGCAGGCTCTGGTGGCGGAAGAAAGCCTTCGTCCCCGCATCCTGGCGGCGCTCGAACGCGAGCGCGCCTATATGGCGAATGAGGCCCAGGCGGAAGCGCTCGGCCGTCTGTTGTTGATGCCGAATTGGACCGTGAACCCGCAGTGCGTCGGTCAGGCTCCGCAGAAGATCGCGCGCATGGCGGGGTTCGAGATTCCGCCCTCGGCCTCCATCATCTGCGCGCAAATCGGCGGCGTCGGCAAGCAGCATCCGCTCTCCGCGGAGAAACTCTCGCCGGTGCTCTCGCTGTATTTTGTGAAGGATTGGAGCGCCGCGCTGGAGGCTTGCGTGGCGCTGCTCCGTTTTGGCGGCATGGGCCACACCGCCGTGATTCACGCTAGGGATGACGCGCGCATCCGCGAATTCGCGTTGCGGGTTCCGGCCATGCGCGTCCTGGCGAACACGTCGTCGCCGCAGGGCTCGACCGGCATCACCACCAATCTGTTTCCATCCATGACTCTGGGCTGCGGCGCCGCGGCCGGCAACGCCACTTCGGATAACGTCGGCCCATTGCACCTGATCGACGTAAAGCGGCTGGCGTACTCGGTGCGCAAGCCCGCCGAAGCCTTCGAGGTTCCGCTGGAAACAGCCGCCGCGCCCTCCGCCACACCGCGCGCCGCGACGGTCAACAAAAGCGAGATTACGGCGGCCGTGCTGCGCTATCTGGCCGCGCGCGGAGTCGGGGCGCCCTCCGCGCCGGGCGGGCCCTCCTGCTGCTCCGTTCCGGAGCCCGCCAGGACGCCGGCGGAATTCGTATCGGAAGCGGATGTGCGCGCCGCTATCGCCGAAAAGCGCAAAATCCATGCCGGGCCGGGAACCATAATGACGCCTTCGGCCCGCGATCTTGCAATGAGCGCCGGTGCGCTCGAAATCGTCAAGAGCCGAGAACAAACGTGAACGTAAACCTTGAATCGCTGAAGCGCAAGATCCTCGCCTATTTGGACGCCTCTGAATTCGCCGTGTTTCACGGCTTGCCCCGCGGCATGGAAACCCTGCCGGGCGCGGCCTGGGACGTCGAACACTATCCGGATTTCCACGTGTTCCTCGACGTGGCCAGCAAAGCCGGCGTCAAGGTGGTTGCCTTTGCGGCGATTGAATTTGACGCCTCCGCCGTGGCCAACCTGGAAGAGCAACTCGAAATTGCCGACCTGGAGTCCGACGAGCAACGCTCGTTCGAGAGACGTCTGCGCGAGGCCCGCTCGCGCCTCGGCCAGCTCTGCTCCGTCGAGTTGGCCTTCGATTACAATTCCCGCAGCTACGTGTACGTCGCGCGGACCGAATGGTACGAAGACTTCCTCGCCCTTGAAGACGAAGTGATGGCGCACGTCTACGACGACGAAGACGACGATGAGGACCTGGGCGGTTTCTACTCCAGGAACTGACCGGGCGGGCGAGGCCGGCCGGGCCCCGTTCGCGCGCACAGACTGCCATGGCGTCCCGCTGGATCATCCCCGAACCCGATGCGCACGCGGCCGCCTTGGCCGCATCGCTCGGCGTCGCGCCTCTCGCCGCAAGCGTTCTGGCGCGGCGCGGCTTTCGTGACGCCGCCTCCGCGCGCCGTTTTCTCGAATCGCCCGTCGAGGATCTGCATGACCCGTTTCTCATGCGCGACATGGACCGCGCTTCCGCCCGCCTGGCGAGCGCCATCCGCGAGCGCGAGAAGATTCTGATCTATGGCGATTACGACGTGGATGGCGCCACCTCCGTCGCGCTTCTGGTGAAGACCATCGAGATGGCCGGCTGGTCCGCCGCGTGGCACATTCCCAACCGCCTGAAGGACGGTTATGGCATGCGCGCCGAGCCGGTGGAAGCCGCGGCGGCCGATGGCGTCAAGCTCATTGTAAGCGTCGATACCGGAATCCGCGCCACCGAAGTGGTGCGCCGCGCCATCGCGCTTGGTATCGATGTGATCGTTACCGATCACCACCTGCCCGAATCCGCGCTTCCGCCCGCCTTGGCCGTCCTCAATCCCAACCGGCCCGATTGCGAATATCCCGATAAGAACCTGTGCGGCGCCGCCGTCGCGTTCAAACTCGCCCAAGCTACGCTGGCGCGCCTGGAATGGCCGGCCGATCGCGTGCGCCGCATCTCGGATTCGTTTCTGAAGATCGTGGCCATCGCGACGGTAGCGGACGTCACGCCGCTCACCGGTGAGAACCGCGTCATCGTCAAGAACGGCCTCGCTGGCCTGCGCTCGGTCCGCAGTCCGGGCCTGCGTGCACTGATGCAGGTGGCCGGACTGTCTCTGACGCAGGCGCCCAGCGCGCGGCAGGTGGCGTTTCAAATCGCGCCGCGCATCAACGCCGCCGGCCGCATGGATACGGCCGAAGCCGTCATCGAGTTGTTTCTTACTTCGGACGAATCGCGCGCCCGCGAGCTTGCGCAGGGACTTCACGAACGCAACGCCGAACGCCAGCGCACCGAAGCCGAAATCCGCGAGGCTTGCGAACGCGCGCCCTTCGACCCAGCCGCCTCCGCGCTCGTCTACTACGGCCCCGCATGGCATCGCGGCGTGCTCGGCATCGTCGCCAGCCGTCTGGTGGAACGGTTTCGCCGCCCCGCGTTCGTTCTCGGTCTCAATCCCGAAGACGGCCTGGCGCAAGGCTCCGGCCGCAGCATCCCCGCGTTCCATTTGCTGGACGCGTTGGACTCCATGCCCGGCGTTCTCGTCCGCTACGGAGGCCACCGTCACGCCGCCGGCGTCACGCTCGATCCGGCGCGCATCGACGAGTTTCGCGAGCGCCTGAACGCCATCGCGGCCGCGCGTCTCAATCCCGAGGACTTCGAGCCGGTTCTGGAAATCGACGCGCTCGCTTCGCTCGCCCAGATCGATGAATCCGCCGCACGCGACGTATGGTCGCTCGCGCCTTTCGGTTTCGGCAATCCGGCGCCGGTCTTCGCCGCCATGAATGTGGAAGTCGCCGCGCCGCCCGCCGTCTTCGCCGAAAAGCACCTCCGCGTAAACGTGCGCGGCAATGGCCGCACGATCGCTTTGAAGGCGTGGAACTTCGCCGAGCGCGCGAACGAATTCGCCACCGGAGCCCGCATCGACGTAGCCTTCACGCTCGATGAAGACCCGCATTCCGCCGCGCGCGGCTACCAACCGTGGTCGGCCACTCTCCGCGACGTCCGCTCATCCAAGCCCTAGCTCCAAAAAGGGCGGCAGGCGCTTTCACCTAATGCCACTTAAATACCGGGTTTTCTCCTATGTGATTGGTCCCAAGAATCTCGGCACGAATGGCGCGACGGCAGCTCAGACTAGCCGCGCCGTGGCGCAAACCTCTGGTTTGCCGCGTCGCCATTCGTGGCGACGTTCGGCGACGCGGCGTAAGCATCGGCTCGCAACCGCGTCATTTGCGCCGCCGTGCCTCCCGCCCTCATGAATCCTCCTTCACGTTAATTCCCCTTCAGCTTCGCAACGGCCCGGCGCCAACCCGCGTTCCACCCATCAGGAGGAATCGAAAAATGAAAGGCACTCTGCTGTTGACCGCGCTTACGGCCGCTCTATCGCTGGCTCCGGCTTGCGCCGCTCGCCGCGTCGTGATTGTGGCAGCCCCGCCCGCGCCGCGCTACGCCGTCGTCGGAGCCGCTCCCGGCCCCGGCTATTTGTGGACCGATGGCTTCTGGGATCTTCGCGGCTCGTCCTGGGCCTGGGTCGATGGCCGCTGGATGCGCCCCCCGCGCCCCCGCGCCGTCTGGGTCCCCGGCCGCTGGTTCGAAGCGGGCCGCGGCCACTGGACCCTCCAGCGCGGCCATTGGCGGTAGTGGGGCGGACCTCCCGGTCTGCCTCGCGCCGCAGGCGCGCCTTGGCCCGCCAATAAAAAGCCCGAGGGTGCCAGCGAACATAATCTCCGCACGCTCTGCGCCCTCGGTTTTCTTAATCCAAAAACTCCGCGTGCCCTCCGCGTCTCCGCGGTGATAAGTGCTCCCCCAGTCCCGCTACCCGCCCAGAATCTCCAGATACCGTGCTACCGCCTCAATCCCACGGTAGAAATTCGGCAAGTGGAATTTCTCGTTGGGCGAGTGCAGCCTGTCGTCGGGTAGTCCGAAGCCCATCAGCACGCTCGGTATTCCCAGGTAGCGGTCGAACACGCCCACAATCGGTATCGACCCGCCCGAACGTATATACACGGTCTCTTTGTCAAAAACCTGCTTCATCGCCTCGGCGGCCGCGTGGATGAACGGATTATCCGGATTCGTCAGCGAGGGCGCGCCCGCGCTGAGCAGCCTTACCTCGGCCGTCACGCCCTTCGGGCAAACCGCCGCCACCGCGGCCTTAAACTGCGCGATGGATTCCTCCACCTGCTGATCGCCCACCAGGCGCGTCGAGACTTTCGCCACCGCGCGCGCCGGAATCACCGTCTTCGCGCCTTCGCCGGTGAAGCCGCCGCGAATGCCGTGTACTTCGAGCGTCGGCCTGCCCCACACGCGCTCCAGCACCGGGATCCCGGGCTCGCCCGTCAGCGCCTTCGCGCACACTTCCTTTTCCAGGAACTCTTGCTCATTGAACGGCAGGCTGTCCCACGCCGCGCGCTCCTTGGGACTCGGCGGAACCACGCGATCGTAGAACCCCGGAATGTCGATGTGCCCGTCGCGGTCCTTCAGCGCGCACAAAATCTCCGCGATGGCCATGATCGGGTTCGGCGCCGCGCCGCCGTAGACGCCCGAATGCAAATCCAGGCTCGCGCCTTCGACCGCCAGCTCGTAATAAACCAGTCCGCGCAGCCCCACGCAGATAGTCGGCAGGTTGGGCGCGAACATTTCGGTATCGCACACCACCGCCGCATCGGCCTTCAGCCGCGGCGGTTTCGTCTTCACGTACGCCTCGATATGCTCGCCGCCGGTTTCCTCTTCGCCCTCGAGCAGGAACTTCACGTTGACCGGCAGCTTGCCCGTGGTCTTGAGCAGGCTTTCGACGGCCTTCACCTGAATCAGCACCTGCCCCTTGTCGTCGCACGCGCCGCGCGCGAAAATGTCGTCGCCGCGTATCTCCGGCTCGAACGGCGGCGATTTCCATTCCTCCATCGGATCGGGCGGCTGGACGTCGTAGTGCCCGTAGAAAAGGACGGTTGGCTTGCCGGGCGCGTTCAGCCACTCGGCGTAAACCAGCGGGTTGCCATCGCCCTCGATCAACTCGGCGCTGGTCATCCCGGCGGCCAGCAATTCGCTCTTGGCGAACTCGGCCGCGCGGCGGATATCGTCCTTGTTTTCGGTCAGCGCGCTGATGCTGGGAATGCGCAGGAAAGCCTTCAAGCTCTCCAGAAAATCGGCTTGATGCTCGGTGTAGTAGCTCATATCGGTACCTGTAATGTTAGCGCGCAGTGCCCCAGGTCTCCAGCCCTGCCAAGGTGGGGCCGGTTCCCGACCTGCCCCAGCGCTCGCAGCGCGTCAAAGTGGAGCCCGCGCGGACGGAACCCCACTCGCCCCTCAAAGTGGCCGGAATTCGCTCTCGGTTCGTTCCTTCACGGCATCGTCATTCAACGACACGCCGATCCCCGGCTTGGCCGTGGGGACCATATACCCATCGGTGAGCGTGACCGGTTCCGTCAAACTCGTGATGCTTTTGTTGAGGTAGTGAGTCCACTCCAGCATCAACAAGTTCGGGATCGCGGCGGACACGTGAGCGTAGGCCATGGTCCCCAGCGGCGAAGCCACGCCATGCGGGGCCACCGGGACGTAGTATATTTCGGCCAGAGCCGCGATCTTGCGGCCTTCCAGTAACCCTCCCGTCTTGCACATGTCGGGCTGGATAATGCTGAGGGCCTGTTTCTCCAGGAAGGGCCGATAACCGTACCGGGTGTAGATATTCTCCCCGGCCGCGATGGGAACGCGCGTCTCGGACCGGATCTTGGCCATCGCATCGGGATTGTCGGGCGGGATGGGCTCTTCCACCCATGTCAGCCTGTACGGTTCCAGTAAGTGGCAAAGCTGAATGGCCGATTCCGTGTCGAAGCGCGTGTGGCATTCCAGCATCAGGCTGTAGTCGCGGCCCACCGCTTCCCGCACGGACGCTACCAACGCCACGATGTCATCCGTCTGCGGATTGTTCAGGTGCAGGCTGGTGGACCTCTCCGGCTCAATCCCTTTCTTGATCGTCGAGTCCCACGGCTTGTAATCGATGCCGATTTTGAGCCCCGGGACCTTGGTTTCGGCGATGAGCTTCTTGGCCTCCGCCGCATCGACGGCGTGCAGATAGACCGGCACCCTCTCCCGGACGCGGCCGCCCATCAGGCGGTATACCGGGACGCCCATGGCCTTACCCGCCAGATCCCAAAGCGCCATTTCCACCCCGCCGATTGCGGTGAGGAAGGGTCCGCCCAGTCCGCGCACGAACACCGCGCTGGGCGCTCCGCCCGGCAGTCTGTCCTGCCAGAGGCTGAAGAGAATACCCTCGATGTCCAGCGGGTCGCGGCCGGCGAGGGCGGCCGAGATGTTGTTGTTGACGATGTACTCGGCGCCGAGCGTGTCCATGAACTCGCCCGTGCCGGTCAGTCCCTGGTCCGTGTAGACTCGCACGAAGCGGTTGTTGAGGCCATCGCGCAACCGTACCGCGCGGATCTCGCGGATTTTGAGTCTTGGCGCGGCGGAAGTGCCTTGCGCGCGAGCGATCCCTAGAAACTCGCCGTAAAACGCGGCTCCGGTGAGCCCACCGAGAAGCGTTCGCCGTTTCATCGCGTCACCTCAGAATCGGTCAGCTTGGTTCATGACAACAGTCCAACCGAATGCGCCGGCCGGCATTTCACGATTGTGTCACAAGCGCGCGGTAATGGCTCGCAGGAAATCGGTCCCCAGGCTCCGTCCCACCCGCGGAGAATGCGCGGAGAGGGAGCACTTCGGTATGCGCCGCGTGAACTCAGCGTTCGCCTAGTCTTTGCGGTGAGAAGCGGCGCCCACGGATCACAGGCGCTGACGCGCGTCCGGGTGTGCGATATAGAAGTTGGAATTATGCCGCGTGGCGCTTTTCCCAATAGCCCTCGAACTTACCGTTGAGGTGGCAGCAGCGAAGGGCGAGGATCGCGTTGGCTCCCCGCACGGTCCAGAACATTCCGGACTGCTTGAGCCGCGAGCCGATCACCGTCTTGCATCCGGCCTCGATCACGCCCGAGCCGACAAATAGGCGCTGTCGGCGGAACTTGGGGTAAGGCATGCGCTCCGCGTTTCTCCGGAAGTAGTCGGCTTCGGTGCGGAGCTTGTCGGCGACCTCGGGTTGGGAGGAAGGAATGGAACGGAGGGCGACCACCAGTTTCTCGATTTTCCCTTGGTCGAGCGGGCGCTTCTGATGAATGGTCATCCAGGTCTTCTGGCGTTTCCCGTCGTTGGGGTGCGGTTTGCGCGCCAAGTCCCACAGGTGCTGGCGGGCGTGAAAGAGATCGACAATCCGCACGGCCCCGGGGAAATGCTGACCGGCCAGGTTCCAAATCCATTCGGCCCCGTCGCCCATGACGACCTTCTGTTTGGCTCGGCTCCCACCGCGATTCCAGGCTTCCAGGTAGATCCGCTTGCCGAACTCCTCGGCGGTCTCGATGGCTCCCGTGTAGGTGGTGGAATCCGGATCGCGGATGGGGCGTCCCTTCACGTCCGTGGTGGTCCGAGTGAATACGCATCCCAGCTTGGCTTCGCGCGTATGGGCCGGTTGGCCGTCGATCTTACCGGATCGGCCCGCCGTCTCTTTCTTCACCGCAGGCACTCCGGTTCCATCCATCTGCACACAGAGGATGGGGATCGGCTTGCCGATGACGATGGGCAGGCGCCACTGGACCGCCTGCTGGACATCCTCTCCTTCACCCCGAGCGATATCCGCGCCAATCGCCTCGGCGGTGCGCTCCACCGCCTTGGTCGTGACTTCCAGGCCGGCCAGAACGCGCATCTGTTCGCGGCCGTGATCGAAGGGGGCCTGTTGGCCCACCAAGGCGCACATGCGGCGCACTCCCGAGGAGAACTCGGTCTCCTCGATGTCCCACTCGACATCGGCCGGAAATTGTCCTTGTTGACAGTGCGAACGGAGGTAATAGGGACGCGAGACGCGCGCCGGGCCTAGCACGGTGAGCGCCGGCTTGGAGCGCAGTCCCCGATACTGCGCCTCCTGTCCACACGGGCAGGGCAAGCGGCGCAGTTCTCTCGCCGGAGCGGGAGCTTGCAGTAGTTCGCCGAGCGCGGCGGCTCCGGCCCGATGGAGAGCGGCCCGCAGGGCCGTCTCCGTGCGGCCGTTTTTGCCGCGCTCGGCAAAGACGCGGCCCGGGAGTTGATTTACTTCGCGCGCGATCTCCTGATGGATTGCAGCAGCCGTCGTTGACGCGCGGAAAGCGGGATTTCTTCCTCGATGGTAGAGTGATAGGAACCGTTACGCGGAGGGGTATCCTATCCATGAGCTACTTTATCGCCATCACAGCCGGACCCGTTTGCTCGCCGAATCCGGCGACCTCGGGCCAGGCGTTCTCGTTCACGTGGACCGTCAAGAACACCGGCGACGCTCCCGCAATCGCCGGCGACGACCCATTTCGAAAGGGCTTTTACGTTGGTTATCGCCTGACAAACCAATATGGGCGAAGCGTCGCCGAGGACGCCCCGTTTTTCGACAGCCTGGCTCCCGGCGAGTCGGCCGGCAACACGCAGACTGTCAGTCTCGATATGCCGGGCGAATATACCCTAACGCTCTACGCCGACCCGTCCGAGAATGTCGGAGGGATGACCGGGAACGGCCAGGGCGATACTGCCGCCACCACCGTCGAAATCACCCCCTGACCGGCGGCGGCTCAGCCGCACAAAGTGCGTATGTTGGAGAGAGCCTCCTCCGCTGCCTCGCCCACCGACTCTTCGGAAGCGCCGTCCGCGTCGCCCAACCCGGAATCGAGGATGGCGCTCGTCTCGGTCTCGACGATTCGGATGGTTGCCCGCGTCGCCTCGCCCGCGAACTGAATGGCGCCGAGGGCCAACAGCTTCGCGCCCTTCAGGCTCCCAGGCGCCAGATTGCTGGTGTCGTCCGGAATCTTCGGAAGCGGCGTTCCATCTTCGGCCATCCGCACACAAAGATGATAGAGTCCCGTCTCGTTGGTGACCTTCACGCCGTCGTCGTCCACGTCGATGCCCTTCGCGCGGAACGCGTTCACCAGAGCCGCCTGAACCACCTCGATGCTCAGCGGAAGCTTGCTCAGGTCCGGCGCGCTGGGCGTAACGCCCGAATCCTGCGAATCGTCCGAACTCGAAGACGTGTCCGTGCTGTCGCTGGAAGTAGAGTCCTGCGAATCGTCGTCTGCCATGGCATTTCCCCCCCCTTCGCACAGCCTATCATACGGGTCTGTCCTACTCGCCGCCTAATTTGATAATCAATCGGTTCTGGCGCCCAAGCAACCCGCCCATGCTACACTCGAATTGTTTTTCCCCTTCATGGATTTCCTCAGCGGGCTCAATGAGCAACAACGTGAAGCAGTCACGCACGTGGATGGGCCTCTGCTCATACTCGCGGGCGCGGGCAGCGGCAAGACCCGTGTAATTACGCACCGCGTCGCCTACATCGTGACCACGCGGCGCGCGCCTGCCTCCGCGGTGCTGGCGGTCACCTTCACGAACAAAGCCGCGAACGAGATGCGCGAACGCGTTGCGGGCCTGCTGGATGGCGGCTCCCTCGAATATCCGCCGCGCGTCTCCACGTTCCACTCCTTCTGCGTACGCCTGCTGCGCCAGGATGGCGATCCACTCGCGCGCATTCGCCCCGGCTTCACGCGCCGCTTCAGCATCTACGACGAGGACGATCAGCTCGCTTCGGTCAAAGCGGCTTACCGCAGCCTGGGAATCGAAGAAAAGGAATTCATGCAGGCGCGCGCGCTTCTCTCGCGCATCGGCAACGCCAAGAACCAGAAGCTCGGCCCGGCGGATCTCTACAAGCGCGCCACCAGCTCCGAAACCGAGCGCATCGCCGCCGTTTTCGAGCGCTACGAGCAGATTCTGCTCAACGCCAACGCGCTGGATTTCGACGACCTGCTGCTCGAATCCGTGCGCCTGCTCCACAACGACGAGGCTACGCGCGAGACCTGGAACCGGCGCATCGGCTACGTCATGGTGGACGAGTACCAGGACACCAACCGCTGCCAGTACGAGCTGATGCGCCTGCTTTCCGAATCGCATCGAAACGTGTGCGTGGTCGGCGACGAAGATCAGTCCATCTATAGCTGGCGCGGCGCCGATATCCGCAATATCCTGGATTTCGAGCACGACTTTCCCAACGCGCGCGTTATCCGCCTGGAGCGGAATTACCGCTCCACGAAAAACATTCTGGCCGCGGCCGGCGCGGTGGTAGAGCACAACAAGGAGCGCAAGGGAAAGAAGCTCTGGACGGATGCCGGCGAAGGGCCGCGCATCGGCATCTACGCCGCTCCCGACGACCGCTCGGAAGCCCGCTTCATCGCGCGGGAAATCGAAGAGCACCTCGCTTCGCACCGCGACGATCATGTGGCCATTCTGTACCGGACCAACGCACAGTCGCGGCAAATTGAAGACGCCCTCCGCGACACCGGCCAGAAGTACGCCATTGTGAAGGGCTTGAGTTTCTACCAGCGCGCGGAAATCAAAGACGTGGTCGCGTACCTGAAGCTGGCGATGTCCAATTCCGACGCTGCCAGCCTCCTGCGCGTCATCAACACGCCGGCGCGGGGCATCGGCCGCACCACGGTGGAGTCGATCGAACGCCATGCCAACGAACGGAAGGTCAGTCTGTGGGACGCCGTCTCCTCCTCCGCCGAAGACCCGCGACTGGCGGCCCGTTCGCAGTCGTCGCTCCTGGCGTTCCGCGGGCTGATTCAGGAAATCTCGCTGGTTGCCGGGACGGCGGCTCCTCCGGATCTGATCCGCTTTATTCTCGATCGCACCGGATACCGCAAGATGCTGGAATCCGAATCGACGCTGGAATCCGAATCGCGCCTCGAGAATCTGGACGAACTGATCAATGCCGCCGCCGACGCCGCCGCGCGCGGCCAGGGCCTCACTGAGTTCCTGGACCTCGCCACGCTCGACGCCGAATCGGACCACATCGACGAGCGGGCCGCCATCAACCTGATGACTCTGCACAACGCCAAGGGCCTCGAGTTTCCCGTTGTCTTCGTGACGGGCATGGAGATGGGCTTGTTTCCGCACAGCCGCTCCGTGGGCTCGGAATCCGCGATGGAAGAGGAACGCCGCCTGTGCTACGTCGGCATGACGCGGGCGCGCCAGCGGCTGATTCTCACGTGGGCCAAATACCGGCGCCGGTTCGGCGGGGGCGACCCCGAGCGGTCGGCGCCCTCCGGGTTCCTGCGCGAGGTTCCCGAACACCTGACCGTGAACCTCGGCGAACCGGAGGCCGGCGAGATCGGCCTTCTAGCCGAGCGGGTGGATGTCCGCGAGGCCGTCCGGCGCAATCTGTTTACCGGAAAGACGTACAACTCCCTCGACAACATATCGCAGTTTTTCCGCGACCGGAACATCCCTTTTCCGCCGCGCGCTCCCGCCGGGGCCCCGAACGCCGCACCGGCCGCCGCCTCGGGCGCGCCGAAGCCCGCCGCGCCGGTGATTCCATTTGCTCCTCCGCGGCATACGGGATTTCGAACGGGCGCGACGGTAGAGCATCCGAAATACGGCACAGGCACCGTGGTCCGCCGCGAAGGCGACGGTGAAGATGCTAAGATCACTGTAAACTTCCCTCGCCACGGCCTGAAAAAGCTCGTGGAAAAATACGCGGGATTGAAACGAACCTGATGAACACAAAGAACATTACCGAAAAAGTCGAACGCAAGAAAGTAAAACGCGCCGCGCGCAAGAAGGCGCCGGCCAAAGCCAAGCGCGCCGCCGGCGTAGCCCGCGGATCGATGAAGAAGAAGATCCGTCACCAGGCCCAAGGCCAGAGGAAACGGTAAGAGCGCTCTCCGCTATCGGCTTTCCGCTATCCGTTGCGCGCTGAAAGGCCGCGGAAAGCGGATGGCGGACGGCGGACGGCGGATAGCGTCCACCCGTGAGCCTTCTCCGCACCAAGAGCATCGACGCGCTGATCGCGGCTTCCGAAGATCCCGAGCGGAAGCTGCGGCGGACGCTGGGTCCTTGGAGCCTGACGGCTTTCGGAATCGGCGCCGTCATCGGCTCCGGCATTTTTATCCTCACCGGAACCGCGGCGGCGGGCGAAACACTCAGCTTCAAATCCGTACTGCACGCGCCCATCTGGGATCTGCTTCTGCATGGCCGTCAGGCGTTGTCCATGGTCGGCCGCCCGGGAGCGGGGCCGGGGATTTCGCTTTCGTTCCTCCTCACCGCGTTCGCGTGCAGTTTCGCCGCGCTGTGTTACGCCGAGCTGGCCGCCATGATCCCTATCGCGGGCAGCGCGTACACCTACGCCTACGCAACGCTCGGCGAACTGATCGCATGGATCATCGGCTGGGATTTGATCCTCGAATACGCCGTCTCCAACATGGCCGTGGCCGTGGGTTTCTCCGGCTATTTGAACGACGTACTGGATAATCTGTTCGGCTGGCACCTGCCGGCCAAGCTGGCCGGGCCGCCCATTGTCGGCGGCGAGTTCACCGGCGCGTGGTTCAATATTTCGGCGCTGCTGATTCTGCTGATTCTCACCTACATTCTGGTGATCGGCGTGCGCGAGAGCGCCGGAACCAACAACGTCATGGTGGCGCATCAAGATCGCCGCCATTCTGATTTTCGTCATCGGCGCGGCGCGCGCGGTGAACACCTACCAACTGGCATCCGTTCCTGCCCAACGGATTCCCCGGAGTTCTCACCGGCGCGGCCATCGTGTTCTTCACCTACATCGGCTTCGATTCGGTCTCCACGGCGGCCGAAGAATGCAAGAACCCGCAGCGCGACCTGCCATTCGGCATCATCATGACGCTGGTGGTCTGCGCGGTGCTCTACATTTCCGTGGCGCTTGTGCTGACCGGCATCGCGCCGTGGAAGACCCTCACTGGAGAAGCTCCGGTGGCCGATGCGCTCAAGCGCCTGGGCTATAACGGCGTACGCCAATGGGTCAGCCTCGGCGCCATTGTAGGGATGGTGTCTTCGCTGCTGGTGTTTCAGTACGGGCAGGCGCGCATCTGGTTCGCCATGTCGCGCGACGGCCTGCTGCCCAAGGCGTTTTCCAAAGTGCATCCCGTGCACAAGACCCCGCACATCAGCACATGGATCGCAGGCTTGGTGGTCGGCATTCCGGCGGGCATTTGGGATATCGGAACCTTCGCCGATCTCGCCAACATCGGCACGCTGTTCGCGTTCATCATTGTTTCGGCGGGCGTGATCGTGCTGCGCCGCACGCAGCCCGACCGGCCCCGCCGTTTCCGCGTGCCCGGCTGTCCGTGGCTGCCGTGCATCTCGATTGCGTTCTGCCTGGTGCTGATGATGGCGCTGCCGCTCGAAACCTGGCTGCGCTTCTTCGTGTGGCTGTTGATCGGCTTCTGCATCTACTTCCCCTTCGGGCGCCGTAACAGCGCGCTGGCAGCGGAGCAACGAGCGCAGTAGCTCCCATTTCCAACCGCAGCGTGAGGAGCGCCGAGGCGCACTCCGACGGGTTGGGGGGGCTTGTCAACCTGAAGGGGTATAATCCGGAACAGGGCAGAAGGCGAGAATCAGTCCGGAGAATAATTGCGATGACTTCATCTGCTACAAAACTTGAATATGTAAAGGCCGAGCCGATTTCTCTGAAAGGCCACCCAGACTTCAGCGAGGTGTGGCTGCATGACCAGATATCAAAAGACCCTTCGATCCTTGGCCTGGGCGAACTGGCAGTAATTCAGCGCGAGCGAGTCCAGGTTGGCGCAGGAAGGCTCGACATGCTGCTAAGCGACGCGGATGCCGAAAGTACTCTTCGCTATGAAGTGGAGATCATGCTCGGTCCGACGGATCCCAGCCACATCATCCGTACTATCGAATACTGGGATATCGAGCGGCGACGCTATCCCGCTTACGACCACGTTGCGGTCTTGGTTGCAGAGCAGGTAACCGCGCGCTTTCTAAATGTGATTGCCCTCTTTGCGGGCAGCATTCCTATCATCGCTATCCAACTCAATGCCCTTAGAGTCAGCAACCATGTTGTGCTTGACTTCGTGAAGGTGCTTGATCAGCGGCAACTGCGAGAAGACGATACAGGGGAGGCGGGCGGGGCAACGGAACCTGATGTGGATCGGTCAACCTGGGAGGCGCGGGTAGGCGCCTCGCTGATGAAGGCGTGTGATCGCATGGCTCAAATCGCTAATGAAATCGCTGATCCAAACCTGGAATTGAAATACAAGAAAGGCCACGTTGCACTGGGTGTTCCCGGCAGTTTCTTCAACGTGTTGGCTTTTTCGCCCAAGAAGAACTTCATCCGCATTCGGTTTCGCGTAGCTGATCCAGAAACGTGGGTCAAGCGGCTGAGCGAAGCGGGAGTTGAGGCCGAACTGAGGGATGGAACCCTTGTGCTTGTTCGAATTCGGAACACCGATTTTGAACAGCACGAAGACCTTCTTCGCAAACTCATTCATCAAGCGATAACGGAAAAGCTCGAAGGCTAGATGACTTTTCGCTTCTTCTTCCCCTCGACGTTTAGGCGAACGTACGCGAGCGGGTCCCTACGCAGCGACGATCTGGTCGACATGTTCGAGTATGATCTGGCTTACCTCGCGCCGCAACTCCGGCGCTTCCTTATCCCCCAAGAAACAATGTATTGCATAATGGACTCAGGATGTCCCTGAGCATAGACATTCCGGACGATGTGCGGGGCGCCCTGGAAGGGCGCTGGGGCGATCTGTCCCGGCGTCTTGCGGAAAGCCTTGCATTGGAGGGCTACCAGCAAGGCCTGTTGAGCGTCGCCCAAGTCCGGCGGTTGCTCGGGTTCGCCTCGCGCTGGGAGGCTCAGCAGTTTCTGGGCTCGCACGGCGCTGCGGTATTCGATTTCGACCCAACCGAGCTTGATCGCGAGGCCGCGCTCCAGGCGTCGGCCCAGGCCGGCCGCCAACCCGATCGCGGATGATTGTCGTCTCCGACACTACGCCTCTCCGCCACCTAATCGCCATTGGCGAGGCGGGACTTCTTTCTCAGTTGTACGGGCATGTCATCGTGCCGCGAGCGGTCTGGGCGGAACTGCGAGATGAGTCCGCCCCGCCCGTCGTCAAGGCGTGGCTTGAGTCGCCTCCGGGATGGCTTGAAGTCCGTCCAGCGCGCCAGATGCCGTTGAATGACCCGCACCTGGATGCCCTGGATGCCGGCGAGCGCGAGGCAATCCAACTTGCCTCGGAGTTACACGCCGATTTGCTCCTCATAGATGACCGTGAGGGGCGCGCTTTCGCTCTCGCCCGGCAATTGCCCGTGACCGGCACGCTCGGCGTATTAGAGAGAGCCGACGTCGTTGGATTGCTCCCCGACCTGCCTTCGACGCTCGTGCGGCTAGAGGCAAGCGGCTTCTACATGTCAGCCCGGTTGCGGGAGGCTGTCCTCGCCCGCCACCGGAATCGGCGTCAGGCCGGCTCGTGAGAGAGAGCGCGCCACGGCGTGAAATAGGGCCGTGCCGAATGCCAACCGTTCCATCCAGGATTTCCTGAACCGGCTCGGAATTGAGCCGCTGAATTCGGGAGCGTGTTGCGGGGAGTGGATTCCCAACCTCTCCCGACACGCGCTCGCCTCTTTCAAACCCGCCACCGGCGAACCGCTGGCCAAGGTGAAGCCGGCTGGGCTTTTTGGCTAGGTGCAGACGGGCATTTTGCCTGCGGCGGGCTGGACTGGCGCCCATTCCGCCGGGCTTCGCGGCGTCCGGGCGCCCTCAATTCTTCGGACCCGTATGTCTGTTATACCAGTGGTTGTTGCCTGGGGGAGTCCATATCCGTGAATGAACCGAGTGCACTCAAACTGCGTTCGCTGTTGAACGCCCGAAAAGCCCTCGTGGTTCCGGGCTGCCATGACGCGCTGAGCGCCAAGATTATCGAAAGCGCGGGGTTTCAGGCCATCCAGGTCAGCGGTTTTGGTTTGGCCGGAAGCCTGCTCGCCAAGCCCGATGTCGGCCTGGTGGATATGAAGGACATCCTGGATACCACCGGGCGCATCGTTCGTGCTGTGCGCATTCCGGTGATGGCCGATATCGATACCGGCGGCGGCAACGCCATCAACGCGGCCGCCATCACCGAGCGGCTCATCGAGATGGGTGTCGCCGGAGTCAACATCGAAGATCAGGTTTTTCCCAAGCGCTGCGGCCACATGGAGGGCAAGCAGGTGATCCCCGCCGAGGAGATGGCGGGCAAGGTGCGCGCCATGGCGGGCGTTCGCCGCCGGGAACCCTCTGGGTGCGGCGCCGATATCGTCATCAACGCGCGTACCGACTCCTACGCCGTCTACGGCCTCGATGAAGCCATCCGCCGCGCCAACCTCTATCTCGATTGCGGCGCCGATATGGCGTTCCTCGACGGCATCGGAACGCGCGCCGATATCGAGCGCGCCGCGCGCGAAATTCATGGCCTGCTTTCGGTGAACCTGATGGATGCGGTCACGGGCGTCAAAACCGAACTGATTCCTATTCCGGAACTCGCGGCCATGGGCATCGCGCGCGTCAGCATTCCCGTCGCATCCATCATGGTCATGCACAAGGCGCTGGCGGAGTTCTTCCAGGCGCTGCGCGATGCGCCGCCGGGCATCCTGGCCTGGTGAAACGCATCGCCTGACGAGCTTCAAGGAATACACCGTCTTCGTCGGCCTGCCGGAGTACCGCGAATTGGAGCGCAAATATCTGGCCGGTGGGACAGACGATCGCCTTTCGTCGTCTATCGGGCCCGGCAGGCCAGGCACAACGATGGCCTGTCCCACGAATGGAGATTGAACTCTTATGACTCTGGCGGAGAAAATCCTGGCCCGCGCATCGGGCCTCGACCGCGTATCGCCCGACCAGATCGTGGTGGCGCAAGTGGATCTCGCCATGAGCCACGAAAACGCCGACCTGGTCCGCAAGAGCTTTCTCGAAATCGGCATGCCCAAGGTCTGGGACCCGTCGAAGATCGTCATCATCTTCGACCACCGCATTCCCGCCGAATCCGAGAAGACCGCCACCACGCACAAGGCCGTGCGCGAGTTCGCGGCCGCGCAGGGCATCGACAATTTCTACGACGTGGGCCGCGGCGGCATCTGCCACCAGGTGCTGCCCGGAGAACGGCCACGTGCGGCCCGGCATGGTGCTGGTGGGAACCGATTCGCACACCACCACGCACGGCGCGTTCGGCGCCTTCGCCACCGGGCATCGGCGCCACCGAAATGGCCGGCGTGTGGGCCGAGGGCGCGCTGTGGTTCAAGGTGCCCGCCACGCTGCGCATCGAAGTGGAGGGCGAGTTCCGGCCGTGGATTTCCGCCAAGGATCTGATCCTGCACATCATCGGCAGGCTGGGCGCGGCGGGCGCGGATTACCGCGCCGTGGAGTTCGATGGCCCCGCCATCCGGCGCATGAGCGTGGCCTCGCGCATGGTGCTGGCGAATCTCTCGATGGAGATGGGCGCCAAGGTGGCCTTCACGCCGGTGGACGAAACGCTGCTCGACTATCTGCGGCCCGCGCGTTCAGGGCGAAATCGAGATGCTCGCGCCGGATGCGGACGCGGCCTACGAACGCATGCTTCACATCGACGCCGAACGCGATCTGCCGGAGCCGCAGATCGCCTGCCCGCATGCGGTGGATCGCGTCAAGCCGCTCTCGGCGCTGGGCGACATGCCTGTCGATCAGGCCGTGCTCGGTTCCTGCACGAACGGACGCCTGGAAGATCTGGAAGTGGCGGCGCGCGATTCTCGCCGGCCGCACGGTGCATCCGCGCACGCGCCTGGTGGTGATTCCGGCGTCGCAGCAGATCTACCGCGAAGCCATGCGGCTGGGGTATCTCGAAACGCTCGTGGCGGCGGGCGCGATCGATCAATCCGCCGGGCTGCGGCCCTTGCGTTGGCGTGCATCAGGGGATTCTGGCGGCGGGCGAGACGTGCGTCTCCTCCACCAACCGCAATTTCATCGGCCGCATGGGCAGCAAGGATTCGTTCGTCTATCTGGCCAGCCCGGCCGTGGTTGCCGCTTCGGCCGTCGCCGGACGAATCGCGCATCCCGATCGTGAGGTGATGTCATGCGTGGCGAAAGTAAAGCAGCGGGCAGTCCTCGGCGAGAACATCGACACCGATATCATTTATCCCGGCCGATACCTGAACATCACCGACCGTGAGAAGACCGCCGAGCATCTGTTCGAGCTTGCGTATCCCGAGATTCGATCGAAAATCGAACCGGGCGATTTCATCGTGGCCGCCGCCAACTTCGGTTGCGGTTCGAGCCGCGAGCAGGCGGCCGCGGCGCTGAAGTTCGCGGGCGTGGGCGCGGTGATCGCGCATTCGTTCGCGCGCATCTTCTTCCGCAACGCCATCAATCTAGGCCTGCCGGCGGTAGTCGCGCGGATCGACTGCAAGGAAGGCGACGAGTTGGAAATCGATCTGGTGAAAGGCGAGATCCGCAACTTGTCGACCGGCGCGGCGACGCAGGCCGCCCCGCTGGACCCGCGCGCCGTCGAGTTGCTCGAAGCCGGCGGACTGATTCCATATCTCAAGAGGCTCTACCATTCCTGATGCCGCGCCGTTGTGGGGCGGCCAATCATGGCCGCCGCCGGCTATCAGCCGGCGTAGCCGCCTGAGAGGCGGCTGCGGGCAGGATTGCCCACCCCACTCCAGCAGCGCGGCGCCTTGGAGACACTCCTTATGAACTTGCACTCCAAACCCCGCATCGCCTGGCTCCCCGGCGACGGCATCGGACGCGAAGTCTGCGACGCCGCTCGCATGGTTCTGGACGCCGCCGGCTTCCAAGCCGAATACCTCCACGGCGACATCGGCTGGGATTTCTGGGTGAATGAGGGCGATGCCCTGCCCGCAGCGCACTCTCGACCTGCTCGCCGCGACGGACTGCGCCTTCTTCGGCGCCATCACTTCCAAGCCCGCCGCCGAGGCCGCGCGCGAACTCTGCGCCCGAGCTGCGGGGCAAAGGTCTCGTCTATCGCAGCCCCATCGTGCGCATGAGGCAGATGCTCGATCTGTACGTATGCCTGCGCCCCTGCCGGGCCTTTGGCGGCAGCCCGCTCAACTATCGCGAAGATATCGATATCGTCGTCTTCCGCGAGAACACCGAGGGCATGTACATCGGCGTCGAGTTTCCACGCGTACCGGAGGCGTTCTATGCGGAGACGGCCATGGAGCGCATTCCGCACGATGCGGCCATCACTATTCGCAGCGTGACGCGCGAGGCTTCGCGGCGCATCGTGGAGGCGGCGTTCGAGTACGCCGTGAAGAACGGCCGCCGCAAGGTCACGGCCGTGCACAAGGCCAACGTCTTGCGCGCCACCTGCGGCGTCTTTCTGGAAGAAGCCGAAGAGGTGGCCGCCCGTTACCCGCAAATCGAATTCGACGCCGCCAATGTGGACGCCATCTGCATGTGGCTCCTCAAGAACCCCCGCAATTACGACGTAATCGTCACCACCAACCTGTTCGGCGATATTCTCTCCGACCTCTGCGCGCAGCTCGTCGGCGGCATGGGCTTCGCCTACAGCGGCAACATCGGATCGAAGTACGCGGTGTTCGAGCCGACGCACGGTTCCGCGCCCAAGTACGCGGGACAGAACAAAGTCAACCCGCTGGCGGCGACGCTGGCCGCAATGATGATGGTGGACTGGCTCGGCGACAACGCCATAGCCCGCCGTATCGAAGCGGCCGTAGCCGAAGTCATCCGCCAAGGCGCCGTCCGCACCTACGACTTAGGCGGCAAGGCGGGAACGATGGAGATGGCGAGGGCGGTGGCGGAAGCTATTTAGGCGACCGTCAACATTGCGCTGCTCGAGAGCAATGTATGATGGCGGAGGGGTAGCCCATGGAAATCAAGAGAGTCGGAGCGCAAGCTTCCGTGAAGGGGCCGGCGGAGTGGTTCACGGGGACGGTGCGAATCGATCCGCTGTTTCAGGCGCCCGATCCGGCGCTGGTACAGGGGGCGAGCGTCACGTTCGAACCGGGCGCGCGCACGGCATGGCACACGCATCCGCTCGGCCAGACGCTCCTCGTCACGGCAGGTTGCGGCTGGGTTCAACGCGATGGCGGGCCCGTGGAGGAGATCCGGCCGGGCGACGTGGTCTGGTTCGCGCCCGGCGAGAAGCACTGGCACGGCGCCACGCCAACCACGGCCATGACGCACATTGCCATTCAGGAGAAGCTTGACGGCAAGGTCGTGGAGTGGATGGAACACGTCAGGGACGAGCAGTATCGGAAGTGAGAAACTGGCCGAAGGGACCGTTTCGAGGCCGTAGGATCAGGGGGGTTGGGATGGCTGCTCTTAGGGTTTTGTTTACATTTGTTGTAGCGGCGTCCGCCGGCTTGGCTCAGTCCGCGCCTACGGCCCGCCCGAAGATCGAAGTAGCTTCCATCACGCCGTGCAAGCAGGCGGACGCGCCGCAAGGGCGGCGGCGGTGGATCGATGGACTGGTCGCCGGGAAGATTGAATGCGGGATGCCAGACCGTGGCGGAGCTGATCCGGTGGGCTTACTCGGGCTACCCGGATGGCAAGCCGTGGCCTCTTGATCCAGTGACGGGCTTCGATGGGCCGCCCGTCTCGACGAGAGTCCTCAACCAGGAAATCAGCAGCGGTCCCGCATGGGTCAACACGGACCGGTACACGGTCGAGATGAAAGCCGATGGGCCAGCGAGCCGGGAGATGATGCGCGGCCCGTTGATGCAGGCGCTGCTCGAAGACCGGTGCAAGCTCAAGATCCGCCGCGAGGCGAGAGAAGTCCAAGACTACGAGTTGACTGTGGCAAAGGGCGGAAGCAAGCTGCAGCCAACGAAGGAAGGAAGTTGCACGGTCCCGGACTTCTCGAACGGCGCGCCTCAGCCTCCTGGGCCCGGCCAGCCTCCGCCGTGCGGCTTCTATCGGATTTTGCGAACCGGAGGAATGGACACTTCAAGCCAGACGATGGCGGGGCTCTGCTTGCAGTTTTCGGCATGGCTGGATCGGGACGTCATGGACAAGACCGGCCTTACCGGGCGGTTTGACGTCCATCTGGATCTCTCGCCATCGGACGTCATGGCGGGATTCGGTCCCGACGGAACGCCGCAACCGCGTGACGGGAGCACGCCCCTGTCCGCTCCCGCGGATCCGCTGGGAGCGATTGTAAGCGCCGTGCAGAAGCTCGGACTAAAGCTCGAAGCCGGTAAAGGCACGGGGCAGTTTCTTGTCATCGATCACATCGAGCGACCGTCGGAAAACTGAAAGATAGCCTTACTCACTTGATCTTCGACAATCAGTAGTCCGGGCGCGCCCAGGGAACAACGGGATCGTCGGCGAATCTCGTTGCGTCGAGTTTCGGATTCTGATACCTTTTTATGGAGGTATCATGCACAGAGCCAGTTCGCAGTTGGGGATGGCGTTGTTCATATCCGCGCTCGCGGCGCAGACGCCTACCTTTCGCATCTCTTCGCGGCTAGTTCAGGTGAATGTCATAGCGACGGACAAGAACGGCCCCGTTGCGGGTTTGGCCAAGAGTGACTTCACGCTGTCCGACGATGGCAAGAAGCAAGACATCGCGTTCTTCGATGTGACTTCCAGGGGAAAGACTCCTCCGCCCGCCAGTTCCAAGCCGCTTCCGCCGAACGAGTTCGGCAATCGGCCAACGGGGACGGCGGAGCAAGGAAACGCGATCCTGGTGGTCTGGGACCTGCTCAACACGAACTTCGTGGATATGATGCGGGCCAGGCCGGCCGTGCTGAAAAGCCTCCGCGTGATCCATCCCGGCGATTACGTGGGCGTCCTCATTCTTGGCGAGACTATCGGCATGGTTCAGGACTTCACCAGCGATTCATCGCAGTTGGGCGCCGCGCTCGACAAGTACACCAAGTGGCCGTTCATCGGTTACCTCCCGGGCGAGGAGCGAGCGGAACTCACCGCCAGGGCGGCCTGGGAGATCAAGAACCGGCTTGCGCGCGTCCCGGGCCGGAAAAGCGTGGTGTGGATCACGGGCTCAAGCTCCGTCGGGCTGTTTGGCGCGGATTTCGCGGTTTACATCGTCGATGCCAGGGGCCTTGAGGGCTTTCCCGAGATTCGGGCGGAAGGGAGTCCCGACCCGATGGCCTTCAACTGGAATGAAGCGGACGGATCCGTAAGAACGGCGCGTCTCGCTGGACCCGCTCCCTGGGGAGCGAACACGGAAGACCGCGAGCGTATGAGGATGACCGCCGAGAGCACGGGCGGCGCACTGTTTACCTATTCGAACGACATCCGGGGCGCCATTGACCATGCTTTGACGGATGGCGATCTTACCTACACGCTGGGCTTCTACGTTGACGATTCGGAAAAGAAAGCAGAGCCGTACCATACGCTCAAGGTCGAAGTGAAACGAAGCGGCGTGGACCTGCACTACCGGCAAAACTATCAATCGGCGCCCTATGAACCGCATCCTGAGCGCCGCATCGCGGACGCTTTGGCTAGCACAATCGACGCCGTTGGAATCGAGATTCGCACGGCAATCGAGAAGGATGGCGGCAATCTGCGGGCGCCAATCACGGTGGCTATCGCGGACCTGGATCTTCCGGAATCGGGCGGGCGCCACAGCGGCTCGGTGGATTGCGTGCTCTCTCAGCGCTCGGCGGACGGAAAGGAACTGGACCGGATCACGCGGATGATCGAGGTGTCGCTAAACAACGAGCGCTACCAAGCTGCGCTGAAGGAGGGAATCCACGCGACCGTTACGCTGGAGCCGAAACCGGGGCTTTCCGAGTTGAAGATCGTCGTGATGGATCACACTTCGGGGCACATTGGATCGCTGACCGTTCCCGTGACGCCGTGAAAGGGCGCTGCAATGTTCCCATCACGCGGACGAACTTCCCCAGACCTAGCCGGCGCGCACGGCCCGCATCCTTGAGGCGGCGCCAGCGAATTGGCCTTGCACGCTCGATCCTAAGGACGGCTTGAAGCGAACCGTTCGCAGGCAAACAGGCCTGTAGATCCTGTCTAATATATAATCAAGCCGGATAGTCCTGGCCTCAATTGCCGTCCCAGACCGCCGGGCGGCTGCTTTTGGTAAGGAGGTGCGCATGGAGCCTTCAAAACTGGCCCTGCATGCCGGAGTTCCAAGTGTTCCGCGAACGGCGCCTCTCGCTTTTGTGCGGCTAAGCGGTTTGCGCCGTTTCTCGCTGACGCGAGCCGCGTGGTTAGGGATTGCACTGTCGGGGATGGTGAGCGGGCAGGAGATCGTGACCGTTCCCGACTTTCATCCGCCGCTAGGCGGTAACACGCTGCGCTGTCAGATTACGCCTGTGCAGCCCGTGGTCACCTTCGAAATGCGGATACGCACCGGTTACAGCGTCACCGTGCCGGTGAATCAGGCCCGCGGCCCGGGCCATTCCTGGCGCATTGTCGTGCGCATTACGCCGGACGGCGGCGAGCCCGTCTATCTGGCGAGCGATAGTACGCTGTCACCGCCCCCGAAAAACGCCGGCTCCGGCTACCTCTTTGGCCAATTTCAGGTGGGCGACGGGCATTACTCCGCCGCCTTGGCTCTTACCGACGATTTGGGCCGCGCGTGCTCCCGCGAGTGGCAGTTTGAGGCGAGCTTTGACCGGCTCGCTCCGGGTTTCAGTAATCCTATCCTTCCAGGCGACGTCAAGGGACGATCATGGACGCCGCCCACGCCGCACCCGCCGGTTTTCCGCCGCCTTACTGTGATCGTGGACGGCCTTGACGAGAACTGGCGGAACGAGCTGACTTTGCTCCTGGAACAAGCCCCGGCGCGCAGCGTTCGGCTGGCAATCTACGGCCTGCCGGACCAGTATTTGTTTCGCGACGACGACTTTCGCCTCAGCGACCTGGGTCGCGTTCAATCGGAGTCGGTCAAGGAGGCGCTCAAGGCGCTAGCCGCGGAGAAAGCGGCGGACCCCCATGGAAAGCTGCATCGATGGAAGCCGAATCCTGCCAGTGACGCCGGTCTGCTGGCGTCCCTTGTTACCGCCGAACTGCGCGCGCCCGATCCCTCGGAAACGGTGATTATCCTGGGTTCGGAGTTCTCGCAATACATGGCGTCGCGCGCCGCGCGAGATGTGTTTTCGGCGCTGACGGCAGCCCACGCCGGCGTATCGCAGCGGTACTTCTACATTCGGTATTTCGTTCAATCGGCGGCGGCCTCTCAGCGTTGGGAGTCGTGCGGGATAGCGGGCCGCGCGCCGACGGGTTCGGCCTGACTACCCCGATCCGGTCAGCCTGGACCCGAACGCCAATCTCTTCTGCCCCGCGCCTCCCCAGGCGGGCGATCAAATGCTGTTTCCACGCTTCGGCATAATGGGCGACCTGATGGCGGCTTTGAACGGAAAGGCGATGATCGTTCGAACGTGGCCCGAATTCGCCAAGGCGATTCGCTCGATCGGCGATTCAAACCCTGGCGCAGCGTCTGGGCCCACTCACTGAGCGGCGTAGTAGGCGCAGAACTGGCAGGGAAAGCGCGTAGGCTCGACCAGGTGCGCGATGGTCTCGCCGTAGTTGCGCCGGCTGAGAGCGGCGCCGCCTTCGCCGGAGCAACTGGCATTGGGCGAAGCGCCGGGCCCCCTACCTTCCGCGCCGCATGGCCAGGGCCGGCTCTTCCGGAACGGGAGGGGGCGGAACAGGAGCTTCTTCCACGGGCTTCTTGGGGCGGCGGTCGAGACGCTCGGTGATGAAGGCTTCGCGGGCCTTCTCGTATTTCGGAGTGCCGGGCTTGCCCTCAATTGTGGCCCACTCTTCCGGCGTGATCTCCTGGAGCGTGGGCAGGTACTTCTGGAAGTGGTTCTTAATGCGTTCGCGCGCCTGTTTCTGCTCGGACTCGCTAAGCAAGAACAAGATCTCATCGGGCGCGGCGGCGACTACGATGCGGTAGATCTGCGAAGCCTTCTGCGCGCGCGCCGAGCGAAGAGCCGTCTCCACCTTCTTGGCGCGCGCCGGAAGCTTCTGCCAGAGGTCCATTTCCGAACGGCCCAGTTCGATGGATTTCGCCAGAGCCAGCCGCTCCTTGGGCGCCAGATTCTCCATGAAGGCGTGAAGGAACGGACCTAATCGGGCGGTGCGCCAATGGGGATCGGCCGGCAGCATGGGAAGGTACTTTTCGAGCCGTCCGAGTCCGGCGAGGTTGAGCTTGGTTTCGAGCGCGGGCGAGTAGAGCTTCCAATAGCCGGCTTCCTCCATGGCCGCCACGGTCTCCGCGGGCTTATCTTCCAGCGCGATACGCTTTAGTTCCTCGCCGAGGAAGCGCGCCGGTATCGATTGCTCCACCTGCGCCTCGCGCGCGTTCGCCATTTGCATGGCCGTCCGCTCTTCGATGGCGTAGCCCAGGCGCACGCGGAAGCGGAGGATGCTCAGCAGCCGCGAGGGCTCGTCATAGAATCCGTACGCGCCGACCACCCGGAGCTCACGCCGTTCGATATCGGCCAGGCCGTTCATGGGGTCGAGCAGGAGTCCGCGCGAGGCTTTATTCAGCGAAAGGGCGATGGCGTTGCAGGTGAAATCGCGGCAGCGGAGATCTTCCTGAATCGTAGCGGGCGTCACCTGAGGCTTGGCGCCGGGGCGGGCGACGGTCTCATGGCGGGCCATGGCGATCTGGGCGGTCACACCGCTGGGGAAGCGCAGCTCGGCGCTCTTGCGAGTCTCGTCAACGGAGAGGATTTTGGCTTTGGAGCTTTCCGCAACGGCTTTGGCGAGCTTGAGCGCGTTGCCCTCGACGACAAAATCCAGATCGCGGATCTGGAAGCCGCCGACCATATCGCGCATGGCGCCTCCGGCGACGAACAGGTTTACGCCGGCGTGCTCCGCGGCGGCCTGCACCTCCGCAGCGGCCCGGCTCTGGTCCGGAGTCAGGCGGCTCTCCAGCATGTAAATGTAATCGCTCATGGCAAGCGCTCTCGCTTCCTAACATCTCCCCGGACGGCCGCACGGCGGCCGGATCGTGCCTCAGGCCCGGGGATGGTGTTTGTCCACCGAATCCCGTAATCTCGACCGCATGACGTGAGTGTAGACTTGGGTGGTCGAGATATCGGCATGCCCCAGCATAATCTGAACGCTTCTCAGGTCCGCCCCGCCTTCCAGCAAATGCGTGGCGAAACTGTGGCGTATCACATGGGGGCTCAAATTCCTGAAAATACCGGCTTTCCGCCCGTACCCGCCCAGTAGCTTCCAAAACGCCTGCCGCGTCATGGCGCCGCCCCGCGCGGTCACGAACAGGTAGCGGCTTGCCCGGCCCTTCAAAAGAGCCGAGCGGGAGCCTGCGAGATAGTCCTCGACGGCTTTGATGGCCTCGCGGCCCACCGGAACCAGGCGCTGCTTATTGCCTTTGCCGGTGGTGCGGAGGACTCCCAGATCGAGGTTCAGATCGCTCGTCCCGAGCTTGCATAGCTCGGAGACGCGCAATCCCGTGGCATAAAGAAGCTCCAGCATGGCCCGGTCGCGCAGGCCGTTCGGCCGGGACTCGGCGGGAGCCTGGATGATTTTATCGATCTCGTTTCGATTGAGAAACTTAGGAATGGTCTGAAGGGACCTAGGGGCGCGTACGCGTTCCGTGGGATCGCTGGCGGCGGTTCCCTCCCGTAGGAGGAACCCAAAAAGGTTGCGGAGGGTGGTCAGCCGGCGCGCGACGCTTCGCGTGCTCAGGCCGCGTTCGCGCAGGTTTTCCAGGTAGCGGCGGACGTCGTCCGCTTCGGGCCAGCCCGCCAAATCCGCGATGAATGCGCTAAAGTCTGCCAAGTCAGTAGAATACGCCTGGATTGAGTTGGCCGACAGCCCTTTTTCCAGACGGCAAAAACTCAGAAACGCGGCCACCGCGACTTGGCGGCGCGCCACGGACGCTTCTAGCATTCCAGCCAATGATACAATAAGCGCCTAAATGTTTGAAACATCGAAGCGTAAGAAAGGTTAGGGTTTTCCCTTGGCAGGTTCCACCACCAAGAAGGCGATCCTCCGGAGATTCGATCGAGAACCTCTTCGGGGATACGTAAACCCCCTTTCTTTTCTTCAACCTGCAGGCGTCGAGCTGCTCTCGGCCGAGGGAAGCGTCGCTTCCGTCCCCTATTCCGAGATCAAGACCGTATCTTTCGTCCGCGAGCTCGACGGGGAAGCCGAGCCGGGCCGCAGGCAGTTCCAAACCCGGCCAAAGACAGCCGGGCTTTGGGTACGCCTCGAATTCCGGGACGGCGAAATCCTGGAAGGCGTGACGCCCAACAACCTGCTCCAGAGCGAGCCGTACGGAGTGACGGTCATTCCCCCGGACCCCTACGGCAACCACCAGCGGATTTTCGCGCCGCGCGCCGCGCTGGTTGACGCATCGGTGCTTGGGGTGGTCGGCAGTGCTCTCAGGAAGCGGAAGGCGGAGCCCGCGCCCAAGGAGCAGATCGGACTGTTCGACGAGTGATGGCGGTAGTGCGGCGGGCATCCCCGCCTGCTGGGCTTGGGCAAGTCTGGAGACCTGCCCCACTATTCCATCTCGACCCAGTCGAATGTACGCGTGACGGCTTTCTTCCAAGTCCGGTAAAGCGCCTCGCGTTCGGAGGAACTCATCGCGGGAGACCAACTGCGCTCGGGCTGCCAGCGCGACTTCAAATCCTCCAGGTCCCCAAAGAAGCCCACGGCCAGGCCCGCGGCATATGCCGCTCCGAGCGCGGTGGTCTCCTTCACGGCCGGACGCACTACCCGGCAGTTCAGGATATCGGCCTGGAACTGCATGAGAAGCTCGTTTTCCACCATGCCGCCATCGGCTCGCAAGGCGCTGAGCGAGATGCCGGCATCCTTCGCCATGGCTTCTACCACCTCGCGCGTCTGGAACGCGGTCGCTTCCAGCGCCGCGCGGGCCAGATGACCTTTGTTAGCAAAGCGCGTCAGGCCGGCGATCACGCCTCTGGCATTCGACTTCCAGTACGGCGCGTACAATCCGGAGAACGCCGGAACGAAGTACACTCCGCCGTTATCGTTCACCGTTCGCGCGAGCGATTCGATATCCGAACTCCTGGAAATGAGTCCGAGATTGTCGCGGATCCACTGCACCAGCGCTCCGGTGATGGCTACGCTTCCTTCGAGCGCGTACGCCGGAGCCGCGTCGCCCAATTTGTAAGCGACCGTTGTCAGCAGCCCGTGCCGCGATTCGACGGCGCGCGTCCCCGTGTTCATCAACAGAAAACATCCGGTGCCGTACGTGTTTTTGGCTTCGCCGGCCTCGAAGCACGCCTGCCCGACGAGCGCCGCCTGCTGGTCGCCCAGGATTCCGGCGATGGGGGCGCCCCTGACCGCTTCGAGCTCCGCGGCGCCGTAGATTTCGCTGCTTGACCGGATCCGCGGCAGCATCGCCGCCGGAATTCCGAACGCGTCGAGAAGCCCCTGGTCCCAGGCAAGCGAAGCGAGATCCATCAATTGCGTGCGGCTGGCGTTGGTGCAGTCGGTCGCGTGAACGCCGCCGGTCAGCTTCCACAGAAGGAACGAATCCACCGTGCCGAAACAGAGATCGCCGGCCTCGGCGCGCTCGCGCGCTCCTTCGATGCGATCGAGAATCCAGCGGATCTTGAGCCCGCTGAAATACGTGGAGACGGGCAGCCCGGTCTTCGCGCGAAACCGGTCCTGACCGCCGTTGCAGACGAACTCCGGAATGTATTCGTCAACGCGCGTATCCTGCCACACCAACGCATTGCAGACGGGCCGCCCCGTGGCGCGTTCCCAGACCACGGTGGTTTCGCGCTGGTTGGTGATGCCGATAGCGGCGAGATCGGAAGGGCGCAGCGCGCGCGCCTCCATTGCCTCCGCGATCACCTGTTGCGTTCTGCGCCAAATCTCGCCGGCGTCGTGCTCCACCCAGCCGGCGCGCGGGTATATCTGCTCGTGCTCTTGTTGCGCGGAGGAGACGATGCGCCCGGCGCGGTCGAAGACGATGAAGCGCGTGCTGGTGGTTCCCTGATCGATGGCTCCTATGTAATCGCTCATTCGACCTCCCGATTGCAGAGACTCGTTCCGTTATGCGCCGGCCGGATTTCCAGTCGAAGCGGCCTGCGCGGCTTGCCTTTCGAATTCTTCCCGGGTCGAAAGGCTGTTCCGGTCGATGGCGCGGTCGATGGCCAGCACGCCATCCAGGTGATCCATTTCGTGCTGCAACAATTCCGAAAACGCGCCCGTGGCCGTGAGGCGCTGGACCGACCCGTCTTCGCCGTCGAAGCGAATTCGCACTTCCACCGAGCGCTCCAGGCGGACGAGCAGGTTGGGAAAGGAGAAGCAATCGTCCCACAAAATGAACTTCCGCTCGCTCAAGTATTCGTACTCTGGATTCCGCAAGCGCCAGGCCCGGCCGTCCAGTTCGATATATAGTAGTCGTTTCGGCTCGCCGATCTGCACCGCGCTGATTCCTCGTCCGAAGCCGTGCGCGCGCCGGAACTCGTCGAGCGTATCCTGGAGGTCGGTGAACACCGCGGCCGCTTCCTCCGGAGTTGGAACCGCCGTGGAGACGGCTCGAAGGAGCGGATCGCCCAATTGAATAATCCGCCGAACGGCCATACAGAAGACGATAGCAGCCCTGGGCGCGGCTCGCCCGCCCCGGGAAAGAAAGCCGCGCCCCCGCGCAAAAGCCTGCTCCGCCTCGCTCTTCAGATTGTCGTTTTCGTGGCGTTGTTTTATATCTCGCAGGTGTTTCTTTCGTCCATCCTGCTGTGGCTCTCGAATGACGAATTGTCCGCGCTGACCTTCGCCGAGTTGTTCGCGGCGCTTCTGGCCTCGTGGCTGACCTTGCGAATATTCGAAGGTTTCCCGGTTCGCGAGATCGGCCTCTGGTTGAACCGCCACTCGTTCGACAACCTCGCAATAGGACTTGCGGGCGGAGGAGGCGCGGCAGCCATCGCGTTGGGTCCGGCGATCCTCGTGGGCGCAGGGCGCCTGGTCTTCGTGCACGCGCCGGATTATCCCATGCTCGCTTTCTCCCTGCTGTGCATTGCGGCCGGATCCGTGGGCGAGGAGATCCTCTTCCGCGGATACGGTTTCCAACTCCTGATGGCGCGGCTGGGACCTTGGGCTTCGATTCTGCCGGTAGGCGCGATCTTCGGGTTGATGCACGCCGCCAATCCCAGTTCCAGCCCGCTCGGCCTTGCGAATACCGCCGGGTTCGGCATACTGTTCGGCTACGCGTATTACCGCAGCCGCGATCTGTGGCTGCCCATCGGCCTGCACGTCGGCTGGAACGCAGTGCTTCCGCTGTTCGGCGCGGACTTGAGCGGGTTTAAGATATTTAGAGAAGCCACGGGCCACGAACTCGCGTGGCGCGCGGGCGCAGTTTGGAGTGGAGGGAGTTACGGTCCGGAGGGCGGGTTACTGGCTTCCGCGGCCCTGATCCCTCTGGCTGTCTATCTGTGGAAAGCGCCGGTCCGACGGCAGCGTTCGCCGCTCACGGACCCGGCCGTGGAGGTTGCGTCATGCGAGCCTGCGCCGCGATCGCCATCCTGAGCTATTGCCCTGTCCTTCTCGCAAGCGAGAGGCTGACGTCCCAGGACCGCATCGAACTGATGCGCGGCCTCACCGCCGAATACGCAACCGCCAAAGCCCTGATTCCGCACACTCGCAAAACGCTCGAGTTCGATTCCGACGGAACCTACGACGCCTTCAAGTGGACCGAGATCGCCAAGGAGAGCGGACCGGCCGCTCGTCCCGGCGATCTGGTGCAAGTGACCAAGATCGCGATTGAATCCGACCGCATCGTGTTCCAACTGAACGGCGGGTACAGCGGGGGGCTGAAGTGGTACCGGAATGTTCAAGTCGGCGCGGGTCCCTCCAGCGCTCCCATTATGCAGCCGGTCGGGCAGAGCAGTGACGCCAATGCTCCGGGCGGCGCATCCATTACGCTGATGTTCCACCACCCGCTCGAACCGATCAAAGCGGACGACATCAAGAAGATGCTCGCGCCCGTCCTCGATTTTGAAAAGCACAGCGCCGCGACAGTCTACGCCGAGTCTCTGCCGCCGGAGACGCAGAAGGCGATTAAGGAAGGCCGCGCCCTGGTGGGAATGACTCGCGACGAAGTGGTTCTGGCCATGGGCCGCCCCGTGTACCGTTCGCGCGAAACCAAGGACGGAGTGGAGTACGAGGACTGGGTCTACGGGCAGGCCCCTGGCAAGATCACGTTCGTCACGTTCAACGGCAACAAGGCCGTCAACGTGAAAGAACAATACGCCGGTCTGGGCGCGGTTCCCAGCGCACCTCCCAAACAATAATCTCCGGCCGCCCTAACTATCCGGCCCCGGTTGCGTCCAACGGCACAGGGTTGGAATCATGAAATCGCCTGAAGCTTGGATCATCGCGGCCGCGGCGATCGCCGCCTGCGCCCTGGCGCCGGCCTACAGTCAGGCCCGGCAGAATCTCAGTATCGAATTCCCGGACGGCGCGAGTTCGTGCGCCGATCTGCGAGTGCGCTCCAGCGGAGGCGTCGCGCGCGCCGCCGAGAGCTTTACATTGCAGCGGGGCGAGGTCGCGGCGCTCGAAGTGAGCGGCCTGGAGCACGGCCAGATCCACGCTCGCGGATGGGACCGCAACGAGTACGGCGTCGAGGCTTGCAGTATTGCGGCGGCCGGCTCGCAGGCCGCCGCCGATCAGGCTCTTCGCGGCGTCGCGGTCACCCGAACCGGAGCCCGGTTCTCGGCCGCCGGTCCGTCGTCCGATAATGTCGAGTGGCAGGTGGCGTTCATTGTCCACGCTCCCAAAGACGCGTCGCTCGACCTGGAGACACGCAACGGACCCATCGACGCAAGCGCGATCACGGGAACGCTCAAGACGCGCGCGACCAACGGGCCCATTTCCATCCGCGATTGTTCCGGCGCCATCGAGGCTCACACGTCCAACGGACCCATCTCATGGAGCGGAGGCGGCGGCGACGTAAGACTCAACGCCGCGAACGGACCTATCTCGCTGAAGCTATCAAGCGAGAACTGGAGCGGCCCGCGGCTGGAAGCCCGCACGGCGAACGGGCCTGTCAGCGCGACTCTGCCGAACACCTTCCGCTCCGGAGTCCGGGTGGAGACGGATCGCGGCCCGGTCAGTTGCCGGCTGGATGCTTGTATTGCCATGCGTAACTCCATCCCCGGCCAGCATCGTGTATTGGAGCTGAACGGTTCCGCCGCCACGATTCAACTCTCCACGAGCAACGGCCCGGTATCCGTGAGCCCGGCCCGTGAAGGACGCCACGTGATTTAGTCGCGCCGGCGTCCTGACCTCAATACCCTTCACTTAATGGCTTTGAGGTGGGACAGACGATCGTTTTGTATCGTCTGTCTTTTCGTCGGCGTTTGACAGGCCACGAAAAACGATGGCCTGTCCCACTAAGGCATACCGTATTGAGGCTAACGACTCTGCAAGCTCTGGATGAGCGTCGAGCCCGCGTTCTCCCGGGCCAGCATCTCCATTTCCGCCGCCGCTTCCTCGCGCAGTCCCTCTCGGGCGCACAGGATCGCCGCCAGTAGGTGGCTGGGTTGCGAAGACGTTCGAAGCTGTTCCAGACGGATCGCGATTTGCTCCCCCGCAATCTCGAAGCGCGCGGGCGGAGCGGGCGGAGCGGGAGCGCTCACCATCTCGCCGCCGCGCCAGGCGCGCACCTGCCAGAGCAGCGTGGCGCCGCGCGGCAGCGGGGTCTCGGGCTGCCATTCGGTGGCTGTAATACGTCCGCTGCGCGCCAGGGGATCCAGGTTTTCACTCGTGACCACCACCTGATAGGCGGTTGCGCCCGGATAAGCTTGCCAGGCGAAGACCGGGTGATCGGACAACACGCGAGTATTGATCGGTTCCGTCAGCGAGAAGACCGCCCGGGCCGCGCCGCCCGGCCCCAGAAGCACTCCCGGCGCCGCCGCGGAAAGGTCCGGCCCGGCCGGAAGGGATTTCTGTTGCAACGCGTCGCGCACCAGTCTCCGCTCCTCCGGCGACGCGCCCTCCAGACCGCTCAGCATCCCATTGGCGTCGAGTTCGATCATCCGGCCCCCGTCCCGCAGCGAAGCCAGAACTACAGGCGAGGTCGCGCCGGAATGGATGCGCCCATGTTCCGCCAAAACCGCGATCAGCAACGCCGCCGCAATGGCGCCGGCGGCAAACCAGGGAACTCTGTAACGCCCAACCGGTTTGGCGACTTCACGCTGCATGTGGACTGCGTCCAGATTGCCGATGCCCCGCCCGGAACAGGGCCGCCATCTCCGAGAACGTAACACCTGGGCGGTTCGGGCACGTGGTTTCTACCGGATACCCGGGCTTCCGCTGGGTTTCCGCGGTCGCCGCGCGCTTGGGTGACGATCTGGGTAGTCGCTGAATGTCGCGTAATCTACCGTCAACTCCTCATCGGCCCCGATCTCTCGAAGCGAATAGAAATCATAGTTCTCGTCGCAACGGACATTCGGCTTTTTCGATTCATTGAGGTACCAGGCAGGCGTCAACCGATTGAATGAGGTCGGACATCCATAAGCCCTCCCCTTTATTATTGCGAAATCATCGTAGAGTCTCCGCAACTCCCCGTTCCTGGGAAGAGAGCCCTCGTCCCTCCAAAGGATCTCTTCGTTTTCACCCGCGAATACCTTCGTGTTCTTAGGTATGCGCCTGACCGCGAATACCCCAATGCCGGCATCATGCAACTTCGACGGCTTGAGCCTCACCCTCGAAAACACACTGGGCGACTCCTGTAAGTCCTGTGTTTTCATTACAATCGTTGGCCAACAACGGCGGCCAGGGAACACGACTAAACTCATCTTCGACAGTTTGCGACCGAAGATCCTCGCAACTCGTTGATTTTGCTTGCAGGGGCTGTCTCCGGCGCGAATATGTAGTGGCACGAATCATTCAGAAATACTGATTCTGTCTATTGCAGTTCGGTTGATGGTGTGTGAATAATGGTGACACAGGAGCGCCAGTTTGTTCGTTCGCACGCAGACCAACGGTTCTCGAACTTACCTGCTCATCGTCGATAACGTGCGGATCGGCGGCAAGGTCAAACAGCGCGTCTTGCACCGTCTCGGCCGTCTCGATGAGTTACTGGCCAACGGACAACTCGACTTGCTGATTCGGTCCCTCAGCCGGTTTTCGGAAAAGCTCGCCGTGCTCGGCGCCCATGCCCAAGGCGACAGCATCGTCACTCACAGTGCCAGGATCGGGCCGGCCCTGATCTTCCAGCGGCTCTGGCAGGCCTGCTCGATCGACCAAGTCCTGACGGCCCTGCTCGCAGGCCGGCGCTTCGAGTTTTCCGTCGAGCGGGCCATCTTCCTCACGGTGCTGCATCGCCTCTTTGCGCCGGGCAGCGACCGCGCCGCCGAGAAGTGGAAGGACGACTACGCCATTGACGGCGTTCCCGAGTTGGACTTACACCATCTCTACCGCGCGATGGCCTGGTTGGGAGAGGAGCTTCCGAAAGACCAGCAGGATGGAGCCACGCCTTTCGCCCCCCGCACCAACAAGGACCTCATCGAGGAGGCCTTGTTTGCGCGGCGCCGCGACCTGTTCTCCGATTTGGACATCGTGTTTTTCGATACCACGTCGGTCTATTTCGAGGGCGAAGGAGGCGCGAGTATCGGCCAGCGCGGGCACTCGAAGGATCATCGTCCCGACCTGAAGCAGATGGTTGTGGGCATGGTGCTGGACCGCGACGGCAATCCACTCTGCAGCGAACTCTGGCCGGGGAACACGGCTGATGTGAAGAGCCTGGTTCCCATCGTGGACCGCCTGAAGAGCCGGTTCGGAATCGGCTCGGTGTGCATCGTCGCCGACCGCGGGATGATCAGCGCCGAGACTCTGGCAGAGGTGGCGAAGCGGGAGTGGAAGTACATCTTGGGCGTGCGCATGCGGAGTTCGACGGAAGCCAAGGCGGTGGTGGCGCGCGTCGGCCGCTATGCGGAAGTGCATCCCCAGAGCGAGGATCGGAACGATCCCTCGCCGCTGAAAGTGAAAGAAGTCTGGGTCGAGGACACGCGCCGCTATGTGGTGTGCATGAACGAGGATCAAGCCGCTAAGGATCGCCACGACCGTGAAGCCGTGGTGGCCTCGCTGCGCGACGCATTGCGTCATGGAGACAAGTCGCTGGTGGGTAACAAAGGATATCGTAAGTACCTGCGCGCGGGAGGCAAACAGTTCGCCGTGGACGAGGACAAGATCAAAGAAGAAGCGCGCTACGACGGCAAGTGGGTGCTGACGACGAACACGGATCTTGCGGCGCATGAGGTGGCGCTGAAGTACAAGCAACTGTGGATGGTCGAAGAGGTCTTCCGCTCGATGAAATCGCTGCTGGATACCCGGCCGATCTTTCACAAGTGCGACGAAACGATTCGCGGGCACGTGTTTTGCTCGTTCCTGGCGCTGCTGTTGCGCAAGGAACTGGAAGACCGTTTGGCGCGCAAGGGGTGGAAGCTGGAATGGGCCGACGTCGTCCGGGATCTGGACAACCTGGTTGAGATGGAAGTCGCGATCGGCGGCAAGGGTTACGTTCTTCGCGGCCAGACTTCGGGGGTGGCGGGCAAGGTTTTTCAAGCCTGCGGCGTGGCCCTGCCACCAGTGCTGCGCTCATGCTGAACTTCCAGCCGGTTCGGCTCGGGTGGAGAGAAAGCGTGTCACTACGCCGTTTTAAAAATCGCAACCTATTGGAAATAGACCACTTCCACAAACATGGTGTCGAAGATGAGCTAAAGGTCGTGCCCTGTTACAACGCAATCGCTCCAGTTTTCATCCTTGCGAATGAGTGCCCCGTTCATCATGGGGCTGATACAAAGCCTAAGAGTTCGGATCTCAGGGCACTACTGTGCCTTTTCGAACTCGTACACGTCGATGCTGATCGGCGCGATGCGGACGGTCTTGGGCACTTCGTTGAGCGGCGTTTCCGTCACCTGAACATCCTTGCTTCGCAATCCCGCCGTCGCGGTGAGACTCGGACCGGTGAGGCGCCACATGCGGCCCTTGCCGCTCAGCCGCGCGCCCTGGATGACAACGTCGAGATCCTGCGCCGAGTCGGTTGGGTTGACGATGGCGATGGAAAGCAGTTTGCCGTCCGCGCTGAGGGCGGCGCTGACATCGAGCGGCCACGTGGGGCTGCCCGCATTCGGCCTTGGCTGGGCGCCGCCGCGGCCAGGACCGGCGGGCGGCAAAGGCGGCGAGTTGCCCCCCACCTCCACCGGCACCGTTCCGAAATGATCGCGATAGAGCTTGAAGAGCAGGCCGGTGGCGTTGAGCGTGGCATCGTTCATGTTGAAGTCGAGTTGCGAGGTCGCCATGGTGTGGCCGGCCATGGCGATCATGTCCGTGTGGCGGAACATCTCGTGGAAGTCCAGAGCGTTGCCCAGCTCCTGCTTCATGTTGACGGGGAGGCGCGAATACGCCCACTCGTCGAGCGCGAAGGGCACTTTCTTGGTCTTCAGCTCCGGAATCCGGCGGTAATACTCCTCGTAGACCTCGGCCTTGGAGCGCACCGAGTTGGCCGTGCGGTGGACAGCATCGATCACGGATAGCTCAACGGGGGGCGGCGGGGCTTTCTTCTGCGCCGCATTGGACGGCTGGGCGGTTTCATAGACGTAGAAGTGCTCGGACATCACGTCGATGTACGGGAGGCAGTGGGTGAGCAGGCCGCCGCTCCAGTCGTTGTCGGTCCCGATGTCGCTGATGCGGGGCGTATTGCCGTCGGCGATCAGGATGATGTTCGGGTCCACCTTGCGCATGGCCTTGCCGAACAGGTTGTGCTTGAAAACGAACTGGCTGAGAACCATGTGGCCGAACTGGAAGTCGCCCCACATTTCATTGCCGACGCCCCACCACTTCACTTTGTAAGGGGCCGGGTGGCCGTTGGCCGCGCGCTGCTTGCCCATGGGCGTGTTGATGGAGCCGGTAACGTACTCCACCAGATCGGCGGCCGAGCGCGCATCGCCGAATCCGGCGTTCACGCTGAGGAAGGAATCCACGCCGAGCAGATCCGCCATGAACAGGAACTCGTCCGTGCCGACGTCATTCGGCTGAAGGGCGTTCCAAACCGGGTCCCACTTCGGAGGACGCTTATCGATATCCCCGATGGCGTCGCGCCATTCGTGGGCCGAGAGGAAGTTGCCGCCGGGCCAACGGTACATGCCGGAGCGCTGCGCTTTCAGCAGGGCGACGGTGTCGGTGCGGAAGCCGTGGTTGTTGTCGGCGGGCATGAGCGAAACGGCGCCGATGTGGAACGAGCCTTTGCCCTCGCCGGCGATTTCGATGCGGGCATTATCCGTCTCGGCGCCCGCGGTGAATTTCAGCGGGAACTTCGCGTAGGCGGATTGCAGGCCCTTGATGGGAACGGTCTGGCGATCGGTCGGGCCGGAGCCCCAGACGAGGCTCACGGTGACGTTGGCCGCGGCATCGCCCGCGAGCGCCACGCGTCCGCTGTAGGCGCGGCCTTTGCGCAGCATGATGCCTGCCTGGGCGACGCCGCGAGGCGCGGAGCCATCGAGCTTGACGAGCGGGCTGTGTTCGCCGGTGTAGGCGTGGTCGCGATCCATCACGACGGAGTCGTCCGGCCCGATGGGCCGCCACATGTTGGGCTGCCGGCCTCGCGAGGCGGCGGGCGCGGGGGCCTTCGAGTCGATCTTGTAGTAGAACTTCCGGTCGTCGATCATCTCGGCCCAGAGGCTGCGGTTGACTGTGTCGGCGATGTGCTCGATGAACTGGCCATATAAGTAAGGCGATATGGGGGCGCCCGTCTTTGCCGCGTCCACGGTGGCGGTAACCCGCTTCTCGGAAGCAGTCGGGTTCTGCGCGACGGCCAACACCAGCGCGAGCCCAATGAGCACACAGCAATTCCTGAAAGTGAACATCGTTCCTCTCCGATCCGCAGCCTCACGGCAAAGCTACTCCGCCGCGGCGACGGCGATGCGTTTGGCCTTAGTACCTGACCGATTGCGAGTATAACGCCGGGCGCGAGGCAAACGGAAAGACCGAGGTGAAGGAGACTCCCTGCCTGCTCCACTTTGGCGCGCTGCGCGCGCTGGCGCAGGTCGGGAACCTGCGCCACTGGGACTTGAGAGTTTGGGCCGCCGGCGGCTGCACCACTCGTGGTTACATCGTGTTCAGGAACGCGATGAGGTCGGCCATCTGGCGGCTGGTGAATTGGGGCCAGGAGAGCTTTTGCTGCTGCATCCGGTCGAGCATGCGCGGGCCGTGTTGCCAGAGGAACGAGACCATGCTGACGGATGAGTAGGCGTCCTTACCTTTGGAAAGGCTGGGAACGCCGCCGGTGGGCTTGGCGTGGCACGAGACGCAGGACTTCTCGACGAAAACCACCTGGCCGCGGGCGCGGTCGCCGTTGCCTACGAAGTACTGGCGCGCCCAGACATAAGCGAGAATCTGGCGCATCTCATCGGGGGTCAGCGCGGGCGGCGGATTCTTCATGCTGGGCTGGTGGTTCCACATGTCCACCGCGATATCCGTAATGGTCTGGTTGCGGAGCTTGTTTTCGAGCGAGTTCGTTCCGCTGTGGCAGCGGGCGCACTCCTTGGCGGCGAACAGGGTTTCGCCCTGGTTCGAGGAGGTGAACTGAAAATCGCGGACCAGGGCCTTGTTCTCGGGCAGATTGCGAAGGTAGACGAGGATATCGGTTAGCTCCTGCGAGGTCAGATCGCTCCAGGCGATCCGTTTGGCGGCGTAGGCGGCGCGCATCTTGGGGCCGTGGTTCCACATCTGGGCGGCCAGGACGACGGGATCGGAAAGCGAATCCCACCTGGTGACGGGCGGAGCGCCGCCCGAACCGGATCCGCCGTGGCACTCCACGCAGTGATGCGCGGTGAAGGCCTGCTTGCCGCGGGCGGCGTCGCCGGGCTTTTCGAAATAGCGAGCGGAGACGAAGTAGGCGAACAGGTTGGCGGACTGCTCGGGCGTGAGCGTCGAGCGGACGATGCCCATCTTGGACATGGCGGACCACATGGTGGGAGCGTGATTCCACATCATGCTGGCCATGCCGGCGGGGGTGAAGTCGCGGTCCAGACTGGCGGCGAGGTCCGGGGCGCTCTTGCCTCCGATCCCGCTGACGCTATGACAATCGACGCAACGCTCGGACTTAAAAATCCGCTCGCCCTGGCGGGCGTCGCCCATGGGAATGCCGGCCGCGAACACCGGGCAAGCGGCTAGCGCGGCTGCCACGTAGAGCTTGAACATGGCGGTCTCCTATATGCGTGCCGAAAAATGGGGACAGACAGCCTTTTCCCGAATGACGGAATGCGGAAGGAACGGGCTTACGGCGATGGAAAAAATGTCAGTCCCCATTTTTCGGCAACCTTCTATCTGATCAATTTCAGGCCTGTCTGGAACAGGTGCGTGTGGAACCCCTCATACCAGTAAAGGCTCTCGTTAAAGCCGTAATACTGCCAGACTGTGTTCCAGTATATGTGTTTTCCGAACGGAAGCGCCAGCCGCATCATGGGCTGGCGGTAGCGCGAAGGGGCGAGTCCCGTCGGTCACGGCCAGCGATCCGCCGATGCTCAGTTTGGCCGCATACTTCGGAGCCGTCAGTTCCAGAGCGCCGGAGGCCAGTTTCGCGCTTTCGTTGTACATGGAGAGGGAAGGCGTGAAGAACGGCGGCAGCAGGTAGTTGATGGTGGAACCATACGATGCGGCGTCGTATTCTCCCATCAGGTTGACGTGCTTGCCGTTCCTGGGAGCCCAATTCACGGCGAAGGCGCTGTCGTGGCTGCTCAGGCTGTATTGCAGACCCGGAACCGGATCCGTGTTATTGAGCAGCGAGTAGCGCCACTGAAGGGAGAGCGAATCGGTGGCCTGCCAGCGGACGCGGGCGCGCAGCTTATCGTAGTTGTACAGGCTGGTACGGAAATACGCGCGCGCGGTGTTGGCTTTCTCGTAGTCGGCATTCAGCGCAACCTTGCGAATGGGGCGGAAGTTGAGAGCGGCGAGGGCAGTCTGGCGGCTGAGCGTACCGGATTCGAGGGCCCCGATCTGGCTGAGGGGGGAATTGGTGACGGTGGCGCCGCCCCACTCGTAGCGGTAGCCGCCGCGCAGAGTGAGCGTGCGCGTGGCGTCCACGATGAGGTTGGCCTCTTCGCGGTTGTAGTTGACGGATTCCCAATCCGGAAGGACCGAAGACGTGGTGGAAGCGCCGGACGTGGCCGTCTGATAGATAGCTTCGCCGATGGTGGAGTAAGCCGCGTCGTGGAAGCGGTCCGTGGACCAGGATTCGACCAGGCGCACGCGGCGGAACGGACGCAGTTCGAATCCGGCGTTTCCGGAGACGTGCGGCTTGTTGGCGGAGCCCGTCACCGTGTCCATCTGGCCGTAGTAGAAGAGGATCGCGCTAATTTGCGAAAGCTGGCCCGTGCCGGCATCGACGTAGTTGACGCTGGTCTTCGGCTGGCTATAAAGGAACTGCGCGGAGAGATCGAGCCAGGAGAACGGGTTGGCGGTCACGATTCCCTTGCTGTACATACTGTGGGCGCGAACGCCATAGGCCTGCTGGAGACTCCCGAGCGAAAGCGTCTGGCCGAAGTACTTAGCGGTGGAATCGCCGGCCCCAATGTTGCCGGCGGCGTAGGCGGCGTCATCGTCCTTAAACGTAGTGCCGCCCTGCTCGATAGTGAGATGGAAGCGGCGCAACTGGACGTGAACGCCGCCGCGATAGACGTTCGTACTATCGCGACGAAGCATGGCAACGGGGTATTCGTTGGTGATGTCCTGCGACCATGTGGCGATGCCGGTCCCGGTTCCGACGTTGCGGTCGTAATCGAGGTAAGGGCTTACGCGGCTCTTGGGGAACAGATCGAGAGCGAAGCTGCCGTTCTTGCGGCGCACGTCGTCGCGCTGCTCGTCGAAGCCCGCGGGAGCGCCCGGATCGGAGAAAGACGGGAGAGCGTTGAAATACAGGATGTCGCTGAAGTTGTAACGAAAATCGTAAACGCCTTTCTTGCTGACGCCCACGTATACCGTGTTGAAAGGGTCGCCCCAGTTGGAGGCGCGGACATCGACGCGGTCGAACAGGCAGCAATTGCCCTTGAGGGTGAAATTAAGCCCGAACAGACGCGTGCCGGCGTTCTCGTTCACGGCGCTGCGGTAGGTATCCATGCTTCCACGGACATCGGTGCGGAAACGCTGGCCGAAATCGATGTCGCCCGTGATCCAGGGCTGGGAATCGGACGACGAACTGTCGGCGGCGGGGGCGGCGGCCGTCTGAACTCCGGACGCGGGCTGATCGGCCGGCGCCTGGGCGAACACCGGAACAGCCAGGAGGAACGCAAGTGCGTATTTCATCGCAGTAGCCCCCTGTTCACGTAGGAGCCGTGAATCTTCTGGTGGCAAAGCATGCAGTTGTTGAAGCGCGGGCTGCGAAGATCGTGGATGGCCGGAGGGACGCCGCCGAGAGCCGTATCCGGACCGGTGGTGGGCAGCGGCAGGTTGGCGTGACATTCCAGGCAGACCATTTTCACGTCGGCCCGCGTCAGCATTTTCGGATTGTTGGAGCCGTGCGGCATGTGGCAGGCCGTGCAGCCTTCCATTCGCACCGGAGCGTGCTCGAAGGTAAAGGGGCCGGCCAGATCGCCGTGGCACTTCAGGCAACCCGGCTCGTTGGCCGCATTGGTTTCGAGATTCTTGGGGAGCGAACCACCGTGCGGGTTGTGGCAATCCACGCAGCTCATGGCGCCTTCCGGCAGGCGGTGGCGGTACTGGCGCTGGAAGCTGAGCCAGACATCGGTGTGGCAGCCGGCGCAAAGCTTGTTGATATCGGCCGCCTTGCGAGCCACCAGACCCTCGGGGCCGTTCTTGTGCACCGAATGGCAGGCCACGCAGCTTACCGCGCTCTTGGCGTGAGCGCCCATAATCCGCCCGGCGTTTGTGGGCTGGTTGAGATGGCAGCCGAGGCAGATGCGGTTGGCGTCGGCGGGGCGCAATGCGCCGGGATTCCGGATATCGGCGGCGGAGACGGAATCGACGTGCTTCGAGCCGGGGCCGTGGCAGGCTTCGCAGGCCTTGGTTTCGAAATGATAGCGCGCGGAGGTCTCCACGGCGTGGTGCGGGTTGTTCACGAACGCCTTGGAGATATCCTCATGACAACCCGCGCAGGTCTCCGAGCCCACGTAGTCCGCGGGCTTGGCCGCCTCCGTTTTGGCCGCCTCCTTCTTAGGGGGAGCGGCTTGCTTGGCAGGAGCGGCTTGGGTTTGGGCGCGTCCGGAAGGTTCGGCAAAGGCAGGGGTGACGGCCCACGGCGCCATCGTGGCCACCGTGACGCCCATCGTCAACCCCAGCGTGATGCTTGCGGTGCGGAGCTTCATGGCTTTCCTTGACCGCGATGGCCGCCGTTATGAGACCGGCGGCCTTCGATGCGTCTCTATTTCACGTTCCCCGGGTTCGCGGCGGGACTGACGACGGCCGATCCGCGAGGATCGGACGCGACCGTGCCCGTGGTGGGAGTGTGGATCTTCTGAACGTTAAAGTCGGCCGTGCCGATGTGGCAGACGTTGCAGGTCTCGCCGAACTGTGCGTTGGTGTTCTCCAGAGCATGGGCCATATCGGCGGTAGTTGCGTGGCAGCCCGTGCAGGCCGAGGTCGTGGCGCCGACGGGCTCACAAGCGCCGAGGGGTTGGTGACCGGGTTCAGCCCGATCGGAAACACGGCTTCGCTGCCGTTCACATGGCACAGGTAGCAGCTTTGAGTATACGGGGCGGAGCCGGTGGGGCTCATGGCCGGGAACAGCACGCCGGTGAAATCGTTGTGGCTGCCACCGAAGCCGACGATGGTGTATGTGGCGCCCTGCGAGACCAGGTTCACGCCGGTGTGAATCCGGTGAACCATGTAGGCGAAGTTCACGCCCTGGGCCGGAGCGGTCTTGTCGGCCGCAACCACCGCGCTGATCGCAAGGCGGCGTCGGTATCGTTCGGGTTGTGGCAGAGGACGCACATCTCGATCTGGTTGCGATTCTCGCCGTGCAACGAGAGCTTCACATGGCACTGGTTGCAGTTGTTGATGCTGACCACCGTGCGGCGCGGCGTAACCGCGGAACCGTCCACGGAGAAGTAGTAAACCACGTTCTTCGCGCCGTATTCGGTGTCAACTTCATCCGCCGTTCCGGCGTTGATGGCCAAGGCGCGGCGCCCCTCGATACCGATGGCGTAGGTTCCCTTGGCATTCGCCGGAATCGGCGTTGTGAACTGGTAGGTGCATGTGCCGCCGCTATTGCAACTCGCGGTGGGCACGGGATTCTCGGAAGCATAACCCGGAGTACTCGCGTTGGCGGTTCCAGCGAATGTCGTATATCCGTAATCCGTGGTGGGACCGGCCATCACAAGGGCCAGACGATTCGAGCCGCCGGTCATCTGAGCCATGGTGATGGGGCGTCCGGAGTTGTCCTTAAGAGTAAAGGTGACCAGCGGGGCCTTGCTGGCCACGCTGTTGGCAACGCCAGTGATCGCTAGATTGATGCCGGGCGCCCCGGAGTACTGGGTGGCGATGGTGTGCGCCCCTATGATGGATGCATCGAACGGCAGATTTCGCCTTGCGTGATGTGGCATCCTGCGCACTGTTGATCGCTGATCTCCGGCAGATTGACGTGATTCGCGCCGGTGGCGAAGTTCACGTTATCGTGGCAGGCACCGCAGGCTTCGCGATTCGGGTTGGTCAGATATTTGTTCTGCTGCGCGGCGTTCTGCGCCGGGTCATGGCAAGCCGTGCAAGCCAGCGGACCGCCGTTGGCTGGGAACACAACGGTGGAGAAATCCGCGACCGTGTTATTG
>CAWAOP010000017.1:0-275346 GCA_963783505.1 Terriglobia bacterium | reverse complement strand
GATCGGACGCTCAATAAACTGATCGGCGGGTAGCGATCAGGCATATCAGGTAGCCCGGCGGCCAACTATACCGCCGCTCCGCTCTCTTGCTTCTCCACCAACTCCCAGTGGCAGCGGCCGCACATGTTCTTGCAGTCCGGAAACGTCTGGCCTTCCTGGAAGCGCTCGGGGCGTTTGCAGACCGAGCACCAATAAATTCCCGAAGCCGGGGTCTTCTCTCCCACGCGGCAAGTCATGACTGTTCTCCGTTCTCGAGCGCCCAATCGGCGGCGTCTTCCATCCGGTCCACCAGAATATCGGGCGCGGGATCGGCCAGCGATTCGGGTTGGAAACCGTACGTGACGCCGCAGGCGCGCACTCCGGCGTTGCGGGCTGTGAGGATATCGACCGAGCTATCGCCGATCATCGCCGTCCGCTCGCGGCCGATGCCCGTTTCCTCCATCAGCTTCACGACTCCGATGGGGTCCGGCTTCTTGAATTCGAAACTGTTTCCGCCGTAAACGCGCAAAAACAAATCGCCGACGCCCAGCCGCTCGATGATGGAGCGGCTGATTTTGACGGGTTTGTTCGTCAGCACGGCCAGGCTCTTTCCCGCGCCGTGCAACCGGATCAGCGATTCGCGCACTCCCGGATAGAGCGTCGTGAAATCCAGCGCATGCTCGCGGTAGTACTCCAAGAAAAACTCGAGCGCTTCCTGTACCTGGGGTTCGGTGGATTGCTCTCCCATGGCGCGCCGGATCAGCACGGGCGCGCCGTTGCCCACGTAGGAATAGACGCGCTCATTATCGAGCCGCGTCATGCCCATGTGGACGCGCGTCGCATTCACGGATTGAGCCAGGTCAAGACGCGAATCGATCAGCGTCCCATCCAGATCGAAAATCAGCAGGTCCATCGGGTCCATTTCGATCTTAGCAGGCGGGGCGCGCGTGGCCGCCGGATCGGGCTGTTAGACTACGGTAGAGTCGCCGATGCGAAAGCTCCTGGGATGGATGTGCGTAGTCGCGTGGGTAGCGGTTTGCGTCGCCGCGCAAACCACATCGGAGAGTCAGAAGAAAGCGCCGGCCTCGACCAAGAAGCCGGCCCCGGCGTCCACCAAGGCCGCTCCCAAGCCATCCACCGCGGCAAAGACGGCCACAGCGCAGCCCTCCAATAAAGCACCGGAACCGGCCAAGTCTGTGGCTCCAGGCAAGGCATCCACCACTGCGAAGGCCGCGCCCACGCCGGCTGCCAAGAAGGCTCCGGAACCGGCGAAGACAGCGGCCCCGGCCAAAGCCTCACCTCCCAAAGCCGCTCCAGCAAAGAGCGCGACGCCATCCAAGACGCCCGCCAAGAGCGGCGCGTCCGCGAGTTCCGCGTCCAAGACGCCCGCGACCAACTCGACTCCGGCCAAGAAGGCTGCGCCCTCAAAGGCCGCCGCTAAGAAGAAGGCCGCTCCTCGCCCCACCTGGCGCAATCGCCAGACCGCGCCCACCGACGAACGCTACAAGCAGATTCAGGATGCGCTCGTGGCGAAGGGTTTTCTCAGTCCGGAGGCCGCGACCGGCCAGTGGGGCGCCGAATCCGTGGACGCGCTGAAGCGTTTCCAGTCCGCACAGAACCTGGAGGCGACCGGCAAGCTGGATTCGCTTTCGCTCATCGCCATGGGGCTAGGGCCGAAGCGCGACGCGCCGGCGAAACCGGCCAACCCGGCAGCGCCGCCGGCTCCTTCCGCCACTCCGCCCCCGCCGCGTTGATAGCCGCGCGTCTCCCGATGCTATACTCCCGGACATAAGGAAACCATGACTCCGCGAATTCTTCTTATAGCCGCAGCCTCGGCTGCAGTAGCGTTGGCCGCCGATCCCACCGCAGCCATGCGCGCTTCCGTTTCGCGCCTGGAACAACAGGCAACCAAGTCCCCATCACCCATCGCGGTCGCGCTCGAGCTGCGGGCGGCCGATGCGTTGGCGCCGTCGCGCCACGACCTCGCTGTCGAACTGGCCCGGCATTCTCTGGGAACGCTGAACTCCAGCGCCGATAAGTCGCTCGGCGCAGGCGCGCGCAAGCAGCTTGAGGCGATTCTTCCTGGCGAAGGCGCTTCCATTCCCCGCCGCCCACGGCGGCTGCCGCTTCTCAGCGGACTCCCGCTCCGCCCGCCGTCGCGGCAATCCAGAGCGCCATGAGAAATCTGCGCGGCGACCTCGGCGATGCGGAGCGGACCAAGCTGGATATCGATCTTGCCAACCAGATCCGCGCGTTGCCCGCCAGCGCAGCCAAGCTCTCCGCCGCGCGAAGTCTCGCCAGTTTGTCAACCGAAGGCGACCTGGGAGCGGAAGCGCTCGGAGCTGTCGCCGCGGCCCTCTCCACCGCCATGCGTGAGAACCAGAGCGCCGCGAGCGACAGCGATTACATCGAACTGGCCAGCCTGGTGCGCTACGAACACGTCCCGGCTCCGCCCGCCGACCCAACCCTCGACACGACGCTAGCGTACCTGGAGTTGCGCGAGCTGGTGACGCAGGAAGCGGGGTTCAATCTTGCCGGCCTGGATGGAAAGGCGTACTCTTTGGCCGCCCTGAAGGGCAAGGTGTTGATGGTGAACTTTTGGGCCACGTGGTGCCCCCCGTGCCGCAAGGAGATGCCGGACATGGAGAAGCTCAACCAACGCTTCCAGAAGCAAGGCCTCGTCATTCTGGGGATCTCGGACGAAGAGCGCGACACCGTAACGAAGTTCCTTGCGGACAAAGGCTATACCTATCCGATTCTTCTCGATCCCGGCCGCAAGGCCAATACCGCCTTCGGAGTCGAAGGCATTCCCAAACTTTCATCTTCGACCGCGAAGGAAGGCTCGCCGCGCAGAGCATCGATATGCGCACCGAAGCGCAGTTCCTGAGGCTGCTGAAGCAGGCGGGGATGGAGTAGGAAGCAGCGCGATGCCGGGCCTGGCTCAGCCCGCAGCGAAGGATCAGTGAGGTAGACAAGACCGACTACTCTGCGCGGTGCTGACCCACAAACCAGCACGTTGGGGACTACAGGTCCCCATGCCAGCCCTGGGTTTAGGTCCTGAGCGCAATGCTAGCCTCCCGGTGCCGTTGCCAGCGGCATGTTAGTCTGTTGGTCCCCCCGCACGGCCTTATACTTACCGAGGAGGCAACTATGGCAAAGTTGGAGTCTCGCGTAGACATCCTCAACCAGTTGGTCGAGTGCGCCGGGAAAGCGTTGCGGGCTGAGGAGCAGTACCTAGCGCAGTGCGTATCGAAGCCCGGTGGCCAAACGGGGCCCATCGGGTTGATGCAAAACCCAAACGAACGTTACTACCAATTCGTGGTCTGGCGCGGTCTACTATGTGATCCGGCGTTTCGTTGGCGGCCTATGACCGAGCGGTACGGACACGATTTGGCATTTTATGAAGGCGAATCAGAGCGGCCAGTTGCTTTTGCTGAGATTAAGGGTTGGTGGAGCGATTCGGGCGAACCGGAGATTCCAGGCATCAAGCGAGACGTCGAGAAACTGGAAATGAGGAAGGTGCCTGGCGTGATGCTCATTATTACTTGCAGCGATATGGGGAAGACAGAGGCAAATCTGCGGTGGCTTGCGGGCAAGCTTGGAATTGGCCATAAGCAGTTCGTCACTCATCGTTTCGGCACGGCTTACCCAGGGGAAAAACCTTTGGAATCGCAGTCATCGGCTTCTTGGTGGGCGAGGGGGAAGTTAAAGCCCCGGGCTAACGGTTGGGGGTGGCCCAGAGCTTCCGACGAACTCGCCTCAGGGATACACGGTAGTCACCGAGTAGGCCAATTGGTCAGATCGCGCCCAAACCGCCGATCCGGTTGTTGGCGGGCGGTCCAGCGTTGGATTCACTCGGAATCATGCCGCGGCGACGGCACCGGCCGCGAGGGAGAGTCGGGTTTGACCTGGAATGCCCCGGCAACCACTTCAGAGGCAGACGGCGAAGGCCAAGGCCTGTTGGAGGTCAGTTTCCTCCATGTCCGGGTAATCCGCGAACAGTTCCGTACGGTCGGGGTAAGCGCCCAGAATGTCCAAGACCCGCTTCACCGTGATGCGTAATCCCCGAATGCAAGGCTGGCCGCCCATCTTGTCCGGCTCGATCATGATGCGGTCGAACGGCGGATTCCGGATAGCGGTCCATTCTGTCGCGCCCAGCGCCTGCGGAATCGGAGAGAGGCCGGCTTCATGCGGCGCTCCGCACGCCAATCGAACTACGGCCACGCCGGATCAAGCGGCCCTGCGGGGCCGGATTTCGGAGTGGACGCGGTCCGCCCATTTATCGCAGGCAATCTCCAGATCGTAACGCGATTGCATGTTGAGCCAGTATTCAGGGGTGGTTCCAAGATAGCGCCCCAACCGGAGAGCCGTCTCTGCAGTAATTGCGCGCTTGCCTGCGACGATCGAACTGATGCGGTTCGCGGGGACGTGAATCTCGTCGGATAGCCGGCTCATGCTGATCCCGAGATCGTCCAAAGCCTCCTTGAGAATCTCGCCCGGATGAACCGGCGGCAGCTTATCGGTAGTGCTTCGTGATTTCGACGTCCTCGGCATTGCCATCTCTCCATGCGAAACACACGCGGTACTGATCGTTAATCCGGATGCTGTGCTGTCCTTTCCTGTCGCCGCTCAGCGGCTCCAACCGGTTGCTCGGAGGGATCGAAAGATCGGAAAGAGCCCTGGCGCTGTCGAGAGCCACCAGGCGGCGGAGAGCGGGGCCGGCGACGCCGGCGAACTCCTTCACACGCTCACGCCTGAAAAGCCGCTCCGTCTGGCTGGAACGGAAACTCCGAATCACGGGCCCATCGTACCGCGCCTGTACGTGATACGTCAAGCGTACAAGTTGGCGACGAAGATCGGCGAAATCGAGCGTTCCTGGCGCACCCGGTTGCCGAACCAAGCGACCTAGCGCATCCGCCGGCCGCGCGGGCGTAAAATCGGGGTGTCATGAGCGTCACTACAGGACTCGCCGCGCCCCGCGGCTCGGCCCTTCGCTGCAAAGGCTGGCATCAGGAAGCGGCCCTGCGCATGCTGCATAACAACCTCGATCCCGAGGTTGCGGAGAACCCCGATCAACTGATTGTTTATGGCGGCACGGGACGCGCGGCGCGCGACTGGCCGTCGTTTCACGCCATTGTCCGCGCGCTTGAAGCGCTCGAAAACGACGAGACGCTGCTGGTGCAATCGGGCCGGCCGGTGGGCGTGTTTCCGCACGCACGCCGAAGCGCCGCGCGTGCTGATCGCCAACTCGAACCTGGTGGGCCACTGGTCGAACTGGGACGAATTCAACCGGCTGGAGCGCATGGGCCTCACCATGTACGGGCAGATGACGGCCGGCTCGTGGATCTACATCGGCAGCCAGGGCATCGTGCAGGGAACGTACGAGACCTTCGCGGCGGTGGCGCGCAAACATTTCGGCGGATCGCTGGCGCGGCAAGCTGGTGGTCTCGGGCGGGCATGGGCGGGATGGGCGGCGCGCAGCCGCTGGCGGCCACCATGAACGGCGCGTGCTTCCTCGGCATCGAGGTGGACCGCCGCCGCATCCAGCGCCGGCTCGAGACCGGCTACTGCGACCAGCTGGCAACCGATCTGGACGACGCGCTCGCGGTGTTGGAAGAAGCCGGTCGCGCGGCGAGGCGCTCTCCGTGGCGCTGGTGGGCAATTGCGCCGACGTGCTGCCGGAGCTGGTGCGCCGCGGCGTTCGTCCCCGACGTGCTCACCGACCAGACCAGCGCGCACGATCCGCTCAACGGCTACGTGCCCAACGGCATGACGCTCGAAGCGGCGCTGGCGCTGCGCGCGAGCGATCCGCAAGAGTACGTCGAGCGCTCCATGGCGGCCATGGCCGCGCACGTGGAAGCCATGCTGGCGCTGCAGCGCAAGGGCGCGGTGACCTTCGATTACGGCAACAACATCCGCACGCAGGCCAAGAAAGCGGGCGTGGAGGACGCGTTCGATATCCCCGGCTTCGTGCCCGAGTACATCCGGCCGCTGTTCTGCGAAGGGCGCGGGCCGTTCCGCTGGGTGGCGCTTTCGGGCGATCCGGAAGACATCTACCGCACCGACCGGCTGGCGCTGGAGCTGTTCCCGCACAACGAAACGCTGGCGCGCTGGATGCCCCTGGCGCGGCAGCGCATCCATTTTCAGGGGCTGCCGGCGCGCATCTGCTGGCTGGGCTACGGCGAGCGCGCGGAGTTCGGCGTGGCCATCAACCGCCTGGTGCGGTCGGGCGAATTGAAGGCGCCCATCGTGATCGGCCGCGATCACCTGGACGCCGGCTCGGTGGCATCGCCCTTCCGCGAAACCGAAGCCATGCGCGACGGCTCGGACGCCATCGCCGATTGGCCGCTGCTGAACGCGCTGGTGAACACCGCCGCCGGCGCGTCGTGGGTATCCATCCACAATGGCGGCGGCGTGGGCATCGGCTACTCGCAACACGCCGGGATGGTGGTGGTGGCGGATGGAACCGACGAATCCGAGCGGCGCCTGGAGCGCGTGCTCACCACCGACCCGGGCTAGGCGTGATCCGCCACGCCGACGCCGGTTACGAGGAAGCCGTGCGATTCGCGAAAGAGCAAGGGATCAAGAGGCCGATGGAAAAGTAAGCCGGGTTGTGTCGTGGAGTGGGCCTCCCGGCCTACCATTCCGCGCTTCGGCGCGGCATCTTCATTCGGGGCAGGGCCTGCCCGCTCGAAAGCGGGCATGGCAAGCCAGAGGCTCGCTCCACAAGCAGGCGGTAGAATGAAGGCTCCGAATCGCCATGTCACGCCAATTGGTTGAGTGCGTTCCCAATTTCTCCGAAGGGCGCGATGCGGCCAAGATCGATGCCATCGTCGAAAGCATCGTGGCCGTTCCCGAAGTGGCGCTGCTGGACCGCGAGTCGGATGCCGATCATAACCGCTCGCGTGCTGACGTTTGTGGGCCCGCCCGCTGCGGTCGCCGAAGCGGCTCTCCGCGCGGTGGAGAAGGCCGCGGCGCTGATCGATCTCACCAAGCACAGCGGCGCGCATCCGCGCATCGGCGCGGCGGACGTGGTGCCGTTCATCCCCATCGAAGGCGTCACGCTGGAGGATTGCGTGAAGCTCGCCGAGCGGGTTGGCTGCGAAATCTGGAGCCGGCTCGGAATCCCCGTCTACTTTTACGAAGCCGCGGCGCGACGGCCCGAGCGCGTCAACCTGGAAAACATCCGGCGCGGACAGTTCGAGGCGCTGCTGGAGGAGATGGGAACCGCGCCGGAGCGCGCGCCCGATATCGGCGATCCGGTCTGCCATCCCACCGCCGGCGCCACGGTCGTGGGCGCGCGCAAGTTCCTGATCGCTTACAACATCAACCTGGGCACGCCGGACTTGAGCCATCGCCAAGCGGATCGCCAAGACCATTCGCTTTTCGTCCGGCGGTTTCCGCTTCGTGAAATCCATGGGCGTGATGCTGGCGTCGCGCAACCTGGCGCAGGTTTCCATCAACCTGACGGATTTCGAGCAGACGCCCATGCACCTGGTTTTCGAGACGGTGCGGCGCGAGGCCGAGCGCTACGGCGTGCCGGTGGTGGGCAGCGAGATTGTGGGGCTGATTCCGCGCAGAGCGCTCGAAATGTCGGCCGAGTATTTCCTGCGCTACGAGAATTTCCGGCCGGAGCTGGTGCTGGAGAACCGCATCGCCGAGGCCATGGCCGGACGCGCCGCGGCCTGCCGGAGTTTCTGGACGCGCTGGCCGCGCCCACGGCCACGCCCGGCGGAGGCAGCGCGGCGGCGGCGGCGGCGGCCATGGCGGCCGCGCTGGGCGCCATGGTGACGCGGCTGGCCAAGCTGGATTGCGCCGCGTTCGAAGAGGACCGGCGCTTCTTCACAGACGCCGTGGATCGCGACGCCGCAGCGTTCGAGTGCGTGATGGCGGCGTACAAGCGGCCCAAGAATGAGCGCGCGCCCGTTTGTGGAGGAAGCGCTGCATGGCGCGGCCGAAGTTCCGCTGGAAGTTCTGGAGCGCCTGGCGGCCATGATGGCGCGCCTGGACGCGCTTCAGATTCCGGCGCGGTTCGGTTCGGACCTGGCGGTGGCCAAAGCGCTGGCGGCGGCCGCGAAGGCCGGCGCGCTGGAAAATGTGCGCATCAATCTGGAATCCATCCACGATCAGGAGTTCAAGGATTCGGTGGAAGCGAGCTGAGCGCGGCAGGCGCCATCTAATAACGGCGCCGGGCGGATTTCCAATCCGCCGGGCCCAGAGGGCACCCCTTACAACCCGCCCCACTTCGCTTCTTCGTAGTCTATGGAACTGGCCGTTCTCAACTGCTCGCAGCTGGTGACGCTGGCTGGACCGCCGCGCCCGCGGACGGGCGCCGAAATGCGCGAACTCGCCATCGTCTCCGATGGCGCGATGCTCGTTCGCGACGGCCGCATTGCCAAAGTCGGCCCTCGCGCCCAAATCGAAAACGCCCTTTCCCCAAACGCGCAAATCGTCGATGCGGGCGGTCGCGTCGTGCTGCCCGGCTTTGTTGACGCGCACACGCACCCTGTGTTCGCGGGCTCGCGCGTGGATGAATTCGAGATGCGGGCGCAGGGAGCCACCTACGCGGAAATCGCGGCCGCAGGCGGAGGGATTCGCTCCACCGTTCGCGCCACGCGCGCGGCAACTGAAGAGGAGTTGTTCGCCTCGGCGCTACGCAAGCAGGACTGGTTCCTCGGCGGCGGCACGACCACCGTCGAAGCGAAATCCGGATACGGCCTCTCGCTGGACGCGGAACTCAAGATGCTTCGCGTGATCCGGCGTCTTTCTCGGACCGGCCGCATGCGGTACGCTCCCACGTTTCTGGGCGCGCATGAGATTCCAGCCGAATACGCTGGAAGACGGCGAGAATACGCGGAGCTCGTGATCCGCGAGATGCTGCCCGCGGTGGCGCGGGAAAAGCTCGCCGATTTCTGCGACGTCTTCTGCGAGCCGAGCGTGTTCCCCGTTTCGGAATCGCGCGCGATACTCTCCGCGGCCCGGAATCTCGGATTCAGACTTCGTGTTCACGCCGATCAGTTCACATCAAGCGGCGGCGCGGAACTCGCGGCCGAACTCGGCGCGGCGACCGCCGATCATCTGGAATGCGCCAGCGAGGCCGGTCTGAAGGCTCTGGCCGCGGCCGGCGTGCAGCCCGTTCTGCTTCCAGGCTCGGTTTACGCGCTCGGCTCGGCGCGCTATCCCGAAGCGAGGCGCATGATCTCCATGGGGCTGGCGGTCGTGATCGCAAGCGATTTCAATCCCGGCTCTTCGCCCACCGCGTCCATGCCCATGGTTCTCTCGCTTGCCTGCACACAGATGAAGATGACGCCCGCCGAAGCCATCACCGCGGCCACCATCAACGCGGCCTACAGCTTGGGCCGGGGAGATGAGGTGGGATCGCTCGAAGCAGGCAAGCCGGCGGATTTCGCGATTCACGATTGCGCCGACTATCGCGATCTGGCGTACTTCTTCGGCAGGGAGACGGCCAAGGCCGTTTACGTAGGCGGACAGTTGATCTACGAACGCTGAACTGCTTCGCCCAAAAACACGAAAGCCGCATCGGATCTCAACCCGCTTTGCGGAAACAGATCCGATGCGGCCGGCCCTGGGTTGGGCGGGGAATCCAATGGCTGCTGGAATCGCCGTTTCCGGCCGGCATCGCGTCTTACTAAAGGCCCGCCGGAAAATACGAAAAACCGCCGCTCTGCTTTATCCCCGAAAAAACTCTTGATCGGCGCTCCGCAAAAAACCCCTCTGCGGCAACCAACTGGTGAAGAATAGTGAAGCGAACTTACCGCGGAACATCGGCTCCCGCAAGCGCGCTGTTTCGTCGCCCCACTCTTCTCCCACCTGCCGATTGCTGCAGAGGGCAGGTTGCAAAGTTACTTCGCCAATTCACTCTATCTTTAGCAAGCTGACGACCGCGTGTCAATCGGTAACAAGTCCTTTTGAATCAAAAGATTTCTGCAAAAATCCGTATACAGGCTGAGGCGAATTGGGCGGAGGGGTGTGTCGCTGTGACACAATCGGTTCGATGAGGCCGGTCCGAATCCTCGCGCTGCTCCTGGTTGTGCACGCCGCCGCGACGGCCCAGGCGAGCCCTCCGGGAGAGCCAGTGGTCGTTTTTACGGACCATCCGCGGCTGTTTCTAACCGCCACGCGGTTGCGTCTGCTGAAGCGTGAACGGGACCGCAACTCGCCCCGATGGCAGCGGCTGGACGAGCTCGTATCGTCAGGCGCGCCGCTGCCCGAGCCCGGATTCGCGCTGGCGCTTCACTACCAGGTTTCGGGGAATCGCGAATCCGGAACGCGCGCTGTCGAGTGGGCGCGCGGCCCGGACGCCGACCTGCGCCAAATGTCGCTCGTCTATGACTGGTGCCAGGGCGTCATGACCGAATCCCAGAAAACCGAATTGGCCGCACGGATTTCGCGATACCTTGCGGCATTAGGCGCGGAGGAAAACGTCGCCACGATGCGCTTGCGCACGCTCGCCGCCGTGGCGCTCTACGATGACGTTCCGGACGCGCCTCCCCGCGAGCTTCAACATGTGGCCGGAGCATGGTGGAACGGCATAGTTGCTCCCGCGCTGAACGCCGGGCAGTCCGTGATCCCGCGAGCGGACGTCTACGCGCTGTTCGAGCTGCTGTTCGCCATACGCGACAGCTCGAATGTGGATCTCCGTGAATCGTGCCCGCGCTACTTCCGCGAGTTGCCCGTCGCGCGGCTTCTTTCCTACTACCCGGCCCTCTTCGAAAACGCGGAAAACGACTTCCGATTGGGGATTGAAGCCTTGCCGCCGAACCCGGTTCTGTGGCAGGAGGCGCTTTCCCGCGCGGCCGATCTGGCGATGGCCGATTACGACCCCAACCTCGAACAGAACCAATACATGCAGGGCTGGTTGGCTCACGATCGTTTCGAGATGCGCGGCGCCTTCGGCGCGCCGTACGAGTTCCTCTGGGCAAACCCGTATCAGCCGGGGCTGAATTACTTTCTCGCGCCTCTGGATTACCACGACCAAGGCTCCGGGGACGTATTCCTACGCTCGGATTGGCAGGATACGGCGACGTGGATCGGGTGGTTCGGCGGCGTGGCGCGCCGGTTCGCGAATGGCAACCTCGTGACTCTGGACGAGCGCACGTCCGCACTCTTCGACCTGGGTTCCGCCGCGATCTCTTTCGGCGGGGACCAACGGAAGTTCGTGACGAAGATGGCCGATGGCGAAAGGCTCTACGTCGTGGCGCTCGCGCCGCGCAAGGTCTACCAGGTGGAGATCGACGACGAGGAAGTCTATGAAGCCGCCGCCGGCGCCGGAGGAGTTCTTGAGTTGGATGTGCCCCCCGGCAAGCAGGTAGGCGTGCGGATTCGCGAAGCCCGGCGCTGATCGCCTACGTCCAGAGGTCTCCCCGCCCTCACGCTACAATGGCGCGTGATGCTCTCCTGGAAGCGCCGTTTCCTAGCCGTTACGCTGTTTGCAGCTCTGCCGCTCGCGGCGGAGGTGCGGTCGCTTACGATCCTCCATACCAACGATATTCACGCGCAGATGGCGCCGCGCGACGATGGGCAAGGCGGGCTCGCGGGTCTCGCTACGGTGGTCCGCCATGAGCGTGCGGGATGCACGGACTGCATCCTGCTGGACGCCGGAGACATGGTGCAGGGGACGCCCGTTTCCACCATCTTTCACGGCCTCCCGGTCTATCAGGCTCTCAACCTGCTCCACTTCAGCGCCGGCGCGCTCGGCAACCACGATTTCGACTATGGCTGGAGTCAGACCCTAAAATTCATCGGCGTGGCCAACCACCCGGTGCTTTGTTCGAACGTATCGGATGCGGGCGGACATCTGCTTGCCAAGCCATACGCCATTCTCAAAGTGAACAAGCTGCGCGTGGCCGTGATCGGAGTGTTGACCGATGGCATGACGACCCTCGAAACGCCCAAGCAGATGGGCGAGTGGCGCGAAACGTCCATGGTGGCAGCCGTGCGGAAATACGCCGCGGAGGTGAAGGACAAGTCCGATATCGTCGTGTTGCTCGCGCATGTCGGACCTCAGGAAGAAGACTCGCTATTGTCCTCCGAGCCCGAGGTTCCCGTCATCGTCACGGGCCATCTCCACGATGGCCTCGCGCACGAAAAATCGCACGATGGCCGCGTGCTGGTCCGCGTGAAGTCCGAAGCCCGCGAACTGGGACGGCTGGAGTTGAAGGTGGATACCGAAAAGAAGGCTCCGGTTTCGTGGACCTGGAAAAAGATCGAGGTCGATTCCAAGAAGGTGCAGCCGGATGCGCAAATGGCGGCCGTGGTCAAACATTGGGAAGGCGAAGTTTCCTCGCAGGTGGACCAGCCTCTGGCCGTCGCGCAGAAAGCCTTCACGCAGCGCGAGTTGAAACCAGTGATCGAACAAGCCATGCGCGACGCCACCGGCGCCGATTTTGCCTACATGAATTCCGGGGGAATTCGCGCGCCGTTGCCGAAAGGGCAACTGCTGGTGCGTCACATTTGGGATGTGATGCCGTTCGACAACATGGTGGTCGTCGGCAAATTCAAGGGCAGCCAGTTGCCGGCGCGCGTCCTCGGCGGTAAAACCGTCGAACCGGATCGCGACTACACGCTGGCCGTCACGGATTTCACTGCCGCCAATCAGAGCGCCGGATCGGAACTGGGAACCAAGGATCTTCAGTTCCCCGAAGAAAAAGGCCTCCTGCGCGACATGCTGGTGGACTGGTTCCGGAAGAAGAAGACGATCGAATAGGCAGATCTTCGCGGTCTAAGCCCAATACTGTTCACTTAACCCCGTGGCGCGGGCTGTCAAGCCTGCAGAGCCGAGATCGTCTCGGCTTTTCTTCCGTCTCACCGACTAAGCGAGTGTTGGGTCTAAGCCGCGTTCCATTTGCCCGCTTATTTCGGGGTGGTCATCATCCGCCAGCACTCGCGCGCGATTTCCCAATCTTCCTCGACGTGGATTACCAGGACGCGCGCGGGCGAATCGGGCGTTGCGATATCGGCGTCCACTGGCCCAGCCATGTTCTTGGCCTGGTCTAGCTTCGCGCCCAGGAATCCCAATCGCGCGCACACGGTTTCGCGCAACTGCGGGCAGTTCTCGCCGATGCCGGCCGTAAACACGAGCGCATCCAGGCCCTCCAGAGACGCAGCCATGCCTCCGATCTCGCGCACCAGGCGATAGGCGTAAATGTCGAAAGCGAGCCGCGCCCGCTCGTCGCCGTCTTCCATCGCGGAGACGATTTCCCGCATGTCACCCGAGATGCCCGATACCCCTTTCAGTCCGGATTCCTTATTGAGCGTGCGGTCGAGTTGATCGGCCGTGTAGCCGCGATAGCGCACCAGGTAAATGAGGATGCCGGGATCGATGGATCCGCTGCGCGTGCCCATCATGACGCCTTCGAGCGGCGTGAACCCCATGGTGGTATCCACGCTACGCCCGCCGCGCACGGCCGCAAGCGATGCGCCGTTTCCAAGGTGGCAGGTGACGATGCGAAGCGTCGCGGCGTCGCGACCCAGAATCTCCGCCGCGCGGCGCGACGTGTACTGATGGCTGATTCCGTGGAAGCCGTAGCGCGCCACGCCCTGCTCAAACCACTCGTAGGGAACCGGGTAGACCTTGGCGTGCATGGGAAGCGTGGCGTGAAACGCCGTGTCGAACACGGCCACCTGCCGGGCGCTCGGCCCGACAACCCGTTCCGACGCTTCGATAGCTTCCAGTTCCAGCCGGTTGTGCTCGGGCGCGAAATCGACGTACCGGTGGATGGCCTCTTTCACTTCTTGAGTGATCCACGCCGTCTGTTGGAACGCGTGGCCGCCATGCACCACGCGGTGACCGACCACGGCGATTTCGCCCGGTCCGGAAATCACCCGCGCGGGCCCCTTCCATAGATCCTCGATGACGGGCTGGATGACGGCCGCGGAAGACTCCACCGGAACCTCGGTATCGACCGCAGCGGATCCCGCGGGGCGAAGCTGGATTTGCGCGATTCCCGGCCGCCGGCCCCAATCGGCCTGCGCCTGCCAAAGCGGCGCCGGAGCCTTCCCCGCGCCATCCACTTCCCGCAGGGTCGCCTTCAGCGTGCTGGAACCGCCGTTGAGGACGAGGATCTTCACTTGGTTTCAGATGGTGCCCGGGGCGGGACTTGAACCCGCACTTCCGTTGCCGGAAAAAGGATTTTAAGTCCTTTGCGTCTGCCAGTTTCGCCACCCGGGCGCGTTGATTCTAAGCCACTTGCAAATTATTGACAGGCTTGGCTTCGGTCGGTGTGCCTAAATTCGTGCCCACCCCGCGCAACCGCGCCGCGCTCCATGCCTCCCTGCGTGAAACCGCATTCTCCATCGTTTCGGGCGAAGGATGGACGAACCGCTGTGACACCGTAACCGTGCTATGGCCCATCAGTCTCATGATAATAAACGCATCGGCTCCCGTCTCGCCTAATCGTGCGTCAAACGTGTGGCGGAATGAATGCAGCATGAAATCGGCTGGCATCTTCAGGAGCTTGCGAACCGCCGCGTGCCGCTGGTTTCGCAACGTCCGGTATGGCGGCTAGGAGATCGGCCAACTTATCGGGGCTCGCATATTACAGAGCCGGGTCATACGGTTCGGCCCTCCGCTTTGGCTCGAAGGTCCCTGCTCGCGGCTAAGTTCGAGGCTGCGATATACGGCGCCAGCCTCTGTAAGAGCGTGACTTGCGCGTCACTTCGCCAGCTTCTTGAGAATTGCGTTCGACGTACTCGCGCGTTTCCGGGATGTCCGGGACTCCGCCGGCTTCGCTGGCTGCGTTGGCGCCTGCGTTGTAGGCGCCGAGAGCTTGGGAAAGATCGCCTTTGTATTTGTCGAGCAACTGCTTCAGGTGCTTGGCACCGGCGTCGATGTTCTGCTTGGGGTCAAACGGATCGGCGACGCCCAGTTCGTCCGCGGTCTCGGGCATGAGCTGCATCAGGCCCTGCGCGCCTTTGGACGACTCGGAACACGGGCGCAAGCCCGATTCCTGCTCGATGACCGCGCGGATCAGATCCGTCTGCACGCCATTCGACCTGGCGGCGCTTTCGATCAGCGGCGTCACCACGGAATCGGGCAGGGGATCGCAGGCCGGTTTATCGGCGAGCGACTGGATTGGTTCCCACGGGATGAGCGACGCGCCGAGGGATTGAGCCTGTTTGCGGGTGGCGTCAAGCTGGGCGGCGACCGAGGCGCGTTGCTGCTCGGCGGCAGCCCGCATGAGTTCGCCCGCGGATTGTGAAGGGACTGGAGCGGGAGCCTGTGGCGTGCTGGGAGGCTGATTCGAGGAGGATTTGCTCTCCGTGCCAGTCGCGGGCGCGGGCTTTGCCGCGGATGCGGGTTGGGCCGCGGAAGGCGGCGGCGCGGGTTGCCGGTCGGGAGGGGCGTTCTGCGCCATGGCGGCGGAGGACAGAATTACTAGGAGAAGCCAGACCATCATTGAATGGATCGGCGCCACCGTTCGGGAACATTAGCTAAGATCGAGGTTCGAGGCAGCACGGCATGAGCGGAAACAACTCCGATTGGTCACAAAACGCCATCCTCGGGCGAACGGGATTGCGGGTGAGCCGGCTTGGCGTAGCAGCCGGGTACGGCGTGCCACAGGACGCGGTGGAACGCGCCTTCGAGCGCGGCGTGAACTTCTTTTATTGGGGAAGCAGACGGACCGAGGCGTTCGCGAAAGCGCTCCAAAACCTCAAGGCCCACCGCGAGCGCTTCGCGCTTGAAATCCAGTCTTATTCGCGATTCGCGGGACTGCTCACTCGGAGCCTGGAACGGGCTCTCGAAACCCTGCGATTCGACTACGCCGACATCCTGCTGCTCGGCATGTGGAACAAGCCGCTTCCGGCGCGCATTCTGGAGGCGGCGATCAAGCTGAAGGAACGGGGCTTGGTGAAGTTTCTGGCAGTCTCGACGCACGCGCGGAAGACCGTGCCGGCGATTGCCGCGGCGAGCGATTTCGACGTGGTCCACGTCCGCTACAATGCGGCGCATCCGGGCGCCGAAGTGGATATCTTCCCGCATCTGCCCGCCGGGAGCCGCCCCGGGCTGGTGGCCTTCACCGCGACGAGTTGGGGACAACTGGTGGGAAAGCCGGCATTTGTGCGCAAAGGCCATCCTGTTCCCCCTGGCGAGAAGGTTCCGGCCGGCGCCGATTGCTACCGGTTTGTGCTGACGCGGCCCGAGATAGACGTGTGCATGACCGGTCCCGCGAACGGCGTGCAGTTGGACCAGGCGCTTGAGGCGTTGCGACTCGGCCCGATGGACGAAGACGAACTGGCGTGGATGCGAAGAGTAGGACAGGCCGTATCGGGCCGTGCCGGAAAGAACTGACGGAAGCAACGGCGCAACGCGTCGTCATCGGCAGACAGATGACAACTCCCAACGCGCGGCGGCGCTTGAGCGCCCGGTATGTGCCGCGCCTCCGCGCGTCTGGGTACAGCCTGCTATTGTTTGCCGACGACGACTATGGTGAACGAGCCGGGGACCGCCTGGCCTTGCGGGCCGCGCCCTCCGGCCGGCGGTTGTCCGGGCTGCGGCGCGGGCGGAGCTCCACGCTCCTGGCTCATGGTCAGAAGGTGATTGGTTTTCGTATCCAGCGTGCACGTTCTGGCTCCGTTCATCGTCTGAAGGTTCTGCTCCACTTCGAAACTCGTGGGGCTTTTCTCTTTGACAATGGTTACGGTTCCGTTTCCTTGGGTGCTGAAGGCTTCCATGGTGGCCGGGTTGAACACTGCGCCGTCCGAACCGCCGGCGAGCGGCAACGTGGTGAGGATCTTCCCGTCGGTGGCGCTGAGAATCACCATGGTGGGCTGAGCGGGATTCGCGGCAGGGTCGCCGGAACCGCATGAGGCGAAGAGCACGTGGTTCTTGGCATCCAAGGCCAGGCCGTTGCACCTGCCGGCGCTGCCGAGCGGGTAGTGCGCCACGGCCTTCATGGTCTTCACGTCCACTGCCGTTACGCTTCCCTGTGCGTCCTGCATGACGACGTAAAGCATTCCATTGCCGTCGGCCACGCCCTCTTCGGGAACGCCGCCCAGGTCGATCGTTCCCAGCAGGGTCCCGTCCTTTGCATCGATCGCGGTTGCGTCCTTGGTCGGGTGGCTGAACACGTAAACCCGTTCATTGAAGGCATCGAAGTAAATGCCGTCGGGCTGCGCGGCGCCGGGATCGATAGTCTTGACCAGCTTCATGGTCTTGGCGTCGAACATGGAAATCGGCTTGCTGCTGGTGAAGCCGTTGCCCGATTTCGGGTCGACTGCCGTGCCGTTCCCTCCGATGCCCGTTATCTCGCCGACCAATTCGAGCGTGTCCAGATTGTAGACCGAAAGCCGCGTCTCAACCGGCGGCGTAGCCTGCGGCGATCCCCGCCGCGGGATATACAACCGTCGGCCCGCCGAATCGGCGTAGATGTAATCCCACCCGCCCTCGCCTCCGACCTTGGCCATTTTCAACACCTTGTAGGCGTCCGCTTGCTGGGCCTGGCCCAGCAGGGGCAGCGCCATGAGAACGCAAACCGCAAATAGAACAAACTGTCGCATGGGGACTCTCCTTAAATCCTTTGTTATACGCATAAACCGCGAATGCCCGGAATCGTAACACAAATTCGCGCCTGGCCATTTCAAGTGACTTCCACGCCGCGTCCCTTCAGCAGTTCGGGGAAGAGTCTATTTCTTCTTTTGAGTTTCCTCGGCCAGCGTCATGACTTGCGTCATAGCCCGACTTTCGCACTTCCCGGCCATTTTTCCGGGCCAGTAGGGCTTAACCCGTTTGCCTGCATTCCGGATATTTGAAAACCGCTGTGGTGAAGACCCACCCTCTTCCCCTCCGACTGGTTTTTCTGTCATTCTGCTGCTTCGATGTTTTTGCGCCGTACGAACCGCAAGAAGGACGGCAAGGACCACCGCTATTTCAGTGTGGTGGAGAACCGGCGATTGTCCTCTGGCAAGACAGCGCAGCGCACAGTCCTCTACTTCGGTGAAGTTAACGACAATCAAGAAGCCGCCTGGCGCAAGACCCTCGAGGTCTTCGACGAGCAGCAGCAGCGCTCCCGCACTCTCAGCCTGTTCCCGGAGGATCGCGAGATTCCCGCAGATGCCGTTGACAGCTTGCAGGTGACGACTCAGCGGGCTGGAACTGCGGCGGCCACGCCTGTTCGGCAACTGCTGGCTGGCTTGTGAAATCTGGCGTCAACTGGGGTTGGACGAGTTCTGGCGACGACGCTTGCCGGACGGCCGCGAGGCCGTGAGTTGGGAGAAAGTGCTGGAGGTGTTGGCGGTTAACCATCTCATCGATCCGGCCAGCGAGTTCCGCGTGCACCGGCAGTGGTTCCTCTCCACCGCCATGGACGAGTTGCTGAACGTCGATTATGCGGTCGCGGAAAAGGACCGGCTGTACCGTTGTTTGGACCGGGTGTTGGAGCACAAGCAGGATCTGTTCGTGTGGTTGCGAGGGAAGTGGGCCGACCTGTTTCAGGCCGACTTCGAGGTGCTGCTCTACGATCTGACGAGCACCTATTTCGAAGGCGCCATGGAAGAGAACCCGAAAGCCAAGCGCGGCTACAGCCGCGATGGCCGGCCGGATTGCTTGCAGGTGGTGGTGGCGCTGGTGGTCACTACGGATGGTTTCCCGCTGGCCTACGAAGTGATGAACGGGAACACCACGGACTGCACTACGCTGCGCGGGTTCCTCGACAAAATCGAGAAGACCTACGGGAAGGCGAAGCGCGATGTGGGTCATGGACCGGGGAATCCCGACCGAAGCGGTTCTGGCCGAGATGCGCGATCCCGGCGCGCCAGATTTACTATCTGGTGGGAACGGCGAAGAGCAAGATCAAACAGCATGAGAAAAAGTGGCTCGACTTGCCCTGGCAAAAGGTCCGCGATTCGGTCGAGGTGAAGTTGTTCGAACAGGACGGCGAGTTGTACGTGCTGGCCAAGAGCGAGGGCCGCCAAGCCAAGGAGGTGGCCATGCGGCGGAAACGGCTGGCGCGTTTGCTGCGCAAGTTGCGCGCCATGCGCCACAGCCTGCCGACGCGCGATCAGTTGCTGCTACGCATCGGCGCCGCCAAGACCGAGGCGGGCCGCGCCTTCGGCTTCGTGAAAATCCAACTGCCTGGCGCTCGGCAGCCCGTGACGCGCGAGTCCTTCCAATTCCACACGGACAAGGCCAAGCTCAAGGAAGCCGAACTGCGCGATGGACATTATCTGCTTCGCTCCAACCTCACCAGCGGCGATCCCACCGTGCTGTGGTCGCGCTACGTGCAACTGACCCAGATCGAATCCGTTTTTCGAAACCTGAAAAGCGAGCTGGGGATTCGGCCGATCCGTCATCAACTGGAGCATCGCGCCGACGCCCACATCCTGATCGCCTTCCTCGCCTACTGCCTTCAAGTGACGCTGAAGAACCGGCTGATGATGCATGCGCCGGGGCTGACGCCCTCAGCCGTGATGGAGGCGCTGGCGACGATTCAAATGATCGACGTTCACATCCCGACCGTGGATGGACGTTGGTTGATTCTTCCCCGCTACACGCAGCCGGAAGCGGAAGCCCGCCTCGTCCTCGACAAGCTCAAGCTCGCCCTGCCCGCGCAGCCGCCCCCGCGCATAACCGCAGATCCTCCGGGAAGAACCGCTGGAGCGTAGGATCTGCAGCTCCGATTTGTGGTGAAGACCTTTCGATAGCTCGGACTGATTCTTCGAGAGTTAGGCGCCTCGCATGGCTCGAAGTGCGAAAGTCGGGATAGCTTCGGGAAGCTCGTCGGGGTGGAGAACGCCGCGCAAGAGAAGGAGCCGCGCATCGGGCCAGGAAGCGGGCGAGCCGGCGAAATTGTGCCATGCCAAGCGAAGCGGCGGGCCGCCGGTCGAACCCGCCGCGGGGAGGGTCTCCGGCAGATGAAAGGCGTACATGCTGCCGCCGGCCAGGGTTTCATGCGGGAACCGCAGGAGCCACGGGCAGTTGTGAGATTCCAGGATCATATTGGCGGAGACCACGGCCCACAAACCGGAATCGGCCGGCGACGGCTGCTGGCAGTCCCAGAAGCGCGCTAGCGGGACGTACACGGCTGGGTCCGAGTAACCGTATTCATCCACGAGGATCGTTTTGGCGCCGCGCGCCTCCGCAAATGCCCGCGCCTCCGGCAATGCCTGGTTCCAGTCGGGGTTTGAGTCGTTGACCAATTCGTATCCAGGCCTGCCCAGGCTGAGCGAATTCAGGAACGGCATGGGGGCGGAAAGTGTCCGACACCTTTTCGTCCTCTTTCGTGAATGGAAATCAAGGGTCGAATGGACTGCAACGAATCCTTCTGAGGACCGTCTCTCGTCAGCGCTCCGCACGCCGGGCGCGGCGGAGTTTCAGCTACAGACGAGGTATTCGTAACCTAGAACAGTCCCCGGATCCAGTCGGCCCGTTGATCCAAGCCCGGGGCTGGGATTCGGGGTGTTCCTAATCTCGAAGTGAAGATGCGGAGCGGAGGCGCTAGCGTTTCCTGTATGTCCGGTCAGTGCAATAATCTGACCACGCCGGACCAGTGCGCCTTTAGGCGCCAGGATGCCGGACAGATGAGCGTAGAAAGCCCATAGTGCGTCCACAGGCGAAACGCCGCCGCGCCCGCTTTTTGAAAACTGAAGCACCAAATTATGTCCCCATTGCCCGTGAGTTCCGACGTGAGTAATTTCGCCGTCAGCAATGGCATAGCACGGAGTACCAGCTAGCGCCTCCAGGTCCCACCCTTGGTGGAACTTCTGGTAGGAACGAAGGGCCGGGCTCCACTTCCTGACCTCTCCATAGGACGCTCCGTATGAGGACTCAAGCTCTTTGGTCCGCAGCTTCATTTGCGTTAGTGGCATGGTGAACACTTGGGGCCAACCTCCTTTTAGAACTGTACCCTTGATTGACGAAGCCGGCGCCGGCGTATATGAAAATCAAGGACTAGAGGATATACGTGCTGCCGGTTCCCGAACAATAGCGCCCCCCCCGCTCGCTGCCTTGAATCCGGAAACGGTATGACAGCAGGTGGGAACCTCCACAATAACGGCGTCATCAGTCCAGCCGCTGGTTGCCGTAGTGCGCTTCCCCAGCCGTAACCATCTTCGACAGCACGACGATGATTCTGCGTTGGATCTTCTTGCTCATCTTGTCGTCCATCAGCAGGGCGCGGGCGGTGGACTCCACTTGCGAGAGATTCGCCGCCAGAGCGAGCACGCTTCCCGAGGCCCCGCCGCCGCCTTGGTTGTTGGCATTGTCTCCGCGGTCTCCCACCCAGTGGAAGCTACCCGTGGCTGTGTCGCGGTAGATCACGTAATGCCAGTAATGCGATTTCTCCTTGGCCACCTCGATCTTGAAGTGGAAATTACGGCAATCGCCGCCGTCCCGCAGCGTCGTCATGGCGGTAATGTGCCAGTTGGGAGTGATCTTCTTCCCCTCCGCTTCAATCGGCGTGCCCGTCGCCACGAAAAACACTTCCTGGTTCGGATTGGCGGTGGCCTCCGTGTACCCGCACTTCGCCATCCACCGCTTGAAGACCTTGGCGCTAGCCGTTACCGGCTCGCCGGCAGCGGGCAAATCCTCCTGGTCCAATAGGTCAATCCACGGCATCGGCTCTTCTCCCGATCCGGCGCGTCCTGATCGTTCCGTCGGCTGCTGAAAGTATACACCTGCAAGCTCCACTGCACTCGGGCGCCGAACTGGGCCAGTGGCGAATTGCAGTATTCCCGATGCGACTTTACATCTCGCTCCGCCACGGCTTTTCCGGATCTGCGCGGGCCCCGTCCCCAGATTTCACCGTCATAGAAAGGCGCCGCCTTTCGCAGGGCGAGAACCAGCGGACTGGCACGCGCACCTTGAATACTGAAGACGCCGGCAGCGGGTTCCTTATCCCACCACCTCCAAAAACGCCTGCGCTGCGTGGCTGAGGGCGCGCTTAGTGGGATAGATCAGGCGGATTTTCCGCTCGACGTGCAGCTCCTTCACTTTCACTTCGCGGAGCAGGCCTTGTTCGATCTCCTGTTCCACGCACATTCTCGGAAGGAAGGCCACGCCCATGTCGGCTTGCACCATCTTTCTTATGGTTTCGATTGTGGGCATCTCCACGTCCATCCGCAACGGCACTTTGCGCGCCTGGAATTCGCGCAGCACCGTGTCGCGGTAGGGCGAAACCACGTTATGGGCGATGAAATTCTCGGCCCCCAGTTCCGTGATCGAGACGATTTTCCGGTGGGCCAGCTTGTGACGCGGCGAAACAAAGAAGGCCAAGGCGTCGGTATAGATCACTTTCGACTTCAGGCGCTCGTCGCCCGGATCGTAACTGATCACGCCCAGCTCCAGGTTGCCGTCCAACAATTCGTGCGGAATGCGGCTGGAAAGGCTGCGGCGCACCTGAACCTTGAGCTTGGGATGCAGCGCGCGATATTTCTCGATGTGCCGCAACAGGTAGAGCGACGTGGATTCGTTGGCGCCGATCACGAGCGTGCCCGCGGAATTGTCGCGCAACTCGCCCATCGAGTTCTCCATCTCGCGGTGCAGGCTCTCGAAGCGGCGCGCGTAATCGAGCGCCACGCGGCCTGCGTCGGTGAGCAAGAGGTCCCGTCCGGTGCGATCGATGAGTTTTTCGCCGAGTTCCTGCTCCAGCCGCTGCACGGAGAGCGATACCGCCGGCTGCGTGCGCAAGAGCTTCTCCGCGGCCCGCGAAAAGCTCTTCTCGGAGGCTACAGTCCGAAACACCTCAAGGGCATAGAGTTCCATGGCAGACGCAAGTATAACACCTGCTAATAGCTGCTGTTAGAATTATAAATTTGCTAAATTGGATTCGGGCCCCCATAATGCAGATATGGATTATTGACCGGCAGGCGGCTAACCGCTACCCGACGGTCGCAGCTCGGAAGCGTTTCTTCGACTTGGGTTACCGCTCGAGTGAAGATCCAGCCGAGCCGAATCTCGGCCTATGGAACGGCGGACCCTATGAGCGGTCCGCCGCTCCACAAGCCGGATCGCCCGCCTCAAATTCTATGCGACTCCGGCGAAATGACCTCAATGAGTGAACGAGTCTATATATTCGACACGACGCTGCGCGACGGCGAACAATCGCCCGGCTGCAGCATGGATGTCCCCGAAAAGCTCCGGATGGCCAGGAAGTTGGTGGAGTTGGGGGTAGATATTCTCGAGGCCGGCTTCCCCATTGCCTCCGAAGGAGATTTCGAAGCCGTGAGGGTGATTTCGCGCGAGTTTCCCGACGCTCGCGTGACGGGTCTGGCGCGCTCCTGCACAATGGACGTGGAGCGAGCCGGGGACGCCCTCAAACCGGCCCGGAATCCGCGCATCCATACGTTTATCGCCACGAGCGATATCCACCTGAAATACAAGCTCAAGAAATCGCGCCAGCAGGTGCTGGACGACGCCGTCGCCGCCGTGCAACTCGCCAGGCGATACACGGAGGATGTGGAGTTTTCAGCGGAAGACGGCGCCCGCACGGACATTGACTACCTCGAGCAAATCTCGCGCGCGGTGGTCGAAGCCGGCGCCAAGACCGTCAACATCCCCGATACGGTTGGCTACTCCATTCCCACCGAGTTCGGCCAGACGATCGGCCGCATCGCCGCCGCTCTGGGCGATTCCGCGATTGTCAGCGTGCACTGCCACGACGATCTCGGCCTGGCCGTAGCCAATTCCATCGCCGCCGTGCAGGCGGGGGCGCGCCAGGTGGAATGCACCATCAACGGCATCGGCGAGCGCGCCGGCAACGCCTCGCTCGAAGAAGTGGTCATGATCCTCAAGACCCGCGCCGATATCTTCCCGTACTACACCGGCATCCGGACCGAGCATCTTTATTCCGCCAGCGCGCTGCTCACCTCGCTCATTACGTTCGGGCCGCAGCCGAACAAGTCGATCGTGGGGAGCAACGCGTTCGCGCACGAGGCCGGCATCCATCAGGACGGGTATCTGAAAGAGAAGACCACCTACGAGATCATCGATCCCCGATCCGTGGGCATCCCGGAAGGAAAGCTGGTTCTGGGAAAGCACAGCGGCCGGCACGCGCTCTCTCAGCGCTGCAAAGAGCTGGGCTACGATCTCGATAAGGAAGAACTCGACGACCTGTATCACCGCTTCACCGCGGTGGCCGACCACCGGAAAAAGGGCCTGACCGACGGCGAGATCCTCCAACTGGCGCACGCGGGCCGCACATCGAAGGACGCCGCCGCCGACTAAACATGCGACTGAACATACTGACGCTTCCGGGCGATGGCATCGGCGTGGAAGTAACGCGCGAAGCCGTGCGCGTGCTTCGCCACGTGGCCGCCCGTTGGAACCACGAGCTTATTCTGAACGAAGGTTTGCTCGGGGGCGTCGCCATTCACAAGACCGGCTCGCCTTTACCGCCGGAGACCTCGCGGCTGGCCGCGGATGCGGACGCCACTCTTATGGGAGCCGTCGGGCTTCCCGAGTTCGATAACGCGCCGCCCGACAAGCGGCCGGAAAAAGGGCTGCTGGGCATTCGCCAGGCATTGGGCGTGTTCGCCAACCTGAGGCCCGTCCGCGCCTACGCTTCGCTTCTGGATTCGTCGCCTTTGAAAAACAGCCTGGTGGAAGGCACGGACATGATCATCGTCCGCGAATTGACGGGCGGGATCTACTACGGAACTCCGCGCGGGATTTTCGAAAACGGCGGGGAGACGCGGGCGGTCAATACCATGACTTATACGCGCAAGGAGATCGAGCGCGTAACCCGCATGGCGTTTCGCCTGGCGCGCGCGCGCCGCAAGAAGGTCACTTCCGTTGACAAGTCGAACGTGCTGGAAAACTCTCAGCTCTGGCGGCGGGTGGTGACGGAAATCGCCGTCGAATTCCCGGACGTGGCCCTCGATCATCTTCTGGTGGACAACTGCGCGATGCAGTTGGTGCTGAATCCGCGCCGGTTCGATATCGTGCTCACGGAGAACATGTTCGGCGATATTCTGAGCGACGAAGGCGCCGTGCTTGCGGGGTCCATCGGCATGTTGCCGTCGGCCTCGCTCGGCGGGCAGCGTCCGTCCGGCGCCTGGGTCGGCTTGTACGAGCCGGTACATGGCTCCGCGCCCGATATCGCCGGCCAAAACAAGGCGAATCCGCTCGGAGCGATCGGCAGCGTGGCGGCCATGCTGGAATACAGTTTCGGTCTGAAAGAGGAAGCCACGGCGGTGGAAGCGGCTGTGGAAGCCGTGCTTTCCAGCGGCAAGGTGACCGCCGATTTGCGGCCTTCGGGCGCGCCCGCGACCACGGAACAGGTTGGCGAAGCAGTCTGCGCCGCGATTGGGTGAGAAAAACGGCTTTCCGCTCTCCGCTTTCCGCTATCCGAAGGCGGCGTTTATACTTGGCGACACTCGGCGCAACGCCGCCGGCGGACAGCGGATAGCGTATAGCTGATAGCGTAAAGTTATGCCCCGTACCATCATTGAAAAACTCTGGGATTCCCACGTGGTCCACGAGCAGGCCGGAGCGCCGGCGCTGCTCTTTATCGACCTGCACCTGGTGCACGAAGTCACGTCCCCGCAGGCGTTTCAAGGACTGCGCGACCGCGGCATCAAGGTCCGCCGGACGGATTTGACCATCGCAACCGCGGATCACAGCATCCCGACGACGGACCGATCGCTGCCGATTGTGGATCGGATCGCGGCGCGCCAACTCGCGCAACTGGAAACCAATTGCGCGGATTTCGGCATCCGCTGTCTTGGAATCCACAGCGACCGGCAGGGAGTCGTGCACATCATCGGCCCGGAGCTCGGGCTCACCCAGCCCGGCATGACCGTAGTCTGCGGCGATAGCCATACGGCTACGCACGGCGCGTTTGGGGCGCTCGCGTTCGGCATCGGGACCAGCGAGGTGGAGCACGTGCTCGCCACCGAGTGCCTCTTGCAGAGGAAGTCGCGGACGTATCAGGTTCGAGTGGATGGCGCACTGCGCCCGGGCGTCACCGCAAAGGACATTATTCTGGCGCTGATCGCTAAGATCGGCGTAGGCGGCGGGACGGGTTGCGTGTTCGAATACACGGGCCCGGCGATCCGTGCGCTGAGCATGGAAGAGCGCATGACCGTGTGCAACATGTCCATCGAGGGCGGCGCGCGCGCCGGACTGGTGGCCCCGGACGACACCACGTTCCAATACCTTTATGGCCGCCCTCATGCTCCTCACGGGGCCGCATGGGAGCAGGCCGTGGCGCGGTGGAAGCAGTTGCCGACTGACGCTGGCGCGGCGTATGACCGCAGCGTAACGCTCGACGCGGATTCGCTTGAACCGATGATCACGTACGGGGTCAACCCCGGAATGGGCGTAGCGGTTACGCAACCTGTCCCCGACCCTTCGGGCGTCTCCGACTCGAACCAGCGGGAATCTCTCACCAGGGCTTTGAAATATATGGGCCTCGAAGGCGGCAAGCCGCTTTTGGGGCAGCCCATCGATGTGGTCTTTATCGGGAGCTGCACGAATGGCCGGATCGCCGATCTGCGCGCGGCGGCCAAGGTGTTGAAGGGCCGCAAAGTCAGTCCGAATGTGCGGACTCTGGTTGTGCCGGGTTCCCAGGAAGTGAAGCGCCAGGCCATCGCCGAGGGATTGGTGGACATCTTCCGCGAGTCGGGATGCGATTGGCGCGAGCCGGGATGCTCCATGTGCATCGCCATGAACGGCGACCAGCTTTCTCCGGGCCAATACAGCGTGTCGACGAGCAATCGCAATTTCGAAGGCCGGCAAGGCCCGGGCGGGCGAACGCTCCTGGCAAGCCCTCTGACTGCCGCGGCCTGCGCCGTCACCGGCGTGGTCACGGATGTGAGGACGATGTTATAGCTGGTTTCGGAGAAGCCGGGAGTCAGGAGCCAGGAGCTGGCGCAGTGCGGCAGGCAGAACGACGATTATCGAGCGCGCCGTGGAGTGGGCGTCTACGCCTGCCATGCCGGCATTCTTGCCGGCATCGGGCGCCGAAACGTCGGCACGAATGCCGACGTGGCAAGCCGGAGGCTCGCTCCACGGGCCGCCAGAAAGTGCGGCGGCGAACCGATAATGCATGTCATTAGAGCCGCGGACCACTAGGAGTCGGGAGTTGGGAGTCAGAAGAGAGAGTTGGGAGCCGCAGGATTGTTTATGAAACCGTTTACTTCGTTCGAGAGCCGAATGACGGCGTTGCCGGTCAACAATATCGATACCGATCAGATCATTCCCGCCCGTTTCCTGAAGACCGTTTCCAAGGTGGGGCTCGGGGACCAGCTTTTCTACGATTGGCGCTACGACGCCGAGGGCAGGCCGAAGCCCGATTTCATTCTGAACCAACCGCAGGCCCAAGGCGCCTATGTCCTTCTGGCGGGAGACAATTTCGGCTGCGGAAGCTCGCGCGAACACGCCCCGTGGGCGCTGACCCAGTTCGGATTCCGCGCCGTGATCAGCACTTCTTTTGCGGACATTTTCAAGCAGAACAGCCTGAAGAACTCGTTGCTTCCCGTAGTCGTCCCCGCCGACGCACACGGCGAGTTATTCGCCGCCGTGGCCGCCGATCCCGAACGCGCAGGTCAAGATCGACCTGGCCGCGCAGACGCTCACGCTCCCGAGCGGACGGAAGGTCGAGTTCCCCATCGACCCGTTCGCCCGGCACTGCCTACTGAATGGCGTCGACGAGCTCGGCTACATTCTTCAGCACGAGGCGAACATCGCCGCCTACGAAGCCCAGCATCCGGCGCCAATCGATACGCGGGCGTAAGCGACTGGCTTGGTGCGGGGGCATCGAGCGAACCGCACCCCTGAAGTCGACCACGAGCACAGCTCCGCCGCTCGGGCTCCGAGCTACCGCCGGCACAGAGCCTCATCGCCACTCTCGATGTCCCACCGTTCTCAGTCCCTGAATCCCCTGGATCCACGCGAGTTAGGCCGCGTTGCGCCGCTCCAATTCGCGGGCGTAGGCCATATCGGCCGATAAAATGTGGTTGGCCAGCCATTCCTTAAGGAAGCGCATGAGCTCCGGCGTGACTGACAGCCGCCCGCCCACGATATCGCTTCGCAGCCGCTCGACCTGGGCGCTCAAGATGCGGTGGGCATCGCGGTGGTTGGCCAGGTCCGAATATCTTCGCTGCGCCAGTATCCCCTCCTCGTAAGTGAAGTGGTTCCGGGCGTAGCGCGCGAGTTCCTCGATGATCTCGACGGAAGTCTCTCTCCCTTTGCCCTCCAGCATGGCGGCGTGCAGGTCGTTAATCAGCGCTATCAAGCGCTTATGCTGCTCGTCGATCTGCGGAATCCTCACGCTGTACGAATCTCGCCATGGGAAAATGGCGGTGGTCGTGGATGTCATGACCATGGAATCGGCAAGAACTTGACTGAACTGTAGGGCGGCAAGGCCCGTACGGGTCTTGGTAAGGTGGAAGCTGTGGCGCTGGATATTCACCACCGGGAACTGGAAGACATAGCGATTCTGGAATTGAAGGGACGGATTACGGCCGGTCCGGAAGCCGCCGCTCTGCGCGAGCGGGTCTCCGCGCTGAATCGCGAGAACGGCCGAAGCATCGTGCTCGACATGGCAGGCGTCGACTATATCGATAGCACCGGCCTGGGCGCGCTGGTCATGTGCGCTACCTCGCTGCGTAGGAATAGCGGCAACGTGAAGCTGCTGCATCTGACCCGCCGTCACATCGAGCTTCTGGTGATGACCAAGCTGGCTACGATCTTCGAGATATTTACGGACGAGCACGATGCCGTAAACAGCTTCTACCCCGGCCGCCTGGTCAAGAGCTTCGATGTCCTGGACTTCGTCCGCGCGATGCAGAAGGAGGATGAGTAGCCTCCCATGGCGCTAGTGATCCTAGGCGGGAACGCCGCCGGCATGAGCGCCGCCGCACGCGCCCGCCGGCTGGATCAGAGCCTGGAAATCGTCGTTTTGGAGAAGGGTCCGGCCGTTTCTTACGGGGCGTGCGGGCTGCCGTATGCGATCGAGGGCCGCGTGAGCCACCCCGCCGATCTGATCGTCCACACGCCGGAGTATTTCCGCAAGGAACGCAGGATCGATGTGCGGACGGGAGATGGCGCCGCCGCCATTTCCCACGCGCGCCGCGAAGTGACGCTGGCCTCGGGCGGCCGGGTGCGCTACGACCGCCTGATTATCGCCACCGGCGCCCGCTGCGTATCTACGGGGCTGGCCGGCGCGGATCGGCCATACGTATTCACGCTGCACACGCTGGATGACGCCGCCCGCATCAGACGGTTCCTGGCCGAATCCCATCCGGCGAGAGCGGTGGTAATCGGCGCCGGATACCTCGGTTTGGAGGCGGCCGATGCGCTCCGCCGCAATGGCATTCAGGTGACCGTGCTCGAACGCTCCGCCAACGCGCTGCGGCGCGACGACCCCGCGCTCACCGACGCCATCCGCAAGCGCCTGGAGGCTCACGGCGTGGAGTTGCGGTGCGACGTAAACGTCCGCGAGATCGGCGAATCGAGCGTCGCTGGAATCGCCTGCGGCATGGTGGTGCTTGCCGCGGGCTTCAAGCCAAACGTCGAATTGGCGGCGGCAGCCGGAGTGGAGACTGGCCGCACGGGAGCCATCCGCACCAGCGAGCGGATGGAGACCAATCTCCCCGGTGTTTTTGCCGCGGGCGATTGCGCGGAAGTCTCGCATATTGTGACCGGGCGCCCGGCCTGGCTCCCTTTAGGGACGACCGCAAACAAGACCGGCCGCGTGGCAGGCGCGTGCGCCGCCGGAAAGCGCGAACGCTTTGGCGGGATCGCGGGAACAACCATCGTGGGGGTCTTTGGGTCTGCGTTCGCCGTCACCGGCCTCTCCGAAGCTCAGGCGCGCGCCGAAGGGTTCAGCCCGGTGGCCGCTCGCATCGAGGCGCCGACCCGGCCGCGGTATTACGGACCGAAGATGACGTCGGTCGAACTGGTCGCCGACGGCGCCACACGACGCTTGTTGGGCGGATGCGTGATTGGCGAAGACGGCGCGGCTGGGCGGATCAATGTGATCGCCGCCGCGCTCCAGGCGCGTTTACGCGTCGATGACTTCGAACAGCTTGATCTGGCCTACTCCCCGCCATTTGCTCGGGTCTGGGATCCACTGCTGATCGCAGCACAGCAGCTCAGTAAGATGCTTTGAGGACTGAGCCTGCGTTCATCGATAGCCACGCTCACTCTATTCGATGTCTCTCTGCCTCCTGTTTGACAGACTCGCACATGATAAGGTAAGCTGGCTTAAGCTAGATTGATTTGGGATTATCCATGGAACAAATTGGCGCATTTGAGGCCAAGAACACGCTCGGAGCGCTCCTCGACCGTGTTCAACAAGGCGAGGAGATTGTGATAACCCGGCACGGCAAGCCAGTCGCCCGGTTAGCGCCGTATGCGGGAGGCGCCGGATTGCTGGAAGCGGCGGCCGCGGCCGCGCGCATTCGCGCACGCGCGGGGAGCCTCAAGCCTGGCGGCTTCGGTTGGGACGATCTGAAAGCGGACCGCGACCGGGGCAGGCCGTGAGCCTAGTCCTGGACAGCTCGGCGGCGCTGGCTTGGGTCTACAGCGGCGAGACCACCGATGCCATTCGCCAAGTTTTCAGTGGTCTTATGGAACGCGGGGCGTGGGTCCCGGCAATCTGGCGGTTCGAAGTGGCCAACGTTCTGGAAATGGGCGTCCGGCGCGGCCGTCACGACGCCGCATTCAGAGACGCAACCCTGGCGGACATGGCGTTTCTGCCGATCACCGTCGATCCCGAAACGGATCGTCACGCTTGGAGCGCAACATTGCGCCTGGCGGAGCGGCACGCATTGACGGTGTACGACGCCGCCTACCTGGAATTGGCTCAGCGTCGCGGATTGCCACTGGCCACACTCGATGCGGAGCTTCGCCGCGCAGCCAAAGCCGAAGGCGTCATCCTTCTAGGCCAGGAGCAGGGAAGCGATCAGCCCGGATCGTAACGTGCCGGCGTCCTGCTTTGAGTAAAATCTGAATATGGCCTTCTTCAAGCGCCGCAAGCTTGTGCAACCTGGCGCGCGCGCGCCCGAGTTTCGCCTGGCCCGCCTCGGCGGTGGTGAAACGTCTTTGGCCGAAATACTCGCCTCCGGCCCGGTTGCGCTGGCGTTCTTCAAGATTTCGTGCCCGGTATGCCAGTTCACTCTTCCGTTTCTGGATCGGCTGGCGCTGGGAGGGCTGCCGGTTTACGCAATCTCGCAGAACGGCGCCGCGGAGACTGCCAAGTTCCACGAGGCGTTCGGAGTTAACCTTCCTACGCTGCTTGACAGCGAGGACCTCGAATTCCCCGCCAGCAATGCTTTCGGAATCTCCACCGTTCCTACCATTTTTGTCGTGGAGAGCGATGGCGCGATCTCGCGCGTGATCGAAGGCTGGAGCAAAGCCGATATGGCCGCGCTCGGCGAGCGGGCCGGTATCGCTCCCTTCGGCCCGTCGGATAACGTCCCGCAGTGGAAGGCTGGTTGAGGTTCCCGCAATTAGGCTCCCGGCGGGAGTCACGCTAAAATAGAATCAACTCCGATGGGCAATCCCCTGGCCGAATTCGTCGATGCCGCTGCCGCCATCGCCAAGGGCATGAGCGTCACCTTCAAGGAGATGTTGTCTCCCACGGTGACGGAGAATTACCCCGACGAGCCGCCGAAGTTCGAGGAGCGTTATCGCGGCTCGCACGTCTTGCAGCGCGACGAGAACGGCCTGGAGAAATGCGTCGCCTGTTTTCTTTGCGCCGCCGCGTGTCCCGCCAACTGCATCTATATCGAGGCCGCGGAGAACACCGACCGCGCCCGCATCTCCGGCGGCGAGCGCTACGCCAAGGTCTATAACATCGATTACAACCGCTGCATTTTCTGCGGCTATTGCGTGGAAGCCTGTCCCACGGACGCCATTACGCATGGTCACGGTTTTGAAGTGGCCAGCTACAACACCTCCACGCTCATCAAGCGCAAAGAGGATATGCTGGCGCCGGCGCCCGCGGGGGCCAAACCGCCCGCCGTCGCAGCCGGGGATTTCGCCACGCGCTAGGCTGCCCCCGTGTCCCACAACGGTGGAATCCGCATGTTTCGGACCATTAAGGAACAGATCGAGACGATATTCCGGGAAGATCCGGCCGCCAAGAGCGTCTTCGAGATCTTCTTCTGTTATCCGGGTCTTCATGCGATTCTGCTTCACCGCCTGGCGCACCGTCTGTACCTCTGGAGAGTTCCTTTCCTGCCACGCTTCATTTCGCAGGTGAGTCGCTTTTTCACCGGCATTGAAATCCATCCCGGCGCCACCATCGGGCGGCGGTTCTTTATCGATCACGGGATGGGCGTGGTGATCGGCGAGACGGCCGAGATCGGCGACGATGTCTTGTTGTACCAGGGCGTCACCCTTGGCGGCACCGGAAATGAAAAGGGCAAGCGGCATCCCACGCTCGGCGACCGCGTGGTGGTGGGAACCGGGGCCAAGGTGCTGGGCAGCATACGCATCGGAAACGACGTGAAGATCGGCGCCGGCTCCGTGGTGGTGCGCCCCGTGCCTGACCACTCGACGGTGGTCGGGATTCCCGGCCGCGTGGTTCGGACGCGCGGCGAGAGCGGCGTGCTGGAGCACGGAAAACTCCCCGATCCCGAAGCGCAGGAAATCGACGAGCTGCGCCGGCGAGTCGAGGAACTGGAATCCTCGCTCCGGCAATTACTGGCCGGCCGCGAAGTAGAGCATCGGGGGTAGGCGCCTACCTCCCGGAGGAGCCGAAGCCGCCTTCGCCGCGAATCGAATCGGCTAGATCGCCTTCCTCCCACTCGATGCACTCGTAGCGCGCTACGATCATTTGCGCGATGCGGTCTCCGGCGTGGATCGTATACGGCGCGTGGCCCAGGTTGATCAGGATGACGCGCAGCTCGCCTCGGTAGCCGGGGTCGATCGTGCCAGGAGCGTTCGGCATTGAGACGGCGTGGCGGAGGGCCAGGCCGCTGCGCGGGCGCACCTGCGCCTCGAAGCCCGGCGGAATTTCGAGGGTCAGCCCGGTCGGCACAAGCCGAGGGACGCCGGGATCGAGCGTGACATCCTCCACGGCGCACAGATCCATGCCGGCATCCTCGCCGGGGCCGTGGACATATGCCGGGAGCGTAGCTCGCGGATGGATGCGTTGGATTCGAATCCGCATCCCGCTATGATAACCTCTTGGCCTCCACGAAACGCGTTTTCACCCTCGCTCCAATGCCGCCGGAGAAGAGCGCGTATGCGCTCGCGCGCTACAGCCGGTCGCCCGATTCCATCCGCGATTCCATCGCGTGGGTGCGTTCGCACGACTCGCGGAAGTTCTTCGAGAGTTTCTATTTTCAGTACGGGCACGCATCCATCGCCGATCTCGGGCACCTGGCCGTCTGCTTCGAAGGCATTTCGGAACTGGCCGCTACGGAAATCGAAGAAGAACCGTTGTGGGACGGTCAGGCGAAATCCTCCCGCTATCAGGATTTTTCCAAGCTGGGATTCGTGACTCCGCCGGAACTGGCCGGGATGCACGCGGAAGCGTACCGCTCGGCGGGGGAGAAGCTTCTCAGAAGCGTACGGCGCCGTGAACGCCCTGGCGCTCGAGCGTTTGCACGAGCGCCTGCCTCGGCCCGAAGGGATGAACCCCGGCGCCTACGAGCGCAACCTGGCCGCTCGCGCATTCGACGTGGCGCGCTACCTGCTTTTCTGGGGCGTACCCACCAACGTGGGTCAGGTGACCAGCATTCGCACGCTTGAGAAGCAGATCCGGCGCTTCAACGCTTCCGAGTACGGCGAGTTGCGAGAGCTTGGAGCCGAGCTGGCGGAAGCCTGCGCGGCGGACCCCGATTGCGTCTGGGAGCCGGGCGCGCCCGTGGAACCGGCGGCCCCGACGCTGGCCGCGCACGGCGACCCGGATGAGCACGCAGTCCGTTCGCGCCGCGATTTGAAGCTCTGGGCCACACAGAATCTGCCGCCGGCCCGCGGTACGGCGCCGCAGCGCGTGGACCTGCTGAAACCGGCCAGCGTGGCGGCGGACATCACCGCAACACTGCTCTACCCGGTGACGGACAGGCCCTTCCGCGAGTTGTATGAAATCGCGTGCGAATGGTCCGGCCGCGTGCGGGCCGAGGTCATTGACCTCGCGCTTGGTTCCCGCACGCGCCGCGACGAACTTCTGCCCGGCTTCCGCGGCGGTCCGTATAGCTACGATCTGGTCATCGATATCGGGGCCTATCGCGATCTGCACCGGCACAGGCGCTGCCAGAAATTCCGGCAGGATTACACGGGCGCCCTGGGATACGACACGCCGGCGATGATCGAGGAATCCGGCGCAAGCGCCGTCTATGACTCCGCCATGCGGCAAGCGTTCGATACCATGCGCCGTTTGCCCGCGCCCGGATCGCATTATCTGCTCCCGCTCGGCGCGCGTTCGCGATTCCTCTTCAAGATGGATTTCGCCGAGGCCGAGTACATCTCCAAGCTCCGCAGCGGCGTGAAAGGGCACTTCAGCTACCGAGAGATCGCCTGGGAGATGAAGAAGAAGATGGAGGAGGTCGAGCCCGAATTGGGCCGCCTCATCGAAGCGACGCCGCCCTGGATCGAGAATCCGCTCACGCGATGAAACAATTTTCGTTATCGCGTTCCACCTCAACCTGGCCCGCAACGCCGGTACTGTTGGCGTGCGCGATTGCGTCGCTCTGCGCCTGCGGGCAACACGCGCCGGCGCGGAAGTCTCGGTATCTCGTCGCTTTCAGTCAGTGCGATAGCTCCGATCCTTACAGGGCCGCGCAGAATGCGCGGATGACCCGGCTGTTCGGAGCTGAGCCGGACGTCCGGCTTGCGATCGAGGACGCCGGGCAGGATAGCGGCAAGCAGGCGGTCCAAATCGCGGAACTCATCCGGCAGAAGCCGGACTTGCTGATTGTCGCGCCCAATGATCGCGCCTCCGTTACCGCGCTTATGGGTCAAGCCACGCAGGCGGGCATCCCAACCATCAGCCTGGGCAGCGATATATCGCAGCCTAATTACACTACGTGTATTCGCGCCGACAACGCCGCGATCGGCCACATGGCGGGCGAGTTCATCATAAACTACCTCATCAAGAAGTACGGAAGGCCGGTTGGCTCCATTGTCCAGATGCGAGGACTTCCCGGAGCGGAAGAGGAAGCCGAGCGAGACGCCGGAGCGAAGGCCGTTTTTGCGCAGTACCCCAACGTTCGGATCTTCGCCGAACCGGCGGCCGATTGGCTCGAGGCCAGAGCCTACGACCGCATGACCGAACTGCTGCGGGCGTATCCCGTCATCGATGTGGCGTACGGCCACAACGATCCAATGGCTTTCGGCGCTTATCTCGCAGCCAGGGAACTCGAGCGCGAGCAGGCTATTGCGTTCGTCGGGATTGATGGCTTGGGCGGCGCGGCGGGCGGAATCAAGATGGTGATGGATGGCGTGCTGGCCGCGACCTTCGTTTATCCTCTGTGCGTGGATCAAGCGGTGGAGATCGGCAACCGCATCTTGCGCAAGCCGGGATTCCGGCCCGAGAAGCAGTACCACCTCGATACCGCGATGGTTACGACGGAAAACGCGGCGGCGCGATACGCCAAGCTGTCGGCGCCGGGGCAGTGATGGGCTCCGGCCTGCCGCGACTTACCTTGCCAGCACCACGCGGCCGGCCGCGGGGGCAGGCGGCGCATCGTTTGCGGTGTACACCCGCGCCGCGACGGCCAGCGCAGCCAGGTAGAGCAGCGCTCCCATGATCTGCGTCTGAATCAAACCGAGGTAAATCGACAGGAAGAGAGCGCCAACGGAGCCAAGCACGCTGGCAGCCGCATTCAAAGACCATGCCCACCGGACAGAGGGTGCGTGCCAGTGCTCCAGTTTGCGAAGGCCGACGGGGAAGGGCATGCCCATCGCGAAGCCGAGTGGCGCGATGAGCAGCGCTGCGATTCCGATTTTAAGCGGAAGCGGCAGGCCCACCAAGGCTGTGAGCAACCAGGAAAGCGCCACCGCCAGCAGACAAGCAAGCAGCGCAACGCAGCCAATGGCTTTGATCAGCCGGGCTTCGCTGTCGCCTACGATCCGGCGGCTCAGCGCGCTTCCCACGCCGCTCGAAACCAACATGGAGAAGATCACAACCGTCAGCGCATAAGCGGGATGTCCGAGGAACAGGACGAACTTCTGAATCAATCCCACTTCGATCAGGATGTAACCGGCCCCGATGAACAGAAAGTACAGCAGGAATCCGCGCACGCCGCGCTGGCGGGGAAGGCGCGATCCCAACACGATCGGAGGCAAGGCTAGCGTAAGGCACGTAGCCACGAGGCTAATGGCCATCAGGCCGAAAAGCCTTGGAACGGCCGCGTTGCTTTTGAAATCGGCCGCGTCTTTGGAGGCGCTGCGCATGAACGCCCATAAATCCCTGAGCTGAACGGTGTAGAAGAAGAACGGCCGGTTGTCGCTGACGGGCGTAATGTCATAGCGATAACCGCTCTCGTACTCTTCGGGGCTCGAACTGAGCAGCAGGTCGTTGAACTGATTCGCAATGCCCGCGCCGGGGAGGTAGATGGCCCGCATGTTGCTTACGGCGATCCGGGCGCGGGCGCTTTCGATATCGGATGCCGTAAACGGCTTGCGCGCGATCAGCACGGTGTCGCGCGCCCAGCCAACCGCGCCGCCGTCGCGCGCGACGATTACATGACGCCATGGATCCCGTTCGCCCAGGGACCGCAGGGCCTCGATAGCCAGCGATACCAGACGCAGCGATTCGCGGGGCGGATCGAGCCCCCATCGGGTGAAGGCCACCATGCCGTCGTCGGTCAGGTGAGAGAGATAATCGCGGAACGCGTCGGTGGTGTACAGGTTGTTCTCGGAGAGCGCGAACGCTCCGGCCGCGGTGGAAGCCCACGTATCCACGAGGGTCGCCTGCAGCACTTGATACTTCTCGCTGCTGCGGCGCACGAAGCTCCGGCCGTCCTCGACAAAGATGTGTACGTCCGGGCGGAGGTAGAGGTAATTGCTCCTGTCGGCAAGTTTCTCGCGCATGATCGTGGTGGCTATGATCGGATTGATCTCCACGCCCGTCACGTCATGGCTGCCGGAAGCCAATGCGCGCGCTACATCCCACCCTCCGCCCGGACCTATAATGAGCGTCTTGGCGCCCGGCCGGACCGCATAGGGAAGCGCGGCTCCGTCCTTCTGGAGGTCGTCGAGCTGTCCCGGAGTCAGGCGGCTGAAATCGAGCCAGGGGATGCGCGTGGCCGCGTCCGCGTCGATACGGATTTCGTCCTGGTTCTCTTTCGGAAGGTGGACGATGGCGACGCGCGAGGAACTGTTCCACTTCTGGAAGAACTCCCCGGTCAGTTCCTGCCCCTTGGCGTATCGAACGTCCAGCAACCTTCCGCCCTGGTTAAACGTCAATAGCGCCACCAGCGCAAGCGCCAGCGCGACGCTTCCAATCCGGCCCTTCACCGAACCGGCCAAGCTGTGCCACACCGCGGCCGCCACCGCGTAAGTGATGCTCGCCCCAATCACGGTATTCGCTCCGCCGAAAGCATTGAGCAGCGGTATTAACAGAAGGCATCCGCAGCCCGCGCCGATCAGATCGAAGAAATAAACGCGATCGACGCGCTCGATGGTCTCGGAGATGACCAGCGAAACGACGATGCCGGCGACGAAAAACGGCAGGGACGTAGCGAAGTAGACCAGCGCATAATCCCAGTTGGAAGGGTTGGCCGGCTGAGCCAGCACGGTGACCAGCGCGACGAGCACCAGCAGGCTGTTGACCGCGCTGAGCGCCCCAAGCCGGGAGAACAGCGCGCCCCTCCAGCTAGCAACGACGTATGAGAAAACGCCTCCCGCGCCAAGACCGAATAGCGCGATGGAGATGGCCAGGAAGGCGAAATGATAGTAGAAAACTACCGAAAAAATGCGTGTCAGCGACAGCTCCAGCAGGAGCGTCGCCATGGTCGTCAGGCCCAAGCAGAAATAGATCTGGCGCCATTCGGTGGTGGAGCGGGTTTCGGAAATCAAGCTTCTATGGTAGTGGGTTGCGGGAGATTCTCAAAATGAAGCGTGGAAAGGCCGGCCCGGCTGGCTAGACCCACTCGAAGGCGCCCTTCTTGTAGGCCCAGATATACCCCACGGCCAGGACCGCAAGAAAGACGGCTACTTCCGCTACGCCGAACCAGCCCATCAGCTTGTAGCGGACGGCCCACGGGTAGAGGAAGATCGTCTCCACGTCGAATATGACGAAGAGAATCGCGATGATGTAAAAACGGACCGTGTAGCGCCCGCGCGAATCGGAAGCCGCCTTGATTCCGCACTCGTAGGCTTCGAGCTTAGTAATGGTCGGCGCGGAAGGCCGAATCAGCTTAGCCAATCCCAAGCACACAAGGGGAAACGCGATGGCGATTACAAGGAAGATCAGAATCGGGATGTACGGCCCCGGCATGACCGCAATATAACATGTGGAGCCCGAGGGCTGGTTGGTCCGTAATCCGTACGCAAGGCAAAATCCAGATCCACCGCCGAGGCGCTGAGACGCCGAAAAGAATCGAGTTAGAACCCCTTTGCGGCCTCTGCGGGGAGCCCCCTGAGCCCGGCGCGCGCGTCCGGGTGCACCACAGGCCGCGAAAGACGTCCGGCGCCCTTCTGGCGAATCCCCTCACCCCAACGGTTCGCCCGCCGAGGGAGCCGAGATCGCGGAGGCACTCAAGAAAACTCCGCGCCCCCGCGACTCCGCGTTCGATTTCTTGCGACGCAATGGACCGACCGGAGGCCGGCGTCGCATTCAACGCTGGGACAATCCGAGAGAGAATTGGGGTTAGGCCCAATGCTTCCCGATCCGCATACGCTGTACTCCGAACGGCTGAGCGAGCGGCGCGCCGATATCGCGGCGCGCGAGCGGTTGCATCGCACATTCGGGCACTGGCGTCTGGTGGCGGCCGTTACGGCCGTCGGTTTGATCCTTGCGGCGCTCACGTCACACGCGCTGAGCGTGCTTTGGGCCGCCATCCCCGCGGCTGCCTTTGTGGCGCTCGTGGTGATTCATGAGCGCCTGCTGCGCGGCCTCGATCGGCGGCGCCGTGCGGCGGCGTTTTACGAGCGCGGGCTGGCGCGGCTGGATGGCTCCTGGCACGGTTCCGGCGCGACCGGCGAGAGCTACTTGGACGCCGCTCACCTTTACGCGCAGGACCTTGACCTCTTCGGCAAGGGCTCGCTATTCGAGTTGCTTTGCCGCGCCCGGACGCATATCGGGGAAGATACGCTGGCGCGCTGGCTGCTCGAACCGGCCAGCGTGGCCGTTGCGATGGAGCGGCAGGCGGCGGTGGAGGAACTTCGGCCCCTCGTGGACTTGCGCGAGGACCTGGCGATTGTCGCCGAAGAAGCCCGCACGGGCGTAGACCCGGTATCTCTTGCCGCCTGGGGCGAAGCCCCCTCGGATCTCCCCGGCGGCAAAGCGCGCATGGGGCTATGGGCGCTTACGGCGCTGGGTCTCGCGGGACTCGTTGCCTTTTTCGCGTTTGACGCCGCTCAAATCGGAGCGCTCCAGTTGGCGCCCGCGACCGCGGCGCTGTTGCGCGACTTCTTTCTCGTAGCCCTGGCGCTGAACGGGATATTCCTCTACCGCTTCAGGCTGCGCGTACGCCACGCCATCGAATCCGTGGATGAAGCGGCCCATGAGCTGAAGCTGCTCTCGGAAACGCTGGTCCGGCTGGAACGCGAATCGTTCCAATCTCCGCTGCTGGCGGCGCTGCGGGCGTCGCTCGATACGGCGGGCGACCCGCCCTCGAAGCGACTGGGCCGGTTAGACCGGCTCACGCAATATCTCGACTCGCGCGACCACATTATTGTCCGGCTGCTGGAACCCTTCGCGCTGTGGAGCGCTCATCTGGCCTTCGCAGTGGAGGAGTGGAGGCGGCATTCCGGCACGGCGGTCCGCCGCTGGCTGGCGGCAGTGGGGGAAATGGAGGCGCTATGCTCGCTGGCCAGCTACGCATTCGAGCATCCCACGGATCCGTTCCCGGAGTTCACCGCCGAAGGGCCATGGCTGGAGGCCGAAGGCGTCGCCCATCCGTTGATCCCGGAGAGCCGCGCGGTGCGCAACGATGTGCGGCTTGGTGGCGATTTGCGGCTGATGGTTGTAAGCGGCTCGAACATGTCGGGAAAGAGCACGCTGCTGCGGACGCTCGGCGTGAACGTCCTCCTGGCTCAGGCCGGCGCTCCCGTTCGCGCGCGCAGGCTGCGTGTTTCTCCGCTGGCCATCGGCGCTTCCATTCACGTGATGGACTCATTGCAGTCCGGCGTTTCGCATTTTTACGCCGAGGTGCTGCGCTTGCGCCAGATCCTGGACAAGACCACCGGCCCCCTTCCGGTTCTTTTTCTGATCGACGAATTCCTGCAAGGCACCAACTCGCACGACCGGCGCATCGGCGCCGAAGCCCTTTTGCGGAGGCTGGTGGAGCGTGGAGCGATAGGCCTCGCGACGACGCACGATCTTGCGCTTGCGGAAGTCGCCGAGGGGATTGGCTCCCGCGCCGCCAACGTGCATTTCGAGGACCATATCGAAGACGGCAGGATTCACTTCGATTACATGCTCCGGCCCGGAGTGGTCCGCAAGAGCAATGCGCTCGAACTCATGCGTTCCGTGGGGCTTGAGATTTGACGTCCGCTGAAATCCGCGATCTGGCGCGGGCCTGCGGATTCGAGCTGGCGGGAGTCGCCGCCGCCGGCGATCGCGGAGCCCCTGAATTGGATCGCGCCCGCTACGCTGCCTGGCTGAAAGCCGGTTTCGCCGGCGAAATGGCCTACCTGGAAGGCCGTCGCGCGGAGGTCCGCGGCGACCCGCGATTGCTTCTTCCCTCCGCGAGGTCGGTGGTTTGCGTGGGCAAGCTCTACAACACGCCGTGGCCTTACTCGACCCGCTACAGCGCTCCCGAACTCGCCTGGATTGCGCGTTACGCCTGGGGCGAGGACTACCACGACGTCCTAAGCCGCGGGTTGAAGCGGCTGGCTGCGTTGATGACCGAGCGTGCGGGCGCGCCCTTCGAATACAAGATCGCGGTGGATACGGCCCCGCTGCTGGAACGCGCCTACGCGCGTCTGGCCGGCCTCGGCTGGATTGGGAAAAACACTTGCCTGATCAACCAGCGCCGAGGATCGTGGTTCCTTCTCGGAGAGTTGCTGGTCTCGCTGGAACTGGAGCTGGACTTGCCACCGCCCGACCGATGCGGCTCCTGCCGCCGCTGCATCGATGCCTGTCCTACGGCCGCCATCGTTCCCTCCCCGGATGGCCTGGGGTATGCCGTGGATTCGCGGCTGTGCATCTCCTACTTCACCATCGAGCTGCGCGGCGCAATCCCGGAAGAACGCCGCGCTGGAATTGGCGGGCACATATTCGGCTGCGATATCTGCCAGGACGTGTGCCCCTGGAACCGCAAGGCGCCGCTGACGGCTGACGCCAGTTTCCAGCCGCGACAGGAGGGGCCGCAACCGGCTCCGCCCCTGGCCCGGCTGGCCGGAATTGGCGAAACGGAATTCCACGCACTTTTCCGGGGCACGCCGGTCGCCCGCGCGCGCTACTCAGGCTTCCTGCGAAACGTGGCTGTAGCGATGGGCAATCGCGGCCTGCCGGAGTTCAGATATCCGCTCGAACGCCTGGCTGTTTCCGGCGACCCAATCGTCGCCGAACATGCGCGCTGGGCGCTGGAGAAAATCAAATAGCGCGGCGGCGTCCCTCCCGGGGCGAAGTTGCCACGCCACGCGTGCTACGATTTCGAATAATGGCGACGACAATTACCGTGCGCGACAACGGCTCCCTCCGCATCGAGGGTGACTTCGAATTGAAAGACGGCAGCGGTAAGGCGTATGGGCTCGCCGGCAGGACACGCATCGGGCTCTGCCGTTGCGGGCTTTCGGCCGATAAACCGTTCTGCGATGGCGCGCATCGTGCTGCGAACTTCGAGCATAAGGCCGAAGCGCGCGATCTACCCGCTCCCGAATAGGGACGCGCGGAAGGAATAGCCATTGCGTTATCGATCCTGAGGCGTCAGACTGTGCGCTCAGCGCCCGGTCAACGCCGAGGCAGCGTTAGCTCACGTTCACTCCTCGAACTAATCTCTTCGATAGCTCGCAGCCCGCCACGCTATAATCGGACAGATTCTTCTGAAAGGCGGTTATGCGATTGAAACGCTATCTCTCCGTTCCAGCCGCAATCGTTGTTCTCGTCGTTGCGGCCCTCGCTCAGACGCTGCCTCAAGGCGTCCAGAAAGTGACCTCGGTGGAAGGCATCACGGAATATGCTTTTCCGAACGGCCTTCACGCCGTACTGTTTCCCGACAACTCAAAACCCAAGGTGACCATTAACGTTGTGTACCTGGTTGGCTCGCGCAACGAAGGGTACGGCGAAACCGGAATGGCTCACCTGTTGGAGCACATGGTGTTCAAGACCACCAAGTCCGGCAGAAACCTCTTCGCGGAACTGACCGATCATGCCGGCGGTGGCAATTTCAACGGGACCACCAATTACGACCAGACCATGTACTTCGAGACGCTGACCGCTTCGGACGAGAACCTTCGCTGGGGGCTCACGCTGGAAGCGGACCGCATGGTCAACATGACCATGGAGAAGAAGGACCTCGATACCGAGATGCCCGTGGTCCGGAACGAGATGGAGCGCGGAGAGAACAGCCCCACCAACGTGCTCGAAGAACGCGTTCTCGCGGCCGCCTACAACTTTCACAACTATGGCAAGACCGTCATTGGCGCGCGCAGCGACGTGGAGCGCGTGCCCATCGACAACCTGGCAGCGTTCTACCGGAAATATTACGAACCGGATGACGCCGTTGCGATTGTGGCCGGCCAGTTCGACGAACCCAAAGCTCTCGGATTCATCGCGGATACGCTGGGGCGGATTCCGAAGCCGCAGCGCACGCTCTCGCAGCCCTACACTACCGAGCCGACACAAGAAGGCGAGCGCTCCGTGATTCTCCGCCGGGTGGGCGACATGCAGTACATCATGGCGCTCTATCACACTCCGGCGGCGATGCACCCCGATCGCGCCGCGCTCGAAGTCCTCGCACAGGTTCTCGGCGACGCACCGTCCGGCCGGCTTTACAGGGGCCTTGTGGACGCCAAGAAAGCCGTCTCCGCGAGCTTCGGAGCGAACGGCATGCATGACCCGGGATACGCGATGGCCTACGTCTCGCTCAAGGAAGATCAATCCATCGACGACGCTCAGCAGACCTTGCTGAAGCTCGTCGAGGGCGTGGTGAACGATCCTCCGACTCAGGAGGAAGTGGACCGGGCCAAGAGCCAGAATCCAGAAGGGGATCGATCTGACGCTGACCAATTCCCAATCCGTCGGGCTCACTCTCGGCGGATACGCCGGTGACGGAGACTGGCGCTTGTTCTTCCTGGAGCGCGACGAAGTGAAGAAGGTCACGCCGGCGGATGTCCTGCGTGTGGCCAAGGCGTACCTGAAATCCTCGAATCGGACGCTGGGCGAGTTCATTCCGCAGAAAACCCCCGACCGCGCCGAAATACCGGCCGCGCCGGACGACGTTGCTCGGTTCAAGGATTTTAAAGGCGGAGAAGGGGTTCAACAGGGAGAAGTATTCGACCCGACTCCCAAGAACATCGAGTCGCGAGTGATCCGCGCAACGCTGCCGAACGGCCTTAAGTTGGTGATGATGCCGAAGAAGACGCGCGGCGGGTTGGTGGTGGCGCTGCTGAGCATGCGGTTCGGCGACGAGAAGTCGCTGTTCGGTAAATCGACGGCGGCGTCCATGGCCGGATCGCTGCTGATCCGCGGGACCAAGAACAAGACGCGCCAGCAGATCCAGGACGAGATGGATCGTCTGAAGGCGCAGATCGGCGTTTCCGGCGGCTCGACCGGCGCGAGCGGCAGCGTGCGGACCTACGAATCCACCTTGGCCGATTCGCTACGGCTGATGCGGGAGTTGCTGCGCGAGCCCTCGTTCCCGGAGGCCGAGTTCGAGCAGATTCGGCAACAGCGCCTCGCCTCCATCGAGAACACCCGGACCGAGCCGAGCTCGCTGGTTTCGAGGGAACTGAGCCGCCATATGAACGCGCGTTACCAGCGCGGGGACGTCCGTTACACGTCCACCATCGAGGAAGAGCTCGAGGATACGAAGAAAGTGACGCTCGACGACGCGCGCAACTTCTATAACCAGTTCTACGGCGTCGGCGAGGGTGAGATGGCCATTGTCGGCCAGTTCGATCCGGCGCAGATGCAAAAGCTCGTGACGGAACTCTTCGGCGACTGGAAGAGCCCCGTGCCTTACGCGCGTATCACGACCACCTACACGACCGTTCCGCCGGTCAACACGAAGATCGAAACGCCCGACAAGCAAAATGCGGTCTTCGCGGCGCGAATGTTCACGAAGGCGACGGACGACGATCCGGATTACGCCGCGATGGAAATCGCCAGCTATATCTTTGGCGGGGCGCCAACCTCCCGGGTGTTCGAGCGCATCCGCGTCAAGGAGGGCCTCAGCTACGGAGCGTCGGCTGGATTCTCCGTGCCCACCAAGGATGATGCGGGCTACTACACCGAGAGCGCCACCGCCGCTCCGCAAAACGTGCCCAAAGTGGAAGCGGCATATAGCGAGGAAATCGCCAAGGCGCTGAAGGATGGCTTCACGGACGACGAAGTGGCAAAGGCCAAGAAAGCCTGGCTGGATGCTCACGCCGTGTCGCGGGCGGAGGAAACGGGAATAGCCAGTCTGCTGGTTAGCCGGGAAAGATGGGGCCGCACCGCGTTGTGGGACGAGAAGTTGGAGGCCGCCGTTGCCGCTTTGACGCCCGCGCAGGTAAGCGATGCCTTCCGCCGCCATGTGGACCCGGCCGCGCTCAGCATTTTCAAAGGCGGGGACTTCAAGAAGGCCGGCGCGTACCAGTAGGAAGTGGGGCAGGTCTCCAGAGCTGCACAGCGAGCGAAGCGCGCCAAAACCTTGGGCAGGTGAATCTTTGCGGCCGCCTGCCCCGCCGTTCCCTTCCAGTGGAAGGTTGGCTCATCCCGGCAATAGGAGGTCATGACAGATGAAGAAAATCAGTGGAGTCCGAATCTTGCCTCTTGGCATCGCCCTCCTTCTCACCGCCCTCATCGCCGCCGGGCCTCAGACAATCAAGCCCGGCGATATCTGGCCCGACGACCGCGGCCAGCACGTTCAGGCGCACGGCGGCGGCATCGTCAAACTCGGCGACACGTACTACTGGTTCGGAGAGGACCGGTCGCAGGGGCTGGACCCGAATAAGCGCTACGTGGCTTGTTACTCCTCGAAGGACCTGGCGCACTGGACGTTTCGCAATCAGGTCCTCAAGCAGGCCGACCCCGGAGATTTGGGGCCGCGCTTCGTGCTGGAGCGCCCCAAGGTCTTCTATAACGCCAGGACCAAGAAATACGTGATGTACATGCACGTTGACGACGCGCGATACGCTCTGGCACGGGTTGGCGTAGCGATTTCGGATACCATCGACGGCGATTACCAATTCCTGAAAAGCTTCCGGCCGCTGGGGCAGGAGAGCCGGGACATCGGCCAGTTCATTGACGACGACGGCTCGGCATATCTGATCTTCGAGGACCGCCCGGCCAAAGGGTTTCACATCGCCAGGCTTTCCGAAGACTATCTGAACGTCGAGAAAGACATGAGCCTGATTCGCGCGCCTCTCGAAGGCGGAGCCGTCGTGCATTACAACGGGCTTTATTACGCGGCCGGATCGGCGCTCACAGGATGGAATCCGAATCCCAACAAGTACGCAACGGCGCCGAGCCTGGAAGGGCCGTGGTCGGATTTCAAGGATATCGCGCCGCCGGAAACGAACACGTACGGATCTCAGTCCACGATGCTGCTGAAAGTCGTGGGAAGCAAGACGACCACCGTGATATTTATGGGCGACATCTGGAGGCCGCGGACGCAGTGGGATTCGCGCTATCTCTGGATGCCGGTTCAGATCGGAGACGGCAAGCTGTCGCTGCGCGCGCCCAAGGATTGGACGCTCGACGTAGCCACGGGCGAGGCGGCCATCCAATAGGTCGGCCGCATCGGGCAAATCAGCCCGAGTCCCGAAATTGGGAAGGTTTGTATCGGGGCATGCCTTTAGGCGTGCCGTACAAGTCTAACCAACGGACCGGCTTTAGCCGCTGCCTCAGAGTCAGGGGCTAAAGCCCTTGTTTCTCTCAATCGTTCGGCATGGCTGAAGCCATGCCCTGATACAACCCGTTCCACCGTTTCACGCTCTGGCGCGCTGGCTGAACGCCTTCGAATTCAAACTTGGAATCCCGGATCAGTACTGGAGCTTGATTGCGGCGAGTTTGAGTACTGCGTCGATGTCCTTGGCGGAGGCAACTTCGAGGCGGATGGCGGTCCCTTCGGGATAACGCTGGCCGCTCTCGATCAACCGCATGACTTTGGCCGGCAGTTTCATATCGCGCGCGGCTCCGATCGCCCGGTCGCCCAGCACGAGCGTCACGCCGAAGGCGCCGCGGCTCGGCAGCAGATAGAGGATCCTCCGCTTCTTGGCCATGACACGCAAGCTCCAGCCGTACTTCCGCCCTGATGTTCCCCATTCGTACGACGTCAGGCCGCATTCTGCCGCCAAGCGCTGGAGCAGTTGATCCCAGAGCGGACGAGCAACCGCAAGCGCCACGGTGACATCGTCATCGCCAGGCTTCTCCGGCCTGCCGATAAATGCATTCTGGAGCATAACTTACGCCGTCGCCTGGTTGGCGACTTTCTCGAGTCCGCGCTCGCGGATCTCCTGTTCGCGCATGACGTACTTCTGCACCTTCTTGCTGACGGTCATCGGGAACGAATCTACAAAGCGGACATATTGCGGGATTTTGAAGTAGGCGATTTTGTTGCGGCAGAAGTCGCGAATTTCCTCGGCCGTCGCCTGTTCGCCGGTTTTGAGCTGGACCCAAGCCAGCACGGTTTCACCCAACAGGGCATCAGGCAAACCCACGACGTACACGTCGGCGATTTTCGGATTCGTGTGGAGGAACTCCTCCACGTCGCGCGGGTAGATGTTCTCGCCTCCGCGGATGATGGTGTCTTTGGCGCGTCCCTTGAAACTGAAAAAACCGTCCGGCCGCAAAATGGCGAGATCGCCCGTATGCAGCCAGCCTTCGCTATCGACAACTTCCGCGGTCGCCGCCGAATCGGCGTCATAGCCCTTCATCACCAGGTATCCGCGCGTGCACAACTCGCCGACCAGCCCGAGCGGAAGCCGTTGTTTCGGTGCTGGGGTCGATGATCTGGACTTCGGTGTTGGCCAGAGCCGCGCCGACGGTGGTCAGGCGCTGCTCCTGGGAGTCTCCCACGTTCGACATGGTAATGACCGGAGAGGACTCCGTCTGGCCATATGGAATGGTCATGCGCTCGATGTGCATTCGCTCCGCGACTTTCTTCATCAACTCGATGGGGCAGGGCGCGCCGGACATAACGCCCTTGCGAAGCGACGTGAGATCGAATGTATCGAACTCGGGGCGCTCGAGTTCCGCGACGTACATGGTGGGAACTCCGTAGATTGTCGTGGCGCGCTCGCTATGGACGGCGCGAAGCGTCGAGAGCGCGTCGAACTGGGCCGAAGGCAGGATCAGGGCGGCGCCGTTGGCCACCGAAACCATCGAGCCGATCACCGAACCGAAACAGTGATAGAGAGGCACGGGCGCGCATATGCGGTCTTCATGCGAACACTGCAGCGCCAGCCCGATGGCCATCCCGTTGTTCAGCAGGTTGTGATGCGATAGCATCACTCCCTTTGGCGAGCCCGTGGTGCCGGACGTGTATTGGATGTTGGCGATGTCGTGATGCCCGTAGGTTTCGTCCGGGCAATCGACGCCGCCGCGGATCATCTCATCCCACGAAGCCTGGCCGAGCCAGACCACGTGTTCGAGCGGCGTGGAAGCGCCGTCGCAGGATTCGTTCAGAATCTCGCGGTAATTGGCGCGCGCGTCCTTTTCGTGCAGAAACAACGCGCGGATGTGGGACTTCCGCAGCACGTAGCGCAGCTCCCGCGAACGGTTGGCCGGATTCACGCTGACCAGGACCACTCCGGCGCGCGCCGTGGCATATTGCAGCAAGACCCATTCCAGGCAGTTGCTGGCCCAAATGCCCGCGCGGTCGCCGGGGCGCAATCCCAGGCCTGTCAGACCGCGGGCTGCGCGGGTCACTTCGTCGTCCAACTCCTTCCACGTCAGGTGGACGTTCTGATGGCAGACGATCAACGCGTCGCGATCTGGAAACTTCGCGGCTGTATCGCGAAGCGCCTGGGACAAGGTCTTCTCGAGAAGGGGAACGTCGGGCCCGCGCGTATAGCTCAGACTGGCGTCCACATAATTTGAAGCGGACATGGCTTTTGGAAACGTTCAGTGTAATGCATGTCTCTCGTTACCAGCGCCGTCCGAAGCCTCTTCCGATCACCACGCCGAAGCCTGGTCCGTAGTAGTACGGGCTCCCGTAATACGGATATGGCTCGTAGACGGAGCCCCAGACGGGCGGCACGCAACCATAACACGGGGCTGCGGGACGCCGCTCGATGACTTGGGCTTGAACCGGCCGGCTGTAATCGTTCGGATCCGCGTAACGAAACGCCTGCGGAGCGCGCGCGGTGGATACCGTAAATGGAGACTCGATCCGGAACGTCATCGCGGTTTCGGGGTAGATTACCGTTGGCTGATTGCGGGTCATCAAGATCGCGACCGTCCCCGCGAGCGCTCCCGCGCCGGCTCCAATCGCCGCGCCCGTTCCCCATCCCACGCCATGCCCGATCATTGTGCCTAACGCCGTCGTCGTGAGTATCGTGCCGGCCTGCTGGCCCGAGGGCGTCCGGCCTCTCGCGAAACTGGTTAGTTGCGTTCGAAGCGGCGCCTGCTCGCCATCCACCAAAGTGATTTCATCCAATTCGACGCCCAGCCGGGAAGGTGAATTCGCGCTGGATTTCTGCGCTTCCACCACGCGGCCAAAAACCGTTTGTCCGCGAGCCGCGACGATGATTCCATCCACCACCAGCGGCTGAGCCAGCGTTGCGGAGAACGTATCTCCGGGGTGATTGCGGTTGCTGGACAACGCGTCGTTCACACGCACGTTCAAATATGCGCCGGCCTTCACGTTCAGTTCCAGCGGCACGCCGTATGGCGCGGGCTGCGCGGCTCGATCGGGCTCTTGGGCGGCGGGCTGGGATTGCGGAGCGTTTTGCGGGGCCGGGGCGGCCTCCGCCGGCGCCGCTGTCGGGACCTGAGGATCGTCGCCGAATTTTCTCCAGCCTCCGTCGGCAGACTGCGGCCAGGCCAGGACTGCGCCAAGCGCCAGACACGCGGCGATCGATCCAAGCATGCGTAACGAGCTAGTGGGAAAGCGGTTCATGGCAGATACCTCTCGCGCCATGAGTCATGCACCTGGTTTACCAAACGCAAGTGATTGAAAACATGGAGTTTTTGAGTTGGATGCCTGGCTGCAAACAGCCGTCGGTGGTGGATTTCGGCCAGCCCAAAACAATCTTGGCGCCATCGGACAGCAGTCAGATTTGCCCTTGGGAACGGCTAGCTCTCGGCTGTGACAGCCGCGGCGGCGGGGCCCCGGCGGAACCGCAATTGCGAGGCGCGAAAGGTCGAATCCAATCGGCCCCCATTTCGTGGCAGAATAGAAACTTCGGACCCCTGCCGGGCAGGGTCCCCGCATAGGCCCGCCGCGGCTATTGCGTTTACGGGGTAAAGCTCGCTAAAATCAACGCGTTCTCAAACAACCCCAGGAGGAATCATGGCAGCCGTAGAGCAAAAGGTGAAGCAGATCATTGTCGAGCAACTAGGCGTCGACGAGAGCCAGGTGGACGGCGCGGCGTCGTTTGTTGACGACCTTGGCGCCGATTCGCTCGACATCGTGGAGTTGGTCATGGCGTTCGAAGAGGCATTCGAACTTGAAATTCCGGACGAAGACGCCGAGAAGATCACGACCGTGAAGGACGCCGTCGAGTATATCGAGAAAAAGACCGCCAAGAAATAGCCTGCCTTCTCGTCACGGAGATCCAGTTTGTCTAGAAGAGTGGTAGTCACAGGCGTTGGCTTGCTTACGCCCGTCGGCAAGGGGACGGAAGCAACCTGGGACGCTATTCGTGCGGGCCGCGGCGGCATCGGCCGCATCACCCTGTTCGACGCGTCCGCGTTCTCTTGCCAGATCGCCGGAGAGGTGAAGAACTTCGATCCGGCCCAGTACATCGAGAAAAAAGAAATCAAGAAGATGGGCCGGTTCATCCAGTTCGCCGTTGCCGCGGCGGACGAGGCCCTTAAGAATTCCGGCTTGAAGGTGACTCCGGATATCGCCGAGCGCGTGGGCGTATATATAGGGAGCGGAATCGGCGGATTCGAAGTGATCGAGCGCGAGCACAAGATCCTGATGGAACAGGGACCGCGCCGTATTTCGCCGTTCTTTATTCCGGCGACGATCGTGAATCTGGCATCGGGCCATGTCTCGATCCGCAGCGGCGCGAAAGGTCCGAATTCAGCCACGGCCACGGCCTGTACCACCAGCTCGCATTCCATCGGCGATTCGTTCCGCATGATCCAGTATGGCGAAGCGGACGCGATGATTTGCGGAGGCGCCGAAGCGACCATTACGCCCCTGTGCGTCGGAGGGTTCGCCGCCATGCGCGCGCTCTCCACGCGCAATGCCGAGCCGGAGCGCGCCTCTCGCCCATGGGACGAGGATCGCGACGGATTCGTGATGGGTGAAGGGTCTGGCATTCTGATTCTCGAGGAGTTGGAATTCGCGCTGGCCCGCGGCGCCGCGCCGATAGCGGAACTCGTCGGCTACGGGATGAGCGCCGATGCGTTCCACCTGACGGCGCCACCCGAGGATGGCGACGGCGCCTACCGCGTCATGCGCAACTCGATGCGGGACGCGGGCATAGAGGCTTCTCATGTCGATTACATCAATGCCCACGGAACCTCCACCGACGTGGGCGACCGCGTGGAAACGCGAGCCATCAAGCGAGCGTTCGGCGATCACGCGTACAAGGTGGCCGTGAGTTCCACCAAATCCATGACCGGGCATTTGCTGGGCGGCGCGGGCGGCGTCGAAGCAGGCATCTGCGTGCTGGCCATCCGCGACCAGATCGCGCCTCCCACCATCAACTACGAGACGCCCGATCCTTTATGCGATCTGGATTACGTCCCCAACCACGCACGCCCAATGAAGATCGAGTACGCGCTCTCCAACAGCTTCGGATTCGGGGGCACGAACGGTAGTCTGATTTTCAAGCGGTATCGGCGTTAGCTCAGACGGGCGCGCCCGTTTCATCATGAGGATCGTCGTAGCTGTCAAACAGGTCCCTGCTCGCGATTCGGAGTTGCGAATCTCGGAGCCCGGAGGGAACTCCGGCTGGCGGATCGACGAGACGGACCTGGCATTCGAAATCAACGAGCCCGATGCCTATGCTCTGGAAGAGGCGCTGCAATTGAAGGAGCGTCACGGAGGCGAGGTGGTCGCAGTCTCGGCCGGCCCCGCCCGCGTCGCGCAGGCTCTTCGAGAGACTCTGGCCAAAGGCGCCGACCGCGCCATACATATCGAGCGCGAGGACACCGGGGCTCTGGACGCGCTCGCGCTGGCGCGCCTGCTGGCCGCCGTCATCTCGGCGGAATCTCCGGATCTCGTCTTGACGGGCCTGCAATCGGATGATTTGGGCCAGGGCCAGACCGGCGTGATCCTCGCCGAGTTGCTGGGGCTTCCTCATGCCACGATCGTGATGGACGTCGAGAAGCTGGAGGGCTCGATCCGCGTCAAGCGCGAACTGGAGGATGGCTGGAGGCAAAGCCTGGAGCTTCCGCTTCCGGCGCTGCTCACCGTTCAATCCGGCATCCACCCATTGCGCTATGCCACGCTGATGGGCATCAAGAAGGCCCGAACCAAGGAGATCCGAACGCTTCGCGCTTCCGACTTGATCGGCAAAAGCGATCCCTCGCCGGAATCGGGCGTGGCGATCGACCGCATCTATTTTCCGGCGCGCACCAAACACACCCAGCTCTTCCAGGGCGATGCCCAGGCCGTGGTCGCGGCGCTGCTTGAGAAACTGCGATTCGAGGCGCGGGCGCTATGAGCGTGCTTGCGGTCCTGGAGCAACGGGCGGGAATCTGGCACAGAACCTCCCTGGAAACGCTTGCCGCGGCGCAGCAAATCGCGCGCGAATGGGGGGTCCCGGCGTGCGCCGCTGTCGTGGGGAACGATGTAACCGCGTTGGCGGCGGAGTTGGCCACGAAGGAGCTTGAGAGCGTTGTCGCGGTCGAGCACGATCTGCTGGCCGAGTATACCGCGGATGGCTACTGCTCCGCGCTGCGGCGGTTGATTGAGTCGCGTCATGCCGGTCTGGTTCTATTCCCGCATACCTATCAGGTGCGCGATTACCTGCCGAAGCTCGCCGCGTCCATGGGTCGCGTGGCGGTTTGCGACGCCATCGCGCATCGGTTCCAGGATGGGCTGCCGGTTTTTGTGCGGCAGCTTTATCAGGGAAAGCTGCATGCGGATCTGCGGCTCACCGGCGCCGGGCCGCACTTCGTGTCTTTGCAGGCGGGCGCCTATCGCGCGGACCGTATGGAGGATGGCTCCTCGGCTATCGAGCGGTTCATACCCCGGCTGGACGCGGCGGCAATCCGTACCCGCCCAGGCCAACGCATGAGGGCGGCGCGGGCGGAAGTCGATCTTACTGGGGCCGCGGTCATTGTGGCCGTTGGCAGAGGGATTCGCGATGCCTCGAACCTTCCACTCGCTCAGGAGTTGGCGGACGCTCTAGGGGCTGAACTGGCAGCTTCGCGTCCGATTTGCGACGCCGGCTGGCTGCCCATGGAGCGGCAGGTGGGCAGTTCCGGCCAGACGGTGAGTCCGAAATTGTACATCGCCCTTGGAGTTTCGGGCGCCATCCAGCACCTGGTGGGGATGAAAGGCTCGCAAACCATCGTGGCCATCAACAAGGACCCGGCGGCGCCCATCTTCGAAGTGGCCGACTACGGAATTGTAGGCGACCTGTTCGAAACGGTCCCCGAACTTGCGAGACAGATCCGCAAGTGCAGGTAATTGCCGGGCGCCAGCCCGCGCGCAATCGCTTGAAGAGTCCTGGTAATCCTAGCCTGAAGCGTAATGAATCGCTTGGATTTGACTGGCGGATGTGCTTTGGGCTACACTTTTACGTCCGCTGGAACACCGTAATTCCAAATCTTTTTCGGATTCCCGCAACCTTTAGCCACTTTTAGGCGTCTTAAGTTCCTGACGCCGGAAAATTGCAGTACTGAAAGATGATTACGAAGATGAAGACCGGGCCCAAGACGAAGTTCGCCGCTTATCGCAAGATGCTGGAGAAGAAGGCGGATGAGGTCCGGCGCAGTATGTCCGCACAGAAGGCGGCCCAGGTAGTAGCGCGTCTGGATATTCCCTCCGATGAGGGCGATTTGAGCCAGCAGCATCACGAGGAGTGGATTTTCCTCAACCGCAACACCATCGACATGAAGTTGTTGCGCGAGATTTCGGATGCGCTCCTCCGTGTCAACGATGGCATGTACGGCGACTGCATGGAGTGCGAACAGCCCATCTCCCCCAGGCGGCTCGACGCCGTGCCGTGGGCGCGCTATTGCGTAGCCTGCCAGGAAGAGATCTCAGCCCGCGCCGAGCGCGGCGAGTTCGAAGACGAGTACCAGGAAGCTCGATGAAGCTGGCCGATCTCCGCCGGCTCGCCGTCCGCCAAGGCATCCGCATTTGGTTCACCGCCGCCAATGGCGTGGACTGCGTCGTGGATGAACGCGGTGTGGCGCGAGTACCGTCGTTGAAAGGAACTCCCGCTTTCAACCTGGAAGAGGAACTGGCCTCGGCTCGCGAATTCCGCCTGGAGCAAGCCGAGAGCGCCGGCGCTAACCGTGCGCGCGAGCGCCGTGTGACGCTCGAAGAGCTGACGGCGACGGTCTCGGCCGCGCCGAAGGCAGCGCATGCGCAGCACGAAGAAGAATAGCATTCCTTCCACTGCTCTCGGCGTCGGTTCCCAACCCCTAACCCCCAACCCCCGAACCCCGGCCCCCAACCCCCAACCCCCAACCCCCAACCCCCAACCCCCAACCCCCAACCCCCAACCCCCAACCCCCAACCCCCAACCCCCAACCCCCAACCCCCGGTACACTGATCTGGTGGAGCAATTCGCGCTGGAGTTCAATCTCGCTCCGGAACGCCGCGTTTATACAGTCGCCGAAATCACGGGCGCCATCCGCGCCGCGCTCGATAAGGAGTTCCGCGACGTTTGGGTTTCGGGCGAGATTTCGGGTTTCAAGCAGGCCGCCAGCGGGCACTACTATTTCACGCTCAAGGACAGTGACGCCCAGTTGCGCGCCGTGGCCTTTCGATCGTCGCACCGGCTTTGGAAGTTCAAGCCTGCCGACGGGCTCGCTGTGCTTGCGCGCGGGCGCATTGACGTATATGAATCGCGCGGCGAATATCAGCTTCAGGTGGAGGCGCTCGAGCCGCAAGGCGTTGGCGCGCTGCAACTGGCCTTCGAGCAGCTCAAGAAGAAGCTGGCGGCGGAAGGGCTGTTTGACGCGGCCCGCAAACGGCCGTTGCCGCGTTTTCCGAGGCGCATCGGCATCGTCACCTCGCCGCGCGGCGCCGCCATCGCGGATTTGCTGAATATTCTGTCACGGCGTTTCCCCGGGCTTCATATCCGGCTGTATCCCGCAATGGTGCAGGGTGAGGGATCGAAAGAAGAAGTCTGCCGCGGCATCGAGTATTTCAGCCGGACGAAATGGCCGGACGTGCTGATCGTGGGGCGCGGAGGCGGATCTCTCGAAGACCTTTGGACATTCAACGAGGAGTCCGTCGCGCGCGCCATTGCAGCGTGCGCGGTTCCCGTGATTTCGGCCGTGGGCCACGAAACGGATTTCACCATCGCCGATTTCGTGGCGGACCTGCGCGCGCCCACGCCGTCCGCGGCTGCGGAGTTGGCCGTTCCGCTACGTGAAGACGTGGAGGAGAGCGTTGATGCCGCCGAACGTAAGGCGCTCCAAGCCATGCGTTACCGCCTGGCGATGCTGGACCGGCGGCTCGGGCAGCAGGGGGTGGAGCGCGCCGCTTCCGCTCTGCACCGGCGCGTAGGCCGGGCGCAGCAACGCGTGGACGATTGCGCCTACCGGATGCGCGAGAGCGTGCGGACAGCCGTGGCCGCTCGCGAGCGCGAGCGTCGTGGCCTGGAGGAGCGTCTGCGCCACTTCGACGCCCGCCCGCGGCTGGCCGAGATGCGGCGCGGATTGGAAGCGGCTTCGGCGGCCGCCTCGGCCGCGATGCGCGCGCACCTTGCATTGCGCCGTAGCGCATGGCAGCGATCATCGGCGCAACTGGAAGCGCTCAGCCCGCTACGCATTCTCGAACGCGGCTACGCGATTGTCTCTAATGAAAGCGGCATTCTGAAGGACGCAGCAACAGCGCCGCCGGGATCGAGCATTCACGTGCGCGTGGCGAAAGGCGAGTTGGACGCGAGGGTGCAGGAGCGGAACCTATAGCGGCTCATGCCAGCCGGCGCTGCCGCCGAGCCTCTGTCTTCTCCCTCAGGCGCCTAAAGACTTCCTCCCCGTCGATGCCTTGTGCCTTACCGCTCTCCATTTCATCGTAGCGGCGGTCGAGCGTGCCCTGCGTATCGGCGAAATCATCGAGAAAGCCCGCTACGACTTCCTCCACGATCTCGCTACTCCGTCGTCCGGCCTCTCGCGCCATCCGCTCAAACCGTGCCTGCACTTCTGGGGTGAAATGCACTTCCATGACCGACATCCTCATGGGTGAGGTATTCGCCGCGTCGTAAAGCGCCCTCGCCGCGGTCCACGGCGGTAATAAGACGAGCCTCTTCCTCGAAATGGCGCGTCAAAACGTCCTTAACCAAGTCATCAGGGTTGCGGCCCTGCTGGGCTGCAGAGTGAGCTAGCTGCGCTTCCAGCTCCCCGGTGACATGCAATTCCATTGCTTCGGTCCTCTCTCTTGAGAATACCCTGTTGAGTTGCCGTCGCGGAGCTGCTCCTGGCGATCGCAGATAGTCGCGCTACCGGCCGAAGCCGACGTCGATCTTCACGAACTGCATGGGGTACGGCGCGGCCTGTTTGGGATTATCCGGGTTGTAAAGCAGGGTCACGCGAGATCCCCTCTCGGCGGGGCGGCGATTCGAACATACCTTCGCCTGATAGACCGACCCGCTCATGGTGCGTAATTCGTAGGTCGCACGATAGCCGCCGGTCTTGCCGGTGTAGTACCGCCGATACGATACGACTCGCCCCTGCGCGGTTTGCCCTCCGCGAGCAAGCGGCGCTGGCGGCGAACGTTGAAGGACAGGGCGACTGCTCCAATCGCAAGTGAAAGCGGCGCGAACACCGGCACCCAAGCCGGCGGTCCTTCCGGGCCGTAACCCTCCAGCCAGCTTTGCTTCGGACTGCCTGGTACGTACCGGACCCTTGCCGCCGCGCCCACTGGATAGGTTTGCGTGTCGCGCCGATGAATGGTCATTCGGCGCTCGAATCTCCGGCCATTCGCATTAAACTCGAAGACCACGAACGGCTCGTGATCCTTGGAGGTATCGACGCCCGTGCGCAGAATTCGCGCGTCTGTGGTCACGCCCTGAACTCGAAGCAGAGCGGCGCTATCCAGCGCGTGGCGCCGCTCGACCTGCACAAAGACTCCTAGCGCCACGCCTCCGGCGAGCATCGCGATGGCGCCCGCCACACACGCGTAGCCAGCTCCGGTGTACCGCACCGGCCGCGGCGTTGACCGCGCCAGTTCCGCGGGCGGCTTCCAATCGTCCTGCCACTCCGCGCCTTTCGGAGCCGCCGCGCCGCTTGCGTCGCTCTTATTCCACTTGCCCCAAGTTCCCGGCATCGATTTCTCCTTCGGGCTTTTCCACCTGTCCCCGCTGCGGGAGCCGTCCCGCCCGCTTCAATGCGTCGCGCAGCAGAAACTCGATTTGTCCATTCATACTACGCATTTCGGCGTCCGCCCAACGCTGCAAGGCGTCGTAGACGGCCGGCTCCACCCGAAGCGCGAATGCTTTTCGTTCCGCCATGGCGTTCCCCGGCCCGGCGCGCTACTGATATAACGTGCCCGTGTTCACAACCGTTTCCACGCCGCGATCGCTGCACAGCACCACCAGGAGATTGCTCACCATGGCCGCCTTACGCTCCTCGTCGAGCGTAACCACTTTCTTGCTGCTGAGTTCGTTGAGCGCCATCTCCACCATGCCCACGGCGCCTTCGACGATTTTCTGCCGCGCGGCGATTACGGCCGTGGCCTGCTGGCGTCGCAACATCGCGCCCGCGATTTCCGGAGCGTAAGCCAAGTGGCTGATGCGCGCCTCGATGACTTCGATTCCGGCGCGCGAAAGGCGGTCCTGGATCTCGTGGCGCAGACGGTCGCATACCTCGGCCGGTGAAAGGCGCAGCGAGAGCTGGCCCTCCTCGTGCGCGTCGTACGGGTAGCTGGTGGCGAGGATACGCACCGCGGATTCGCTCTGGACATGGACGAACTGCTCGTAGTCGTCCACGTTGAAGACGGCTTCGAAGGTCTCGACGATGCGCCATACGACGACGGCTGCGATTTCGACGGGGTTGCCGTCGTGATCGTTCACTTTCATGTGTCCGCTTTCGAAATTGCGCACGCGGAGCGAAAGCGGCCGGCGCGCGGTAAGCGGGTTCACCCACCAGAAACCGGGCTGTTTGAGCGTTCCGTTATACACGCCGAACAGCGTTACAACCCTGGCGGAATTGGGGTAGACCACCGTAAGCCCGGCGAAGCACAGCCCAACCAGCGCCATTGCCAACCCCGAGGCTCCAACGATCCATGTGTTATCGGCCATGGCCGACTGAATCATCATCCAGGTTGCGCCAATCCCGGCCGCCACTAGCAGGAACACCATGAACCAGCCTGAAAGTCCTCGAATTTCGTTTTCGCGTCCCATAATCCGCTCCTTGACATCATTATGATATCATTTTGATATTGAAAGTCAAGATGTTTGTGCCCCTTTGTGCATGTTATTGAAAACATGACCCTAACCTACTCTCCCTCCGCATTTGACGCCCGCCGGTGGGCCCGTCCAGGGCGATGTTCACGGAGGCCGTTGAACTCGTCTACCGGAATGGCGGCAGGGCTGGGAGGTTAAAGCCGGTGGGCAGTCCGGACGATAAAGGTGAAGAGGCGCCGGTGAGGCCATATCACTCCGCGCCCGTTCAAATCTCGGGGGTTCTATGCTGTCTTGCCCAAAGTGCTATTCCGATTTCCTCATGATCCGCCAACGGACGGGGATGGAGCGCATCATTCTCCTCTTCACGGATCTGAGAAAATACCTCTGCCGGGACTGCGGAAACGTGTTTCGGGCGCCTGACCGCCGGAGCGTTCCGCGCGAGAAAGACTCACTGGCGTCGTGCCTTCCTTCCAAGACGGGACGCTAGGCGCAAGGCTTACTGTGGGACAGGCCATCGTTTCTCGTGGCCTGCCGGCTCGATCCGGAGAGACAGGCGACAAAAAGCGATCGCCTGTCCCACTAAGAGATCCCGCCTTCTTGTGGTCTCGAAACTCGTCGATACGCTTGCGACGCGCGCCCCAGTGTATTTACACGGCCCGCGGCTAAAGCCGCGCTTCAGCCGATCACCATCTTGACTACGCCATCGGCGTACGACTCGGCGATCTGAAAGGCCTCTGAGACGCGTTCGAGCGGCATCGTGTGCGTGAGCATCGGAGCGAACCAATCGGTGCGCTCGCTCAACAGCCCAAGCGCCGCCGGCAACTCATCGTTCGAGCGGCGCACATTGAGGACCGTGATTTCCTTGCGGCGCAGGACGGACGTCTCAAAAGCCACGCGCGGCTCCGAATGAATGCCCGTGAGGATCACCCGGCCGCCGTTGCGAACCGCGCGGGCGGCCCAGTTCGTGGTGTCCCCTCGCGCCGCGCAATCGAAAGCGCAATCCACGCCGCGCCCGCCGGTATCCGCGCGGATCTGGCGGACGGAATCCACGGCGGCGGGGTCGATTGCGGCAGCGGCTCCCATACGTAGCGCCATCTCGCGCCGGTGCGGCACGGGTTCCACCACCCAGATGCGGCCTGCGCCCGCGGCGCGCAGGGAGGCCACCGTGAGCAAGCCGATGGGGCCGGCGCCGAACACCGCCGCAGTCTCGCCGATCTCAATCCGCGCCAAGCGCACCGAATGAAGCGTAACAGCGAGCGGTTCGGCTAGGGTAGCCACTCCGGAGGACATCGTCTTAGGAATCCCGAACAGGTTCTCCGCCGGCAAATTGACAAACTCGCGCAAGAAACCCGGATGGCCGACTGTGCTGAGAAAGCGGATGTTCAAGCATATGTTAGGACGGCCGCCGCGGCACATCTCACAGTGGTAGCAGTACAGGGCCGGCTCGAGCGCGGCGCGGTCGCCCACAGCCCAACCCGTCACGCCGAGGCCGATGGATTCCACCGTGCCCGCCGGTTCGTGTCCCAGCACCATGGGGTACTCGCACTGCGTGTCGCCGATGGCGCCCTCGGAATACGAATGCAGGTCCGAACCGCAAATGCCCACCGCGTTGACGCGTACACGGATTTCGCCTGGGCCGGGTTTAGGGCTCTCCCGTTCCACCAGGCGAAACTGACGCGGCGCGATGAGTTCGGCGACGAGCACTGACTCTATGGTAGCGCCGGGGGCCAATCTCGCTTTCGGATCGCAACACCAAACGCGCATCACCGGGTCGCGACGCCGGAAATGTGGGGCGGGCAATCTTGCCTGCCGCCGGCTATCAGCCGGTGTCGGCGCCGCTCGCCGCCTGAAAGGCAGCGGCAGCCAAAATTGGCCGCCCCACGCGGATTGCGCAGGCTTACTCGGGCGGCGCGCTCAGAGAGTTTTTCTTCTTCGCTTCGCCCGTGTAATAAAACGCCAGATAAGCCAATCCCACCGCCAGCGGAAGGACCCCGAGCACGGCGACGCCGTAAGGCATGACCTGCGCATTCATCGCCCTATCCCTCTGGATCAGATCGCGCGCCTGGTCCATGGGAATCTGGAGGTTCCGGCTCACGTCGCGGGCGCGGTACTCAACTGTCGTAGGAGACAGCGGGTGCGTCGAGGCGGCCGAGAGCCCCAGCAGCACGACAATCACGGCTATGCCGCTGAAGCTCCAGATCAGTCCGCGCAACAGGTAGACCCGCGGAGACCACGGGGCCGGCTCCGGGCCTGAGGGAATTGGCGTCCCTTTTTCGAGAGCGGCCAGCCGCTCCTTGTGCACCAACCACTGCTTGCGATAGCGGAAGCCCAATCCCGACAAGACCACGACGAGCACCGACAGCAGAAAGAAAAACAAAAGCCAAAAAACCGCCTCGTGCATTCCTCGTTCCTCCCGATCATTGAGACTATGGGCGGACGCCGGAATGTTTCGAAACATCGCGGCCCTCTCTTGTGGTCTAAATAAAATCATGGCGGAAGATTTCGAGCGGATCGTCCGCGAATACCAGGATCGAATCTTCCGCCTGGCGCTCGCCATGCTGCCCGATCGCGCCGCCGGCGAAGATGCTTCGAAGCTTTCGAGAACTAAACCAGCGTGCTCGTGAAAACTGCTCTCCGCCGCTTGAAGGCACGGGGCCCGGACCGGCGGGAGCGGCTCCATGTCAGCGTTGGCCGGTAGCGCGTATCCCGCACTTCGTCAATTCTGGGAAGGCCTCTCGGCGTGATCGATGACGAGTAGTTCAACCGCGGCTTTCGTCCTTTCCAGTTTGAGGCCGAGCGCCTCGATGGCATCCACCGTAGCCTGAAAAATGCTGCCAATGCTGGGAGGCTGCCCCCCGGCCTCGCCTTCGGCCGCGGCAGAGATGATCTTCTGCATGTCTAGATTGAGATCGTAATTCCCTGTTAGCCCGGTCTTATCAATCACTGGCATGTCGGAACCAAAACGCGTGAGGTATTTGGCGAGCCAAGCCATGTCTATATTTCGGCCCAGTCGACTCACTCCAAGCGGCGCGGGTTCCGCGCCCGCCCGGAACTTCTTGAACTTCGGACCGCCCTTCGCCACCGCCAAAGCGTACGCGGGGAGTTCCTTTGATTCGCGATGGAATGCCAGCTTGAACCGTTCGGCGAGCAACGGCCGGAGCATGAAGAGGAGTTGTTCGCGCGTGGCGGCGCCGGCAGCCTTCGCCTGTACCTCGAACCGCGCCGAGCCGATCCATCCCGGGCCTCCGGTCACCTGATAGTTTTCGAGCGCATAGGCGCCCTCCACCAGTTCCTTCAGAGTCGCGCTTGGGGTGCTGAGTTGTCCGGGGGTTGTGTTCACGCTGGCTCCCATGCGGCCAGGCAGTGGGGCGGAAGGGTTTGCAGGTTTGATTGACGCTACCTCGAACTGAGGCGTGGACGCAGCCCTTGATTGGGCCAGGATCTGTGGGGCCATCAAGCCGCCGCCCGGAAGGCTCCCCGCGGACTCAAATAGTGGGGACTGACCGCAGAGTAGCCGCGCGCTTGTCGAGCCGTACACGACGGGCGCCACCAAAGCCGCTATCCCGGCAACCGCCAGCGCCGCCACGCGCACCTGGCGCGGAATCATCCGATCCTGGTGGCGCCAGACTGATAGGACCAGGGCTATTGTCAGCGCAGCGAACGTCATAAAGATTACTGCCGCCGCAGTGGTTTCGGGCATCCCTAACTCCTTCTGCCTATTATTGACCACTAGCGGCAGCCAAGAGTTTCGAAACATCACCGCCCCCGCTTGTGGTCTAAATAAAGGCATGGCGGAAGATTTTGAGCGGATTGTCCGCGAATACCAGGACCGAATCTTCCGCCTGGCGCTCGCCATGCTTCCCGATCGCGCCGCCGCCGAAGAAGCCGCTCAGGATGCGCTCGTGCGCATCTGGAAAGGACTTCCGCGCTTTCGCGGCGATTCGTCCCTTTCCACGTGGATCTTTTCCATCGCGCGCAACGCGTGTCTCACGGCGCGCAAGCGGAGCGTTCCGCGCACCATCTCGCTCGAAGAGCCGGCGGCGTTGCGCGAGGCGGAGGACCGCGGCGCCGACAACAGGCGGAGTTGGAGCGAGCCGGACGCGGCGGAATTGCTCCGGCGCCTGCCCGCGCAGTACCGCGAGCCGATGGCTTTGTTCTACCTGCAGGAAAAGTCGTACGATGAAGTTGCGGAAATGCTCGGATTGCCCGTGGGCACGGTCAAAACCTATTTATTTCGCGCGCGCAAAAGTCTGGCCGAACAACTGGCCCGCGAGCGCATTGGGAAAGGAGCGGCGTAATGGCTTGCCCGGATTTCGAAGACCTCATTCGCGGCGCCGCGCGGGGACATGCCGCGCATTGCGAAGACTGCCGGGCGTTGCTCGAAGCCTGGGGGGAGGCCGACGCAACGTTCGAATCCGCTTTCGCCGGAGTGCACGCGCCGCCGAGCCTGGCCGCCGCCGCGCGCATCAAAATTGATCGGCAGGCTTCGCTTCGTGCGCCGTCGCCGCTCCCCGAGATTCTCGACTTCATCGGCTGGGCCGCCGTCCTGACGCTGGCCGCCGTGCTGATTCCGCGCCTCATCCCGTGGATTGACGCCGCGCTGGCTAATCTAAGCTGAGACGCCGCGTCATCTTTCCAGCGCCGCCTCGCTTTGCGGCCGCCGTGAATCTGTCTCGCACGCGCGCTCAAGTACTATGAAAGAAATGTCCCGGTCCATGATTCGCGTTCAGAACCTGGTGAAGAAGTTCGGCGACTTGGAGGCCGTCCGCGATATCACGTTCGATGTCGCTGAGGGCGAGATCTTTGCGTTCCTCGGACCCAACGGCGCCGGCAAGACCACCACCATCAAGATGCTCACTACGCTGCTTGCCCCCACTTCGGGCAAACTCGAACTCGATGGCCTCGACCCCACCACGCATCAGCACCAGGTGCGCCAGAGCTTCGGGATCGTCTTCCAGGACCCGAGTCTGGACGACGAGCTGACGGCCTACGAGAATATGGAGTTCCACGGCATTCTATATCGCGTCCCGCACAAGGTCCGCGGCGAGCGCATCGAGCGGCTGCTCGGCATGTTCGAGCTTTGGGAACGGCGCAAGGATTTCGTGAAGACGTTTTCCGGCGGGATGCGGCGGCGTTTGGAAATCGCGCGCGGTCTTCTGCATACGCCGAAGATTGTGTTTCTCGACGAGCCGACGCTGGGCCTGGACCCTCAGACGCGCAATCAGCTTTGGACGCACCTGAAGAAGCTCAACGAGACCGATCGAATTACGGTGTTCCTCACCACCCATCACATGGAGGAGGCGGAGCGGGTGGCGCACCGCATCGCAATTATCGATCACGGGCGCATCGTCGCGCAGGGGACGCCGACGGAACTGAAGCAGCAGACGAATTCCGAGACGCTCGAAACGGCGTTTCTGGCGTTGACGGGCAATACCATTCGCGACGAGGAGGCCAGCAATATAGACCGCATGCGCCAGTTCTCGAAAATGTGGAGGAAGCAACGCTAATGAGCGCCGTTTATGTGTTGTGGCTTCGCGCGATGAAGCGGTATCTGCGCTCGAAAGCGCGCATCATCGGCTCGCTGGGGCAGCCGCTCCTCTACCTGGTGGCGCTCGGGTTCGGTTTTGGCCCGGTGTATCAAAAGGCGGGGCAGGGCAACTACCTGCAATTCATCGCGCCCGGAGTGATCGGAATGACGGTGCTGTTCAGCGGCATCTTCTCCGGCATCGAACTGATTTGGGACCGCCAGTTCGGGTTTCTGAAAGAGGTGCTGGTTGCGCCGGTCTCGCGCACGGCCATCATGGTGGGCCGTACGCTCGGCGGCGCGACGGTCTCGATGATTCAGGGCGTGATCGTGATCGTCATTTGCCTCATCGCCGGATTCCGCCCCGCCAATGTCAGCACGATTCCCTATGCGCTCCTGTTCATGGCGCTCATCGCGATAGCTTTCACGGCCATGGGCACGGCCATCGCGAGCGTGCTCCAGGATTTTCAAGGCTTCCAATTCGTCATGGGCTTTGTGGTGATGCCCATGTTCTTTCTATCCGGCTCGATCTATCCGCTGACGTTCGCTCCCAAAGCCCTGCGCGTGGCCGCGGCCTTGGACCCGCTCGCCTACGGCATTGACGGTATGCGGGCGGCGCTCACCGGATCGGCGCATTATGGGACCGGACTCGATCTGGCCGTTCTTTCGGCCATCGCCGCGGTTCTGCTGGCTCTTGGCTCGTGGTTGTTTTCGCGCATCCAGCTCTAGGAGTTGTTGAAAACGGGGTCAGACCGGTCTGCCCCCAGTCGGATGTATATTCGTTTTCGGTGGATGATCCCATGGGGCAGACAAGTCTGACCCCCTTTTTCGGCAGAGGGACAAGACCGGTCTGCCCCCAGTCGGACGTATCTTTGCATTCGGTGGATGCTTTCACGGGGCAGACAAGTCCGACCCCCTTCTTCAACAGTCTGACGGTTTTGCGGAACAAAAGGGCTTGGCAAGCGTCCTAGTCTTTTGACGATTCCTACGCGAACAGCCATACTGTGCCTGGCGGCGGCAGCGGTGACGCTCCGAGCCCAGCAGGCTCAGCCAGCGCGCCCGGACAGCGCCCGGCCTGCGGCCGTTGCGCAAGTGAAGGATATACAGATCCCCAGGATCTCCCATCCTCCCAGCATCGAGGAATTCCTCGGCGAATCCTCGCGTTCGGACATGAAGCGGATTGACGATTTCCGCCAGCGCAATCCCGGCGACGGAATTCCGATCAGCCAGAAGACCACGGCTTATATCGGCTACGACGACAAGAGTTTTTACGCTGTTTTCGTATGCGACTCCGCGCCGGGCCAGCTCCGTGCGCGCATGGCCAAGCGCGAAGACGTTTTCAGTGACGACGTAGTCGGAGTGCTCTTCGACACCTACCACGACCGCCAGCGCGGCTATGAATTCTTCGTCAACCCGCTCGGCGTTCAGGCGGACGCAATGGAGAGCGAATCCACCAACGACGACTTCAGCTTCGATACGCTCTGGTACTCCGACGGGCGCGTCACCGAGAGCGGCTTCGTCGCGCTGTTCCGAATCCCGTTCCGCAGTTTGCGTTTCGCGTCCAGCCAGTTCCAGACTTGGGGGCTTGGCCTGTTCCGGTCCATCCCCGCGACCAACGAGAACGCCTTCTGGCCGTTTGTTTCGAACAAGGTGTCCGGCTTCAATCAGCAGCTTGGGAACATGTCCGGGCTGGAGGGCATTTCGCCGGGCCGCAATCTTCAGTTCATTCCGTACGGGGCTGTTGCGGGGTCGCACTATCTGGACAACCCGGCCGACGGCTCGGCTCCCTCTTTTCGGGGCAAGACCGACGCGCGGGTGGGAATGGACGCCAAGGCCGTAATCCACAATTCCATGACGCTGGATGTGGCTCTCAACCCGGATTTCAGCCAGGTGGAATCCGACGATCCGCAAGTGACTGTCAACCAGCGCTACGAGGTGCAGTTCCCGGAGAAGCGTCCGTTCTTTCTCGAAAACAGCTCCTATTTTTCGACGCTACAGAACTTGTTTTTCTCGCGGCGGATCATCGATCCTGAGTTTGGCGCGCGTCTGACGGGAAAGTTGGGCCGATGGAGCATGGGCATGCTGGCCATCGACGACCGGGCGCCGGGACAGGACCTCGATTCGAGCGATCCCAACAACGGCGCGCGCGCGGCGATCGGCATTTTCCGCGTTTCGCGCGATTTCGGAAAGCAGTCCAATATCGGCGTCTTGTTTTCCGAGCGGGAGTTCGGGGGGACGTTCAATCGCGTCGGGTCGGTGGATTCGCGCATCAAGATCGGATCCAACTGGACGCTCTCCGGCCAAGCCATGACCAGCCATACGCGCAACCCGGATGGAAGCGGCTACGGAGGCAGCGCCTATCTCGCGGACCTCAACCGCTTCAGCCGGTCGTGGGGTTACGACCTTACGTATACGGACATCTCGGACGGCTTCCACACCGACCTGGGTTACGTGCAACGAACGGACATTCGGAAGCTGGAGCAGTTTGGGCGCCGGCGTTTCCATCCCAAGAGCAAGAAGCTGCTGAGCTGGGGACCGCAGCTATACATGCAAGGAGTCCTGGACCATACCGGCGTCCAGCAGAACTGGAATGTGAATCCAAGCATTAACTTCGAAATGGCGCGTTCCACTTACCTCAGCGTGTCGCGCACGGAAGCCTTCGAGCGGTTCGGCGGAGTCAACTTCCGCGGCGGGTCCAACAGTCTCGGCGGGCATACCGAATACTTCAAGCGCTTCACCTTCGATGGCGGAATCTCATTCGGCCAGCGCATCAATTACGATCCGGCGGGGACCCTGTTGCCTTTCCTGTGCAACGGCAGCGAAGTGCAGGCGCAGATCACCGTGCGGCCCGTCTCGCGCATGAAGATGGATGTTTACTACTACCTCACGCGTCTGCGCGCGCGGAACGATTCATTCGCCGGCGTTCCGCTCGCTTCGGACGGCCGCCCGGCGGCGGTCTTCGTGAATCACCTGATCCGTACCAAGGTGAACTACCAGTTCACGCGGGCGCTCTCGTTTCGCTTCATCGTCGATTACAACGCGGTCCTCGAGAATCCGGCGCTGATCGCGCTGGATCGCCAAAAGGCAGTGAACGGCGACGCGCTTCTGACGTACCTCCTGCATCCGGGAACGGCGCTGTACGTGGGATATAGCGATCATCTCGAAAACCAGGCGATCTTCCCCGGCTCGCCGCCGTACGTCGGACGGACGCAATTTCCCTCGGTCACCACGGGCCGCCAGTTCTTCGTCAAGCTGAGCTACTTGTACCGGCTCTAGCCTGCACTGCGACGCGAACAGGGCGTCGCGGCGCGGCGTTACCCGCATGTTATACTCGGCTTGTCGTTCCTCGCCGAAGGGCCCGTAGCTCAGTTGGTTAGAGCGCTACCTTGACACGGTAGAGGTCTGGCGTTCGAGTCGCCACGGGCCCACCACGCACCCATTTCATCTGAGTCACTTACAGCCAGCTCGGGGTTTCTATCCGGGTTTAATTCCCGCATTATTCCCGGATTACTCGCGGGAAGCAACCTGTCGCCGAGCTTCCGAACCGTCTCGGCACGGCGATCTATCGAAGTGCGGATGTAACCCATCGTCGTCTCCACCTTCGCGTGGCCCGCCTGGTCACGCGTCTCGAAAGCCGTACCGCCTTCTTCAGCGAAAACGGTCAGATGGGTGCGTCGAAATGTGTGCCCGCCGAATCCCGGGAAGTCCAGCTTCAACCGTTCGAGGACGGGTTTTAGTTCGGGCCGAAGCAATGCTCGCTCATCGAATGGCCGACCCCCTTTCCGAAAGACGAAGTCGTCCGGCTAGGCGTCCGCGGGCTTGAGGAAACGATACCACTCCCCAGAGCCCGGAATCGGCAGGTCGCGCCGGGACCGCTTCGATTTCAGCCTTCCCTGACTGCCCCTATAGTTGCGCTCCCGGACCAGCATGACCGCCCGATCCAGATCGACCCACTTCCATTTCAGGCCGACCAACTCCGAAATTCGCAACCCAGTTGACACCAGCGTCTCTATAATCAACCTCATGTAAGGAGCCTGTCGGAGATAGAATTTCCACAACTACCTGTTCAGTAGTCCTGTCGGCAATCCCGGAAAAACTGGCTCTGCGCGAGAATGTGAAGAAGCTTCATTGCTACGCCGCTTTCTGGAGAATCAGGAATTCCGCCTTGAGGGCCGCCAGCCTCTGGGCCTTCAGCAGCAAGTAGCGGAGGTTCTTGGTGAGCGTTACGTGAACCCCATCTTGTGAGCGGCGGCGGCATGGCTCACAGTTGAGGTATGGGACAGTTTAAACCCGAGGCACGGTCCAGGTGGAGCAGCCTGATATTGGAGCAAAGCGAGAGCGGCCAGACCGTGGAGGCGTTTTGCCGGGAGCGCGGCCTTACCACATCACAGTTCTACACGTGGCGGAGCCGGTTGCGCAAGAGCACAGCCGAACAGTTCCTCGAAGTGCAGGTGGTGAAGGGGCCGGCGCGGCCGATTCCGTCGGACCGGGGAGCCATTGAGATCCGCCTTGCCGAAGGGCGTTGCGTCGTGGTGGAACCGGGCTTCGATCCGAATCATCTGCGCGCTGTAGTGGCCGCGCTGGAGACGCGAGTTTGACCGATCTACCGAGCCTGCGCTCGCTGGATCGAGCGCAGACGGCGCGCATCTGGCTGGCTACGGAAGCGGCGGACATGCGCTGCGGCTTCGACCGTCTGGCCGAACGCGTGAAGACCGTGATCGGGGAAGATCCGCTCGGGGGCCATCTGTTCGTATTTCGCTCGCGCCGCGGCGACCGGCTGAAGATTCCGGTATGGGATCGCGACGGTTTCGTGCTTTGGTACAAGCGCCTGGAGGCTGGCGTTGTCAAGCTGCCGAAAGCGGAGGCGGGAACGCGCTCGGTAGAGTTGCGCGCCAGCGAGTTGGCGATGATTCTGGATGGCATCGACGTGTCTCGATTGAAGCGCATGCCGCGTTACGAGCTGGCGGCGCGGACATAAATCGGAACCGACAAAAAGAGTGCAATCCTGAGTAACTAATCAGACAGTCAGTGGCGCCTACTCTATGTGAGTCACGTTGAGTTAGCCGCGCTTCCGCGGGACAGTGAGTCGCTGCAAGCGATGGTGCGATTGCTCGTCGCCGAGCGTGACTGCGAGACACAGCGCGCCGAACAACAGCAACTCCGCGCAGCAGAACAGCAGCGACTCGCGGAGGAAAGCAGGCAGCAAGCCGAGCAACTCCGCGTCGAGATGCTGCGGCTGCAACTGGAACTGGAGCGGTACAAGAAGTGGTATTACGGTCCGCGCGCGGACCGGCTCCAATCCGGCGGCGATGTGGCCCAGATGCTGCTTGAGTTCGCCGGAGAGTTGGACCGCAAGCCCGTTCATCCGGACGACGTTCCGCCCGCGGCAGAGCCCGCCGAGGAGCTGCGGCGCGTGCGGCGGCGCACGGGTTGGCGCAATCTCGCGAATTTCGAGAATATCCCCGTCACCACGCACGTTCACGAACTGAGCGTGGATGAAGCGGGTGGTGCTCAACCGCAAGAACTCGCTGTTCGTGGGCAACGCGCGCGGCGGCCGCACGGCGGCGATTCTGGCCAGCCTGACCAGCACCTGCCGGCGGCACGAGGTGGACCCGCAACGCTACCTGACGCAGTTGCTGGTGAACCTGCCCGCGACGCGTGTGATCGAGCTCGCGGCCTGGCTGCCGGATGAATGGAAGCGGCGTCAGGCTGCGCGGCCGGACAGCCCGGTTCCGGCGTAACCCGCCGCGTAGTAGGATGAGCGATCCCTGGCCGAAATGGATCGACTCCGGCCAGGCTGGGGTGACGCTCTGAAATGCCCACAAAACGGGCTTCTCGAAAAGCAAAATCCAGCCACGTTTTTGGCCAGGCACGGCAACGGCCGAAAATGTTTCGGGCGGGCCTGTATGCTCGTGTCTCCACCAATGATCAGCAAACGCTGGCGATGCAGAACCGGGCCATGCGGGAGTATGCGGTTCGGCGCGGCTGGACGATCACCCTGCAAGTTCGCGAGGTGAACTCCGGCGCTGTGCGCCGGGAAGCCCGCGAGGAACTCCTGGAAGCCGCCCGCCGGCGGGAGATCGACCTGGTGCTGGTTTGGCGACTGGACCGCTGGGGCCGATCCGTAACCGACCTGCTGGCCACTCTTCAGGAACTGGAACATCTGGGTGTCGGGTTCGTTTCCCTGAGCCTGACCGAGGCGCTGGACCTGACCACGCCAGCCGGCCGCGCCATGGCGGGCCTGCTGGCCATCTTCGCCGAGTTCGACCGGGAGATTCTGCGGGAACGAACTCGGGCTGGCCTGTCGCACGCGCGGGAGAACGGAAAACGACTTGGGTCGGCCCGCAACCGTCGTCAAGCACGCTGGCGAAATCAGGAAACTACATCGCGCCGGCGTCGGCAAATCCGAAATCGCCCGTCGGTTGAAGGTCGGCCGCACCTCGGTGCGCCGGCTGCGGGCAGCCTATTCCTCCCAGGAATAGGTCCCTGTGGTTCACGTATCGCTCACAGAAAAAGACTGCGGCAACGCCGGGATCTTCAATCAGTTACCTGATTCGCCGAATCCGCTGGCGCACGCGCATCCCCGGGTGGGAGACGACTGTCAGCCAACGAGCACCGTAGGGTATCCAAGCACCACCGTGCCACCGTGGGCGGTCAGGTCTCCAAGGCGGGCCTGCGGCTGGCCCATGGTGAGGACCGTGAACGAACCCATGGCGATCACGTCCGGCGGGCCCACACAAGTCGCCATATCGCCTACGCGCGCCGCGGGCAGGCCGCCGATGAGCACCGTGACGGCGCCGGGCGGAAGAATGGGCCTTCCCACATGCGGGACGATGCCCGTGACCATCGGGCAAACATGCATATCGGTGATTCGCGATGCCGGCATTCCCATTGCGAGTTCAATCTCCTCTTGGTTTCAGGCGCCTCGATCCCAGAGCCTGATTTTGCGCGTTACTTCCAGGCCTTGATCCACGAAGGCGCGGTACTTCTCGGGCGCCTTCTCGGGTTCGGTGGAAACTGCCGCCAATATGACCGCTCCGGCTACGGCCTTAGCGGTCATGAATTCGCCGGGCGGATTCGGCGGCGTACCCGGCGGCCCGAGGCTGCCTCCACTCAGAAACGCTCCCAGCGCGGCGCAACCTGCCGGTGTGGCGAAGTTCGCGAGTTCGCCCGCGCGCATCGCTTCCCGGCGATTTTCGTCGTTGGGCTGAACGATCCACTTCTCGGTGGCGGAAAGCGCGGCCCGGATCTCGGGCGGCGGCTCCGGGCCCGAAGCCCTGCGAGCGCAGAACCAGGCCCACCACACCGCTTCCCGTTTGGGCAGAGCATGCGCGAGGAACCGCACTGCGTCCGCAAACTGCTGCGTCCCCATCAGCAGTTCGACGTAAGATTCCGGCGGGACGTCGGGGCGCATCATCGCCTTGGCCTGCTCGCCGAGTTCCGCCACAGCGACGATCTCCGCGACTGACCGCTTCGGCGCCGGTGTTGGCGTCTGACTCGCCATGGTCAATTGATCATCACGATGCCGCCTTTGGCCACCAGCATGGCGTCACCGTTGACCTGCGTCATCATGCCCTTGACTTGCACCTGAATCTGTCCCTGGATGTCGATCATCATCCCCTTGATCGTGACTCCCGTTTGATCGAGTTTCACGCTGCTCTGGCCGACCTTCAACTCAATGGACTGCATCGCTTCGGTCTCGCTCTGCCCCAAATCGAGCTTGGTGCTCTGGTTGCCCATTTTGATGGCGATGGTCTGATTGCCCATCTTGATCTCCAGCGACTGGTTGCCCTGGGAAATTGTGGTCGATTGATTGCCTTGCGAGATCGTAATCGTCTCGTTGCCTTCTTTGACTGTCTTAGTCTCGTCGTTTTTGACCGTCGTGGTGCGATCATGGCCGACGTCGCGCGTCTCGTCATTCTCGACTTCGGTAAGCAGGTCCTTTTCCGCGTGAACGAAAACCTGTTCTTTCCCTTTCTTGTCCTCGAAACGGATCTCGTTGAAGTTGTCTTCTCCGCCGTCTTTGGAACTGCGGCTCTTGATCCCGCTCTGAGTCTTGTTCGCTGGCAGCGCGTAGGGCGGCATCTGCTGGGCGTTGTAGACGCTACCCACGATGATGGGTCTGTCGGGATCGCCTTCCAGGAAATCCACCAGCACCTCTTGTCCCACCCGTGGAATATGAACCATGCCCCACTGCTTGCCGGCCCAAGGCGTGGCCACGCGCAGCCAGCAGGAGCTCTTGGCGTCATTCTGCCCGGCGCGATCCCAGTGGAATTGGACCTTCACGCGCCCGTACTTATCCGTGAAGATCTCCTCGCCACTGGGGCCGACGACGACCGCCGTCTGCGCCCCCCGCACCACCGGCGTCGGCGTCGTGCGGGGAGGACGGTAGGGGATCTCCAGAGGCATGCAAGCGAATCGATTGGAATACTCGAACGACTGCCCGTCGCGTTGCGTCGCCGTCGGATGGCTGGCGGAATGCTCCGCCGCCACGACGATGAACTTCTTGCCCTCGGCGGAGTCCGAGAAATGGTCGCTGAAAACAAATTTGTGACCGGAGACAACCTGGCGACAGTTGCTCTCGGCTAGAAACGACAAGCCTTCGCCGGTCTCGGCCTGCATCCGGATTTCTACAGTTCGTTTGTTGTCGGTGAAAATCTCCTGTACGTCGGAAGGCGAGTCACCGCCGCCCGGCGTAACGCCGTCGAAACGCTTGGCGTAACCGCCTGGATAGTCGTACTGCTCGAAAGAAGCCGCGACGGGCAGTTTCAGCTTCATCGTGGTTGAACCAACCACCACGTCTTCCTGCGCGGTCTTGTCCGCCTCCAGGCTTTTGTCGGGCAGTTCGAAGCAGTGGTCCCGCAGCGTCGTCTTCGCGGATCGAATTTCCTGGCTCTTCTGCCAATTGTGAATGCGGTCTTCCGTGCGCGTGCCGCCCCGCGCCTCGTCGTAGAGCAATGTGCTGCCCCCTGGCAAGTCGGGATGGGCGGCCGGCGAATCGGCCACGATCATCTGGTGATTGCCGGACGAGTGTTTGAAGAAATAGAAGATTCCTTCTTCTTCCATCAACCGCGAAACGAAATTGAAGTCGGTCTCGCGGTATTGGACGCAGTAGTTTCGGGGCTGGTACGTACCCTGCAACTGGAGCGAGAAATCGGTCCCCGAGAGCGCATCCTTGATGATATCGGGCACGCTCTTCTGCTGATAGATGCGGCTTCGGGTGACGCGCGTAAGCAGCCAGAGTTTGGGGACCACGTGCAGCGTGTAGGCCGTAGCTTCGTCGGTGCGATCGCCCTGCACGAAGCGGTTCACGATGCCGTTCCAGACCCGTGGGGGACCGCCTGGGATCTTGACTTCCAAAGTCACGCTCTGTCCGAGGATCTTATCGAACTGCACTTTCTTCGAGTCGTCGCAGGTAGCTTCGATCTGCACACTGAAGGCCCGCGATACGCCTTCGGAGGCAAGAAACCCCTCCGGCAACAGGACGTCCGCGCCCAGCGGCGTTTCGAGCGTGATAGGCCAGGCGGTCTGGATTGGCACCGAGATCTCCTTTCTAGCTGTAGGCGAACGTCCCGTCCGCGCTGACCGACGTATGGATGGAATCGATTCGTTCCTGTTGCGCGATGCGAGAGAGAATCTGCCGGGAAATCGCGGGCAGCAGAGTGTTGGTCAGGATGTTGTCGACATTGCGAGCACCGCTTTCCACTTCGGTGCAGCGCCTGGCGATCTCCTCTATCACCTCCGGATCGAAAGTCAAGTCGATCTTGTGGCTCTCCTTGAGCCGGCGCTGGATCTTTCCCAGCTTCAGAACGACGATCTTCTTCAAGGTCTCGTCGCGCACCGGGTAATAGGGGATGATCACCAACCGGCCCAGGAAGGCAGGTTTGAAAATCTTATTCAGCTCCGGTTTGAGCGCCTTAACCAGAGCCTCCGGACCTGGGGCGGTCTCCGGATCCGCTGTCAGCTTCATGAAGGTGTCGGTAGCCGCGTTCGAAGTGAGAATGATAATGGTGTTCTTGAAGTCGATCTCCCGGCCCTCGCTATCCTCCATGATGCCTTTGTCGAACACCTGGAAGAAGAGCTCCAGCACATCCGGATGCGCCTTCTCGACTTCGTCCAGCAGAACCACCGAATAGGGCCGCCGGCGGACGGCCTCGGTGAGGACGCCGCCTTCGCCGTATCCCACGTATCCGGGAGGCGAACCCTTCAATGTGGAAACCGTGTGGGCTTCCTGGAATTCCGACATGTTGATGCTAATCAAGTTGCGCTCGCCGCCGTAAAGCAGATCGGCCAGAGCCAGCGCAGTCTCGGTCTTGCCAACGCCGCTCGGCCCCACCAGAAGGAACACGCCGATCGGTTTGCTCGGATCTTCCAGGTTCGCTTTGGAAGTCCGAATGCGCTCGCTGATCGCCCCCAATCCAAAGTCCTGCCCGATGACGCGCTTTCGCAGATGAGCGTCCATGGTCAGCACCGTCTCCACTTCGTCCTTCAGCATCTTGCCGACCGGGATGCCGGTCCAGGCCGAGATCACGCCGCCAACAATCTGGCTGTCCACGCACACGCGGATCATGGGCGAATCGCCCTGCACTCGATCCAGTTCGGCGTTCAGCTCCACCAGCTTCGCCCTCAAAGCTGCGGGATCGGGAGCGGGCTGCGGAGCGGTCGCCGAGGATGGGAGCGCTTCCGCTGCCGGTGCGGCGGCGGTGGGCGCGGCGGAGGCGGCCGTAGCGGCGGCGATCGCCTGCGCCGGCGGGGCCGTCCCTCCTTCAAGTTGCGCGCGTACCTCCCGGATCTCCTTGACCAGGGCGGCCTCCTTGCCCCAGCGTACCTTTAGTTCCTCCAACTCCGCTTCCGTCTTGGCGCGCTCGGCCGCAATCTTCTCCAGCCTCTCGGCGTGGTCCGCGCCCACGGCGGCCTCGCGCTCCAGCACCCGCTTCTGTACGTCCAGATCGTCCAGCCGCCGCATGGCGTTCTCCACCGCCGGCGGTGTGGCGCCCTGCCCCAGGGCGAGGCGCGCGCAGGCCGTATCGAGCACGCTGATCGCCTTGTCCGGAAGCTGCCGATCGGGCAAGTAGCGGTGCGAGAGCCGCACGGCGGCGTTCAGCGCTTCATCGAGAATGCGCACGTTGTGATGCTTCTCGAGCGCCGGGACCGTCCCGCGCAGCATCACCTCGCATTTCTCCTCGGTGGGCTCATCCACTTTCACCACCTGGAACCGCCGCGCCAGGGCGGCGTCTTTCTCGAAGTACTTCTTGTACTCGCTCCAGGTGGTCGCGGCGATCGTTCGCAATTCCCCGCGCGCCAGGGCCGGCTTCAGCAGGTTGGCAGCGTCATTCTGCCCGGCGGCGCCGCCGGCGCCGATCATGGTGTGCGCTTCGTCGATGAACAGGATAATGGGCGACGGAGAGGACTTGACCTCCTCGATCAGCCCTTTCAGCCGGTTCTCGAATTCACCCTTGATTCCCGCGCCCGCCTGCAGCAGCGCCAAGTCCAGCGTGCGGATGGTGACGTTGCGCAGCGGAGGCGGGACGTCGCCCTGCGCGATGCGCGTGGCGAAGCCCTCCACGACCGCCGACTTGCCCACGCCCGCCTCGCCGGTCAGGATGGGGTTGTTCTGGCGCCGGCGGGTCAGGATATCGATAAGCTGGCGGATTTCAAAATCGCGGCCCAGCACCGGATCGATCTTCCCAGCCCTCGCGTTCGCCGTCAGATCGATGGTGAACTGGTCCAGGTGCTGTGTCTTTCCGGGCTTGCGCGGGGCTCCCGGTGCGATTGCGGCGGGCGCTTCCGCCTCCTCGTCTTCCGGCGATCCCGCCACCAACGCCGCGAATTGCTTGCGCAGGGCATCGGGCTCGATCTTCTGCATCTCGCGGCTGACATCGCGGACGATCCGGAAAAGACCGTCCTCGGTCAGCAGCGCCAGGATGGTGAATCCCGAGCGGATCCGGCTCGCTCCATAGTCGAGTGACCCGATTGACCACGCCTCGCTCAGCATCTTGACTATCGTGGGACTAAATGCGGGCGTACGCGCGTTGCCCGTCTTCAATTTGTCCAGGCTGCGTGATAACTCACCCGCCAGGCGCGACTTATCGACCTCGAATTGTTTAAGGATTCTCGGGAAATCGCCGTCAGCGGTATCCAGCAATTTCATCAAATAGTGCTCGATCTCGACATCGTAATGGGTTCGCGAGAGACAAAGTCCGGCGGCAGCCTCCATGGCGGCTCGCGTCGGATCATTTAGCTTGGCGATCAGGGACTTTAGATTCTGAGCCACTTCTTATCCTTTCCGCCGGGAATCCGGAGATGCCCGGCATACCACCGAGTCAGTCAATGTAATTCGAAGACTAAGTCGGCGGGATCGCGGTCGAACGGTTGGTTATTCAACCAACTCGTCCAGCCCAGCCGGGGGCCTTGCCGCTCGTCTCCCGCCAGTTTGCACGACGGAACCTCCTGACGCCGGAGTATCAACTGGAGTTCTACATCGAATTCCAGTCCGCCGAAATACGAAACCCAGGCCCGCAACTGGTGGTGCGCGTCGCCGCCCGGCAGGAAGGCCCGATATTGCGCCAGCGTCAAAGGACCGAGCCGGATCCGGATGCCCGATTGCGCGCTCCAGATCTCGTCCCCGACGACGGCTCCCACTCCCAGGGAGGCGCTGCCCCGTTCGTGGCCGAGGCGGCACAGAGCATCCTCATCCAGCCGCTGCCAGGCGCCGGCGAACTGCTCGACCTCGGCGGGCGCTCCGAAATAGCCGCCCAGCACTTCTTCCAGCACCAGTGCGGGCCGCGTGTGCATCATCAGGAGTCCACCGCTGAAGAGCAGACTTTCGTCGGGGATCTCGCGCCGCCCGCGCAGACCGGGCGTTCCGAGTCCGAGCAGGCAATACAGATACTCGCAGAATGGATCGGTCGCGCCCTGTTCGAAGCCGATCGCGGGCCGGTACTTCTCCCATGCCAAATAAAAGAGCGAGAGCAGCCGGTGGTTGAAAATATCGAGGAAGTCAGCCAGGGCCGTATCCCGCACGCGAATGCGCTCGCGGACGAAGTCGGTGTACAAGATCGGCAAGACCCCTTCCGGTCCGGTCAGGCCCATGAAGTTTACTGTCATCTCCGGCGGACGTTCGGGCGGAAACGCCAGCGATTGAATCTCGCTGGCCGGAAACGCCAGGGACTGGTGGGCGCGGAAACGGACTGCCTCGCCTGAAGGACTCCCATAGCCGCCGAGGCGCGCCGGGCCCGGGGCCAGGCGCTGGATCAGCCGAACCGCCTGGAAGAATGCGAAGCGGTAGGGCTCATCCACCAGCAACCGGGGCAATTTGGCTCGGGTCAAATCAGAATTCGGCGTCCCGCCCGTGGTGGCCACAGTTTCAGAATCTCCCTCCTTTGACGCGACCTGACAAGCAACTGCACAAAACTGTTGAGCGATACGTATAAGCCGAGGAAATGGTCGAGCACCGCCGAGAAGAGGTACACGCCGCCACCGACAAATAGATCCTCGTCGAATTCCATTTCCACGCGCGTACCGCGGGCGAAGAACAGCGCGTTCTCGCTGGAGACCGGGGCGAAGTGCGGCCTGCTGTCGAGTCGCACTAATCCGTTGACCTGTTTATCGACGTGCGCGGACTCGCCGAAGTTGTAGAGCCGCAGGATCTCCTGGAAAGCCTCCAGCCCGTCGGCGACCAGCGACAGGTAGTTCAGCGAAAGCTGCGACAGCAACCGCCACTGGAGATTGCGCCGCAGCGGCGGCCGGATGGTCGGCGTGGGCTTGACCACTGCGACGATCCGCTTGACGGGAGCGGCCGATTCCAGGGTGAAATCTCCGTTTTCGCTTCCAAAAGGCAGCCTCGCCGGCAGATCGCGATTGGTGCAGAGCGTTCGCACTGTCAGCGTGTCGGCATCGGGCAAAGCCGAGCCGCCAGCCCCGTTCGCCAGCACCAGCCTTATGTCGGTTCCCTGGTCGTTGCGCAGCATCGAACCGGTCCTCTTGGCGAACCAAAATGCCTCGCCCGCACGATTCACCGCGCCGTGCCGGAAGGAGTACAGCGGCTCCAGTTGGCGCACCTGATCGGACCCGGACTTGGCGGCCAAAACACTCTCGATGGAGAAAACCTCCAGAGCCGTCCGGCGGCTCACATCCGGGATCACCGGGTACTCATAGCGCAAGTGGTCCAGCGTAATCGGCTCGGCGGTGTGCGGAAACAGATTGACGATCGGGGCGCAGTTGAGACGGAACGTGCGGGCGCTTACCTGCGTTTCCAGGACCTGACGCCTGTCCGCCAATTCAAAGGACGAAATCGGAAAAACGACTTCAATTCGGCTTCCGAATCCGGCCGCGCGAATACGGTCGAAGCCGAAGAGATCCACGAAGAAAAACTTGTGCGGAAAATAGAAGTATTCCTGCAGCAACTGGAAGCCAGCGAAGGATCGCCCGTGATAGGGCAACATCGATTCGTTCTCGCCGAAACCGGCGGGGCGGATGAAGTCGGCTGGTAGAGTGATGGCCTGCGCCTTAGCCTTGGGAGAAATATCCCGAACCAGGATATCGAGACAGTTCTGCCCCAGGAGCTCGTACAACGTGTACACCAGCGCGCTCTCTCCGTCGAGGTAGAAGCGAAGCGAGTTGAGGGCGGTCTTGGCAAAGGTCAGTTCGCCCTGACACCGCAGTTCCAGGCGCAGCGCCCCCACCGAGTCGGAGATCCGGCCAGCGGCGTTCAGACGGTCGGCCGGCATCCATTCAACCGCGCGTACTTCCACTGGCCAGAAAGTGACATCGCTGGTGGTCCGGAAGCGGCAAGGCGCCCCTGCTACCGGGCGGGACGCCAGAACGGAGCCCCTCTCGACCTTCAAGCCGGTTTCAGGCTCCACCTGCCCGGGGTCCATCTGAAACTCCGCAATCGACATGGACGGAATCGGGCGGAGATAGTGCGGAAACAAGAGGTGCAGCAGGGCCTCGACGATTTCCGGGAACTCGTCGTCGATCTTCAGATGCACCCGCGCCGCCAGCAGCGCCACGCCTTCCAGCAGCCTCTCCACGTGCGGGTCCTCGCACTTATTCGGCTCCAGCACCAGCCGCGAGGCGATCTTCGGGTACTTCTCGGCGAATTCGGCGCCCATCCGCCGCAGGAAGCTCAGCTCGTTCTCGTAATAGGTGAGCAGCTCATCCCGCGGCACTAGGCGTTCACCTCGCAGGCCCCACGGTCGAGGCTCACCACCGTGTCGAAAGAGACGGCCTCGGGGGCCGGATCCACCAGCAGCAGCGCCTCGATGTGGAAATGCATCGTCCGTTCCGACCGGGTGAACGGGTCGCGGGCATAGACCTTCACCTGCACCAGCCGCGGCTCAAAGGTTGCGATGGTCTTCTCCAGCATCTGCAGGAGGCTGTCCGCCTCGCCCTTGTTCCGAACCGGATAGTTGGTGATGTCCGGCAGCCCGTAGTTGAACACGGATTCGCGAAGCTCGGAGTACGACTTGGGAATCTCGAGCGCAGTGCGGCGCGTGTTCAGCAGCCACTCGAGGTCGCGCCGCAGCGCGTCCCTCAAGGCTCGGACGGCCGCCGAGCGCGATTGCGGCGGGTCCGCCGCGGCCGTGCGGTCCAAATCGACCAGCCGGTCGAGCAGCGGCGGTTGCACCGTGACCTCGGGTTCCAGGGGCATGCTCACTCCAGACAGCGCAGCGCTTTGTGAGGATCGAGCCGGCAGATTCGAGCGTAAACGGTTTTCCTCCGCTCTTCATCCCCAGCGAGCGAGCCGGCGCACCTCCATAGTAAGGCCAGCGGATGCGCCAGCACCTCCCCGGCCTCCCAATCCTCCAGCCCGCGCCGGTCGATTTCCTCGGCCAGCGCCTGCAGGATGGGAAATGCGATCTGTTCGCGCCCGCCCGCCATTAAGAGATGCGCGAGCTGCATCCGGCGCAGGAACCGGCCCCGCCCGCTACGCGCGCGCTTCAGTTCGGCGGTCAGGACCTCAATCGCCTCCTCCAGCCGCCCGCTCTGCGCGGTTTCGAGCGCCGCATCGAACGGGTCCGCTTCGCGCGCCTCGCCGGCAGGCTCCTGCTCCATTGACGGCGGCTTCTCCTCGATTGGAACGGGCGCGGGCTCCGGCGGCGCGGCCGGCGTTGCCGCCGGCGGACGGGGCGCAGCCGCCACACTGCCATCCGGCGCCGGCAGGACCTGCTCGCGAATCCACGCCAGGGTCTCCGCGTTAGCCGCCGGCGTGTCGTCAAGCAGGCTCATGGCCGGCAGCCCCGGCAAATCCTGCAAGAGCCCGCGCAGCGAAGTGCGCACGCCATCGGCGACGAACTTGAACCAGTCGCCTTTGTTTTCGAGCGCCTGAACGGTATAGCGTTGGAGGTCGAGCCATCCGCGCCCACAGGGCAACTCCATGGCGGCCTCGGTGGTCTCCAGCACCTTGTCCCAGTCGGCCGCGGCCGCGGCCGCTTTGAGCTGTTTGCGGATTTCCAGCGGAGGCCCCTCCAGCATGTTTGCGTCAACGGCGGGCCCGTTATAACGGATTTCACCCCAGCGGAAGCCGCGCAGGATCAGGTACGGCGCAATGGCGTAGACATCCAGCCCGCGAAGGTAGCGCGCGATGGCGGCCAGGCGCACCGCGGCGTCCTCTATACTGGCCGGCTCGATACCGCTCGCGGCGGGGGGCGTCGCCGAGGCTGCGGCATAAGCGGCCGCCGGCGCGGATGCGGCATAGGCGGCCGCCGGCGCTGCCACCGCCACGGGTTCCGGCGGCGCCGCCTGGGTGGGGCCCCCTTTCTTGTCGACCCATCCGTGCACCAGGCGCTGGATCTCTTCCAGCGCGCCGCGGGTCTTGACGAAGCTCGGCGAGACATCGCCGAATTTGGCGTCGCACAGCTCGATCAGCGCAGTCAGGGCTTCCAGCGATTCATCGAGCGTCGCCTGAAGCTTCTCGTGAAACTCTTTGGGAGTCTCGGAGATTGCCTGATCGAACTCCTCCGGCGTGATCTTGCCTTCGTCGATCAGCGCCTGCCGCTGTGTCTTCTTGTCGCTGGTGACGGCCTCGCTTTCGTATCCGACCTTCTTGGAATCCGTGTACTGGATCCAGGAGAACTTGTTGACGGTGAGGGGGAGGGCGCGGAGCGGCTGCGGCAGATTGATCCCCAGCCATTCCAGCACCGCCGAGCGGACCTCGAGATCGCCGTCCTCGATTTCGGGATAGATCGTGTCCCAGAACTGGTCGAGCAGGCCGGAGAGGAAACGGAAGCCCGGCGCCAGCGCGGCGAAGCCCTCGCGCCGCACGTGGGCGTCCACCAGCCAGACCGCCAGTTGGAGGTCTTTGCCCTTGCTGGCCAGCGCTTCACCGGCCAGCTTGATCACCTGGGCGAAATCCGCCGTTTTGACGGCGGTCTTCCAGACCCCCTGCGGCAACTCCGCCTCTTCGCGGCGCGCCTCCTTCACCTTGTCCGTGATCGGATCGTAGCGGAGGTTGACCCCGCTCGGATTAGCGCCGGGAATAGGATTGAGTAAATCTTCGCGAAACGGCATATGCTATGCCGCGGAGGTGGAAGATCCGGCTTCCGCGTCCTCGCCGGAAGCGAACTGAATTTCCCTGATTTCCAGGAAGGGAACAACCTCTTCACCGTCCACGACCAGCAATTTCTGGCCGAAAGGAACGTCCTGGCCGTCGATCTCCCGCCACTCGCTCTCGCGCCCCAGTTTTACGACGTCCTGCGGATGCCGCCATGAGAGAGGACACAGAACCGGAAGCAGCACTTCACCGAATTCCCGGTCTTTGAACCCCGGCGCGGTCGTTACCTTCGCGGTCGCCCACATCAGGTCGCGCAGGAGCTTCGGCGGCTCCACCCTGATGGCGCCGATATAGGCGAACGGCAGCCAGACGTACTCCCCGGCGACGAATACCTCCAGCCGCGCTCCGATCCGCGGATCGGCATCTTCGATCGCCCGGAACGGCCGCCCGTTCAAAGTCCCCGGGCGTGACGGAACCGCCGCCGCGGACGGGTACTCCTTTTTCTGAAATGCGCTCTCCCGCTGCCGCTCGGCGGTCAGCGCGGAGCGGTAGAGAAGAGCCCCGAGTTCGCGGTCGGGGCTCTCGCCGGCCAGCACCGCGAGGTGCTTGGCGGCGCGCTCAAAATCGCCGGCAAAGCAGAGCAACTCGAAAAGAAAAGTCCGGCGCTGGGCGTCGGTGGGGTGGTCCCGGAGTTCCGCGCCCAGCGCCTGAATGGCCTCGTTGAGTCGCCCCGCCCGAAACAGTTCGGACGCGTTCATGAAAATGTCCCCGTGAGGGCCTACTTGCTGGTGTTCAACAGAATGTCCCAACTGAACGGGATCGGCGTTCCCTTATTGCCCTTGGCGTCCTGCGGAGTATACTTCGCCTCCACCTTGCCAAAGGCCAGAGCGAGCGACTCGGCAGGCGTATCGTCGCCGCCCGAAGACCCGCTCCACTGGATGGACTCCACCATGACTTCGGTAAAGTCATAATTAATGTACTCGACGGGATTGGCGCCGCCCGCCTTGCGCAGTACCACGTGCGCGGCGCCGATGTGATTGCCGTTGCAACATGCCAGGAACAAGGCCGGGGACGCCGCGTCCGTCTTCTTCATGATGTTGAAAGACGAGACGCTCACCTTTCCGGCGCCCATGCCGCCGCCCTGCGACCCGACCGTAGTATGGTTGCTGGCTCCCCAGGAGAAGCTGAAGATCTCGCAGGCTTTCTTTGCGGAATAGACTTTATCGGTCGTCTCGCCTTTGAGTTGGTCCGCCCCGTTTCCGTCGAAGTAAATAAAGGCATCAAATGCCATGGTCTCTTTCCTCCTGTCTCTTTCCGGTGTTTCCCTTTGATCGTTAAGCGGCGCCGCGCCACACCGGAAGGCGTGGATAAGCCGCCCGTTCCCTAGCCCCTAAGTCCCTTCGGACTGGCGCCAGACTCCCCTCGACTCCACCTATCCTGCGGGTTGCGGCAAATCGGCCACCAGCCGCATTGAAACGCTCAGTTCCTCCAGTTGGAAATGCGGCTTCATGAAGGCCACGGCGCGATACGCTCCGGGCTTGCCCGCCACTTCCACCACGTCCACACGCGCTTCCGCCAGCGGGTACTTCGCCTTCATGGCGAAGGAGGCGCTGTTGGTATCGATCACATAGCCGGAAATCCAGCGGTTCAGGAACGCCTCGCATTCCGCGCGCGTCATGTAGCTGCCGATCTTGTCGCGCATCATGGCCTTGAGATAGTGCGCGAACCGGGCGCAACGCCAGAATGTAGCTGAGGTTGGTCGAGAGCCGCGCGTTGGCGGTGGCGGCGTCCGTATCGTACTGCTTGGCTTTCTGCGCCGTCTGCACGCTGAAGAACGCGGCGTAATCGGTGTTCTTGCAGTGTACCAGCGGGACAAAGCCCAAGTCCGCCAATTCCTTCTCGCGCCGGTCGGTGATCGCCACCTCGGTCGGGCACTTCATGGCGACATCGCCTTCGTCGGTCTTGAAGTTGTGGACGGTCAGCCCTTCCACCTTTCCGCCGCCTTCCACGCCGCGGATCGTGGCTGCACCAGTTATAACGCGCGAACGAGTCGGTGATTTTGGCGGCCAGCGCGTACGCCGCATTGCCCCAAAGGTACTTGCTGTGATCGGAGCCGTCAACGTGTTCTTCGTAGTCGAATTCCTCGATCGGCCGCGTGGCCTTCCCGTACGGGTCGCGCATCAGGATGTGCGGCAGCGCCAGCACCACGTACCGGGAATCGTCGGAACTGCGAAAGCCCTTCCATTTCGCGTACTCGGTGGAATCGAACACCTTGGCCAGGTCGCGCGGCGCGGCCAGGTCGGTGTAGCTGTCGAGATTGAACATGTTGGCGGTGGCCGAGGCGATGAACGGGGCGTGAGCCGCCGCCGCCACCTGGGCGATCTTCTCGACCAGCTCGATATCTTCCGGGCCCTTGCCGAACTCGTAGTCGCCGACCAGCGTCCCGAAAGGGTGCCCGCCGAACACGCCGAATTCCTCTTCGTACACCTTCTTGAACATGGCGCTCTGGTCGAAGTCTGCGGCGCGCTGCAAATCGCGCAGCAATTCCTTCTTCGAGCAGTTGAACACCTTGATCCTCAGATTCTCGCTGGTTTCGGTGTGGCTCACCAGGTACTTCAACCCGCGCCAGCTCGCTTCCAGCTTCTGGAAAGCGGCGTGGTGCATGACTTCGTTGAGCTGAAGCGAGATCAGATGGTCGATTTGCGCGATGCGGCCGTTGATCATGGCTTCGGCGTCGCGCGACAAAGCCATCTCTCCCTCGAGGAACTGGGAGACGAACTCTTTGATCATCAGCTTGCCGCGTTCGCGGGCTTCGGGCTCTCGCGCGATCCGCCCCTCGTCGACAATCTGATCCAGGAGGCTCTTCTCCAGCGCGGTTTCCTGCGCCGCCTGGGCCGCGGCGGCCTGTTGAGCGTCGCTCATTTTTCACCTCCCTCGCCGCCAATCTCGGCTTTCAGCTTGTCCAGCTTGCCCGTGTCCTTGACTGCGTCCATCAGCAGTTCGTCGAGCTTCTCGTTGCCCTGCAGGCTGCCCCGCAGGTCGGAAAGCCGGGTCCTCAGGTCGAGCAAAGCCTTAAGGGGCTTGACCTGTTTGGCCACGTTGGCCGGCTCGAAATCGTCCATGCTGCGGAAGCGCAAGTCCACCTTTACTTGCCCGGCGTTGGGATCCTCGCTGAGTTTGTTCTCCACCGAATAGGAAAGGTGCGGCTTCGACGCCGCTAATACAGTGTCGAAATTGTCCAGGCTTATTTCAACGAATTTGCGGTCCTTTACGCGCGGCAGCGGTTCTTCCGGCATGCCCGTGTAATCCCCGAACACCCCCATGACGAAGGGGAGCTCTTTCTTTTCGATAGCGCCGCCCGTTTCCACGTCATAGGTGATATGAACGCGGGGGGAACGAACGCGGTCCAGTTTGTGCTGTAAGCTCTCCGGCATGATTCAGCCTCCGATCATTCAATAACGCGCCAACCGATCGTATCATATCCCCAATGGCTCGCGTGTACAAGTCTTTCCCGCTTTTAACCGTATTGTTACTCTCGACGCGGCCCGGCCGGTCCCGTTTCCGCCGGACGGGGCAGGGGGTAACCCTCGTGCTCAAGGAACCCGTTGGCGATCAGCAAGCGCAGCACCCCGGCAAACTCCTCCTCGGTCATTTCAGCCGAGATCACATTCTGCTCTCTGAGAACGGAATATAACTCTCGAGCCGTTCGGCGGCCGTCGCTTGCCCCCATGAGGACCGCCACCCAGCCTTCGGCGGGCGCCGCCGCGGTAAACGGATAGGTAGAGCGCAATTCGAAAGCGCTGGGAACGAGTCCTTCATCGCTTGGGGTATGAGTCACGTGAAGCGAGAAGGACGGCGCCCACCGCAGGCGGGCGTCCAAAATGCGAGACGCGGCATCCGGAGCGGCGGCCGCCGTTTCCCATCGGCGAAACCATTCCACCGCGTCGCCGGCCGCGCCCGCGGACTTGTAGGCGCGGGAAGTCACCGGCGCTCCGCCCGCGGTTCGGCGCTGTACGACCAGCGTCGCGTACATGACGGCGGTGACACGGAGCTTCTCGTAAAGTTGAACGCGGTCGTTCAACTGACCTCCGCGCGCCTTGGCTTCGGCGATCCTCGCGGCCAGGCCTTCCGGGCGGGGGGCGATCGAGGTGACAACGGCGAACACGTCGAACTCCGCCTCGGCCGGACCCAGCCACCGGCGAATCCGCTGTTCCAACGGCTCGCCCTCGCGATCGGTAGCCAACGTGAGGCAGTAGAAACGGCCGCCCGGCCTCAGATGGCGGGGCAACCCGGCGACGATCCGAGCCAGAATCTGCTCGCCATCTTCGCCGCCGTCGCGAAACAGCAGTACTCCATCGGTGCGCTGCGGCACATAGGGCGGGTGGGCCGCGATACGGTCGAAGGTGAGGCCGCCGACCGCCTCGTACAGATCGCCCCGGACCGCGGTCATGTTATCCAACCCGTTCAGACGGGCATTGAATTCGGAGCAGCGGACGCTGCGCTCGCCAAGATCGGCGGCCCACACGTTACGGGCATAGCGCGCCGCGGCCGTCATGCCGGCGATGCCGGTGCCGGCGCACAGGTCAAGAAATGCGTCGCAGGGGTCGTCCGGCAAGATGGAAAGGAAACGGCCCGTGTTATTCGTAATAGCGGAATAGACCACATCGGCCGGCAGCGCAAGACGCATACCGTCCGGCGGAAAGCTACGGTCGGAGGCTGCGTACAAGCCGGCCACCGGATAGAGCGCCGTGGTAGCGTAACGGCGGCCCGGATCGTCCTCCGCCCGGGCCGCCACGCCCAACTCCTCCAGCATGGACAGGAGGTTCGCCGGCAACAGCGCGGCCCGCTCCGCGTCCAGCGTTTCCCCGTCCATTAGCAATCGGATCGCCGCATCCAACCCGTCGCGTAACTCGATTCCTTGCTTGCGTCCTTGCCGCAGCGTTTCGAATTCGAAGATGGTCTCGAAGCCGCACCGGCGGCTAATACCCTGTTCGGTGAAATCCAACTGCCTGAGCCCGTCGCGAAGTTCATGAAATCGCTCGGCGGAACCGGGGGTAATCGAGCATCGGGAGGGTAGGAGCGGCGGTCATCGTCTTCTCTGGCTAATATACAACGCCGGGGACGCCTCAGAGGCGAGCCGTCGCTGGCTCCGTACATTGTCGGCGCGACTCACAATCGGCGCTCGCATTGGCGCTACATCAGAAGCGGCTCCTGGAGCAAATCCTCGACTCAGGCTTTTCGAGCGCCAATAGTAGCATGAACAGTGGCAGCGAAACGCAAGTCATCGTGCGCGGATACGAAAGCGCATCACGCCTGGAACGGCGGCGGGCGTCGCGTGTTGGGGCTTGATCTCAGGGAATGCGGCGGTAGACCACATCCACCTGGATACCATCGGGGCGCATCCACCGATTTTCAGTTCCAACCCAACCTACCTGGTGCCCCATGAAAATTCCGAAGTTCACAGTAGTATCGATCTGGGATCGCCCGGTGCCGACACCGAAAGTGCCGGCGTTATTCGCCGAGAACCAGGTGGTGGGAGTGACGGCGATCAAGGAGTGGCCAAGACCCCAGGGTGGGTGCGCCGGTGGAACGATAAACATTGCCACGATGTCTCCGGCCCGAAGCATGATGGCTCCCGCCACTCTGGCCGCCGGGTAGCCTGCGTGACCCAGCGGATACAAAACCGGCGTAACAAGGTCGGCGTTGAAGGGCCCGTTTTTCGCGGACAAAGCGGGATCCTCCGCGATCTTGCCGGCGGCAATGGCCCAGCGATAGGCGAAGCCGTGGCAGATTTCCACGTGTCCCTCGCCGGGTGGCACATAGACCCCGAGCAGGACGTCTCCCGGGCAATTCGGCGGGATCGGCGGGTCCGGGGTGGGGGCATTGAAGTGAAACCGGTTCATATACATCTGCTTGGCTTCCATCCACAGGCGGTACGCGACTCCGTCCGTCCCGCCGCGGCCCGCGTACTCTATGGTCTCGTTGTTGCGCCACGCGAAGAGGGCCGTTAACAGGTCCCCCAGCGTCGCGGCGGTAAGGTTTGCCTGCGCGGCTAGCAGCTTCTCAACAACCCGGCTCAAGCGAGACGTTCGATGCCGCAGAAACCCACGATCAATCCCAGTCACGAATTCGGTGTCACCCTGTTCGAGCATGACTTTGTACATGGGGCTTCCTCCTTCACACAGAGTATATATCTAATCCGATTCGGGATTTGCATCTTGGCTCCTCGATTGCGCTTGGCATATCGCAACCCCCCAAGTCCCGATCCTACGAAGCGCAGTTCTCTCTCCGGGAGCGTTCTCTTGCCTCTGCCAAGCGCCAGATCGAAGCGTTGAACGAAAGCTGAAACGGTCGATCTTGTTTCTCACTCTTTGGGTGTCGGCCTCCGGAGCATGCTCATCGCGTCAAAGCCCGTGTTAACAAGTGCGGCGTGAGCCGGCACGAAGTAACCGGTAACGGCTCAAAAACGGAAATGTGGGTTCAAACGGGCCTTGACAAATTGCAAACATACGTTGCCGGCCCATGTTGCCAACCTATAAATCGATGGGGGTCGAATCAACGTATACTGAACTCCGAAGCGCCCAAAACCCGAAGTCCCCCTTGGGGGCTCGGCGCTGGAGGCACAGTAATGTTAATCACGTACGATCAGTGGATGAAGGATACAGCGCGCTTCGCCGTATCGAGAAGCGCCGAGCTGAAGGCGATCGACGAAGCCTTCCGTACCTACGAAAAGCTCGGAACGGCGACGGCCAAACAGCAGCTCGAACAGGCATTCAGCGCCTGGAAGCGCAAGGAGGGGCCTGGCGACGCATGGATGAAATCGGCGCGCAACCAGTCGAAAGCCGTTTCCAAACTGGCCGCGCTCTTGGAAGGGGGGCCGGAAGACACCGCCTTCAGCATGGGCCGCGCCCCCGACTTCATGCACGAGGAGCTGATCAACGCCCGGCTGGGCGTGCTCTACCTCTTCAGCCGCATCAGCGTGGCGCAGGGGGTATTCAAGCTGTTGCTCGAGGGTGGGTTCGATCTGGCGGGGCAGATCATGAGCGTGGCGGGAGCGAGCGAACAATCACAGAGTATCGTCAAGAAGGTAGGCTACGGGAACCCTGTTGTCGGGGCCGGTCTCAATTACTTGGAGAACAAGATTGTACAGACGACCGCTCCCAAAAACGTCTACTTGCCGCAGGGCGCCAAGCCGAGTATCGAGGCCGGCGAGCACGCCACCCTGGTGATGTCCTTGCAGATCGAGCGGGACGCTCTTCGAGCGGCGGAACTGGCGAACCGTCCGTTCGTGCAGAAGGTCAAAGACAAACTCAAGGAGTGGTTTTATCTTCTGGTCGATAAGGTGAAGGAAAAAATAAAGGAAAAATTCGCCAGCCTCGAGGGGATTGCGGGCACGATCAAGCAGGTGGTGGATGGGTGCCTGACGTTATTCGCGGCGAAAGCGGCCCCGTTCTTCGGCGCCGGCAAGGACATAGTGGCGGGCCTCGGAAAGACGATCGATGCCGCGGTGACGCGGTTCAAAACGTGGAAAGACGGACATGACGTGGAGATAGCCGAAGGGCACCCGGCGACCGTCGTGCAGTCGATCACGCGCGCCATGACCCTGAGCCTGTTCGATGGATTGTGGAACACCTTGAAGGGCGCTGGCGCGCTGGCGATGGACATCGTGGGATTCGGCGCCGGCGGGTTGGTCAACCTCATTATTTCTGCCAGCGAGATGCTGATCAAGTTCATCTGGCGGCTGGCGGAGACGTTCAGCATCAACAAGTTCTGCGGCATGGCGCGCGAATACTGGAACAACCACCAGTCCGAGAGTTCGATCCATCGCCACCCGTTCGCTTTCAGCGAGTGGTATCGTAAGTACGCGCTCAACATACCGCTCATTTCCGTGCTCACCCTGAACACGGGGATTTGCGGCGACAAGATGCGCTATCTGACGATGTTCAATTCCGGCGGCAAAATGATCGGCAGTAACGAGTTCCAGCGGGGAGTACAATTCCTCGATAACCTTAAGCCTTGGGGAGCGCGGTATATCAAAGACTTGGGATACGATCTTCGCTCGAATGGGGACATTCTGGTCGATAAACTGGTGAACTCGTTCGCCACCTCGCACGAGGCGGAAAAGACGGCGTTTGATCGCATCATCTCGGTTGCGACGGCGTAACCCGCCTGAGCGACTGGACACTGCTCGTTCGTCATGCGCTTTTTCGCTTACCTGCAGGGGTGCGACCGCAACGTTCATACGTCCGGACGCCAAGGCAGTGGCCGAGCTTTCCGCTGCGGCCCTCCGCGGCAGCTTGACGATTCGCTGAGAGAGGGTCATAATCCACAACATGCCGGAACGATCAGCCGTGGGATTTGAGATCGATGTGCGCACGAAGACGTCCGCCGTCGCAGCGGGCGAATCGGAGCCCTTCCGAATCGCCGTTTTCGGCGATTTCAGCGGCCGCGACAGCCGCGGCCTGACCGGCGGCGCGGGCAGCATGCGGCCGATAGCGATCGACCGCGACAACTTCGATCGCGTGATGGCGAAACTGGCCCCGGCGATCACCGTGACGCTGGAAGACGGCGCCCCGGCCATGCCGGTCTCGTTCACCTCGCTCGACGATTTCCATCCCGATTCGCTTTTCCAGCGCCTGCCGCTCTTCTCCCAACTCCGCAGATTGCGCGACCACGCGTCCCAGCCGGCCTCAGCGGCGGTCAGCACAGCTCCCGCCCCACACCCGACAGGCGGCGGACTGCTTGACGAAATTCTGGGAGACCAAGCCGCGCCCGAGCGCCCGAGAAGAGGGCACCGGCCCGGCGACCTTCAGGCGTTCATCGAGCATGCGGCGGAGGGATCGCTGGTCCCCGAAAAAGGCCCCGAGCAGGTGGAACTGGCGGCGCGCGCCGACGCCGCTATCGGCGAGCAAATGCGTGCCCTTCTGCATCAGCGCGAGTTTCAAGCCCTGGAATCCGCTTGGCGGTCGCTCTTCTTTCTGGTACGACGCCTGGAGACAGGCGTCGATCTTCAGGTTTGCCTGTTCGACGTTTCCAAACCGGAATTATGCGACGATCTGAACGGGTCGGCCGATTTGCGCGACGCCGGATTCTATCGGGCCGTGGTGACCAGCGGCGAGCGCGGCAAGGGCTGGGCGCTACTGGTGGGTTGCTACTCGTTCGGAGCCGGGGCTGAGGATGTGGAATTGCTGGCGCGCATCGCCATGGTCGCACGCCAGGGGCAGGCGCCGTTTCTGGGGGCCGCTCAACCCGGCATCGTGGGTTGCGATTCTCTCGCCGGGATGCCCGACCCGCGCGAATGGCACCCCGATCCGGAAGCAGCCCAATACTGGCAGATCCTGCGCGAGGTCCCCGAGGCCAATTTCCTCGGCGTGGCGATGCCGCGCTTTCTGCTGCGCCTGCCGTACGGCGCGGAAACCAGCCCCATCGAGACGTTTTCGTTCGAGGAGATGCCGGGCGGCCCCGTTCACGAGGACTACCTCTGGGGGTATCCCGCGGTGGCGGCCGCGTGCCTGCTGGGACAATCGTTTTCGGCGGACGGCTGGGGAATGCGGCCGGGCACGGTCCGGGAGATCGCCGGGCTGCCTCTGCACGTGTACCGGCAAGATGGAGAATCGGCGGCCCAGCCCTCCGCCGAGGCATGGCTCAGCGATTACGCGGCCGAGGCGGTAATCCGGTACGGGATCATGCCCCTGCTCTCCGCGCGCGACAGCGAACGCGTGCTGCTCATGCGGTTTCAATCTCTCGCCAACCCGCCCCGGGCCCTGGCCGGCCGCTGGTAAAGTTGGCGCGCGAACCGACGTTCTGATACTGTGATCGCAATGAAGCCTCTGCAGCCGGTGATTTGGACCAAAGGCGCCATCCTGACTCCGCAACACCTCCAGTTGCAGGACCGCTTCCTCGAAAACCTGCTCCAGTTCCAACTGGATAACCTGTCGTTTCGCCCATGGGGATTCGCGGAACTGCTGGTGAACCAGGAGGCGATGGCCGCAGGCATGTTCGGCGTTTCCCGCGCGGTGGGGATTCTGCCCGACGGACTGCCTTTCGAGATCCCGGGATCGGATGCGGCCCCGCCGCCCAAGCCGCTCGCCGACTGCTTCGAGGCCGATCAGACCAGCGCCGATTTCTACCTCGCGGTTCCGAATTATCGTGAGCGCGGGCTTAACGTGGCGGCTCTGGCCAATGCCGCCGGCGCCCGCTACTCAGCCCAAGTCGAGCTCTTCCGGGACGAGAACACGGGGCTATCGGAAAAGCCCGTCCAGATCGCGCGCAAGAATTTCACGCTCCTTGCGGAAGGTGAAGCCCGCGAGGGTTTCGGAACGCTGCGCGTAGCGCGGGTGCGGCGCACCGAGGCGGGGACTTTTCAACTCGACAACCGCTTCGTCCCGCCGCTGCTGAGTTTCCAGGCGAACTCGTACCTGGTGGCGATCGCGCGAAGGCTGGTCGAGATTCTCTCCGCGCGCTCGAGCGCGATAGCCGGCCTGCGACGCCAAAAGAACCAGAGCCTGGCCGATTTCACCGCCGCCGATATCGCGAGCTTCTGGCTGCTGTATACGATCAACACGTCGCTGCCCGGTTTCCGCCACCTGTTTGAGATCCGCGGCGGCCATCCGGAGGCTTTGTATTCGGCAATGCTCTCGCTTGCCGGGGCGCTCACGACTTTCGCGAACAATCTCCAGCCGCGCGATCTGCCGGTATACGACCACGACAACCTGGGCGCCTGCTTCACCGATCTGGACGAGAAACTGCGGCTGCTTCTGGAAACCGTGATTCCCAGCAATTTTGTCGCTCTGCCGCTCAAACAGGTACAGCCGGCCATCTACGCGACAGCCCTCGATCAGGATAAGTACCTCAGCAACACGCGGATGTATCTGGCTCTGAAGGCCGAGGCCAAGCAATCGGAAATAGTGGGCCGCGCTCCGATCCTGCTGAAGATCTGCTCGGCGAACCACATTGAGCATCTGGTGCGGAATGCGCTGCCCGGCGTAGCCTTGACCTACCTGCCCTCTCCGCCGAGCGCTATTCCGGTGAAACTCGACTATCAGTACTTCAGCCTCACCCAATCCGGTCCCGCGTGGGAAGCGATCATCCGTTCGCGCAACCTGGCGGCCTATGTGCCGGCCGACCTGCCCAATCCGCAGTTGGAGCTTTTGATCCTGCTTCCGCAGGCCGGCTGAACCCGCTCAGTGGCGTAACAAAACGAAGGCCAGCAGCACGCCGCCCAGAAGTCCGAGTAGGACGGCAATCGCCAGCAGGATGTAGCTCATAGGCACGCCGGCGATCGCCTTGGCTGCGGGGGCCGCGAGGGCGGGGACCGCTACCTGGGGCGTTTTCGGCAGCGAAAGCGCCGGTGGTGAGGCAAGCGTGGCGCCGGCGGCCACCGAGGCGCTTGCGGGCGCGGAAGCGGCCATGATCCGGGTGTATTCGCTGGGTCCCGGCGGCATCGGCGGAGCGGCCGGCGGATCAAACGGAGGAGCGGGACTCCGCGGTGAGGCGCCGCGGCCAGGATCTTGCCAAGGGTCAGGCTGCGCGGCCGGCGGCGCCACGCGTCCTTCCCCAGGGCTTTGCGGGAATGGAGTCGCCGTCGGCGTTTCGGATCGGCCAAAGATCTGTGTGAACTCGCCTGAGGGCTCCGTCGCAGCGACCGGCGGCGGCGCCGGCGGACGGATCTGGTTGCCAATCGCAGGGCTAGCCGGCTGGGCCGTCTGGAACAGCCGCGTGAACTCTCCGGGCCCGGCCGGCGCCGGCGAGGGCGAGTCCCAGTCCGCTTTAGGGGCGGCGGTTGGCTCGCTCGACTGCAAACCGGATGGCAAGGGGCCCGATGGCGGACCCGATTCGAAGAGCCGCGTGAATTCGCCCGGCGCGGAAGCGGAAGCGGGTCCCGCTACAGCGGGTCGAACCGCTTCGAGCGGAGGTGCGCTCCTTGCGGCTAGAGTCTGAGGTCCGGTTTGAAAAAGCTTCGTGAAGTCGCCCGGCTCGCTCGCCACCGAATCGCCGGAGGACGGCGCCGGGGTTGGTGCGGTCGACACGGCTAGGGGCTGGGGCCCGGTCTGAAATAGCTTCGTGAACTCGCCAGGTTCAGACACGGATGCCGATGCCGCTACAGCGGGAGGAACAGGTTCGGGAATGGGCGCGCTCGGTACAGCCGAAGCTTGAGATCCGGTTTGGAAAAGCCTCGTGAACTCGCCAGGCTCACCGGCTTGCACCGCGGCCTGGGAAGAAGGCGTTGGTGGCGGCTCACTCGCTGCTTTTGCACGCTGGTCCGCCGCCCGATAAGCAAGCGTGAACGCGCCAGGTTCCGCGGCGCTGGCCGGAGCCGCGGTCTGCTCGGCTGGCGGAAAAAACCGTGAGAACTCGTCCGTTTCCACTTGAGCCGCGGGCTCAATCCGCGGGGGCGCGCTCACGGGCGCTGTTGACGCCGCCGAGGCTGCGGGAGCGGCCGTTTCCAGCCTTGGTTTGACGTCGACAGGTTCGCTTCTCGGAGCCTTTCCCGCCGAGGCCATTGCACTGGCCCCCCGGGCGGCCGCTTCTTCCACTTGCAGCCATTCCATAAACGGCAAGAATGGAGGCGCCGCGACCACCACGAACATTCTGCCCTGATCTTCGTCCACCTCTATCAACTTGGCCCTTGACGACGGAGGCAACATGATCAGGCGGGACAGATACGCCTTGCATTGTTCCGAGCCTTTCAGGCCAGGCAGGAGGTGCGCCGTAACTTCGCGGCCGCTCCGGATCTCACGAACGCGGTAACTCTCGGATTCGTCATCCGCCAGCCGATCGAGCAATTGGTACTTTTCTCTGAGACCCATATCTGCAACCTGTCCCAATATACCGTGCGCTCGGAGCCTGTGCTACAGTATGCGAACGAGATATGAAGTTGCTAGCCAGAGTGGTCTGGTCGGAGGGCATGTACCTGGGGCCGCATCACTTTCAGGCCCAGACCAGGTACTTCGAAGACTCCATCCAGTTCAAGGCTTCGTCGCTTTGGTTCGCGCCTTATGGTCTCGCCGGTTTGGAACTGGACGCAGACGCGCTCTACAACGGAATCGTATCGCTTCTCCATGCGCGCGGCATCTTTCCGGACGGATTGGTTTTCAACCTGCCTGAAAGCGACGCGCTCCCCGAGGCCCGCCCCATCGCCGAATTCTTTCCGCCGACCCGCGAGGGCGTGGTGGTTTCCCTGGCCATTCCACCCCACCGGCCCAACGGCATGAACTGCTTCGTCGAAGACAACGCCGGGGGCAGCCGCGCGTCTGGCGGAACCGAAGCGAGATACACCTCCGAAGTCCGCGTGCTCCACGATGAGAATACGGGCGGCGATGAACGGCCGGTCCGGCTCGGGCGGAAGAACCTACGCATTCTGTTCGATACCGAGCCGGCGGGAGAATTCGTCAACTTAGCCCTGGCCAGAGTCGTGCGCGACGGCTCCGGACACTTCATTTACGATCCCAACTTCGTTCCTCCAGTCCTGCAGATCGGAGCCAGCATGCGGCTCATGCTGCTGGCGCAACGCCTTATCGAAATCCTGGAGGAGAAGAGCTCGGCTCTCAGAAGCGCCGCCGGTTCCAAGTCGGTGTTTTCCGCGCGCGAAATAGCCAGTTTCTGGCTGCTGCATTCGGTAAACTCGGCGCTTGCGCCGCTGCGTCACCTGCTGATCGCGAAACGCGGCCATCCGGAGGAACTGTACCTGGAACTTTCGCGTCTCTCCGGGGCCCTGTGCACTTTCGGGCTGGACGCTAATCCGCGCGATCTTCCGCTCTACGATCACGCGAATCCAAGCGAATGCTTCGATCAACTCGACCGTCACATCCGGGCTCTGCTGGAGACCGTCGTCCCAACGAACTGCATCGCCATCCCGCTGAAGCGAGTGGAGGACTACTTTTACGAAGGGGAAATCATAGACACTAGGGTCTTGGGCTCTGCACGCTGGGTGTTGGGCATCGGCGCGGGCGTTGCCGAGGCGGATCTGATGGCCAAGACGCCCCAGTTGGTCAAGGTATGCTCGCCGCCGTTCGTTCGCGAGTTGGTGAAACGAGCCCTCCCCGGCTTGGCCCTGACGCACCTGCCTGCGCCTCCCCCAGCCATCCCCGTCCGGCTCGATGCGCAGTATTTCGGCGTCGGCCGCGATGGTCCATGCTGGGAACACATCGTCAAAACACGCCGCGTCGGCGTGTACGTCCCTGGCGATTTCTACAATCCGTCGGTAGAAATACTGGCGGTGGTGGGCACTTGATATACAAGCAACCGCTCAAAAAGGAAGAGATATGGTTGGTTCCACCGAAACTCACCGGTCTGAAACACTGGCATTGCTGTTTCAAGAGGTGCTGACCGCGGTCGTGCGCCTGCGCGCGAACCGGCAGGGAGTCAGCGATGCGCGCTCCTTCCGATATCAGACTCACAGCGCGATCGAAGCCGCGTCCAGCCAGGCTCTGGCGGCGGGCTATTCAGCCGAAGATGTGAAGTTGGCTAGATTCGCCGTTGTGGCGTTTCTAGACGAATCCGTGCTCAACTCGCAGAACCCCGTTTTCTCGGACTGGCTGCGCAAACCCCTTCAGGAAGAGTTGTTCGGGACGCACATCGCCGGCGAGTTCTTCTTCCGCAACCTGGATCAGATCCTTGGACGCACCGACTCGGCGGATGTGGCGGACCTCCTGGAAATCCACTGTCTCTGCCTGCTAATGGGTTTCGGAGGCAGATACAGCGGCGGCGGGCGCGGCGAATTGGCCCGTGCGATCGGCGCGGCGGGCGACAAAATCCGCCGCATCCGTGGACGCCCCATCCAACTCTCGCCGGGATGGATGCTGCCTGGCGAGACGGCTCCCGTCCGGCGCGACCCCTGGGTGAGGCGCTTGGGATGGGCGGCCGCCATTGTGGGAGGATTGGCGATTTTACTCTTCGTGGCATACCAGGTAATACTTGCTGGTGGTTTGCGGGGTGCCGCATGAACGTCCTTTTGATCGTCGTCGCGGTGGCGCTGATAGCGGTAAGCGTCTTGGCGGTTCTGTGGTTCTACTCGAATAAGAAGAAACGGCAGGCTGGCGGCGCGGGAGGAACGGCCGCAACCGGCGGCGACGAAATCGGGCTGCTGATTCGGGACGCGAATGCCAGGCTCGCCTCCTCCAACGCGGCCAAGGGCGTCCGCATCGGTTCCAGCCCGGTCATCCTGGTGCTCGGCGAATCCGGCAGCGCGAAGACAAGCGTCATGCTCCAGTCAGGACTGGAGCCCGAGTTGCTCGCCGGCCAGATTTACCAGGAAGGGCTTGTGGCGCCGACGCGGACAGCCAACCTCTGGTATTCGCGCAACGTAGTTTTTGTGGAAGCCGGCGGCGGCCTGGTTCCCGACGGGAAGGCTTTGGGGCGTTTGGCGGCTAAGCTAAAGCCGTCAGCGGCGGCGCTGACGCGTGGCGAGGAACCGGGCCGGGCAGTGGTGGTGTGCTTCGATTGCGATGCCTTCAATAGGGCTGGCGCGCATCAGGCGGTGGCGGAGTCGGCGCGCCAACTCCGCGCAGGTCTGACCGAGATTGCCCAAACCATGGGGGTCTCTCTGCCCACCTACGTCCTGTTCACGAAGATGGACCGGTTGCCGCACTTCACCGACTATTTCCGCAATCTGACCAATGAGGAAACCGGACAGGCGCTCGGGTTCACGCTGCCGCTGGCGGCCGCGCAAGTCGAAGGCGTCTATGCCGAACAGCAGACGGCCCGGCTGACTGGCGAATTCGAGCGCTTGTTCGGTTCCCTGGCGTCCTGGAGGCTGGAATACCTTTCACGCGAAACCGACGCTTCCCGGCTTCCGGCGGTGTACGAGTTCCCGCGCGAGTTCCGTAAGATCCGGCCGCTCGCCGTGCAGTTTCTGGTAGATCTGTGCCGGCCAAGCCAACTGAGCGTAGGCCCCTTCCTGCGCGGAGCGTACTTCACCGGTGTGCGGCCGATCATCATCAACGATGCGTCGCCGGTCGTCTCGGCTCCAACCCCATCGAGCGGCCATCGAGCCGAATCCGCGGCGACAACGCTGTTTCGCCCTGGAATGATGGAGCCCGCGCCGGCGCCCGCGCCGCAAGCGTTCGCGCGCAAGGTCCCGCAGTGGCTCTTTCTGGGTCACGTGTTTAACGACGTTCTCCTGGCCGACCAGGCCGCAATCAGAGCCGGAGGGGATAGCGCCGGACGCTCCTTCAAACGCCGCCTGTTGTTCGCATCGGCCGCGGCGCTGTGTGGCCTGCTGTCGATCGCCTTCACCGTCTCTTTCGTCCGGAACCGTTCTTTGGAAACGCAGGTGCGCGAAGAGTCGCGCGCCATAGCCGCGGTTGACACGCCCGCTGGCGCTGCGACAATGGATTCGCTGCGTCACCTCGATAGGCTGCGGGAGGCCGTTGCGACTATGATCGAGTACCAGCGCGATGGCGCGCCGTGGTCATATCGCTGGGGGTTATACGCCGGCAATGCCATGTTGCCCGAAGCCCAGCGCCTATATTTCGACCGCTTCCGCGCGCTGCTGCTGGCTCCCACGCAGGGCGAAATCCTCCGCTCTTTGCGCGGCCTGCCGTCTTCGAACGGACCCGAGTACGGCCCAACTTACGACGCTCTGAAAGCCTATATCATTACCACCTCGCATCCGGAAAAAAGCACCGTCGCTTTTCTGCCCGCGCAATTGCAGAAATGGTGGGGCGAGAGTCGCGGCGTCGAGACCGAGCGCCTGCAGTTAGCGCGCCGGCAGTTCGATTTCTATGCCGGGGTGTTGCCCGCGGGGAACCCGTACCCCGGCGGCGGCGACGAAGCGGCTATCGCACACGCCAGGGCCTATCTGGCGCAGTTCGCCGATCTCGAGCGGGTATACGCGTTCATGTTGGCGGAAACCTCGAAGGGAATTCCGGCAGTCAACTTCAACCGCCAGTACCCAGGATCGGCCGGAGTGGTAGTGGAGAGTCACGAAGTTCCCGGAGCATTCTCGAAGAACGGATGGGCCGCCATGAAGGATGCGCTGGCGCACGCCGATCGTTATGTCTTCGGAGAGCAGTGGGTGTTGGGCGACCGTGGCGCGGCCAACCTCGACCTGGCGAAGCTCACGCAGGATCTGCGGGCGCGCTACTATTCGGACTTTGTCAAGGAGTGGCGCGCTTATATCAAGTCCGCCACGGTGGTCCGATATGCCGGCCTCAAGGATGCTTCGCAGAAGCTGATTCAGCTTTCCGGCAATCAGTCGCCGTTGCTCGAACTGCTGTCGCTGGCCGCTCAGCACACCGCTGTCGACGACGCGGCGACGGCCGCCGTTTTCCAGCCCGTGCAGACCGTGACGCCTCCGGGCAGTAACGACCGGTTCATCGGACCCACTAACCAGAATTACATTAACGCGCTCGTGGCGCTGCAATCTTCGCTCGAAGCCATTGCCGGCCAGCCCGGCGAACCCAGCGATGCCGCCGCCGCGCCGACGCTGACGAACGCGGGCCAGGCCAAAATCAATGCCAGGCAGATGGCGCAAGCGTTCCGTATCGATGCCGAGGGCCACATCGACGCAGGCGTAGAGAAGTTGCTGGAAGACCCGATCACCAATGCGGAAAGTCTGTTGCGGCGGCTGGGACCGGCCGAGTTGAATGGAAAGGGCAAGGCTTTGTGCGCGGATTTCCAAACCGTGATGTCAAAGTATCCCTTCAATCCGAACGCGGCTTCGGAAGCCAGGCTCGATGAGGTTGACGGCCTTTTCCGGAAGCCAGCCGGCGCGCTCTGGAGTTTTTACGAGCAGAGTCTGCAGAAGCTGCTGACCAAACAGGGGGCGCAGTACGTACCAGCCTCCGGCAGCCCGGTCACGCTGACGCCGGAGTTCGTTGCGTTTTTCAATACTGCGGCCGCATTCGCCGAATCGCTCTACGCAGGCGGTACGGCGGACCCCCACTTCACTTTTACACTCACGCCGGAGCCGGGCGAAGGCACGATCCAAAACCTTACCGTCACGCTCGATGGCGATACGCTAATCTATACCGGCGGCAAAGCGACTCCCAAGCCGTTTACCTGGCAGGGCGCCGGGGCGCATCAGACCAGGGCGACGCTTAAGTTCGGCAATGGACCCGACCTGACTTGGTCGAGCACCGAAGGCTTGTGGGCCGTCTTCCGCTTCTTCGCTAAGGCCGAAAGATCGCAGTCCGCGGGAAACAACGAGGTGCTGGAGTGGGTCATCCGGATGGGCAAGGAACCGGTAACCCTGCCCAACGGCAAGCCACTTGACGGTCCGGCTGACGCTGGACACGAATGGCGCCCCACGCATTTTCGACCGCGGGTATTTGGCGCGCATGAGTTGTGTTTCGGAGGTCGCCAAGCCGTAGCGATACGTTGGGCGGGCCGGAATCCGGCCCGCCGGAAGGCCAGCCTGTAGGGGCGTTATCGAAATGAAGACGATTCCTAGAGGCTCTTCTCTGGTAGCCGGTGAAGTATTTCGCCGCCCATGGGAGTGGGAGGGCATATCGAGGGCCGAGGCCCTGGCGGCGTGCCGGTTCGATCGCGTGGTCGCGGTATGGGATTCGTTTGCCGTACCGGTTAGCCCCGACTTGTGGTTCTGTCGTGGCTATGGCCCCTACGACCTGAATGCGGTGCGCTTTTACCGTCTCCGTATTCGCAGGCTTGCCGCGCCGCGAACCGGCGGCGGCGCAGGTGGAACCGGCGGCGGCGTAGGTGGTTCGCGCTCGTCTTCATCGCAATCGTCAAGTTCCGGCGCGGCGGGCACTTCTGGGTCAGGCGTGAAAGGCTCGACCTCGTCGGCGGACGCGTCAAGCCGACCAGGCGGGCAATCGCAGGCTCGGCAGACCGGAGCGGATCGTGGCTCTCCACCCGTGCAGGGGCTGGCTGAGAGGAGACAGGCCTCGGGCCCAGCCGCCCCGCCTTCGCCGCCCCTCGCTCCGGGGACGGCCAAGAAAGTTACCTGTGTGCTCAAGTCCGCCGAGGCGCTTTGTTCCCATGGCCGGCGGCCTTCGCCGGCGGGGCTGCTGCAGGTGGTTCCAGCGTTGCCCGGAGACAAGATTACTTTGCTGGCGACGGTGCTAGGCGGTTGCGGGAACCATCCGGAATGGACCGTTTCCGGCGCCTTGGAGGCGACATACAAACGCGCATCGGCGTCATTTCGCGCCGGCCCTTGGCTCTTCGGACGATGGTGGGCCGCTGAGTCGGCCTCGCAAGATTATGCGGTCTCCATCGCCTGCTGTTCGGGAGAGAGCCGCAGCTACGTCATCCAAGCCTTCCCCGGAGATACAAAATCCGTGGAAATCAACCTCTCCGAGGCCCACGACCGGCTTCGCGAAGGCTTCGATGCCTTTGTAAAGGCGATCCGTGACGCGGTCAACTTGGTCGCCGACGAACCCGACGAGCCATTCGAGTATCTGAAAGGCACGGTGGCGGTTTCCGGCAACTGGGAGGAGTGGGATCAGGATCACCGCGCGTTTTGGAAGTTCTCCATTTCCATTAACCTCAACCCGCTGGTTTCCGGCAAGGTCGAGGCCCCTCTGAAGTTCGTGCCGCCTGGCATCAGTTTTCTAGGCGATTTCTACCTCTTTGCCGATTTTTCCGCCGGAATCGATGTTTCCGTCGAATGGGGACAACTGACGCCCGACCGCCTGGATGCCGCGGGTAGTGTCGAGGGTAAAGTGGAAGTCGCGGTTGGCGCGCGGCTCAGCATGATGCATGATGCCGTTCTGAAGGTCGAGGTCTCGATCGAATCGGGCTTTTCCTTCGAAGTCACAACCGAGCATGAAGGATTGCACATCTGGCTGGAAGCGGAGTTGAAATGGGAGGGCGCCGTGGGCGAGTTCAATGCGGAGGGGCTGTGGGGAATAGTCTCCTATGACCGGCAAGTTACGCTGTGGGAAGAGTATTCGTTCGGGACTTGGGACTGGGATCCCATCGAAAAGATCGCCGATTGGCTTGAATCTTAGTTTGGACTTTTATGAATCCGGGCACATTGTTCGTACTGGAGGTGCGCTCGCGCGGCGTGGGCGTGGCCTGCACCTGGAACGGTGTCGAGGTCTATGCTAAGAACCTGGGCCGCACTTCGATCGCACAGACGAAATTGAATCCTTGGGTGATTGAGGGTGAGAACGAAGGCCGCGCGATATTTCGGCCTGTCGAGGTCCCGGCCCGAGGCGGTGAAGCGCCCGGGTCGTCTTTCTTGCTCCTCCGGGTGATCCGGGGCCGGCAGGGCGAAAGGACCGAGACAGTGCTGTCGGAGTTCGAGTGGCGCGCCGGGCAAGGACCGTTTCCTCGCGCATGGCGGGACACGGTTCGAATCGGCGAGGCTTTTGGACGTTGGCTGTGGGAGGCCGCGCCGCGGGCGCCGCTTGACGCCCTAGGCCGCCAGGCCATTCTGGCCCTCCTTAATCGTCTGCGCGATTCGATGCTGAACGCGGACGCGCCCGCCGTGGCCGAGATGTTCCGTGTCAAGAACGAAGAAATGAGCAGGGCGCTGGGCCTGGATCCGGTCGAGGTCCAGACCGGCATGAGCGGCTTTCTGGCGCCTTTCTTCGCCGCCGCCGACCGGCGCCTGGAGCCTTTGGTGGAAGCGGGTCTGCAATTCCGCGAGCAAGCGCAAGGCCGCTTGGTGGCGATCCTCCATCCGGACGGCGGCGCGGCGATTCGTGGCGTCGCAAGCGGCGTCAGTCTTGAGATCCCGGTTAGTGTCACCCGTTCCGGCCGGCAGTGGGTCATCGTAAGATGAGCTGGCCCGGCGCGCTTCAACCGCTGACTTTAGCCGGCGCTGTTGCGGGCCGCCAAGTCGTCCAGTGCTTTCTGCAGCTTGCGGCGTTCTCCTTCAACGGCTGGTGCGCGACGCGGATTGGCCTCGGCGAACGCATCCAGTTCCCGTAAAGCCCCTTCGGTATCGCCGGCCGAATGGCGGGCCGCGGCTTGGCGGAGAGCTTCCTGCGCTGCCTGGATACCGGCGCGATCCTCCGCCAGGATGGCGAGTTCCCGTCCGGCGCGATCATCCTGCGCATGGGCCATGAGCTTGCGCAGAATTCCCTCGGCGTGGTCGAAGTCGCGTAAGCGGCGAGCCTTTCGGGCATCGGCCAACCCCTGCTCGTACCAGTTGGAAGGCGCGCCGGGGCCGGGAGCGCTTGCGGCAGGGGCGGGCTGCGCGGGCTCCCGCCGTTCGAGAATCTCGTCATAGACGGGCCGAAACTCGGCGCGCAAATCGGCGGCGGCGCGGTTACCTTCATCCAGCCGGACGGCGCGCGTCAACTTCTTGAACGAGCTCTCCACATGCATCGGGAGTAAGCCCGAGGGGCCAGCCGCGATTACGTCGTCAATCACCTCGTCCAGGATCAGCAGTGACATGCGGCGATCCTCGGATTTCCTTTGCGCCGATTCCAGCAGTTTCTCGACGGCGGTGTTGCCCCTATCGAGTTCCAGCGCCTCTTCAAATGTCTGCCTAGCCTTCTCGAAATCGCCGGCCCCCATTTCCGCTTCGCCGCGCGCGACGAGTTCCTGCGCCCGCACCCTCGCTTCCTCGTGGTAGGCGGATTGCGCCGTGGCCCGCAACTCGCGGGCCTGCCGGTTGAGCGGGTCTAAACGAAGGACCTGAGCGATCAGCCGGTTGGCTGCTTCGCGGTCCGAATTCATGAGCGGGCCGATTCCGGCGGCCAGTTGCGTCGCGCGTTCCTGCTTCAGCTTCTGCAAAGCGGGCCGGGTTTCGACGAGCATCTCTTCGAGGCTTTGGTAACGGCGGTTGCGGGCTTTGGCCAGGATCCGGTCGAGCAACAGGTCGAGCCAGGGAGGGCATCCAGCTACCAGCGTGCTCACCGGCGGTGGCTCATGGTGGGAGGTCTGGGCGCGTTCCGGACGGTCGGGGTCAAATGGGCGTTCGCCGCTCAACAATTCGTAGTAGACTGCTCCGAAGCCAAAGATGTCGGTGAGCACATCGGACCTGTGGCCGGTGAACTGCTCGGGCGCCATGTAAGCAGGCGTTCCAATCAGAAAGCCTTCCGGCGCCACGGCGAAGTCCATCACTTTGGCGGTGCCGTCGGAAAGAACCATGATGTTCGCGGGCTTGATATCGCGATGGATGACGCCGCTGTTGTGCGCGAACTGCAGGCCCTCCGCCACCTGGTGCATGATTTCGATTTTCTCGACCAGTGGAATTTCCGCCCTCCGCCGGATGTTGCGTTCCAGCGTCTCTCCTTCAAGCAACTCCATCACGAGATATGGGGCGCCATCCGTCTCGTCGATGCCGAAACCGTGGACGATAACGATGTTTGGATGTGACAGCTTGCTGGTATCCCGCGCCTCGCGAGTGAAAAGCACCCGCGTATCGGCAGGCTGATCGCTGCCTCGCGCTTTTAGCTTCTTGATAGCGACGTTCTTTTGCAGATCGGGGTCGATCGCCTGGTATACCTCGCCGAAGGAGCCGGAGCCAAGGACCTTCTGTACGGCGTACTTTCCGATGCGCTGGACCATATATTACGTTTACTACGAACTGGACTCGGGCTGCGGACTCCAGGCTCAGCGGCGTGCCATAATTTACCCATGGAGCTCACCGAATGTGACTTGCTGAATCTGACGATTGTAGACGGGGTTCAAGTAACCCGAGTCTTCGAGCGAAGCACCGGGCGCACCTTCGAGATCCGCACGTTTCACGGGGACATGCTCGGCGAATTCGACCGCCTCTCCCGAGACCTCGCCGCAGTGCCACCGCGCGTGAGCCGCGTCGCCGAAACTGGCCGCTTCGGCGATTATGCCTTCATCCGGACCGAGCCGCTGCCGGAGGGAGTAAGCCTGCGCGGTTGGGTGGCGATTGTCAGAGCTGCCGGGGGCGACACGCCAGCCGAGCGGATTTACCGGTTGGCGCTGCAACTGAAACTACAGCGGCAATCGAGCCAGCCACAGGCCTGAGTCTCGATTCGCCTAAAAGCGCTCGGCGCGGTTCACTGCGGATTTCGGGTCGAGATCGCAGAGAAGCCTTCACGCATGACGGGCGCATAAACTCGTCGGGCGGTTCTCCATTACTTGAGTTCGGCGCATTTGGGGAGCCAATTCCCCCCACCGCCCGCTTACCAACCTCAAGAACGCAATTCCGAAACTCCCTCTCTGGTGAACACACGGGAGAAACCGGCCAGTCTGGTTTTCTCCATTCGCAGTTCCGTTTCTGTGTATCTCTTGGGGAGCCAATCTTGCTGCCACCGAATCTGCGGCCGCCTATTGTTAGTTGTCTTGCCTTCCGTGGGCCCAATGCGACGCGTTGCGTCTTCCTCAACAAAGCCATAAGCTCGTGATGCGTAACGCCTTTCCGCGCGAGGCCCCGGAGAGTTCCCACTTGCGTCCCAGTGAGCGCAAGGACGCAAGATTCCGGCCGACGGCTCCTCTTTTCCGCAGGCCGCTTCGGTCGTTATCGATGTCATGGCCTCACTGTACGTCCGAATGCGTGGTAAGTCCAGCAACTGACAAGTGGTTAGTACGATTGTGGTTTATAACGCTTAGTATCATCAGTAACGTTTTCACTTGCCTGACACAACTGTGCACCAACATACTTGACTTAGGGGAGTTACTCTCATGCCTGCCCAAGCCGAATGGTTGCTTCGAGTTCCGGAAATCCGCGCCGCGCTGGAGCGCATCGAGGCGCCCGTGGTGGACCGCGCCGGCATTGAAAAGCCGTTCGGAGTTCGCCGCCGCCGCGCGATCGCGATGATGCATACGCTGGGGGGCTACCAGGCCGGCCGCACGTTTCTGGTCGAGCGCTCCGCGCTGCTGGCGCGCCTGGCGGCCCTGGAAGGCGCGGAGGATTATCGCATCGAGAAGCGCCGCCGCGAACGCTTGCACAGCTTTATCCAGGCATCTCGCGGACATCTGCGGGCGACCCGGATCGCCATTCCGATCGAGCCGGCCGCGGCGCTGGCCACCATGAAGCAACTCGGGCCGGGCGTACGGCTCACCCCCGGCATGTCGAGCGTCGAGTTCGGCCAACCCGTGGAGTTACTCCAGAAACTGTACACGCTGTCTCAGGCCATCGCGCAGGAGTTTGAGAAGTTCGAAAACATGGCAAAGCCCGCGCCTATGGCGACATCGTAGCCGCCAAACTCGGAGAGATGGAACTGCGCGAGTTCCTCAACCTGAGCGAGACCGTCCTGCCCTTCGCCACCGCCGGCAAGTGCCTGCCAGCGAATGGTAACCTGTCCCTAATTACCGTGTCTCAGGCACGGGGTCCACTCCAGGGTCCACTCCAGAATCGCTTGGGCGACGTGCGACATGGAAATCAGGGACGATCTTCCGGTCAGCCCGTCGGAGACGACCTCCTTGGAGCCCACCCGAGCCAATCTCGGCGGGCGGCAACTGTGGGAAATGTTGCACGCTCGCCTGTATCCGTGAATCGCAGGCCTGCCTTCCTCAACCTCAGTTCCGCGAGTTTTCGATGCGGGAAGGAGTCAACCCGCCGGGCCGAATTTGTTATTTGTCTTCCCGCATTATTCCCGCAGCCCCGGCCCATTTTCCGGCGATCTCCGCTGAGCGCCTGTCGAACGCGCAGGCGTTCCGCCCATCTGGCGCCTGATTCGCCTTCACAAGGGCGTTTGTAGAGCCCCTATTACGGTCGCGCCGTGGGGAGCGCTTCGGTCAGGCGCTGGGCAGCGTCTTGATCCGCGTAGGCCGCCACGATCTCACCGAAGTACACCCGATGGAAGTCTCCTTGCGCATAGGAGTCGTCCAGGATCGCCTGGACCAGATCGCCGGGAGCCACGTCGTTCTTATGCAGAATCCGGCACTCGTAATGCACGACACACTCCTGGATAATGGGAGGCCGCACCTGCCTGCTCGGCGCTGGCGTCAACCGGGCCTCCCGGAATTTGTCGTGGTTGCGGCCGGAAAGCGTCCCGCAGAGGTTCACCCCAGCCGCCAGTTCGTGAGGAGGCACGTTGACGGTGAACTCGCCGACCTCTTCCAAACGACTGTAGGTGTGGCGCGAGGGCCTGACCAGAACCAGGAACACCGGCCGTCCCCAGATCGCGCCGATCATGCCCCATCCGATGGTCATCACGTTCGGCTTGCCGTCTGCGCCTGAGGTCACTAGCAGTAGTCCGTCGTAGCGCATCCGATGGACGGTCTGGGTGAAATAGTCGGTGTAGCGGATCGTCACTTTGGCCATGTTCCGTTCCCCATTCCAGATGATACCCGGAAGGAGCGGTTTTGACGGAGCGCGGATTGGCCGTGGCGCCGGCCGCGAGCGGGGCCTGGCGGCGGGTGATGACGGTATCCATGACGCTTCAGCTTACCGTCTCGCTCAAAAAAGCGTCGTCGCGCGGGCGTAGAATGTTCCATGAAATGAGCGTTCGTTCCTTCTGCCTTGTCACTCTTGCGGCAACCGTCAGCTTGCCGCTGTGGAGCCAGGAGTTTACGGTCTGGCGCATCGGGACGTTCGACCACGCGTCGGCCGAGTTCGGCGGGCGCGTGAGCGCTCAACCGGTTGTGGTGGATGCGGACGCGCCGGATGCCGCACGGCGCTGGCCGGCCTCGCAATCGGGCACGCTCAACGCCAAGTCCGGATCGCAGTCGCACTCCCGCACGATCCAGTTCAAGTTGGAAGAGGCTCCCAGCGGACCGTATGTGTTGAACCTCGCGATCATGGCCGGCAACCCGCGCGTGCCACGCTTGGAGTTCGATCTCAACGGCGCGCAGGGCACGGCGTACATCGACCGCGTCCTGAGCTACCATGCCGAGGGCCGGTCCGATTCGCCGATCTGCGCCGAAGCGAGAGTGCGCATCCCGATTCCGGCCAGCGCGCTACGGCAAGGCGCCAACGAACTGCGCGTTACGACCGTGGATGACGTAGCGGACGAAAACGGCGACTCACAGATCGGTTGGGATGCGCTGGCGCTGCTGCGGACCGGCTTGGCCACGGAACCCGCGGTGAGCGTCGAGCCGACTTACCTTTACGTCACTGAGAACGGAGCGACGCGCGAACTGGTGTGGGTGACCGTCGAGACCGCCGAGGCCGTCTCGAGTGGGAGGTTTACGTTGACTCTCGCCGGCGCGTCCTATGGCTCCGATCTGGCCGCCGGGCGTTTCGGCCAGCAACGGTTCGAGTTCAAAGTTAAGGAGTTCGCCGCGGGCTCCGACGCACGCATCGATCTGACGATTAACGGGCTCCCGATGCTGCGCAGAGCGCGGCTCGATCCCAAACGTAAGTTCACGGTCTACGTCGTGCCGCACAACCATCTGGACATTGGCTTCACCGATTACCAGCCGAAGATCGAGGAATTGCAGAACCGCAACCTGGATCGCTTGCTGGAAGAAATGCGCCACGACCCAGATATGCGCTTCTCGCCCGATGGCGCCTGGCTGGTGGAACAGTACCTGCGCACGCGCTCTCCCGCGGCGCAGAAGGAGTTTCTGGATGCGGTACGCGCGGGCCGCATTTCGATTCCCGCGCAGTACGCGAACCTGATGGCCGGCGGCGCCAGCCTGGAGACGCTGATCCGCTCCACCTATGCCGGCCACGCGCTCAATCGCGCGGCGGGCAGCCAGAGCGACTACGCCAATATCACCGATGTGCCGGCCTATCCGTGGAGCTATGCATCCGTGCTGAGCGCCGCGGGCGTCAAGTACTTCGCCGCGGGCGCCAACGACGACCGCGGCCCGCAGCCCCTCTACGGCCGGTGGCAGACCCATTCGCCATTCTGGTGGCAAGGCCCCGACGGCGCGAAGGTGCTGATGGCGTACACGCGCCAGTACTCGCAACTTTGGTTTGTCTGCGGCCTGCCGCCGCGCGAAGCCGGCTGCCGCGACGGCCTGCCCACGTTTTTTCAGACCTTCGAATCCCCGGGCTACCGGCCCGACGCTGTTCTGATGTTCGGTAGCCAACTGGAAAACACCGACCTGATCCCCGGCGAGGGCGAGTTCGTCCGCGCCTGGAATGCCAAATACGCCTGGCCGCGCCTGCAACTGGCGACTTTCCGCGACTATTTCGAGAGCCGTCGAGAAGAAGTTCGGAGACAAGCTCGAAACCGTCCGCGGCGATTTTGGACCTTATTGGGAAGACGGCATCGGAACCGACGCGCAATTCGCGGCTCTTTACCGGGAGACCGAAAGCCGCGCGCTGGCGGTCGAGAAACTGTCCTCGCTTGCCGCGCTCCAGAAGCCGGAATGGGCGCCGCCGCTCGAAGGACTGCGGCGTTTGTGGAGCGACCTGCTGCTCTACGCCGAACACACCTACACTTCCTCGGGCGGTTACTCGCGGCCGGATAGCGACCAAAGCGTGCTTCAGATCGAGACCAAACATTTTCATGTGACCGATGCGCGCGAGACTGCGCATTGGATCGCGCAGGAATCCATGAGCCGCCTGCTCGACAACATACCGGATCGAGCCCCCTGCGATGGTCGTTTTCAACTCGCTGGCTCACGAGCGCAACGGCCTTGTGGAACTCGATCTCTCGAATGGCTCCCAGTTGGTGGATACGGAAACGGGCAAGGCAGCGGCGCTGGAGACGGTGCATGCCGCAAGCGGATACCGGCACGTGCGCTTCCTGGCCGCCCACGTGCCGGCAATGGGCTATCGCGTCTACCGGATTGAAAGCGTCGCCGCGGCGCCGGCGCCACCGCAGCCGGAACCCGTGAACACCATCGAGAACGAGTTTTATCGCGTGACTGTCGATCCAAATCGCGGCGCGGTCTCCGGCGTTTTCGATAAGCAGGCCGGCCGCGAGTTGGTCGATCCCAAAAGCCCGTACCTGGTGAACCAATACTTATATGCGGCGGGCGGAGAGAACACCCGCCTCATCCAGATCGCCGAGCACTTGCCCACCGCGAATCTGACTGTCACTCCCGCGGCTGGAGCGACCGCCGTGAACGCTGTCTCTACGCCGTGGGGAAAGACTCTGCGCTATCGAACCAGCGGGCCGCACGCGCCCCGGATCGATGTGGAGATCCGGCTGTTCAACGGAGAGAAGAAGATCGAAATCGTCAACCGCCTCCAAAAGGATCCAGTGAACGAAAAGGAAGCCATCTACTTTGCGTTCCCCTTCGCGGCGCCGCAACCGGAGTTCGAGTACGAGGGCCAGAACGGAACGGTCAATCCAGCGCGCGACGAGCTCGCGGGCGGCTGCCGCGAATGGTACCTGGCGGGACACTGGGCGCGTGTGAGCGGCGGCGGGGCGCCCTCGGCCCAGCGCGGCGGTGATCCCGGTGGATGCGCCGCTGGTTACTTTTGGCGACATCGACCGCGGCCTGTGGCCGGAGAGGTTCGAGCCCAAATCGTCCACCATCTTCTCCTACGCGTTGAACAACTACTGGCATACCAACTTTCCGCGCGTGCAGAGCGGCGAGTTCACGTTCCGTTACGTCCTCACGAGCGGCGCCGATCTGGACCCCGGCGTCATCTGAGCCGCCTGGGACGGGAGTCGCTGACGCCGCTCGAAACCGGCCAGTTGACGAGCAACGACAAAGTCGGACTGCGCGGCTCGCTGCCCGCCATACCCGCGAGTTTTCTGACCTGGCTGGCGACGGCGTCGAATTAGAGACGCTCAAGCCCGCCGAGGATGGCGACGGTTACGTCCTCCGACTGCTGGAGACCGCTGGCCACGGAGTCGAGGCGCGTCTCTCTTCGCGCCTGCTCGAGTTCACCCGCGCCTGGCTATGCAGCGCCGCTGAAGACGACTTTCGCGAGATACCAGTGTCGAGAGACGGCGTGCACGTGACTCTCTCTCCCTACGCAATCGTGACCCTGCGGCTGCTGGCGCGGAGGGCTGAGCCGTAGCCCGATCGAGCCCCGTCAAGTTCGCGGCATTTTTCATCGCCTTCGGTATCCCCAGCGCTGAAAGGGATGCCGATCGCTGGACTCAGGCGCGTGAAGGCCGGGTCCGAGCGTCGAGCATCCGGCGGAAAAGAATGATTTGAACCAGTCCGGGCCGGGCCGGGGACCTGTCCGCCATCTCCCTACCTTGCGCGTCCCCGGCGATAATGGATCGTGTGACCTCCGGCGCTCCCAACAAATCGCTTCCACTTCGAATCGCCGGCTACTCCCGGTTTCCTTTATTCGTCGCGGTGTTGGCGTCCGCCCTGATCCGAAGCGGGACTCCCGCGGACCAGATACCCTTCCGCTTCGCCATTCTCGGTGACCGGACCGGTGAGGCGCAGACCGGTGTTTATGAGCAGGCTTGGGAAGAAGCCACCGCCGAACGCCCCGCGTTCGTCGTAACGACCGGCGACACAATCGAAGGCTTGAATGACGCCACTGCGCCAGTCCAATGGCAGGAGGTGGACCGGCTACTCCAACCCTACCGGCGGTTTCAGCTCTTTGCCGTTCCGGGAAACCATGACATCTGGTCCGCGGAATCGGAGCGCCTGTACCAGCGGCATACGGGCCGGCCACCGCACTACAGCTTCGATTACGGAAACGCGCATTTTACGATCCTGGACAACAGTCGCTCAGAGGAGCTTTCGGCCGGGGAACTGTCGTTCCTGGAGAGCGACCTGAAGGCGCACGCGGCCCAGCCGTTGAAGTTTGTCTTCTTGCACCGCCCGTCCTGGCTGATCAATGTGGCGCTTAAGAACCCTAACTTCCCCTTACACCAGCTCGCCATCCAAGATGGAGTGCAGTTCGTAATAGCTGGCCACGTTCACCAGCTATTGCATCTTGAGTTGCAAAGCGTCACGTACGTATCGATGGCGAGCTCCGGCGGCCACTTGCGCGCCTCCGGAGAATACGAGGATGGCTGGTTCTTCGGGTACGCACTGGTTGAAGTGAACGGGACGAAAGTCGATTTCAAAGTCCAGGAATTGAAGCCGCCGCACGGCCAGGGCCGGGTTACGCGCCTAAGCGATTGGGGAATGCTCGGCTTGGAACAGGGGAAGAAGGGACTCCCGGCGCCATCTAAGTAATCCGGGTTCTGAGGCAGGGGCTTAAGGCGCCGGATAATTGGGTGATGGTCAGTTCGTGTTCAATTATAGGTGGACGACTACGAGAGTCTAAGCCATACGAAGTGGGAGTGCAAATGCCACGTTCGACCTCTACGTGCAGTTTCCACGCCAACCCGTTTTGCCCCCGTTTACACCAAGAGGAAATTGTGGCCTAAGTGGGTGAGAGCCGACGGATGGCACTGTCTGACAGCCAACATCCTCGCTGCCTTGACGCGTCTGGGTTACGGGGACCATCCGGTGGTCCAGCGGGAGCGCGAGGCCCTGGCGCGGAGGGTCGGGAAAAGTGGGGGCATCGATTGCGGTTTCATGGCCTATTCCCTGCTGCCCTTGTGCTACATGGCCCAGCCGAAACTGCTCCTCTGTTTCTCACAAGCGCCCCCCGAGAGCCGGACCCCGGCCATGAAGTCCGCGATCAAGTTGCTGGTCACTCACATGCTCGATCACGAAGTGTTCGTGTACGTGCCGGGGAATCAGACGGACTGGCTGGCGGTCCTGGAACGCAGCCCCCGGCGCAGCGAATTGCCCCCCGCTCAGACCGTGAAGCAGTGGGTGTCCGAACAGCGGGACGCGTTCCTCTTGAGACGCGGGCGCGGGGATCCAAAACCCAAATCGGGGTGGCTGAAGTTCGGCTTCCCGCTGCACTACAACTCGGATGTTCTCGAGGCCATGTACGCCCCCGCCGAATTGGGCACGCCCATGTCGGCCGCGCTCGAAAAGCCGCTTCGGTTGATCGAATCGAAGAGGACGCCGGAGGGCAAATGGGTCCTGGAGAACTCGCTGAACGGCAAGATGTGGGCGGACGTGGAAGCCCAGGGGAAGCCCAGTAAATGGCTGACTTACTACGCGCTCCGCGTGCTCACTCACTTCGGCCGCGCGGTGTCCGCCTAACGGAGCGCAAATCTTCTGCACGAACGAAAGATCGCCCACGAGGGTGACGAATGGCTGGCGACGCCAGGAATTGTTCCACAACATCGTAATGAGATTATCCACGCCGTGCTGAGTAGCGGCGGCGGCTATGCGTTTGCCGATGCCCGGCATTTCGCTATCCAGACCGATGATGAAGGAACCCACTGCCAGAATGTTTTGCCTCAGAATTCGACGCACTGCGGCGCGGAAGTCCCGGTCCCCGAGAAGATTGAATTTCTTACCCAGTTCACGCCGGCCGTTCGTTCGGGATGTTCATGCTGGAATTGGGACTTCCGGCTCCATGGCGGCCAGTACCTCGGTGAGCGGAACGGTTGCGAACCCCGTGGAGTGATCGGCCATGCCATACGGAATAATCAGTTCGCCATTGTGGACCAGGGCGCCGCACGTATAAACGACGTTGGGCACGTAACCTTCGCGCTCGCTCTCAGTCGGCTTGAGCAAGGGTTCGCAGAGCCTTCCCAGCACTTTGGAAGGGTCATCGCGATCCAGCAGGAATGCGCCGATGACGTACTGGCGCATGGGGCCGACGCCGTGGCTGAGGACCAGCCACCCGGCATCGGTCTCGATAGGAGATCCGCAATTCCCAAGTTGCACCAATTCCCAGGGGAAGGCCGGTTTGAGGAGCACGACGCGCTCATCCCAGAAGTGGACGTTGTCGGAGAACATCAGGGAGATGTTCTCGTTGTCCTGGCGGGCGAGCATGGCGTAGCGGCCGCCGATCCTCCGCGGGAAGATGGCCATACCCTTGTTAATAGCCGCCGGACCATTCAGGGAAATGAACCGAAAGTTGAGAAAGTCGGAAGTCTCCACCAATTCCGGCATGATGACCCGGCCATCGTATGCGGTGAACGTCGCGAAGTACAAGTAAACGCCGTCGTCGTCGCGGAAGCGCACGAACCGGGCGTCCTCGATGCCGTTGCGTTGAGAGGGCGTGGCCGGGAACAGAATTCGCTCGCTCAACTGCTGCTCCGGCTTGAACTGGACCTCGTAGTTGGACCGCGCCAGCATCCAAATCCCCTGGGAAGCCTCCTGGTCATCCTGCGCCATTCCATCCGGCAGGCGAAACTGTTCCGCCTGGAGAGCGGCGCGAAGTTCTTCCAGTTCAAACGATGTCCCCAGTTTGTTCATGACCCGGCGCGTGAATTCGCCGGTCAGCCGCAGTTCGGATAGTTTCCGTTCGAACAGCGGTTTCTGGTACACGGGATTTGGGATCTGCCGCGGCTCGGTTAGAAAGCCGGCTGCGGGCAATACCTCGATCCGCTGATCGGGGTGGATGACGCCGGCTCGAAACGCAATGGAAGAAATGTGCCCTTCTCCGGTGGCTCGCAAACTGAGAATAAAACGAAGCGCGCCGGGGGCCAGATCGCTCTGGTCGGGATGCGGCACGATGGAAGGATTGAACAGCGCCGCGGATTCCAAAGAGTACTCGGCCAGGAAATAAGAGCCGATCAGGAGCCGTCGTTGCTCGGATACGTTCTCAAGCGTCGTCAAAGACTCGCGGACCTGGACGAAGCGCTCCAGGAAGAGCTCGCGGATGTGCCGGTGGCGCTGGAGAATTCGGCCGAAACCTGGTCCAGCAGGCGCCCGACTTCTTCTTCCGGGAGCGCCATAATCCTGGCGACGATCCCGGCGACCCGCTCCGGACCCCCCGGAACGAAGGGGCGGAGGAGAACGCGGGACTGGTCGGGATCGAGAATTGTGGTGGTACGCGTGACATGCAGGGAAGTGGGCATCGGTGGTTACTCCGTTACGGCGATCGGGTCTATGAAACTAGTAAGCACGTTTTGCGCCAAGTGCATTTCCGCCAATGAAAGTAAGAAGGCCAGGGTCGATTCCGCGCCCTGGTTCCCGTTGACGCGATCCACATGCAACCCATCGCGACAGCCGCCCGTCTCGGGGGAGTAGAGCTCGAGTCCGAGATCGTTCCAGCCGATGAACCAGTCGAAGGCGTGCTGCGCCTGTTCGTACCACCAGACGTCCGAGGTGACGCGATATGCATCCAGACAGGCGGAAACCGTTGCCTGCGCCTCAATCGGCTGCTGGTCGAAGTTGGCGCGCACGCCGCCGCGACGGTAGAATCCATTACTGCCCACGGGCCGGAAGTGCCCCTTGTCGGACATCTGCAATTCCGTTAGCCAGCGTAAAGCTTCCAGCCCCCGCTGAAGGACCGCGGCTTGTCCGGTCGCATGTCCGCTCACGATCAGGGCGTGGGCGAGCTTTGCGTTGTCGTAAGACAGTTCCTCTTCGAACCATCGCCAGTCCTCGTGGGCGCTCTCGTCGAAGCGTTCCATAAGCCGGCAGATCAGCATCTCCCGGGTTTGGTTCACCAGGCTGTCGCCGCTCAACCGGCGCAGATATTCGTGGATCCCGATCAGGCCGAACGCCCACGCCCGAGGAGCGGTGAACCCGGTGAGCGCGGGCAGCGCCATCGCGAAGAGCTGTCCCGCCATCATCTGGAAACTCCGGGACGGCGAACGTCCCACGCCCATTCCCAGCGCCCAGAGCGCCCGGCCGTGGCAGTCCTCCGACCCCTGTTCGTCCAGCCAGCGCCGGTCAAAACTCATATGGTTGTGGAAACGTTTCGTTTGGAGGTCGAAAGCGTGATGGAGAAAAGCCGCGGAGGTAGTGGCGAGTGTCCGCACGGACTCGGGGTCTTCGCCCAATTCACCGAGCAGCGCCGCAAGAACGAATGCGCGAGCGTTGTCGTCGGTGCAGTAGCCTTCGGAAAAACTCGGTATGCTGAAAACGGCGTGTTGGAAGACGCCGGTGGAATCGGTCATGCGCGAGAGGTGACTCAACTTCATCGGCGGAAGTTCCCGCGGCTTTCGATCGAGAGTTTTCGTGGCCAGAAACGTTCGCGTCCGGGCAGCCCCGTCCAGCCGGGCGCGCTCGAAGGAGCGCATGTACATCTGCGCCACATTGCTCCAAATCATCTCGCGGCCGAGCTTATAGGCGTTCTTGCGAATAGCGTGCCGGCGGACGTCGTCTCGAAGCAACCCCGTCACCTCGCGCGCGATGGCCGGAACGTCGCCGAACGGCGCCAGCGCGCCGCGGCCTTCCGCCAGCAGTTCCGCGGCGTGCCAGTATGGCGTGGACACGACCGCTTTGCCGGCGCCAAACGCGTAGGCCAGCGTGCCCGACGTGATCTGCGCTTCGTTCAGGTACGGCGTGATGTAAAGGTCCGCCGCCCCGATGAACTCCTTGAGATTCTCAAGATCCACAAACTGGTTGTAAAAGATGACGTTCTTGTCAACTTTGAGCCTCTTGGCGAGAATCTCCAGGCTGAGCCGGTAGGCTTCGCCGTGCTCCCTCAGTTCGTTGGGATGGGTGGCGCCCAGGACGATATAAACCACCTCGGGGAACTCCATCAGAATCTGCGGCAGGGCCTTGAGTACGTTCTCAATGCCCTTGTTCGGCGAAAGCAGGCCGAACGTGAGCAGCACTACCCGTCCCTCCACCCCAAACTGATCCTTGAAGTAGGTCGGATCGACGAAGCCGACGTCCGGAATGCCGTGCGGGATGAGATCGATCTTGGCCGCCGGCGCCTGGTAGATCTCCTGCAATAGCAGCCGCCCGCGCTCGGCCATGACCACGAGCCGGGTAGAGAGTGAAATCAGTTCCTTCATCACGCGCCGCTGGTCCGCTTTCGGCTCGCGCAAAACGGTATGAAGAGTGGTGACGACGGGCATTCTTAACTCGCGCAGGAGCGCCAGAATGTGACCGCCGGCCGACCCGCCGAATATGCCGAATTCGTGCTGCAGGCAGACTACGTCCACGTTGTTGATGTTGAGGAAGTCCGCGGCGCGCAGGTAGGACGAGAGGTCCTGCTCCTCAATTTCGAAGCGAACCACCTCCGGATATTCGTAGCCGCCTGGAATATCGTTGACCGCTACGGCTACGCACTGGGTCTCCGGGTGGGAGCTCGCTACGGCCGCGAGCAAGTCGGACGTGAAGGTTGCGATGCCGCACTTGCGAGGCAGGTGGTCGGCTACAAATGCGATCTTGCGGACTTTGGGATTCTCTTTCACGAGGCGCGCCTTTCATCCCGCGAGGCCCGTCCTTTGTGTGCCCGGCTCACTTTTCGGGTTGCCCCGCGGGGCGGAAATGGAGAGGATCTCTCAGGTTCTGCAGCTCCCGATAATAATAGAGCGGGGCCGGCCGCCTCTCCCCAAACTTCAGCCTCTTGAAAAACTCGATCTCCTCCACAGTGGCGTCGCCGCTGAGCGAATCATCCCTAAGAAACTCCACGAGGCCCGGCTCTACGTCCATGGGCCCGTCCGGCTCGCGTTCGACGAACTCGAATCTCTTCAGGCGCCTGGGAGTAAGCCTCCGGCTCAGGACGATTTCCATTCCGAACGTTCCCAGGTCGATATCCCAGGACTCGATCAGCGGGTCCAAAAAAGACACGCAGCTTTCGACCGAGACGTTGAAGACGTCCGTTTCGAGGAACTCGAGGATCATGACCCGCATCTGCTCGTAGCTCCGTCTGCTGAGGCGGGCCGCCAGGCGCAGCCACTTCTCGCTTTCCAGCTCTTCCCTGGCCACCCTCTTGGCCACATCCAACAGCTTCTGCGTGACCAGGCGTTCGAGTGCGCCGAAGGGCTCACGCTCGAATATTTCGCGGAGTTCCGCCTTTTTGGCGGGTTCGCACTTGCGGAGAGTCAGTTCGCGGAAGTTCTTGAATAAAGGCTGCGCCGGCTCCGCGACCTTCTTCCTCAAGGCCTGCTTCCGCTGGAGGTCGGCCAGTCTGGAGAGTTCACCGCTCGGAAGTTTCAGGAACTTCCCAATCTTGTCGTAGATGTCCGTGCGGTCCGAAGCGGGAGGAGCCTTCTTGCCGGCCAATAACTGCGAAATGTACGAGTCGGTAACCTGGGCGGCGGAAGCCAGGTCTCTCTGGTCGAGCCCGAGTTTCTTTAGCCGATGCCGGATTACCAGAGCTACGTCCATGGGGCGGCCCGAGTGTATGAAATTAACCTAAACAAGTGAATTGACTAGGTTTAATATGGCATATTCCGCTTGACAAGTAAAGCTATTTAACTCATACTGGTTAACGAGCGGGCGATTCAGCCCATTCGCGGACGATCCGAGCTAAGTCGGGTTGTCCGATCCCGCCCTTAGCCGCCACTCCAACCGCGGAGGTTGGTTTGTTGCTCGAAGCGCCGCCGCGGGCCAAGGCCCAACGGGACTGCGGCGTTCATAAGGACCTGGACATGGCCGCTTTAGTTCAATTGCAGGGGTTGCCCGAACTCCGGGTCCCGCCGCCAGTAAGATTGCTCGACCTGGAAGAATGGCGCGCGTGGATCGAGAAGAGCCGGGCGCGAGACAAGTGGAGAAGCGCTGCGTGGGGCGAGTCCGTCCGGTGGGTTTCGGCAGCGGCGTTGCTAGCCGCAGTGGGAATGTCGTCCTTCCTTGCGCCGTATGACATCGCCGTCAGATTCGTCGTAGCGGCGGGCGCGGTAGCCGTGACGATCGACGCCTTTCATTCGCGGCGCTTTGCCGTCGCGGCCGGGTTCGCAGCGCTGGCGCTGCTTTACAACCCGGTCGCTCCCATGTTCGGATTCTCGGGCGGCTGGCAGCGCGCTGTCATGGTAGCGAGCGCCGCCCCCTTCGTCGCCTCGCGTGTCTGGGACAACGTCAGGCCGGCCTGCAATGACTAAACTGGGAGGCCGCATGCCTAGATTCGTTCTCGCCTCGCTGCTCGGGTTCGAAGCGATGCCGGCGCTTGGGTTGGCGCAAGATCTTTCCAGATACCGGGCCTTCCAGCTCGGATCGGACCTGCCGGCCGTCTGCGCCCCGGCCGGACTGGAGTTGGCTCAGGCGAAGGTCGTGCAGAGCCGTCCGGCCCTCATCCAGGAACTGGTGTGGCGCCCGCAACCTCCCGGCGCATCTTCACACGCGGAATCCGTCGATGAGGTCGTCTTCGGCTTCTACGATGGAGCGTTGTATCGGATCGCGGTCGACTACGACCGGCACGAGACCGAAGGACTGACGGCGGCCGACTTTGTCGAGGCGCTTTCGGCCGCCTATGGAATTGCCGAAAGGACCGGCGCCCAACCCGCGCCCGCGATTCGGAGCTATGGAAACCAGGACACGATTCTGGCGCGCTGGCAGGATGCGCAGTACCGATTCGAGCTGATTCGCTCTTCGTACGGGCCCGCCTACAGACTGGTGGGCGTTCTGAAAAGGCTGGAAGAACCCGCCCGGGCCGCCATCCTGGAAGCGGCGCGCCTCGACCTTCTGGAGGCGCCCCAAAGAAACGCAGCCCGGCTCGCCAGCGAGAAAGACGCGGAGCAAGACAGGCTCGATAAAGCCCGGCTCCTGAACCTGCCGAGGTTTCGACCATAGCCTCCGTGGCCGTGGGCGGCCGGCGGAACGAGAAAAATCATGAACACGAACACGGATAAATCTGTTGACGGCGTATACCGTAAAGGCGATGATGTCATCCTGGCCGAGGGCACATACCAGGGCGACACGGGCGTCTTCCTTCGGTTGAAAGATGACGTGAATTGGGCCGACATCACGGAGCGCAATGGCGGCGTCCGCAGCCACCCGGTGGCCTGGCTTGCCCATGCGGCCAGCCCGCCCCAAAGTTCCGGGAAGTGACGGCTATGATGAGGCCCTCCATGACGGATGGAATCGCAGCCGGGAGCGTTCTAATTCGAGACGGCGCGTCTCTGCCGGACTCCGCGCTGCTCCCGCGAGAGCCGCATTCCAGTGGATGGTCGGCGGCCAAACCCCCGCCACGCGCATTCGAGAAGGGTATTCAAGAAGCTGGATGGAGCTACTTTCTTCATGGCCGGCGAACTCACCGCCACCAACTTCGGATGGAACCGGCAAAAGATTTTGCGCGCGGCGCTGAAGCGGCTCATTTCAAGCGTGAAGGCTCAGGGCTGCAACTGCATCGAGATTACGAAGGTGGCGAGCCAATCGTTTCTGCAGGTGCCCTACGTCAGAGTTTCCGCTCACGCGAGGCATATTCAGAAGGGCATGGTCTTCGCCCCTCAACCGTAGCGTGGAGCGATCTCATAAACAAGTCATTCGAATTGGAGGCAAGTAACGTTATGAAGATTCGACCCCTGTACGACCGCATTGTGGTCAAGAGAATCGAGGAACAGGAAACCTCGCGCAACGGCATCGTGATTCCCGATTCGGCCAAGGAAAAGCCGCAGGAGGGAGAAGTCATAGCCGTCGGAACGGGCAAACGGCTGGAGGACGGCCAAATGGCCGCCCTAGACGTCAAACCCGGTGACCGCATCCTGTTCGGCAAGTATTCCGGCAATGAGATCAAGCTGGACGGCGTTGAGTACATCGTCATGCGCGAGGACGACGTTCTCGGCGTTTTGAATCCGGCCGCGGGTGTGGCCAGTCAAGTCAGTTAATACGCATTCGACTCACTAAGGAAACCATCCATGGCAAAGCAAATCGTTTTTAGCGACGCCTCCCGGCAGGCGATTCTCCGCGGAGTCAACCAACTTGCCGAAGCGGTGAAGGTGACCCTCGGACCCCGAGGGCGGAACGTCGTTCTCGAAAAGAAATACGGCGCACCGACAATCACCAAAGACGGCGTAACGGTGGCCAAAGAAATCGAGCTGAAAGACCCGCTCGAAAACATGGGCGCACAGATGGTGCGCGAAGTGGCTTCGAAGACCTCCGACGTAGCGGGCGACGGAACCACCACGGCCACGATCCTGGCCCAAGCGATATACCGCGAAGGCGTCAAGGCGGTCACCGCGGGAGCGAATCCGATGGCCGTCAAGCGTGGCATCGATAAGGCCGTGAAGGTCGCCGTCGAGGAAGTCAAGAAACTTTCCAAGCCCGTCTCCGGCGACATGATCGCTCAGGTGGGCGCCATTTCCGCCAATAGCGATTTCACCATCGGCGCCATCATCGCCGAAGCCATGAAGAAGGTGGGCAAGGACGGCGTGATCACGGTTGAGGAATCCAAGACCATGACCACCGAGTTGCAGGCTGTGGAAGGGATGCAATTCGATCGCGGTTATCTATCGCCCTATTTCGTGAGCGACGCCGAACGCATGGAGTGCGTCTTCGAGGACCCCTACATCCTCATTTACGACAAAAAGATCGGCAACATGAAGGATCTGCTGCCGATTCTCGAGCAGATTGCACGCGCGGGTAAGCCTCTGCTGGTGATCGCCGAGGATGTGGAAGGCGAAGCGCTGGCCACGCTCGTGGTCAACAAGCTGCGCGGCACGCTCACCGCCTGCGCGGTGAAGGCTCCGGGCTTTGGAGACCGCCGTAAAGCGATGCTGGAAGACATCTCCATCCTGACTGGCGGCAAGGCCATCATGGAAGAGACCGGCATCAAGCTGGAGAGCGTCAAGCTGGAGGACCTCGGCCGGGCCAAGCGCGTTACGGTAGACAAGGACGTCACCACCATCATCGACGGCGCCGGATCGCCGAAGAGCATCGAGGGCCGGATCAAGCAACTTCGAACGCAGATCGAAGAGACAACCTCGGACTACGACCGCGAGAAACTCGAGGAGCGGCTGGCGAAGCTGGCCGGCGGCGTGGCGATCATCAAAGTAGGCGCCGCGACCGAGACCGAGATGAAGGAAAAGAAAGCGCGCGTCGAGGACGCGCTGCATGCCACTCGCGCCGCGGTAGAGGAAGGCATCGTACCCGGCGGAGGCGTCGCGCTGCTGCGAGCTTCGGTCGCCCTGCAGGCTCTCAAGCTCGACGGCGACGAACAATTCGGAGTCACCATCGTGCGGCGCGCCTGCGAAGAGCCCGTACGGCAGATCGTGCGCAACTGCGAAACCGAAGGCGCAGTGGCAGTCGAGAAGATCCATGCCAGCCAGGATGTGAACTTCGGGTTCAACGCCGCCACCGAACAGTACGAAGATCTGGTGAAAGCGGGCGTAATCGACCCCGCCAAAGTCACTCGGACGGCTCTCGAAAACGCAGCCTCCATCGCCTCGCTCATGCTGACAACCGAGGCCCTGATCTGTGGGGTTGTGGAGGAGCCGGGCGAATAGGTGTACGAATGGACAAAAGACTGCTGAAGCGGCACAAGCGCCAGGTTGCGCGCGCGAAGGCGCGGGTCAAACTGCCGGAGCCCGATCTGAGAACGCCTGAAGAGCTTACGGCGGCGCGCGAGGCGAGCCGCGCCGTGCTCAGCCGGCGGACCGACCACCACCGCACGCTCTATTCCACACCGCCGCCGAACCGCGTCGTTTACGCCGCAACCAGTCCGGTGAAAGCCGGCGTGGGCTCATGATCCGCGCCACTGTAGGGCCTTTCTCCACACGCTGTCCGCACTGCAAATCCATCGATTTCAGAAGCGCGGGTGCCCGGAATGCCATCGAGGCGGCTCTTCGCTGGCTTGTTCAACCCTACTGGTGCAGTCTCTGCGGTCACCGCTTTTTCCTGTTCCGTTGGCAAGTTCCCATCGGGGGCATGGCATAAGGGCGACATTTCCGAATTGAAGAAAGCAGGAATTACATGCAAACCGTGACGCTGAAACTTACCGTCGAGGAGCTGAAGCTGCTGGCCACGCTGGCCTCGGATCAACTTTTCCGGAGGGAATTCATCGACCCAAGAATGCCCGGCCGCAAACCCGATCCGGCGGAGACGGACGCAGGCAAGGCGCTCGTGGTGCGCATGCGGGCTCTGGTTGACCGCGACTTCCGAACCGGAGCGCCGCAACCTAGCGTCCCGACGGCGCACGATGCGGGCGGCCCCGTAAGGCTGCGGGACAAGGTTCCGGATGCCCTGTGAGAGGTTTATGACATATATCCTTATGGGATTCGATCAGGACGCGGGAGTGCGCCAGTACGCATTCACGGGCATAGCCGATGGAACCCGGACGGGCTTTACGGTTGGCGTAGATATGGCCATGACTCTCCGGTACAGCATCCGGACGCAAGAGCTTCCGCTGCTGTGCCGCGGACTTCTGGAGCGCTGCGGAGAGGGCGAAGAGAAGCGCGCGTTCACCTACGGCGAACTGGACATGCGTCTGTACGCGGAGAGTTGCGCCGCAACGCGAGCGGCGGCGGCGGAGAAGAGGGCCTCATCGCGCCGGTTTCGTCCGGATCGCGTCGGAACGCCCATCGTCATCGCCCCGCGGTTGTGAGCCGCATCGAGCAGCTACGCGCCAAGCCGGTGCCGGCTGATCTCTTCGTGCGCCAACCCTAGCTCGTCTTGCCGGGAAAATGCGTTAGCCGCCAGACTGCCTGGCCTGAGCGGCCTTTTGCCGAGCCTTCTTCTCGCGCCGCGGCAGCCGGGATTTGTTCTTCTTGGGCAATTTCGGTATTTTCGTGGACACTCTCCTTGGTGCGGGCTCGCTTGCCGCCTCCGGGACCGAAATCGCCTTTTTCGGGGCTGGCTTATCGGCCTTCTTCTTGTCGCTCACCGAGTCGCCTTCGGCGGCTTTCTTCTTGTCTGCCATTATGTCCTCTCGTCCGGCGAAATTCCCGGAGGTCCGTGTACGAGGATACCACCTCGGCTCGTCGCATCGAGAGCCGAAGCGACAGCTATGCCTTCGGCGTCGCGGCCATGCGGGCGCAGAGGAGAACCAGGAAGATCCAGAGGAGGTCTCCGGTCAGCAGGTGGATCAGTTGCATCGAGACCGGCGCCAGAAGGACCAGGTTGACCAGGCCGCACGCGAGCTGGATGCCGATAAATAGCATCATGACTCCGGCGATAAGCTGGGCGTCCTTTCGGCGGCTGACGGCGAAGATGCCGTAGCCCGCAAGCCACAATCCGACGACCCCCGCCAGAACGGGGTGCCACATGCGCAGGCGAAGGAAAATGTTGGCGGTCGAGCTGAGATCCTGGGAAAACCCTTCGGCCAGCGAGTGGACCGGAAAGAGCGTGTCGCCCAGCGCGGCAATAGCGCCGCTGACGCCGAGAAACAGGAACGATGCAAGCGCCGCAATCGCGAGCTTGGCTTCCTTGCCGCGAGGCCGGGTCGCAGGCTGGCCGCCTCCCCAGATAGCCGTCAGCGTTAGGCACGCGAGGAGCGTGAGCGTGTTCACAAGATGCACGGAGAGCAGCAATGCGAGGCTTGGAGGCAGTTTACCGGCTACGGGTCGAAAAAGAGCAAGGTCCCTTCCGAGGAGAGCTTCGGCAATAAGAAACAACGCCGAGAGCGCAGCTCCCAAGCGCGCCGGGTGATAGCGGGGAAACGCGCGGAAGGCCCAAACGAGGAGCAGCGCCACGAACACCCCATCGATTGCGCCGGTGGCGCGATGCGTGAACTCGATGAGCGTCGCGGCGGCGGGCGATGGCGATTCGACGATTGCGTTACAGAGCGGCCAGTGATTGCCGCAGCCGGCTCCCGAGCCGGTGGCTCGCACGTACGCGCCCCAGAGGACTACCGCCAGATTGAATACCAGCACGAACCAGGCGAAACGGGCGAAGCGAGTGGAGGAATTGGAGCGGGCTTCGGGCATGGATGCTTTCCATTGTAGTGGCAGGCAACATCGCCGCGAAAACGACTGCGAGAATCCTTTAGAGCAGATACGGCACAAACCGCCGGGTGGTCCGCATGTACGCGAGATAGGCGTCGCCAAAGCTCGCGACGTTCTCGCGTTCCTCCCTCAGCGCTGTCGCCGAGAGAAAAGCCGAAGCCGCAAGCGCCAGGACCAGCCCGGTCACGGAAGGACGCTTCAGGAAAACGCCCCACCCGAGCGCAAGCAACGACGCATACATGGGATGGCGAATGAACCGGTAAATGCCCACCGTGACCAGTGTCGTGGTGTTTTCAAAGCGGAGATTGGATCCCGGAGGCGCGTTCCTGTCCGGCTTGCCGATCCGTTGCAGGCTGCGGAAGCCAACTACCGCAAGGACGACGGAAGCGGTCAAAAGCAAGGTCGCCGCGCACTGCCGGATGGAAAGCATGTCGCGAAACCAGCCGCGCAGGTTCGACAGAATGAGAGCCAGGATGCATTCGAACGCGAAGAAACGGTAGAAGCCGTGGGAACGCGGAGAAGCGAGCGACCGCTTCGAGAAGAGGGCCAGCGCGGCGGAAGCGAAAACGAAAATGGCTGCAAGCGGCACTCTGTCTTCATTGTGCGACAGGAGCTTGTGAATGGAGAGGCCCAACTGTGCGCGGCTTTCCTGTTCGCTCAGTGGGCAAAGAGCGGAATGTGGCGACCGAGCGTCGCCGGGTATTCCAAAATGCTTGGCATTCGGCGAAAGCGCCTGCCCCACTCACATCAGCCTGAAATTCACTTCGATCTGAGCCTGCACGCTGACGGGCTTGCCGTCTCTCGTAGCAGGCACGAACTTCCACTGGGAAACGGCTTCGATCGCTTTTTGATCCAGATCGGGACTCAACGAGTGAACCACCCTGATGTCGCCGAGCGAGCCATCGGCGTTCACAACCACCCCCAGCAGGACCGTGCCCTCGATCTTTGCCGCGCGCGCTTCCGGCGTGTAAGCGGGCTGGTCGCCTGAGAGCTTCCTCGGCTGCGTGACGTTTGCGGCGGGCGGTTGCGGCGAGGCTGAAGGACTCGCGACGGTGGCGGGCCTCAGCGCAACCGGCGGGGTGAACTGGGGAGCCGCCGGGGTGAGTACCGTCATCAGATCCTGGAGCGCCGCGGGCTGGTAGTCGGTCGGAATCTCGAACACAGAGTCTGGAATTGGGGCGGTCGAGATCTCGGTCAATTCCATGCCGTAGCGCATCGGCGGCGCATCGGCGGATCCGGCCCCAGCGGCGGCCAAGGCTGGCACGAACAGGGCAATATTCAATTTGAGCGGCGGCCGTCCGGGATCTTTGTTTAGCTCGCGGAGGACGTCGCCCATCTTCGGACCGAGTCCGGGAATGGCTGACAACGCCTTCATTACCATCTCAGTGGGGTCAATGCCTTGGCTGGACCGCCGCGTGAATGCAGCGAGTTCCTTGAGAGCCGGATTGCGGTCCATCTCACTGGCGGCGGCAACCCATGTGTGAAGCTCCATGCGGAAAGAGACAGACTGGCCCGAGGGGTTGGGAATTGCGAGCGAGATCGTGGATACAGCCTCGTCGCACCTTATGCCCTGGATGACGGCGCCTGGTCCGGCGGCGCCGGGCTTCACATCGAACTGCAAGCTGTCGAATATCCGCTGCACCTCGGGCGTGAGCGCCGGCATGGGCTGCGCGGCTTGGTGCGCCGGTAAAACCGGCATAGAGTAGCGAATGAGAGAGTCGTACAGGAAAGGAGTAGCGAACCATCCTGGCCCCGAGTCATGCGTCGGCGGGTGTAAACCCGCAGACGAAGCGTTGACAGGGGTACAGGCAGGCTGGGTATGGAGCCGCGAAATGGGGCCATTTCAGGGAGCCGACGCTGTCAAGCCAAGCGGAAGGCCATACGGTGCGAGCCAATATCGCGAGGTCGCATCACCCTGCGCGGTCGGAGACCCCAGACATGCTTGGAAACTCTATGCGCGGGAACCGGGATACCCCGGCAGCGCCCGTTGGGCCGCAAGGCAGCGGGCCGGAGGGAGAACGCGATGAGCGGCACGTCCCTCGCGAACGCTGGTGGGGAGTCGGAGGGCTGCGTAGTACCTGGGAAGGTTCCGAACAATGGCCCCGGCGGGTCGGCGGAGGGACTGGAGGGAAGGCAGCCCGACAAGGAGAACTCCGGGGAGGCCAACCCGAGCCGGACGCAGAGTCGGGAGATCGGGTCACACGGGCTCGCAGGAGTGCGGGAAGCAGCGAAGAAGGACAAGGAACAGCGGTTCACCGCCCTGCTGCATCACGTAACCGAGCAACTGCTGATGGACAGCTTCTACTCTCTCCAGAGGCAGGCTGCGCCAGGAGTGGACAAGGTGACGTGGCAGGAGTATGAGCAAGGCGTGGAGGCGCGGGTGCGCGACCTGCACGGGCGAGTTCATCGGGGCGCTTACCGTGCGCAACCATCACGGCGGGTCTATATACCAAAACCGGACGGGCGGCAACGGCCGTTAGGGATCGCGGCGCTGGAGGATAAGATCGTCCAGCAAGCGTTGGTGGCGGTTCTCAACAGCATTTATGAAGAGGACTTTGTAGGCTTCTCGTATGGGTTCCGGCCGGGGAAGGGAGCGCACGACGCGCTGGATGCCCTTTCCTACGGAATCGTGCGGAAGAAGGTGAACTGGGTGCTCGACGCGGACATCCGCGGATTTTTCGACAACATCGACCATGAACGGCTGATGGAGTGGATCGAGCGACGAATCGGAGATCCGAGGGTGCTGCGGCTGATCCGGAAATGGTTGAAGGCCGGGGTATCCGAGGAAGGAGAATGGTCGGAGACGAAGGTAGGGACTCCGCAAGGAGCGGTGATATCGCCGCTGCTGGCGAACCTCTATCTGCATTATGTTCTCGACAAATGGGTCATCGAGTGGCGCAGGAAGAGCGCGAAGGGCGACGTAATCATGGTCCGGTACGCGGACGACTTCGTGCTCGGGTTCCAGCATCGGAAAGAAGCGGAGCGATTCCTGAAGGAATTAGGGGAACGCCTGCGGGAATACGGGCTGGAGTTGCATGGGGACAAGACGCGCCTGATTCAATTTGGGCGTTTTGCCGCCGGAGATCGGAAGCGGGATGGGCAGGAGAAGCCGGAGACATTCAACTTTCTGGGCTTCACGCACATCTGTAGCACAATCCACAAGACGGGGCGATTCACGGTAAAGCGCAAGACAGTGGGCAAGCGGATGGCAGCGAAGCTGAAGGAAGTAAAAGCCAAGCTGCGGAAGTGGAAGCACAGGTCCACCGTGGAAACCGGGAAATGGCTTCGGGCGGTGGTGCAGGGCTACTACAACTATCACGCAATACCGGGGAACTTCTCCCGGCTCCGATCGTTTCGCCACGACGTGGCGCGGCACTGGTGGCAAGCCCTCCGGCGAAGGAGCCAACGGCCACTTCGCTGGGAGGCGTTCGAGACCCTGATGAACCGGTTTCTCCCGCAACCTACGATTCTGCACCCTTATCCCTTGGAGCGGTTTTGCGCCAAGCATCCGAGTTAAGAGCCGTGTGCGCTAACGAGCGCACGCACGGATCTGTGCGGGGGGCGCTGGGCAACCGGCGTCCCTACCGCGACCATGCTGGAGGCAAGGTCCGCCATCGGAATCGTGGCGTAGCGCTTGGTTTTCGGACTCAGTAGCGTGACCTGCCGTCTGCCGAGATCTCCGACGGCGGTAATCGGCCCGAACTCGGCGTACGATTTCTCGCCTTTGATCCGTTGCGCGATCGAGGACGGAGCGATGGTATTCAGCGCCTGCCGCAATGTGTCGGCGGCCTGCGCGGGAAATAAGTTGCCGAGTTGGAAATCGAGCGTGTAGCGAAGGGTTACATCGGCCCACATGGCGGGCGCGGCCAAAAGTGCGATCGGGATTGCGAGCGCCGTTTTGCGTCTCATGGGCCAAGGATAACAGGCTCGCGACTATAGAAGGCGCACCCGGCGACACTCGTTGGGCGCGCCCCCATTTACGTGAGTAAAGCTACTTCGCCGGCTTGTAACCGTGCAGCAACGGGCCGACGGCGTTTGAGTAGTTGAGGTTGCTTCGCCGGTCTGCGTCCAGCGTCCAGAACATGGCGCCGATCATGCCGGGGTATCCGGAGGGTTGCCGCAGCTTGTACGTAGTCCCCGCCGGGGCCTTTCCCGCGATGAGGAAGTCCATCGCCTGGCTTACGATTGCAGGCGTCGCGTCTCCGGTGAGAAAGCCGACGGCGACTTTATCGGCGGGAAGCGGCGGAAAGGGATGTTTCGGATCGCCGCCCACGTTGAAGCCGTGAAGAACCAGCTCGGTCATGGCGGCGTGATAATCCACCGTGCCGGGCTGATAGATTTCGCCATCCAAACCCTGGAGCGGAGGCGTGTTATAGCTCTGCGTATCCGAAAACGAAAGGATGTCGCGCAGCGCGTAAGCGATCGGGAGATAGGAACCGAACTGGCCGCCATAAGTCGGATAGCCCGAGGGAACCTGCGTGCCTTCGGGTACCAGACTAATCATGAAGCCCGCACCGAAGCGCTCGCGCAATTGGCGGAGCCCGGTTATTAGATTCGCGATGGATGGCGTAGTCGGATGGCGGAAATCCAGGTCGCCGGGATCGAGGTCGAGAGATGGCGTTTCGAAGTCGATATCGACGCCATCGAATCCGTAGTCGGCGACCATGCGGCCGACGGTGGAGACGAAAGCCTGAAGGCTCGCGGGTGAGGCCATCGAGAAAGTCTGGCCGCCTCCGCCGAGAGAGATCATGACCTTCTTGCCCTGGCCTTTCAGCCATGCGATATCGGATTTGAACTGCGCGGTATCGAATCCGGCGGGAGTGCGGAACTGCATGGTTCCTTCGGGTGAGCTGTGATCGGGCGTAGCGAAGGCGACAAGAATCGCATCCCACTGCGGCGAGATTTCGCGAACCGGCGATGCCGAGCCCGCGCCGGCGTAACCGGACCAATAACCGATGAGCCAATGGCCGTTCGGCGCGCCGCCAAGAGGGATCGGCGCGGCTGGGGTCTGAGTGTTGACCGGCGCTCCGCGGCCCGTCCCACCGCCCCCACCGCCGCGGCCTCCGCGCGCCGGACAGGGCTGAACCGGTTCGGGAAGCGCGTTGGCGTCGGGAAAGCTGTACGCCGCTCGGGGGCCTTCCGCAGCTCCGGTATACCAGGGCAGAAGAGCGACATTCTGCAAGTGGTATGCGGAGCCGCCCGATTGCGCGACGAAGGGTTTGGAAGCCGGGAAGTTGTTCTTGGGGTTCGTGTCCGTTGGCTCGAGGAGGAAATACGACGTGGCCACGCTGGTTCCGCCGCAGGCGCCTTGATCGCCGGGACGCATGGATGACGGGCGCATCCAGCCCGGGAAAACGTTAGCGGGCGGCCGGACAGCGCGTCCGTGGAGAAAGGGATCGTGCAGCGGATCGTTCACGTATTCGGCAAGCTGCTGGGTAAGCGGCTGGACGTCGGCTTCTTCCACGACGCTTGGCGCGTCGTTCAGGTAGGATGCGAGCACGAAGGAATTGCCGGTGGAGGCGTCGACGCCGTGCGTGCCCCATGAGCAGCACAGCGTGGCGTCGCTTTCGGTGTAAAACGCGCTGTTTGGCGTGATGGCGATGACGAGTTTGCCCGGTTGCTTGCCGAGCTGCTTGAAAAGCTCCTTTTGGACGAACTCAATATCGAGGATGGCAACGGACCGGCCGGTCTTTTTCGAAGTGAGCATGTAGCCATCTCCGCCGGGTACGGTGATTTTCGCCGGCTTGACCTCAGGCTGGCCGAGCAGAGTGCGCCCTGGCGCGTTGGGGAAGGTGGCGCGCAGCATGGCATCGGCGTACTGCGTCTCACCGCCGCCAGGCAACGCGAACTTGGCAAAGACAGGCGATCGAAGAAGGAGGGGAACGTCCGGGGCCGCATCCATGACGAACGGCTTTCCCGCCGTCTTCCTGGCATCGAAAGAGAGAGCGATGGGAACGAGAACGACAGGAATAGTGGTGACGCCGGGCTGCGCGGGGTCTCGGCCGGCGAGAGTATACGATGCCTGGCCTACGATGCGCTGAAAGACGGGCGCCGTGCCTTGCGCCGGAATCATGCGCGTTTCAAGGACAAGGAGCGCCAGCACGAACGCGGATCTCGCTTTGAACCGAAAGAACATACAATGCACCGCCTTTCAAATTACCCCATTGCGGCACCGCCAGGTGCGATGGCCCCAACCCGCCCGTATCGCTCCTCACCGCGGAGCCGCGGAGAAAGCTGAGATTTCGCGGAGCATAACGATATCCGCGCTCTCCGCTCGCTCCGCGATCATCCTCGCGAGCCCGGGAAACCGGAAGCGCCAGGATGCTCCACCACCCACAGGGTGAACACTGGAGGAAGCCGAGGTCGCAGAGAATCGCTTCCTCTCCGCGCCCCTCCGCGTAAACTCGGCGTCTCCGCGGTTGGGATGGCGCCTCGGACTGATTACGGCGCAGCCGCGCCTACTGGAACAACCGGAAGCTTACTGCAATGGTGACCGGGACGGGAACCGGCTTTCCGTTACGATAAGCCGGCGTGAGCCGCCATTGCTTGACGGCTTCGATCGCCTGTGCGTCGAGTCCCATGCCGAGGCCATGAAGGACGCGAATACGCTGAGGGGAAACCTGCCCGTCGGGACCGATCCATACGCGAAGCTCCACCGTCCCTTCCAACAGAGCGGCGCGAGCCTCCTTCGTGTATTCCGGCTGAACGGTGTGAATCGGCACGGGCGCGGAGGTCAGGCCGATGATGGCTGGATACGACCGGATGCTCGGCGCCGGCGCGAGCTTCACCGCGATAACTTCATCGCCCGCGCTGGCCTGGCCAATCATTGAGCCGTCCGCAACATGGAGGCGGTATTTCACCGTGCGGTCGGAGGCGTCGTGGATCTCGAAGGAAAGTTCGTCACCTTGAAGGCGGACGTTTTCAAGGGCCGATCCGCTCGGCTCGGCGCTCGTCGACAATGTGCCGAGTATCTCCGGACCCTCCCGGACGAGGCTCAAGAATACGCCGGCTTTGGCCGAACCTGATTCGGCGGCGCCAACCCAGATGCCCGCGGGGTCGGCGGCCGATAAGCTTCCAGCAATCCCCAGCGCCCACATCGGAACCCCCAGCAGCCCCGAAACTGGCGCCACCCAGCGAAGAGCCGTACAGAGCATCGCCCTACAGATCTCCGCCTCAATACTACACCTCTGGGCCGCGCAAATCCATCCAAAAGAACTGCTCAGGCTTCCGGTCCGGCGGAGATAGCGGAGCGCAGCCGGAAGTGGCCGTGGGACGCAGATCCGTTCCGGTCAGTCGAAGAGAGAGACTGCTATGATGTATCAGTAGCTGTTTATGACCCCGGCACTGGAGACTCCCGCCAAGGCCCGGCTTCCCTGGACTGACATCGCCTGGTTTGGCGTTTTGTTGCTAGCCGCATACGCGCCGATCCTGATGGCGTTGGTGCGCCAGTGGAGCAACGACGAGGACATGAGCCACGGCTTTTTTGTCCCCGTCGTGGCGGCCTGGATCGTGTGGCGGCGGCGGGCAGAACTAGCTTCCACGCCCGCACGGGCGGACTGGCGAGGATTGATCCTGATCGTCTGGGGCATGCTCCAGATGTGGTTCGGAACGCTGGCCGTGGAATTGTTCATGATGCGGACTTCGTTCGTCATTACGCTCATCGGAGTGGTGTGGCTGCTATGCGGTCCGGAGATCCTGCGGAAGCTGGCTTTCCCGCTTTTTCTTTGTTTCTTCATGGTGCCGATTCCGGCCGTCATTTACAACAGCCTGACATTCAAGCTCCAGCTTCTGGCCAGCCGCCTGGCCGAGAATGCGCTGGATATCCTGTCGGTTCCCGTGCTGCGCGAAGGCAATGTTCTATCGCTGCCCAACCAGGATCTCTCGGTGGTGGAAGCTTGCAGCGGCATCCGCTCGCTGCTTTCGTTGACGTTTCTGTCTTTGGTTTACGGCTATTTTTTTGAAGAGCGGACGTGGCTTCGCACGGTGCTGTTCTTTTCGACGATTCCCATAGCCATCGTCGCCAATGGGGCTAGGGTGACGCTCACCGGCGTGATGACGCAAATCAAGCCGGAGCTGGCCGAAGGGACCTTTCACGCCGCTTCCGGCTGGGTGATTTTCATGGTCGGAATGGGGATTCTGATCCTCGAACATCAGGTGATCGTGCGGGCGTTGCGCTTCTGGGGAAAGAGGGGGAACCTTGCGAGTTCTTAACAGCAAGGCGGCTATCTGCGTGACGGCCGTCCTGGTTTTGCAGGGCGCCGCCTTCTATGCCACGGCCTCGCGCCGGGAAGTCACGCCCCCCATGTCGCCGCTCGAAGATTTCCCCAGCGCGCTCCGCGGTTGGACGATGCGGAACGACCTTCCCGTTAGCCAGGAAGAGGAAGCCGTCCTTCGCGCGGACGACACCATGAACCGGCTTTACGTCGATCCGTCCAGGGGTTCGGCGGCCTATCTGTTCATCGCTTACTTCAAAACGCAACGGACGGGAGCCTCGCCGCATTCCCCCAAGAACTGCCTCCCAGGCAGCGGTTGGGAGCCCGTGGAATCGCCCGGCACGCTCACTCTTCCCGTGGAGGGCCGGCCCGAGCCTATTACGGTGAACCGCTATGTAGTCGCAAAGGGTGACCAGCAGGATGTCGTGCTCTACTGGTACGAAGGCCACAACCGGGTGATTGCCAGCGAGTACTGGGCCAAATTCTGGCTGATCGCCGATGCCGTGCGGTACCGGCGTAGCGATACTGCCTTGGTCAAAGTCGTCGTGCCGGTGGTCGGCGGCGATACGAGTAGAGCGCTAAAGGCGGCCACGGGATTCACTCAGGATGCGTACCCTACCCTGCGGCGGCAACTTCCGCTCTAGCCCGGCGCCGCCGGAGCGCCACCCATTCCGCTCGGAGCCAAGGCTTTCATGACGCTGCTGCGGGCGCTTCTGATCGGCGAGTTCGACGAGCGCGCGATACTCGACGAACTGCGGCGGCGCGGCTTCGACCCTGAAACCGAGCGTGCGTCGGACCCCGATGAACTTGGGGACGCTCTCGGCGGCGGCTGGGACATCGCGCTTTGCGAATCGAATGGCAGCGGGCCGGGCGCGCTCGAAACGCTGCGCATCCTACAGGAGCGGAACCTCGACCTGCCGGTGATCGTGTTCGCCGACGATCCTTCCGACGGGGAAGCGCTGGCCGCGTTGCGGAGCGGCGCCGCGGATCTCGTGGGCCCCAGGGATCTGAGCCGGCTCGGCGCGGCCGTCGAACGCGAGTTGCGGGCCGCCGCCTCACGCCGCGAACGCGCCCGCTTGGAAGATCGTTTCCGGCATTCACAGAAAATGGAGGCCCTGGGCCGTCTGGCGGGCGGAGTCGCCCACGATTTCAATAATCTCCTCACGATCATCACAGGCTACGGCGATCTTCTAGCCACCGATGGCGGGCTTACACCGGACCAGTCCGACGCGCTGGGACAGATGCGGCAAGCGGCCGCCCGTGCTGCGGAGTTGACCCGGCGGCTGCTGGCATTTGGGCGCCGCGAACCCGCCCAGCCGCGCGTTTTCCATACCAACGAGCTCCTGCTGGGGCTGGAGGGCATGCTGCGCCGGCTCATCGGGGAAGACGTCGAACTGACCGTGTCCGCCGCCGCATCGAGCGACGCGGTGGAAGCGGATCCCGGCGGATTGGAACAGGTGATCATGAATCTCGCCGTCAACGCCCGCGACGCCATGCCGGCGGGCGGTAGGCTGACGATTGAATCGTTGACGGTTCAGATCGGCGAAGGCCTCGCCGCGATGCATCTTGGCATCCACGCGGGACCGCATGTGGCGATTTCGGTTACCGACACAGGTTCGGGAATGGATGAAGAGACGCTGTCGCACGCCTTCGAGCCGTTCTTCACCACCAAGCCGGAGGGCCGCGGCACCGGACTGGGGCTCGCCACGGCGTATTCCGTTGTCCGCCAGAGCAGAGGCGCTATCGGCATATTAAGCGAGCCGGGCAAAGGCTCGACGGTCTGGGTTTATTTGCCGGTTGCGGAGGAAAAGGCGGCGAAGCCCGGCAAAGGTCCCTTGCTACCATAGGGGAGAGCCATTGTAGGAGCCCTAACGATGGATCAGGAACTGAAGGCTGCATTCGCCGGTCTGGCGAAGCTGGTGGAAGACACCAGCAACAGCCTGCATGCGGAAATGAGCCAGGAACTTGAATTATTGCGTGGCGAAATGAAGTCCGGCTTCGACCTGATCGCGTCCGCCTCGCAACGCAACACACGGATGCTCACGGGCGGAACCGCCTCCCTGCTTGCGCTCAACCGATGGGCCGAGCAACGGGACAAGCTGGACCGAAAGAGAGACCAGGAGATCTCCAACCTGCGCGCGCGGCTGGCAAGACTAGAACGCGACTCCAAACGGCGCGCCAGTTGAGGGCGCGCCGAGCTGGACCCCAATTCCGCTCTGGTACAATCCAAGTTCTATGCCGAGGCCGCGCCTGGTGATGGCCGCGACCGCCGCTCTGGCTTGGGCCGCCGTGGCAGGTTTTTCTTTCCAAAAGGACAAGAAGGAGCCTGAAACGCAAATCCTGCCGGAGCCTCCCGAACTTCCGTTTCTGGTCGCCGGGACAACCTCGCGGCTGGCGTTCCACGTCACGCCGCTTTCCTCCAACGGACTGCTTTCGCAGCAAACGCGCGACGCATTGAAGGCGCTGAATCGCGCGGCAGCGGGCGGCGCGGTGGTGCATATTCGCGCCTTCGTGGCTGGAACGGGGGATATCCGGCGGGTCCGCGATTTGGTTGGCGAAACGTTCGGCGCCAAGGGGCAGCCCCTTCCGGCGCTCAGCCTGGTGCGGGTCGGGAGCCTGGCGATGACCGGCGCGCAGGTGCAGTTGGAGGCGGTTAGCGAAGGCAAGAAAGACGTCAATCCGAACGGACTGGCTTTCATATCCGCCGAGGCCGCGGCGGCGGACGATCCGTTGTCGCCTATCGAGCCGCTGGCACGCCAAGCCCTGGCATCGCTTCGCCAGACGCTCGCCGGCATCCCGGCGGAGACGGCGGACGTGCTGCGCGTAACCTGCTATTTCAGTTCGCTTGAAGAAGGCGCGGCGCTGCGCGGCCTGGTGGCGTCCGAGTATCCCCGCGCGGCTGTCAGTTTTGTTCAACCCGAACGCGCGCCGGGCCGTGCGCTCGCGGCGTTTGAGGCAGTCGCGCGTCTGCGCCGGCCCAGCGGCTACGGGGTCAGGCTGATTGGCGAGGACGATTCGCGGAGCGGCGCCGCCACGGTTGCCCTGGCTTCCGCGCCCTCGTTGATTTTCACCGGATCGCAGGAAGCCTTCGGATACGAGCAGCGGGATGGAGAGTTGGCGGTGAACCGGCTGCGCGCCGCGCTGGAGCGGGCCGGCGCAACATCCGGGGCCGTCGTATTCACCCGCTGGTATCCGCTGGGCACGGGAATCGCAGCACAGATCGGAGCGCTCCGAAAGGGGTGGTTTGGGGCCGCACAGCCTCCGGCCGGGACCATGCTTTTGTTTGAAGGGCTGCCTTCGATGGATGCGGGCTTGGGCGTGGATGCCGTGGCGATTAAATACTGAGCCGTTGTGGCCGGAACACAGGAGAGACGCGAAACGGAGCCCTTCCCCGGCTGGCACAACATCGCGCGACGCGCTATCCGCGGCTTCGGGACTCGCTTTCTGGCCAGGTGAACACCATCTGTTTTCAGGCAACCTGTTTTCCGGCTTGGCGCTTTCCACCCCGGCGGGGGTAAAATGGTATCGATTCCGTGAACCGAACCACACCGATCTCCGTAGGCTTTTGCGCGTGCGCCGCGCTGTTGGGGTTGCGGGCAGCCGCGCCGCAGCAGCCCGCGCCCCCAGCGCAAGCCTCCCCGCGCCCCGCCGCGCCCCAACAGGCCCCGGCGAGCCAGCAGCCCGTGGCTCAGAATCCATCGGGCCCCGTTACGATCAGGATCCAGCCCACCGAAGTCATCGTTCCGGTGAGCGTGGTCTCCGAGAACAAGTTCGTCATCGACTTGAAACGCTCCGATTTCCGGATTCTGGACGAGAACGTTCCGCAGCGCATCACGTATTTCAACCCCGAACCCTCGCAGCCGGTGGTCTTCGGGTTCCTGCTGGATCTTAGCCAAGCCAGCAGCATCCACTGGAAGGAATATCGGGACGCGGCCCAGGAATTAATCTGGGACCTCGTTTCGGAGAAGAAACATACCGCGGGCTATTTGATCACCTACAACTCGACCGCCGAGCTGGCAATGAACACTACCGGCGATGGCGACGCGCTGGCGTCGAAGATCGAGAAGCTGAAGCCGGGCGGAAACGCGGCCTTGTACGACGCCATCGTCATGGCGTGCACGGGCCGCAATTTCGTCAAGGGTGAGCCATACGAACCCCGGCGGGTCATCGTCATCATCGGCGACGGCCACGACACTAACAGCAAGTGGAGCCTTGACCAGGCTATCGAGCTGGCCAAGCGCAACGACGTGACGATTTTCGGACTGAGCACGGCGGCCTACGGGGGCGGCGATGTTAACGCCATGGATAACCTCTTGCGTATGGCCACGGAGACTGGCGGAATCGTGCAGTACCCGCTTCAGCATCTTTACAAGGATATTTCCGGTTACGTTTCCATGCCCGCCGACGCAGGCAATTACGTGTATGAGGCTGGCACGGGTGGTTACGCGGGAGCGATCACCAAGGGGATTATCGAGGCCGTGGGTTCGATCGTGGGCGAGGTGACCGAACAATACGTGCTGCACTACGTTCCGAACGTGGACCCGGCCACGGTCGGGTACACATACCGCCATATCAAGGTGGATATACCCTCGCTCCCTACCGCGCGGGTTCATGCGCGCGAAGGGTATTATCCGCAGCCGGCCGATACGCCGGTGAAGTGATTTGGCCGTCAGCGATCAGCTCTCCAGCCATCGGGAGAAAGCCATCGTCGAATAGGCGCCGCTTCCCGGGACTCGCGTTTCGGATAGCGGATCGCGGACAGCGGATAGCCGGTTTTGCTGAAAGCTGACGGCTGACGGCTGACGGCTATCTGGCGCTGCGACCGATAAGTAGACTAGGATATTATCGTGCCGGCATCGGTTGTATCCATTTCGGGCGGCAGAGCGGGTGAGTATGTGGTGCTGGAAGCCCATCTGCCGGGCCAGCCGCCTCACAAGGTGGGCGTGCTCGTGGTCGATCCGGTTACGGATCGCGGCTGGGTGCGCTTTCGCGGGGGCTTCGACGACATCGCCGATCCGGAAGACGCCGAAGCGCTCGAAGCGATGCAAGAGCATTTTCGCGGCGAGATTGCGGAACACGGCGCGCGGGCGTGGCTGGGAGCTCTGGAGGATTCGGCCTCGAACGTCATCCGGGTGAGCGAACGGAAGACGATTGCGGTGGATGCCTTCACGCGAGCGCTGGACAATCTGTTCGGCCGTTACGTCGAACACCTGGCTCCGGCGCCGTACCAAACGCACCTTCCGCTTTTCGGCATGAAAGCCGCCGCGGGCTTCGTGGGCGAAGAGATGCGGCCCGAAGAAGAAGAGTGGGTGCGGGCTCCGGAAGGGATGAGACTGGACGATTCCCTGATCGTGGTGCATGTGGTCGGGCGCTCCATGGAACCGCGCATTCCGAATGGAAGCCTGAATGTGTTCCGTTTGAACCCCGTTGGATCGAGGCAGAACAAGATTCTGCTGATCCAGCGGAAGGGCGTCTTCGACGATACGGCCGGTTGCACGGTGAAGAAGTACACGAGCGTAAAGACGCGCGACGGCGAAGACGAATGGCATCACGAGCGCATACGCCTGGAACCTCTGAACCCGGAATTTGAGGCGTGGGATGTCGCGCCCGACGGATTCTCCGTGATCGCGGAATGGGTCCGCGTGATCGAGTGAAGCGCGGCGACCTCGCCAGGCGGCTCGTGGCGTGGTATTGCCGCGGACACCGCGATCTACCGTGGCGGCGCACTTCCGACCCTTACCGCGTGCTCGTTTCCGAGATCATGCTCCAGCAAACCCGCGCGCAGACGGTCATTCCCTACTACGATCGCTTTCTGGAGCGGTTCCCAACCGCCGAGGCTCTGGCCGCCGCGCGTGAGGACGACGTTCTGGCGCTATGGAGCGGCCTCGGCTATTACCGCCGTGCGCGAAACTTGTGGCGCGCGGCAAAGACGATCGCGGCGGCCGGCTTTCCGCGGGATTACGACGGCATACGGGCGCTGCCGGGAGTGGGGAATTACACCGCTTCGGCCGTCGCCAGCATCGCCTTCGGGCTACCGCACGCAGTGGTGGACGGAAATGTATTGCGCGTGGTCGCGCGCGTGACCAACGATGGTTCGGATATCGGCTCGGTGAAGGTGCGCGCGCGCTTCGGCGGTGTGGCGCAAGAATGGCTCGGCGGGCGCGATCCCAGTGAGTTTAATCAGGCGCTCATGGAGCTTGGCGCAACTATCTGCCTGCCCAAGGCGCCGCTGTGTTCGAAATGCCCGCTGGGGCCGGAGTGTTCGGCGCGCAGTGCGGGCACGGCGGAGAGCCTTCCGGTGAATCTGCGCGATGAGAGCAAGGTGCGCATCGAGGGAGAGCTGCTAGTGATCCGGCGTGGCGGCAGGACTCTGCTGGTGCGCGAATCCGAAGACGCCAAACGCATGGCGGGTTTCTGGCGGTTGCCTGCGCCCGAAGAACTTCCCGCCGTGAAACGTGGCGAGTGCTTGGGAGATTACCGGCACACCATCACGCGACACCGTTACGAGTTCCGCGTGTTTGCGGCATCGCTCGCGAAGCGTTCGACGGAAGCCGGATTCCGTTGGTTCCGTGACGCCGAACTGGCGGGCATTCCATTGAGCACGACGGCGAGGAAAGCGCTGAAGCTGGCGGGAGTGGGTTGAGCGCAACAAGCCTGCGGCGGATTATGTTCGGCCCACGCAGGGATCGTCTGGCGCGTGTCGGGAGCTCCGGATGAAGCGCGGCGGAGGGCGGGTTGGCAACCCGCCGCAGGTTACCAACCCGCCCCACATGAGCTGAAAGCCGATAGCTGATGGCTTTCAGCTCTATTTCTGCGATGCTGCGATGGCTTGTTCCAAGTCCCAGAGGATGTCTTCAATGTCCTCGACTCCCACCGAGATGCGCACCAGGTCTTTCGATACGCCGGCTTCGAGCTGCTGCTCGTCGGTCAATTGCTGGTGCGTGGTGGAGGCGGGGTGAATGATCAGGCTCTTGGCGTCGCCCAGATTGGCGAGGTGCGAGAAGAGCTTGACGTTGTCGATGAGTTTGCGGCCCGCTTCAAGACCGCCCTTGATGCCGAAGGTGAGGATAGAACCGCAGCCGCGCGGCAGATATTTCTTGGCCAGTTCACGGTACGGGCTGGATTTCAAGCCCGGGTATTTCACCCAGTTGATGGAGGGCTGGCCTTCCAGCCACTCGGCTACGCGCTGTGCGTTGGCGCTGTGCTGGGCCATGCGGAAGGGCAGCGTCTCGATTCCCTGGAGGAACAGAAACGAGTTGAACGGGCTGACGCACGGGCCGAAATCGCGCAGGCCTTCGACGCGCGTCTTGATGATGAAGGCCAGGGGGCCGAAGACTTCCGCGAACTTCATGCCGTGATAGCCTGGGCTCGGCGCGGTGATGCCGGGGAACTTCTCGTTCCAGGCGAACTTGCCGCTATCGACGATGACGCCGCCGATGGAAGTGCCGTGGCCGCCCAGGAACTTGGTGGCGGAGTGCAGCACGATATCCGCGCCGTGCTCGATGGGGCGGCAAAGGAAGGGCGAGGCCATCGTGTTGTCAATGACCAGCGGAACTCCGGCTTCGTGCGCGATGGCCGCTACGCGCTCGATATCGAGCACATTCATGCGCGGGTTGGCGATGGTTTCCGCGTAAATAGCGCGCGTCTTGGGGGTGATGGCTTTGCGGAAATTCTCGGGATCGTCCGGCTCGACGAACTTCACGTCGATGCCGATGCGGCGGAAGCTCACGTCGAACTGCGTGTAGGTGCCGCCATACAGGGTGCTCGATGCCACCACTTCGCTGCCCGCGTCCATCAGCGCATTGATGGCAAGAAACTGTGCGGCCTGCCCGCTGGCAGTGGCCAGCGCGCCGACGCCGCCTTCGAGCGCCGCGACGCGCTGCTCGAAAACGTCCGTGGTGGGATTCATGATGCGCGTGTAAATATTGCCGAATTTCTGGAGGGCGAAAAGATCGGCCGCGTGCGTGGAATCCTCGAAGGTGTAGGACGTCGTTTGATAGATAGGAACCGCGCGAGCGCGCGTGGCGCTATCGGGCGTGTGCCCGGCGTGCAGACAGCGGGTGGCGAAGCCCATTTGGCGGGCGGGTGCGTTGGAATCAGGCATATGGGATCAGGATACTAAATGCCGGAGAGCGGAAGGCTGAATACCGAAGGCGGAAGGCGGAAGCGAAGGCGGAAGGCGGAAGGCGGAAGGCACGAACACCTCCTGTCTCCGAAAGTTGCGGCTCGGTCTTTCTAGGGATCGCGCATATTCACGCTTCTGTATTCAGTATTCCGCCTTCAGCCTTCCGCCTTCGGTCTTCCTGCTTCCGGTGTGTTAGGCTGTACACATTATGCGTGTCTCGCTGTCCCGCCAGGGCCTTGTGGGCCTCACCTTGGCCCTCGGATGCGTTGTCATCCCGCAAACGGTTTGGTCTCAAGGACGGGGAGCCGCGGCTCAGCCGCAAACTCCTCCTCCGAACGCTTCCACGGATTCTCTGCTGCGGGGATTCGAGTTTCGTTCCATCGGCCCGGCGGTTATGTCCGGGCGCGTGGACGATATACAGGGCGCCGAAAACGACCCGATGCTTCTGTACGTGGGTTTCGCCACGGGCGGATTGTGGAAGTCCACGGACGGCGGCAACCACTGGACCTCGCAGTTCGACAATATGCCGAACGAATCCATTGGGTCGATTGGCATCGCTCCCTCCGATCCCAACATCGTATACGTCGGGATGGGCGAAGCGAATAACCGCCAAAGCTCGTCCATCGGCGACGGCGTGTGGGGAACCCGCGACGGCGGAAAGACCTGGACGCACCTGGGGCTCGACGATACGCAATCGATCGGGCGCATCGCCGTGGACCCGACGAATCCGGACGTCGTTTATGTGGCCGCGATGGGGCACTTGTTCGGTCCCAATCCCGACCGCGGTCTTTACAAGACCACCGACGGCGGAAAGACGTGGAAGAAATCCAAGTACATCGACGTCCATACCGGTTTCACCGATGTGGCCATAGACCCTTCGAATCCGAAAATCGTCTACGCGGCTTCGTATGCGCGCGAGCGCTCGTGGTGGGGATACAACGGCGGCGTTCCCAACGACGCCGGCGCGCTCTGGAAAACCAGCGATGGCGGCGATACCTGGACGAAACTGGAGGGCCAGGGTTGGCCTAAGCCCAAGGACAATGTCTACGGGCGCATCGCGATTTCGATTTTCCGCGCCAAGCCTTCGACGATTTATGTGCAGGTGGAGGCCGGCGCGAGCGGCGGCACGGCGGCCGGCACCGGCGCCGATGGCTTAGCGCTGCGCGGCGCCCGGGGCGGCAGCGGACCGACATCGGAATCCGCTGCTCCGGCTGGAGCCGAGGCCACCGCGGGAGCGGCGGGCGGCGCCCAGGCGGGCGGAGCCGCAGCGGGCGGCGGGGGTGGATTCGGCGGCGGCGGCGGCGGACGCGGCGGGCGCGGTGCGGCTGCGCCTCCCGATCCCAACGGCAGCGGCGTATACCGTTCCGACGACGGTGGCCTGACCTGGACGTTCCTGAGCAATCAGGATCAGCGGCCTATGTACTTCAGCCAGATTCGCGTCGATCCGGTGAACGATAAGAAGCTCTTCGTGGGCGGCACTCCGGCTCAGATGTCCGTGGACGGCGGCAAGACATGGACGCCGGTGCAGGGCTCGCACACGGACTATCACGCCATCTGGATCTATCCCAAGGACCCGCGCATCGTCGCCGTGGGCCACGATGGCGGCTTCGACATCAGCCTCGACGGCGGCGCAAGCTGGGACTTCCACAACGATATGCCGTCCGGTCAGTACTACCAGGTTTCCGCGGATATGCGCAGGCCCTATTGGGTATGCGGCGGCTTGCAGGATAACAACGCGTGGTGCGGCCCGAGCGCGCTGCGCAGCAATTCGAACGGGCCGACGAACGCCGACTGGTTCACGGTCTCCGGAGGCGACGGCTTCTACACTCGGCAGGATCCCACGGACTGGGCGATTATCTACGCCGAGTCCCAGGATGGCGCAATGGAGCGGACGGATCTGCGCACGGGCGTTGCCAGAAGCATCCAGCCGACCTTGGGAGGCAGGGGCGGCGGAGGAGGCGGCGGCGGGCGCGGCGGCGCAGCGGCGGCGGCTCCAGCCGCGGGCGCGACCGCTCCCGCGGCGGGCACTGCCCCAGCGACGCCTGCGAATCCTCCTGCGGCGGGCAATGCCCCGGCGGCGCCTGCGAATCCTCCCGCGGCGGGCAATGCCCCGGCGGCGCCTGCGAATCCTCCCGCGGCGGCTCCAGCGGGCGCTCAAGCGGCTGGCGCGCCCTCTCCAACCGGCGGCGCCACGGCTGCGGCGGCTACCGCCGGCGCGGCAGGCTTCGGCGGACGCGGAGGCGGTCCGAACATTTACAATTTGCCGGCTCCTCCGCCGGAGACGCTGCGTTTCTATTGGAACGCGCCGTTTGAAATCTCGCCGCACGACCCCAATACCGTCTACATGGCGGCGCAGTATTTTTTCAAATCCACGAACCGCGGCGATACGTGGTGGATGAATCCGACGGATCTGACCAAGAACGTCAACCGCTGGGCTCCGGAAATGTCCATTATGGCGACGCCCGGCGACAAGCCCATGGCGGAGAAGCACGACGGTTACTCGGCCAGCTCTCTGTGTACGCAGGTGCGCGAATCGCCTTCGCGTCCAGGCGTGATCTGGGTGGGCACCGAAGACGGCAATCTGCAACTCAGCCAGGACGGAGGCGAGACCTTCGTCAACGTCGTAGGCAACATCGCCGGAGCGCCGAAGGGATATACGCACATCGCGCGCATCGAGCCTTCGCATTTCGATCCGGCGACGGCGTACGTGGCCATCGACAATCACCGCAGCGACGATTGGAAACCGTATCTGTTCAAGACCAGCAATTACGGGAAGACGTGGGTGAGCGTCGCTGGAAACCTGCCGGCGAAGGGGAATATCAACGCTCTTCGCGAGGACTACGATAACCCGGACCTGCTGTTCGTCGGCACGGAGTTCGGATTGTACGTAACCCTGGATGGCGGTCACGAGTGGAAAAAGTTCATGACCGGGTTGCCCAGCGTGCGCGTGGACGATATCCTCATTCACCCGCGCGAGCGGGACCTGATCGTGGCCACGCACGGCCGTTCGATTTGGATCGCGGACGATATTACTCCGCTCGAACAGATCAAGAAAACCGTCAACAAGGATCTGACTCTGTTCAATCCGCGCCCGGCGGTGCAATGGAAGAACGACCCAACGGCTCAGCGGAACGCGACGAACCGGCAGTTCAAAGGGACCAACCCGCAGGGCGGGACGGCGATCACCATCTGGGCCAAAGCCGATGCCGGGGCAGGGAAGGTGGAGTTCCTTCAGAACAACCAGGTGGTGAGTACGATCGACGTCGATCTGAAGGCCGGCATGAACCGCACGCAATGGAGCATGCGGGGGCCGGCTCCCGCGGGAGCTACGGCGGCGGGCGGACGCGCCGGACGTGGCGGCGGTGCAGCGGGCGCTGAAGCGGCGCCGGGCGCCGAGGCAGCGGCAGGCGGTGGCGGTGGCGGCGGAGGCCGCGGCGGGCGTGGAGGCGGCGGACAGACCCGAGTGCCCTTCGTCGCCAGTGGCCGCGGCGGAGGCGGTGGTGGCGGCGGAGGCGGCGGTGGTGGTTTCGGCGGCGGAGCCGCGGCTGCCGGGGGCGGCGCAGCAGCGGCTGGGGCCGGAGCTGCCGGCGCCGCTCAGGCAGGCGCGCCCGCCGAAGTAGCTGCGGGAACTGCGGCAGGCGGCCGCGGCGGAGCCGGAGCGCAGGCAGGCGGCGCGGCGGCTCCAGGGGCTGAGGCTGCCGCGGCCGGCGGGGCTGCCGGAGCTGCCGGAGCGGGTGGCGGCGGTGGTGGACGAGGCGGCGGATTCGGCGGCGGTGGAACGCTGATTGACCCGGGTTCGTACGTGGTTAAGTTGACCGTCGGCAGCCAGACGCTGACCAGTACAGTTACGGTTCTCGAAGACATCTGGATGCGGGCGCAGTAAGCCGCGAAAGAGCGAGGTGAGGCGGGCCATCCTTAGGGGTGGCCCGCTTTTCTTAGTATGCCGAGCATGTTTGACAGCTCTGGGGTGAAAGTCCCCTCTACAACCTGATGGAGGTGAAGTAGTAGCGAAGCGCAAGGGCGTCGCCGCGAGGCGGGGTCTAAAGGAAGCGTGGAGCAAACGTACGAGCCGATGTACAAGAACCGGATCTGAGGCATACGGTGCCGGGCGAACTGGCTAATGACAGCGAAGCCCATATCCATCAAAGGCACTGGTTGTAAATCCGGCGGTTGCGTGCGGAAGGCGGTTGAGCTTACCTCGGGAGATCTGCTGCTGGTCCCGGAATCGGGACTGAGGGTGGAGCGATCCATCCTGACCGGGCGGCAGAAGTCAGCAGCGGGCGTAGTAGTCCGGCAACGGATGAAGGCCCAAACGGTCCCCGCAAGGGGTTGATGGGGGCGGCGAGTAAGCGGCGCGACTCGTGGGTGACAAGCGGCAGAATAACCAGATGGTGCTGGCCTTCCTGGCAGAGGATACGGGTGAAGCCCTAAAGGCTGCCCAGGAAGGGACCGAATCGCTTGCGGTGAAGCGCAGGGCGGAAAGCCCGGCCATTGGCGAACAGTTGATGGAAGAAGTCTGCGAGCGGGAAAACTGCAAGCAGGCATTGGCACGAGTCAAGGCCAACAAAGGGAGTCCCGGCGTGGACGGTATGACAGTCCACGAGCTTCCGGGATGCCTGAAACAGCGCTGGCCAGCAATCCGGGAACAGTTGTTGAGCGGGACATATGCGCCGCAACCGGTGAAGCGGGTGGAGATCCCGAAGCCGGACGGAGGGATGCGAAAGCTTGGCATCCCCACGGTGCTGGATCGATTCATCCAGCAAGCGGTGATGCAGGTTCTGCAAGGCAGGTGGGACCGGACATTTTCCAACCACAGCTACGGGTTTCGCCCTGGGCGGTCGGCACATCAGGCGGTAAATGCGGCACAGCAGTATATAGCCGCGGGATATCGCTGGTGCGTAGATCTCGACTTGGAGAAATTCTTCGATCGGGTTTCGCATGACAAACTGATGGCCAGGATCGCCGAGCGGATCAGCGACAAGCGAATGCTGAAGTTGATCCGGGCGTTCCTCACGGCTGGGGTTATGGAAAGCGGGTTGGTGAGTCCGGTGGATGAGGGGACGCCGCAAGGCGGACCGTTGTCGCCCTTGCTCAGTAATATCGTGCTCGACGAGTTCGACCGGGAGTTGGAGCGGAGAGGCCTCCGGTTCGCGCGGTACGCGGACGATAGCAACATTTACGTTCGCAGCCGGCGGGCAGGGGAGCGAGTGATGGCGAGCATCACGCGATTCATCACGACGAAGCTCAAGCTTAAGGTGAACCAGCAGAAGAGTGCGGTGGCACGGCCATGGGAGCGAAAGTTTCTGGGCTTCAGTTTCACGGCGAATCGGGAACCCAAACGGCGGATCGCGCCCAAAGCGGTACTCCGGTTCAAAGCGAAGGTCCGGGAGCTGACGAGCCGGACGCGAGGCGTGAGCATCGAGAGGATGGCTGAGGAACTGGCCCGGTACCTTCGGGGCTGGATCGGCTATTTCGGGAGATGCCAAACGCCCTCGGTGTTGGAAAATCTTGAGAAGTGGTTCCGGCGCAGGCTTCGGTCTGCGATCTGGAAGCAGTGGAAGCGGGGCACGGTGCGGTTCGCCGAACTGCGGAAACGGGGTGTGGGCAAAGATCTCGCCGCCCAAACAGCGGGGAGCGCCCATGGTCCGTGGAGGCTGGCGGACTCGCCCGGGCTTCATTTCGCGCTGCCCAATGCGTACTTCGACTCGCTCGGGATTCCGAGATTGACTGGCGGCCGATAGCTCAACCCGCCGAACCGCCGTATACGGACCCGTACGTACGGTGGTGTGACAGGGAAAGCTGGCGACAGCCTACCTATGTCGATTTCTGCAATTGCGGACTCAAACCGATAAAGCGGCTGTCAAGGCCGTCGGCCGCTCGCGTGGGGCCGGTCGAGTGCGGGCCGCTAATGGGCCTGCTGTGTGGCGGCCGGCTTCTTCAGGTATTTGTCGAGAGGCGGATTCAGGAGATCCTGGATGGACGGTTCGTTCAGCCTCGCGGCGGTGATGGGCTCGGCCTGCGTGTTCAACCCGGCGCTCCGGGTCGTGTCCCTTCATATGACCCAGGAGCGTCCAGACTGCGATGTAGCCGATGCGAAACGGGTTTCGAGCGATGAGCATGTCGATGTTGCCCGCTTTCAACTCGTCCACTAGAGCGGGCGAAACGTCAAATCCGACGATCTTGACCTTTCCCGCCTCGCCCCTCGCCTTGGCGGCCTTGACAGCGCCGAGCGAAGCGGACACCGTGCTGCAAAACAAGCCACTCACGCCGGGGTTCGTCTTAAAGATGTTTTCCGCGACCGCCGCGCTTTTCTCGTCGTTCCCCATGCCGTATTGAAAATCGACGACCTTGATGCCTGGGTACGTCTTGGCTAGCTTCTCGCGGAGCCCGCTCTCGCGCTCCGTTGTAGCGGCGCTTCCGGGATCGCCGCCGACGATGGCGACCGACGCTCCGAACGGCAGTTGGTCGCCGAACCGGTTGGCCGCGGCCGCGCCTCCATGATAGTTGTCCGTCGAGACGAACGTCAGGTACTTCTCCGTGCGGACTCCGGAATCGACGATCACCATGGGAATGTTTAGCTTCGCCACAGCTTCCACCGCGGGGACGAGCGCTTGGGGGTCGGCGGGCGCGAGCGCGATGCCCTTGACGCCTTGCTTGACATAATCGTTAACGATGGCGATCTGGCGGTTGGAATCGCCTTCCATTTCCGGGCCGCTCCACAGGATTTCGGCTCCCAGGTCTTGGCCGGCCGCAACGGCCCCCGCGTGAACCGTTTGCCAGAAGATGGGCGCTTGCCCCACCGGAACCACGGCTATCCGCGGTTTAGGGGGCTCCTTATGGCACGCAATCAGGACGAGACAGAGGGGTAAAACGAACCACAGGGGCTTTCGGAGGGACAAGAACATAGTTCACCACATTCTACCCGAGGCAGAAGGCGGAAGGCAGAGATACTGAATGCAGAAGGCGGATGGAGGAAGGCCATAGGCAGAAGGCTGAATCGGTCAAACTCCCGGCCCTTGGTCCCTTGCCTCCCCGTCCTGGGCTTCCATCTTCCGCCTTCAGCCTTCAGCAATCAGCCTTCAGTATTCAACCTTCCGCCTTCCTGCTTACGACTTCTCCAGCAAAGCCAGTAGCTTTTCCTGCACGGCTTCCGCGGTGGGATTATCGGGGGCGACGAGGAGAATGGTGTCGTCACCCGCGATGGTGCCGACCACTTCGGGCCAATTCTCGGCGTCCAACGCGACGGCTACCGAGTTGGCATGGCCTGGAGACGTCTTCAGCACCACGAGATTCTGCGCGAGCAGGACATCGTGAAGGAACTCTCCGGCCAGGAGGTTGAAGGCGGGGCCGGCTTCTTCGGGCTCAAGCTCCTTATAACCCTCCCGCGTTTTTACCAGACGGAGGTCGCGTATATCTCGGGAGAGAGTCACCTGAGTGGCCGCGATGCCCTGCTTGGCGAGTTCCTGTGCGAGTTCGTCCTGAGTGGCGATGCGCTTGGCGCGGATGAGTTTGAGGATTTGGCCTTGGCGGTAAGTCTTAGTCATATAAGTCGGCTCTATAAATGCTCACTAGGGGGCTTGTTGAAAAACGACTCTGGGCCGCAGATGAACGCCGATGAACGCAGATAATGCATTTGTTTTCATTCGGCTTGAATCTGCGTTCATCTGCGGCAAAGTGCATTTTTCGCATTTTTCAACATGCTCCTAGCGGGTCGCCCTCCGAGCGCGGCTCCGGTGGCGCGTTCATCTGAGATAGACGGATGCGCGCGTCGCCGAGCGCTTTGGCTACTGCGGCCGGCCCTGTGCCGCCGGGAATTTCGCGCGATTCCATTCCTTTTTTCGGATGCAGGCAGGCTGCGATGCCGGGAGTGAATTCCGGTGCGAAGCGCGCCATTTCATCCGGCGTCCAATCCGATGGCTTGCGCCCGGCGCGAACGCTTTCGAGCACAAAGCGTCCAGCGAGGCGATGGGCCTGATGGAACGGCGTGCCGGCGCGGGCCAGAGCTTCGGCGATATCGGTAGCAACGAGCCAGCTCGTTTCGGCGGCGGAGGAGGGCACGGCCTCGTGGAGCTTCGTCGATGAAATTACTTCGCGAGCCATTTCGAGCGAGCCGGCCAACTGATCGGCCGCCTCGAAAAGTGGGACTTTGTCTTCCTGCATGTCCCGGTTGTAGGTCATCGGCAGACCCTTCATCGTAACCATCAACGAGGTAAGGCCGCCGATTACCCGGCCGCACTTGCCGCGAATCAATTCCAGGGAATCGGGATTCTTCTTTTGCGGCATGAGGCTCGATCCGCTGGTCACCTGGTCGGATAAATCGAGCCAGCCGAATTCCTCGCTCGAATAGAGAATCCAATCCTCGGCCAGACGGCTCAGATGGATCATCGACGCGCTTGCCGCGTAGAGGAAATCGAGCACGAAATCGCGGTCGCCGGAAACGTCCATGCTGTTGCCGCTAATGGAGTCGAACCCGAGATCGCGCGCGATGGCTTCGCGATCGAACGGGAAGCCGCTGCCGGCGAGCGCGCCCGAGCCGAGCGGCAGAACGTTGGCGCGTCGGCGGGCTTCGCCGAACCGTTCCCAATCCCTGGCGAACATTTCGAAATACGCCAGCAAATAATGCGGCCAGAGCACGGCCTGCGCGCGCCGCATATGCGTGTAGCCGGGGATCACGGCGTCCGGGTAATGCGCCGCCAAGCTCGAGCAGAGCCTCCATTAACGCGGCGATCAGCGACGCGCGCGCGGCCGCATTCCTCGCGCAGCCAGAGGCGCACATCGAGCGACACCTGTTCGTTCCGGCTGCGGCCGGTGTGGATTTTGTCGGCCACATCGCCCGCGGTTTCTTTCAGCTTGCGGATGACCAGCGTGTGGATGTCTTCGTCGGCCGCCCCTTTGTAAAACGCCGGAGTGGCGGATTCGGCCAGAATCCGGTCGAAAGCGGCGACGATGCGTTCGCGCTCCCCGGCGGTGAGAATGCCCACCCGTTCCAGCGCGCGAGCAAAGGCCTGGGAGCCGCGGATATCGGCGGAAATGAGGCGGCGATCGAAATCGAGCGAGCCGGAAAAGCGCTCGAAGACCGCCGAGGGCCCGGACTCGAAACGGCCGCCCCAGAGTTTCATATGCACCGGGCCGGTCTGGAGACCTGCCCCATTTTGCCGCCCACGAGTTTCATTTTGGCTGGGCCGGTCTGGAGACCGGCCCCACTGAGTTTCACTTTCCTTGCGCCTTGGAGGCCCGCACTTTTATGGGCAGGCCAATCAGATTGATGAATCCGAGCGCGTCCTTCTGGTCGTAACTCGCGCCCATGGTGAAGCTGGCGATATCGAGCGAATACAGCGAATGCGGCGAATTGCGGCTGAGCGGCTGAACGTTGCCTTTGTAAAGTTGCAGCTTCACTTCGCCGGTGGTGGTTTCGCCGATCTTCTCGAAGAACGCGTCGAGAGCTTCGCGAAGCGGCGTGAACCACAGGCCGTTGTAAACCATCTCGGCGTAATCGAGCGCGAGCTTCTGCTTGTAGTGCAGGGTGTTCCTGTCGAGCGTGAGGGCTTCCAGTTCGCGGATGGCGAACATGACGAGCGTTCCGCCGGGAGTCTCGTAACAGCCGCGGGACTTCATGCCGACGAAGCGGTTCTCCACCAGGTCAATTCGACCGACGCCGTGCTTCGCGCCGATCTGGTTGAGCGTTTCGAGCAGCTCGAACGCTTTCATCGTCTTGCCATTCACCGAAACGGGCACGCCTTTTTCGAAGCCGATGGTGACCTGGCCGGGCTTATCGGGCGCTTCGGCGGGGCTCTTGGTGAGCATCCAGATTTCGTCGGGAGCGGCGTTGGCCGGATCTTCGAGCGCGCCGCCTTCGTGGGAAATGTGCCAGATGTTGCGGTCGCGGCTGTAGATCTTGGTGGTGGTGGCCGAGATGGGTACGTTGTGGGCGCGGGCGTATTCGATGGCGTCTTCTCGCGAGACGATGCTCCATTCGCGCCAGGGAGCGATCACGGGGAGGTGCGGGGCGAGAGCCTTGTAAGTCAGTTCGAAGCGCACCTGGTCGTTGCCTTTGCCGGTGCAGCCGTGGGCCAGCGCGTCGCAACCGGTGGCCATGGCTACCTCAACCTGCTTCTTGGCCAGCAAGGGCCGCGCGATGGACGTGCCGAGCAGGTACTTGTGCTCGTAAACGCCGCCGGAGCGCACCAGCTTCCAGAGGTACTGAGAGACGAACTCTTCGCGCATGTCCTCGACGTAGACTTCGGAAGCGCCTGTCTTGAGCGCCTTCTTTTCGAGGCCTTTCAATTCGCCGGAGCCTTGGCCGATATCGCCGCAGACGGCCACGACTTCGCAGCCGTAGTTCTCTTTCAGCCACGGAATGATGACGGAAGTATCGAGGCCCCCGGAATAGGCGAGGGCGACTTTTTTGGGTGAGGTCATAAATCTTAAGCTATCAGCTATCGTTTGTTCGCTGTCCGCTCACCGCTATCCGCTCGGAACGAGCGGCGGACAGCGGACGGCGGATAGAGTCGTCTTTCACAACATCATCAAGAGCAGCGCTTTTTGCGCGTGCAGGCGGTTTTCGGCCTGGTCGAAAACCACGGATCGATTGGACTCGATGACCGAGTCGGTCACTTCCTCTCCTCGTTTGGCGGGGAGGCAATGCATGAAAATCGCGTCGGGCCGGGCCATGGCGAACAGAGCGTCATTTACCTGATAGGCGCGGAAATCTCTGCGGCGGATGGCGCCTTCCTGTTCCTGGCCCATGCTCGCCCAGACGTCGGTGTACACCGCGTGCGCTCCGGCGAGCGCTTCGGCCGTGCGGTTGGTGATGGTCAGTTTGGCGCCCGTGGCGGCGGCGAGCGATTCGGCCTGGGTGACAATGTCCGGATTCGGCGAATACCCCTCGGGGCAGGCCAGCGCAAAATCCATGCCCAGACGCAGCGAGCTGATCATGAGCGAATGGGCGACGTTGTTGCCATCGCCGACGAAGGTCAGCTTGAGGCCGCGGAGCTTGCCGAAGCGTTCGCGAATGGTCTGAATGTCGGCGAGCGCCTGGCAGGGATGGAACAGGTCGCTCAGGGCGTTGATGACCGGCACGGAAGACCATTGCGCCAGGCCCTCCAAAGTGGTCTGCAGGAACACGCGAGCTACGATGCCGTTGAACCAGCGATCCAGGTTGCGGGCTACGTCCTTGAGCGGCTCGCGGACGCCGATGGGCGCTTCGGTGAACAGCGAGGAGCCGCCCAACTGATGGATGGCCAGGTCGAACGTCATGCGGGTGCGGAGGGACGGCTTCTCGAAGAGCAGCGCGAGCGATTTGCCGGCCAGCGCCTGTGCATAGTCTCGCGGCGAGCGCTTCACGGTGTCCGCCAAGTCGAGAAGGTGGAGAACCTCGGCGTCGGTGAGGTCGAGATCCCGCAGTAGATCGGGCGAGGCGGCTTTCATGATCAGTGGTTCGCACACAGCCGACAAGGTGAGCAGCCTCCTGAATTTTTATTCACTATAATGAATTTTTACACATTTGGGGTTTCCGGTCAAGTTTTGGGGATCCAATCGACGCCTTGTTGCGGATAACGGGCGCTACTGCCTGAACGGGTTCCTGACCGTAAGAGCCTCCCAGCGCTGAGCGTCGGCAAGATCCTCCGACCAAGAGAATCGCCGCAGCCGCGTTCTCGTTGGGCGCTGCGAACGATCAGAGCGTCCCAGAAGGAGATGTTCCCGGCCTGGTCAACTGATTGGCGGCCTAACGTCCTCGAAATCACAGGTGGGCCGTGCTAACCGCTCCTGTACTCCTGATCGGGGGCGCTAAATGGGCGGCGGAACGCCTATTCAGCGCAGTTTGGCAGGTTCCTTGGTGGCTATGGGTTATTTCCGTCATGGTCTGCTTTGCGCTGACCCAGATTATGGCTTGGGTCGAGCAGCACAGATTAGTCCGAGAAGTCTCAGGTCGCCCAGACGTAACCGTGACGGCGAACTGGACGGGTATCGGCGGTAGCTTCCTCTTCGTTCTTGAAAACTCAAGCAGCCATGTCGCAGTCAATATTAGCGCTCTCGATATCGATCTCCCATTTCCACAGCGGATAATAGCCGAGGGCGAGGCCTTGAAGAACGCTTTCAAGATTACGACCGCCCTCCCCCCGGAGAATCGCTGGATAGTACAGTTCAGAGCTGTAGATCGTCTATCGGGGCAACTAGGGAACCTGGAGACGCTGAACCACGAAATTGTGAACTCCGGCTCGCTTCGCAAGAACGATTTGCGCGGCATCCTGGATGAGTACGCCACTGACGTAGAGGTACGCGTGCCATTTGTCCTTGTGTTCTCAAACCTGGGACAACCGAAGCGCACCCTGGCATTCCCACTACATTCTCCCACCACCCCGTCAGGTCGGAGACCGTCACACTTGAACACATCGCAATCGGCGAATTGCCCCCCAAGAAGCCTCATTGCCGATACTGCGAACGCCGGCGCAGGTAAACCTGTTAGGCCGCGACCGAAAGACTGACCGAATCGGGATTAGCCAGAAGCTCATCCATAGCCCAAACGCGATCCGTGATGCCCTGCTTCCATTCGTCGGGGTAACCCGCAGGGAACCAATGAAGCATGGCAGAAGTTGCCCCCAAACCAACCCAAACCGGTAACCATTTTTGCCTTGTCCTTTAGTTCCCTCCGCTGCTCCAGCGACTGTATCGTTGATTTCGCGGCGCGAAGAGGCTCCTGCGGGCTCCTCTACATTGGCCTCGCGCTACTATCGAATCATCGAACGGGACTGGAAAGACAATCTGCGCGTGGTGCTGGTTTCCACGCGGAATCCGCTGAATATCGGCGCGGCGGCGCGGGCCATGGCGAACTTCGGGTTCGCGCGGCTGCGCGTGGTGGCGCCGTACGACGTGGCGTTTCGCGAAGCGCGGTCGGCGGTGGGAGCGGCGGCGCTGCTGCGCGGAGGCGGAGGAATTTCCCGGCGTGGGAGATGCCGTGGCGGATTGCCGGCTGGTGGTGGGCACCACATCGGTGGGCCATCGCGAACTGCACCATCCGTTACGGCGGCTGGAGTACGGGGCGCGGCTGGTCCGGCGGGCGCTGGAACAGGCGCCGGTTGCGCTGCTGTTCGGGTCGGAGAAGTTCGGGCTCTCGAATGACGACCTGAGCCATTGCCACTGGCTGATGCGTATCCCGACGGCCGATCCGGTGCCTTCCATGAATCTGGGCCAGGCGGCGGCGCTGTGCCTGTACGAGTTGGCGCGCGATCCGCGGGCGGCGCGGGTGCGGCCAGTGAAGCTGAAGGCGGCGGCGGCCGAGGAGCGGGAACAGATTACATCGCTGCTGATGGAGGCGCTGGAGCGGAGCGGGTACGTGAATCCGGTGACCGCCGCATCGACGCGCGAGAAGACGCGGAGGATGGTTCGCCGGCTGAACGTCACGGCGAAGGACGCTCCGACAATGATGGGGATGCTGCGGCAGATGCTGTGGAAGATGATCGAGAGAAATTAGACGTGGAGGCGGCTGCGCCGCCTTTGGCAGGCCGGGAGGCCTGCCCCACCTTACCTGCCGCCGCGGCCGCGGAAGGCTGGCTTGGTTTTATCCGGCGCGGCTCCCGCGAACGTCAGCGTGACGTCGACTGTGGCCTTGGCCTCGTTCTTTTTCGTTGTGGCTTCGGTCGCGCCGAGATTATCGAAGAGGCCCTCGGTTCGCACGCCGGAGAGGAACGATTCGGGGTAGTCGGGATTGAAGGGCTGGCCTTCTTTCAGGCTCCAGATACGCCGGATCTCGGCTTCGGCGGTGAGGTCGAGCCCCGTGATGTTCAGCTTGCCCATCAGATAGCGGACGCCCGATTCGACGCGAACGACGAGGCCGACCACCTTTTCCGCATCGCGGATGTCGCGATCGGCGCTGACCCGGTTGTCGAGGTAGCCCGCGAGGCGGAGTTCCTTGCCGATACTCGCGAGGCCTTGGTTGATGCGGTCGAAATTGGCGACGTCGCCAGTCTGGAACTCGCCGATCTTGAGCAGTTCGGCGGCCGCGAAAGTCGGAGGAACTCCGGTCACGTCAACTTGTGCGAGCTTGTAGCTTTCGCCTTCATCCACGGTGACGAATACGCGCACGCCGATCACGTCAGTGGCGGGCTCCGTGCGAAGGCTGGTGAACGCCACGCGCACGCGGCCTCTAGCTTCGTAGACGGGCCTGACAGAAGAGTCCAGGATCTGCCGAAAGCCCACCTCGGTGTAAGCGGCGCCGACGGCGGCTCCCGCGACGGCCTCGCGCAACGCGCTCTGTGGAACCAGCCGATTCCCTTCAAACGTCACCTCCGCCACCACAGGGAAGCTCTTCGCCGGGCGGAACAGAATCGTCAATTCGTCCGGCCAGGGCGTAACGTCGGCTGCTACCTTCTGCGGGACGCCTTTGGATGCCAGGTATTCCTGCGTCCACTGGATATAGCGGTCGATCACCTTCGCGTTTGCGGGCAGCTTCGAAGGAAGGAAGAGCGGATCGTTGGATTTGAAGACGTTCATAAGGTCGGCGTCCGGCACGCTCAGGTCGAGGAATTGCATCGGGAGAATGGGGCCGGTTTCCGTGAGCTCGAATACGGCGGCGATGTTGCCGTCGGAACCCGGGTCGAAACGGTAGGAGACGGTTTCGAAAGCGCCGGTGGCGAGAAGGCGGTCGTAGGCGGCGTCGAATTCCACCGTGCCGGCCACCTGACCAAGGGCGAGACCGGAAGCGGCGAGGACTTGGTCGCGCGTGTAATCCGGAGCGCCTTCCACCGCGAAGCTTCGGATCGGCCAGGAAGTAGGCGGCGGGGCCGGCGAAGCAGCCTTGGCAGGCGCCTTCTTCGCTGGGGTCGTTTTAGCCGGCGCTTTTTTCGGCGTGGGCGGCGTCTGGGTCTGGCCGAACCCAGGCGCAACCGCGATCATCAGTAAGAGCAGCAGCCAACGCATCTCTTCGATAGTAGACGCACCGGCGCTCCCGCCGGTGACACGGGTAGAATAATTAAAGTGCCTTACGATCTCATTGTCATCGGAAGCGGCCCGGGGGGATACTCGGCCGCCATTCGCGCCGGCCAGTACGGATTGAAGACGGCGCTCATCGAGAAGCAGCCCAGGCTCGGCGGAACGTGTCTGCTGGTGGGCTGCGTCCCCACCAAGGCCCTGCTTCAAACCGCGGAAGTGTGGCAGCGGTTCGTGCATTGCGAAGAAGAGGGCATTCACTGCGAGAACGCGCGGCTGGATTACGCGAAGGCGAAGGAGCGCAAGGACGGCATTGTCAGCAAGCATTCCAAAGGCGTGGCGATGCTGCTCAAGCGAGCCAAGGTGGAGCAGATCGCGGGTTACGCCACGCTGAAGGGCGGCGGGTTCGTCGATGTTCTCACCGATAGCGGCGCGCGAAGGCTGGAAGCGAAGAACATCATCGTGGCTACGGGCTCGGAAGCGCGGATGCTGCCGGGTCTCCAGCCGGACGCGGACCGCATTCTGACGAACATCGAGATTCTGAATCTCACATCGATTCCGAAGAGCCTGGCGATTATCGGCGCGGGGGCCGTGGGAGTGGAATTCGCTTCCATGTTCCGGCGCTTCGGGTCGGAAGTGACCGTGATCGAAATGTTGCCGCGCGCGGTTCCGGTGGAGGACGAGGACGTCTCCAAGGAACTCGAACGCGTGTTCAAGAAACAGAAGATTCGAGTGGAGACGGGCGCGAAGGCTCGGGAAATCCAGCGCACGGAAGCGGGCGTAAGGCTCACGCTGGTCAACGAAGGACGGCAAAGAGGAGACGCTCGAAACCGAGAAACTGTTGGTGGCCGTCGGGCGCAAGCCGAATACGGAGAACGTCGGCCTGGAGAACACGCGGGCCGAGTTGGATCGAGGCTTCATCAAAGTGGACGAGCGGCAGCGGACGGCGGAGCCTGGGCTCTACGCGATCGGAGATGTGGTGGAGGGCACGCCGCAGCTCGCGCACGTGGCCACGCGCGAAGGCATGATCGCGGCGGCGCACATGGCGGGGAAGCCGGCGGTCCCGATCGACCGGAACCGCATTCCCGGCTGCACGTATACGGAGCCGGGGATCGCAAGCGTGGGGCTTTCGGAGGCGCAGGCGCGAGCGCAGGGATATCGGGTGCGCGTGGGCCGATTCCCGTTCGCCGGCAACAGCCGGGCCACGATTCTGGGCCACCACGAAGGTTTCGTCAAGGTTGTCGCGGACGAAAAATTCGGCGAGATTCTGGGCGTGCACATCATCGGTCCGGAGGCGTACGAGTTGATTGGCGAAGCGGTGGCGGCCATGGAGGCCGAGGCCACCGTGGACGTGATGATGCAGGCAATCCATGCGCACCCGACGCTATACGAGGCGGTAGGAGAGGCGTTCAACGCGGTGTACGGTTTGGCCATCAATGCGTAAGTGCCAGGTGCGCGAACTCGGCCGGGTGAATTACGCCGAAGCGCTTCGGATGCAGCGCGAGCTGGTGGAGGCGCGGAAAGCGGGGACCATTCCGGATCAGCTTCTGCTGCTCGAACATCCGCACGTCATCACGATGGGCCGCAACGGGAAGATGGAGAACCTGCTCGCGAGCGGCGAAGTGATGGCGCGGGCGGGAATAGCGTTTCATCCCATCGACCGCGGCGGCGATGTGACCTACCACGGGCCGGGCCAACTGGTGGGTTATCCGATTCTGGATCTGCGCGAATGGAAGCGCGACGTGGGCGCGTACGTGCGGGCCATCGAGCAGACAATCATCGACACGCTGGCGGATTACGGCGTCTCCGCCGAACGCGTTCCCAAGCTGACGGGTGTGTGGGTAGACGGACGGAAGATCGCCGCCATCGGCGTGCATCATCAGCCGATGGGTGACTTCGCACGGATTTGCGCTGAACGTCTCGACCGACCTCAGCTATTTCCAGTACATTGTTCCTTGCGGGCTTACCAAGCCCGTGACTTCGCTCGAGCGCCTGGGCGTGCACGCCGGCGTGGAGGAAGTGGCGGGCAGACTGGCCGGGCATTTCGGCCGGATTCTTGAATGCGAGATTGAACGCGAGGCTACAGCCCTCGCGGCCGTGGAAAGCGAGAACTGAAATGACCGACGTCGTGATGCCCCAGATGGGCGAAAGCATTGTCGAAGGTACGTTGACGAAGTGGCTCAAGAAGCCCGGCGACCGAGTGGAGCGCGACGAGCCGCTGTTCGAGATATCCACGGACAAGGTGGACACGGAGGTTCCTTCGCCCGTGGCCGGGACGCTGGCCGAAGCGCTCGTGGAGGAAGGCAAGACGGTAGCCATCAAGACGGTCGTGGCGCGGATCGACGAGGGCGGCGGGGCTGTTGCGGTTGCTCCCGTTCCGAGCCGCGACCGTGAGGGAGCGGAGCCAGCGCCTCAGGTCCCACAGTCTGCGGTTTCATCGCCTGCGGCGCCTAGGCAGGACGGGGGCCCTCTGGGCACGCCTGCCCCACCTCCTATCGCTCCAGCGGAACCCGCTGGGCCGCTTTCGCCGCTGGTTCGCAAGATGGCGCGCGAGCACAATCTGGATTTGAGCCGCGTTGCGGGCACGGGCGCAGGCGGACGCATCACCAAGCAGGATGTGGAGGCGTACCTGGGACAAAGTGGGCCGTCGGCTGTTCCGGCAGGCTGCGCCGGGAAGGCTGGCGGAAGCGCCGCCCGCCCCACCGCCCCTCGGCCGGAGCCCCGCGGATGCGCATCGAGCCCTTAAGCATGATGCGCTCGAAGATCGCCGAGCACATGGTGGCTGTCGAAGCGCACGTCGGCGCACGTGACGACCGTGCATCGCGTGGACATGACTCGCGTGGCGAAGATGCGCGAGCGGCACAAGGCCGAATTCCAGGCGCGCAACGGGTTCTCGCTCACCTACTTGCCGTTTATTGTCCGCGCGTCGGTTGCCGCGTTGCGCGAGTTCCCGCTTCTCAACGCGTCGCTTGACGGAAACAACGTTATCTACCACAACGAAATCAACATCGGCATCGCGGTCTCGCTTGAGAACGGGCTGATTGTCCCGGTGATTCGGGCGGCGGACGAGAAGAACGTGATCGGCTTGCAGCGCTCCATCGTCGATCTGGCCACGCGCGCGCGTTCGCGGCAACTCAAGCCGGACGAGGTGCAGGGCGGAACGTTCTCGATCACCAATTTCGGCGGCTTCGGCAGCCTGATCGGAACGCCGATCATCAATCAGCCGCAGGTGGCGATCCTAGGCGTCGGTACGGTGGAAAAGGCCCCGGTGGTGATTGACGACGCCATCGCGATTCGCTCCGTATGCTATCTGTCGCTGAGCTTTGACCATCGCCTGATCGACGGCGCTCTGGCCGATCGGTTCATGACGAAGCTAAAGCAGGCGCTGGAGGGGTGGTCGGAGGAAGTGCTGTAATTAAGTGGTTAGCCATGGTGACAATGGAGACACTCCGGCGCGACAAACGGGCGGATATCCTCCGCATCGCGAGCGTGCACGGCTGCCGCAATATTCGTGTCTTCGGCTCGGTGGCCACAGGCGAGAACAAGCCGGATAGCGACGTGGACTTCCTGGTCAACCTGGACTCCGGGCGCACGATCTTCGACCTGGCCTTATTCTTGGGCGACATGAGGGACCTTTTGGGCGCCGAGGTCGATGTGATCGAGAGCCGTTCAGTACATCCGTACATCCGCGACCGCGTGATGGCCGAGGCGGTCGGGCTCTGAGAGCATGTCAATCAAGGACCCGCGCCTCTATCTCATTCACATTCGCGAGTGCTGCGAGCGAATTCTGGAGTACAGTCGCGGCAGCGAATCGACGTGGCCGAGCATCTCGGTCGTCAATGACGCGGTCTGCCGGAACCTGGAAATCATCGGCGAGGCCGCTAACCGATTCGACGAGACGTTTTGCGCGTCCTACCCCGAGGTCCCATGGCGGGCTATGATCGACGTACGGAATATTCTGATCCACGCTTACGACCGGGTCGCCGCGGAGATTCTCGTGGACATCGTGCAGCGGGATATCCCGCCATTACTGGCCTCGGTGAAGCGCATCCTGGGGGAGGACCCAGCTTGAAGCGCCCGCCCCGCAGCCGCGCTCAGTGCCTGAACTGAATCAGCGCGAAAGTGGCGCCTTGCGGGTCCACTAGAATTGCGAAGCGGCCGACGTTTGGGATGTCCATGGGCGGAACGCGGACCGATCCGCCGAGTTCCTTGGCCTTGGCAACGCGCTCGTCGCAATCGGCCACGCTCACGTAAAGCATCCAGTGCGGCGGAATGCCCTTCCACTCGTCGCCGCGCATCGCCATTAGGCCGCCGAACGGGCGGCCGTTATTCGACCACTCGGCGTACTCGGCAGTGTCGAGGCCGCTCGCGGGCTTCGTCGTCCAGCCGAGCAGGCCGCCGTAGAACGCGGCCGCGCCGGCGGCATTCGTGGTGTGCAGTTCGGGCCAACAGAAGTTCCCGAGAGGTCCTCCATGAGTTGCGCCGATGTTTCGCTTGGCTTGCCAGACCGAGAACACAGCGCCCTGCGGATCTTGGATCACGGCCATGCGGCCCGCTTCGTGCGCATCAAACGGCCCCGCGAAGACCTTACCGCCTAGCGCGATGGCAGCGGCTGCCGAATCGTCGGCGCTTGCTACGGAGAAATGCGGTTCCCAGTGCGGGGGGACGCCGGCAGGCGCCTGAAACATGCCGCCTGCGTCGTTGCCCTCGGACTGAAAGAGCGTATAGACGCCCTGCGGCATGGCCTGATCGGCCGCGGACCAGCCGAACATCTCGCCGTAGAATTTCTTGGCCGCGCTTGTGTCCGTTGTGCCAAGCTCGGCCCAACAAAATGAACCTGGTGCGTAACTTTCGATTTTCATGGACAGCTTCCCCTTTCCGGCAATTATATCCCAACGAAAGCCGCGAATCCGGTTGAAGTTCGAATACAGTTCAGGTCGCGCACGAAGGCCGAATCGGTCGCCCTCGCGCCGCCAAACGGGCGTTGCCAATCCAGAATGGCCCATCCGCTCGCCCCGCCTATTCCTCCGTTCCAGGTTCCCCGAAGCCGTTCAATGGCTGTCGGTTTCTTTTGATTAAGTTACGGGTCAAACTATCCTCAACACTCGGAGGGAATAGCCGTAATGAGCACTCAGACTGTCATGCCTGAACTGTCTGCGCCCACCAATTTGGTACAGATTGGCGCCGGAGCGGAAGAGGCGATTCAACGGCGGTTGGCGGAAGAACGCGCCCGTCTCGAAAACGAAGCGGGCCTGCATCGTCACGATCCGCATCATTTCAAAAGGCCGCAAGAGGCGCCGTTCACCAGAGATCAACGCGCGCGCACCACGCTGCTGTTCGGCGGCCTCACCTGGAAGCACGAAAAGCTGGTGCACGGCGCGCTGGAAGGCCTCGGCTACCGCGCCGAAGCCCGTGCCGACGCCCAACGTGAAGGCGTTCCAGACCGGCAAGGAGTACGGCAACAACGGCCAGTGCAATCCGACCTACTTCACCGTCGGCAACCTGGTGCAGTATCTGCAGAGCCTGGAAGAGCAGGGCATGAGCAAGCAGGAGATCATCGACCGCTACGTGTTCTTCACCGCCGGCGCCTGCGGGCCGTGCCGCTTCGGCATGTACGAAGCCGAGTACCGCCTGGCGCTGCGCAACTCCGGGCTTCGACGGATTCCGCGTGCTGCTGTTCCAGCAGTCCGGCGGATTGAACCAGTCCGACGCCGAAGCCGGGCTGGAGATGAACCTGGATTTCTTCCTCGGCATTCTCAACGCGCTGAACTGCGGCGACGTGATGAACGAAGTGGCCTACGCCATCCGTCCCTACGAAGTCAACGCCGGCGAGACCGACCCGCGTGCTCGACGAGGCGATGGACTACATGCACGAGGTCTTCCGCACGAAGCGGCCGTGGAAGCTGGATGACGGGCTGGCCGAAGTATCTGGGCGGGTTCTCCGACAACGCCGAGTACATCGGCAAGTTCGTGCAAGCAGCTCAAGGGCGACGACTACATGCCGGCGCTGCAGCGACTGCCGCGACCGGTTCAACGACATCGAGATCGACCGCCTGCGCGTGAAGCCGATCGTCAAGATCACCGGCGAGTTCTGGGCGCAGACCACCGAGGGCGACGGCAACTTCAACATGTTCAACTTCCTGCGAGCGCGAAGGCGCGCAGGTGCTGGTGGAGCCGATCGGCACCTGGATCATGTACATGATCCACCAGGTGGTGCAGAAGTACAAAGACCTCAAGGGCCTGGAAGAAGGCGCGGTGCTGCCGCCGCTGTGGAAGCTGGGTACGCGCGCCAAGATCGAGATCGGACCTTCCGCCAGAAGGTGGCCAAGCTGAAGCTGGCCGAGGCCATCTTCAAGAACGAGTATCACAAGATCGTGGACGCGCTGGGCGGCATCGCGCATCACCTGGCCGATCAGTACGAGTTGCAGCGCCTCGGCCATCCGTTCTACAACTCGCGCGCGGGCGGCGGCGAAGGCCACCTGGAAGTCGCCAAGAACATCTACTACTCGAACAAAGATCTGGCGCACATGGTGCTGTCGCTGAAGCCGTTCGGCTGCATGCCATCCACGCAATCGGATGGCGCGCAATCGGCCGTGGTTTCCAACTTCAAGGACATGATCTACCTGCCGGTCGAGACCTCGGGCGAAGGCGAAATCAACGCGCACAGCCGCGTGCAGATGGCGCTGGGCGAGGCCAAGAACAAGGCCAAGAAGGAATTCGCCGGAGACGCTGGAGCGGACCGGCCTGACGCTGGACGAGTGCCGCGCCTGGGTGGAAGCGCATCCGGAAACCAAGCGGCCCATGTACCAGGTGCCGCACACCAAGGGCGTAGTGGGCTCGGCGGCGAATTTCGTGATGCACATCGCGGAGCGGATGAAGCGGAGAGGTGAACTGAGCGCGTGGGCAGCCCTATGGGCTGCCGCGGCTCGCGCGCCCGATGAATCCGGCGGCAGGCCGGAAGGCCTGCCCCACTCCGGAGCCTCAATGGAAAAACACTTCCTGATCGGAATGGACGTCGGCTCGACCACGGTGAAAGCCGTGGTCATCGACGCCGCGACCGACGAGATTCTCTGGTCGCGATTACCAGCGGCACGACACCAAGCAGCCCGAGAAGGTCCTCGAGTTCTGCCAGCGCTTCGAGACCGAAGATCGAGGGCTTCGACGCCGCCGAACGCTCGCGCATGTTCATCACCGGCTCGGGCGGCAACGGGCCTCGCGCAAATTCCTCGGCGCCAAGTTCGTGCAGGAAGTGAACGCGGTTTCGCTGGCCGTGGAGAGGCTGTACCCCGAATGCGGCTCGGTGATCGAGCTGGGCGGACAGGACGCCAAGATCATCATCTTCAAGAAGGACCCCGAGACCGGCCGCAAGAAGAAGATCCCGTCGATGAACGACAAGTGCGCCGGCGGCACCGGCGCGGTCATCGACAAGATCAACGCCAAGCTGCGCATCCCCTCCGAGCAGCTTTGCGAGATGGGCTACAAGGGCATGAAGCTGCATCCGGTGGCCGGCAAGTGCGGCGTGTTCGCCGAGACCGATATCAACGGCCTGCAGAAGATGGGCGTGCCGCCGGACGAGCTGATGGCGTCGCTGTTCGAAGCCATCGTCATGCAGAACCTCTCGGTGCTCACGCGCGGCAATACGCTGCAGCCGGTGGTGCTGCTGCTGGGCGGCCCCAACTGCTACATCAAGGGCATGCGCGATTGCTGGAAGCACAACATCCCCAAGATCTGGGAAGAGCGCAACACGCCGCTGCCCGAAGGCGTGCCGCCCGAAGACCTGATCCAGACGCCCGATAACGCGCAGTATTTCGCCGCCATCGGCTCGGTGGAGTTCGGCAAGACCGAAGACGACGCGGTCGGCCAGTACCCGGGCTACGAAAAGCTGGAGTGGTACGTCACCATCGGGCCGCGAAGAAGAGAAAGCCAAGCGCGGCGGCGACCGGCGGTCTGGCCAAGGACGACGCCGACCTGGCCGCCTTCAAGGCCAAGTACCGCACCAAGAAATTCACCCCGGCCACGTTCCAGCCGGGCGAAGTGGTGGAAGGCTTCGTCGGCATCGACGGCGGCTCCACGTCCACCAAGGCCGTGCTGCTCTCGAAGGAGCACAAGCGCCGCATTCTGGCCAAGACCTACCAGCTTTCCAAAGGCAACCCGATCGAAGACACGGTCGAGGTGCTGCAGAAGCTCGACGCGCAGATCCGCGATCAGGGCGCGGAGCTGAAGATCCTGGGCGTGGGCACCACCGGTTACGCCAAGGACATTCTGAAGGACGTGATCGGCGCGGACGCCGCGCTGGTCGAGACCGTGGCGCACACCGAAGCCGGCCTGCACTTCTACGACGACGTGGACGTGATCTGCGACGTGGGCGGCCAGGACATCAAGATCATCATCCTGAAGAACGGCCGCGTGAAGGATTTCAAGCTCAACACGCAGTGCTCGGCGGGCAACGGCTACTTCCTGCAATCCACCGCGCAGGGCTTCAACGTGCCGGTGGAGCAGTACGCCGATACGGCGTTCGGCGCCAAGGGATTCCCCTCGTTCGGCTATGGCTGCGCGGTGTTCATGCAGAGCGACATCGTGGATTTCCAGCGCCAGGGATGGAAGCCGGAAGAGATCATGGCGGGCCTGTGCAACGTGCTGCCGAAGAACATCTGGCTGTACGTTTCGCAGATTCCGAACCTCTCCGCCATCGGCACGGCGCTTCCTGCTGCAAGGCGGCACGCAGTACAACCTGGCCGCGGTGAAGGCGCAGGTGGATTTCATCGAGTCGCGCTTCAAGGGCAAGGACGTTCAGGCCGACGTCATCGTTCACGAGCACTGCGGCGAAGCCGGCGCCATCGGCGCCGGCGCTCGAAGCGGGCCGGCTGTGGGACAACGGCCGGCGCAGCACGTTCATCGGCCTGGATGCCTGCTCGCACATCCAGTACAAGACCACGCGCAAGCGAAGCCACGCGCTGCTACTTCTGCAAGAACAAGTGCCTGCGCACGTTCATCGACGTCAAGACCAACGGTTCTGAACCCCGATTACAAGCCGCCGTCGAAGACCAAGGTGCCGCTGGAAGCCGGCGCGCAGCGCCTGATCATCGCCACCTGCGAAAAGGGCACGGTGGAGAACATCGACGAGATGCGGCAGATCAAGGGCAATCTGGACAAGATCAAGAAGGAGAATCCGAACTTCGTCGAGATGGCCGCCAAGGCCGTGTTCCGCGTGCCGGACGTGCCGCTGGTGGCCGACGCGCCGCCCAAGTTCCAGATCACGGCCGCGCAGAAGAAGCGCGCCGCGCTGATGAAGAAGCGCTCCGAGCTCCGCATCGGCATGCCGCGCGTGCTGAACATGTACTCGCAGACGCCGGTGTTCACGGGCTACTTCGCGTCGCTGGGCATCAAGGCGGAGAACATCTGTCTACTCGGATTACACCAGCGAGGAGCTGTACAAGGAAGGCGCCAAGCGCGGCGCCATCGACCCGTGCTTCCCCTCCAAGCTGGGCATTCCGCACGTGCACAACCTGCTCTTACAAGGTGCACGCCAAGAAGCCGCTCGACATCATCTTCTTCCCGATGATCGATTGCCTGACCAGCGACCTGCTGCCACGTGCAGGCCAGCCGTTCCTGCCCCACCGTGGCCGACCACGCCGGAAGCGGTGAAGGCCGCGTTCACCAAGGAAGGCGACCTGTTCGCGGAGAAGGGCGTTCGTTTCCTGGATACCTTCGTCAACCTCTCCAAGCCCGACCTGTTCGAACGGCAGATGTACGAGCAGTTCAAGGACATCCTCGGACTGTCGCCCGGAAGAGAACCAGCGCGCGGTGGAAGCAGGGCTACCGCGCGCTCGACTACGTTCGACAACGTCACCATGCGCGGCGCGGCGCGCGAAGTGCTGGAGCAACTGGAGCGCGAAGACCGCCTCGGCGTGGTGCTGCTGGGCCGGCCGTATCACAACGACCCCGGCGTGAACCACGAAATCCTGGAAGAGTTCCAGAAGCTCGGCTACCCGGTGTTCACGCAGGACTGCCTGCCGATCGACGACGACATCGTCTGGCGCCTGTTCGGCGACGAAGTGGAAGCCGGCGAGATTCCGCATCCCATGGCGATCACCGACGTGTGGAAGAACTCCTACAGCGAGAACACCAGTCCGCAAAGTCTGGGCCGCCAAGTACGTGGCGCGGCATCCCGAACCTGGTGGCGCTGGAGCTTTCGAGCTTCAAGTGCGGCCACGACGCGCCCATCTACACCGTGGTGGAAGAGATCGTGGAGCACTCCGGCACGCCCTACTTCTGCTTCAAGGATATCGACGAGAACAAGCCCACCGGGTCCATCCGGATCCGCGTGGAGACCATCGGCTACTTCCTGAAGCGCTACCGCGAAGACATGGTCCGCAACAAGAAGAAGACCAGCGACATCGAGCAGCAATTGCGCGAGTTCGAAGCGCAAGCTGCGCCGGCAAGCTTGCGCGAGAGGCTGGATTCGATGGCGGACGCCTTCGAGACCGGCGCGATGCCGCGGATTCACGTGACAGTCGAGAACCTGGTTGCATCCGCCGCCACTGCCGCGGTCCCGGAATACGAAACGGTTTCGGGGGACTAACCAATGGGCCGGTAACAACCGCTGTTAATTCTCCGTCGGAACCTTCAGCGCGGAATCTATGATCAGTATCTCGACAGGCATTCTCCGACGCTCCAAGCTGAGCCCGAGTTGCCGCCTGATCGCGGCAAACAAGTCTAGGGAGACGTCGGCATCTGGGTCGGAGTTTGGCGCCCAAACCAAGTCGAAGTCGTATTCGCCCGCCAAATCAGTCCTATCGACCACGGGTTGACCGACGACGCCCGATAACCAGCTGGCGATTTTCGATAAGGATAGGGAAAAGCCTTTAGCCGCGCTGGTCTTACCGCCGTCAACTAGGGTATAGATGCCGCCTGCGACCGCTGCCGGGGCGCCGGAACTGGTCTCAAGCTTTGCGCTTGGTCGCAGCTTCGGCCCGCCGTCAGCGGCGACCAGGGCGTATACCGACATGTTCCTTGTGTCGCGCCGAATGCGAAGTTGAAAACGCTCCACGAGCAGATTCCGCATCATGGCTGCCGTCTGCTGCTTGGAGGCGCCCGATGGCACCTTTGCGACGATATCGTATCTGTTTTCACCGACCCACGCGGGGTGCTCTATTTGAAAGCCATTAATCCCGTATGATTCGATAATCAAGCTTCGCAGCGTCCGGTTGGTTATGGTGATCCGGCCGGGATCGTCTGTTCCTGGACCGCCGATCACGCTCGGACCACTCGGGCCTTCGGCTGTAGGCGCGTGCAGTTTGACCAAGGCGACCTCAAAGGTGAGAGAGTCATCGGCTGTCTGGCCGAAGGCGCCGTAAACGGGCAGAGCGCAGAGGCACAGAAGAACCGGGGTTCGCATGGAGTCTATCTGCAGTCCAGTTCTAGCATGATAGAGTGCCTGTCGTCCATACTCTCACGGACTGAAAGGCGGTTGGCGCCATTGTGCCGGCCGTGTTGAGGGAACCGCGCGCACTGTTGGCAGCGAACCTGCCCTAAATGCGCCCAAGTATCGCCGCTGTTATTGGCGGGCTTCAGTGAGGCACGCGAATAGTGCCGTCGAAGGGTGGAGAAAGGGCACACTCGGCGCTGGCGAAAAGAAGCCGAGCGGCCACCGGAGCTTCAGTGCCGGCGCTCCCTACACATCGATTCGCATGTGTACTCTACGCGTTTTATGCGTTGAATACTTGTAGGTGCGGCGAATGTTCGCTATAATCAACGCATAACGTGCGTAGAATATACATCCATGAGCTTCCGGACTGGCCCCAGTTCCACTGGAACCAGGAACGGCTAACTGGACCTCTTGCCGCGGTCCGTCACCGGCAGGGGAGGCTTATCGGCCGAATGGAAGGCCTCGGGTTCAAGCTCCGCGAGGAGGCCGTGCTGCGAACGCTGACCAGCGACGTGCTCAAGAGCAGCGAAATCGAAGGTGAGCGGCTCGACGCGGACGCAGTCCGTTCCTCGATTGCGCGCCGGCTCGGAATCGACATTGGAGGGCTGAAGCCGCAGGACCGGGACGTGGAGGGCGTCGTTGAGATGATGCTGGACGCGACGAGCCGTTACGATTTGCCTCTCACCGGCGAGAGGCTTGTTGCGTGGCATGCTTCCCTGTTCCCCACCGGGCGCAGCGGCATGAGAAAGATCCAGGTGGGGGCGTGGCGGGACGATAGCGCCGGCCCGATGGAAGTCGTTTCCGGTCCGGTGGGCAGGGAGCGAGTGCATTTCCAAGCGCCGGCGGCAACGCGGCTCGAAGGCGAAATGACGGCCTTTCTGCGCTGGTTCAACGGCCCCGCGGCGACGGACGAAGTGTTAAAAGCCGGGCTGGCTCACCTGTGGTTTGTGACCATCCATCCCTTCGACGACGGCAACGGCCGCATTGCGCGCGCCATCGCCGACATGCTGCTGGCGCGCTCGGAGAAAGCACGCAACGCTTCTACAGCATGTCGGCGCAGATCCGGCAGGAGCGCGCCGCGTATTACAGCATTCTCGAAAGCACGCAGCAAGGGACCCTCGACATCACGCCGTGGATGGATTGGTTCCTCGGCTGTCTGGGCCGCGCTATCGACGGCGCGCAGACCGCTCTCGGTTCGGTCCTTGCCAAAGCGCGCTTCTGGGAAGGCGTGCAGGGTTTCGCGCTCAACGCGCGCCAGACTCTGGTCATGAATCGCCTGCTGGACGGCTTCGATGGCAAGCTCACCACATCGAAATACGCCAAGCTGGCCCATTGCTCCCACGACACGGCTTTGCGCGACATCCTGCTTCTCGTCGAGCGCGGGATTCTCGTTCGCGGCCCCGAAGGCGGCAGGAGCACGAGCTATGCGCTGGCCGCCGCCGAAAATCGCTCAGCCTGACCGCCCCGGTTTTCTCAGCGGCGAGAAGCTCGGGGAAATTCGCTCAGCCTGATCTGTGCAGTTATGTCATCGGCGAGAAAATCGCGCAGATCAGGCTGAGCGAATTTGTTAACGCTCGGCCGCTTCGCCCGAATCTCCGTAGACCTCTTCCCTGATGATTCTCTCGGTGGCTTCGTTGAGGTAGGTGCGAAGCGCGGCGCTCAGTTCGATGTACTCGGGCCAAAGCGTCCGATCCACAAACTGACCGCGGCGCCCGAATGATCACCGTCGTGTATCGCTGGCCCTTATAGCGGTACGGCTCGATGCCGTACCTGCGGCAAAGCGCGGAAAACAGGCGGCGCTGCCACTGATCCGCCATGGAGAACTTCGTCTCGGGCAGAGGCTGGGACTGGGACTGGCCCGTCGCCCGGAGCGCCTGCCGGATTCGCTCGATGGCCGCGGCCGCTGCCTGGCGCTCGCCCGCTGTTGAGGCGCCTTCGAATAGCGCGGTGATCTTGCGGAGTTTATCGCGGAGTTGCTGTTCGGTGGTCACGGGGTCAAGCCTGTAGGATAGCTAAGAGCGCGCCGCCGGACCCTCTGCCTTTCCAGTCTCCTGGCGCTGGTGAATCGAAAGCGTTACCCTGACTGTTTCGGAGAGGAATACGAAGATGCCAGCTAAGACTGCGAAGCCACCGGTACGCACGCGGCGGTCCAAGGCGGAAGTGCAAGAGGAATTCGAGGAGATCCAGGCGCAGGTGAATGCGGCGCGCGAGTCGGCCAACCCGAAAGCCGAAGAGACGGAGCGCCTGCGGGAAACGGAGGTCCGCCAAGCCGTCGCGCCCGTTACCGTCGAAGCGGTTGTGCAGCGGATTTCGGGACTGGGCCTGGATATGCCAGAGCGCTGTCTGAAATCTCCAGCAAGCTCGCCGACGAAACGCAACTGCTGGCGTCCGTGCGGGAGGCCGTGGGGCTCGAGCGCAAGGAACTGGAGCGGCTGCACAAGATCGATATCGCGGCCACGGCGCTCGACCAGTTGGTCCAGGACTTCGCGCGCGAGAAACAGCGGCTCGATGCCGAGATCGCCGTGCAGCGCTCCGTGTGGGAGGAGGAGACCGCCCGCGTCGAGCGCGAGCGCAAGGAGCAGGACGAGGGCCTCCGCAAGCAGCGCCAACGCGAGATCGAAGATTACGAGTACAAGAAGGCCCTTGAACGCAAGAAGGCGCAGGATAAGTACGACGAGGACGTACGCCTCGCCGAGAAGAAGAACGCTGAGAAGCAGGAGACTCTGGAGAAAAGCTGGAAGCAGCGGGAAGCGGCGCTGAAGGAGCAGGAAGAAGAACTGGCCAAACTGCGCAAGGAATCCGAAACATTTCCCGCACGGCTCCAGAAGGAGGCGCAGGCGGCTGCCGAACAGTCGCGCCGCGAAACCGCGGCCAGCTTCGAGCAGCAGGCGCTCGGGCTGCGCAAGGACGCCGAATCCGAGAAGCGGCTTGCGGAACTGCGGATCAAGAACCTGGAGGAGACGCTGGCGCGCCAGCACGGCGCAACTGGACGCGCTGGAAAAGCAACTGTCCGAGGCAAAACAGCAGGTGCAGGATATCGCAGTAAAAGCGATCGAGGGCGCCAGCGGAGCCAGGGCGCTCTCTCACATTAATCAGATCGCCATGGAGCAGGCCAAGAACCGGCCGCAAGGCTGACGACCGCGTTCATCCAGTGCGCAGCAGCGGGATGCGGCAGCCTTTTCAACGGCAGCAGGCGGGCACGGAATAATCGGCTGCTCGGGATCGAGGCGCGGAGTGGCTGCGTGTTACGCCGCCTTTGGTCGAACGCATCGTAGCAATAATTAAAGGCCTTGTGATGCTAAAATCGCAGTCATGGTGCGTCCTGAAAGACGCGTTGTTCTAGCAGGTGAAAGTCCTGTCCGGGTAAGCGCCGGAGCGCCCGGTAGCAGACTCCAGCCGAGCGGAGAAATCCGCCCGCGCCGAGCGGAGTGTCGAAAGCCCTTGAAACAGAGGGGAGCAAACCAGCGGGCCGCAACAACAGGTGAACGCTGCAGCCTCGTCAAATTATCAGCCGAAAGGTGTGCGGGAGGGCCGAGCCGCTCATGTCACGGCGAAGGCAACAGACAGCATTCCGGACCGGAAGGGATGCTGGACCTCTCCGGGGTCTCAGGCGGTGGCACGTTGGGAAAGAGCAATGCGGAACAGGAGAGACCCTACCTGGCAGCCTTGTCGGGCAAAGACCGGGCGTATAAGGCCGGACGGCTGAAGTCGCGCGGAGCCAGGAGGGAGTCCGAGGGGTCCGTACTACCTGATGAAGGCGCGCATTACAACGCGCTGGAGGGAAGGGACCCTGCTTTGGTCACGTCGGCAGGGAGGTAAGCGTGAGGGCATGCCGGAAACGGCCAACAACCCCTCTGTAAAAGCGCGACAACTTGTTTGTCTGGCTATCGGTGTGTGCCAAGTTCGGCCCCACCCGGCAGGTTCGGCGAAGGTAGTGACAACCGGAGTGACGCCCCGGTGAAAGGCCGGATCGGGCAAGGGATCAGGCAGGACGCACGCCACATCAAGAAGATCATCGTTAAGCCGTATGCGGGAAAACCGCACGTACGGTTTGAAAGGGGGTTGATGGAAACGGGCCAGCGGTAACGCTGGAACCGCGCCATAATCTACCAATGATCGCCGGGGGGAGCCGCGCCGAGGGAACCACCGAACCTACCGCGCTTATCTTTGACGTTCTCCGTTTCGCCACCGAGGACGGGCCTGGGATAAGGACCACTGTCTTCTTCAAGGGCTGCCCGCTTGCCTGCGCGTGGTGCCACAATCCCGAAAGCCAGGGCTACGGTAAGGATGTGATGTACTTCGAGGAGCGCTGCCGCGGGTGCGGCGATTGCGCGGCGGTCTGTCCGGAACACGCTATCGGCATGGATGGCAGCGCGCCTCGCACGGACCTCGGTCTGTGCCAGCGCTGCGGCTTTTGCCTCGACTATTGCCAGGCCGACGCGCGTCGCATCGCCGGGAAGCGCATCGCGCTGAGCGAGTTGGTCTCCGAAATCGAGCGGGATACGGTGTTCTTCGAGGAATCGGGCGGCGGGGTAACGCTTTCCGGCGGCGAGCCGGCGTCGCAGCCGCGCTTCGTCCTTGCCTTACTGCGAGCGTGCCGCGCGCGGGCCATTCACACGGCGTTGGAAACCTCCGGATTCCTGCTGCGGGAAACTTTCCTGGAGATTGCGATGGAGGCGAACGCGGTGATGTTCGACCTCAAGCTGATGGACGAGGACCTGCACCGCCGGTACACGGGCGTCGCAAATACGCGCATCCGAGAGAACCTGGAGGCGCTGGTCCGGGCGGGCCGGAAGCCCATTGTGCGCATCCCGGTTGTGCCGGGAGTCAACGACGGGGCCGTGGAAGCCCGGCGCTTCGCCCGCTACCTAGCGGACCTCGGCATTTCCGAAATCGAGTTGCTGCTGTATCACCGGAACGGCTCCGAAAAGTATCGAAGGCTGGGCTCCGCGTATAGCCTCGCGGAGACGCCGGAAGCCCGGCTTGAGCACACGGCGCGCTTAGCCGCCGCGCTGGAGCGGGAAGGCTTGTTCGCGAGAATCAGAGGTTAATCATGACGGAGAGAGTCGCTGCGCTGCGCCGGGACAGTCTAGACGCCAAGCCATGGCTATCGCTCGAGCGCGCGGCGCTGCTGACGGAGTTCTATCGCGGAGCCGGAGCGCTTTCCGCGCCCATGCTGCGAGCCAAGGCGCTGGCGTATGTGATGGAGCACCGGACGATTTACATCGGCGAGCGCGAACTCATCGTCGGAGAGCGCGGGACGGCGCCGAAGGGCGCGCCCACTTATCCCGAACTGTGCTGCCACACGATGGAGGATTTCGAAGTCCTTCATACGCGCGAGAAGATTTCGTTTACCGCAAGCGACGAGGCGCGCCGCACCGAGCGCGAGGAGATCATCCCGTTCTGGCAAGGCCGCAGCATGAGGGACCGCATCTTCGCGGAGATGACCCCGGAGTGGAAGGACGCTTACGAAGCGGGCATCTACACGGAGTTCATGGAGCAGCGCGCGCCGGGGCACACGGTTCTCGGCGACATCATCTACCGCAAGGGACTGCTGGACCTGAAAGCGGAGATCGCGGCAAGTATCGCCGGCCTGGATTTCTTTAACGATCCGGAAGCGTACGACAAAGAGCAGGAGCTGAAGGCGATGGCCGTGGCCGCCGATGCGGCGATCCGCAACGCCCTACGCCACGCGGAAGCGGCCGGGCGCATGGCGGCCGCCGAGATTGACCCGCAACGCAAGGCCGAATTGGAGAAGATCGCCGGCGTTTGCCGGCGCGTGCCCGCTCATGCGCCGCGCGATTTCTGGGAAGCGCTCCAAGCGTACTGGTTCACGCATCTCACCGTTGTCACGGAGCTGAATACCTGGGATTCATTCAGCCCGGGGCACTTGGATCAGCACCTATATCCGTTCTACAAAGACGGGATCGAAAAAGGTACGCTCACCGAAGATAGGGCGCGCGAGTTACTCGAATGCCTCTGGGTGAAATTCAATAACCAGCCCGCGCCACCCAAGGTCGGAGTGACTGCCGCCGAGAGTGGCACTTACACGGATTTCTGCAACATCAATACGGGCGGCCTGAAGCCCGACGGATCTTCGGGCGTAAACGATCTGACCTACTTAATCCTGGATGTGATCGACGAGATGAGGCTGTTGCAGCCTTCCTCCAACCTTCAGTTGAGTAAGAAGAATCCCGACCGTTTTCTGAAGCGCGGGCTGGAGATTGTGCGGAAGGGTTGGGGACAGCCCTCGATTTTCAACGCCGATATAGTGGTGGAGGAATTGCTGCGGCAAGGCAAGTCCATCGAGGATGCGCGCGCTGGCGGAACTTCCGGGTGCGTCGAGACGGGCGCGTTCGGGCGGGAAGCCTACATCCTGACGGGTTACTTCAATCTGCCGAAAGTTCTGGAGATCGCGCTGAACAACGGGATCGATCCGCGTACGGGAAAACGGGTCGGAGCCGAAACCGGCGACCCACGCTCGTTCACTTCTTATGACGAGCTATTTGCGGCGTTCCGGCGGCAGTTGCGCCATTTCATCGACATCAAGATCCGGGGGAATAATGTCATCGAGCGGCTGTATGCGACGTACATGCCCGCGCCGTTCCTCTCGCTGCTCATCGACGATTGCATCGCCAAGGGCAAGGATTATCACTCCGGCGGGCCGCGCTATAACTCGACCTACATCATGGGCGTTGCGCCGGGAACGTGCACCGACAGTCTGGCGGCGATTAAGTATCACGTCTTTGACCGCAAGGCGATTTCGATGGCGGAGTTGCTCGATGCTCTCGGCGCCAACTTCGAAGGGTTCGAAAGGACCCGGCTGATGCTTTGGAACAAAACGCCGAAATACGGCAACGACGACGACTACGCCGACGCCATCCTCGCTCAAGTCTTCGACGCCTATTTCGACGAGATCAACGGGAGGCCGAATACCCGCGGAGGCTCGTATCGCGTGAATTATCTTTCGACCACCTGCCACGTTTACTTCGGTTCCGTGACCGGCGCCACGCCGGACGGCCGAAGGGCGTGGGAGCCGCACTCGGATGGCATCTCGCCGGCCCAGGGCGCGGACCGGCGCGGGCCGACGGCCGTTCTGCGCTCCGCGGCGAAGATGGACCACGCCCGAACGGGCGGCACGCTGCTAAACCAGAAGTTCACGCCCAGACTGCTGGAAGGCGAGGACGGCATTCAAAATCTCCTGCACCTGGTGCGCTCGTACTTCAGGCTTGACGGCCACCACATCCAGTTCAACGTGGTGACGGCGGAAACCTTGCGCGAGGCCCAGCGGGAGCCCGAAAAGCACCGCGACCTGATCGTCCGAGTAGCCGGCTACAGTGACTACTTCTGCGACCTGACGGCCGCTTTGCAGAACGAGATCATCGCTCGGACGGAACAAACCGGCTTTTGACCCATAACGGACGGAGGAAGCGCTCCGATCATTTGCCGAATAATGTTCCTACCCGCAGCATCGGCGGGCAAAATGCCCACGCGATATCTGTAAATCATTAAATCTACAAGCAAAACTCGGTTTCACCGGCAGAATGCCTGTTTGCGGCGAAGCATGGATGCCTTTTCGGCTCCCTTCCAGGGACGGAGGCTCGTAGTTTGTGGTCCGTCCTCCGGCTCAATGATCAGGCTCGCCCTCAGGCCGGGCGCCGGGATCCGAATGGCACGAATCGGCTGCAACCGGCTGACAGCGGAGGTATCTGGCGCGCCCGGAGGGACTCGAACCCCCGACCTACTGGTTCGAAGCCAGCCGCTCTATCCACCTGAGCTACGGGCGCGCTATGCCGATTCTAACAGGAGCGGCGGGCCGGGCGCCGCATCGGCGCGTGTTCTTATACTCAAGTTATGCCTGGCAGGCTTTATCTGGTGGCGACGCCGATCGGCAATCTCGAGGACATTACCTTTCGCGCGGTGCGCGTGCTCAAGGAAGCGGCGCTGATCGCGTGCGAGGACACCCGGCAGACGCGCAAGCTGCTGGAGCACTACGGAATCCCGACGCCCGTAATCAGCTATCACGAGCATAACGAGGCGCAACGGGCGGAGGAACTGGCGGCGCGGCTCGCGGCAGGCGAGAACATCGCGCTGGTTTCGGATGCCGGTACGCCGCTGGTGTCCGATCCCGGTTACCGGTTGGTGCGGGCCGCCATCGATGCCGGCGCCCCGGTAGAGGCGATTCCCGGCCCTTCGGCGACGCTTACGGCGCTGGCGGCCTCGGGCCTGCCTACGGATGAGTTTCGCTTCTGCGGGTTCCTCCCGCGCAAGACGGGACAGCGGCTGAAGGCGCTGGAAGCGCTGAAGGACGAGCAGGCAACGGTCGTCTTCTATGAAGCGCCGCATCGGATTCTGGAAACGCTCGAAGCCATCGAGCAAGCTCTGCCGGCGAGGCCGGTGGTGGTAGCGCGCGAACTGACCAAGATCCACGAAGAGTTCCTGCGCGGAAGCGCCGCCGAGATTCGCGCGCAACTGGCGCGGCGCGACGCGGTCAAGGGCGAGATCACCGTGTTGATCGGCAAAGCCGCGGACGCGCCGCACGATGACACGCCCATTGAGGAAGCCGTGAACGCGCTCACCAAGACGGGCGTCTCGCGCATGGACGCCATCAAGTCCGTGGCGCGTGCGCGCGGGCTTTCCAAGCGCGAGGCCTACGCGGCGCTGCTCGAGACTTGATCGCGTAGGCGTGGCGATCGCTTCAGTGTGTCAGGCCCGCTTCAGGATGCCGAAATATGTTTCCGCCCGTGGTCTTCCGCAGGCTGAAGCCCGCGACGGCACGCTGAAGCGTGCGCTACGGACGCTGATTGTTCCCCTAGTTGCCCGCGTCTGTCCGGCCTGCGTGTTATGCTCCCTCTAGCCCGTGCGGGCGGCGGTGCTGCGGAGGATTCCGATGATCGATCGAAGAACGCTAATCAAGGCCGGCGCGGCCGCGCCGTTCGCCGGCCTGAAACTCGGTGAGGCCCAGGCGCCGCCCGTCCCGTGGCAGCGTACCATCCGTCGCATAGGTCAATTGAACATGACCGAGCACGATCCGGTTGCGCTGAACGTCGAAGCGTGGGCGGATTACTGGGCGGCGCTGAAGGTGGACGTCGTCCTGGTGAGCGTCACCGGGATCATCGCGTACTACCAGACCAAAGTCCCTTTTCACAGGAAGGGCAAATATCTCGGCGATCGCGACTTCTTCGGCGAGTGCTGTACCGCGGCCAAGAAACGGGGCATTCGCGTCATCGCGCGCATGAGCCCCGATTTGAACTGGGAGGACGCGTTTCAAGCGCATCCCGGCTGGTTCATGCGCGACGCGCAGGGCAATCCGCAGCGCAGCTCGGAAGATCCGCGCCTCTACAAATCGTGCATGTTCACGGAGTACATGACGGACTACGTGCCCGCCATCATGCGCGAGGTAAATTCGCTCTACGATATCGACGGCATTTACACCAACGGCTGGCCGCCGTTGGGGAGCCTGCCCGTCTGCTACTGCGATACGTGCCGGCGGCTCGCGCGGCCGGGAACCGTGGCGTATTGGGATCAATTCAACGACCGCGTCTTTGCGTTGTGGAAGCTATACGATTCCATCGCCAAACAGAAGCGGCCGGCCAACTTCTTTTTCGCGAATCTGGGTGGAGGCGTGCGCTCGGCCGCCGATCTGCCGCGCCTGGGCGAGATAGCCGAGTGGTTCCAATGCGACAACCAGGGGCGCGGCGGCGAAGAAGCGCCCATCTGGGGCTGCGCGCTGCAAGGGCGGGTCACGAACGCGGTCCGGAAAGGCAAGATGGCCACCAACGTCACCGCGGCGTGGAGCACGGGAACGCCCCGCTGGAGGAACGCCTCGAAATCGCCCGCCGAAATGGAGATGTGGTTCGGCGAGACGCTGGCCAGCGGAATGGTTCCGTATGTTCACTTTATCGGCGGAGAAACCGGCTTCGGCGAAGACAAGCGCTGGCAGGAGCCCGCGCGCCGCTACTTCAACTGGACGGCCCGGCACGACCGCCACTTCGCCAACCGGCGTTCCATCGCCCCGCTGGGCGTTGTGATGGGCCAGCGCACCGAACTCTTCTATTCCAGCCAGCGCGGCGCCCCCGCGTCGCAGTTCATGGACGGCCTTTACTATTCGCTGCTCGAGGGCCGGTTTCTGTTCGATTTCGTGCATGAGGACAAGCTGGCGGCGGAAGACTTGAAGCCGTATTCGGCCCTGCTGCTTCCCAACGTCGCTCTGCTGAGCGACGAGCAGTGCCGCCAGTTGCGCGCGTACGCGGAGGCCGGCGGCTCGATGCTGGCGACGTTTGAAACCGGCATGTACAACGAGCGGAACGAGCGCCGTGCTGCAGTCCGGCCTCGCCGGCCTGTTTGGTATCCGCACCGTCGGAGAAGTCATCGGAACCAACGGCAACGGCTGCTACGCTCGCATCGAAAGGAAGCACCCCATCGCCGACGGTTTCGAGAACACGAACTGGCTCGCCGGCGCGGAGAATCGACTGCCAGTGGCGCCTGTTGACAATGCCGTGCTGACGGTCGTGCCGGGCTTCGTCGCCTATCCGCCGGAACTCGCCTACCCGCCGCAGCCGCAAACCAACGAACCGGCCGCGGTGCTGCGCGAAAACGGCAAGAGCCGCATGGCTTGGTTTCCCGGCGATATCGACCGTACCGCCTGGCGTTCCGGGCACACGGATCTCAGCCGTCTGTTGCGGAACTCAGTACGATGGCTGCTGAATGGTTCGCAGCCGGCGACGGTGGAGGGCGAGGGCCTGATCGAGACCTTCCTGTGGGAGACCGACGCGGGTTTCGCATTGCACGTCTTGAACTACACAAACCCGAATGCGCACAAGGGCTGGATTCGAGAGTTCTATCCAATTCGCGAGCAGAAGGTGCGGGTGACGCTGCCCCCCGGACGGCGGATCACGCGAGTAGAGCTGTTGCGGGCGGAGACGAATGCGCCGTTTCGAACCGTAAATGGAGCCATCGAATTCACGATTCCGCGAGTGGTCGATTATGAGGTTGCGGCCATGTATTCGGCATAGTCTTCGCGCGGTCTTCCTTCGCGCGCGCCCCCCGGAAGATACAATCGATTCAGAAGGAAGGCCGCCGAACGCCACGCGCAACGGGCTCGGGAATGACGATGGGAGCCACTTGCGCCACGGCCGTTTCTGCCTGCGGCTGCGCGAGGCTGCGCGGCATCCAATCTTAGAGAGGGATCATGATCGCAACCTGTTTGTATCGGAATCCAGGCCAGTGCGCTGGGGCGGATCGCATCACGCGGATCGAGCTGAATGACGGAGCGCCGGCATGACCGCGGAACCGGCCGACGCTTTAGTCTTCTTCGGCGCCACGGGCGACCTGGCGTTCAAGAAGATCTTTCCGGCTTTCCAAGCCATGATCAAGAAAGGCCGCCTCGACATTCCCGTGATCGGGATGGCCCGCGAGGGATGGAACCTGGAGCGGCTGAAGGAACGGGCATATCAAAGCCTGGCGCAGCACGGCGGCGTCGATCAGGCGGCCTTTGAGAAGCTGACCGGCGTCATGAAGTACGTCCACGGGGAATACGGCGATCCGGCGACGTGGGGCGCGCTGCGCAGGGCTCTTGACGGGGCGCACCGGCCGGCGTATTACATGGCCATCCCCCCGGCGTTATTCGGGGAGGTGGTGCAGCAACTGGTGCAATCGGGATGCTCGCCGGGCAGCCGGCTGATCGTGGAGAAGCCGTTCGGACGGGACCTCGAATCGGCGAGAAACCTGAACAGAATCATCTTGCGCGTCTTCGACGAGAAGTCGGTCTATCGGATCGATCATTACCTCGGCAAGCGGCCCGTGCAGAACCTCCTCATCTTCCGCTTCGCCAACGCGTTTGTGGAACCGTTTTGGAACCGCAACTACATTCGCAGCGTGCAGATCACCATGGCGGAGAATTTCGGCGTCCAGGGCCGGGGCGCTTTCTACGAAACGGCCGGGGCGATCCGAGACGTCGTGGAGAATCACATGTTCCAGATCCTGAGCCACCTCACGATGGAACCGCCGGTGAGGGCGGACGCCGAGTCGATGCGCGACGAGAAGGCGAAGACGCTGAAGGCCATTCCGCCAATTGAGCCGAAGGACTTGGTGCGAGGGCAATACAACGGCTACCGGAAGGAGCAGGGCGTCGCCCAAGACTCGCGAACGGAGACTTTCGTGGCGTTGCAATTGCACGTGGACACCTGGCGCTGGAAGGGCGTGCCATTTTATCTTCGCGCGGGCAAGTGCATGCCCGTTACGTGCACGGAAGTCCTGGCGCGGTTCGGCAAGCCGCCTTCATCGATGCACGAAAGCGATCTTTTTGACAACTACCTGCGCTTCCGAATCAGCCCGGACATGCAGATCGGCATGGGGATGACCACCATGGCGGCGGGCGAGGATATGCACGGCGAGCCGACGGAGATGCTGCTGAGCCACCATCCGGAGGCGGAAGAGATGGACGCCTACGAACGGCTTTTGACGGACGCCATCGCCGGCAACTCCACGCTGTTCGCCCGCGAAGATTACGTGGAGGAGGCCTGGCGCATCGTGGATGGCGTTCTGAAAGCGGATACGCCGCTGCACGGGTACGAACCCGATACGTGGGGGCCTTCGGAGGCGGACCCCGCGGTTGTGCCGCCCGGAGGCTGGCAGAATCCGGCGATGGGCGGCTGATGGGGTTTACATGGATCCCGAGACCTATGAAACGCCGCTGAGAATTGAAATCCTCGGCGACGCCGATGCGGCCATGCGGCGAGCGGCAGCCGAAATAGCCTGCGAGGCCCGCGCGGCGGTGTCCGCGCACGGCCGGTTCTTGTTCGCCGTGAGCGGGGGGCGCACGCCTGGGCTGATGCTCGGAGCGCTGGCGGAGGAAGACATTCCCTGGGACGGCGTTCATGTGGCGCAGGTGGACGAGCGCGCCGCGCCGGCAGGCGATCCGGCGCGCAATCTGCGCGGAATTCGTGAGATCCTGCTTGGGCGATGCGGGCTGCGGCCGGACCGCATCCACGCCATGCCGGTGGAGGACGCCGATCTGGAAGCCGCGGCCCAGCGCTACGTGCGGGAACTGGAGAGTTTCGCGGGATCGCCGCCCATATTCGACCTGATTCACCTCGGCCTCGGAGCCGACGGTCACACGGCTTCGCTCATTCCAGGCGATCCGGCGCTGGACATTTCCGCGAGCGACGCCGGCGTATCGGGAGTTTATCAAGGGTGGCGGCGAATGACGCTGACATTCCCGGCTATCAATCGTTCGCGCCGCGTGGTATGGCTGGTGACAGGTAACGAGAAAGCCGCGGCGCTACGCTTGCTGCTCCGCGGCGACCGCTCGATTCCCGCCGGGCGCGTACGCCGCGATGAAGCCGTGGTTTTCGCGGACGCGGCGGCGGCCGGAAGAATCTAGATATCGCGGATGCTCCGGTCCCCCTACCAGACCCTCAATGGGATTGCGCCCGGCGCGAACCCGAATCCAAGCGTCGCGCTGTAAATGAGCCGGTTGTACCCGGTGAAACTGCCGCTCGAGTAATTGCGGACGCTGAAGCTCGAGACGAGGTGCATGGTGTTCCAGAGCTGCCGGGAAACCGACAAAGAGCCGCTCGCACTCGAGTACTCCCCAATCACGTTTCCGATGGACTGCGACTTGACCTGACTGGCGCTCAAGCCGATGCTCCAGTGTCGAATGCCGTTGTAACCATAGCCGACGCCGAACTGGGTAGCGGTGGATGTTAGAAACAGCCCGTTCCCGGGCGTCACCGAATGGCTCGCCGTACCGGAGACCACTCCGCGGCGCGAGGAGTAGGATAGGCGTCCGTTATACGTGGCGAGATACTGCACGCTGTGGACGATCGCGGATCGCGCGAGCGATCCCAAGATGTAGACTAGCGATGGATCGATGGCGAACTGCTGCACGAACTTGGTTTCCTCGCGGGAAACTCCCGCGTAGACCGAGCCTTCCCAGTTCTTGCTCAACCGGGTGGAGAAACTGCCCACCCAACTGTGGACGTCCGTGCCGCTGAAGATTCCGTGGTACGTGTACTTGGTGTATGTGTAACCCGCTCCGACCGTGGTACTGCGAGTCAGCCGGTACTGAATGTCGCCGCGAGCGCCGGCCCCAACCATCCCATAGAGCGCCGTGGAGCGCCGGCGATTGAGGAAGAAGTCGCCGCCCATATTAAAGGAAAGACGGCGCGATTTGTTAACTGTGACATCGACTTGCGAGCTGTTGTAGATCGTCCGGTTGTCGTAGAAGTCGGAGTTCGGCGTGTAACCCGACGACGGATCGAACGTCGCAGTCTGAGAAAGCGTCTGCGTGTTGTAGCTCTGCGAGTATTCGCCGGCCCCCTCCCGCAAGGACATTGAAATATGCCGCGAGAACTGATATTGCAAGCCCAGCATCAGGGACTGAGTCGCCGAGCCGTAGGCGGTTTGCGCCTTGTAGCGGGTCAGCGAGCCACTGTAGGTCACGCCCAATTGCGCGCGCTTCCAGGTGTGCACGCCGCTGACGCCCGCCGAGAACTGAAGTCCTTCGTCGGTCGCCGAGCCCAACTGGGCTTGTGAGGAAGAATCGGCCAGGGCCAGCCCTGTATCGTACACCGCGGAGACGGAGACGAACGGACGAAACGTGATCTGGGGCGAGGCAATGGTCGTGGGGGCTTCGCCGCGCGTCAGGATGGCCGGACCGGCGTACTGCGCCGCAAGCGGCATCGCCGAGATAAGGATGGCCAGAGATCGCCTCGCCTGAATGAGCAAAAAGTCCTCTCCGTGCGGCCCCACCCGCGAGCCCGCACTACTCCGAGTCTGACGCGTAGCGGCGAGGCCTGTCAAGAGAAGGCCCAGGCAGAGCGCCGTCCGAATCTCGGGATTATGCACGCCGCCATCGAGCGCGCTTGTACAATGACTTCATGCGGTCCCGGACGCGGATGGTTGCGCCCGCTCCGTGAACGGAGATTCCTTGCGCATTGCGCTTCTGCAGATCGACACTACCGCCGGCGACCTGGTCGGCAACGCCTCCCTGGTAGCCCGCGGAGCGCGCGAGGCTAAAGGTCTCGGCGTGGATCTGATCGTTACGGCCGAGCTTGCCCTCATGGGATATCTGCCGCGCGATCTGCTGATGAACCGCGGGTTCGTGCGGCGGGGAGGCGAGGCGCTGGCGAATCTGGCGGCGGAGCTTCGCGACGCGCCGCCGACGCTGGTAGGGGTAGCCACTCCCAATCCGAACGAGCCAGGCCGGCCGCTGTTCAACAGCGCCGTGCTGCTCAGGAACGGCGCAGTCGGACCGGCTTTCCATAAGACTCTTCTGCCGACCTACGACGTTTTCGACGAGGACCGGTATTTCGAGCCCGCCGCCGAACCGCAAGTACTCGATCTCGACGGACGCAAGCTGGGGATCGGCATATGCGAGGACGTCTGGAACGACCGCGACTTCTGGCAGCGCCGGCGCTACCACCAGGACCCCGTCGAAGTCCTGGCCCGGGCTGGGGCCGAGATCATAGTGAACTTGTCCGCATCTCCTTTCACTGCGGGCAAACAGGTTCTCCGCGAGGAGATGCTCGGGCATCTGGCCCGCAAATACGCCCGGCCCGTTGTATACGTCAACCAGGTGGGCGGCAACGACGACTTGATTTTTGACGGCCGCAGCGCGGCGTTCGATGGCGAAGGCCGGTTGATCGCCAGGGCGAAGGGCTTCGCGGAAGACCTGCTGCTCGTCGATTTGCCGGTTCCCGCCGGTTCGGGAGCGGCGTTTCAAGGATCTATCGCCGCCGACGACTTCGAGCCTGAAGCCGAAATCTGGAACGCTCTTACGCTGGGCGTGCGCGATTACGCGGGCAAAACCGGCTTTCGCCGCGCGCTCGTCGGGCTTTCGGGAGGCATCGATTCGGCGCTCACGGCGGCCATCGCGGCCGAGGCTCTCGGGCCGGAAAACGTGTTGGGAGCGCTCATGCCCTCGCCGTATTCGAGCGCCGGAAGCGTCGGAGATTCGTTGGAATTGGCGCGCAACTTGGGGATCCGGACGGAAACGCTGCCCATCGCGGAGATCATGAAGGCTTACACTGGCGCGCTCTCGGCTCCTTTCCAGGGGTTGGCTCCGGACGTAACGGAAGAGAATATCCAGTCCCGCATCCGGGGCAATCTTCTCATGGCGCTTTCCAACAAGTTCGGATCGCTGCTGCTCACCACCGGCAATAAGTCGGAAATGTCGGTGGGCTACTGCACGCTGTACGGAGATATGAACGGCGGGCTGGCCGTGATCGCGGACCTGCCGAAGATGATGGTCTACCGCGTGGCGCGCTGGCGCAACCGGCGCCGTGCGGATATTCCCGAGGCTATTTTCACCAAACCGCCGTCAGCCGAGCTGAAGCCCGATCAAACGGATCAGGACACGCTCCCGCCTTACGAACTGCTGGACCAGATTCTCGAATTGCACATCGAGCAGTGCCAGTCGGCGGAAGAGATTATCGCTCGGGGATTCGAAGAGCCTACCGTGCGGCGCGTCCTGCGAATGGTCCGCAACGCGGAATTCAAGCGGAAGCAGGCTGCGCCCGTGCTCAAGGTGACGTCGCGAGCGTTCGGGACAGGCTGGCGGATGCCGATTGCGCGCGGGGAATAGCCGGCGTTCCCCGGCCAAGCCTTCCGGCCGCTAGCCGTCTCATCGGTCGAAGATCTGCACAAGCGTGTCGAGTTTTCGATCCACCGCGGAGGCGCGGAGACGCCGAGGTTTAAGATGTTCGGCTCTGCGCTCTCGGCTCGCTCCGCGCCATACCCCGGGGAATCGGAAAACCGCGTGTAGTTCAGGCGAGTTGTTCCTGAAACACGGGCCGGGGCGCTGAGGCAGCCGAGGCGCAGAGTATTAAATCCGATTATTCTCTGTGTCTCCGCGCCTCCGCGGTGAATCGTCTGGTCAGCATGAGGTCGGAGACCGCGCTAGCCCGCGCACCCGTACGGGCCGTCCGATTGCTCCATGAAATAGTACGCAATCATGTGGAGGATCATCAGGTGGCAATCCTCAATCCGGCCCATATGCGGTTCCGTCACTTGGAGATTCAACCGCGCCATGCGTCCCAACTGGCCGCCGTCGCGGCCCGTGAGCGCGATGGTGAGGCAGCCCGCGGAATTGGCGTATTCCATCGCGCGCAGAACGTTGGGCGAATTCCCCGATCCGCTGATGGCCATGAAGATGTCGCCCGCCTGGGCGAAATTCTTGAGCTGCTCGACGAAAACGCTCTCATAGCCGCAGTCGTTCGCGTATGCGGTGAGCGTTGGCTGGCCGTCCCCGAGATTGATAATGCGGAAGCGCGATGGCTGGCCATAGCTTGCGCCCTTGACCATGTCGCACACGAAATGCGAAGCCGCCGAGGCGCTGCCTCCATTGCCGCAGACGTAAATGAACCTGCCGGTGTCGCGGGCCTTGCGGAATGCCCGAATGGCTTCCTCCACCTTCGTCAGGTCGATGGTCTCGACGGCTTTGAGAACCAACGATTTATATAGGCTAGGGAAGGCTTCGGACATTCTCTTCTTGTCTCTTGCGCATGTTACCATAGCCCGTGCGCCTTGCCATCCTTCATGCCTGGCGCGGGGCCCGATGCCTGATAAGACGTTTTCACGCGCCGCTCGCGATGCCGTCGTCGGCATGCGCGTGCAGCAGTGGCTGAAGAACGCGCTGATCTTCGTTCCCGCGGCCGTCTCTCATCGGATTGGCGAACCCGATGTCTTCCTGAAGGTATTTCTGGCGTTCTTCAGTTTTTCGGTCTGCGCTTCGGCCGGCTACCTGGTGAACGATCTGCTGGATCTCAAAACCGACCGCCTGCACCCCGCCAAACGGAATCGGCCGCTGGCGCGTGGCGCTCTTTCGCCGCTCTTTGCGCTTGCCGTGGCGGCGCTGTTGTTCCTGACGGGGATCGGTTTCGGAAATCTGGTTTCGCCTCATTACGACTTGTTTTTGTGCGGATATCTGGCGCTGACGGTGGCCTACAGCCTGGCGCTGAAGAAACTGATGGCGTTGGACGTATTTCTGCTCGCCTTCTTTTATACGGCGCGCGTGCTCTTGGGAGGAGAAGCGGCAGGCGTTCGCGTCTCTTTCTGGCTGGCGGCGTTTTCGACATTTTTCTTCTTCAGTCTTGCCGTGATGAAGCGCTTCACCGAATTGCGGTTCTTGTCGCGAAGCGGCAGCGGCGCGGCGGCGCGCCGGGACTATCGCGAGGCGGACCTGCCTATGCTGGGAATGTGGGGCGCGGCGAGCGGGTGCGCCTCGGTCGTCGTGCTGGCGCTCTATATCAACAGCGAGGATGTCGCCAGGCTCTACCACCATCCGGCGTACCTCTGGCCCGTGTGCCTGGCCGTGCTGTTCTGGCTGATTCGGGCGTGGATGCTGGCGGGGCGCGATGAGATCTCCGGCGACCCGGTCGTATTCGCGCTGCGCGACTGGGCCAGCTACGCGGCCGGCGCGCTGGCTCTGGCTTCGGCCTGGCTGGCTCTATAGCCTGGCCGGTTGGCTTTGGCCGCCGTCATAGAGGCGCTTCCTTGCACTCGAAATGGTGTGCGCAGGCGGGCGCCTGCCCGAACCAGACGCACGGACGGCACGCCAGCTCCGCCCGCATGATCGAGCGGCTGCCCGGCGCGAGGGGAGCCCACTTGCGGTCGCGGCCGCTAGTAAACAGGCTCGCGACCGGCACGCCGTAATAGGACGCGATGTGCAAGATTCCTCCGTCCACGGTAATCACCTGCTCGGTGCGGCGGATCAATTCGCACAATGCGGCGAATTTTCCTTGAAAGACCGTGGCTTGTCCGGCGAAGCGGCGTGCGAGCCTGCGGGCCACGGCGCGGTCGGCTTCCGAAGAGGCGATCCAGAACGCCCGCGTCCCGATGCGGGAGCGAATGAAGCGCTCCCATTGGTCGTCCGATAAAGCCCGCGACTCCGATTGAAGGCCGCTCAGGCCGACGACTGGTTGAGCCGTCGCCAGCGCGGAGCGCCGGCGTGGAACCACCCGGCCTGGAACCGTGCAGGGAAGGTCCAGTGCGACGGTCAGCAAGCGCCGGAACATCACGGATTCGTGGGTTCCGTCCGGATCGTACGGAACGCGGCGATCTGCGAATCGGGCCGCCCGGTTGGTAGCGAAGCAGGTCAGGACGCCGCCCCTGCGGCGGGCCAGAACGGCCGCGGACTGGGACAATCCAAAGCGTTGCTCGGAATTGATCACCGTTGTAAAACGGCCCGCGATCTCCCAATGCCGCGAGGCGATGCCGTCGTCATAGCACAGGTAGTCGAGTCCGAGGCGCTCCGCCCAAACCCGCGAGCGGCGTTCGATCAGCCAGTAAAAGGCGTGCGGATCGAGTCCAAGTTCCTCGGCCGCGACGCACATCAGAATGAGATCGCCCATGCCGCCCGGCCGGATGACCAGCGGGCGGGGATCGCGCGGGCGTCGCAGACAAAGCGATGCCAGGCGGGCCATAGCAAGGGTCGCCGGCCAAGCCGCGCTGTCCAGTTTCTTCAGAGCTCGGGGATTCATCGAGCCTTCGTTTCCGGCGTCCAGTCCAGTGTCCGGGAAAGGGCGCGAAAACTCCAGCTTGCCCAAGGGAATATGAAACCAGTTAACTCTGGTTAATCCGCGGGACGGTCGAATGGAACAAGCCGAAGCGGGGCCGAATCCGGCTCGATCAGCCACGCCTTCCGGTCTTTGAAATACCGGAGCAGTTGGACATCCTCGGCGGGCGACATGGAGCGCGCCCAGACGACCGGGGCGGAATCGATATCGGCGGCGTTATAGACCCACTCACTACCGGCATCGTGCGATGCGGAGTACTGGACGACGATGAGATGCTTGCCGCCGGCGCGCTCGAGGCTCGCGATGAGGTTTGCGCGGATGGCGTTGCCCGGGCCGCTAGCGTACCATGCCAGGGGTATCTCGCCGATCGAAATCCCCAGCGGTCCCGCCGCAACGCGTACCACCAGCATCAGCGCGCAAACTGCGGGAATGAGAGCCGCCAACCGCGCGCCTACGGGACGTGCCCGCCAGCGAAGCGTTCGAAGGAAGCGCATCGATTGGACAATCAGGGCGAACACCACCGCGGTCATGGGCGCGGCGTAATGCGGAGGAAGCGTGTAGACCACAGTCACGACTCCGGCCCACATCGTGGCGAAGACGATCCAGAAGAGCCTCATGCGGCGGTTCACCGGCAACCACGGCAATGCGATCGCCAGTGGGATCGTGAATATCGGGCCGCCATAGAAGACCCAGAAGTCCAGCGCCTTCGAGACCAGGCGGCCCGCGAAGCCCATGACCTGGCGCTCGCGATAGAATTTCACGTCGTCGTCAACGTAGTAGCTGCGCAAGACTTCGTGGCGATAAACAGGTTGGGGTCTCAGCGGCTGCCAGGCAAAATCGGGGATTACGGCATACGTCTCTCGCGCCAACTGGTGCGCCATCTTCCCGGCGTGTCCCGTGACGCGGTAGTTGTACCAGGCCATGAGACATGCCGTGGCGGCAAGCGCCAGAAGGATGGGCGCGGCAAGGCGCCAACGGCGGGCTTTCGTGAACCAGATTGCCAGAGCGACAGCCACGGGAATGCAATAAACCGCGCCTTCAAAAGGACGGCTGTTCGCCAGAATCGCCACGCCGAGCGCCAGCCACAGGGCGGAAGCAAGCCCGCCGCGGCGCTTGATGCGTGGCAGAGCCCCGAGCACGAGCGCTCCGCCGAGCGCGGCCACGGCGCCGCCCCAATAACTGTTCGCCCAGTAGCTCACCACGCCCAGCCGCAAGCCAGCCAGCAGAGCGCCCAAAAGCGCCCACCCGGGCGGGAACCAACCCTGCAACATCCAGCAGATGGCGGCGCACATCAGTCCCACGCCCAGCAGCACGCCCGCGTACGCCGGCAGGCCGAGAGCTTCGGGCGCGGCCAGCAACAGCCCGGGCGCGGGCGGTTCCATCGAGGCGTAAGCAGGCTGCTGCAGGATATGAAAACTTTCGAAATGCCGCCACAACGGATGGGGCGGGTTGGCGGCCCGTCCATGAGCAAAGGTGTCGGCTGCCAGGAGGAAAGCGAATTCGTCATGAATCGCGGGCGCGCGCGGAGGCATGACGGGCAGTAGTAGGACTCGCAAGGCGACCGGAAGAACACCGGCGAAGGCGATGGCGGCGCGCTTCCGGCGCGCAAGGCGCCCCAAGAGCCTCCCGGCGGTTCGCATTCCCGGCAGTTGCGGCGCCAGAAACGCCACAGCGACGGCCGCCACGGCGACCCAGAACTCGATTATGATAAGCGGGAAAACCCGGTAAGCCTCTTGCATGCCTGGGGCGATTCAAAAGTTTACAGGCAGGCGCAGGGGAAGTCAAAGCGAACGCGCAGGTTGACGGCGTTCGAGGCTTTCGGGTATTGGGCGAGCGCGCGTTTATGGCGGAGATATCGGTCGTCATCCCGGTTCTGAATGAGGCGGAGAACATCCCTGTGGTCGTCGAGCGGCTTTCGGCGGCGCTCTCCGGCGTCGATTGGGAAGCCGTGTTCGTGGATGACGATTCGCCGGATGGCAGCGCCGCGGTGGCGCGCTCTATTGCGAGCGTGAATCCGCGCGTCCGCGTGATCCAGCGGATTGGACGCAGGGGACTGGCTTCGGCCGCCGTAGAGGGCATGATGGCGACGTGCTCTCCCTGGCTGGCGGTGATGGATGGCGATTTGCAGCACGACGAAACCGTCCTGCCGCGCATGTTGGCGGCCGCCCAGGCCGATGCTTTAGACCTCGTTGTGGCCAGCCGCCACACGGCGGGCGGAAGCGTCGGCGCTTTTTCGGAGAGACGGACGCGGATCAGCAACCTCGGCCGCGCGCTGACGCAGTTTGTGACGGACTGTCCGTTGACCGACCCCATGAGCGGCTTTTTCGTCGTGAGCCGGGCGTACGTGGATGAGGTGGTCCGCAATCTCTCGCAAATGGGATTCAAGATTCTGGCGGACCTTGTGGCGTCCTCCTCGCGGCCCGTCCGCTTCGCCGAAGTCCCTTACACGTTCGGCGAGAGGAACCGCGGCGAAAGCAAGCTCGACGCCAATGTCGGCGTCGATTTCCTTCTGCTGCTCGCCGATAAGCTGGTAGGCAGCTTTGTGCCCGTCCGGTACATGCTGTATTCGCTGGTGGGTTTGGCGGGCGTGGCGGTTCACGTGAGCGTCTTATGGGCGCTGCACGTCGGTCTGCGCGTTGAGTTGCTTGCCTCCCAGACCGCGGCCGCGACACTGGCGCTGACCTTTAATTTCTTCCTCAACAACTCGATTACCTACCGCGACGCCAAGCTGAAGGGATTTCGGGCGCTGGCGCGCGGTTACCTGGCCTACGCGGCGGCGTGCGCGCTAGGGATGCTGGCCAACCTGAGCGTGATGAACTCGCTCGCCGAACATGGGGTATTCTGGCTCTTTGCCGCCCTGGCTGGAATGGTGATCAGCTCGGCCTGGAACTATGGGGCGGCGAGCGTGTTCACTTGGCGGCTGGCGCGCAAGCGCCGCGCCTCGTCTGTTCGCATCCGCGCGGCCGGATCCGATCGGTGACGGTCGGCTGAATCGGCAGCCGCGGTACTCGGAGACCTGGAATTGAGACGGATTCTAATTGTGCTCGGAACGCGCCCGGAGGCTATCAAGCTCGGCCCATTGGCGCGGCGATTGCGACTGGAGGCGGATCGCTTCTCCGTGAGAGTCTGCGTAACCGCGCAGCATCGGGAGATGCTCGATAGCGCCCTTGAGGCGTTCGCCATCGAGCCGGATATCGATCTGGATCTCATGCAACCGCGCCAGACGCTCTCCGCGCTCACGGCGCGCGCGCTGGCGGCGCTCGATGGAGTTCTCGAGTCCGAGCGGCCGGATATTATCGTGGTCCAGGGCGACACCACGACCACGCTGGCCGGCGCTCTGGCCTCGTTCTACAGGCGGATTCCGGTGGCGCACGTCGAGGCTGGGCTGCGGACCGGCGATCTGACTCAGCCTTTCCCCGAAGAAATGAACCGCGTGGTAACGTCGCGGCTGGCTCGGTGGCACTTCGCCCCCACCGGCCGCGCGGCGGCGGCGCTCGAGCGCGAGGGCGTTCCGCGCGAGCGGATCCATTTGACCGGGAACACCGGCATTGACGCCGTGCTGCAAATAAGCGAAGCCTTGGCTTCGGGCGCGCTGACTGCGCCGGAATGGCCGTGGATGGACCTCACGAAGCGCCTGATTCTCGTGACTGGCCATCGCCGCGAAAATTTCGGAGCGGGTCTCGAAAGCTCCCTGCGAGCTTTGGCGCGCCTGGCGGCCAGGGGAGATGCGCAGGTGGTCTACCCTGTCCATCGGAATCCGAGTGTCCTCGGCCCGGCGCACGCGCTCCTCTCGGGCATCCCGAATGTTGTTCTGCTCGATCCCTTGCCGTACATACCGTTCGTGGACCTTTTGCGCCGCTGCTATCTGATCGTAACCGATTCCGGCGGAATTCAGGAAGAGGCGCCGTCGCTTGGCAAGCCCGTTCTGGTAATGCGCGAGAAAACCGAGCGTCCGGAAGCCGTGGAAGCCGGCACAGTGAAACTGGTCGGAACCAGTGAAGAACGCATCGTCGCCGAAGCGGCGCGCTTGCTGGACGACCGGGACGAATACGCCCGTATGACGCGCGTCCACAATCCCTATGGCGATGGCCACGCATGTGAGCGGATTGCAGAAGTTCTGGGGCGCAGCTAAGCCGCCGCGAGCCGGCGTGTCTTTCGGGGACGCTCGCATCCAATTTGCCGCGCCTCCGTGTCCGCTCGTCCGATAGGGACGCTTCTCTGGGGCCCACAAGCATCGTTTCCATTCGGTAACTCGACTGTCACGCTGTTGTCATTCGAAACGGCTAGGCTGGAAAAAACTCAATAAGGAAATCTGACAAACATGCAAAAGACGTGCACAGGATTGCGCTATCTACTTCTCGTTAGCACGGCATTGGCGCTTGCCACAGTCGGGTTATTCGCGCAAACGAATCCAGCGGCTAGCGACTCGGGGACCATCTCCGGAGCGGTATTGGATGTTTCCGGCAAGCCTATTCCAGGCGCCGAAGTGACCGTGATGAACGAAGCTTCCGGCTCGCCTCGCAAGGCCGCCGCGGATGTCGAAGGCAAGTACTCTGTAACAGGATTGCCAGCGGGCGTTTATACAGTGGCCGTTTCAGCGCCCAGCTTCACGGCCAGCCGGCGCACCGGAGTCAAATTGGCGGCCAGTGGCGTGGAAAGCGTGGACATGTCCCTTAATGTCAGCGAACTGGCGCAAAGCATCACCGTCGAAGGCGCGGTTTCGCCGGTGGCGGAGCTGGCCATCTCCCAGAATTCGCTGGAAGCTACCTCGGCAAGGTCGGAAGTGAGCCCCGAGTTCATCCAGAACTACGCCTCGCCGATAGCCGATTACACCGAATTGGTTAATTACACTCCGGGAACGTGGAGCGTCAATCCGAACGGCGTTGGCCTTGGCGACAGCAAGACGTATTTCCGCGGTTTCAAGGACGGCCAGTACACCATGCAGGCCGACGGCATCCCGTTTAACGATACGAACGATCCCACCCACCATTCCTGGGCGTTCTTCCCCAGCCAGTTCATTTCCGGCATCGATTTCGACCGCAGCCCCGGCACGGCTTCCACCATCGGGCCTACCAACTTCGGAGGCGCCATGGATCTGCTCTCGCGCAGCGTGGCATACGAGCCGGATATTCGAGCCACCGGATCGTACGGCTCTTTCAATACTCGCATGCTGGCTTTGGATCTGGACTCCGGACAATTCGGCGGGAAGGATAAGAGATCGAGCTTTACGGTCAATCTGCACCAGATGATGTCGGACGGGTATCAGACCTTCAACTACCAGAAGCGTCTCGCCGGATTCCTCAAGTATCAGTACCGGCTGACCGACTCGACCACTCTGACCGTCTTCTCCGGGCTTGTGGACCTATGGGCGAACACGCCCAACACCAAAGGCCCGACGCGCGCCCAGGTAGCGCAGTTCGGCGATAACTATCTGATGAGCAACGACCCCAGCCAGCCGAATTTCTTCGAGTACAACTTCTACCACGTGCAGACGGACTTCTCCTACATCGGTACGCACTCGGATTTGGGCTCCGGCTGGACGGTGGATAACAAGGCGTACACCTACCGTTACTGGAATAAGCAGAACTACAACGGCTCGACCATCAGCGCGACGAGCGCGACCGACAAGCTGAACGGCTACCGCAGGATTGGCGATATTCTCTCAGTGAGCCAGCAGTCGTCATTGGGGATTCTGCGGTTCGGGGCATGGATGGAATGGGCGTATACGGACCGGTATCAGATTCCGAGCGATCCCCGCACTTGGGTGGACACGCCGGAGCCCAACTTTCACGAGCACTTCAACACGCTTTCGATGCAGCCCTACGGCGAATATGAATTCCGTGTAACTCCGGCGCTCAGTTTCGACGCAGGCGTTCAGCTTGCGCATTACTCGATGGCCTTAAATCAGTATCAGGACAACGGGAAAACTGTGGGCTGCCTGGGCGGTACATATAATAAGACCACCCTTCTCTGCGTGGGAGGAGTGGCCTTCGTCAACCACCAGGCAGGTTACTATGCCTTGAATCCATCGGCCAACTTGCACTATAAGCTGCGGAATAACTGGTCACTCTATGCCCAATTCGCGGAGGGCAGCAACATACCGCCCAGCAGCGTCTTCGATTCCGTGTTCGCCCAGGTAGCGGTGCTGCCTAGCCCAACCAAAGTTAAGACCTACCAGGCCGGGTTGGCAGTCAAGTTCAACAGATGGACGCTCGATTTTGATGCGTATTACAGCCACTTCCAGAATCCCTACACGTCTATCGTCAACGCCGCTACCAGCGAATCGTACTTCTATCAGACCGGGCCGTCCAACACCAAGGGCGTCGAAGCCGAGGCGAACTTCATGATCACCCGAGGTCTCAACCTGTATGTCAACGGAACCGCGGGGGCTGCAAAGTACCAGCAAACTAAATTATGGGTGGCGAATACGCCCAGGAACACCGAGGCGTTCGGCCTGACGTACCGCATGAAGGGCTTGGACTTCGGCTTCATGGACAAGCGCGTAGGTCCCATGTGGAACGATAACGGAACCATCAACGAGGCCGTCGCCATCGACCCGTTCAACATCGTCAACGTATTTGCCAACTACACGTCGCGCGGAGATTCGTGGCTGCGGGGCTCCAAGCTCCGCTTCGGCGTCAACAACCTGACGGACAACCGGGCGATTGTCGGCGTAACTCCGGCTGCGACCACAAGCAACCTCCCTGCGAATGGGGACATCCTCACGTTGGTTCCGGCGCGAAGCGTGTTCGTGACTTTGACTTTCGGCTATGCTCCCGAGTGGGGCGGGAAGAAGTAGGCGGCAAGCGCGTCACGCACTTTTCGCGGGGCGGCCACCTCAGGCCGCCCCGCATCGCCATCTACCCGATTTGACCGACGCCCTGCAAATTCCACTCGAGACCTATAGGCGCTTCGCCCGCCATCTGAAATAATGGTGGCGATATGTGCGGAATCGCGGGCTTGATCGCGCCGAAGCCGGCTGATGAATTAGAACGGTCCGTTCGAGCGATGATGGCGCGCCTCGAACGGCGCGGGCCGGATTCCGAGGGATTCGCCGCTTGGCCGGGCGCCGCACTGGGGCACCGGCGCCTTGCGATTCTGGACCTGAGCGCGGCAGGCCATCAGCCCATGCTCTCCGAGGACGGGCGCGTCGGGCTGGTCTTCAACGGCTGCATTTACAACTTTCTCGAACTGCGCGCCGACCTGGAGAAACTCGGCCACCGTTTCCGCTCTCAGTGCGACACCGAAGTCTTGCTGCGCGGGTTCCTGGAATGGGGCATCGACGAACTGGCGCCGCGGCTGCGCGGGATGTTCGCATTCGGCGTGTGGGATAGCGCAAGCGAAACGCTGACCCTGGTGCGCGATCGCCTGGGCGTCAAGCCTCTGATCTATTGCGAGCGCGGACGCGAGATCGCGTTCGCATCCACGCTCCCGGCGTTGAGAGCCGCCGGCTTCGGCGGCGATACCGACCCCGCGGCCGTCCTCGATCTTCTCGAATCCGGTTTCGTTCTGGACAATCACGCGATTCTGGATGGCGTCCGCAAGCTGCCGCCTGCCTCGATTCTGGAGTGGCGCGGCGGCCGAACGGCGCTGAGGCAATACTGGCGGTTGCCGGAGGCCGATGAGTCCTCGCCGATCCGGTTCGAGGAAGCCGTCGAGGAGACGGAGCGCCTGATCGTGGAATCCGTGCGGCTGCGGCTGATTTCCGATGTGCCGATTGGAGCGCTGCTGAGCGGCGGCGTGGATTCCGCTCTGGTTTGCTGGGCCATGCGTGAGCTGAATGCGAACATCAAGGCATTCACCGTGCGCGCGCCCGGCGATCCATCCGACGAAAGTCCGGCGGCCGCGGCCACGGCCCGGACGCTGGGCATCGCGCACGAAATTGTGGATATGCCCGGCGCGGAATTCTCGCTCGACGAGATGGGAAACGCCTACGGCGAGCCCTTCGCGTGCGAGTCCGCGCAAGCGATGCTGTGGGTCTCGCGCGCCGTGAAACGCATGGCCACCGTGCTCCTCACTGGCGACGGCGGCGACGACGTCTTCCTGGGCTACGAGTTCATGCGTACCGCATGGTGGGCGCAGAAGGTGGCGCGCGGGCTTCCGGCCGCCGCGGGTCCCGCCTGGCGGGCGGTGCGCTGGATGGTTCCGCGGCGCGGGCGGCTGAAGCGGCTCGCCAGCTTCGTCGATTACTCCACCGGCGGCATTGGCCCTCATGCGCGCGCGCACGATGGGCTGCCGTATTATGAACGCCGGAATATGCTCGGCGAACGCCTGGCCGCGTTGAAGCTGCCCGAGCGTCAGGTCCCCGATTCCATGGACTCGGCGCGGCGCCTCTTATACGACTTGCTGGATTACCACAAGCGGATTCACTTCACCAGCGAGTTCATGCCCAAGGTGGATGGCGGAACGATGTACTATTCGATTGAAGCGCGCGCGCCGTTCCTGGATCAAAAGCTGTGGGAGTTCGCGGCTTCGCTTCCACCGGCGATTCGCTTCCACGGCGGAGCGCTTAAAGCCGTGTTGCGCGAGATCGCGCGGCGTCGCGTCGGCGCCGAGGTGGCGCAGCGGGCGAAGCGGGGTTTTACCGTTCCGATGGAACGCTGGCTGGCGACGCGCTGGAGCGGACTTCTGGACGAACTGCGCGGCGATACCGTTCTGGAGCGCGAAGGCTGGATCAGGCGAGGATCGCTGGAAGAGCCATTGCGCCAGGCGATCGAACGCGGATGGGTTCCCGCGCAATTGTGGCGGCTGCTGGTATTGGAGCACTGGCTGCGGACATCTCGGTCCTTCGAACCGTCGTAGCCGCGGCGCTGACTACACCGTCTCCCCTCGAATCAGGTCTTCGTGCGTTTCGCGCTTGCGAATCACGCGCCAGCGGTCTCCTTCCACCAGGACCTCCGCCGCGCGCGTGCGCGAATTGTAATTGGACGAAAGCGCGAACCCGTAGGCCCCCGCGTCGCGGACCGCCAGATAATCGCCGGGCATGGCGTTCGGCATCTTGCGGTCCCGCGCCAGAAAATCGCCGCTCTCGCACACCGGCCCAACCACGTCCGCTGTAATGGGCGGTAGAGGATTGCGGCGGACGGGTTCGATTTCGTGGTGAGCGCCGTACAGCGATGGCCGGAGGAGGTCGTTCATCGCGGCGTCCACCACTACGAATTCCTTGAGGCCGTTGCGTTTGCGATAAAGCACCCGTGTGAGCAGAACGCCGGCCGCTCCCACAATGGAACGGCCGGGTTCAACCATGGCTGCGAGCCCGCTTCCACGCAACCGCTCCTGCATGCTTTCGATGAACGTCCGGATCGCCGGCGTCTTCTGACCCGCATGATAGGCGATGCCGAGGCCGCCGCCCAGATCCAGATGCCGGATGCCGAAACCCGCCGCGCGCAAGGCGGAAACTAACGCCAGCGCTTTATCCACGGCTTCCAGGATCGGAGTGGTGTCCAGGATCTGCGAGCCGATGTGGCAGCTCACGCCCTCCGCCGTGAGGTTCCGAAAGCGCCGCGCGCGTTCGTAAACGGCGGGCGCTTCACGGATATCGATGCCGAATTTGTGCTCGCTCAATCCGGTGGAAATGTACGGATGAGTGGCCGCATCCACGTCGGGATTCACGCGAATGGAGAACCCCGCCGTCGAGCCCAGGCGCGCGGCGATGGCGTCGATCAGCTCCAGTTCGGATTCCGATTCGCAATTGAAACTGTGGATGCCGTTTGAAAGAGCGTACTCCACTTCCGCCGCCGTCTTGCCGACGCCCGAAAAGACCACCTTCGAAGGGTCTCCGCCCGCCTGGAGGACACGAAACAGTTCGCCGCCCGAAACAATATCGAAGCCCGCCCCGGCGCGCGCCAGCAGCGCCAGCACCGCCAGCGACGAGTTGGCCTTCACGGCGTAGCAGACCGTGTGCGGCAGATCGCCGAGCGTTTCGTCGTAGGCGCGGAAGTTGGCCAGAATCGATTGACTCGAATAGACGTAGACCGGCGTACCGGCGCGCGCCGCCACATCGGCAAGCGCAACGTGTTCGCAGTAGAGATCGTTGGCGGAGTATGAAAACATCGCAAGTAAGAAACGGCTCCCGTTCGACGCCGGGCCGCTGATGCCAGTATGGCACGCGCGGGAACCCGCGGACCATTTCGGCAAGGCCCGCTTCCGGATGCGCGCCGCCGCCGTGGAAGCGCCCGGCGTGAGCGCCTGAATGCGCTCGAGTGAGCGCGGTAGTATACTGGCGCCTTCTAGCTTCTCGACAGCCCAATTCAGGAGGGGCCATGTTGCCCGACTATATTTCGAAAGCCGTACCCAATCCCGCGGCGAAACGAGCCCCGTGGTATGTCAATACCGCGCCTTCGTACGCCGGGATTTTCCTTTGGATTGCTTTCTATAAGCAAATTGGCGCAGGTACGCTTGATAAAGCCAACCTGCTGATCTGCCTGGGCGGCCTCGTGGTCGCAGCCGTGTTGTGCTACCTGTTCTACTACCGCGCGCCGGCCATGCTCGGCATGAAGACCGGTTTTCCACTCTACGTGATTGGCAGCTCGACTTTTGGAACTAAGGGCGGGTACGTCATGCCGGGCCTGCTCATGGGCTTGCTGCAGATCGGTTGGTTCGCTGTGGCTACGTCCATCGCATCCGAATTCGTTCTGAGCGGAATTCACGCCGATGCGTCGCCCGGAAGTCTGGCATTCATCCTCACCGGCATTGTGTGGGGCGGGCTGTTCGCGTATGTCGGGGCAAAGGGAATTCAGTACGTGGCCCGAGTTGCTACGTACCTGAATTTCATACCGCTGCTCATGTTGATCGTGGTTTTCTTCCAGACCGGCGGAGGCAAGACCTACGCTCCGCCGGCGGCGGTGGCGAATCCATACGTGGGCTTCACTGCCATGATTGCCGTGGTCATCGGCTTCTTTGCCACGGCCGGAGCCGCGGGCGCGGATTTTGGGATGAATGCGCGGCACGAGCGGGATGTGAAGTGGGGCGGGTTGGTTGGCGTGATGCTGGCGCCGATTATCGCCGGAGGTCTGTCGCTGGCTGCCATCGCTGCGGCTAACGGAACGAATCCGAAGCTGCCATTCGATTACGCCAACGTGCTCCAGGGCATGGGCGGCCCGATTGCAACCTCGATGTTCTTCCTGTTCGCGCTGGCGTCCATTCCAGCCACCTGCTTCTGCATTTTCATTGCAGGCAACAGCTTTTCCACGATGATCCCCGGCGTACCGCGCGTGACGTCAAGCCTTGCCGCCGGCGCGGTCGGCGTAATCCTCGCGGTGACCGGCGTGGCCACGCACCTGATCTCGTTCTTCAGCATCGTGGGCGCGTCTTTCGGGCCGATTTGCGGGGCCATCGCGGCGGATTACATTCTGTCCGGAAGGAAATGGGCCGGTCCGAGGGAAGGCATCAACTGGGCCGGATACATTTCCTGGCTGGTGGGATTCATCGTCGGTATCCTGCCGTTCCTCCCGATCTCGGACAATGTGAAGACGTATGCGCAACCGGCGCCGTTGTACAGCTTCGTGGCTGGTTTCATCGTTTACTGGATACTGGCGAAGGCCGGACTGGAACCGAAGGCCGCGAAGTAGCGGAAGGTGGGGCAGACGCTTCCGCACAAGGCCACTTAAATAAGGGCCGCAGTCCAGAACTGCAAGTTTCCAGAGCAAAACGCCGAGACGAATTTCGGCGCGGCAAGCCAAAGGCTTGCGCCACAGCCGTGGCGCGGCTAGTCTGCGCTGCCGTCTCGGCATTCGTGCCGAGATTCTTGGAATCAATAACATAGGAGAAACCCCGGTATTTAAGTGGCATTGGGCGCTTCCGTCTGCCTCCTGGCCGCATGCCGTGTACGGGCGTTGGCATAGCGCATGGTCGAGCAGAATCGACTCGATCGCAACGCTGGATTTCGCGGCCTCGGATGTTATAATCCGAAAGTGGCCTCGCGAGGGGCCGCAATTCCCGATCGTTTCCAACCGACGCGGGCGCGTAGCTCAATTGGCAGAGCAAGTGACTCTTAATCACTAGGTTGAAGGTTCGATTCCTTCCGCGCTCACCACACAAGGTAAAGGCCGGGCTCTCGGCCATTGATGGGGGCAGGTCCCGCCCGAACTGGCAAACTGAGGCGGGTCCGTGCTCTTACATTGCGGGGAACCGACGGGCCATTCCCAGGGATCCGAACCGTTTCCTTATCGTCATTGGCTCCGCTCCTAACTCGAAACTCGCACTCGAAACGGAAATTATGTTGAATATGGCCTGGATATCCGATTAGAATAGAACCCTGCCCGGACACGAGGCACGGACCCTTGCCCATTCGAGCGGGATAGGGCGGCAACTACATAACCCGGAAGGAGAACCACGCAATGAACACTAAGGCTTTCTCGTTGGCGGCGGGAGTCCTGTGGGGATTCCTGGTCTTCGCGTTTACTCTGCTGGACACTGTTCGCGAGGTAGGGCTTACGCTGCAACATCTTTCGTACATATACCCTGGCTACAGCGTCAGCTACCTTGGCAGCGTCGTCGGATTGGTTTACGGGTTCGTGAGCGGCGCTATCTTGGGCGCGTTGTTCTGCTGGCTGTACGGGATCTTCGGCGGGAAGCCGGGGAGCCAGAAGCCAGCCGCCTAGTTGCGGATATTGCCCGAGGCTGGTCCCGGCAGAACCTCCGGGCGGCAATAGCGGCTCAACGCGCACGCCAACAGTGCGCTCTTCCCTCTGCGCGGCGGCCGGCTCGCGAGCGGTTATTCCTCCGGGGTTTCCTCTTCCGGTGGCTCGAAGGCGTCCAGCAACTCCGGATTCCGTGCAAAACGTTTCAGGGCGCGGATGATTTCGCCGGTACGGAAGCCTGCGCGCATCAGGCGGCGGTAAGCGGCCGCGAGATCTTTCTCGTCCTGGAAGAGATCGTCGCGAGAGGCATGACGGAATTTTCTGCGGATGAACTCGTCGATGAGCGCCGCCTCATCCACGTTCTTGTATGCCTGGGTGGCGGCCGTTTGGGCTAACGCGGGCGCTACGCGCCGGCGGCGGAGTTCCTGGGTCACACGCGTCTTGCCGAGGCCATCGTTCGCAAGGCGCGAGGCGGCGAAGGCCTCGGCGAAACGGCGGTCGTCCAGGTAGCGCAAGTCCTTGAGCCGCGCGACGACGTCGTCCACGTCGGAAGCGCGCGCGGCGCGAAGGCTCAGCTTCTGCCGCATTTCGCCGATTGTGTAGGCGCGGACGGCCAGAGTCTTCACGGCGTAGCCCCATAGCGCGGGGGCGTCGAGGCGTTGGCGTGCGGCTTTTTCCGTCATTCGGATTCTATTGCGGAGTATACTGGAAATGATTCATGCCGTGGGCTTTTTGGATAGAGTTGAAGAAGCCGGGCAGGAGGATTGACATGGACAAAAGCGGACTTTCCAGCTTCCTGTTGGGACTGGGCGTCGGAATCGGCATCGGCCTGCTGTTCGCGCCGCAATCGGGCCAACAGACGCGTGAACTCATCAAAAATAAGGCCGGCGAGGGCACCGATTTCCTGAAGAATAAGGCCGGCGAAGGCGCCGATTTCCTGAAGCAGAAGAGCTCTGGTTTGTCGCAAAGCGCTTCGGGCTGGGTAGAGAAGGGCAAAGACGCCATCTCCCGCCAGAAGAGCACGCTTGCCGAGGCGGTGGATGCCGGCCGCCAGGCGTATCGCGAGGCGATGGCCAGGCCGGAAGCTCCGGCAGAGGGCGCGGCCGAGTAATCGGCCTCCACGATTGGGTTCGCTCGAATGAGTGAAGACGTTTTTCGCATGATAGTGACGGCGGCGGTTGCGCTTGCAGCCGTTGCGTTCGTGATCCAGACCGCGGTGATGTTTGGTTTATACCGGGCTGTGAAGTTGCTCCAGGAAAGAGCCGAGCCACTGATGGAAACAGCCGAGCCGATGATCGAGGAGCTTCGGCCCGCGATCCAGAAGGTGAAGGCGCTCGCCGAACAGGCGGGACCGTTGATTGAGAAGATCGGCCCGGTTCTGGATCAGGCCGCACCGGCGTTCCAACGCGCGGGGGCGGTTTTGGAGTCGGCGCAGAAGATCCTGGACGATAGCCGGCCGCGGGTCGCGGAGATCGCCACGGAAGTCGCGGGTATAGCGCGCTCCGGACGCCAGCAAGTGGAACGCCTCGGGGAGTTATTGGACGACGCCGGTTCGCGCGCGCACGCACGTCTCGACCAGATCGACCGCTCGGTGGATGGCGCCATAGAACAAGTCGAGCAAGTGGCCGGGACAGTGAAGCGCGCCGTGGAGTGGCCGGTCCGCGAGATCAACGGCATCACGGCATTCATCGGCGCCGCGCTAGCTACGCTGGTCCGCCGGCGCCGGTCCTCGGTGAACGAAGCTACGCAAGACGAAGAGATGTTCATCTGAGGCCGAGAGGAAGGCCGAAGGCGGAATACTGAAAACAGAATGGGCTCCGGTGTAATGCGAGCCGCGCAGCGGAGCGGTGGGTTATTCAGGCCGCGTCCCTCGGTATTCAGCATTCAGATTTCAGCCTTCAGGTTGCCGTAGCTCGGCAGCGTCGCTCCGTTCCAGAGCGGCCGCCACCAACCGGATCTGCTCATAGGTGATATCCGGCGGGAGTGCGTCGCGAATCGGCTTCAGGCGATCCGAACCCAGGCGGCGGATGGCGTCCTCGATCAAACGGTGGCTCTCTTCACCGACCCATTCCACCCGGTACTCGATTCGGCCGCCGCGGACGAGCTCCGAGACCATCTCTACAACCGTTGACAATCGCCGTCCGCGGATTCGGGCGATCTCTTCCAAGCTCCTGCCTTCGGCCAAAAGCTCGATCGTCTCTTGGACTGGGTTCGCCTGTGCGGTTTCCCGGGCTGCAGCCCTGGCCCCGTGCCGGAACGCCTCGAATGCCGCGAAAATCGCCGCGCCGTACAGTTCCGCCTTGCGTTCGCCGATGCCCGTGACCGCAAGCAGCTCCCGTAAATTCGATGGGCGCTTGCGGCAGAGGTCCTCGATGGCCGCATCCGTGAGGACGACGTAAGCGGGTACGCCGGCGCGTTGCGCCGCGGCTCTGCGCCATTCCTTGAAGTAATCGATCAGTTCGCGATCGAGCCGCGCCGAAGGCGCGGGAGCCGCGGGCGTGACCGGGCGTTTTTGCGGAACAGCCTCGGGCATCACCGCCTTGCTCCGCGCGGGCTCGGCCCGCTCCGCCGCGCGCGTCTTCTTGCGCCGCTTCTTTGGGCGCGCCTCAACTTCTTCCACGGGCGCCACGACCCACTCCGGCTGGTTGCCGCAGACGTCGCACATCTCGCAACGTTCCCATTTAGGGGTCTGGCCGAAATGCGAGCAAACCTGCAAGTGGCGGCAACGGCTGCTCTCCGCGAAGCGCCGCACGGCGTGATAGCGCTGCCAGGCGCGCTCCTTCTCGGCGGAGTCGGAGATCTGGTCGATGAAGTACGCGAGCAGGCCGACGTCTTTTCCCTGCCAGAGAAGCACGCAATCGGCGGGCAAGCCGTCGCGTCCGGCCCGGCCCGCCTCCTGGTAGTACTGTTCGATCGACTTCGGAAGCGACGTATGGATGACGGCGCGCACCGCGGCTTTGTTGATGCCGAGGCCGAAAGCGATAGTGCCGACCAGGACCCGCGCTTCGTCGTTCATCCATCGCTCCTGGTTGCGCCGCCGGGCGCCGCTCTCCATCTGGCCGTGGTACGGAATGGCGGCGATGCCCCGTTCGGCGAGGTAATCCACCGTTTCCTCCACCTGTGCGATGGTTGGCGCGTACACGATGACGCTTTCGCCCTCATAGGCGCGCACGCCGGCCAGAAGCAGCCGCCGATGTTCGTCTTTTTCGCAGCGCCGCACGACGTACCGGAGATTGGCGCGGTGGAAGCTGGCGATGTACTTGTGCGGATCGCGAAGCTGGAGCTGCTCCAGGATGTCGTGCCGCACGCGGCGCGTGGCGGAAGCCGTGAACGCAGCGATGGGCTTGTCCGGAAAGTTCTGCCGCAGGGCGCCGATCTGGCGGTACTCCGGGCGGAACTCGTGGCCCCATTCGGATATGCAATGCGCCTCGTCGATGGCGAAGAACGCCAGGGGGACGCGCGCAAGCCAGGCGGCCGTATCGGCGCGCGCGAGGCGCTCCGGAGAGAGATAGAGCAAACGGAAGGCGCCTTGCTCGGCCGCGCGCATCACGGCGCGTTGCTCGTCGGGAGGCTGCGAGCTGTTGAGCACCGCGGCGGGGATGCCCATATCGGCTAGCTGGGCCATCTGATCCTGCATCAGGGCAATGAGCGGGGAAATCACCACCACCGTTCGGCCGAGCGCCACTGCCGGCAACTGGTAGCAGAGTGACTTACCGCCTCCGGTGGGCATGACGACGGCGACATCGCGGCCATCCAGCAGGCTCTGAACGATTCGCTCCTGTAAGGGGCGAAAAGAATCGTATCCCCAGTAGCGCCTGAGGGCGGCGTGAAGTTCGGCGGATGGCGGGGATGGCTCCAATTGTGGATTATCGCAGCTTCAGGTTCGTGCGGCGAACGGCGGCTGGAGGAGCGGCTTCGAGCAACTCCCGCACCGGGCGCTTCGCGAGCGGGTGCGGGAGATCGGGCGCAAGATCCGCCAGCGGCGCAAGCACAAAGCGGCGTTCGGTCAGGCGCGGATGGGGGATTTGCAACTCCGGGCGATCGACGATGCAGTCTCGGTACAGGAGGATATCGATATCGACGGTGCGCGGACCCTTGGGGACCGTGCGCTCACGGCCGAGGGCGGTTTCGATTGCGGCGGTGCGGCTAAGAAGCTCTATGGGAGAAAGCGTTGTCACGACCTCCACGACTGCGTTGAGAAAGTGAGGCTGATCCGTAAAATCGACCGGAGCTGTTTCGTAGACCGGTGAAACTCGGAGGACGCGCAGATCGTCCGAATTGAGCCGTTCGACTGCCGCGCGCAGGTTGTTTGCGCGGTCACCGAGATTGGAGCCAAGGCTGAGATATACTGCGCTCATATTCTAGCCGGAAACGAATGTCGCGCTTCACGCTGGATCGGCGACAACGCAACAACTCCGATTTCCTCGCGCGAAAATGCGCGATTCAGTCAGCCCGCCAGGGCGAAAGAACGTAGCCCACGGCGTGAGCCGTGTGGGCAGTGCGCACATCCGAATGAGCCCCGGCAGGGGCGTAAGAACCGGCCCGCTCTTTCGCCCCGTTCCGGGGCTCTCGTTCTTTCCTCGATGTTCCCACGGCTCGCGCCGTGGGCTACTCTCTTTCGCTCCTCCGGAGCTTGCATCTCCGGCACAAAGGGAAACCGTCGACTGGGCCCCCGGGGCGCGGCAGCCATCGCCGCCAAATCAAAACAACCCCGGCTGCTCGCCATCGCGGAGCTTCCGTTTCACTTTGAAATAGTCGTATGCCAGTTCGGTGGCCACCCGGCCGCGCGGCGTGCGATTTAGGAAACCAAGCTGAATGAGATAGGGTTCGTAAACTTCTTCGATGGTATCCGACTCCTCGGAAATCGACGCGGAGATGGTGTTCACGCCTACCGGGCCGCCGCGGTATTTCTCGAGGATGGTCAGCATGATCTTCTGATCGATTTCATCCAGGCCGTAGCGATCCACGTCGAGAAGATTGAGCGCGGTCTGCGCAACCGGCGGCGTGATGCGGCCGTCCGCGCGCACCTGGGCGTAATCGCGGACCCGCCGCAGCAGGCGGTTGGCAATGCGCGGCGTGCCTCGGCAGCGGCGCGCGATCTCTTCGGCGGCGCCCGGCTCGATGTGTACTTCCAGAAGGCGCGCCGAGCGGTTCACAATGGCCCTCAACTCCTCGACGCTATACGGATCGAGGCGCAGCACCAGGCCGAAGCGTCCGCGCAGGGGCGCGCTCACCAGGCCCTGGCGAGTGGTCGCGCCGATGGCCGTGAATTTCGGCATGGGCAGCGAATGCGTGCGCGCTCCCGGACCCGAGCCGACCAGAATGTCCACGCGGAAATCTTCCAACGCGGCGTAGAGCATTTCCTCCACGTCCGGAAACAAGCGGTGGATCTCGTCGATGAAGAACACCTGGCGCGCGCGGATGTTGCTCAGGATGCCCGTGAGGTCGAGCTTCTTTTGCAACACCGGGCCGGATGTAGCGGCGAATACGACGCCCAGCTCTTCGGCAATGATGGATGCCAGCGTGGTCTTGCCCAAGCCGGGCGGACCGTACAGCAACACGTGATCCATCGCTTCGCCGCGCATCTTGGCGGCTTCGATGGCAATGGAGAGATTTTCCTTGAGCTTGCTTTGTCCCGTGAAATCGGCCAGACGGCGGGGGCGAAGGCCGGCTTCAAATTGCAGATCCTCGGGCTGAGCGGAGCCGGAAACCAGTTGCCGGTCGGGCATGAGATACCAGAGTAACGTGAATCCGGCGGCAGGCAACGCACAAGGTGGGACAGACGATCGGTTTGCGTCGTCTGTCTTCTTGCCGCCAGGCCGGGGATCGACAGGCCACAAAAATCGATGGCCTGTCCCACTAACGCACCAAATCCAGGGCCTTTCGGAAGAGCGGCTCGAATTCAGAGGGCGCTCCGGCCGCTTTGGCTTTACGCACGGCGGCTTCGGCTTGCGGCCGGCCGCAGCCCAGATTGAGCAGCGCCGAAAGCACGTCCTGATCGATTTCCGAAAGGGCGGCGACCGGCGGGGCCGGTCTCCTCGCCCGCCGAAGCCGGCAGCTTGTCGCGCAACTCCAGCACCATCCGTTCCGCGGTCTTCTTCCCGATGCCGGGGATGCGAACCAGGCGGTCCACTTCGCCGCGGCGGATGCTGTTGATGAGATCGGGCGCGGCCATGCCCGACAGAATCTTCACCGCGAGCGATGGCCCGATCCCGCTCACCCCGATCAGCTTCTCAAACAGCGCCTTCTCGTCGGCCGTAAAGAATCCATACAGCGCCAGAGCATCTTCCCGCACATGCGTGTGGATGCGAAGCCGGACCTCGTGGCCCGGCTCGGGCAGCTTGGTGAAGGTCGATACTGGGATGGTAACGTCATAGCCAACGCCGCCAGTTTCAACGATGGCCTGATTCGGGTGCTTCTCGACCAGCGTGCCGCGCAGGAGAGCGATCATAAGTTTGTATTGTAGTTCCCGGCGGCGCTGTTGCTCGCGCGACGAGGTCTATTTGCGGTTAAGCTTCCGGGCGATGCCGCGGATGGCCAGGATGACCGCACCGGCTATCAGAACGTAATAGAAGGTTGGCCTCATAGACCTCCGAGTGTCCCACACGGGCACCCCCCGGCTACAATACGGTCTTGGCGCGGCGGAGATTCTTCGTAACGGAAATCCGAAACGGAATGGCCGAATTGCGCGGCGACGACGCGCGCCACCTGGCTCGCGTGTTGCGAGCCGAGGCCGGGCAGCAGTATGAGATTTCAGACGGGCGCACGGCCTATCTGGCCGGGATTGTGGAGGCGCGTCCGGAGCGAGTTGTGTTCCGAATTATCGAGCCGGTCGAGTCGCCTGAGTCGCCGGCGCGCATTACTCTTTGCGCTTCCCTAGTCAAATTCGACCGTTTTGAATGGATCGTGGAAAAGGCTACCGAGTTGGGGGTCGAGCGGATTTTGCCGGTGGAGGCGACCCGGAGCGAGAAAGGGCTCGCGCAGGCGGCGGCCAAACGTCGAGAACGATGGCAGCGTATCGCGCTCGAAAGCAGCCAGCAGTCGCGGAGGGTGACAGCGCCCGAGATACTTCCAGCGGCGCGTTTCGATGAAGGGCTGAAGATTGCATCGGAGCATCGGTACTTCCTGGACGAGGAGGCTACGACTCCGTTGCTCGGCGGCTTGCCCAAGGAACGAAGCGCCGGCGCGAGCATTGCGCTCCTCACCGGACCCGAGGGGGGATGGACGGACCGCGAACGCGCCGAGGCGGTAGCGGCGGGATGGCAAGCGGTTTCGCTCGGTCCGCTGATCCTGCGGGCGGAGACCGCGGCGCTGGCGGCGCTAGCGGTTGTTGGCGCGGCGTGGGCGGGCTGAGGCGGCGGAACCGCGAGCGAACCGGCAATCGAGCGGAATATGGCAGTAATATGGTATCGATATGGCATCACAGAAGGTCACCTTTACGTTTGACCCGGAGACCGTCCAAAGAATTGACGACGCCGCGAAACGCCTTTCCCTGCCGAAGAGCCAGATCGTTCGAGAAGCGGTGGCCGACTATCACCAGCGCATTGGTCGCCTCAGCGAAAACGAGCGCCGGCGGATGCTGAGGGTCTTCGACACGGTGGTTTCGCGCATACCGTCCCGTCCGGCTCGCGAAGCCGCGAATGAACTGCGTGCGCTGCGCACCGCCCGGCGGAGCGGAGGGCGCCGGTCCATGCAAGGCGCGTCCAAGTGATCGTGCTGGATACCTCCGTGCTCATCGATGGCCTGACCGGAACTCCTCCGGGGGGAGCCGCGATTCGCGCCGCCATCGCCGAGGGCGAGCGCTTGCTGGTTCCCGCGTTGGTGCTGTACGAATGGCTGCAAGGGCCGCGCCGCGCCGAGGAACTGGCCGCGCAGGAGGCTCTGTTCCCGGCGAAATCGGCGATCCCTTTCGGTCCGGACGAAGCTATCGCCGGCGCCCGCCTATACCGGGCAGTACGTCGTCCCCGCAGCCGTGAAATCGATCTGGCCGTCGCCGCATGCGCGATTGTGCGCGAGGCTCAACTTTGGACGTTGAATACAAGGGACTTCCGTGACATCCCTGGCTTGCGGCTGTACGAGCGCTATGGCGGCTGAGAATAGCGCGGCGTGGGTGCGGCATGAGTGGCACGAGACTAGGGCGTGATCACGTGAGCCTCATCTCAAGAACGTCGGCATTCGTGCCGACTTTTCGAAGGCCTAGACGAATCTCGGCCCGCCCAAAGGGCCCCCGTGCGTGGACGCCCGCGCCCCAGTCCCCTCGGGAATCCAGCTTCAGTTGGCGCTGATGGCGGTCCGACCCACGCTAATTCACCGGGAACGGAACGAATTTGCCGGTGCAGGCGTTTTTCGCGCCTGGACCCGTTTTTCCGGTTATCGAGACATCCTCGCCTGCGACCATCAGATTGAACGGGCCGGGGCCTACCTTGATGTCGGCGTGTTTCGCGGAGAGCTTGATTTGCGCGGGGCTGTCGAAGATGGCGTTGTCGAACTGGATTCCGAGCCGATGTGACTTGTCCAGTCCTTCGAGGGTCACCTTTCCGCCGCCATCGGTACGCACGTTGCGCAGAACGATGTCGCGGAACGTGGGCGGAAGATCGCCGGTCAGGCTGCCGCCGGCGGAGTATGTGCTATCCATGTAGACCGGGTTGGCGGTGTCGCGTATGCACACATCGTCGTACGTCACGCGCTCAACCAGTCCGCCGCGGGAGACGTTGCTCTTGATCCGCAGGCCGTTATCGGCGCCGTCGATGGAGAGATCGGAAACGTAGATATCGCTCGCGCCGCCGTTGGTCTCGCTGCCGATCGACATGCCGTGGCCGGTGTAGAAGTGATTCGCCACGATGCTCATGTGCGTGGTGGGCGCGCCTTTGCCGGCCTTGATGGCCACCTGGTCGTCGCCCGTGTGGATGAAGCAGTGGGTGATGGTGACGTTGGTGGAATTGCCGGGGTCGATTCCGTCGGTGTTCCGTGCGTTCTTCGGAGAAAAGATACGAACGCCCCAGACCGTGAATCCATCCCCGCCGCTGTAAGACACATGGAAGTTAGGCGAGTTCATCAGCCCAATCCGATACAGCGTGAAATTATTGCAGTTGTTCAGGATGAGCAGCCGCGGATTGTTCTGATTGCCGCCGCTGCGCGCCGCTTCTGCCAGATCCCACCACGTGCGGCTCTGGCCCAGGATCTTCTCTCCGCCGCGCCCATCGATCAGGCCATCCCCCATCACTCCGGCATCCGCGACGCCATCGCCGTTGATGAGCGCGCGGCAGCCATGCCCATTCTTGTCGATGGTTCCGCAAATCCCTGCAGTGCGGTCGTAATCGCGCGGATTGCGCGAAGCAAATAGATAGGCCCCGCCTTCGACCACCAGCGTGACTCCCTTGCGCAAATCGAGCGGACCGGAAAGAAACGCATCGTTCTTGTCCGAACCGCGCTGCAAGACCGCCGAATGTCCCGCGGGGCAGGCGTCCAGGGCGGATTGAATGCGAGCGGTATCCAGCTTGCCCTCGTCCGCGGCGGCGAGGGACGCGCCTGAATGGACCAGAAAGGCCTTCAGCGTGGCGCAGGCGGGCGGAATCACAGGCTCGGAAACTTTGCGCGTGTCCTGCGCAAACACGGCGCCTGCTAAGAGAACACAGGCAATAAAGGCCCTCATCGTGCGCCTCAGAATTGGACTTTGGGCGCCTGCCGGGCGCCGGGCTCGGTCTTGAAGTATGCGTCGTTGCGCGTGAATCCGGACATCGCGGAAACCAGGTTGTTTGGAAACATGTCCAGATAGGCGTTGTAATTCTGGAGGGCCTCGTTGTACTTTCGCCGCTCGACGGCGATGCGGTTTTCCGTGCCGGCAAGTTCGTCCTGAAGCCGGAGGAAATTTTCGTTGGAGCGCAATTGCGGATAATTCTCGCTGATCACGAGCAGACGGGAAAGAGCGCTCGAGATCTGGTCGTTGGCCTGGATCTTCTCCTGGGCAGTGCGCGCCCCGCCGAGGGCCGCGCGCGCATCCGCGATATCCTTGAAGACCTCGGTCTCATGGGCGGCGAATCCCTTCACCGTTTCCACCAGATTAGGGATCAGGTCCGCGCGCCGCTGAAGCGCGGTCTCCACGTCCGCCCATTGCCCGTTGATGGCTTCCCTCTGCACCACCATGCTGTTCCGGATACTCACATACTTACTGAAGACGATGACCAGCAACACGGCCACAGCCGCCAGGACAATCCAAACGCGTTTCACTCGTCTGCCTCCTATTTCTCCAGACGATCCACGGCTTCGATCACGGCGTTAATGCAGGCGAGATACTGGCCCAACAAGCGTGACCGGACTCACGTCCCGAGGCTTGATGCGCTCCTCGCGAAGGTCGAGCAGCGTTTCGAACGGCGCGGGATCGAACCCGAAACGCGCGCCGGCGCGCTGGATCACTTCGCGTTTCTTCAGCGGCGGCTCCTCGCCGTGAAGCAGCCAGCGCGTGGCGGAACAGAACGCAAAACGTCGATACGGAATCCGCCAGAAGCCGGCGCAGCAAAGCCGGCGTCGGAAAGCATCCCGCCGGCTTTCTGGCGCAAGCGCAGCAGCTTGGCGCGAAGATCGTGCTCCACCTGCGCGCGGTAGAAAGAGCCGTCCACGACCAGGCTGGAGATCAGATCCTTGCCATAGAGCAGGACGTGCTGCCGTTTGATGTCAATGAACTCGATGGCGAAACAATCCGTCGACCGCGTCAGTTCATCGGCGGTCAATAGCAGCGGAGAAGGGCTCCCTTGTTCCCGCCACCAGCGAAAGATGTCCTCTCCGGCGGCCAATTCGCCGGCGCCGATCCGGCTGACGACGCATAGCACGTTGAAATCGGAGAACGCGGCATGGTGATCGCCCGCGGCGGCCGATCCGTAAAGAATTACCGACTCAAGCTTTTCCCCGTACGCCGTGCGTAACCGGTCCACAAGTTTCGTCAGCCGCTTGTCCATTCGCTTCCTTTTACCAGTCGCCCGAGGCGCCGCCGCCGCCGGAATCGCCGCCGCCAAAGCCGCCGAATCCATCGCCCGAGTCGAATCCGCCAAAGCCGCCGCTGCCGCGTCCGCCCCACGTCCTGCGGCCCATCATCCCGCCCAGAATCAGACCCGTCAAAACGCCGCCGAACCCCGAGGATCCGGAACCAGACGCGCCTCCCCGGCGCAACAAGGCCGAAAGCAGGAAGATTCCGCCGAAGACGAGCGGCCATGGTATCGAACTTACGGGCGAAGGCCTCTCGGTACGCGGAAGCCGGGCCGATAGCGTCACGTGTTTGGCGTCCGCGATGGTCTGCCCGATGGTTTCGGCAGCGCCCATCATAGCTTCCCCGTAACGCCGATCGCGCAAAGCCGGGGCCATCTGGCGCAAGAGGCCACCCATCGAACCATCCGTGAGAATGGACTCCAGCCCATAGCCGACTTCGAGACGGCTGCGGTGATCCGCTATCGAAAGCAAAAGCAAGACGCCTTCGTCCTTGCCTTTTTGCCCCACTCCCCAGGCGCGGAAAATCGTGTTGGCGACATCCTCGACCGGCTCGCCTTCGAGCGATGGAACGGTCACCAGGGCGATCTGAGCGCCCGTAGACTGCTCCAGCACGGCGCAGTAAATCTCCAGCCGGGTCTTTTCCTCCGCGGTCAGCTCGTGGGCAAAATCGCTGACGTAGCCTTCCGGCCGGAGCGCCTTCCAATCGACGGCGTAAGATGCAGTGACCGCCGCGCCGAGCAACAGGGCCAGCCGGAATGCGCGAATCATCGTGACGTTCTAGTTTACTACGGCCTCAATGTGGAACCGGAGCGGACAGTCTGTTAGAATCGTAACTAGCCGTTGGGAGGTCGTCTAACGGTAAGACTGCAGACTCTGGATCTGCGTATCGGGGTTCGAATCCCTGCCTCCCAGCCAAATCCGTTTCTCTCCAGTTTCCGCAATTCCTTCTTCCGTCCGCCGCTTTTCCGACGTGACCTCAACTGCTAGCTCACCCTCACCCGTCCAACTCAATCTCCTGGTGCTGCATCCCGGCGTAAGGGTACACCGCGACCTTGACGTCGCTTCCCTTGTGCCGCTCGCGCAGGATCTTGATGACGTCCGCCCATGTGGCGCAGAAGTCCGCGTCCGACCCGTAATTGTCCATGATGTTGCGGCTCATGTACTGCGAGTAGACGATTGTGTGCGAACCCTTCGGACCGGGACGCGGCGCGCGCCGGTGCAGGTCCCAGTAGGTCGCGCCGCGCAGGCCCGCGATCTTGTTGTTCAGGTAATGCACCGGGTCGTATCCCAGCGGGTGCTGGATGATCAGCACTCCGGTGCCGCCCTGCTTCACCGAAAGCCCGATCCACGTCCCGCCGTGATACGGCTGCGCACACTGCGGGTACGCGTTAGCCACCACGATGTCGGCGTCTTTGTAGGTAGGCGTGCAATACGTCTTGGCCGCCAGGCGGACCGCCGCATGGTGCGCGTCCACAATGTCGCCGCTGTACGCTCGCAGAGGCTTGAGCTTCTGGTTGTAAAGGAGTTGCACCGTAAAATCCACCTTGGCGAAGCGGGCCGCTTCAATCAGGTCCTGCCGCATTTCATTCTTGAAGATCCTCACCGGGCCGGTAGTCGGGTTCCGGTTCGCGCCGGTCCCCAGAATCTGCTGGTGGTTGTACTCGATGGTGGGCAGGCCCGCCACGCCGGGCAGCACGGCCTTGGCGCCCCCGCCGTAGCCGGCGTCGTAGTGCACCTTGACGCCGCTCAGGCAGATCTTTAGGTCCGCGCCCATGAACGTCTGGTTGAGCACGACCTTGTTCTTGCGCGTCGTGGTTCCGACTTCCTTCAGGCAGTCGAACGCGTTGTGGTTCATCCACGCGTAGCCGTTGGCGATGTCCTTCCCCAGCTTGATGCGGATTTCATCGGCCGTCATCGAGCGGTGCGTGCCGAACGAGCCGAGGAACAGGATGTTCTCGGGCTTGACGCCCGCGGCTCTGAGCTCGCCTATCACCCACGGCGTCATCGCGTAGGTGGGCGTGGTGCGCGTGAGATCGTCGAAGGTAATGACCACGCGGTTCTTGCCTTGGGCCAGCTCGCGCAGCGTCTTCGTGCCGATGGGCTGGTCCATCTGATCGGCCAGTTGCTTCTGCGCGAGCACCGGCGCATCGTGCCCCGCCATGTGCATGACGTTCACGTCCCACTCCGGCGGAAAGTCGATGCGCTCGTCTATATCGCCCGCGTGCTCGTGGGTGGGGATAACGACGGACTTGCCCCCCTTGGTTTTCGGGACGGACGTCGCTTGATTGGGTCCGGCGGCGAACGCGGTTCCCACCAGCGGCACGGAACCGAGCTTCACGGCGTGCCCCAGAAAATCCCTGCGGCTGGAATCGTCGTTTGGCATGAGCGCTCTCCTCCTCCCGCTAATTGCGAGCCTTGTAAATCTTGCTGAAGCCGTTGCGAGAGTTCGTGACGGTAAACGTCCCGTCCGTCCCGGCCGACAAGTGCAGCCACTTGCCCTGGCAGGCCGCCTCGAGGTTGGCGACATAATCGTCGGGAGAATTGTCCGCGCCGGGATTGATCGAGCGATGGACCTGCCATATGTCTTCGACAGCGCCGCGAAGGACCGGGAAGCTCGCCGTGTCGCCGCCCTTCCGCGGGCCGTTGGCCATGATGGCTACTCGCCCGTGAATGGCCTGTTCGAGCACGCCGGACATGCCTTTCTCCTGGCCGTGCACGCTCACCTGGTACACGTCCACATTCCCGATCAGGTTGTTGGGGCACGCCAGTTTGTATTGGTAATAGGCCTCCAGATCCGCCAGGTCGAGCATGTGGAACTTGCCCAGCGTGAACAGCAGTCCGATGGACATGTTGTCTTCCTTGTCGTCGGCGATCTCGGGCTTCCGGGGCGTTGCGGCGCAGGCCGGATTGGGGGCTCCGGCGCCGGGCAGCGCGGCTTCGATGCCTTTGCCGCCCGCTTGCGCCACGGTGACATCCATTCCCTGGATGGGGATCTTGTCTCCCGGCTTGACGGTCATGTGGGGCATCGCATCGCGCGCCGCGGCGAAGGCCTTGTATCGGACTTCGACGCCCTTGCCCGAAGACTGCAGCGATCCGTTATCCACGACGCTCTTGATGGGGAAGGCCGCGGCGAGGGCCGTCAAGTCACCCAGGTGATCCACGTCATAGTGCGAGATGACCAGGTAGTCGATCTGCTTCAGCCCCGCGGCCCTGGCCGCTTCCACGATGCGGTTGACGTCCCGGCCGCCGAATCCCGGCCAGCCTTCGTCGAACAGCAAGGACTCGCCCGACGGCGACACAGTCAGCACGGCCTTGCCGCCTTCCACGTCGATCACCGTGGTTTCGAGCGTCGTGCCCGCCCGCGCCGGTCCAACCAGCGCCGCCAGGCACAAAACAGCGTTGCGGATCTTCATACGGATGCCGTGAACGCCTCCGCGTGAGATTATAAATGGTCTCACCGCGAAGAGGCGCAATTATGAGATGGATTCTGCCGGCTATCCTGTCGGCCCTGGCGATGGCCGGCGCGCAGGAGTATACCCGCGGCATCGGCGTGTATCCGGGCGACCCCAAGGAGGACTTCTCCCCCGTCCTGGCGGTGGATAACGCCACCTACCGCAACCTGGCGCTGCACCGCCCGGCCTATCATTCGACGAGCTACGATTACAACCTCACGGCCCAACTCATCACGGACGGCATCAAGGCCACGGCGCTGCCCCGCTGGGTTTCCTTCGCCACCAACGACGGCGCCGTTCCGCTGAAGAGCCAGCGCGAAATCGTTCTCGACGATAACGTCACCTCCACGGTGACGTTGCGCGGCGCAAAGTCGTGGCTGCAACTCGGCCTTGAAGGCGGAGACGGCCCGCTTGAGGTGGATCGCTTCGAACTGATCGCGCGCGGACAGGCCGGCCAGCAGCAGCCCGCCGGCTGGAAGGTCTCCGTCTCGGGTTCCGACGACGGCCAGACCTGGAAGGAACTGGGTACGGCCAGCGGCGCCGACCGTCCGGGCAGGAACTTCGATCCCGCCATCCCCCTGGCCGCGCCGTCGCGCAGCCGCTTCTACCGCGTCGAGTTCGACGCCCCCAGCCTCGCCACTTTACAGGTGGCGGAGGTCAGGCTGTTCGACCATCACGAGCGCGTGCGGGCCGGCGGACCTTACGACTTCACCAGTGCGTGGATGAGCGCGGGCGCGGGCGAGCAGTGGGTTTACGTGGACCTGGGCGCCTCATGCGCATTCGACCGCGTGGCGCTTTACTGGATTCGGCGCGCCGCCGCGGGCTCGATCCAGGTCTCCGACGACGCCGCGAAGTGGACAGCCCTTCAGCCCCTACCCGCCTCCGAGCAGTTGACCGACGATATCAAGCTGGCGCATCCCGCCAAGGGGCGCTACGTGCGCATCCTCATGACCAGGCCCGATCGGCCGGAAGGTTACGTTCTCAGCGAGATGGAAGTCTACGGCCGCGGCGGTCCGGTGGCCAAACCGAAGCCCGCGCCGGCCGCGCAAGCCGATGGCCGGCTCAATCTGGCCGGCGGCGCGTGGAAGCTGCAACGGGATTCGCTGGTGAAGGCCACGGGCGCCGGCATTTCCAAGCCGGGCTTCCAGGACAAGGATTGGATGATCGCCACCGTGCCGGGCACGGAACTGGCCGGCTATCTGAACGACGGAGCCATCCCCAACCCCGATTTCGGCGACAACCAGCTCATGATTTCGGATTCGTTCTTCTACGCCGACTTCTGGTACCGGGACGAATTCACGCCTCCGCCCGCGCCCAAGGGAAAGCATGTCTGGCTGAACTTCGACGGTATCAACTGGAAGGCCGATATCTTCCTGAACGGCGCCAGGATCGGCCGCATCGAGGGCGCCTTTATGCGCGGCGTGTTCGACGTGACGGAGTTCATCCATCCCGGCGCGAAGAACGCTCTGGCGGTGCGCGTCGAGAAGCCCGCCACGCCCGGAAGCGTCAAGGAAAAGGGCAATGGGCGCGCTTTGAACGGCGGCGCGATGGGGGCCGATAATCCCACTTTCCACGCCGCCGCCGGCTGGGATTGGATGTCCACCATACGCGGCCGCGACGCCGGGATCTGGGCGGCCGTGTACCTGACCGAAAGCGGACCGGTGACCATCGAGGATCCCCTGGTGACCACATCGCTCGCGCTGCCCGATACGTCGCGCGCGGATGTCGCCATTCGGGCGACTTTGCGCAACCGGGAGTCCAGGCCCGTCTCGGGCGCGCTGCATGTGCGCTTCGGCCCGGTGGAGTTCGATACGCCGGTGACGCTCGACGGGTCGGCCTCGAAGGCCGTCAAGCTCGACCCATCCACCAACCCCGCTTTGCGCCTCGCGAACCCCAAGCTGTGGTGGCCCAATGGTTATGGCGATCCGAACCTGTACCCGGTGGAGTTGAAGTTCGCCACCGCCGATAAGGCCGTCTCCGACGTGAAGCGGTTCCAGGCCGGCGTCCGCCAGTTCACCTATAGCGAAGAGGGCGGCTCGCTGAAGATGTGGATCAACGGCCGGCGCTTCATCGCCCGCGGCGGCAACTGGGGCTTCTCCGAATCCATGCTGCGCTACCGCTCGCGCGAGTACGACGCCGCCGTGCGCTACGAGCGCGACGAGCACTTCACCATGATTCGCAACTGGGTCGGCTTGACGGGCGACGAGGCCTTCTACGACGCCTGCGACAAATACGGCATCGTGGTGTGGCAGGACTTCTGGCTGGCCAATCCCTCCGACGGCCCCAATCCCGACGACAACGGCCTGTTTCTCAAGAACGCGCGCGACTACGTGCTGAAGATCCGCAATCACGCCTCCATGGGCCTTTACTGCGGCCGCAACGAAGGCCGGCCGCCCGAGGCGCTCGACGACGCGTTGAAGGCTCTCACCGAGGAGCTGAATCCCGGCCTGCATTACATTCCCAGCTCGGCCGACGATAACACCACGGGCACGGGAACGTACGTCGTAACCGGCCACGGCCCCTATCGCAACGAACCGCAGAAGTACTACTTCACCAACCCGCCCATCAAGTTTCACAGCGAGATGGGATCGCCCAACGTAGTGACCATGGACAGCCTGCGCCTGACCATGCCGGAGGCGGACATGTGGCCGCGGAACAACGTGTGGCCGATGCACGATTTCAGCCTCACCGGCGCTTTCCCCGCCGCCGTCACGCAGGGTTTCGGCGCCGCCGGCAACATCGAGGATTGGGTGACGCTGGCGCAATTCGTGGATTACGACGCCTACCGCGGCATGTTCGAGGGCCAGAGCAAGAGCCGCCTGGGTCTGCTCATCTGGATGAGCCACTGCGCGTGGCCGTCGCTGCTGTGGCAGACTTACGACTACTTCTTCGATCCCGACGCGGGTTACTTCGGCGCCAAGAAGGGCTCCGAGCCGCTGCACATTCAGTGGAACGCCGCGGCCGATACCGTCGAGGTGGTGAATTATAGCGCCGGCGAGGTTCGCGGCTTGAGCGCGCATGTGGAGATTCTCAATATGGACGGCGCGCCGAGGTGGGAGAAGACCGCCGCGCTGGATAGCGCCGAGGACAGCACGGTCTCGCCCATCAAGCTCGAATACCCCGCCGGCCTGACGCCGGTGCATTTCATCCGGCTCACGTTGACCCGCGGCGGCGCGGCGGTCTCGGCCAACTTCTACCTGCGCGGCGCCACGGAGAACGATTACCGCGCCATCCGCGATTTGCCTAAGGTGAATCTCGAAGCCACTACCAGGATCGAGCGCGAAGGAGCGCGCTGGCTGCTGACCACGGACCTGCACAATCCATCCGCCCAGCCCGCGCTGATGGTGCATGTGAAGGTGGTGCGGCAGAAGAGCGGAGACCGCATTCTGCCGGCCCTATACGACGACAATTACGTGTCCCTGATGCCCGGCGAGCGGCGGACCATCCACGCGGAGGTTAACCACGCCGATACCCGCGGCGAATCCCCGCGCATGGCAGTGGAAGGCTTCAACGTGGGCGGAGTCGTGGCGCGCTGAGCTTCGAGCCATGCCGCGGCATCCGCCCACTCCGCGCGGCGGCATCCGCCGTGGCGCTGATTGCGCCCAGGATGGCCTGCCGGACCATCGGGCCGCGCGGGGCGGTGGATGCGGCGCTTCCTTAACTGCTCCGTCATGGAACTGTCACCATCGTTTCTTACACTGGGCTTTCCCCATGCTGCGCACTCTCCGAATCCTCGTGTTGATCGGTCTGGCCGTTTCCGCAACGTTTTCAGCGGACCCGCCCAAGCGGCCCAAGTTGGTGGTAGCCATAATCATCGATCAGTTCCGTTACGACTACCTTTTGCGCTTTCGAGACGACTATAACTCGGGTCTGGCGCGATTGCTTCAGCAGGGAGCTGTCTTCAGGGACGCGAGATACGTGCAGTTGACGACGGTTACCGCCGTCGGACACTCCACGTTCCTGACCGGCGCCACGCCCTCAGTAAGCGGGATCGTCGCCAATGAATGGTACGACCGCGAGACCGGCCGAACGGTTACCAGCGTCACCGATACCGATTCGAAGCTCGTCGGAGGAATTGCGGGGCTTCCGGGCTCCTCGCCGCGCCGAATGCTGGTGGGGACCGTCGGAGACGAACTGAAGATCCGGTTCGGCAAAGGCTCGAAGGTAATCAGCGTCTCCATCAAAGACCGCAGCGCCGTTCTTCCCGGAGGCAGGATGGCCAACGGCGCCTTCTGGTTCGACGGCGCTACGGGCCGCTGGGTCACCAGCGATTACTACATGGACTCCCTCCCTGCGTGGGCAACACGGCTGAACTCGGCGCATCCCGCCCAGCAGTACGTGGGCCGCTCGTGGTTCCCTCTGGACGCGACCGGGCCCGCGCGCAAGGCGCTTTGCACGATGGTCGCCGGGACGGATGTTCGCTTCTGCGGAGCCGTCGAATCGACGCCGTGGGGAAACGACATCATCGAGCAGTTCGCCGAAGCGGTTTTGGCGGGCGAGCGGCTTGGGCAGCGCGACTCGACCGATCTTCTCGCAATCAGCTTTTCCTCGAACGATTACGTGGGCCATGCCGTCGGACCGGACGATCCCGCCGTGCGCGACATTTCGATTCGCACCGACCGGTTGCTGGGCCAGTTGTTCGCCAGGCTCGAACAAAGCGTCGGGGCGGGGAATTATCTGATCGCGCTGACGGCGGACCATGGAGTCGCGCCGGTTCCCGAAGTGAATGAAGCGCGGCGCATGCCTGGAGGGCGTATTTCCGAACCCCTCTTGGCGAAGGCGATCACCGACGCCTTGAACAGCCGGTTCGGCGAGGGCGATTGGCTCCTGCCGGGATCGATCGGCATGCCGTACTTTAACCTGAAGACCGTCGAGCGATTCAAGCTGGATCGCGCGGAGGTCGAGAAGGCCGCCGCGGCGGCCGCGGCGGCCTACCCGCACATTGCCCGCGTCTTCACTCGAACGCAACTGACCAACGGAATGGCGCAGCAGGACTCGATAAGCCGCGCTGTGTCCCTCAGTTATTACCCGCCGCGTTCCGGCGACCTGGTGATCGTGCAGGAGCCGTATTACATCTTCGACGATACGGGAACCGGGCACGGAACGCCGTACGCGTACGACGCTCACGTTCCCCTCATCTTCCTGGGAGCCGGCATCAAGGCCGGAACCTATTCGCAGCCGGTAACCATCAACGATGTCGCGCCCACGCTGGCGCAAATCCTTGGCGTTGCGCGCCCCGCCGGCGCCTTGGGCCGCGTGCTCTCGGAAATGCTGCCGTAACCGGGATCAAACCGCCGCCGGCTTGGCCGCCGTTTCCGGTTGCCGCAGCATATCGACGATTTCCTGAAACAGCCGCGCTCTCATCTCCACGCGGCGCGGAGCGCGGGTAATGTATCGGACCACCGCTTCGAAACCGGCTGTAGACGGTCGCAGGCTCACGGCGGGCTTGCCTTTGAATTGCGTGACGCCGTACTGGCGCGTGACGCTCTCCCACTCGCGTTCGGCTCCTTCGGCTTCCGAGGCCGTTTCGCGCTCCACCGTTTCGCCAATCCGGCGCGTCCATTCATTGGGATCGCCGCTCGCCGGCAAAGCTACTACCAGCTCGTCCCACAACCACTGGCCCGCCGTCGAGAAGTTGAAGAAATGGCGCTCGATGGCGAAGCCGTTGACAAAAGCGACGCGCCGGCCCGTGGGGTGACCGGTCGCTGTCCAGTTGCCCATCTCCAGCAACACCGTGCGCAAGAGTCCGATTTCCACTACCTCGCCGCCCACGCCTTCGATTTCCACCCAATCGCCGACGCGGATACCGTTCTTGCCCATCAGGACGAACCAACCGCAGAAGGCCACAATGAAATCCTTCAGCACGACGGTAAGCCCGGCCGTCGCCAGGCCGATCATTGTGGTCACCTGCGTGGGCGGGCCGAAAACGATCAGCGCGATCGCGAGAACCGCGACAAGTTCCACGGCGATAGTTGCCATCATGCGCAACTGGTGCGCGCGCCGCCGGTCGAACCGGATAGCCAGCGCCCGCCGGACTCCCGCCGCCGTCAGCAGGGCCGCCAGGCCGGTTCCCAGGATGATCGCCAGCGAGCCGAGCGCGCCATGCAGCGCCGCGCGGCGGTGCGATTCGATCAGGGATTCCCAGCCGGCGTAGTTCGCGGCCAGCCGTTTGGTATCGTCGACCCGCCGGTCGAGTTCCGACATAGTCTTGGTTTGGTCGGAGAGCCGGCGCAGACGACCCACGACCGCCGCGGTATCCTCGGCTTCGGATTCGTCGCCGCCCTCGGCTGTTTGCGGCGCCGCCGCTGCCTCGCGTTTGCCGCTCACACTGGCTTCGAATGCTTCGTGCTCGCGGCTCAACTCCGCGCCGTACGCCGCGGCCTGTTCACGGGCTGCTTCAATGTCCCGTTCGCGGGAGCCTAGAGCGAACCACGCCGCGGCCTGGTCCTTCAGCGTGGGCAGGGAATCGACGGCCGTCGCCGCCACTGTCTTTGGGAGCGCGGCGGTTTGCTGGTGCGCTGCTTCGTGGGCTTGCAGTTCCTGCTGCACGCGAGCCCTCGGGTCGCCGCCCTCGCGCGCTATATCCTGCCGCGCGTCGTCGAGTTCGTCCTGATCCAGCGCCAACTGAGCCTGCGCCAATTCGAGCTGTTCGGAGCCGGCTTCGCCGGCGCTCTTGGCGAGTTGTGCGACTTTTGCCTGGTCCGCAGCCAGGCGCGCGGCGGCCTTATCCAGCCGGTCCTGGATCTGCATCACTTTAGGGTTCGGCGGCCCGACGGGCTGCACGGCTTCGCGAAGCGCCGTCGCGAAGGCCTGGTCCAGTTCGTGATCGGCCAGGCGCAGTGCCTCGCGCGCGAAGGTCTGCTCATCTGCCGTATTAGTCAGGGAAGCCAGACGGCCGGCGGTATCGAGAAGGCGCGGATCGACAAGCGATGGCCGCGCGGCTTCGGACGATTTGGAAATCGAGCGGGCGACGGAGCCGGTTCGCGTGAAGAAAAACGCCGCCAGGCATGCGGCCAGCAAGGCGGCCAGCGCAATTGCAGGAAGCTTTCGGAAAGGCTTAGCCATTGGGGGGTTCGATTCTTCGCTCAGCGGTCAATCGCCGCCAGGCCGAATGCGTGGTAACGTTCTCCGGAAACCTCTTCCGGAGGAACGGCCGCTTCGAGCTCCGCGACTTCCGCCGGGCTCAGATTGGATCTCCGCCGCCGCGGCGTTCTCTTCCAGGTATTTGCGGCGCTTCGTACCGGGGATCGGAACCACGTCTTCGCCTTTCGCCAGGACCCACGCAAGCGCCAGTTGGCCGGCCGTCGCGCCCTTGCTTTTAGCCAGCGCGGTGACGCGCGCCACCAGCGCCAGATTCGTTTCCAGTTGCCCCGCTGCGAAGCGCGGCATGCGCACCCCGCGAACGTCGCCTTCGGCGAAATCGGCGGGCTTGGCATACGCGCCGGTCAGGATTCCCCGGCCGAGCGGGCTATAGGGAACGAAGCCAATGCCCAGTTCCCGCAGCGCCGGGAGAATTTCGCGTTCGACGTGCCGCTCGAAGAGCGAGTACTCGGTTTGAAGCGCGGTGATGGGATGAATCTTGTGCGCCCGCCGGATGGTGGCCGCCGAAGCTTCCGAAAGCCCCAGGTAGCGCACCTTGCCTTCCTTTACCAGATCGGCCATGGCGCCGGCGGTTTCTTCGATGGGAACCCGCTTATCGACGCGGTGCTGGTAGTAGAGATCGATATGGTCCGTTCCGAGGCGCTGCAGCGAGGCCTCGCACGCGGCCTTCACGTACTCGGGACGGCCGCTCACCTGCCAATACGTGGGATCGTCCTTTTTCCGGACGTTGCCGAACTTGGTGGCGAGGAAGATCTCTCCGCGGCGCTCGCGAATCGTTTTGCCGACCAGTTCTTCGTTGTCGCCGAAGCCGTACATATCCGCCGTATCCAGAAAGGTGACGCCAAGTTCGAGCGCGCGAAGAATCGTGGCGGCCGATTCTTCGTCGTTTCGTGGACCATAGAACTCGCTCATTCCCATGCAGCCGAGTCCCATGCGGGATACGATGGCTCCCTGCGAGCCAAGCTTGACTGTGCGCATATTCCTATTGTCGAACGGAGGCGAGGGGAATTGCCGGAAGATCCGGCGCGGCCGCGGAGACTCGAACTTACGCCATACCGGCTTGAAGTTTCAGATGAGACGCCAGATTGCCGCTCTAAGGGACTGTCACGGGATAACCATTGCAGTCTCGGAGCGCACGAATTGTATCAGGGCATGGCTTCGGCCGTGCCGCAGAGCGTAATCAAATGCGAGGGCTTCAGCCGCTGCGTGGCGCGGACCAGGGGCTGAAGCCCATTTTTTTGTGGGTCACTATTCGGCATGGCTAAAGCCAAGCCCTGATACACGGCTGGAACTGAGCGACGTACTGGCTGGCACGTTTATTTTCTGGCAGGCTCCAACTCCGTGACTGGCCGTTTCACTGTTCCCCAACAAGCACCGGGGTTGGCTCAGGAATCCACTCGCTCCGGCTCCCAATCGTCCGCATCGCCGGGGTCTAACCAGTCCTCGCGATCCTGGCGCTTTTCCTCGTGCCGGCGCCGCTCCTGTTCTTCGCGTTCCTCGCGGCCATCGCTCATAATGCCACCTTCCCTCAGTGTAAGAGACGAGAGCCGCCACGATTCTCCTGCATTCTTGCGAACGGCAACCACGCCGGCTCTGCTAGCTTGGTGGTTCGAATGATTTCGTTCTCCAACATCCACAAGCAGTACGGCAAGCAGCTTATCTTTGTCGATGCCTCGTTTCAATTGAACCCCGGCGAGAAGGTCGGCCTGGTGGGTCCCAACGGCTCCGGTAAGACGACTCTTTTCCGCATGGTGGCCGGCGAGGAAGCCCCCGACGAGGGCGAGGTGTCGATACCGAAGAAGTTGACCATCGGCTACTTCCGTCAGGACGTGGAGGAAATGAAGGGCCGGTCGGTACTGGATGAGGCCATCGCCGGAAGCGGGCGGGTGGGCGATCTGCATCATGAACTCGAGGAACTGCATCGCGCGATGGACGATCCGGAGCAGGCCGGCGAGATGGATAGCATCCTCGCGCGGTTCGGCGACGTGCAGGAAGAGTACGAGCACCTGGGCGGCTATGCGCTGGAAGCGCAGGCGCGCGAGGTGCTGCACGGCCTGGGATTCCGGGACGATCAGATTGATGGCGACGTAGGGGCCCTATCGGGCGGCTGGAAGATGCGCGTGGCGCTGGCGCGGGTGCTGCTGGCCAGGCCCGACGTGCTGCTGATGGACGAACCCACGAATCACCTCGACATCGAGTCCATCATCTGGCTGGAGCAGTTCCTCCGATCGTTTCCCGGCGCGCTGCTCATGACCTCGCACGACCGCGAGTTTATGAACCGGCTGGTCTCCAGGATCGCCGAGATCGATGCGGGCGAGATCGTCACCTACTCGGGCGACTACGATTTCTACGAGCGCGAGCGCGCCATCCGCGAAGCGAATCAGCAGGCGGCTTTCGCCCGGCAGCAATCCATGCTCGCCAAGGAGCAGCGCTTCATCGACCGCTTCAGAACGCACGCCGCCAAGGCGGCCCAGGTGCAGAGCCACATCAAGGCGCTCGATAAGATCGAGAAAATCGAACTGCCCAAAAGGCGGCAGGTGGTGAAGTTCGACTTTCGCGTCCCGCCGCGCTCGGGCGACCAGGTGGCGGTGATCGAAGATCTGCACAAGAGCTACGGATCGCGCGTGATCTACGACGGCTTCAGCCTCACCATCCGCCGCGGAGAACGCTGGGCCGTGATGGGCAGGAATGGCGCGGGCAAGACCACGCTGCTCAAGATGATCGCCGGCGCCGCCACGCCCGACTCCGGCAGCATTCGATTGGGAGCGAGCCTCGTCATGGGATATTTCGCGCAGCAATCGCTCGACGTGCTCAATCCCGATCTGACCGTCTTCGAGCAATTGCAGAACGATTTTCCGCAGGAGACCATCGGCGCGCTTCGCACGCTGGCGGGCGCGTTCCAGTTCTCCGGGGACGATGTCGATAAACCCATCCGGGCGCTCTCCGGCGGCGAAAAATCGCGCCTGGCGATAGCGCGGATGCTCTACAATCCACCGAATTTCCTGGTGCTGGACGAGCCGACCAATCACCTGGACCTGGCCACCAAGGAGATGCTGGTGGAAGCGCTCAAGGACTTCGAAGGCACGATGGTATTCGTATCGCACGACCGCATGTTTCTGCGCGGCCTCGGCTCGCGGGTGCTGGAATTGGGCGGTAAGAGCGGCGCGGACAGCCACCCGCATGTCTATCCGGGATCCTACGTGGAATATGTCCAGGCGACGGGACAAGAGGCGCCGGGGATTTATTCGTGAGTCGTTGTGGCCGCCGTCACGATCGACGGAGCGTCCGCTTTCTTGTTCCGGATGATTACACTGGTCAATGGGAGGTCGCACGATGCAGGCAGGCAGCCGTCTCCTCAGCGGCGTCTTAGTTGCACTTTCATTCGCGGTCGCTCATGCAGCGGCGCAAGGGCGGCAGGCGCCGGGGCATTCGATCGGGACAATCTCTACTCAGGGCGATCTGATCGTGATGACGCTGGATGAAGGCGCGCTGGGCAAAGCTAATTTCTTCGACTTAGCCGGGCGCACCGTGCGATTCAATCGGGACGGATCGGCATACCGGGTAGAGAACGTGCCTCTGCAATGGGACTCCGATTTCGGGCCGCAGATGAGCGGGTCGCGCGCGAATCTGAACAAGTTCTCTTTCCCATTCTCCGGAAAAGAGTGGCAGTCGTTGACGGTAGGATTGACAGGGACCATCAGCTTCGGCGCGCCGGATGGCGCTGAACTCGCGATTGACCGGTTCGCGCAACTGCAGCGGGCGGCGCGGACGCTCATCGACGGCGTCCCGGCGATCTGTACTTTCTTTAAGCCGCGGATGACCGGGGCTCGCTATTTCAAGGAACTCGATGATCGCGCGGTAATCACATGGAGTCTGTCCGAGCCGGTTGGCAACATTCAGGATTTCACGTGGACTCCGACTGTCAACCGTTTCCAGGCGGTGCTGCGGAAAGACGGCTCGATCGAGATGTCCTATGAACGCGTAACGGCTAAGGACGCCATCGTCGGAGTTTATCCGAAGGTCAATTCCGGCGCGGCTGGGGAGACAGGTACGGTCACACCCAGCGGCTTTAGAGGCCCCGAGGTGGATCTCTCCAGCTTGAAACTGACCGATGGCCCGTTCACCGTCGCGTACGAGGCGTTTCATTACCTGGCTCTACCCAATTCACGCGATCTGGCTTGCACGGTCATTAAAGCGCTCGGAGATAAGTTCGATTTCCTCACGTACTATTCGGATTTCCGAGTGGACAACCAGGAGGCGGGCACGCCGAGCGACGGGCCGAACGGCCCTGGCCTGTCGCCGGTTTCAGTCACGGGAATCGGGGCAAACCAGCGTGGGTTGGAAAACTATTGCACTCAGGGTCGATTCCAATGGGAGTTCATCCAGCCGGTTTACGTGGGATCGAACCAGATGCAGGAACGGCCGCCCGCGAGGATGTCGGATAGAACCCGCGCAACATCGCGACTTATGCGCATCAACTGGGAGAACGCACACCGGACGGCCTCATCCCGCCCTACGATTACGCCATGTCACAGATCGGGCATGAACTGGGCCATCGCTGGTCGGCGTTCGTTTCGGCGAAGGTGAATGGGGAGACCATTCCGCTCGGACCCACGCACTGGGCGCGCGGATTGCAGGCTCCGGTCGCGTTCCCGTATCAGCGGCCCACGGAAGCGTCGGCCATGGGCGGCGGCGTCTGGCAAGACAACTACGATGGCACGTTCACGCAACTGGACGACGACTACTACGTGCCGGCCACAGGCTACTCCTATCTGGACCTCTACCTCATGGGCCTGATTGCGCCCACGGAAGTGCCGGACTTCTTCATCTTGCGGAATCTGACTCCGGCGGGGAGGGATAAGAACGGCCATCCCATTTTCAAAGCCAACCGGACCAAGGTAACGATTGACGACGTGATCGCCGTGGGCGGTCCGCGACAGCCCGACGTCGATCACTCTCAGAAGAAGTTCAACACAGGGATGGTGATGATTGTAGAGCACGGCCAAAAACCCAGCCCCGAGCTGATCGAGCGAACCAATGGCATTCGGGAAAGTTGGATCGACTATTGGGAGACGGTTACGGGTCACCGGTCGAGCATGACAGTGAGCCCGCGTTAAACACGCCGGCGCGGCCGGACCTTGCCGGCTCCCGAAGTTGCGGAGAAGAGCGCCACGCGAGAGAATAAGTTCGCATTTCTAGTACGGAATTCCAATCCGAGAGGTGACGTTGTGGGTGACGCTTCGAACGCTTCAGGCATGTCCCGGCGCGAGATTTTCGCCGCCGTCGCAAAGGCCATCGCCACTACGGCGATCGTTCCCGTTCTGAATACGGCGATTGTCGGTTGCGCGATGGCGGCCGGTGAAGCGCCGCTGAACGCGGTTGCGGGGATTGATCGCGCGATAGTCCTGCCCGGAAAGACGTACCTGCGCGGTTGGGCGGGATACGGCGATCCGCCGCGGCCGGTCCGCATGGCAGGGCCGCCGAACCCGCAAACGCCGCCCGCCGCGCCGGCTCCCAACCTGCCCGCGCCTACCACGGTCTGGGCAAGGTATCCGGTCCCGGCGAAGTGCGCTTCGCGGATGCCAAGGCGCTCGAAACCACGGCCACGTTCACGGCTCCCGGCGAGTACGTTTGAAGGCTGACGGCGGATAACGGCGCAGACGAAAAGCTCTTCCATCTTGCACGTCTCCGTGGACGAGCCGCCTCCGGCGAAGCAACTCGAAGCGGTTTACGCCAGGCGGTTCAAGATCGACAGCCGGCTCTGGAATGCGCGGGCCAAGGCGCTGATCGTAAGCTGGATCCCGCATTGCATCGAGGTCATCAGCCGCAACGATGTCACGCTTGGCCCGGGCGGAATCGACAACTTCATTGAGGCGGGCAAAAAGCTGCGCGGCGAACCGGCCGGATTGCATAAGGGCTTCGTGTTCTCGAACGCATGGGTGCATCAGACCGTGGAGGCCATGAGCATCGCGTTGATGATGGACCCGCAGGGCGACCAGGAGATCATCCGCGCGCAAGGAAGTTCCGCGCCACGCTGGAAGATTGGATCCCCAAGATTCTGGCGGCGCAGGAGCCCGAGGGCTACCTTCAAACGGCGTTCACGCTGGACCGGCCGGCGGCCGCGGCGGGGGAATCGCAGAGAGCAGCAAGTTTGAGCATTGGGATCCGGCGCATCGCGGAGACCACGAAGGCTACACCGGCGGGCTACTTCCTGGAATCCGCCATCAACCATTACCAGATGACCGAGAAGAAGGACGCGCGGCTGTACAACGCGGCGAAGAAACTCGCGGACTGCTGGTCGAACCACCTCGGCCCGGCTCCCAAGAAGCCGTGGTACGACGGGCACCAGGAAATGGAGCAGGCGCTTGTGCGATTCGGCCGTTTCGTAAACGACACGGAAGGCGGCGGCAAGGGCGACCGGTACATTCAAACCGCGAAGTTCCTGCTGGACTGCCGCTACACGGCCGCCGCGGATCCCGGCACGCGACCGCCAGGAATACGACCAGAGCCATTTGCCGGTGACCCAGCAGTACGAGGCCGTGGGACACGCGGTGCGCGCGACCTACACGTACTCGGGCATGGCGGACGTGGCCGTGGAGACGCACGACCCGGATTACCAGAGCGCCGTGAAATCGCTGTGGAATAACATTGTCGACAAGAAATATTACGTGACGGGCGGAATCGGAAGCGGAGAGACGTCCGAAGGGTTCGGCCCGAATTACTCGCTACGGAACAACGCGTACTGCGAGTCGTGCTCCAGTTGCGGCATGGTCTTCTTCCACTGGAAGATGAACCTCGCCTACCACGATGCACGCTACGTGGACAATTACGAAGAGACGCTTTACAACGCTCTGCTGGGGGCCACGGACCTGACCGGAAATTACTTCTATTACACGAACCCTCTCGACGCTAACGCCAGGCGGAACTCGTGGCACTCCTGCCCGTGCTGCGTGGGCAACATTCCGCGCACCCTGCTCATGGCGCCGACCTGGAGTTACGCGAAAGCGCCGGACGGCGTGTACGTCAATCTGTACATCGGCAGCTCCATCACGCTGGAAAACGCGGCTGGGACCGATATCGAGATGGTGCAGGAGACGGATTATCCGTGGAGCGGGAAGGTTGCGATCACGGTGAACCCTAAGGTCACGAAGAACTTCACGGTGCGGCTGCGCGTCCCGAATCGGACCACCAGCAAGCTTTACACGCCGGCGCCGGAAGTCAACGGGATCGTGTCGCTGGCCGTCAATGGGACGGCGGTGAAGCCCGCGATCCAGAAGGGCTACGCGGCAATCACACGGAATTGGAAGGCCGGCGACAAGATCCAGTTGGAACTTCCTCTCAAGGTTCAGATCCTCAAGCCGTCGGACCAAATCGCGGCGCTGAAAGGAAAAGCGGCGATCCGGTACGGTCCGCTTCTCTATAACATCGAACGCGTGGATCAGGACATCGCGAAGGCGCTTGGCGCGGATCCCAAGCTGACCACAGAGTGGCGCGCGGATTTGCTGGGCGGCGTCACGGTGATCAAGGGAGAGTTCGCCGATGGAAGCCCGCTCGTTGCGATTCCGAACTATACGCGCATCAACCGGGACAAGGATCTGACTCCCGAAGCGGGTCCGCAAGCCGCCGAGCCCTCACAGTACCTGGGAGCGGCTCCGCCGCCGCAGCCTCCGCAAGGGGGCGGGCCGCAGGGCCAACGGCCGGCGCGGCCGGTCGCATCGCTAATTTGGATTCAGCGCGCATAGCGCGTCAGGGAGTGATTCAATTCGTCGATGTATCTCAGCGGCAGGCGGGATGGGCGATGATCGGGGGCAAGGTCTTGGAGCTCGCGATATTCTGCCTCGCGCTGACGAGCAGCCCTTCGAGTTTCCGCCGCTGACGCAGCGAAGTTCGCGCCACGCCGATAAACGTGCCGGCCTCCGTTAGCTTGGCTTCGGCCTCGGCGAGCGAGCCGCCGCGCGCGAGGCTCAGCGAAAGATTTATTTCCAAGCGTGCAAGGACCACGAGCTGCCAGTCCGTTCTGCGGCGCAGGTCCGAAAGCGATTGATGCTCCGGCGCGATCTTCGCGGGAGGACTTTGCATGTGGGCCATAATCTTCGACTCGTCCGGGCTTCACCAGCTCAACGCCTTTCACTGGTAATGGCGAGTCCTATACCGCGCATGTTTCGGGTTGCCACGGAATTTAACGTTCTTAACCTTCTTCTTACACGCTTTGCCTCGGGAGCCCAAACGGCGGCGCTCGGCGAATGGTCGCGGTCGATGGCTCCCGATCGCGTCCTGTCGGTGGTGGCACGAAGACGAACTCGCGCGGCCGCGGTTTGTGGGAGCCGGGCCCGTCAAATCACCGTGCGCACGGGGCTGTACTGGGCATAGACTGTATGGTGGAGTTCAGGAGGATACGCATGTCTCATTACAGAGCAATCGTACGAGTCCTAGCCGTGGCTCTGGCGCTGCTGGTCCCAGCATCGCCGGTGTGGGCGCAGGCTGCGCCGGCTGCGCCGGCCGCGCAACCGGCCGCCGGGCGTGGCGCGCAGGCAGGGCGTGGGGGCGGCGGGCGAGGTCCCACCGTGGTCTCACCGGAGGTCCTTCCGGATAGTCGCGTTGTGTTTCGCATTGTGGCGCCGCGGGCCCAATCGGTTACGTTGAGCGCTAGCGATATTCCCGGTCCCGCCGGACCGGCGCCGGGCCGCGGCGCTGCCCCAGCGGCGGCTCCAGGCGCGGCGGCCGCTCCGGCTTTCGCGGCCGCGGCCCAACCCGCGGCCGGACGGGGAGGCCAACAGTTTACGGTGAACGCGCAGGGCGTATGGGAGGCCACAGTCGGCCCCGCGCCGGCCGGCGCGTTCCGGTATGTGTTCATGGTGGATGGCGTACGCACGCTCGATCCGGTCAACGCCGGGCTCAGCGAATCGAACGGGAGCAACTGGAGCGTGTTCTATGTGCCGGGCCGCGACTTCATGGACAACAAACAAGACGTGCCGCACGGCGCGGTGGCTTCCATCTACTACTACTCCTCGGCGCTGAAGACGATGCGCCGCATGCACATCTACACGCCGCCGGGCTATGAGACGAACACCGTGAAATACCCGGTGTTCTATTTGCTGCACGGAGCCGGGGATTGCGACGACTCCTGGACTTCGGTTGGCCGCGCAGGTTTCATTCTCGACAATCTGATTGCGGCCAAGAAGGCGAAGCCGATGATCATTGTCATGCCGGCTGGGCATCAGCCTGGAACGAATGCATTCGGCCCGCCGGCTGCCGCGGCCCCTGGCGCGGCCCCCACGGCATCCGCCGGCAGTCCCTTTACCAACGAGTTCATGACCGATATGCTGCCCTACGTGGAGAAGCATTACCGGACGATCGCCGATCGCGCGCACCGCGCCATCGCCGGCCTTTCCATGGGAGGAATGCAGACGCTCGATATCGGATTCATGCATCTGGATCACTTCGCGTATATCGGCGTCTTCAGTTCCGGCGCGACTCTGGGCGGCGGACGCGGCGCGGCGCCTCCGGCCGCTCCGGGAGCGGCGGCGGGACGGGGCGCGGCTCCGGCGGCTCCAGCGCCCGCGGCTCAGACTCCACAACCGGATTGGGAGACGACTCACAAAGCGGATCTGGACAACGCCGCGCTGAAGAAGGGAACCAGGCTCATCTGGCTAAGCACGGGCGTGGACGATGGTTTGATTACCAGCAGCAAAGCCACGGTGGACATCCTGAAGAAGCACAAGTTCAACCCGGTGTTCAAGGAAAGCCAGGGCGCGCATACTTGGCTCAACTGGCGCGACTACCTCAGCGAGTTTGCGCCGCAACTGTTCGCGCAATGAGAGCCGGCTGAGACATCGAACGCAGCGAGGTTCATGAACAAGGAGATGCTATGACTCTGAGATTCGCATCGAGGGCCGGAGCCGTTCTGGCACTGCTCCTGGCCGCACTCGTCTCTTTTTCGCAGCAGCAGCCCGCGCCCGCCGCTGGCGCGCAACCCGCGGCTGGACGCGGGGCCGCGCAAGGCCCCCGCGTGGTATCGCCCGAGATTCTCTCCGACAACAGAGTGACCTTCCGGCTGCTGGCCGCCAAGGCGGGGGCCGTGGTTCTGAACGGCAACTGGGATAACGGCTTGAATATCCCGATGACAAAGGACGACCAGGGCGTCTGGTCCGTGACGACAGGTCCGTTGAGCGCGCAGCTATGGGGCTATTCGTTCAGCGTGGATGGCGTGAAGGTTCTGGATCCCGGCAACGGTGAATATCAGAGGGACGGGCAGAACTACCAGAACCTTCTAATGATCTCCGGGCCGTTCTCGGATTCCTGGGAATTCAAGCCGGATGTGCCGCACGGCTCCGTGGCTGCGGTCTGGTATCCGTCGCAGATTCTGAAACAGACAGGGCGCCGGATGTTCGTGTACACTCCGCCAGACTACATGACAAGTAACACGAGGTATCCGGTTCTGTACCTGCTGCACGGCGGAGGGGGCGATGAGGACGCCTGGGTCAACATGGGCCGGGCGAACATCATCATGGATAATCTGATCGCCGCCGGCAAGGTGAAGCCGATGATTGTCGTCATGCCCAACGGCAATGCGAATCAGACTGTGGCGCAGGGATATGCCTACGGGCCGACGCCTCGGGCGGGGGCGGTGACGGCGCCGGCGCCGCCGCCGGTCCAGGCGGCCCAGGGTGGCCTCGGCGCGGGCCGCGGCGCACCGGCGCCTGGCGTTCCGCCGGGCGTTCAGGCAGGCGCCGCGGGCGGCGGCCGTGGGGCGGCTCCGGCCGGAGGCGGACGCGGCATGGGCGGGGCCTATGCGGGATCGTACCCGCAGAGCCTGGTGGAAGAAATCGTCCCATTCATCGACCGGAACTTTCGCACCATTCCGAACAAGGATAGCCGCGCCGTGGCCGGGCTCTCGATGGGAGGCGGCCATGTCACCTCCGCAACCAATAATAGCCCCGGCACATTCAGTTGGATCGCCGTGTGGAGCGCGGGCGGGCAGGACACCCCCGAGTTCGCCGCCGCGCTCACCAGGATCAAGGAAGCCGGGGTAAAGCATTACTATGTGGCCGCGGGAACGACCGATATGGCGCTCAGCGGGGCCAAGACGCTTTATGCCGTAGCGCAGAAAGTGGGTCTGCCCACTTCCTGGCACGATTCCCCCGGAGCGCACTACTGGTTCATCTGGCGCGTATTCCTGGGCGATTTCGCTTCGATGCTATTCCGCTGAAATTGGCAATTCGCAGAGTGAGTGAGCTCGACCCCTCTCGTCCGAGAGGGTCCCTGAGAAGTGTGCGAGGACATTATGCAGAAACGCAAACTGGGCAAGAGCGACCTGGAAGTCTCCGCCATCGGCCTTGGCTGCATGGGAATGAGCTTTAGCTACGGCCCGGCCAAAGACAAGCGGGAGATGATCCCGGTGATCCGGGCGGCGGTGGAACGCGGCGTCACGTTCTTCGATACCGCGGAAGTCTACGGGCCGTTCATCAACGAAGAGCTTGTGGGCGAGGCCCTCGCTCCGTTCCGCGGGCAGGTTGTGATCGCTACCAAGTTCGGATTCAGACTCGATCCAAGCACGGGCAAACAAGCCGGGCTGGACAGCCGGCCGGAACATATCAAGGAGGTTGCGGAAGCTTCGCTCAAACGGCTCAACGTGGAGGCCATCGATCTGTTGTATCAGCATCGCGTCGACCCGAACGCCGATCGAAGACGTTGCGGGAGCGGTGAAGGACCTGATTCGGGAAGGCAAGGTGAAGCATTTCGGTCTCTCCGAGGCGGCCGCGAAGACGATTCGCCGCGCTCACGCGGTTCAGCCCGTCACCGCGGTCCAGAGCGAATACTCGCTCTGGACAAGAGGCCCGGAAAAGGAAGTGCTGCCCACGCTCGAGGAACTCGGAATCGGCTTCGTGCCGTACAGCCCGCTGGGCAAAGGCTTCCTCACGGGGAAAATGGACGAGAGCACGAAGCTCGCGACTGGCGATTTCCGCAACATCCTGCCCCGGTTCACCCCCGAGGCGATGAAGGCGAACCGCGCGCTGGTCGATTTACTCGCGAGCATCGGCGAACGGAAGAAGGCGACTCCTGCCCAGATCGCGATCGCCTGGCTGCTGGCGCAGAAGCCGTGGATCGTTCCCATTCCAGGCACCACGAAGCTGGCGCGCCTGGAGGAGAACATCGGAGCCGCGGCGGTTGAACTGACGCCGGCGGATCTGCGCGAGATCGAAGCCGCGGCTTCGGAGATCACGGTGCAAGGCGCCCGATATCCCGAGCACATCGAGAAGATGACGGGGATCTGAACGGCGGGCTGCTTAGCGGCTCATGAGGTCCGAGGCGTCACCGGCCGACGGCGCCGCGCCGAAAATTCAGCGCGGCCAGCCCGCCCAGCCCAGAGAACAGCAATAGCCATGCCGAAGGCTCGGGTGCGACGCTGAGAATGTCGTAGGCTCCTGGCCCTCCGGGGCCGTTTTCGATAAAAAGGGAGTATGTGTTGTTGGGGTCGTTGAACGCCGCGGAGACATCCGACGGGTTGTTTACGTCGTATCCGGCGAGTGGGTTGTCAGAATTAAAAAAAATCACCTGGATCATGCTCGCAAGAGAATCTTCCGCGGCGATCGCCCCAAAATTCGAACCGCAGTCGCTGTCGCTTGCCGAACATAAGAACATGCCCTCATAAAAGGTACCCGTTACGGCGAAAGAAATGCCCCCGATCGTGAGGCCGATCAGGTACGGGTCTGTAGTGTCCCCAGACAGCGATGTCTGGCTGTATCCCACGCCGTCATTGTAATAGTTACTAAGATTCTCCTCCATTAACGTGGCATCGTAGCTGATAGTCACCGATACAGGCGCATTGAGCAAATCTCTGCCGCCAAACAGACCGGCATCGTCGTTTGTACCGTTGGGGCCACTGTCAGATCCACCGACGATAGTACCGGTCAGTGTGATCGTATTAATAACATCGCCCGCTTGAGCTATTCCCACAAAAACCATGGCGGCGATCACGGCCCAAAAGGCGATTCTCATAACCCTTGTCTCCTTTTCATCCCGTGCGGTTCAAAACCTCGCGAAACTCACGGCTCTTCGCGCCGAAAACGGCTGCTGCAGTGAAGGGAAAAGCCCTAAGTCTCGTCCCTTGTGCGACTTGGCGTTTCAGAATCTTGGCGCGCCGCACGTAGGTGTTCAACTGATCTACAGGCACCCTATCGGTGACTACGGCTGATGCTAGCACTGGTGCAATTCAGGGTCAAGGCACCTATTGTTGCGGCAAGAGTGTTTCGTAATGGGACTAGATGACTAGCGCAGACTGATTGCTGTGGAATCGCCGTAGCGATGTTCTACACTGATTCTGTCCTGGATAGCGACGAAAACGACCTTAAGGCCTGAAAAGCTCTGTAGTCGTCGATATTTTCAACAATCTCGACCTTTCGAATCGCCGGCTTCCGACGTTGTCCGGCACGCATATCCTGACGAGTACCGGTACCGGGGCACCGTCCCGCGCGAGGTGCGAGAGCCGTTCCTGTTCGATCCTGCTCGACCCCGGGGCGCCCCCCCCCGGCTTGCTACCTAAGCGACGCTCGCGCTCCCGATGGCGGGGAGGACTAATTTCAGCGGTCCGAGCCCTGCCGCTTGTGCCAATCGTTCTGGAACAGGTTTAACGAGCCACCCTGGCGAGGATGTTCGGCGACGAAGTCTTCGCGCAGCGTGACGCCGAGGCCGGGTCCCTTTGAGGAAGGCTGAAATATCCATCGATGACTTCGGGGCCGCCAATCACGGCGTCTTTCACCCAGGCGTCGACAAAGTCGTTGAAGTGCTCCTGGATTTTGAAATTCGGCGTGCACGCATCCAGGTGCAGCGCGGCCGCCGTGGCCACCGGGCCGCAAACGTTGTGCGGCGCCATGAGCATGTAATAAGTCTCCGCCCATGCCGCCAGCTTGCGCGCTTCGCTGATGCCGCCGAAATGCGACGGATCGATCTGCACGATGTCGCAGGCCTGAAGCTCGAACAGCTCGCGGCATTCGAATCGCGTATGCAGGCGCTCGCCGGTCGCGATGGGCTGGTGCACGGCTTCGGCCACCTTCTTCAGCGCTCGCAGGTTCTCCGGCGGGACGGGTTCTTCCAGCCACGCGGGCTCGAACGGAGCCAGTTCATTCGCCATCTCGATGGCGGCGGCCGGGCTGAAGCGTCCGTGCATCTCGATGAGGATCTCGAAATCGGGTCCGACGGCCGAACGAACGGCCTCGACCAACGAAATGGAACGCAGCTTTTCGGCGCGCTCCAGTTCGTAGAAGCCGGCTCCGAAAGGGTCGAGCTTCGCGGCGCGATAACCGCGCGCGACCACTCTTCGCGCGGCCTCCGCGAAGTCTTCGGGATTGCGCTCGACCGTATACCAACCGTTCGCATACGCCTTGATCTTGTCTCTGACCGGCTCCGCCCATCAGCCGGTAAACGGGCTGATTCAGACGCCTTGCCCACGATATCCCAGCACGCCATTTCGATCAGGGCGATGCCGCTCATCGCGACTTCACCCACGCGGCCGAAGTCCTTCAATCGCATATCCGTCACGAGGGCTTCGCGGTCGAAGGGGTCCCGGCCGAGGACATGCCTGGGTACGGCCTCGGAAAGATATCCGAGCACGGCATCGGTGTTGTTGATCATGCGGACTTCGCCGTACCCTTTCAAGCCTTCATCGGTTTCCACGACGACGAAGGTCAGGTTCCGCCACGGCGTTCCCATGACCAGCGGGCGAACTTGAGTGATTTTCATGATTCCCCTCCGGAGACATCGAACTGATTGAGCGCTTTGCGCTTCACTTGTAAAGAGTTTACTCTGACGCGCGCCACTCTATCTCGGCCCTCCGCTCCCTTACGGTCGCGGCTCGGCGCGCGGCATTAGCCACTCGCCGAGCCGCGGCACCCCGTAAGGGAGCGGTGGCCCGACTCAACTATTTTCCCCCGCCCTCGGTTCAGTGCGCGTATAGCGGCGCGATGGACACCTGGCCAGCCCGATGATGAACAGGCCGGCCATCATTCCTATGAGACGACTCACGAGCGGCGATCCGCCTCTGAATTCCCTCCAGACCACGATGCCCCAGAACGCGCCCACCATGGTCGAACCCTGGCCGAGCGCATAGCTGATCGCGGGACCCACCTGAAGCTCACGCGGCGCGCTGGCGGCTACAAAACTGGAGAGCGTTCCGATGGCCCAGACCACGCCGCCCAGAATGCCGGCCGTATGCGCCAGCGAGGAGCCCTTCAAGTAGTCGCCGAATTTCAACGGCTCGCCTTCGACGGGCTTCTTCATGAAGTAAGCGTTGAACGGGAACGTGGACAGAAACACGCCTACGGAAAAAACAAATCCGATGGCGTACGGCCCCATCCCGCCAGGATCTTTCTTGCCGATCTCCACCAGCGGGAAGAACATGCCCATCAGTACTCCGCCGACCACGCTCAACAGAATGCCTTTCTTGATGCGCGCCTTCTGCTCGGCGCCGCCGGCCTTTGCCGACGGATCTTTGGCTGCCTTGTTCAGCGAGTGCACTCGGTATGCGATGCCATCGATCACGATGGCGGCCACCACCAGCGCCACGCCCATGAACAGCAGCAGCGGGTTGCCTTGCGGGTTGACGAAGTAGTTCCAGATGACGCCCACCACCAGCGCCAGGCCCACGCCGATCGGAAACGCCACGCCCAATCCGGCGATGGCCATGGCGCCCACCACGAGGATGTTCGAAAGGTTATAGACTACTCCACCCAGGAAACCGAAGGCTAGATTCCGCCAGCCCGCGCCGGCCAGATCGTCCAGAAACGGCCGCCCGTAGCTCCCCATGGAGCCAAAGGTCAGGCCCGCTACCACCGACATCAGCAGTATGCCCAGCGCATAATCGAAATAGAGAAGTTCGAAGCGCCAACCCTTGACCATCTTGACGACGTTAGCCCACGAGCCCCAACACGTCATTGTCAAAATCGTCATCGACAAGGCGACAACGTAGCTGTGCGGTACAACCATAACGCTCCTTTCAGATTGTTCCTTCCGGTTTCACTGCACCGGGTTCCTCTTCGCGTTTTCCAACAAATCTCCAAGCTCTCCGATATCGGCCGCGATCCAATCGGGAGGGTCGGGCAAACGCCGCGCCTGTTCCGCCGTCGCTTCGCCGGTCAATACCAGCGCTGACGGAACGCCCGCCTCACGAGCCATCCGCATGTCCGTGTAAATACGGTCGCCGACCATGATCATTTGTTCGGGGACAAGTAGAAGCCGGCCGGCGAGGTCCAGCAGTATCGAAGGCGACGGCTTGCCGAAGGTGGTCGGCTTGCGGCCGGTAGCGGCGGTGAGACAGGCGCAGATGGAGCCGCAATCCACCAGCACCGTGGGCATGTCCGTCGGGCAAACCCAATCGGGATGGGTGGCCAGGAACGGGCGTCCCTGTGCAATCCAGTAAGCCGCGCGGCAGAGCCGGTCGTAGGTGAGCGTCATGTCGAAGGCGACCACCACCGTTTCCGGCTCGTCCCATGTCACCTCGAAACCGGCGTGTTCGAATTCCTGGCACAGGGATGGCGTGCCGAGCACTCCGATCCTCTTCACCGGCGGATGTTGCGCGCGCAAGTACGCCACGGTGGATTCGGCGGGCGTGTAGATTTCGTCTTCGCGAGCCTCTATGCCCAGCCGCCTCAGCTTCTCGGCGTGTTCGGCCTTGCTCTTCGACGTGTTGTTCGTGAGAAACGTGTATCCGATGTCCAGCCGCCGCAACCGTTCAAGGAACGGCAACGTTTGCGGGAAGATGCGCCCATCCCGATAAAGCGTGCCATCCAAATCCAGGACCGCGTGTCGCGTGCGGGACCAGTCGATCACTCGGCGGCCTCCGCTCGCTCGAACCACGCGCCGCCGGCGCCGAACAGTCCGTCGAGGGCGGATGGCAAAAAGCCCATCCGGTGCACTACGTCGAGCACGGTGAAGCGCCGCCGCAGGTAGCAGCACTGCTCGTAAGCCAGACGCAGGCGCGCGCGCGAAATGCCGATCTGTTCGGGATCGCACGGGCACCCGGCTTTCGCGAGCATGGTGCGCGTTTCGTGGAAGGGGATCAGTTGCGTCTTGAGCCTTGAACTGAGTTCGTCCCAACCATCGCGGAGCCGGGTCAACTGCGCGCGCAGCGCATCACCCGCTGCATACTTCGCTCTGGTTTCCTCAGTAGCCCGGCGCGCCAACCCGCCGGGGCCGAACAATTCCATGATCCTCTTCCCGTGAGCTTTGAGCGACGGCCACGCTTCCACGGCGCGATCCACGTCCAGATGGCCGATATCTCTTGCCAGCAAGTCTTCGAAAAGCGCGATGGAAGCCAGCGTCCCGATGCCCACCTTGAACCCATGCGACGGCGCTTCGCCCTGGTAAGTGTGCCGCTGCATGTCCCAGAGGTGGCTGAACTGATGTTCGGCGCCGGAAGCCGGGCGGCTGTTGAGCATTTCCTGCATGGCGAGGCCGCTCATCACGAGTCCGTTGAGCAGGTGAGCAAGCGGCGCCGGCTCACCGGCGGGGATTGCCGCCGGCGCTCCCACCCAGGAACGAAGAAGCGCCTGCACGGTATCCCAGACCGGCTTCACGATAGACTCCGCGCCGGCTGCGTCCGCGAGCATCCAGTCCGCGCCTGCCGGAATTTTGGCCAGCAGGTCGCCATAACCCGACGGATTCAGCCCTCCCGGAGCGCGGCAGATCACTTCGAGGTCCGCCAGCACGGCTCGCGGGGCGGGACATTCCATCGTCTCTTTCGATCCGTCCTTGAGAATGGATGCGCCGTAAGCGGCATAGCCATCCATGGAAGCCGCCGTGCCGACCACCATATACGGCCTGTTCACACGATGAGCCGCCAGTTTCGTGAGGTCGTTAAGAGTCCCCGATCCAACGGCTACGGGAATCGCCGGTATCGGCCGCAGAATCCGTTCCAGTTCTTCGACGCATTCGATATCGGCGTGCACGTGCGGCCCGAATACAAACGCTTCGCGGAGTGCAACTCCATCGCGCTCCAGGCTGGCCTCGACGTCGCGCCCGGCGGCCTGAAACGTGTTCCGGTCCGCAATCACAATCGCGCTTTGGCCGGCGAAGAGCGAACGAAAAACGCTTCCCGTCCGATGGCGAATGCCGGGCGCCGCGTCGAATAACAGCGTATCGCGCGCCACGCGAACCGCCCGCCCGATGACACCCCGTTCCTGCTCCAACCCTAGGTTCACGCCTTCATCGCTCCAGTCCATTCCGGAATCGTCGCGCACGCCGCTCGCGACGCGTCAACTTAAGCTCGGCCTGCCGCGATGGTGCGCCGAATCGACGCCACCGGTAATCGGCAAACGGCGGCAGACGTATTGTATGCGCTTGCTCATCCGCGTGCAACAAAACGCCTTGACACAAAACGCCGGCGTTCATGCCGGCGCTGCTCGCTGGGGCGTGCGCAAATGCGCAGTGCGGAGACTCGTTATCTAGCAAGCTCCCGGGCGCAATCCCAGGCACTTCGCCTAGCAAGGCGTTACAATTTGCGGCGGTGGATGTGTTAGTTGGGAAGAAGATGGACAGGCAGGACGGCTCCTCCCTCCCGACAGACCTCACCCATCGTGCCGTACACGGTGAACTCTAACACTCCATGTCAGAATTCTTCCAGAAGATACCCGAGTTGGTTCTCTTCGGCTGCGGCATTCTGGTCGTGGCCTTTGTCGGTACGCTGATCTGGCTGTACTTCCAAGGTCGCCGGGTGGAATCGCAGATCCGCGCACTTACAGATGCTGTGAAAGCGGGCGGCAGCAACACCGAAGTTCAGCGCCGGGACGGGATTCCTTTGGCCTCGCTCGATGAACTTCGAAGCCGGTGCGACAGGCTCGATGATTTACCGCGGGGGTGGTGGCAAGCGGTTCACTCCCACATCGAACAATACGCCAGCCCACAGGACGTTGAGGGCTGGTATTTGACGGAAAAACCGCGCCAGATTCTCCCCTTCGAGGTTGTGGTGGGAAAGAACTTCCACTCCGCCATCTTCAGCGCCATCCCAGGCTTGCTGACAGGTAGCGGCTTGACCCTCACATTCGTCGCCATCCTGTGGGCGCTCTATGGCGTGCGTATGGATGAGGCGAACGCGGCCAACCCGGTCACCGGCATGCCGGACCTGATCAACGGGCTCTCCGGGAAGTTTCTCAGCTCTATCGTCGCGCTAGTGCTGAGTATCGTCTTCACTTTGTGCGAGAAGTCCGCAGCCCGAGGCTTGCGGACCCGTTACGAACAGTTGTTGGCAGCCATCGGCCAGGCGCTGCCCGATTTGCCGCCGGCGCGGATTTTGTTGGACATCAGGCGCTACACCCATGATCAGACAGTCTCGATCAGCAATATAAGCAGCGACGTGGTGGATCGGTTTGTTGGCGCGTTCAACCTCGGGGTGGTCCCGAATCTGGCGAGCGGCATGTCCAGCGGCGTGGCGGAGAAGCTCCAGAGCGAGTTCCGGCCCACGATGCAGCAGATGAACGGAACACTGGAGAGCCTGAAGGCCGCAATCGTGGGCCTCGAATCGCAGAAGCTGGAGACGGTGACAGGCGAGATTCGCACGCTGCTGACATCCCTGGAGACATCGCTCGTTGGCGCGCTCTCGAAGATGGGGCAGGACTTCCACCAGGCTCTGACCGGCGCCGCCAGCCAGGAGTTCGGAAACGTTCAGGGGACGCTGGAGGCGACGCGCGGAATGCTTTCCGATATGAATACGCAGTTCGCCAATCTGCAGGCGGCGTTCAGGGTCATCATCGAAAAGGCCAAGCAGTCCACCTCCGATCAGATGAAGATCGGCAGGGAACAGACGGAAGCGCTTACCGCCCTAATGAACGGACTAATGTTGCGCATGCAGGAATCGGCGGATCAAAATTTCGGATCCGTCCGTGCGCAGTTGACGCTGGTGGTCAGCGATTTGGCGGAAAAAGTCGGCGGGCTCTCGCGGGACATGATGGCCGCGGCGGATAATGTCGCAAAGCAAGCACAGGATTCCGCCAATCAGGTGGTGGCGCAGACTGGGGCATGGTCGGAGGCCACGGCAAAGAGGCTGGAAGCCTTACTCGCGAACATCGAGGCGCGCAGCCGCGATTTCCAGGAGGCCGGCAAGTCGCTGCTACAGGCGAAGGAGTTCCTCGGCGATGTGATTGCTCAAAATGCCGGCGCCTTGGGCCGGATGGCGGAGGCAAGCCGGAAGGTGGAAGCGTACAGCACTGGCCTCGCGGCGCAGACCGATGGGCTCAAGGGCGTCAGCCAACTGCAGTTGCAGATCACTACCCAACTCCGTGAGACTTCGGGAGGCCTTAAGGCGTCTATCGAGCAGAATGAGAAGACGCTGGCCGAGTACCGGCGCTCATTCGCCGACTACCGATCGGTGATCGACGAAATGGACCAGAGCCTGGGAAGGATACTCAGCACTATCCAGGCCGGCCTGCGCGATTACAACCAAAGCATCGAGAACAACTTCAAGGAAATCGTCAAGATATCCAGCCCAATGATTTCGGAAGCATCGAGCCTCGTCTCAGCGCAGATCGAGGAGCTGTCCGGGCAGTTGGAGGAACTTAGTTCGGTGATCTCGACGGCGGTGGAGCGAGTCAATGGAAGAACCAGGTAGCTCAGACCATCTGAACAGTTCGCTAACGGACCTGATGACGTCGCTCATGGTAATCTTCATCCTCCTGCTCTTGGTGTTCTTGCGCCGCACGGCTGGAAAGGACGCCGCAGTGACGGACGTTCTGCTCAAACAGTTGCAGGAAAACATGAGGCCGCAGGGGTTCAGTGAAAAGTCGATCCGACCCGATCCGCGGGACCGGAACGCGATCCTTGTAATTGTTCCGGACCAGCTTATGAACTTCGAGACGAGCAAGTCCACGTTGCGGCCCGAGGGCGAGCGGTTCTTGAAGACGTACATTCCGAAGTTAGCCGGTGTCCTCTGTGACGACAAGTATCGTCCCAATATCGAATCGATCGTCGTGGAGGGCCATACCGACACGTATCCCTGGGCCGGAAAGACGAAGGAAGAGAGCCAAGACCTGAATTTGAAGTTGAGCCAGGACAGGTCGATGGAAGTGGTCAAGAACGCATTGTCCGACCTGGAGGGGATGGAGGCGATGCGGGGCTGCTTCCTCGAGAAGCTCTCGGCGAGCGGCCGCGGCGAACAGGAGCAGGAAGACACCCCGGACGAAAGCAGGCGGGTTGTCTTTAAGATCCGTGTGAAGGCGGTCAGCCTGGAATCGGCGAGGGCGGCAGTCCGATGAGCGACGCATTCGACGCACTGCAGAGGCTGTCCGCCGAGGCGGTGGTGATTCGCCAACGGGCCAGCCTGCCGCCCGTGAGCCCTGCGAAGGAATGCCACCTGCTACAGGCATCACTGCACAGGCTGCGCGAAAAGGGAGGCGCGCTCCCGAATGTTCGAACCAAGTTGAATGCAAAGGCCGTGTGGGCCAGGTTCGCGACTGCTGGTTTCGATATAAACGCACTGGACGCGCTGCAATTCCGGACCATCTGTAGCGACGAGGATCTCGCGCTTCGGCCCGAGTTCGTGGCAGGATTATTGGCGCATCGGGAGCGGCTCCAACGGACACGCTGTCTATACGGGCTAGTGAATGCTTACTTCGTCCAATGGCGCACTATGGCGGATCCAGGCTCCTTGGAACAGATGCTTCTCTCTGCATTTTCGGCTCAGGGCCACAATAATCACGTGGTACAGAGATGGCTGGCGAACCCAAGGCTTTTTTCCGATGCCGCGGCCCGACTCCTTGCGGAAAAGATCTGCGCCAATCGGATGTCGGTGGATGAGGTCCTCCGCGAGGTTTACATCGGCCCGACTACAAAGCTCGGAATAGTGGTGCGTGCCCTGGCAGCGGGCCGCGCTGCGGAAGCGCTTCGGCAAATGGAAACGGGCAAGAGTGACGAATGGAGCTTGCAGCTTCTGCGATGGATCACGGAAAAGGTATTGTCGGACCTGACGTTACCCGATGCCTTCTGTGAGGCAATCGGCTTGCTGATTCTTAGCGATTCGGCAAGACGTTCGGAGGCGTTTCAGCGCGCGCTGCGAGTCTACGTTCAGAACCATAAGAGATTGGGGATCCCGCGACTGCGCCAGTCGTCGCTCAATTGGCGTTCTATGGCGCCCCAAGCAGCCCAGCGGTATCTCTCCTGGCTGGCTCGCGACAACATCATCTTCTTTTTCAACACGATTTTGCCCCGAAACAGCGAGAACCAGCGGCGCAAGGATTTCTGGCTGCGCTACCACGACCGTATCATAGACTTTCAGGTCGCCGTTTCGGAAGGGGACTTGTGGAAAGTGAAGGCAAGCAAGCAGAATTCAGAGGTCTTGTACTATTCACAGGTCGCGCATCAGACTACCAGTGCCTTTTTGATGAAGTTCGAGGGCTACGGCGGACCTGTCCTTGTCGTTGAGTTCAGCGAGACCGGGAATGCAGCGTATATTTTCCGCTTTAGCGATTTCGAGGCACAGGGCGTTACGCTCAGGACGCCGCGATTCGAGGTGAGGAAGCACCTTAAATTCGACATGAAGCATCGCGTTCTCCATATGTCCGAGTGGGAGTCAAGGGCCGCCTATAAACTGGCGTCGGAGTTTGGGATCCGGCCATGACTTTCGCCATCCACAATTTCGGGTCTGCGGTCGTTATCTCTGCCGAGGCCGGGGGCCTAGTGATCCGCGGACCGCCACGGACTGTCCAAGCGAGAGGATTGGCCAGGGGAAGCGCTGTCGGTTCCGGGCGCCTGGCGCACCGCTATCGACATCGAGACATTGCTTGAGTTGGGCCTGGCGGAGGAATCGGACGGTAGTGTTTTGGTCCCCTACGGCAACTTCGGAACCATTCAGAAGGATCTTCAGATCAGCCTAATCGGAACTTGGGCCCAGCAAAGTCCCTTCCTGCTCAGGATCGACCGCAATAGCGATGTTGGCCGGCCCGATTTTTGTTATCGATATGCGTATCTGCTGGCCGGCCAGCAAGTGCATGTCGATAGGCTCGGATATTACGTGAGAAGAGCGGCAAGTGCGGACGTGTTCCTGCTCGACCCTCAGATGTACAGCCTGGTTGAGGCGATGGACACGTTCAATGCGCTTCCGCCGGACGCCAAAACGCCGCAGGAAAGCTGGCTGACATTCGCGAAGGTCAAAGGTTGCGCAATCGAGGTCGGTGCCACGCTGGACAGCACGCTGCGGAATAACGATGTGATCGTCCCCTCGACTCTGGGCCTCGACATGAAGGAGGAAGCCGACGGAGCGCTGACGTTTCTGCCGAGATGTGCGGAACTGGCGAGCGAGGAATTTCACCAAGTATTCGTACGGAACCCCGGCGCGGAGAAATTCTACAGCCTGGACCGTCCGGGGTTGGGGCGTGTCCGGATTGTCTATGACCGATCAACAGCACGAAGTTCTCCAGCGGATGAAGCGCGTGCGCGCGATCAAGGGGGAGTTGAAAGAGAGGTTGATGCGCGATCCGGTACAGGCCTTCGATGGAGTAGCGGACCAAATCGACCTTCCGTACGGTGATCGTGTAACCGGTATCGGTGAGTTTCCTATTCGCCCCGATGCCGCACCCATCCAATTTGGGGAATCGGACATGGCGAGGCTCTGGCAGGGGGCGACCGTATTGCCAGCGCCCCTGCAGTAGCCGTCGACGCAACCAGCCGAGGCAGGCCTCGGGCAACAACCGGGCACGAAACCCTTAGCCGAGGGGTGCTGCTCCGCCGGCGGACTCGACTTTTCGCCTTTAGAACTTCCGCAGGATGACGCGGCGACTGGGGATTCACCCCGCGACAGGGGCAGAAACCGGTACTTTGCCGAAAGAAGCGTGCCTCAGGCAGATATACCTGCTGATCCATACCGACGAAGATATCAGTCGGCCCCAATTTTGCCGTCCGAAGCCGAAGCGGCGAAGCAATTCGCGGGCACGGCGAGATATCGAGCCCGCCAGAGGCTTTGCGGCACGACCGGACGCTTCATCCGCACCAGGAGGATGGAGTGCGATGGCTCCAGACCTGCGCGCAGATCCCGGGCCGGAAGGGAGTCCTGCTCGCCGACGATATGGGTGTGGGCAAGACGGTCCAGGTGCTCACTTTTCTAGCGTGGTGCATCGAGTCCGGCAAGTTCCCGGATCTCGCCCGGCGGGAACCGCCGTTCCGCCCAATCTTGATCGTGGCGCCGCTCATTCTCGTGGATACGCGCACCTGGGAGAGGGAGATGGAGACCTTCTTTGCCAACGACGGGGTGATCTTTTGGCCAGTCCTTTCCCTTCATGGCGAGCAGTTGGCGAAACTCCGGCGCAAGGACGCCGAAGGACCGGAGGTCGAAGTCGGGAAGCCGGTATTAGACCTTGAAAGAATCCAGCGGAACAGGGTTGTCGTTACCAACTACGAAACCCTAAAGAACTACCAGCATAGCTTTGCCTACTTAAAGGACGGCAAACCGCTTTGGTCCTTCGTGGTGAGCGATGAAGCGCAGGAATTCAAGATTCCCAACACCAAGATCTCGCACGCAATGAAGGCGATCGAGACGGATCTGCACATTACCTGCACAGGCACGCCGGTAGAGAACCGCCTGCTCGATTTGTGGAACATCTGCGATGTGTTCCAGCGCGGCCTCTTAGGCTCGGCGAAAGAGTTTGTAGACCGATACGAGAAACCGAAGCAGGAGGGCGATCAGGAGCAGCGCTTGGTGGATTTGAAAAAGACGCTGCTATTCCAGCAGCCGCACGCATTCCTGCTTCGGCGCACGAAATCGCAGGTCGCCGAGCTACCCCCGAAGACTATCATCAGACTAGAATGCAGCATGTCTGGCGAGGAGATCGCTGCGCATCACGCACTGCTGCAGGTATTGCGTTCGGAGGCGGGACGTAGCCGGTTTTTGACCGCGCTACAGCGCTTCGCGTTGCTCTACCAGCATCCGGCGCTGCTTGGCGAGAACGCAGAGGATCTTACAGCAGCAGAACTGATCCGACGGTCTTCGAAACTGCAAGTAGTGCTCACAACCCTCCATGACATCCGCGGGAAGCGCCAGAAGGCCATCGTGTTTGCCCGGCACCGGACGATGCAGGGTATCCTCGCAAAAGTCCTTCAGGAGGAGTTCCACCTTCCGGTCCGCATCATTAATGGCGAGACGAAGGTTCGGGCCGGTTCCCTTAGAGCGTCGGGCGTAAGAACCCGCAACGCCATCCTCGACGAATTTCGGAGCAAGCCAGGATTCGACGTTCTCATTTTGTCCCCCTTCGTGGCGGGAATTGGGCTCACGATCGTCGAGGCGAATCATGTTGTGCATTACGGACGGTGGTGGAATCCAGCCGTGGAATCGCAGGCCACGGATCGCGCCTACCGGATAGGCCAAACAAGGGAAGTATCCGTCTACTTGCCGATCCTGCATGACCCATCGGGACGAGTTTCTCCCTCGTTCGATGAGAGGCTCGACATCCTGATGGATCGCAAACAACGTCTGGCGGAAGACTTCCTGCGCCCTTTACCGCCCGAAGAAGAGATTGGCGGCGAACTGATCAACGATCTGCGGAGCGAAGCCGGCCTGCCGGAATCATCGGATGTGTAGGCAACTCCAGCTCGCACGCGAGGGTCCCGCGTTGCGCTGCCGTCGAACTGACCTCGCAAGTTCACGTGTCAGGTAACATAGCTCGGTAACCGAAATGAGCATACCCTCGCGGCGGCGCCGTGGAGTAGAATGAGGCGTTCGCTGGATGAGAAGAAGGGGGCTACCGAATTATATGAAAATCGCTTGGATGGCTGTTTTGATAACCGTTCCGCTGTTGGCGCGCGACCCGCTCGCACAGCGCATAGGGCATGGAGACTGGTCCAAGGCCCGGGCGAGTCCAAATATTCACGGTGGAGCGGGAACGCTGGGCCTCCAGCAGATCCTAGGCCGTGACGCGATCATTGGTCTGAACTTCATGCACTATGGGCCGCTGAACCCAAAGAGCTCGATTGGCGCGCACTTCCATAATGACAGCGAGGAGATGTTCCTGCTCCTCGACCACGAGTGCGAGTTCACCATCGACGGCCACACGTCGGTCCTGAAGGGGCCGGTGGGAGTTCCTTGCCAGTTGCACCGCTCGCACGCGGTTTACAATCCCAGCGACACGCCGGCTTCATGGGTGAACTTCAACGTGCGCGCGGGCGACCTCCCGGCCCCGCCCCAGCCGCGGTCAGTCGCCGACGAGTACGTTTGCCGCCTTCCTTCAGCCGACCCGGTGGGCTCCTTCAACATCGGCGACGACCGCGTGGGCGCGCGCATCGATCCGCACCCGGCTTTCGTGAACACGCAGCAGATCGTCAAGGAATCGGCGCGACAGGTCCAGAACCTGAGCGGCGGCAAAGGCACGGTTTACTACCGCCGGCTGCTCAGCCCGTCGGTCTTTTACACCAACTGGGCGTTCGTGGACTACTACAACTTGCCTCCCGGCGCCTCCATCGGGCCGCACATGCATAACGGCGTGGAAGAGGTTTACCTGGTGATCAATGGCGAGGGCGCGACCAAGGTCAATGACGAAACCGCGACGCTGAAAAAGGGCGATGCCGTTCCCATCAAGATCAAGGACGTGCACTCGTTCGAAAACACCGGCAGCGCGGACATGGAGTTGATCGTCTACGGCGTCGCGTTGGAAAAAGGCAAGCTGGATATCGCCGACGTGAAATGACCTACGGAAATCCGCTCAGCCTGATCTGCGCAATTTTCCCGGCAGCCGTGAAATCGGGCGGATCAGTTTGAGCGAGTCTTCGCACCGGTCAGGGCAGCCCGCAAATAATAGCGCAGATCAGGCTGAGCGGATTTCCGATTAGTTCGCTCGCTTTTGAACCGTGATCTTCGCCGCCCAATCGGTTTGGGCAACGCTCACCCCGCCCGGGAATGGCGGGAGTTGAATCTCGCCCTTCGCATCCGAGCGCAAATTGATGCTCGGTTGCCATTCACCGGTCTGCGTGTTGAACCACGTGAAGCTGTATGACGCGTTAGGGTCCCAGCCCGCCGAGCTCGCCCGGTACGCCTGGTTTTCAAAATACAGGAGAGCAAAGTCCTTCGCCCGAGTGCGCATCATGTAACTCCAGCCGTCCAGGCCGTTATCGTGGCTGCCATCCGCCTTTCTCGGGGTCAAGCTGTCGGAGGCCAGCACAAGGTCCCGATACTTCGCGCCTTCCGACATCACGAAGAGCGCCAGCGAATGCATATACCCCGCGGACCTGTACCGCAGCGCCTGCCAGAAGTAAGGCCGTGCGCCAGCGGGCTCCGTATCCACCGAAACATCGTATGCCGCGGTCCCGTGGACATGGCCCGCCAGCGCGCCGGATAACACGCACCCGTACATCTGCGCGCGCGAGAAATAGTTGTCCCGGTCCGTATCGGGCTGCGGGCGCTCGCCCGCTACCACATTGTTCTGATGCATCCATCCCGTGTAGTACGGTTCGAGATCGATGGCGGGATAGGGCGGCGAGAGCCGGAACAGTTCTTCAATCGCCGCGTAAATCCCGTGGTCGCGCGGCTTGTTGCCGGTGGCGTGCATGTTGATCCACGGCGCCTTACCGGCATGTCCGAAGGTGACGGCGGTCGAGTGGTCGATCAGCGCCGTCACGGGCTGCCCGAACGGCATCGCTCCGTACTTCTTGTAGTGATAGTTCAGCGCCTCGTTGAACTCCTCGCCGGTGATGGAATAGTCCCTCAGGTAAATATCGAAATGAACTTTGCTGAAGATGAAGTTGTAAGCGCCGTAGCGCGCGGCAATGTACTCGACGAAACGCGAGAACGACTCGTCGAATTTGAAATACTTCTTCCACGCCGGAGCCACGTCGCGGCGGATGGTTTCGAGCATCGGCGCGAAGCCCTGGTCGCTGAGGTACTGCATTTTGCGGTCGAGGCTTTGAAAGTAGTGCGGCACGATGCGGTCGAAGTCGGCCAGCCCGTCGCGGTTGGGAAGGATCTCGAACGAGCGGTAGCCCTGCTCGTCGTGCATCGCTTTGGCCGTGGGCGTTTTGCCATCCACCGTCACGCCGAAGGCTTCCCAGGCGTTGCGCAAGTAGACGCCGTTGCGGTCCGCGTACGTGTTGGGATACTGATCGGAGGCCCATGTGGGAAAGGCCGCGATCATGCTAACGGAGTTGAAGCCCTGCCGCTTGCGGTACGCCACCGCATTTTCAAACGTCACTCCGGGGCCCGGCTGGTAGTTGGGGTCCACGGCCGCGCCGGTATAGGGAAGCCGCCAGGTGGAGGCCCCCAGCCACGTATCGCCCACCAGGAAAAACGGCGTGCCATCGGCGTATTCGAGCGCGTGGCCGTTCGGCGTGGAGCGCAGAAAACCGCGACGATTTGGATTCGCTTGCTTCTCAGCCTCGGTCCACTCGCGCGCCGTGAAACCGCCGGACTTGCCGTTCAGCCCCGTGTCGGCGGGCTGGTTGGAGCCGCTGGTCCAGGTCCACGCGCCCGGGCGCGGTCGCGACAACGCGCACGCGAAAGATGTCCGCGCCATCCCAGAAGCCGTAAACGCGTTTCGCGAAGCCGGGCCCTTTCAGTTCCACCCAGCAATCGACATCGGTATAAGGGTTCGCGTAAGTGCGCGAAGCCCGCAGCTCGATTTCCTTCAGCTCCCACGTATGAATAGCATTCTGAGCAGGCAGCGCCGCGCAGCACAGTGCGAGTACAAGGGTGCACCCGAAACATAGTGATAGAGTAGCGCCGCGCGCTGGAAATCCGCTCAGCCTGATCTGCGCGATTTATCCGGCAACCGTGAAATCGGGCAGGTCAGGTTGAGTGAGTTTACTTACCGGTCAGGCCGCCCAGAATAATGGCGCAGATCGGGCTGAGCGGATTTACGTGGTTCGAGAGCTTGTTCGCCGGTGCAATCCTCTGTATGATAGAAATCCGCTCAGCCTGATCTGCGTGATTTATCCGGCGACCGTTAAATCGGGCGGGTCAGGTCGAGTGAGTTTACATACCGGTCAGGCCGCCCATGAATAATCGCGCAGATCAGGCTGAGCGGGTTTCGGACGGATTTCGGACGGAGCACTAAATGAAACCCAAACGTCGCAAGCTCCCTGGCTCGGGGAGCGCTGTGTTCGCACTTCCCGCAGCGGAGGATCATCCGCTGAAGATCGTGGAGTTCCGGGCATGGCGCCTCAAGGAACCGGATTCGAATCGCCGCTACACCGTTGTACGGCTGCGGTCCCAGGGAGGAACGGCCGGCTACGGAGAGGGCGGCCCTGGGCTGGCAGCCGATATCGCCGAGGCGCGAACGGCGGCGATGGATCGCCGCGCGACGGAGTCCGAGTTCATCCGCGCCGCGCTCCACCGATTGCCCGCGCTCGAAGCGGCGGTAAGCAACGCAATGCTCGATCTGGTGAGCCGCGCGAAGAATGTGCCTATCTACCAGTACCTGGGCGGGCCGGTACGCTACAAGGCGCGCCTTCTCGCGCATTTGGAGGGCAAGACCGCCGCCGAATCCGCGCCGTCGCTGGAGCGCGCCAAACGCCAGGGGTTTCAGCTCTTCACCACGGCCGCTCCTCAGCGGGACGCCATGATCCCCCTTCGCGAATATGTTGATGTGGTGAGAAAGCACATGGCGGACATGCAGGCGCTGGCCGGCGCTTCCGCCGAGTGGGTTCTCGATGGCCAGGGCGCGATGACGCCGAACGATGCCGCTACGTTGGCGGTTGCTCTGGAGCGATCCCATCCGGTCTGGTTCGACGAGCCAACCGGCGTCATCACGCTGGATGCGTTGGCGAAGATCGTCGATGAATCCGTGATGCCGATCGGACTGGGCCGCTCCATCACCGGGATCGATGGCTTCCAGAGCCTGCTGGCCACGGGCTCGGTGAACATCGTCCGGCCGGACCTGGGGTTGAACAGCCTGACCAAGATCAAGCGCGTGGCCGCCATTTCGGAGACTCACTACGTCGCCATCGCCCCGTTCCACAACGGAGGCCCTATTGGCGCGCTCGCTGGAATCCACTTGAATGCAGCCGTGATCAACGCTTACGCGCAACAGATTCCCGTTCCGGCTTCCGATCGCGACGCCGCCATGCGGGCCGAGATCACCTCCGGTATCAAGGAGACCGGCGACAAAGGCTTCTTCGCCCTCGTCAATCGCCCCGGTTTGGGCTTCGAAGTGAACGAGAGGGCGCTGGACGCCTACAGCGAGGAGCGCATATGAAACGCAGACAACTCTTGGCCGCGCTCGCGGGAGCCGGCGCGCTGAGCGCAACTTCCGGACGCCGCCGCGCGACGCCCCTGCCGGCGTACGACTGCGGCTGCGCGTTCCAGGTAAGAACCGCGACGGACAAGCCGCCGGGCGGCGCCGCGTTTCGCGACGTGGGATCGAAGCTGCGCATCACCAACATGCAGGTCTTCGGCGTGACGCTCGATGAGCGCATCGCGCAGTCCGACCGGCCATACGTCTTCGTCAAAATCGAGACCAATCAGGGCGTGACGGGATGGGGCGAGGCCACGCTCGAAGGCAAGGCTTCCGCGGCGATGGCTTGCGTGATGGATCTGAAGGATCTCATCGTCGGCAGCGATCCCATGCAGGTGGAGCACCTCTACCAGCTCATGTATATCGGCAGCTTTTATCGTGGCGGCCCGGTGCTCGGATCGGCCATCTCGGGCATCGACCAGGCGCTGTGGGACATCCGCGGCAAGGCGCTGAACATGCCCGTGTATGAGATGCTGGGCGGTCCCGTGGATTCGCGCGGCGTGCGTGGCTATTATCACGCCGATGCGTGGTCTCTCGCAGAGGCCCGCGAGCTTCGCGACAAGACGAAGGCCGCGGGAGTGACCGCGCTGAAGTTTCAACTGCCAGACTTGCTCGAGTGGGTGGAGACCAACGCCAAGATCAAGCGCGCCGTGGCGCACATGGAGATGCTGCGCGAAGGGCTCGGGCCGGATCTCGATTTCGCCGTCGACTTCCATGCGCGGCCCAGCCCCACCGTCGCGGCCATTATTCTGCGCGAAATCGAGCCGCTTCATCTGCTGTTCGCCGAGGAGATTTGCCCTCCGGAAAACGTGAGGGCGATGGCGCGCGCGGTGCGCCATTCCACCACGCCCATCGCGACCGGCGAGCGCCTGATCGCATCCTACGGCTACACGGAATTGATCGACATGGGCGTCGTCGATGTCTTGCAGCCCGATATCGCGCATGTCGGCGGCGTGACGGCGCTGTGGAAAGTCTCGGCGGCGGCGGAGGCCTCGGGCATCCGCATGGCCCCGCACGCCTGCGAAGGCCCCATAGGCGGCATCGCCAGCTTGCACGTGGACGCGGCAGGGCCGAATTTCCTGGCTCAGGAAATCTGCGGCTTCGTGGACGCGGGCGAGAAGAACAAGGTCTGGGAAGACCTCATGGGATTCCCAGCCATGCGCATGGTGGACGGCCGTTATCCGCTGCCTACGAAACCCGGCCTGGGCGTTGACATCAGCGAAGCGGCGCTGAAACGGTACCCGTTCCAAGGCACGCGCCCCTTCGTACTGGCGTTTCACGAGGACGGCGCGGTAGGGTCGATCTAAGAAATCCGCTCAGCCTGATCTGCGTGATTTTTCCTGCATCCGCTCAGCCTGATCTGCGTGATTTTTCCTGCGCCTAAAATCGGGTGGACCGGCTTCCGTGAGCATTCATCACTGGTCTGGCCGGCGCGTGAATCAAGCAGGCGCTCCGCGCACGATTAATCGCGCAGATCAGGCTGAGCGGATTCCGCTCACGGCGCCGCCCCCCGGCTCTGTCGGAGGATCGTTACTTCCCGCGCGATCCGAACCGGTCAAATAACTCGGTGACTGAGCCGGTGGGTTTGCCGGGCTCGGCGCGCTCCACCTTGATAAAGCGCATCAGGCCAGGAGCCATCTCAGGTTGGAACCGTTGCGTCGGCCCCTGGGCGTACCCGAGGAAGTACGTCTTCATGTTCCAGGTGTCGATCATGTTGACGCGAAACGTGCCCTCGCCGATGCGGAACTCCGGTGTGGGAACCGGCTTCCAGATGCTAGGGCTGAACGGCTTCGCAGGGAGCGGATGCGAGGGCGTCGCCGGCCCGAAGAACCCGATGTTCCAATCGGCTACTTCCTTGGTTTGGCCGAAATGAATCAGGTAGTAGGAGCCTCGCTTGGCAAGCGCCGTGATCAACGGTGTCCCATTCGTAATCACGTCGGGAGCCGGCTCCATTTCGGTGTAAGGCGCTTCGGACATGATCTGTTTCAGAAACCCAAGCCGCGCGGGCGCATCGCCTACCAGTTCGCCGCCGACGGCCCACCATAACAAGTGACCCGGAGTCACATACGTTTCGCCGTGAGATCCGTACGCGCCCGCCATGGTGAGCGCCCAATGCGCTTCCACGGCTTCGCGAGGGCCCAGATTGCCCCATGCCTGCCCGTCGTTGCCTTCGTAACCGTACTCATCCACGACGACGGGTTTCCCGAGCTTTCGGGCATCCAGCGCAAGCCACGAATCGTCTCGCGCGGCGGGCGTGCGCCGCTGCGCCGTAAGGTCTTGCAGGATCGCGTGCGAAATCCACGGTTCGGAGTTGTCGTAGAACGCAGTGCAGCACTGGTGAATGCCAAGTTGGTGTCTGTAGGGGTCGATCTTCGCGACCAGTTCGCCCAGATGGCGCCAGTTCTTCGCCTGCGGGAACACGTCGAACTCATTGGCCATGGTCCACCATATATTCCGGAACGCCGCGAACCGCGCCACGACGTATTTGAGATAGGCGTCGTCGTGGCGTTCATCCATCCCGCAGAATCCCCACTTGTCGTAGGGATGGAAGAGAATGATGTCGGCTTCGATTCCGAGGGCCGCGAGATCCTGGATGCGCGATTCGTAGTGCGCGAAAAACTCGGGATCGAAGCGGTCGAAATCGAATTTGCCGGGCTCCGTCTGAACGTACGGATAGCTCTCGGGCTCCACGCGATTGAACACCATCCACTTGGGGAATACCAGGAAGCGCACCTTGTTGAACGGATTTCGCGACAGCGTGGCCAGCGTGCGGAGCTCGAGATCGCGGTCGCGGTTCAACCAGTTATATAGAGTCGTGCCGAGCAGGAAGTAGGGCGAGCCATCGGCATAGGCGAAATGAAACTGGTTGCGAACCACGACGGGCCCGTGGTTTCCGGAGCTCGGTTTATCGACGGCGAACGAGCCTGATTTCCCATTGAGATCCGCGTCGGCCGAGACTGTCGTGAACGTCCAGGTTCCCTGCGTGTCAGGCATGAAGCGGATTTTCCACGTTTGTCCGCCGTCGTAGAAACCCTCTGCGGTGACGTCTTTGCCCTGCGACCGAAAGCGCGCTTGAATCGTCACGTCCGTGAAAGGGTTTTGATAAGTCCTCTGTGAATGCAAAACCACTTCCTGAACGCCCCATTGTTCAACCCGTGGGCTGAAGAGCGGAGCATCACCGGCGGCCGCAATCGACTGCGCGACAAACGCCGCGGCTATGAGAAGACGCTTCAGTGAATGAGTCATGGGCTTCACAGACGTTCGAGAATAGCACGGGACGATGCCAAGTCCGGCGTGGCGGGAGCCCGCTAGCCGAGCCGGGCCCGGTGGGCGCCCCGTAAGGGAGCGCACGCGACGGCTCTTGACTAATCCCTAAACAAACGCGGCGCGAACTCGTAAAGGTCCCTGCGCCAGGTGAGCCACTCATGAGCTGTGCCGGGAGACTCGTAATAAACGTGCTTGATTCCGTGCTTGTCGAAGTCCTCGTGCAGCCGCAGAATGTTCGGATTGCTGTCGCGCTCCACCGTTCCGGTCCCTATGAACAGAACCTTCACCTGCTTGTTGAATCCGTCCGCATCTTCGTAGATCTTGTCGAAAGCGGCCTGCGGCGGAAGGCCGGGGCTGAAGCCGCCGATATACGCAAAGGTATCAAGGTGATTCAGAGCTGTATTAAAAGTCTGCAACCCGCCCATCGAGAGCCCGGCGATGGCTCGATTTTCGCGGCCCGTGAGCGCGCGGTAGGTCTTCTCGATGGAGGGAACGGTGTCCTTCAGCAGCATCTCCGTGTAAGTAGCTCCGAAATTGGCGAACGGCGAAGCGGCTGGGTTCGCACCGGCGCCACGCCCGGTTGCCGCCGCGGCCGGAGGCGCCGCACCCGCGCCGCGCCCGGCGCCGGCTCCCGGTACTCCCCCGCGCCCGCGTCCGCCGCCAGCCCCAAACGAGAACCGCGCCTCGCCGGGCTTCAGCGCCGTAAAGTGGTTCTCCATCACGATGATCATCGGCTTGGCTTTGCCGGCCGCGATCAGGTTGTCCATGATCTGGTCGACATGGCCCTGCACCACCCAGCTCCACTCGTCTTCGCCCCAGCCGTGATGCAGGTAAAGCACCGGGTACTTCTTCGTTGGGCTCGTCTCGTAGTCGGGCGGCGTGTAGACAAAGCAGCGCCGCCATGCCTGCGTGACGCTCGAAAAATACCGGTGCTGGCGCACCTCTCCATGGGGCACGTCCTTCACGGAGTAGAAATCGACTCCCTCTTCGGGAATCTCCACGCCGCTGCTTTCGTGGTCGCTGCCGAAGAAGGTATACGTGCCGGGGTCGTTCACTTCAACCCCGTCGATCAACAGCGAGTAGTAGTGGAACCCCACCACCAGCGGGGGCGTGGTCACGCTCCAGGTTCCGTCCGCCGCCTTGGTCATATCGTACGTCTGCCCGACGCGCACCTGCACCTTCGCCGCCTCGGGCGCCCTGATTTGAAAGGTCACGCTGCGGTCCGGGTGGACCAGCGGATACTGCGCGCCGGGCACGTTGAGCGAAGACGGCTTCGAGCCATCGGGGGCCTGCGCCAGGCACAAGCAGCACGCCGCCGCAAATCCAAATAGAAGTCTCACCTGTCTCTCCTCTTCCTAAAACGTATCGGAGCGAACTCGTTCAGGTCTCTGCGCCACGTCAGCCGCTCGTGCGCCGTGCCCTGCGATTCGTAATAGACATACTTACGATTCAGGGCCTGATCACCGCCTTCACCAGTTCCGCCCGATAGCTCCGCTCGAACGCCTCGTGAATGCCATCGAGTGGAAAGACCCACTCCGGCCGGACCATCGCCGCGCTATGGATCGCCCCTCCGGCAATCAACCGGATGGCCGCCTCGCAATGCGCCCGCGAATACGCGTACATGGTCCGCATCTCCACGTTCCGTCCGAGCCATTCGATCGGCGTCACCGTCACCCGGTCCCAACTGATGCCGACCAGCACCACGCGTCCGTGCGCCCGCACGACCGTCAGCGCATCGTCAAGGCTCGTGGGCGCGGCGGCGCAATCAAACACGACATCCGGCCCGCCGTCCGTCGCTGAGACAAGCGCCTCCAGCGCATCCGTCTCCCTTGGATCGTACACTTCACTGACGCCGATTTCTTTAGCCACGCTCCGCCGCAGGGGCGACGGCTCCACTCCGTACACCTCAAGCGCCCCTGCCGCCTTGGCGACTTGGGCGACCAGCAGGCCAATCGGACCGAGGCCAAGAATGCCCACACGCTCGCCCGCGGTAATCTCCGCGCGTTCCACGGCATGAACCGCAATCGCGCAAGGCTCAATGAGCGTTGCCGTCAGGTCGTCGATGCAATCGGGAACGCCGATGATATTCGCCGAAGGTATGCGCTTGTATTCGGCGAAGCCGCCCTGGTGCACGCTCCCCGGCGCTCCCGTGCGCGCCACCATTTTCGGCGTGAAGCGCCGTGGCTTCACCGAGCCGGCAGCCGCGGCCGCTCCCGTTTCCTGGATGCCACTCGCACAGGTCACTCGGTCGCCCGCATTCCACGCGGAGACCGCCGAGCCCACCGCGGCCACTCTGCCGAGGTACTCGTGGCCGATGACCACGCCCGGCGTCATCTCTCCATGTGTCCAGGCCCTGTGGATGTCCGTTCCGCAAACCCCGCAATATTCGAGTTTGAGGACCACCTCGTCCGGCGCCGGCGCGGGGACCGGTACTTCCTCAATATCGAACCGACCTGTCTGTCTCCAAACCGCCGCTTTCATTTCGCTGGCCCTCCGGTCCCGTTTGAACCCGAACGCAGAATCTCAACGCTCCACTCATAGACTATCTCAGCGCTCGAATCGTTCCTGCCGCGCGCGCAAGGTACGGCGCCTCAGTGGAGGGCGTCAGCAAAAGGTCGTGCCGGGCCGGACGACTCTGAGCGAGCCGAAGGTACCGTTGTTTAGCGAGCCGGCGCACGGTGCGGATGTGGCCCCCAACGCTATCGGCGTCGGTAGCGGCGCGCGCCGCGGCGTGTCAATCGACGCTAGATTAGGTACAATCAGACCTTAGACTCCCAATAATCCACCCGAAATTCCCCACAACATCATGAGCATCAAGCTATCCAACGGAAACGAAATCCCTATCGAAATGCACAAGGTCCGAATTGTGCAGAAGACGCGGCTCGCTCCAGCACGCGAGAGGCTTACCGCCATTGAAGACGCGGGCTACAACACTTTCCTGCTTCGCAGCCGCTCCATTTTCCTGGACATGCTGACCGATAGCGGCACGAACGCGATGACGGATAACCAGCTTGCGGCTATGATGCAATCCGACGACGCCTACGCCGGCTCCGAGAGCTTCAGCAGGCTGGAAGATTCGGTCGCCGAGATTTTCGGCTACAAGTACGTCCTGCCCGCGCACCAGGGCCGCGCCGCCGAGCACCTGCTGGCCAAGACGTTCGTCAAGCCGGGCCATATCGTGCCGATGAACTATCACTTCACCACCACCAAGGCGCACTTCGACCTGGCCGGCGGCAAGGTTCTGGAGCTTTACACGGACGAAGCGCTGAAGACCCAAAGCTCGCACCCGTTCAAGGGCAACATCGATCTGAACCGTCTGCGCGCCGCCATCGAAAAGGCGGGTCCGGAAAACGTTTCGTTCGTCCGCATGGAAGCGACGACCAACCTCATTGGAGGCCAGCCGTTTTCGCTCGAGAACCTCCGGCAGGTCAAGGCTCTCATCGAGCCGATGGGCATCTTCCTCGTAGTGGACGGCAGCCTGATCTCGGAAAACGCCTACTTCATTCGCCAGCGCGAGCCGGGTTACGAGAACGCCTCCATCCGCGACATCATCCGCGAGATGATGAGCGTCGCGGACCTGTGTTACTTGTCCGGCCGCAAGAGCTGCAGCGTGCGCGGCGGAATGATCGCCACCAACCGCAAAGACCTGTTCGAGGCGATCCGCCCGTGGCTGCCCGTATACGAAGGGTTTTACACGTACGGAGGAATGTCTTCCAAGGAAATCGAGGCGATGGCCGTCGGCATACGCGAGATGACCGATCTGGAAGTGGCGGGTTCTTCGGCCGACGCAATCAAGTATTTCGTCGGGCTGCTCCTGGACTTGGGAATTCCCGTGGTCACGCCCGCGGGCGGCTTGGCCTGCCACATCGACGCGATGCGCTTTATCGACCACGTTCCTCAGTCGGAATACCCGGCCGGCGCGCTGGCTTCGGCGGTGTATATCACCTCCGGTATCCGCGGGATGGAGCGCGGATCGGTGTCCATGGACCGCGACGCGGAAGGAAACGACGTGCCCGCCGATATGGAGCTGCTGCGTCTGGCCGTCCCGCGGCGCGTGTACACCATGTCGCACTTCCAATACGCCGCCGACCGCCTGAAATGGCTCTACGATCACAGGCGCATGATCGGCGGCCTGAAGTTCTATGAGGAGCCGCCCGTGCTGCGTTTCTTCGGCGGCAAGATGAAGCCCACAACGGGTGATTGGGGCGCGGCGCTGGCGGAGAAGTTCGAATCGGAATTCGGGCCCGCGTGCTAGCCGTTGTGGGGCAGCCCTTATGGGCTGCCGCCGCCTTTTGAGGCGGCGGGCCCGCTTGAACTCCAAACGCCCGTGAGAACTGTCCTGAATTCAAGTTGCCGTTAACGCGCGGTAGAATCGGACTGTGCTAACCGACTACGATTCGCACAAGGAGCGATGGACATCGAGGGTGGCTCCGTACCTGATGGGGCTGGCCGTCGCTATTGTCCTCTTCTCCATCCTGAGCTGGGGCCTCGCGCATCTCTGGGAACCGTACACTCCGCACAAGCCGGAGTCCAGGATGATGCGGCTGCTCAGAGAGTGGGGATGGGCGCCGATCTTATGGGACCTGCTCTTTAAGTGGCGCCGCGGCAAGCAGAAAAAGCGCAAACCCGATGAGGGCTGGTGGCCGCGGCGCGAGACGAATTCCTCGGGTATTCAGCTCGAAAACGCCGGGGCGATCGAGACCCACCCCGCCGAAGCTGCGCGCCAGCAGTGAGGCCGAGGGCCGTTTCCGGCGCGTCCTCGTAATCTCGCCGGCGCGCCAATTATCGGGCGCGAAAAGCAAGCCGCGCAAACCCAAGATGGGCAAATGCCCATCTTGCCATTCCTAAGTTATTGAATCTAAAGGACGAATTAAAGCCAAGATGGGCAAATGCCCATCTTGGCCGATCGGACGCCCTTTTCAACACCCGGGCAGGCCGTCCGCGGGAACGCCCTCGCGCAGCCCATCCGGGCCGGTCGGCGCTTCATTCCCTAAACAAAAGCGGCGCGTATTTCGAAAGGTAGACCTGCCAGTTTGGCCAGCTATGCCCGCCGCCGGACGGGTTGAAAACGTGCTTGACGTTCTTCGCCGTGAGCATGTCCGAGAAGCTCTGGATGGAAGCGAACGACACCGTCTTATCTTCTCGTCCGCAGCCGAGCCAGAGCACCTTCAGCTTCTGGTTCAGGACGGCAGGGTCCATCTTCTCCCATTCGGCGCGATTGCCGCCTCCGCTGAACGCGCCGATGTAGGCGAACAAATCGAGATTGTGCAGGCCGATGGACATCGACTGACCGGCGCCCATGGAAAGGCCCGCTATCGCGCGATACTTGCGATCCGTCAGCGCGCGGTACTTGCTCTCCACGATGGGCCGCACGCCGCTAATCAGCTCCTTCTCGATCGCCAGCGGATCGTTCGTGGGAGCCGGCGTCCCCGGAGCCGGCTTGATCCCCCGCGGAATGTGACCGTAAGGCATCACGACAATCATCGGCTTCGCTTTGCCGTCCGCGATCAGATTGTCGAGAATGACATTCGCGTGGCCGGTCCAGGTCCACGAAGCTTCAATCTGCCCGTTGCCGTGCAGCAAATAGAGCACAGGATATTTCTGCTTGCCGGTCTCATAGCCCGGCGGCGTGTATACGTAGAACATCCGCTGCGTCTTGAGTTGCTGCGAATCGTAGAAGTTCACGTGGATCGTGCCGTGCGGAACCGGCCGCTCTTCGAAGACAGCCTTCTCGTCGCCGGGCACGATGAACATGCTGGTGTCGCCCCACCGGCGCAACTCTAATTCCGGGTTCGAAGGGTCGGGCATACGCAGACCGCCGTCAATGGCGAATCCGTACGTGTAGAAGCCCGGCGCCAGCGGTCCCACCGTCACGCTCCACACGCCCTTGTCGTCCTTCTTCAGAGGCTTGGGCTCCCCGATGGCTTCGAGAATTCCCGGCGACCCCACCAACAGCACGTCATTAGCCTTCGGCGCGTAGAGGCGGAACACAACCGTGCGATCCGCCCGCACCTCGGGCGAAACCGGAATATTATTGGTGTCTTCGTAGTAGGCGGTGGCGCCTCGCCCAGCCCACGGAGGCGCCTGGCAAAATCCCACTCCGGCCGCAACCGAAAGCGCACCGGCGGTTGCGAGGAAAGTTCGCAGAGTCATCTCTTACCCCCAAATGAAACTTAGATTCGAACGGCGATGCACTGAAACCCGTCCAGTATATAACCCTGCACCACCCGTGGCGCGCGTATCTACCCGAATCTCCGTGCCGGGCACAGGGGGCCCCAAAAATGAGCGATCAGCCGAGCGGCGATCACAGGCCCCTCCGCGCAACACTGCGGGCCCGATCCGGAGTTTGGCCACCGGCGGTGAGGTCCGCGGTATCGTTGGGCTTCAGTGGACCGCTTCTTTTGGTCGCGGCGCGGAAAGCCTCGTATCAGGGCGCGCCTTGAGGCGCGCCGGACAACGCGAATTGAATCAACGCCTTTAGGCGCCGTCCTTCGCGGGGGCCGAAGCCCGGGCTTTTCCTATCGCAATCGGCATGTCTGAAGACACGCCCTCTCGAAAATGCCAGTCTGCCATTAGCGCTTCGCGCCTCGGCCCGGCTGCAGTGAGTGCTTGATCGGCACGACTCAAGTCGTGCCCTGTTACAAGGCAACCACTCCGCTGTTCATCCTCGCGGCTGAAGCCTTCCTTCATAATCGGGCTGATACAAACCGTCCCGCGTATTTGAGTTCCGCCCGAATAGCAGGAGGCGGTCGGGTTCAAGCTCGGAGTTCAGCCAAAGTGAACGGTATTGAGGCTAAACGGTACGCCGCCGCAGCCGCGGCGCGAATGTCCGCACGCGTTGCGACGTCCGGCGAAATGCCGGAGCAATCGGGATCACCGGCGCCAGCGAGCGCTCTTCGCGGGGAATATCGGCGGATACGCCGCGACGGACCAGCGGCATCTGGATCGTCCGCTCGATGCGCGCCACTTCCGCCCGCTCCGAACGCGACGCGAAGGTCGATGCGGTTCCGCGCGCGCCGGCGCGCCCCGTGCGCCCCACCCGATGAATAAAATCTTCGGGGACCTGCGGGAGGTCGTAGTTCACCACGTGCGCGATGCCTTCGACGTGAATCCCGCGCGCCGCCACGTCAGTCGCCACCATCACGCGGTAATAGCCGTCCTGGAAGCCCTTCAACGATTGGTTGCGCTGGTTCTGGCTGCGGTTGCCGTGGATGGCCGTCGACTTGATGCCATCCTGCGCGAGTCTCTTCGACAGGCGGTCGGCGCCGTGTTTGGTCCGCGAAAACACCAGGAACGAGCCCTGCTCTTCGCGCAACATGCTCTTGAGCAATTCCAGCTTGCGATCCGGCTCGACTTCGTAAAGATGCAGATCGATCTTGTCCACCGGCTTTGTGGTCGAGCCGACTTCGATGCGGATGGCGTTGGGCGCCTGTGTCTCCACCAGGTGCTTGACGGAGCTTTCGATGGTGGCGGAGAACAGCATGGTCTGGCGCTCGGCCGGAAGGGCCGCCAGGATTCGTTTCACGGTCGGGAGAAATCCCATGTCGAGCATGCGATCGGCTTCATCCAGGACCACCATGCGAGCGCCGCTCAGATCCACCAGCTTGCGGCTCAGAAAATCGTACAGCCGGCCCGGCGTCGCAATCAGCACTTGCGCGCCCTGGCGAATCGATTTCAGTTGCGCGTGTTCGCTCATCCCGCCGACCACCGCGACGGCCGAGATCCCCGAGCCGTGCGACATTTTCGCGAAGGCCTCGGCGATCTGCAAAGCCAATTCGCGGGTAGGCGTCAGGATTAAAGCGCGGACGGCCTTGCGCGACCGCTCGGGTTCCAGGCGCTGGATCAAGGGCAAAACAAACGCCAGGGTTTTGCCAGTGCCGGTTTGCGCCGTGACCACCAAATCTTTGCCGGCGAGGGCGGGCTCGATAGCCTGCGCTTGCACCGGAGTAGGTTCTGAAAAGCCGTTCTTTTCGAGATTGCTCTTCAATAGAGCGGAGAGAGGGAGTGTTGTAAAAGTTTTCATCCAGTCATTTGAGGAGGAGAATCGGCGAGCCAACTACCAGGTAGGGAAGCGGGGGTTGCGGATCGACATCCAGTAGGCTCCAGTATAGCAGATTAGCCGGCAATCTCCGGATTCGAGCGCCGCCTGCGTCAGGATAGGGCGTATAGTCCAATAGAGTCATGAGCAGAGTCATTGCATCGCTCTTCCTTGCCGCTTGCGCCTTTGCCGCGGACCCCGAGTGGCCCGGCTTTCGCGGGCCTTCCTCCAACCCCTCCGCCGCGAACCCCAATCTCCCCGCCAAATGGTCGAAGACTTCCCATATCGAATGGACCGCGGCTATTCCCGGCCTCGGGTGGTCTTCTCCCATCGTCGCCGGCAGGAACGTCTTTCTCACCACCGTTACCACCGAGGGCCAGGCGAAACAGCCGCAGACTGGCGTGAATTACTCCAACGATTACGCCGCCGAACTCTCGAAGCACGGTCTGAGCGACAAGGAAGTCGAGAGCCGCCTGAACGCGCGCGATTTCGAATTTCCGAGCGAAGTTTCCTTGCACTACTTCCTCTACGCCATCGATCTCGCCACCGGCAAGATCGACTGGACGCGCGAATTCTATTCCGGTCATCCGCCCGGCGGCCGCCATCGCAAGAACAGCTTCTGTTCGGAAACGCCGGTCACGGACGGCGATCGCGTTTACGTCTACATCAACAACCTCGGACTCTTCGCCTACGATTTCAAGGGCAACAAGGTCTGGAGCGCGCCGCTCGAAAACCTTCCGACGATCATGGATTTCGGCACGGCTTCTTCACCGGCGCTCGTCAACAACCTCGTCATCATCGTCAACGACAATGAGAAACAGCAGTTCATCGCGGCGTTCGATAAGAACACCGGAAAGCTAGTCTGGCGCACCAATCGCTCCATCCACGTCCAAGGCTCCGACCGCCAGACCGGCTGGTCCACGCCTTACATCTGGAGGAACTCCGCGCGCACCGAGATTGTCACCATCGGCCCCGGCATCGCCATCAGTTACGACATCGAGGGCAAGGAACTGTGGCGCCTGGGCGGGATGTCCGCCATGCCCATCCCGAGCCCTTTCGCGTACGACGGCCTGTTGTATCTCAACGGCGGAAGCGGCAAAGCCCTGGCCGCGGTCAAACCCGGCGCGAGCGGGGATCTCACCACGCCGGACGGCGGAAAGCTCAACGATTTCGTCGCCTGGCTCCAGCCGAAGGCCGGAACCTATCTGCCGACCGAACTGGCCTATGAGGGTGGGATCTATGTCCTCGCCCATACCGGCATTCTCACGCGCTTCGACGCAAAGACCGGCGCGCAAACCTACAAAGCGCGCATTGGCGAGGGCGGCGATTTCACTTCATCGCCCTGGGGCTACAACGGCAAAATCTTTTGCGTGAGCGAAGAGGGCAAGACGTTCGTGATCCGCGCCGGGGAGCAATACGAGTTGCTGGATTCCAACGACCTTGACGAAATGGCCCTGGCCACGCCGGCCCTGGTCGGCGATCGTCTGATCCTGCGCACCCAGAATCACCTCTACTCCATCCGCAATACCGGAGCGGCCGGGTTGATGCACAAAAGCCCTATTCCATAGGGCTCATGGATCAGAACAGCAGCTTCACTCCGAACTGGATCCGTCGCGGCGCGCCGGCGGATTGGATCTTGCCGAAAGTAGGCGAACCGAAGAAATTGTCCGGCAGACCGAAGTTCGGGTGATTGAGTGAATTGAAAGCCTCGGCGCGGAATTGCAAAGTCTTGCCTTCGGACAAGACCGTGTCCTTCAGCAACGCGATGTTGACGGTCTCAACGCCAGGGCCGGTCACGATGTTGCGGCCGGCGTTACCGAAACTGCCGTAGGCCGGCATGGCGAATGCGGATGTGTCGAGCCAGCCGTTCGGGCCGGCGTTGGCGAGCGTTGGGTTGCCCACGAAATTCGGCCGGTCGTTCGCTCCGAACCCCAGCGTGTCGATTCCCGTGTTGCTGTTATCCAGGTCGGCGAGCAGATCGACCGTGAACGGTTCACCGGTCTGGAACGTCCAGATGCCGGTGGTTCGCCAGCCGGCAAGGAGTCGGCGTTTTCCGAGAGGCAGGTCGTACGAATAGCTCAGAGTGAAGCGATGCCGTACGTCGAAATCGGAGAGGCCGCGTTCCAGGTTGGCATGACGATCGTCCTGCGGATAGTTGGCGTCGCCCGCGGTGGAAAAGAACCCCGAGCCGTCGTCAATCGATTTGGACAATGTGTACGCGCCCAGTACCGACAGGCCCCGCCGCAGCGTCTGCTGAAAACGCGCCTGGAGGCTGTTGTAGTTCGAATTGCCGCGCGATTCCAGCAGGTTGATGTCGTTGAATTGCGGATTGGGCCGCGGATTGTACTGTTGCGCGCTGGGAAGCGGCTGGTTCATGTCGCGCGCCTCCAGCAGCTTCGTGCCTTTCGATCCGGCGTAAGCCAATTCGAACGTCCTGCCGCGCCCGATATCGCGCTGCACGCTGAAGTTCCACTGCTGCGCGTACGGCGAGCGTAGGTTCCTCTGAAATGCCAGGGCGGTTGGCGCTTCGGCTAGCGGATAATTCGCCGGGAATGGATTGTACAGGCTCAACGGATACTGCTGAGACATGTAATAGAGCCGCGAGACATAGTACGGCGCGTTGAAGTAAAGGCCTTCGCCGGTGGCGAGTGACGCCTGGTCGAAGTAGATTCCATATCCGGCGCGCAGCATCGTTCCCTTTTGACCTGGATTCCAGGCGATGCCGATGCGGGGGGCCCAGTTGTTGCGCGCAGCGTCGTAACCGCCGCGCGGCATACCGTTCGTCCCCACGCGAACGAGCGATTGCGTGGCCGGGTTGTAAACATTGGCCCTGTCGAACGCATCCACCGGCGGCGAATTGTACTCATAGCGAAGGCCGAGCGACAGCGTCAAGCCGGGCCGGGCGCGCCACGTATCCTGAACGAAGGCGTACTGGCTCCCGGTCCTCAGGTGCTCGGCGTTATCGACGGTCGCCACGCCGGTAACTGTCGGCATGCCCAGCAGCAGTTCTTCGAGCGCATTACCTGTGATCATGCCAAGGAAATCCATATAGCCCATGGCCAGCTCGTCGCGATAGGCGTCCTGCCGCAGCCAGCGCAAATCGATCCCGGCTTTGAGCAGATGCCGTCCGCGCGAAACGGTCAGCGTATCCGTGGCTTGGTAAATCGTCGTAGCGCTGTGCTGCGGGTTGTTGTATTCGTCGCCGATGGGCGAATAACCGGTGATGTCGATCAGGCTGAGGCCGCTATCGCGCGGATTGGCCGAAGCCTGAGGCAAGCCCACCGCGGCGTTGGCGTTGGTCCCCATGTCCTGCTGGTAAACGCCCGAGGAGACGCGATTGAAGCCCAAACGGAAGTCGTTCAGCAGGTTGGGTGAGAAGGCGTGTGTTTCGCTCGCCATCGCATTCTGCGAGCGGGTGGGAACGTTGTCGCCATAGCCGGGAATCAGCGCGAACGTGGGGCCGGTGAAAGGCTCGTAAAGAGCGCGGTTGGCGAAGCTGTACCGAAAAGCCAGATCGTCGCCGGGCGCGAGGTTGTGGTTGGCGCGGACGTCGAAATGGTCCTCGCGGTCCCGCGATGCCGGAGAGGAAACGTAGTTCTCAGCGGCCGTGGAGCGGTTCGGCTGCGGATATAGGGCGGCGATAGCCTTTCCGATCGGATTGATGTAATAGCTGGGCATCACGTTGCCCGGGAGCGGCGCGCCGGTCGTCGGGTCGATAGCCACGCCGCCGCTCTTGGAAAAATTGCCCGCGCGTTCGAGAGCGGTCGGAACGTTGGTGACTTGCGTTACGCCCTCCCGCAGCCGCCGCCCCTCATAATCCGCGAAGAAGAACGTGCGGTTGCGAACCACCGGACCGCCCGCCGACATCCCGAACTGGTTGCGCTGGTATTGCGGGCTCGCCTCGCCGGCGGGAGCGAAGAAGTTCCGCGCGTCGGTCACGCCGTTGCGGAAGAACTCGTAGGCCGCGCCATGAAATTTGTTCCCGCCGGACCGTGACCGCCACGTTGAACTGGCCGCCGGAATTGCGGCCGAAGGAAGCGTCGTAAGCGCCCGAGACAACTTCAAATTCGCGGATGGCATCCACGGGAGGAGTGACCGCCGGTCCGTTCAGCTTCGGGTCGCCGTCGAAAACGCCATCCAGAAGGAAGTTATTGGAGTCCTCGCGCGCGCCGTTGATGTTCACGGCGAAAGCGCCGCGCACCGAGCCGGCCGATCCCTGGGCGGGAGGCAGCACTCCGGCCAACAGCATTCCCAGTTCGAAGAAATCGCGCCCGTCGAGCGGAAGCCCGGTGATCTCGCGGTTGTCGATGAGTCCGCCGAGCGCGGACGATTGCGTGCGGAGCGGCTCCCGAACCGCGGAGACTTCGACCTTCTCCGTGCGCATTCCCGGCAACAGCGGAACTTCGATCCACATTTCGTGGTCCAGAGGCAGAGTGAATCGCCGCACCTGCGTCTGGTAGCCTTCGCGAGCCACCTCGACGCGGTAGTCGCCCGGCGGGACGCTGGTAATGGCGAATCCGCCCGCCGCGTCAGTGAGCGCGTTCCTGCTACGGTCCGTCTCGGTCTGGATGAGATGGACCGCCGCTCCCGCGAGCGGCTTCCGATTCGCATCCGTGACTACGCCGGCCACAGAGCCGCCAACGGATTGCGCGTGGGCGGCGGCAAGCAGCATGAAAGAGATCGGAAGAAAACGGAGTGCTCGCAGCCGCAAGATGCGCTGCCCGCTGAAGCATCGGGATACGTATCTTTCCGTGCCGCGACAAATAGAAGTATCTATGGGCCGCGCTGGCCCGCCAATGCCGATGAAGATGCGAGGCGTGCGTGGGGCGGGCGCCCCCGCCCGCGGACTGACGCCCTCGTCAGTCCACCGGCCGTGAGGCCGGCCTGGGGGCCGGCAGCAGACCTGGGGGTCTGCCCCACGCGGACGCGACTTCGAGAGAGCCGTGAGGAGCATCGCCTAACTCAGCTCCACGGCGTCTTCCTGGCAGACCCGGCGGCACATATCGCAGGGCTTGCACAGTGACTCGTCCACGACGTGCTTTTCATAGGGACGGGATAGGATCGCTCCCTTGGGGCAGACCTGCGCGCAAACCGTGCAACCGATGCAAGCGTCGATGATGCGGTAGCGTAGCGAAGCGCGGTTCGGCCCTTTCAATAACGGGGACGGCGGCTTGAGCGCGCGCGCGAGCGGCTTCCCGCGGTCTCTCACTGGAACCGGCGCAATTTCTACGCGCCGCCCCACCAGTTCTCCCGACGAAAATACGAACACCGCTGCGGCGGCGATCAACAACCATGCCACCACGCCATCCCGTTTCTTGCGAGCGAGACGCGCCGCGGTGATGCGTTTCTCCTCGGCTGCCTCTTTCGGTGAGAACGCGGCGTCCGTCTTGGCCTGCTGCTGCAAATCCTTGACGAGCTTGTCATTGCGCGGAGCGCGGTACGCAGCCACGGAATAGTCCACCAGCAAAATCGCCACCAGCATCGCGATTGCGTAGCCTGCGATCCGCGTCACCCTGGTCATGACGCCGCTCCCGGCAACTTCACGAGACTCTGTTTGGACTGCGCCAGCTCGCCTGCGCGCGGACAGTAAGCGTAACAGCGGGCGCAATAAAGGCAGTCATGGCGCACCGCGCGCCTTTCCTCAAGCGCGCCGTACGGGCAAGACCCGGCGCAGAGCCCGCATTCCAGTTCCTTATCGGGCGTCACTGTCACCCCGCGGCGCGCCAGCCGCGAGCACCAGGAAAGCAGCACGCCGTAAGGACACAAATAGCGGCAGTACGGCCGGCCCACGAAGATACCGCCGACCAGGAATGCTCCGCCGATCATGAGCATGTAGAGAGCGCCCTCTGCGCCGGAAGAACCCCACGAATGGATCGAACCGGCAGATCAGGAAGTCGCGCGCCAGAGCCGGCTTGACCGCGAACAGGATCGCCAGTCCGAGGTAAACGTACCGAGCAGGCCGAGCGCCTTGTCCAGCCGCCGGGGCACCTGAACCGGCTTCAGCGTCACCAGTTCCTGCATCGCGCCCAGCGCGCAAACGCCTCCGCAAAACGCGCGTCCGAAAAACAAAGCCACCGCCAGCGGCAAGACGAACGTCGCGGTGACCACGATGGGGATGGAGTATTTGGGATCCGTCAGCGCCACAGTGACATTTTGAATGGAGCCGATCGGGCAAATGCAGCCTTCGCGGTAGAAGCCGAAATATGCCAGCGATCCCGCGGACAGTACGATGGCCCACTTGCGGCTGCGGCGCTTGAGAACGATCCAGATCGATAGACCCATGGCCGCGGCCAGCGCCACTACGTCCAGCACCTGCAACCAGTACTGCCGCGGAGGCGTCCGTTGCACTTCCGGGATCTTGTAGCCGCCGCCGATGGTCGCCGGTTGGGGAGCCGTTTCGACAGGTCGCGAATATTGAATCGCCTGCGCCGGCGCGCGAGGCGCGCAGAAGAACAAGCCCGAGGCCAAGGCAATAAACGCAGCCACGATTGCGGAATTGCGCAGTTGGCTGCGGCGCCCGGGACTGTCGCCTCACCCTGGCGGATCGATCTCATAACGCAGCCGGTTTCACCTGTTGCACCTGAAGCGCCCTCGGAACCGGAAGCTGAACGAACGCCTTCTGCGGGCAGGCCCGTGAGATGGCGCACTTATTGCAGTTCACGCACTTGTCGTAGCGAATTCTCAGAGTCAGGCAGCCCAGCCCCTGCGGTTCCTTGCAATTGTTCACGCACCGGCCGCAGCCGTCGCACTTCTCTTCGTCGATGACGTACTCGTAGAAGTTGTTGGCCGGGTCTTCCGGGTCGATCTTGCCGATAGACTTGCGCGCGATGGCGTCGCGCGGGCACAGTTTCCGGCTGGGCAACCCATGATCGTCCACCGCGCTGGTGACGTTGAAATACGCCGGGCATATGGCGCAGCGCCCGCACTTGGAAAACTCATTCACCGCGCGCACCGCCGAAAGCTCCACCACGCACTCGCTGGTGCAAAGGCGGCAGCCTTCGCCGATCTCTCCTAGTCGGCTGTTCAGGCAGCGCGCGGCGTCCACCTGCCAGACCACCTGGCCGTTGGCCTTCTTGACCAGAAAGCCTGCGCCGCCGCCGAGCGCGATCAGCACGGCGCCTCGCGCGATGTTTTCCAGCATTCCACGCCGGGTTATTTCCGCGCTCATCCCGCAACCTCCTCGAACACCAGAATGTCCAACTTCACCGTATCCGCCGCGTAGACTCTTCCGCGCCCGTCCACCGCGATGCCGATGTTCTTGCAGTTGGCATCCAGCGCGCGATCCGCGATCACCGCCAACAGCTTTCCGCCGATCTCGTAGGCCTTCAGCCGCGGCCCGGCCTTCTCGGCGGTGAACAGGCGGCCGGCCACCGCGACGTTCGTGGGGTTGCAGCAGCCGCCGAAGCCGGCCGGGTCGGTTCCATGGAATTTGCCGATGCGGCCCAGCAGACGGCCGTCCAGCGCGTACTGCTCCAGGCAATGCCGGCCGGGGTTGGCCGCGTGAATGACGCCGTGGGCGTCCACCGAGAAACTCACCACGCCGTTGGGAATCAGCAACCCGTTCACCGGATTGTTTGTGCCAATGGTGTTGACGATCTTGCCATGCGCGTCGAATCGCCGGATGGCCCGGTCCGCCGCATCGCCGGCCAGAACGCAGTCTTTGGCGAAATCAATCGAGGTTACTTTTCCCAGGAGCTTGCCATCGCGCCAAACCGAAACCGGCGCCCGGCGGCGCTGAAGATCTCGATTTGCCCCGCTTCGCCCACGAAAACCGAGCCATCCGGCGCAATCGCCACCGCCAGGGCCGGCTTGGCCGTGGACCAGCGCCGCTCAATCGCCCCCGCCGGGCCGAACACCTTGATTTCGGAATCGCCGGCGGCGTAGATGCGTCCGTTCCGGCCTATGGCGACGCCGCGCAATTCGGAGCGAAATTGCGAAGGGCCATCGCCCTTGCCGGCCAATACGCTAACCTGGCGGTACTGCATTCGCCCCTCCCTGCCTTACTCTTTAGTGGGACAGACGATCGCTTTACGTCGTCTGTCTCTTCTTCAAGCATTGACAGGCCACGAACTGCGATGGCCTGTCCCACCTACCCCCGAACGTCCACGCACACCATCTGCGTGAGATCGCGGAGTACGAGCTTACCGTCATAAAGCGCCATGGGCGCCCAAACTTCTTCCCCCGCCAGAACCTGGGCGCTGGCGAGTTCCTTATACCCGGTGATATTCGCCTCGATTAGGTGCAGCTTTCCAGTGTCGCCGTCCATTGCGAAGAACATGCCATCGGCCAGCATGAAGCCCCCTAATCCGAAGCTGGCCTTCCCTTCGCTGGTCCAGACCTCTTTGCCATCGAAGCCCAGGCAGGTGAACAGCCCGCGCTTCTTCTTGCCGACCGCGAACATGCGTCCCTGATACGCGATGGGCGTATGGACTTCGGAGTTCCACTCGTTGTTCTTGAAGTCGAAAACGCTCTCGGCCTTGAACGCGCCGCCTTCGTTGCGCACGCGTACCATGACGCTGCCAGCGTCGTAAGCGCCAGTCAGGAAAACCAGCTCGTTGTTTACGGCGAGCGGCGAGGGTGGAACCACCACGTTGAATTTGCGCGGGAACTGCCACAGCAGTTTGCCGTCGCTGGCCGCCACACCCAACGGACCGCCGAGCGTTCCCCAGAGATATTGCTTGACGCCGCCCAGAACGGCGGGCATCACCGAGGAGTGCGACATCTGAATGTTTGCCGGGTTCGGCGTGCGCCAGATCTCCTTGCCCGTAGCTTTATCCAGCGCCACCAGAATGGCCGCGCCGCCCGTGCCGACGATGATGCGGTCCTGCTCCTGGAGCGGGTTCTGCCCGTTGTACCAGGAGGGAATGGCGGCTTTGTATTCCGTAACCAGGCTCTTGCGCCAGACCAGTTTGCCGGTCTTGACATCCAGGCAGGTCAGCACTGCTTTGGGATCGAGAGAAATCGCGAAGCGGCTGTCCACGGCGGGCACCGTGCGTGTAATAGCGTGGTTGGGCCGGATCTCGCGGTCCTCGGCGTACTGCCAGATCAGTTTCCCATCGGCCAGCGACCGGCAATTCGTCAGGATCTGGGACTTTTTGGAATCGTAGTCCTGGTGGTAGACCCGGCCTCCCGCGACCGCGGCCCCGGCATATCCCTGCTCCACCGGCACGCTCCACAGCCGCTTCGGCCCGCTCGCGGGCCATTGGCGCAGCAAGCCGGTCTCCTTGGAGATGTTGGTCCGGTCGGGCCCGCGGAATTGAGACCAGTCCGCGACCGCCGCGGCAGGCAACAAACGGGACGCGCCCAGAGACCCAACACCGATCATCCAGCTTCGCCGCGTCAACATGTGGACCTCTCCTGGCCTCGAAGGCTAAGCGACAGCTTACCGCTATTCTACCGGACCGAGAGGTTTATTTGCAGGGGTAAAGAAGCCGATTATCCCGGTCTCGATGGCGCCCCTTGCGACATGGGTCCCATGCGCCCTCCGCCCCAAAGCCACGGCACGGACCTTGGCCCCGAACGGCTCCTGAGCCCTCCGCCGGCGCGGAACAAAACGGCTCAACGCCATGCCTGCAAATGCCACCCGACCGGGAGCGCCACTCTCAGACCGCGACACGACGAGGAACTTCTTCCAGAATCCGGGCAGCCGATGCGTCCTCAGCCCTTGCGAGATCATACTTGGCCTGCAGGTTCATCCACATCTGAGCGGATGTTCCGAAATAGCGGGCCAAGCGTAGAGACGTGTCGGCTGTAATGCCTCGCTGCCCCTTGACGATTCCCCCGATTCGGTTTGCGGGCACCCGCAGGGCGAGGGCCAGCGCGTTGACAGTCAGCCCCGCTTCGGCCAGCAGTTCCTTAAGAACCTCGCCGGGGTGAAGCGGCTGTAGCCGTATTGATTTCCGAATAGCCATCTCAGTCCCTTCTAAACAGAACGTCATAAGTAATTGCGCCTCCGCTCCCTGACGGTCGCGGCTCGGTTCGCGGCATTCGGCCACTGGCCGAGCCGCGACCGTCAGGGAGCGGAGGCTCGCCGTCGCCAACCGGCGGAGAAAATCCGGCCTGGTTCGTACCCGCCGGTCTCCCAACCTCTCCGATCTTCCGGGCCGCGATTCGGCGCTTATGCAACGTCGCCGTTAAGGCATCGCCTGTGGCCGCTTGGCGCGTTGTGCCAGGTAGTGTTGATCGAGCGCCTGCCGGACCAATGTCTTGATGACCGCTTGGCGGCTCACGCTGAGGTCCTGAGCGGCCTTGTCCAGTTCCTCCAACATGCCGGCAGTGACGTCCACGTTAACGCGCTGAATCGGCTGAACCATGCGGCCCTCACCCTTGAAGAAACGGGAAACGTCGGCGCCCTGATCCGCCAGTCGCGCAATTGCGTCGGCAGACACCGGATTGGCGGACTTACGAGTTCTCTTCAACTGGCCAGCCGGATCTCCTCTCGAACAACGCGCCGAAGGGTGTCTTCGAGAGGTTCGCGGGCATGCGCAATGTGCTGCCGTAAGGCGTCGTTTATCAGGCTTTGATAGTTGCCGCCCCCCGCGTTTTCAACCAGGTTGCGAAACCAGGCGATCACATCCTCATCCAGCCGGATGGTGATTCTGGTTTTTCCCTTCGGAACCGGAATCACCGGCCCGCGTTTCGCTTTCGCAAAATCGTATTGACGCTTCATTCAGAATGTACCAGCGTACACCATGGGCGCCGGTCCCGGATTCGTCCACACAAAATCCAGACGCCCGTTGTACCGCCGGAGTGCGCCCGGTTACTCTTGAAACATGCAGCGATATACCGCTCTTATTGTCGTTCTATTCGGCGTGCTCGCCTCCGCCGCCGACTGGCCGCAGTGGCGCGGGCCGAACCGCGACGGCAAGTCCGCCGAGACCGGGCTGCTCGCATCCTGGCCCCAGGGCGGGCCGCGCCTCGTCTGGAAGACGCAGGGCTTGGGTGAAGGCTTCTCCGGGCCGGCCGTTGTGGGGGATCGCCTTTACCTGCAAGGCCAGCAGGGTTCGCAGCAGTACGTCATGGCGTTCGATACCAACACTGGAAAACAGCTTTGGAAAACGCCGACCGGCAAGTCCTTCAGCGAGCAGCACGGCAACGGCCCGCGCGGCACGCCGACGGTGGATGGCCCGCGCCTCTACGCCATCTCGACGGATGGCACGCTCGTCTGCCTGGAGATCGCCACGGGCAAGACGGTATGGAGCCTGAATTTCACCCAGAAGCTCGGCGGCCGCGTTCCGCGCTGGGCCTATAGTGAATCGCCCCTGGTGGATGGCGACCGCCTCATTGTCACTCCCGGCGGAAGGGGCGCAGGGGTGACGGCGTTGAACAAGAACACGGGCGATGTCATCTGGAAATCGCAGAACGATTCGGCGGGCTACTCTTCGGCCATCGCGTTCGATGTGGGCGGTACGCACATCGTCACCACGCTCACCGCCGATTCGGCTCTCGGCCTGAACGCCGCCGATGGCGCCATCCTTTGGCGGTTCCCCGAAGCGGTGAATAACGTGGCCAACATCTCGACGCCCATCTTCCACGACGGCTACGTGTTCTATTCAAGCGATTACGGCACGGGCTGCCTGCTGATCAAGGTGGCCGCAGACGGGAAATCCGCAACCAAGGTTTACGCGAACCGCGACATGGAGAACCACTACACCACCTCGATGCTGGTAGGCGACTCTCTGTACGGCTTCAGCGGCAATCAATCGGGAATTCTCACCGCCATGGATTTCAAAACCGGCAAGGTGCAATGGAAGAATCGCAGCGTGGGAAAAGGTAACTGTATCCTGGCCGATGGGAAGCTCTATTGTATGGGTGAGGACGGAGCGGTCGGTCTGATCGATCCATCTCCCTCGGCGTACAAGGAGATTTCGCGCTTCGAGATTCCGCGCGGCAGTTACAACACTTGGACTCCTCCCGTAATCTCGAACGGTAAAATGTACCTGCGGGAACAGGACAATCTTTATTGCTACAGCGTCAAGCAGTGAAGGCGGAAGCCCGGAGCAGGCAGGATTCGTGATGTGCGGAAGGCTGCGTCGAGGCCGGACTGAAGTGGGGCAGGATTCCGTCCTGCCCGGCGCGCGAAGCGCGCCTACGGCGCGAGGGCAGGACGGAATCCTGCCCCACCGGATCCGACGGCTTCAACTCACCGTGCGGGCGAACGGCAAAACGGCGGAGTTAACTCTATGAAGCGGCTTGTGTGGAGCATCGTTCTCATCGCGGGCGGCGTGCTGTTGGCGTCCGACCCCGCCGGCGGCGACTGGCCGATGTGGGGCGGATCGCCGGACCGGAACATGGTCTCTTCCATGAAGGGCGCGCCCGATTCTTGGGATATCGCCAGCAAGAAGAACATCAAGTGGGTGGCCAAGCTCGGCTCGCAGACTTACGGCAACCCGGTGGTCTCGGGCGGCCAGGTGTACATAGGCACCAACAACGAGCTTGCTCTGGACCCCAAAGAAAAGGGCGACCGCGCCGTTCTGATGTGCTTCCGCGAATCGGACGGCAAGTTTCTGTGGCAGCACGTCACGCAAAGACAGGCCGAAGACAGTAAGGACTGGCCCGAGACCGGCGCCTGCTCCACGCCGCTGGTGGAGGGCGACCGCCTGTACTACGTCACAAACCGCTGCGAACTGGCCTGCCTCGATACGCACGGCGACGGGCAAGGCGGCGCCAAAGCGATCTGGAAATATGACATGGCGAAGGAATTGGGCGTATCGGTGCGCAACAAGGCCAGCTCCGCGCCCGCGGTTTGGGGCAACCTGGTCTTCGCCAATACTTCCAACGGCCGGGACGATGGCCAGGATATGGTGCTCAATCCTAAGGCGCCGTCGCTGATCGCCATCGATAAGGCTACCGGCAAGCTGGTCTGGCAGGTGAACAACGTCGGCGATCAAGATTCTCGAAGGCCAGTGGTCGTCGCCCGCTGTCGCCGAAATCGGCGGCGTGGTTCAGGTGGTGATCGGAGAGGGCGATGGCTGGGTGCGAAGCTACGAGGCGCTGAAAGGCGCGAAGCTCTGGGAGTTCGACACGAACCCCAAGGACGCGGTCTGGCCCAAGACTCGTAACCAGGTGATTTCGACGCCCGTGATTTGGCAAAACAAGGTCTTCATCGCCAACGGCCAGAACCCCGAAGCCGGGCAGGGCGGGGGACATCTCTACGCCATCGACGCCACCAAGCGCGGCGATATCACCACGAGTGGGCGGCTCTGGCAATACGACAAAATCAAACGCACCATGTCCACGGCCGCCGTGTACGATGGGATGCTGTTCTATGCGGATCTCGCCGGGTACTTGCACTGCCTGGACGCGAACAGCGGCCAGCCGTTCTGGGTCCACGATCTGCTCTCGGGCGTTTGGGCATCGCCGATGGTGATCGGCGGCAAGGTTTATCTGGGCGATGAGGACGGAGACGTCCTGGTTTTCGAAGCGGCCCGGACGGAGAAGCTGATCTCGACTAACGGCATGGGAAGCAACGTATATGCGACGGTGACTCCGGCGAACGGAACCTTGTTCGTGGCGAATCGGACGCAGCTTTTTGCCATCGCGCAGAAGCCGTGAGGTAATGGGATTTGGGCAAATGCCCATGCGCATGCCTCCAAGTCATTGATTTGATGGGATCGGTAAAGTCAAATTTGGGCAAAATGCCCAAACTCGTGGTTCTGGCGCTGGGAGTCGCCGCGTTGGCTCCCTGGCTGGCCGGGCAGGTGGCCCATAGGGCGCCCCGGCCCGCCCCACTGGAAGACTGGCCGCAGTTCCGAGGCAATCCCCAACTGACGGGAGTTTCCGATTCCGCCGTTCCGGCCGATCTGAAACTGTTGTGGACTTACGATGCTGGCGATTCGATTGAGTCGTCCGCCGCCATTTCCGGCGGAACTGTTTTCGTCGGTTCGATGGCGAAGAGCCTGGTCGCCATTGATCTGGCTTCCGGCAAGCTGCGTTGGAAATACGATGCGGGCGATTCCATTCAGGAATCTTCTCCAGCGGTCTCCGACGGCATCGTGTATGTTGGCGACCTGGCCGGCGACCTGCACGCAGTGAGCGCGGCCGACGGCAAGCGGTTGTGGACGTTCAAAACCGGATCGGAGATCCACTCTTCTCCCGTCATCGCGGGCGACCATGTTCTAATCGGCTCTTACGACGGGAACCTGTACTCTCTCGGCAGGCGGGACGGCAAACTCAATTGGAAATTCACCACGCCGACTTACGTCCACGGTACGCCCGCGATTTCGGCCGGCGTGGCTTATGTGTCGGGTTGCGACGAGGTGTTCCACGGGATCTCGCTGGCCAGCGGCCAGGAGGTGGTGCAGTTCCCGGCCGGAGGCCCGACGGCCGCGTCGCCTGCTTTCGCCAGCGGCATCGCCTGGTTCGGGAATTTCAACGATGAGGTGGTGGCGGCGGATATCAAGCAAAAGCGAA
>CAWAOP010000016.1:0-106622 GCA_963783505.1 Terriglobia bacterium | reverse complement strand
GCCGTCCATTACCTTTTCCCTCGCACTGGTGTACACGGCGAGATCCCGGAGGGCTGATGGCGTTAAACTGGGAACGAGAGAGATGAAGGCCATGATCCTTAGCGCCAACGAGGAATCGCTCATCAAAGTTGTGCGGATGCTTCCGCCGGACGAGACCCGGAAAGTGTTAGTGTGGGCGCAGCAACTTGCGGATCTCGGTGGCGGCGGGCGAGTTGAGTGGTCGGATTCCTGGTCCGACGACGATCTTCGGGAAGCCACGCTTGCGTCTCTCGAACGGTTTGAGCGGCAGGAGCGGGAAGGGCTTTGAAGCCAGGTGATGTCGTAGTCGGCGCGTTTCGAGGCGCAGACATGACGAAGATCCGACCCGCTGTGGTGCTCTCGACCGAACTTTACCATCGCTACCGACCTGACGTGATCGTTGGTCTGATCACGACGCAACCCCCTAAGGAATTGGCTCCGACAGATTGCGAATTGCGCGACTGGCGAGAGGCGGGACTTCACCAGCCGTCCTTTTTCAGGTTATTTACCGTGACGTTGCTGCAGCATGAAGTGCGCCTGATTGGGCAGCTTTCCGAGGCCGATTGGACCTCGGTTCGCGCGTGCTTCAATGCGGGCTTTGGCAGCGAGTGAGCGGGCACGGGCTTTCGGTGGGCCGCCACTGGGCTGTTTAGCCCCCAACGCTGAGAAGTGGTTTCCCTCCTCCGGCCGCTGCGCAGATGTCGCGCGCCACCTCGGCCGCGCCCGGCGAGCGCACGCTGGAGATGGCCGTACGAAGGATGAGTCTTTCGGCGCGTGCTCATGACCGCATCCTGAAGGTAGCCCGCACCATCGCCGATCCGGCCGAATCCGAGTCAGTGGCAGCCAAGCACATCGCCGAGGCCGTGCAGTACAGGAGCTTGGATAGGAACTATTAGGCGTGACAAAGGCAGTTGTCGCCTTTTCCCTGGGTTCCGGCGTTGGGCGTCAAGCTGGCGGTACGGGGAGTTCGCGGGAGTAGTGCCCGAACGACGCCCAAATGGGCGACCATTCTCCGAATGGTCGAGAATTCACTGTTCGAGAAAATTCACTTGGAGTGGAGCCCCAACGCTGCTATTCTGGCCTGATTGCTCGACAAAGGCGCTGTTCTCGCCAGGAATCCGTCTTGGCGAAGGTGCGGGACGTCATCTCGGCGAATGGAGATTCGGCGCATCCGTAGTTCATCAGTGTCCGGGTAGCGCCTAACGCAGACAGACGTGAAGGCCCGGCGGTGTTAGCCGAGCTGTGATTGCGGCGTTTGATGAAGGGCTCTGGTCCGGCGTTTTGACGCAGCAAAGCCAAGCAGTATTGCTGCACCAAGCATCGTAGCCATCGTTCCAGGTTCGGGTGTTGTCGCGATAATGGTCTCGCCTGGGGATGGGTTGTTCTGGAAAAAGAAATCCCATGGTCCGGATACCGGCTCGTACACAGTCTGCCTCGAGGGGGTCCGGATTCCCGAAGACGTGTGGCGTTAGCATTGCCAGTACATCCTGGCCGGAGTCATTCATAACGAAACTACCACCGTCAGTACCACCGAAATTGAATAGCAGTTCGGTGGAAGTGGCGGTCAGGTTGGCGCCGTTGATCGCAAAGCCGAATGGGCCCGTTGGCCCGAATGGGTTACTTCCCGTCTGGTAAAAGGAGACAGACGTGATGTCGGAGTTGTCCAGCGGGGTTGTGATGTTCCCGTCGGTGGTGATCGAGTAGAATGCCGTGTCATTTGGGCCCGCTACAGACCCGGTGTATGTGATCGGGCCGGCATAACAGGATGCGCAAAGTGCGAAAGCGATGTACAGGGCCTTGTGCGAATGTTGTGTCGTAGCCATCTGCGGGAATCCTCTTTCGTGCTGTTACAGCACCGCGTTCGTGCCGTTCTGGACAACGGGCGTCTCTGCGGGCACAGGGGGCGGTGTTCCTCTGTCCGTCCACAAGGCTAGCATCATTGTGACTGGAGCGGTCCGCAATGAGTACCAGCGGTACTGTCTATGGGACTGACGCCTAGCCGAACGCCTATGCCGGGCCGCTTCCGGCTCGCGGTTAGCTCGGCCGGGTGTCGGAATGGCTTTTTCTGCGGGGGGCAGTCACTATGTTCTAAAGAGGTTTTTCCCGCCAACGGTGAGAACCTCTAGCGCGAAAGCTTCTGCATGGTCCGCGACTCAGGGAGACGGCTCTTGGACCACGCGCCCACCATATCGCACACGTACCGCTCATGTTTACAAATCCCATTTTCACCAGCAGACGCTAATGCGAGCGCTCGTCAACTTAAGCGAACTCAACTTCCGGCCGGATCCCGGGCCGCTCGGAGGCTGGGCCACGGGGCTGTGAACGAGAATTACGGAAATTGCCAGCGTGACCGGCTAGGCCGAGCGTCATTTTCCACAAACTTACTTTGGTCCATGTGGGACCGGATCTGTAAAAACGACGGCGTCAGGGAGGATCTGACCACTGGTAGCCCCTGTCAACTTCCGGATGCGTCGCCATCCGGGCGCAATCGCACCGCCGCCCTTGCCAAGACACAAAACCGTCGGTAGTGGGCTACTTTGAAACCTCGTTAGGCGGGCACTGCCGAAGAACGGTGAAAATTCGCTTTCTCATCGTTAAACACAACCCAATCAGCGTGAGGACGGTCACGCTTGGTTCGGGCGTGGCTGTGACTGCGAAGGTGCCAAACGCGTTGTCTGGGCTGTCTCCCACGGTAGCATCTACATATATTGTTGGGTAGTTGTCGCCGCCAGCTGCGAATGCGAATTGTCCGGGAGGCTGGACGTACTCCGAATTGAATTCACAACAGTCCCCTGCTGTCCAAGCGTTTGAGGTCGTGACACCTGAGCACGCAGTCAGCAGGGCGAATGTAGCGGCCCCTCCCGACAGCCCGTCGGTGCACGGGGGGGCGCCGTATGGCGAATAGGACGGTGAGTTTGCTGAGGCGGTTAGGTCGTATGTGTTTCCGTCCCACGAAACCGTAAAATCCGTGAATGGGCCTGACGGCTCCGCGGGATCGTAGTAGAAGAAGCCAGAAGTGGGCGCAATGGGGGTGCTGTTCGGTGACAAAGTGAAATCGATCGTATATTCAATCGGGAGAGCCGATGCCGGAAGCGCGCCGAATGTTACGAGCAGGCAGACGACCGCTATCGAAATACGCATGCGCATTTGTGAGATATCCTTTCCCTTCGAGTGCTGGAATTTGCGATCAGAAGCGAGTGATAGCTATCGGGACCCGCATCTTAACAATCGGCGAGTTCGTCGTTGTTCCATGAGCTAGTCCAATGCTAGCGACGTACCCACGATGGGGTCAATAGACCTAACGGGATCGCGTGCAGGTACGCGGTACTAGGCTGGAAGTCCCGATTAGTTGCCTTAGGTCTGCTAACTTGAGAGGCGCACGGGAGCGCAACCCTCATAATTAGGGATTTGTTTTCGCCTCCTGGCTGGTTTGGAGCGGAGCCACTGGAGTCCTGCAGGCGGGGAATAGGTCCGGGCGCGCACGGAAACCGCGCTATTGGGCAGAAAAGCAGCGCTGTGGGCGCTAAACGGGAATTCATTCCTTTGACCATCCCCTGCGGCGAGTGGACGGCCTCGGCCATCCAGTCGAACGAGAAGTCGCCATCTCGCTGATCTGCCCGCGCTACCGCTTGGCGTGCTTCGGGCGGCTCACGCGCCACTTCGAAACTGTCCGTCTTCGTTCGCTTACTTGGCCGGCAAGGCGTAGGCCACCCAGCCCAGCGGGGCGCCGGGAGCCGCGGTGGCTGCGGGCGCGCCACCTCGGCCGCGTCCGGCGCTCGAACTCGCCGCTGGCACTAGGAGGTACTGGCGGCCATCCATCTCGTACATCACCAGCGAGCCTAGGAAGCTGCCGCCGTATTTCGACGACCAGAGTTGCTTGCCCGTCTGGTTGTCCCATGCGCGAACCTGGTTGTCGCCGCCGGCTCCGAAGACGAGGCCGGATTCGGTGATCACAAGGCTATTTGTCGTCCCCGGCGTTCCGGTGCCGGTGATGCCGCGAGCGGCGAGCCCTGGGTCGTCGCCGTAGGGAATCCGCCACTGGATACCGGGCTTGTTCAGGTCGTACTTCACGATGGACGTGAATGGCGGCTTGATGCGCGTGCCTACTGTATCGTAATTGGCAATGGTGGGCCGCTCGAACTGGGTCACGCCGTCCGGATAGGGCGGAAGCGCGCCGCCACCACCGCCACGGCCCGTATTCTCGCCCGGATGGACCAAACGCATGATCCCCGGGTTGTCGTGGGCGATGATGTAGACGGCGCCGGTGCGCGGTTCGGCAGCCGTGCCACCAAACAGAGTGCCGCCATTGCTCGTGGGGACATGCACCGTATCGGAGAAGCCGATCGGCGTGAAGACGCCCTTATTGGTCGCCGCCGCAAGACGCTTCTTGAACGCCTCAGCCTCCTCAGGGTCCAGGTAAGGGCTGATGTCATCCACGGTAAACGTGTGCCTGATGTACTCCTCGGGTTTGGTCGGTATCGGCTGCGTCGGCCAACTCTGTTCTCCAGGCACTTCGCTCTTCGGGAAGGCTCCTCTTCGATGGGCCAGATGGGCTCGCCCGTCGCGCGGTCGAGCACGTAGAGCCAGCCGGTCTTGGCGGTGAGAGCGACCACATCGCGGTTGCGACCGTTCACCTTGATGGTGGTGAACGAGGGCGCCGAACTCGGGTCCATATCCCAGAGGTCGTGGTGCACAAATTGGAAATGCCAGCGGCGCTTGCCGGTGCGCGCGTCGAGCGCCACTATCGACGTGCCGAACAGGCCCGTGCCGATACGGTCGAGCCCATAGAAGTCGTAGGTTGGCGAGCCGAGCGTGACGTAGACAATGCCGAACCTGGCATCGACGGTCATCTCACCCCAGTTGTTGTTGCCGCCGACGTACTTCCATGCGTCTTTGGGCCACGTATCGTAGCCGCACTCGCCGGGATGCGGCACGGTGTGGAAAGTCCAGATCAGTTTGCCGCTCAGCACGTCATAGGCGCGGATGTCTCCGGGCGGCGACATATAACCCTCGCCGGTAGCGCTGCCGACGATCACCAGATTCTCGAAGACCTCGCCCGGCGTGTTCGACTGAATGTTTCCGATACTGGCCGGATCGCGGCCGTCGATGCCCACGCGCAGATCGACGACGCCGCTCGTTCCGAACGACATGATCGACTTGCCGGTCTTCGCGTCCACCTCCTGCAGCAGGCTGTTCATGGGGAAGATGATGCGCTGGTCGCGGCCGTCGCGGGTTTCCCAGTACATGACGCCGCGCGTGCTCGTGCCGGTCATGTTCTCGCGGACCCAGCGCTCCTTGCCCGTCTTTGCGTCCACGGCGACCAGCGAGCCGTTGCGGCCGCGGCCGTAGATGACGCCGCGAACCACGATCGGATAGCCGCCGGCGTCAGCGTAGGGATAGGTCCACGCCACCTGGAGTTGGGTCACGTTCGACTTGTCGATCTGCGTTAACGCGAAGTAGCGCGAGTTGTCCGCGCCGTTGCCATAGCCGGGCCACCACTTATCGGCCGCTGACTGCGCCTTGGCGCCAACCACGGCTGCAAGCGCCCCTGCCAGACCCAAAGCCGTCCGGAAACACCACCGCCTCTGCCCTCTTATCTGGAACATCCCCGAACTCCCTCCGTGCAGCCGGCGTCACCGTCAGCCGGGCCTGAAACTCATATTCTCGGGGCTCACAAACCCGCGCCCCGTCCGTGCCGGTCACACCTTCCGGAACAGGGGATCGCGCCAGAGCCACCGCATCCTCTCAGGCAGCGTCCCCTCGCATGCCCGGTGGCTACGCCCGTTAGCCCCTCAAAGAGTATGTCACATCCCAGCATTTCGCGGCGACTGCCTGTCCCGGCCGCACCTTCTGATGGTTCAAACGCAAACCGCGCGTTACTATGACTCCCGCTTGCCGCGGCCTATAATGGAGTCCCATGATGGCCAGACACTCTCTCGTGGGCTTGGCGGCGCTCGTTGCGCTGCCGGCTATTGTGTGCGCAGCCGATCCGAAGCTGATTGTGTTTGCGGCTGGACCCAAGGATCACGGCGCGCCGGGCAGGCACGAATACGAGCAGGACGCCAGGGCATTCAGCGCGTGTCTCGAACACTCGAACGTGCCCAACATCTCGACGAAGCTGATCACCGGCAGGGTGAACGATGTGGCGGACCTGAGGAACGCGGCGGTTCTGGTGCTCGAAAGCAGCGGCGACCGCACTCCCACCGAACATCACGCGCTGTTTCCGCAGGACGGCACGACCGATCATCAGGGCTACGACGCGGAAACCACGGAGCGGTTGAAGCAGGTTGACGCGCTGGCGAAGAAGGGGATGGGCGTGGTCGTGCTCCACTATGCAACCTACGTGAACAACGCAACCGCGCGCAAGTATTTCACGGATTGGGTGGGCGGCTTCTATGAGTCGGGCTATTCGAGAACGGTGGTGGCGGAGTGGAAGATAGATCCGGCGGCCGTGAAGCATCCGATTCTCAATGGCGTCGCGCCGTGGACCGTGCGGGAAGAGTTCTACATCAAATACCGCCTGGGCGCGGATGCGCGCCGCACCGATCTGCTGACAGCCACTCCAACGTCCCCGACGCGCATGCCGGCGATTCCGGAAGCGATGGTCCCGCTGGCCGGTCCGCCCGCCGGGCCGGAGGAAAATGTGGGGCCGAGCGAGGTAGGGTGGGCGGTGCAGCGCGAGGGTGGCGGGCGGGGCTTCGTCATGACGGGCGTCGACATGCACGGCAATCTGGAAATCGATTCCTACCGGCGCGTGCTGCTTAACGGAATCGTATGGGCCGCGAGCCTGGAAGTACCGGCCGGCGGCGTGCAGTGCAAGCTGCCGCAGTAATTGGACGGCCGGTAAGCCTCTCGCGTCACAGGCGGCGCGTGGACGACGCAGATTGACCCACCCGCGGATTACGCCGAATTGGCCACGCGGGCGTTTGCAGGCGTGAGCCGGTTCCTTCTCCAGGCAATATGAGCTAGAATCTACAGGACCGGATTGTCCACGCCGAGAAGTGGAGCGGGAACCATGAGCGCGTCAACCGGGTCGCACGAGCATTCGCGAGAAGGGCTGTCGGCGCGCCTTCCCCTGGTGGTAAGCGTTACTGGCCACAGGGATATCGACAACTCGGATCGGGCGGAGATCGCCGCCGCGGTGCGCCAGGTCCTCGAAGGTCTGAAGGCCGGCCATCCCCATACGCCCTTGCTGGTGATTTCGGCGCTGGCGCCCGGCGCCGATCAGTTGGCGGCGAAAGCGGCCCTTGACGCGGGCGCATACCTGGCGTTTGCCCGGCCGATGCCAGACGACTCGTACCTTGCCACCTTCGGCGAGGCCGGACTGGACGCCGCCGCCTCGGAGCTTGCACGCAAGCATTTCGAGGAGCTTCGCAAGCACGCGACGATCGAGCTGGATGTCCCGCATGCGGAGGGAGTCACGCACGCGGCCCTCACGGATTCCGATCCGGAGATTCGGAAAAGAGCCAGGGAGAAGCAGTTCGCTCAGTTGGCGGTTGAATTGGTCAGGTGGTGCCAGGTCCTCGTCGCCATCTGGGACGGGTCTCCCCCCAAGCACGAAGGAGGGGTGGCAAATGCGGTCAGGCTCCAGTCGGAAGGCCGCAGGTGGCCCGATGCGGCGGACGGGGCCGACGAGGTCGGAGGGCTGGTATTCCATATCCCGATACGGCGCCGGGGCGCGCCTCGCTCCGAAGTCGAGTGCAAGCCCGTCAGGCTCGTGCCCACGCAGTTATGGAGTACCGATCCGCGTGGGATGATCTTCGAGCGTACCTTCCAGCGCGTGGAGCTTTTCAACTCGGATGTCGAGACGCTCCTGCCCGCCTGTAAGGGAGTCCACGAGGCGCTGCACCCTTGGAGCACGCAATACCCTTCTCTGCGAACCCTCGACCATTGGGCCATGCGCGCCGACTGCCTGGCGCTTCACTTTCAAAAACAAACGCGGCGTGCGCGAGAGAGACTGTATGTCCTGGCGTTCATCGCTTTCCTCTCCTTCGAGGTGCAAGCGCATCTGCTCCCCGGGACTCCACAGTTGCTCCTTTTGTATCCGGCGGTGGCATTGGGGGCGTACGCTTTCCTGGGCAGGACCCGGCGTAAGCAGATCGAACAGCGGTACCTGGATTACCGTTCGGTCGCCGAGGCGCTTCGGGTCCAATTCTACTGGACGATGGCCGGCCTGAGAACCTCCGTGGCGGACTTCTATCTGTTCAGACAGCGGAGCGAGCTGGACTGGCTGAGGGTATTTGTGCGGTACGCCCGGCTACTGGCGCCGGATCTGCCTGCCGAGGGGCTCGACAAGCGGCTCGGTCAGGTGCGCGAGTTATGGGTGGCGGGGCAACTCAAATTCTTCGTCAACCGGTTAGAGACCATGAAGGGCCAGCTACGCCGGACCAAGCGCATTACCAAGGGGCTTGTCTGTCTGGCCATAACGGTCGCCACCGTCATGGGAACCATCGGCGCGCTCTTCCACCTTACTTCGGCGCTGCAGAGCGCGGGAGCTTGCGTGCAGGAGCACATTTGGATCCACGGAGTCGCGATCCTGCTGATCGGGTTGCCATCGATTATCGCCGGGTTGCTGCACGGTTACGCTGAAGGCGAAGGTTTGAAGGAGCATGCCCGGCAGGCCCGCGAGATGATCTTCCTCTATGTGCGTGGCGACGAGGCTCTCACGGCCTCCGTGGCCAACAACGATATCCCCAAAGCCCAACGCATCGTCTTCGAACTAGGCAAGGAGGCTTTGGGCGAGAACGCGGAATGGCTGATTCTACACCGGGAGCGGCCCCTCAGCGTGCCGGAGTGACGACGATCGACAGCCAGTGAAGGAGTCTGCGAGGCGCTCGTCCGCTCTCACCGCCGCAGGCTCAGTAGATCAATTTCAGGGAGAGCTGAATCTGCCGCGACGAACCCGCCGTTTTACTGATCATCCCAAAGCCGGGGCCCAGCACGGTGTTTGACGGCGAGCCGAAATTCACGATATTGAATACGTTGAAGAGCTCGGCGCGGAACTGAACGGAGGCGCGCTCGGCGCCTCCTCGGCTCGCGACCGGCGTGTCTTTGACGATCGCTATGTCCAGGTTCCGCAGACCCGGCCCACGGCACGTATCCCGGCCGAGCGTTCCAAACCGGCCATGGTTCGGGCCGCTTCCGCCTGGCAGGTCGATCGGAATCCGGAAGAACGAAGGATTATCGGCGCCGCGCCCGAAGTAGTCTTCGCGCACGGTCCGGCTGGTAGAGAGCGTCGGGTCGCCGGTTTGGTCCGGCCGGTCGGTCCCGCCGGCTCCTACGCCCGTCTGTTGCACGCCGGAGTAGATCGTAAACGGGAGACCTCCCTGCAGCGTTCCTATGCCCAGCAGTTGCCAGCCGCCGGTCGCTTTCTTGCCGATTGGCCGCAAGAGCGACAGCCGGTCCACATGCAAGTCCTGGAACACGCTGAACGCGAGGGCCTGGGTCACATCGAACGAAGACGGACCTTTGTCCAGCCGCGTATCGAAGGGATTCTCGGGAGACGACTGCGAGATGGCTCCCGAGGTTCCTCCGCCGCCCATCGCGGCGCTCGAATCGTCGATGGATTTGGAATAGGTGTAACTGGCCTGCACGCCGAGCCCCCACGAGGTAAGGTCGTTCTGAACCGAAACCTGAAGCGAGTGATACGTGGAGTGGGAGCGGTTAGTGGCCAGCGTGGCCATGCCGTACCCGCCGGCGACTTGGCCCGTTGCGTCGTATTGGGTATAAGGCGAATACGCCGGGTCGGCGCCCGCGAAACCGTTGGGAAAATCCGTAGCCGGTAGTTTGACGCCCGCGGTCCCGACGTACGCGGCATTAACCGCCAGGCCCTCGAACTTCCGTTCCACGCCGGCCGTCCATGTTCCGATGTATCCGTTTTGCAGATTCCCGGCGATGCCCGCCACGACAAGCGGCGTCATCTGGTGGTCCGGAGAGAGCGCGGCCAGATCGCGCTCAAATCGCAGCAGATCCATGTGCGTATTCGGGGGGACCTGTTTGGAATCCCCGGCCGCGAAAATGGGTTGACCGGCAATGTTATAGGGGATGGGCAACTCCTGCGGCGTGATGGTTATGCCGAATTGAACCGGCTGCCCCGGAGCGGCGGTCAGGCGCGGGTAGACCACAAAGGGAGTACTTCCCGTCAACATGTTTTGCTGCCAGAGATTGGTGAGCAGGGTAGTGACTCCGCCGCCCGCGCGCACGACGGTATGGTCCGAAGCGCGCCATTCCAACCCTACGCGGGGTCCCCAGCCGTTCTTGTCGAGCTGGTAGCCCGGGTCGGGATTGATTACGAACTCCGAGCCGGGAAGTCCGCTTCCACCCGAGAGAACCAACCCCGATGTGCGCTTGGCTGTCTCCCGGATCGGCGTGTTGATTTCGTACCGCAAACCGTAATTCAGGAGCAATCGCGAGGAGATCCGCCAACTGTCCTGCGCATAGAAATCGATCGCGTCGCGGTCAATGGCCGAATCGCCGATGTGGCCGCCCTGCGCGAACATCAGCGGAGCCACCGCGACCGTGTACGTGAACGCGCTTCCGGTGAGCAGTCCGCTGAGGGCGTCCGGCAGTTGGTCGCCCACATGGATGTCGTGCAGGCCGCTTGCGGAACGGATCTCCACGGGCGAGTAGGCGGCGCCGCCTCCGAACTGATACTCGCCGTTCGGGCTGATCCCAAACAACGTGGTGTCGCGATTGGCCCGCCACTCCGCGCCGAACCTGGCGGAATGCGCTCCGCGCTTCCAGGAGAAGTTTTGCTGGAACTGAAACAGGTTTCCGTATTCCGCCATTACCGATCCGGCGGCGTTATTGAAGGCCTCATAGAGCCCATCGCCGAACTTGAGCGCCGGTCCGGAACCGCTCAAGGAAGGAAATGACGGCGTGGCCCGCGTGAAGCTGATTGAAGACTCCGTGGTGAATGCCGGGGATAACTCTCCCGTATACCTGATAGCCGCATTGCTCTGCCGGTCCGTGAACTCGACCGCGAAACTCTTATCGACGGCGGTCTGGCTGGGGTTTGTGGTGGGGCCTCTTACGTCGTCCACCGTCACCCTGCCGAACAGTTGAGATTTGGCGCTAATACGGTGATCGATTCGAACCGAAAACTGATCCGACTCCGTGATTACTTTCGACGATGTGGCATAGGTGCGCGCGCCATACGGACCCTCCGGATCGTTGGCGTGCGGATACCGGCCGAGCAGTTGCGCGATGCGCGAGTTCACCGGGACAATGAGCGTGTCGCCTGGAAAGGCCGTCGTGTCGAAACCGGCTCGCTCGGCGTCGGTGGGGACGGGTATTACCTGCGTGGTCCCCAGCGACTGGCGGAAGCTCTGCCATTGCGCGAAGTAGTAAGTGCGCTTCCTGCCGTTATATAGTCCGGGAATCACCAGCGGTCCGCCGTTGGTCGCGCCGAATTCATTGCGGACGAATGGCGGGATGCGCCCGGGGTTCGCGATGGAGCGCCGGTCGAAGAAGTTGCGGGCGTCGAGCGCCGCGTTGCGCAGAAACTCGAAAACGGAGCCGTGCATGACGTCGGCGCCGGACCGGGTGATGATGTCGGTGAAACCCGCGGCTCCGCGGCCTATCTCCGCCGGCATCCATCCCGAGTTGGAGCGGATCTCCTCGACGGCATCGACATTGAAGTTCGTGAAGGTCGCGCCGCCCATTTCGGGATCGGTGCTGTCGGCGCCATCCATGGCGAACACCGCGGCGACTCCACGCTGGCCGTTGACGGCAAACTGCTGGGTGAAATTGGCGGATCCGTTCACGTCGGTCATGGCGCCGGCGGCCAGCAGCAGCAACTGGCTGAAATCGCGTTTGTTCAGGGGCAACTTCGATACCGCCTTGTCGGATAGCCGCTCGCCGCCGCCGGCGGAGGAGGCTTCCGTTGCAGGCGATAAGCGATCGCCGCTCCATACGAGCACGCCGGGAGCGCCGTCAGGCAGCCGCAACTTGCGTTCGCTGACCGCGCCGGCGCCCTGACGCGAAGCTTGCACGGAGTACTCGGCCGCCGGGAGTTGAGGAAACCGGAAGCGCCCTTGACTGTCAGTGGTAGCCGAGAATTGGCCTGCCGCGGATTCCACGCTCAGCAAGGCCCCGGCTACCGCCGCTCCATGATCGTCATGCAGAACTCCATCCCACGAACCCTTCCGGTCCTGAGCGCCGCCGGGGAGAGCCGCAAAGAGAAGCGGGACGAAAGCTAAAACGGTGTTACGCAAAACCGGCAAAACAGATTATGGCATGGCTCATTCTCTTGGGCTAGTGTCCTGTCTCTGAAGTTCGCTTTTCGGCCAGACTGCACCTCATTTCGCCGATTGGCCCCTGTCGGCCTCGTTTTCTCGCGTATTTTCGGAGAACGGTTCGACGTCTGGACAGGTATCAGGTTCGTAGGGTCCCTGTCACATCAATTGGATGAAAGAATGCATGAACTAACTGCGTGGCCGGGATGCAATGGCGAACATGTGACGATTGGGGCGGTTGAGGCGGATTATTGAGGCTCGCATGTTGAGGAGCCGGTTTGCGACGGTCGGGCCTCCGCTCTGTCGAAAACGCGACCGAGCCGGACCTTGGCCGGTGTACCGGCAGGGAATGCCGGTACGCGGCCAGGAATGGCCGCCACACACAGACCGCGTCTTCATTACGTTTGGCGGGCCGCAGACGTCCATCGGCGCACCCTTCCGGTCGCGGCCCGGTTCGGTGGCACGCGGTATTATGCGAGGTCCAGTAGGTCCAAAGACAGCCTCCGCTCGCGCCCAGGGGGCACCCGGGTCGCGGCTCGGTTCGATGGCTCGCCGTATTATGCGAGGTCCAGTAAGTCCGGGTAAAGAGAGGGCGTTGCGGGATGCGTTGTCGCGGGGCCGACTGGCCGGTAAGGGCGAAAACGTGCGGCCCCCAATCCCCAGCCCCCAGCGCCCCCCTACCTCGTCAGCAGACCGCGGCCGCGCAGCCAGTTCGCTAACAGAATTGGCCACTCTCCGAGCGCCGGATCGGCGAAATCCAATCCGACTCCGTGCGGACCTTTTTCGAATACGTGAAGCTCGGCCGGCACTCCGGCCTGTTTGAGCGCCAGGTAGAACGAAATGCTGTTCTGCACCGGGACGGTGGTGTCCGCCGTGGTCGATAGCAGAAACGTCGGCGGCGTTTGCGCCGTGACTCGGAGCTCGTTCGAGAGATCCTCGACGAGCTTCGGATCGGGGTTGGGGCCGAGCAGGGCGTTCTTCGATCCCTGGTGCGTATACGGCTGGGTAAACGAGATGACGGGATATCCCAGAATGAGAAAATCCGGCCGGGATCTGACGCGTTCGATGGGGTTGGCTGCGTCGGGCTTGCCGTCGTCGAAATGAGTTCCGGCGGTAGAAGCGAGATGTCCGCCGGCTGAGTAGCCCATCATTCCGACGCGGTTCGGCTGCACGCCGAATTCCTGGGCGCGCGCACGCACGGTGCGTATCGCGCGCTGCGCATCGCCCAATTCGATGGGATGGCGATATTTCGGGCCGAGCCGGTACTTGAGCACGAAAACCGTGATGCCGAGCGAGTTCAAGTAGTTCGCCGTCTGCCTGCCCTCGTGATTCATGGCCAGGTTGGTATACCCGCCGCCCGGCGCAAGTACGACCGCCGTTCCGATGCGCGCGTTTCCATACGCGGGAAACATCGTAATGGTCGGGATGTCCGCGTCCTCCGTGCCCAGGGCGCCGGGCGCGCCGTTTTCCCAAAGCGGCATGGTGCGGACATCCATGTTGGGGCCCAATGGCGCGGAGTTGCCGCCGGCCTGCGCCGAGGCAATCCCCGCCGCAAGAATCAAGACCAAACCGAGATGAGTAATATTCATGAGTCTCTCCCCGGCCGATTCACCGCCGCGGGAAATGGCCGCGCGGCTCCGAGTGGCCAGCCCACTATATTACTGGGTCTCGCGCATTTCCGCGCGCCCGTCGCACGATACGGGGAGCGGGGGGGGATTGGGGAAAGGAGGCAGGCGATAGCAGCCGGAAAGGGGGAATACCGAAGGCCGAAGAGTGAATACTGAAGCCTCAAGATTCTCTTAGGCGAAACGCCTGTTGTATTCAGTTTTCTGCCTTCTGCCTTCAGTCTTCCGCCTTCCCGATTACGGCTACTGACCCCTTCCGCCGCGCGATATGCATATCCCCGCTATAATGCTTGGGTTCAAAGGAGCAAGAGCCTGTATGCAAACTTCCAGCGCCGATGCGCCCTCGCGGCGCGATTTGATGAGATGGGCCGCCGGCCTCTGGGTTGCAACCGAATTCGCCGGCGAGGCGTTCGCCGCATCCGGCGACGCCCGCTTCCGAACGCAGGGCGACATGATCGCACTGGAGAACGCGCGCTTCTCGGCGTCCTGGAAAATGGCGGGCGCCAAACTGACCGCCGTGGAAGCGGCCGACAAGCAGGGCAGCCATCGCCTGGTTCTCGGCCCCGATTTGTTTCAGCTCACGCTCGCCGGAGGGAGGGTCGTCTCATCCGGCGGGCTGGCCGTGACAAGGAAGCCCAATGCGTCCCGCATTGCCGGCGACGCAAAATCCATCCGAAAAGCGGGAAGACGGAACGGGATGCAGGTCGCGGCGGAGTTTGCCGATCCCGAATCGGGCGCGCGCATCGCCTGGCGCGCCATCCTGCTCGACGATTCGCGGTACATGCGCCAGGAATTCACGATCACGGCCGGCGGCCTCGACTTTCCCGTTCAGGAAATTGCGCTCTGGGATTTCGATGTCCCGGGCGTCAAGATGGTGGGAACCGTCAAGGGTTCGCCCGCGGTAGCGGGCTCGTTCTACCTGGGATTCGAGCATCCGCTCTCGTCCGCAACTGTGGCGGGCTCGCGCGTGCGCTGCTTCCTTTCGCGGCAGTTGCCGGTTCGCGCGGGCCAATCGATGGAGTGTTCCTCGGTGATCGGCGCCGTGCCGGAAGGCCAGATGCGCCGCGCGTTCCTCGAATACGTCGAGGACCAGCGCGCCCACCCGTTTCGCACCTTCCTCCACTACAACACCTGGTACGACCTCGGCTACTTCGGCAAGTACGACGAAGCCGGCGTGCTGAACCGCATCAACGCTTTCGGAACGGAACTGCACGTCAAGCGCGGCGTCACGCTCGATTCGTTCCTGTTCGACGACGGCTGGGACGACTCGACCAGCCTCTGGAATTTTCACTCGGGATTTCCGAACGGCTTCACCAACGTGGCCCAAGCGGCTGCCTCTTACGGGGCGGGCATCGGCGTATGGCTTTCTCCATGGGGCGGTTACGGGCAGCCAAAAACGGACCGCGTAAAATACGCGCGCGAGCAGGGCTTCGAAATCGTCCGCGAGGGTTTCGCCCTGTCGGGACCCAAGTATTACGACCGCTTCCGCCAGGTGTGCGGCCGCATGATCACCGAGTTCAAAGTCAACCAGTTTAAGATCGACGGCACGGGCAACGCGAATCAGGTAGTCGCAGGGAGCCGCTTCGATAGCGATTTCGACGCCGCCATAAACCTCATCGCGGACCTGCGCAAGTTGAACCCGGACCTCTACGTCAATCTCACCACCGGCACGTATCCCTCGCCCTTCTGGCTGCGTTACGCCGATTCCACGTGGCGCGGCGGCAGCGATCACGACTTCGCCGGCGTGGGCTCCTGGCGCCAGAAGTGGATTACCTACCGCGACGCAGATACTTTCCGCCGCGTCGTGACGGCCGGGCCGCTGTATCCGATCAACTCGCTGATGCTGCACGGATTGATTTACGCGAAACAGGCCAAGAATCTGAGTGACGATCCGCAGGGCGACTTCCGCAGCGAGATTCACGACTACTTCGGAACGGGGACGCAGCTCCAGGAGATGTACATCACGCCCGAGCTTCTGACGCCACAGAATTGGGACGATCTGGCGGAAGCGGCCCGTTGGTCGCGCAGCCATGCCCAGACTCTCATCGATAATCACTGGATCGGCGGAGACCCGGGCAAGTTGGAACCGTACGGCTGGGCGGCGTGGTCGGCGGCGGGCGGGATACTGACGTTGCGGAATCCGAGCGAGAAGGAGCAGGCCATCGGCATCGATATCGCCCCGGCGTTCGAACTGCCCGCAAGCGCGCCGCAGAGCTACCGGGCAACGGTCCCTTGGAAAGGCGCGGCGGCGGAGCCGGTGACGTTGCAGGCAGGGCAGACGCACGAGTTCCGTCTGGCGCCGTTCGAGGTTGTGAATCTGAATTGCTCGGCGGCCAAGGCGACTCAATCGTCGCGCTAACGCGCGGGTTCCAATTCCGGAAACCCCGCCACGGGCGCCGACGCAAAGTCGGATGTTACGAACTCGCACTTGGGACTCCGGAGTCCCGCCCAGTATACCCCCATTCGCGCCCCTTTCAACCGCTGTCCTGAAAGCCACATTTCGTGAAATCCAATCGCAGATTTCGGTAACCGAATCCTTGTAAGGACACATCCAACACATCAAGATGCTGTCGCTTAGGGGGAAAGCTCTAATCGTGTTCTGCGCGGCGCCGCTGCTCGGCCAGCAGCAAGGCGGGGAAGCGCCCACGGCGAGTGATTCCGCGGATTTGGAGCGCCCGGCCGCATCCGTCCCCGCAGCGCAACCGTCGGAAGACAAACGCATATTTGGCGTCATCCCGAATAATCGCACCACCGAGAGCTCCCTTACGTTTCGCCCCATCTCCGCTATTCGGAAGATAACGATCGCTTACAGGGACTCCTTCGATTGGCCGGTCTATCCGACGGCCGGGTTGTTTGCGACGCTTTATCAACTGGAGAACCAGAACCCGTCATTCGGCCAGGGCATGCGGGGCTACGCCAAACGCGCGGCGGCAGCCTACGGCGACCAGATGCTCGGAAACATGATGACGGAGGGCTTCGTGCCGGCCGTGTTCCATCAGGATCCGCGCTATTTCCGGCTGGGCGACGGGGCGACAGGCCATCGCGCATGGTACGCGGTTACGCGCATCTTCGTGGCGCGCATGGATTCGGGGCGGAACACGTTTAACTTTTCGGAGTGGGGCGGCAACGCCATTGCCACGGCCGCGTCAAACGCCTACTATCCGGATACGCGAGACGTCAAAGACAACGTTTCAAAGCTTGCCATCCAATGCGCTACGGACGCATTCTCGAACGTGCTGAAGGAATTCTGGCCGGACGTGAAGAACCGGCTTCATAGAGGCCGCGCTACACCCGAGGCCTATTCGGCGGGGGCGCCGGGGCGCTAGATCCGGCGCATGGTTGTCACGGGCCCGGCCGGGCCTGCATCCATGGAAAATGGGAATGATGTCCGGCCACGCTCGCGCCAGCGGTGGAGGCGCCTCCAGTTCGACTCCCGCGTCACTGTATCTCGAATTCCTGAAGATCGGAACCATGGGCTTCGGCGGCGGCATGGCCGTGATTTCGCTGATGGAGCGCGAATTCGTGCGGAAGCGCCGCCTGCTCGCGTCCGAGGAGTTCGTCCAGGGCGTGGGACTTGGACAGATTCTGGGCTCGTTCGCGGTGAATGCGGCCTTTTTCGTCGGCTACCGCCTGTTCGGGGTGTTCGGAGGATTCGCCGCCTGCGCAGCCTTCCTGCTGCCGTCGTTCGTACTGGTTGCGGCGCTTTCGGAAGCGTATTTCCGATATCACTCGCTGCCTGCCATGCAAGGCGTGGTCGCCGGGTTGGGACCCGTGGCGATCGCGCTCATTCTGAATGCCGGCTATTCGCTCGGCCGGATTGTGGTACGCAGCCGGTCAACCGCGGCGCTGGCCGTTGCCGCGCTGCTGGCCGGCGCGTTCAGAATCAACGCCGTCTGGGTTCTGCTGGCTTCGGGAGCGGTAGGATACTTGCTCGTGCGGGAACCGCGGAACCAACCCGTTGCGCGCGCCGCGAATCCACCGGCGCGCTCCTCGGCGCCCGCGGTGTTTCCCTTGGTATTCGGTCTTCCGGCGCTGGGAGCTATCGCGGCGCAATTCCTCAAGATCGGTCTGGTGTTCTTTGGAGGTGGATTCGTGCTGCTGCCGTTGCTTCACGACCGCCTTGTGACGGGACTGCACTGGCTCACGCCGCGCGAATTCCTGGACGGAGTGGCAATCAGCAACCTGACGCCGGGCCCTATCGCCGTTCTCGCCACGTTCGCGGGATACAAGGTGGCCGGCCTATCCGGCGCGGCGGTTGCGACTCTCGCGATCTTCGCGCCCGGCCTGGCCCTCATGCTGCTTCTGGGCCGCCAATATGAGAAGCACCGCACGGACGCGCGGGTGGCGCGATTTCTCGCGGGGGTAAATCCGGCAGTCGCGGGACTGGTGGTCAGCGCCGCGTTCCTGCTGGCAGGGAGCGCGCTGATTTCCTGGCGCGGTTGGGCGCTTGGCGCCGTTTCGTTTTACTTGCTCGCCAGGCGAAACTGGCATCCCGTGTTCGTTCTGGCTATCGGAGCGCTGGCCGGCGGATTCGGAGCGCTGCCGTAAAGCGGCGAGCCAATTGGGGGTCAGTTCGGATCGGCGACGCTGACTTCGGCGACGCACGGCAAACGCACCCTGCCGTAGACGGCGCTGTCCCCCGGAAGCGCCGTTACGGTTAGCGCATCCTCCACCAGATCGCACACGTGGAACTCCTCAAGGTCGCCATCGGCGATGGCAGGAGTGAAGGTGTACGGGCCGGGAGCGAGTTCGGGCAAGCGCATATGGAAGTCGTACGTGCGCACCTCGCCCGCGGAAAGCGGCGCCACGGGAACGTTCAGGCTGGCCGTATTCGCTCCGGTCAAATCCACGCCGTCCGAGGCGCGGACGGCTACTCCCACAATCGGAGACTCAATCGGCTGTTCGGCGCGGAGGCTGATCCTCGCTACGATGACCCCGGGGGTTCGCATCGAACTGACCGGGCGGCCTTCGGGGTCCGTGACTTCGATGCCGAGGATGCGCGCCCGGCCATCGCCCCAGCGCCGAGGCTCGGGGGGAAGCCAGCCGATGACCTCGGGCGGCGGAGGCGGCGCCGTCTGCGCGCGTTCGAGCGCCGCTTGATCGGTCCTGCGGCGGCCGGCCTCCTTTTCAAGCAGCCACGCCATGTACTGGTGCGCAACTTCGCGCGCATCGCCCAGCAGGCGCGGCCTCCCGCGTTCCAGCCAGAGCGCGCGGTCCCCGAGTGACTTGATGTCGGAGATGGCGTGCGTCACGTACACAATCGTCACGCCGCTTGCGCGCATATCGTGGATCTTCCTCATGCAGCGCTGGCGAAAATAGATATCGCCAACGGCAAGAGCCTCATCCACGACCAGAATCTCCGGATACAGATGCACGGCGAGGGAAAATCCCAGCCGCACCACCATGCCGCTGGAATAAGTCTTCACCGGCTGGTCGAGGTAGTCGCCGATCTCCGCGAACGACGAAATGCCTGCCATCAAATCCTCGACCTCGCGCGTGGAAAGGCCGTGGATAGCGCCATTCAGAAACAGGTTCTTCCGGCCGGTGAACTCGGCGTTGAAACCCGCTCCCAGTTCGAGAAGGGCGGTGAGGCGGCCCCCGACGCGAACGTTCCCCTCGGTGGGTTGGAGGATGCCCGCGACGAGTTTGAGCAGCGTGCTCTTTCCCGAACCGTTCTCGCCGATCACGCAGAAGGTCTCGCCCTTTTGAATTCGGATGGTGACGTCCCGCAGCGCCCAGTGCTCGCGATGGGACTTGCGGCGCCCGAACGTGATCAGTTCTTTCAGGCGGTCGCCGGGCTTGGCGTACAAACGGTACATCTTCGAGACGCAGTCAAGCTCGATCACGTATCGATGGTAGCAATCGGGAGTCGGGGGCCGCACGTTCGAGCTTAAGGGCCGCGCCGCTATTGAAGCATGGCGCGGTCAATCGCTTTCAGGACCTTTTCCACGCACTCGTCAATGGTTTCGCGGTCCGTGCGGCACTCGACCTCGGGATTCTCGGGAGGCTCGTAAGGATCGTCAATTCCGGTAAAACCGCGAATCTCGCCGGCCCTGGCCTTGCGGTACAGTCCCTTCGGATCCCTGGCCTCACAGACGTTCGACCGGAGCGTTCACGTAGACCTCGATGAACTCGCCAATGGAAGCCCGCACCTCGGCGCGTACCGCGCGATAGGGGGAGATGACCGCCACCAAGGCGATTTTGCCCTGCCGGTGGAGCAATCCGGCGACAAATCCGATTCGCCGGATGTTTTCGTCGCGGTCCTCGCGCGAAAAGCCGAGATCGGCGCACAGGCGCTTCCGAAGCTCGTCGCCATCGAGCATCTCCGCCTTCGAGCCTCGCGCCTGAAGACGTTCCAGCACGCCCCGGCAAATCGTGGTTTTGCCCGCCGCGCTCAGGCCCGTGAACCACACAGTAGGAACAATGGGTTCGGCGGAGGTCGTCAAGAGATTCGGTCTCAGACTGTAAGGGCGCCTTCGCGCTCGTAACTGGAATCGAGGCCGGCAATAGCCGGAATCTCAATCGGCGTTGAGAAGCGAGTCGCGGCCACGCGGCGAGCGCACCGGACGCGGAACTCGGCGAGGCGCCGCTGCGCCTCCGGCACGTTCTCAAACCGGCGGACGATTTCGGCTCGCGTGCGGCGAATGAACTCCGTATCCAGCCGGTTCATCCGGGAAAGCGTCTCGTAAAGATCCGGACCCCAGACTTCCTTCAAATCGAACCCACGTCCCGGCGCCGCGGGACTGACATTCCGAGGAACGTAGTCCAAGCGAATCGTAGGGAAGGCCGGTTTCAGATAGTACTCGGCGGAGACGAGGCTCTCGTCGAACATGTCCAGCACGCCCGGAATGGCCATCGTCCGCATGGTATCGGCGGCGCGATCGAGATCGTCCTCGTCCGGCGGGCGCAAGAAGATCCCCGAGTTCGCCAGGAAATTCACTTGAACGTCGCTCACCTGGTTAGGGGACTGATCTACGAGCCGCTGCATGAACTGGCGGGAATCGAACCGGCGCGCCCACAGGCTGAGCGGATCGTCGGTTTCGGCCCGTCTGTAGAAAGAGTAAAGGGACTGCAACCGGCGCAGCGGATCGCGGAAGAAGCAGCAATCGAAGACCGCGGCGTTGCCGATCGCAGGTTTGGGGTAGCGGAGATGGTGGCTCGTGATCGCCGCGACCGAAGGATAATCCTCAAGAAATGCGGCCAGATCGCGGTTGTCCAGAACGTCATCCACGTTCGACGCATGGAGCGTGGCGAAGGAGAGACCAAACTCGCGCTCGAGGATCGATTCGACGGTGCTTCCGCCGTTCTTGAAGATGTGGTAGTGAATTACCACGCGCCTTATTCGGACGGATGGAATCGTAATTCTTATTTCTGCACGAGTCGCGATCAAACTCTAATCCTTCATGTACTCTGCGAAAATGCCGTCCTGTTCCGACTTGGAACTAACCGTATCGGCGCTTGGCGAAGGCCGGCAACGCCGGGCGTTTCACTACGCCGCTACTCGCAATCTCACGCGCGTTGAGAACCTCGCCGCCGGAACGCTCTCATTCGGGCCGGTTTACCATTCAAACACCTAGACGCCTGTCGAGTTGCGCTCTGAAACATGGAGACGTAAAAAAGCTCATCCAGGTTTATTCGCTTTGGTGATAAAGCGTCCATTTCCGCGTCCGAATTCAAGTTGTCCGGCCGAACTAATTGACCGCGAAGGCAAACCGCGGCTTCGGGTCGTACTATTCCATTCGTATGTGCGAATTCTTGCGCGTGCATTTCACGCCGGCGGAGCGTGGTTGGCCACGCGGATTCGCACGCGGATTCTACGCGGGGTCGGCGGGGGCCGGCGGGGCCGGTGAGACCAGGACCTTATCTACCCGAGTTCCATCCATGTCGACCACCTCAAACCGCCAACCGGGGACATCGAACCGCTCCGCGGTGGATGGTACGCGGCCAAGGACCGTCATCACCAGACCTCCAACGGTGGAGAAGCCTCCGGCTTCCTCCTCCGGCAGTTCTCTGATGCCCAGCCGTTCCTTCAAGTCGTCGATGTGCAGCCGGCCGTCTACCAGCCACGTACCGTCCTCGCGTTGAACGGCCGTGGGGCGCGGTGGCTCGCCGGCGCCGTGGAGATCGCCGACAACGGCTTGGAGGATATCGGTAGTGGTGATGATGCCGCCCGTGGCGCCGTGCTCGTCCACCACCAGCGCGAACCGCGAACCGGCTTTCTGAAACTCCTCAAGGGCGTCCAGCGCAGGCTTGGTTTCCGGAAAGATCAGCGGCTTGCGCACGCACGCTTTCAGATCGAGCGCGCCGCCCTGAACGAATTGCGAGAGCAAATCCCGAACGGAGACGACTCCAACAATCTGGTCCAGCGTTTCGTGAGCCACCGGAAAGCGCGAGTGGACGCTGGTCGCGATGAGCTGCCGTATCTCCTTGATGCCGCCATCATCGCCGATCCATTCGACTTCCATGGCGGGACGCATGAGTTCGGCTACCGTCCGGTCGCCCAGCCGGAAGACGCCTTCCACCATTTCCTGCTCGGCTTCTTCCACCGCGCCGTGCCTGGCTCCTTCCGCCACCAGGTTCTTGATGTCCTCTTCAGTGACCGGCGACGCGGCGGTCCGCTTTTCGGGCAGCGCATGGAGCACCCGCTCGGTGGACCACGAAAGCAGGCGAACGGCGGGAGCGGCGACCTTGGACAGGGCCACCATGGCCGGCGCGAGCGCGGTCGCCAGGCGATCGGGGTTGGCCAGCGCAAGATTCTTCGGAACCAACTCGCCCAGAATCAGGGTTAGATAGCTGACGGCCAGCACGACAAACGTTACCGCGATGGGCTCGGCGTAGGGAGCGATTGCGGCGTATCCTCGCAGGAAGAGCGTCAGTTGCCGGGCCAGCGTAAGGCCGCTGAAAGCGCCCGTCAGTGTCGAGAGAACGGTAATGCCTACTTGAACGGTGGATAGGAACTCGTTGGGGTCGCCGGCCAGTTCCAGAACCTTCTTCGCGTTTCTATTCCCTTCTTCGGCCTGTTGCTGCAAACGCAGCTTGTGCGCCGACACCACGGCCATCTCCGCCATCGTAAAGGCTCCGCTGGCGAGCACCAGAAAGAGAATCGCGACTACTTCGAAGCCGACAAGACTCATAAGCCACCTGCCCGACACTTACAGCATGTCGAGATTACAGCCGCTGCGCAAGTGCTTTGAGAGAACGGGTCGGGAAGATCGGTCCTGCCAGCGCCATGCAAGGCGCTGTCGAGACTCGTGATAAGCAGTTCGATTACTCACCCCACACTAGAGTGGTGTTAATCTAAGAACCGGAGACTTCCTATGATCGTCGGCGTTCCCAAGGAGATCAAAGATCACGAGACGCGGGTAGGGCTGGTGCCGAGCGGCGTGGCGGCGTTGCGCGAAGCGGGGCACGAGGTGCTGGTGGAGACGCGTGCGGGCGAGGGAAGCTCGATCACCGATCGCGAGTACATGCAGGCCGGCGCGGCGATCGTGCAGAACGCGGACGAAGTGTGGAGCAAATCCGGACTGGTCGTCAAGGTGAAAGAGCCTCAGCCGGCGAATACGGCCACTTCCGGCCCGGCCTGATTCTGTTCACGTACCTCCATCTGGCGCCGCTTCCGGAACTGACCGACAAGCTGCTGGCTTCGCGCGTCAACGGCGTGGCTTACGAGACCATCGTTGAGGCCGACGGTTCCCTGCCCCTGTTGACGCCGATGAGCGAGGTCGCGGGGCGCATGGCGATCCAGGTGGGCGCGCAGTATCTGGAGCGCCCGAACGGAGGCCGGGGCATTCTGCTGGGAGGGGTGCCCGGCGTTGCCCCGGCTCACGTGGTGATCCTGGGAGCGGGAGTTGTGGGCTCGAACGCGGCCAAGATGGCGGTGGGCGCGGGCGCGCAAGTGACCATCATCGACAGGAACCTGAACCGGCTGCGCGAGATGGACGACCACTTCGGGAGCCGCATCGTCACCATGGCGTCCAACTCCTGGACAATCGCGGAGAGCATGAGGACGGCGGACCTGGTCGTGGGGTCCGTGCTGATCCCGGGAGCGGCCGCGCCCAAGCTGGTGCGGCGGCAGATGATCGCCACCATGAAGCAAGGCGCCGTTGTGGTGGACGTGGCGATCGACCAAGGCGGATGCTTCGAGACTTCGCGCGCAACCACGCACACCGAGCCGACTTACGTCGTGGATGGCGTGGTGCACTATTGCGTGTCCAACATGCCGGCCGCGGTGCCGCACACTTCGACTTTCGCACTGACCAACGCCACGATTCCGTATTTGCTGGAACTCGCGAACCACGGTCTTGAAGGCGCGTGCGAGCGGCATCGGGCGATCCGCGAAGGCGTCAACACGTACAACGGTTACGTTACGCACAGCAAGGTAGCCGAGTCGCAGGGCAGGCAGTGGCGCGAACTGGCTGCTGTGGAATAATCTGTCGTAGATGGCGCCTACGGATTCCGACGACCTACAGGCGCGACCGCTGACGGCGCTCTCCGAAGACGAGAAGCTCTTCCGGGCGACGGTGCGGCGCTTCGCGCACGATCGGATACGGCCCTACGTCCGTGAAATGGACGAAGCCGGCGTGTTCCGCAAGGACCTCATCCGCCAGTTCTTCGAAATGGGCCTGATGGGGATTGAAATCCCCGAAGAATACGGCGGACAGGGCGGCACTTTTTTTCAGGCGATTCTGGCGGTGGAAGAGCTGTCCGCGGTGGACCCATCCGCGGGCGTGATTGTGGACGTGCAGAACACGATCTGCAACAACGCGCTCTTGCGATGGGCGACGGCGGAACAGAAGACGCGGTACCTGCCGAAACTCGCAACCGATACCGTAGCTTCTTACGCGCTTTCCGAGGCCGGCTCGGGTTCGGACGCCTTCGCCATGGCGACGCGCGCCGAGGAGCGCGCCGGCGGCTTTATCCTGAACGGACGCAAGCTCTGGATCACGAACGCGGCCGAGGCAGGCCTTTTCCTGCTGTTTGCCAACGCACGCCCGGAGGCTGGCTACAAGGGCGTAACGGCTTTCCTCGTGGAGCGCGGATTTCCAGGATTCGAAGTCGGCAAGAAAGAAGATAAGCTGGGGTTGCGCGCCTCTTCCACCTGCGAGTTGATTCTGAACGACTGCCGCGTGCCGCGCGAGAACGTCATGGGCGAGGTGGGCCAAGGCTACAAGATCGCCATCGAGACGTTGAATGAAGGGCGCATCGCCATTGGAGCGCAGATGATCGGATTGGCCCGCGCGGCGCTGGAACACGCTACGGCCTACGCCGGGCAGCGGAAGCAGTTCGGCAAGACTATCGGCGAATTCCAGGGCGTTCAATTCGACCTCGCGCGGATGGCCACCGAAATCGAAGCGGCGCGGTTGCTGGTATACAACGCCGCGCGGCTGAGGGACGCCGGAATGCCGTTCCTCACGGAAGCGGCCATGGCCAAATACTACAGTTCGGAAGTCGCGGAAAAAGCCGCCTCCAAGGCCATCGAAATTCATGGCGGCGTGGGAGTGACGAAGGACTATCCGGTGGAGAAGCTCTATCGGGACGCCAAGATCGGGCGCATCTACGAAGGCACGAGCAACATCCAACTGGTGACCATCGCCAAGAAACTGCTGGCCGGCTCGCGCCGTCAGACATAGGTTGGGGGTATTATGCGCGCACTGTTTTTCTCCGCTGTTACGGCCGCGTTGCTGTTGCCTGCGTGGGTGGCGGGGCAGCAACCGGATAACGTCAACGCAGACGACATCATCCGGAAGTTCGCCGCCAAGGAAGCCGAGTTCTCCAAAGCGCGCGACAACTACACGTACCGGCAGACGGTCAAGCTGCAGATCCTCGACTCGGGGGGCAATCCCAACGGCGAGGAGTGGAACGAGGTGGACGATATCACGTTCACGCCCGAAGGAAAGCGTTACGACAAGCCCGTCTACACGCCGGTTCCCACGCTGCGCAGCCTCATCCTGACGCAGGAGGACATGAAGGACCTCCGCGATATTCAGCCGTTCGTCCTCACCACGGACTCGCTGCCCGATTACCAGATCGACTATCTGGGCCGCGAAAAGGTGGATGAAATCGGGTGTTACAACTTCTCCGTGAAGCCCAGGAAGATGGTCGTGGGCAAGCGTTATTTCGAAGGTCAGGTTTGGGTGGACGACCGCGATTTGCAAATCGTGAAGACCTACGGGAAGGGCGTCGGCCTGCAAAAGCGAGGCGAAGACCAACAATTCCCCCGGTTCGAAACGTATCGCGAGCAGATCGACGGGAAGTACTGGTTCCCCACCTACACGCGCGCCGAGGATACGCTGCATTTCAAGGACGGCCAGGACGTTCGCATGCGCCAGACCGTGAAATACCAGGACTACAAGCAATTCGTCGGCAAATCGACGATCCGATACGGCGACGCCGTGGACGACAAGACGCCACCGCCCGCGCCGACCAAGAAGTAACGGCCATAGGCGTTAAAATTAGGGCCGATTTCCGGCATTCCCATGGCGCGGGCGTCCACGCCTGCCGGGCCGAGTTTCTTCTCGGCCTGCGGAAAGCCGGCGCGCCCAAGGGGCCCCCGGCCGGCTCTGCAAGCCTGGAGGCTTGCGCCACGGTGGAAGTGACCGCGTTGAAAACTCCAGGCCGACGGGCCGCCGGAGGACAGGCGACGGAACCAGGCTCTCGCGCCCAATCGTCGAAGCGGCGGCCCGCGACGTAATCGTGAATTCCAAGACCGGCCGAATCTAAGCTCCGGAGGAGCGAAAGAGAGTAGCCGGGGGCCCTTTGGGCGCCGCGAGCCGTCGGGAACCGAGCGAAATCGATCAAGCCCCGGCACGCGGCGAAAGAGCGATCTTTCGCCCCCTCCGGGGGCTTTATCGGGCTACTCCCTGTCCGCGGGGCTCGCGCCCTGGGCTATTTTCTTTCGCCCTGGCGGGCTTCAGAACAGACTTGAGTACCAGCGAGTTTTGCGTTCCGGGGAAGTACATCGAGTCGCGAGCCCCGCCCATTTTGGTGACGCAAACCCTGTAAGCGGCTCGGGCGGGCTTTGCTGGTAAACTCAATCTAGATACCGAATATGCCGAAGCAGAGCGAAGAGAAGCGGCCTTCCGTCCCAATTGGCGTATGGCTTCCGGCGGTTGCGCTGGGATGGTTCGTGCCGGGCGGGGGCCATTTCCTGCTCAAGCGGAACGGGCGCGGGCTGTTGCTACTGGCAGCCATCGCGAGCATGTTCGCCTGCGGCATCCTCATGCGGGGAGCGATGTTCCAGCCGCAATCCGGCGATCTGTTGACCGTTCTGATCAACACCGGAGGGTTCGTGGGCGACGTTTGCTCCGGAGTGCTCTACCTGCTGACAGTCTGGCTGGGTTACAACCAACCGGACGTGGCTGGGCACGTCCACGATTACGGGACCAAGTTCCTGGTAACCGCCGGGCTGCTCAACGTGCTGGCGATGGTGGACGCGTTTGAGATCGCCACCGGGAGGAAAGACTAATGAGCATGAACCTCTCGCACTTTGAAGCGGCGCTGCTGTTCTCCTTGTTTTCGTCGGTGGTGATGGGAATCGTCACCAAACGAAACGATAAGGAACGGTTCCAGTACGGAGCCTATATCTTCGTTTGTTTCCTCGTGGCGCTGTTCGGGTTGGGATGGCTCATGCGCCTGGGCCACGGATAGGCTTGTTTATCGGCGCGCCTCCCGAAACTTGCGCCACGCCTATCGCATCTTCAATTAGGGCCACAACTATCCTCTGGCAGTTGCGTTTATCAGAGTAGCCGTTTGGGTAGTGTCACAAAAAGGAGCCGGTCATGCGCATTTCAAGGTCCGTGGCGCGCCTCTGTCTGATTTTCGGAATTGGGGCCGCGCACACGCTCGCTGGAGCCTCTGGTCTTACGCTGAGCCCGCTTACGATCCAGTTGATTCCTGGAGCGTCGATCACCTTCGCCACCACCTGGTCGGGCGTCACGGCCTCGCCATTGAATTGGACGGTAACGTCCAGTTCAAGCTCGCCGATCGGCTTGCTGGGAACCGTCACGGGATCGGGGACTTATACCGCTCCGCCCTCGCCGCCCTCGCCCAACGTTGTCATCGTGAAGGCGATCGACTCGGCCGATTCCACGATTGTCGGCGTGGCCACCGTGACGATTTCTTCTACCGCTCCGCCGTACGTGACCCTCTCTCCGGATGGCCGGACCATCCGCTGCGGCGCTTCGCTCACGCTTGCGGCGAAGGCGCTCAACACAACCGACCAGACATTCGTTTGGCAGGTGAACGGAATTGCCGGCGGTAATTCGAGCCTCGGGACCGTAACCAGCGCGGGAGTCTATACGGCCCCGCTCGCGCTGCCGAGCTCGCCGGCCGTGACCATTACCGCGGTGAGTCATGCCAATTCAGCCTCGAAGGCCAGCGTGACGGTAAACCTGCAAAATCCCCAGCCCGTCGTCACTTCGGTTGGCCCGAACCCGGTGATTACGGGGAACACGACACTGACCATTACCGGTTCCGGTTTTGCGCAAGGGGCAACAGTCTATTTTGCAGGCTACACGCTTCCGACAACTTTCGTATCTTCGACGCAACTGACGGCCACCGGGTCCATCGCGATGCCTTTGGGGCGGTTGGCGGCGGTGAAGGTGGTGAATCCAAATCCGGGAACGCTGACCTCGACTCCGGTATCCGTTCCGGTCCGCGTGGCGAAAGAGCTGATGCCGTACACGGACGCGGTGCGGTTCCTCGAGATGGCAACGTTCGGGCCGACGCCCACGAGCGTGGCGGAGTTACAAACCTTGGGGCGAGACGCGTGGCTAGCGGCCCAGTTCGCCAAGCCGGCTTCGACGTGGCCCGACCCGCTCGATCCGACCGAGAATGTGACGCGGCTACAGACCTCGTTCTTCAATATCGCGTTGAATAGCGACGACCAGCTTCGCCAGCGCGTCTCTTTCGCGCTGGCTCAGATCATGGTGGCTTCGGCGGTGAAAGACATCAGGTTCGACCAGATGGTGGGATACCAGCGGATCATGGGCGATAACGCATTCGGGAAGTTCCGCGACCTGCTCACGAACATCACGCTAAGCCCCGCGATGGGCTACTTCCTCGACATGGTGAACAACGCAAAAGCGAACCCATCGGCGGGCACGGTGGCGAACGAGAACTACGCGCGCGAGGTCATGCAGCTCTTCACGCTCGGACTGGTGCAGTTGAACCCCGACGGGACGCAAATTCTTCGGAACGGCGCGACTGTTCCCGAGTACGATCAGTCTACCGTCACCCAGATGGCGAAAGTGATGACGGGATGGACCTACGCTCCCGAGCCGGGATACGCGAGCCACTGGGGCAATCAGGCATATTACTTCGCGCCCATGGTCCCATTCGATACGTATCACGACCAGACCGAGAAGGACCTCAACCTTCCGATTCCGTGCACGATCGGCGCAGGCGGAACGACTGTCAACGACATGAACGCCGCGCTGGATTGCATATACAAACAGACGAACGTGGCGCCCTTCATCGCGTATCGCCTGATTCAGAGGTTGGTAATGAGCAATCCTTCGACGGCTTACGTGTCGCGCGTATCGAATGCATTCACGACCTCAGGCGGCGACCTCCAGGCGACCGTCACGGCCGTTCTGACAGATACGGAGGCGCTCACCGAAGGGAGCGGCAAGCTCAACGAACCGGTCCTGTACGCCACTCAGGTCCTGCGGGCGATCGACGCAGCGACGGCCAGCGCCGACGGACTGGCTACGCAGACCAACAACATGGGGCAGAACGTGCTCACCGCGGGCAGCGTCTTCAGCTACTTCTCGCCGTTCTTCCGGATTCCGGATATGACGCCGCCGCCCGTGGCGCCGGAGTTCCAGGCCATGAACGCATCGACGGCGCTGGCGCGCGCCAACTTCGTTTACAAAGCCATAACCAACGGCATTTCCGGGAACATTCAAGTGAATCTGGCCAATCTTCAGGATCTGGCCAACAACCCCGCCGACCTGGTGGAGGCGGTCAACCAGGCGCTCTATCGGGGCGAGATGGACTCCAACGTACGCAGTATTCTGACGACGGCGGCTAACGGCTCGACGAACACGCTGACGCGCGTTCGGAGCGTGCTCTACGCAGCGGCGGCGGCGCCGCAGTACGAAGTGGAACAGTGAGGAGGGAGCCATGAAGTTCACACGCTTAAGATCGCGGCGCGAGTTTCTGGCGTGCGGTTGCCGCACGCTTTCTACCATAGGGGCGGCCGCCGCCCTCGGCCAGGCCGGGCTCATCAGCGCGCGTGCGCAGACTGCCGGGACCGGCGACTACAAAGCCCTTGTCTGCGTCTTCCTGTTCGGCGGCAACGACGCCAACAACCTGCTGATTCCCAACGATGCGGCGGGCTACGCGAACTACCAGAAGATCCGCCAGAGCCTGGCAATTGCGCAAGGCTCGCTGGTGAGCATTCACGATCCGCTGCACAACGCCAGTTACGGGTTGCATCCGAGCCTGGCTCCCATCGGTTCGCTGTACACCGGTTCGTCGAAGCGACTGGCGCTGCTGGCGAACGTCGGCACGCTGGTGCAGCCGGTGCCGCGCGACTCCAAGACGGGGCTCCCTCAGCTCGGCGCCGTGCCGCTACCCGTGAACCTGTACTCGCATTCCGATCAGCAGACCGAGTGGCAGAACGGCGTACCGCAGGGCGGCGTGAACACGGGATGGTCGGGGCGGCTGGCGGATAAGATCGCCTCGCTGAACACGGGCCAGTTGCCGCCTTCGATCGGAATCGGCTCCTCGCCTCTGCAACTCATCGGAGAGACCACGCAGCCGGCGGGCATTACCACCAGCAATTTCTCGCTGGTAGAACCGTCCACGGATCCGGGCTCGACGGCCCTTCAACAGATGCTCAACCTTTCGAGCGGCGTCACGCTGATTCAGGCGGCGCAGGGATCGCTGAAGAACGCCATGGATGTGGCGAACGCCGTAGATGCAGCCTTGAAGAACGCCACCAGCTTGGGGGTCACATTCCCGGCCACGGACATCGGCACGCAGTTGGCTCAGGTGGCCCAGATCATTCAGGTCCGCCAGTCGCTCGGCGCGGGCCGCCAGATTTTCTTCTGCAGCCAGGGCGGCTACGACACGCATTCAAACCAGTTGGCGCAGCAGGTCACGCTGTACGGCAATCTGGCGGCGGCTCTCGTGGCGTTCGACCAGGCCATGGGGAATCTCAGCGTGCCGAACAACGTCGCAACCTTCACCCAGTCGGATTTCGGCCGCACCTTCCAACCCAACGGCAATGCGGGAACCGACCACGGATGGGGGAGCCATGCGATCGTTTTGGGCGGCGCGGTGAACGGCGGCCAGGTCTATGGCACGTTCCCCACGCAGGCGCTGGGCGGACCGGACGATTCCGGCGGCCGCGGCACGTGGGTGCCCTCGACTTCCGTCGATCAGTACGGCGTGGCGCTGGCCAAATGGTTCGGCGTGAGCGCACAGTCCGACTTGACTTACATCTTCCCGAATCTCGCGAATTTCGGTTCCCAGGGGCTCGGGCTCATGGCGGCTTAGTCCTTCCCGGCGTAATTGAGGCTGATGGTTGTGTGGCCCGAGTCCGTGGCCACGATTACGGTGAGCCGGCGATCCTGACTGTCGTCTTTGAGAACCATCATGCCGCCGTCCGTATGAGTGGTGACGATGTTTACCGTCATCCCCGCGTCGCGGGCCTTCTGTTGATAAAACTTGAATACGTCGGAGGCCGAATCGGAGGTCCGGTACGCCACCGTGCCTCCCTCGGCGGCTTTCTCTCCGTCATCCCCAAAAGCCGTGACGCCACCCGACGCATTTGCCCCTGGATACACGGGAACCCACTTGGGCAGCTTCCTCTCGCCGGAGCCGATTTCAATGCTTGCCGTCTTACCCCCGTCACTGCCGGCCATGAACCGGAAGTTGCCGTTCCGCAGGTCCCCAAATCGCAGCGTGGCGGTCTTGCCGGTTCGCCGGTTGTGGATGGTGATGGAGTCGCCGGAATGGTTCACTTCCTCGAAGTCCGAATCAACCGCCATGCCCAGGCGCGCGGCGGCGTAGGCCGGGTCGTGAGCGATATCCCGCAGACTCAGACCGGTCTTCGTCGCCACGAACACGGCAGCGCCGGTGGCGGCCACCCCGGCCAGAACGAACAGCATAAGGAGGATGATCAGGATCCAGACCAAAGGGCCCGTGCTGCGCTTCCATTGAACAGGAGGGGTTGCCAGATTCGCGGGCCGGGGCGCGGCCGGCCTGAAGCCTGGATCTCGCCGCTGATAAGCCCCGCTGGCAGGCGCTCCGCACCTGGAACAAAACTGGCCGCGAAGCTCGGCTCCGCATCTGCTGCATTGACCATCATCCATACAGCGCCTCCAATTGCTTCTCTCATGCTAACGCTGTGGACGCGGCAAAAGTTCGACTTGGCCTGCGCATGCCGTAGTCCGCGATCCAGCCTCATGCGCCGGCAAACGACCCCAAACCCTCCGCCTCGCGCAGCGTTATATACTCAGGTCCACGAGGATGCCCGCAGGCGAACAGCGGAAGGAGCGACCATGGAACGCCGTGAGTTTCTGAAGAAATCGGGGCAAGCCGGATTGGCCGCATGGACGGCCGCCACCGCGGATCTGGTCAGCGGGGCCAACGACAGGCTGCGGATCGGGATCGTTGGATGCGGAGGCCGCGGCTCGTTCGATTCGCGTCTCATCCGCGGAACGCCGGAGGATATTCAGGCGGTCGCGGCAGATAGCTACAAGAACGGCGACATGGACCCGCGGCTGAAGGAACCACGCAACGTCGAGATCGCAGCGCTGTGCGACGTGAATCAGTCCAAGGTGGACGCCGCCAAGAGATGGGCGCCAGCAGCGGCCGGCTATTCCGACTTCCGCCGATTGCTGGAGGACAAGGACATCGACGCCGTCATCGTCGCGACGCCGGATCACTGGCACGCGCAGATTACCATCCTCGCTTGCGAAGCGGGCAAAGACGTGTACGTCGAGAAGCCCGTCATTTACCGGCTCGCGGAAGGCAAAGCGATGCGAGAGGCTGTCCGCCGGACCAAGCGCATCGTTCAGTGCGGGACCCAGCATCACTCAGCCGACCACATCATCCAAGCAGCCAGGATGGTGCAGAGCGGAGCGATCGGCGAGGTGCGTTTCGTGCGCGTCTGGAATTTCATGAATGGAGGCCCGTTCGCGGCTACGGCGCCGGCGCCCGATTCCGATCCGCCGGCCGGCCTCGACTGGGACTTCTGGCTGGGCCCGGCCCCCAAAGTTCCGTTCAATCAGAACCGGCTGAACTTCCGCCAGTACCTGGATTACAACAACGGGTTCATCAGCGATTATGGGAACCACCGCTTCGATACCGTACATCAGGTGATGGGAGTGGAGATTCCTGTCAAGGTGTCTTCTTCGGGCATGAATCTCGGCCGCAGGCGCGCCGGAGACTTCCTGGATTTTCAGCAAGCCACTTACGAGTACCCGAACTTCGTGATGAGTTACGAAGGCTGCGTGTATAACGGACACGGGTTGGGCGGGCGGACGCCCGGAATGCGTTACTACGGCGCAACGGCGAATGGCGACGATCGCCCGCATGGCGTAGCCTTTTATGGCACGCAGGCCGCTCTGTTCGTGGACCGCATCGGCATGGAACTGTACCCCGAGACTGGCGGCGGAGGGAGAGGCCGCGGCGGCGCTACGGCCGGCGCGCAGGCCCCCGAACGCCTGCACATGAACGAGCCCGAGCCGACGCCCCTGCACGCGTACAACTTCGTCAAGCACGTGCGCGAGCGGACCGAGCCCGAGACGAATATCGACGTGGGAGTCCGCGCCACTGCCATCGCTTGCATGGGAAACGTGGCTTATTGGACCGGCCGGAAACTCACGTGGGACGATGCGCAGTGGCAGTTCCCGGGAGACGCGGAGGCGAACCGTTATCTGTTCCGGCCCTACCGCGCCCCGTGGAACCTGGTGAAGATCGTCTAAGGAAAGAAGCTCCGTTCGCTCGCGGGGACCGTCACTGAGTAAAATTCCAGTTGCCAGCGCCCCAATTTGTCGTGTTCGGAGAGGTTCCTGAGTCGATCGACCAAGTACCCAGCCCGGACTGGGGCGGCCCGTCATCCACGTAGCCGTCCAACGTTAATACGAAGGCGTTTCCATGCGCGTCCTTCTGATCCAACGTAATGACGGCGTGGAATTTGTGCTTCTTGGGGGAAGGTGGGGCATGGTCGTCGGGGGAAACCGTGATCGTCCCCGTGCCGTTCCGGTTGCCCGGATCCGGCGTTCCGATCCCTCCGTGAGTGCCTGTCCAAGTCACTTCCCCGTCGGCGAACTTGATGTCGGCCGTTCCGCCTTCCAGATCGTAGGCGCCCGCAGCGCCAGCCTTGACGGTACCAGTTACGCTCACCTTGTACGGCCCCGAGAACCCTGGCAGTGGATTGGTCTTTACCTTCCCGCCCTTTCCGCAGGAATCGCAGCCGCCCAGGAGCAGCGGCGCGAGAATTAGAAGCGGGATCAGACAGCGTCTGATGTAAGCGGAAAATGGAATACGTTCCGAAGCTTTGCGCATGTCGTTACAGCCCCCCTCCGGGCAGGATTCCAACGATCCCGTCCAGTTTGAGTCAGTATATACTTTTTGGCTACGGCGGTCCAGGCTTTTTCGAGCTGTTTTCGAGCTGTGTCAACAGGCCGGCGCGCCTGCTAAACTGGCCGGGATCTAAGCGAAAACGGCGGCCATGACTCGGGTCATAGCCGCCGCAGTTCGCGAGTCGCCTTCCGGTCAGACCTTGACGCAAGCCCTGAGAGCTTTATCCCAAGGCGCGCGGTAGACGCTGCCGCTTTCGGCGCGAAGGTGGATGCCGGCGGCCATCGAGGCGGCTTCCTTATCGCCGATGACCTCTTCCTTCTCCGGATCCCATTTGATGCCGCGCTTCAAGCGAAGCGACATGTTCGCCAGATTGCAGGCTGTGGCTACGCGGTGGCCATCTTCGACTTCGCAGAACGGACGGTTTCGGCTCTTGACGCAATCCAGCCAGTCACGCTCGTTCAGCGTCATGGTCGGCTCCAACCCGGTGGCCGCGAAGCCACCGGCGCCGGTGGCCGCGCCGGCCTGGGCGCCTCCAGGCTGACCTGCGCCGGCCGCCGCGCCCCGGCCCTGCCCGGCGCCTCCTGGCGCTCCAGCAGGCGCAGTCGCGCGCCCGCCCCCGGCGCCTGCGCCGCGGCCGCCCGCGCCCTGCTGAGGGGCATAATCCGGCAGCCAGAGAGACGTCGGAGTGTTGGTGTAGACCGGGCCGCCGGTCGGATGGCCGATGAACCGTGGAATCTGGTTCACCGGATCGCCCTTGTTCTCCGACGTGATCTGATAGTTGGCGGAGACCGTCATGTAGCCCTTGGTCCCCAGGTAAAGCTGGCCCGGGTTGAGCCCCGCCGGACCGACGCTTGCCTCGCGGATGGAGGCCTGCATGGTCCAGCCCGGCTCACCGTTCTTACCCGCGAATTCCCAGACGGCGTCCTGAAGGTCGGGCGTCTCGCCATCGTCCTCGAGCGCATAGCGTCCACCCATGGCCGTCACGCTGGTCGGACCCTTGGCGTCCATGATCCAGAGGATCTGATCGATGATGTGCGCGCCAAGATTGGTCATCTGGCCGCCGGAGTGGTCCCAGAACCAGCGGAAGTGGTAGAGACCCCTGTGGGCTTGATATGGGTGCTTGGGCGCCGGCCCCGTCCACATCTCGTAGTCGAACTCTTTCGGCGGGTCGGTTACCTGTGTTTTTCCGAAGCCCGGGTAGACATTCCGGCATGCGGACCACTTGATGTTATGGATCTTCCCGAGCGTTCCGGCTTGAACCACGCCTTTGGCCGCTTTCACTCCCGAGTAATGGCGGCGTTGCGTGCCGACCGTCACGATGCGCTTGTACTCGCGGGCCGCGCGCACCATCCACTTGCCTTCGTCGATAAAGACCGTCAGCGGCTTTTCGCAATAGACATCCTTGCCCGCCGCGCACGCCATAATCGTGAGCAGCGCGTGCCAGTGATCCGGCGTGGCCACGACTACGGCCTGGATATCCTTGTTCTCGTACATCTTCCGGAAATCGGAATAGCCTTTCGCCGTGCCGTTCCCGATGAACTTCAGGCCTTCCTCGAGCGCGCGGAGCGTAGCAGTCGCACAGGCCGACGTACTCGACATCGCTGAAGCTCTTAAGATCGGCGGCATGTTGCTTGCCGATCAATCCGAAGCCGATCTGCCCGATGCCAATGCGGTCGTTTGCGCCAAGAACTCGCTTATACGACGCGGCAGTCAACGCAGCCGCGCCGAGGAACGCACGCCGCGTCTCCCCGCTTTTCGTTTCGTTCGGCATATACCTCCTCCAGTCCGGCGGTGGGCCAACGTCTAGAGCATTAGCAGATTGCGCGGCCGGGAGCAATGCCGGCGGGAGGCGCGGAGCGAGGCGTCAGACCGGCTAAGATGATATGCGCCATCCCATTGGCGGCAGTGAGTCCTCCGCACCCGCGCATTCGTTCGGTTCTACGTTGGTCTTCGTGCCTCGCGGAATGCATTTCCGATTGTGGGTGTGGCTTACGCCCGCAATCCTGGCCGCATGCGCCGTATACTTCTTCTGGTTCTGGCCGCTCCGCAATCCTCATCCCGCATTAGAACCGGTAAGCGGCTTGCTCGCGATGCGGAATGGTTCGTATCAGGGCATGGCTTTAGCCGTGCCGAACAAAGGCGGAAAGCCCTCGGCTTTAGCCGCCGCGGAACCGGCGCCTGAAGGCGTTGGTTTTATTCACGCTTATCGGCACGGCTCAAGCCGTGCCCTGATACGGGGACTCTGAGATTCGGAATCCAGGCTAACCCGCAACCCCGCTCAAGGTCCTGTATGGCCGTCCCACTTCCTGCGCATCAACGACGGCCACGGCGGCAACGTAGACGATCTCGTTCACTTCGCTGCCGCGCTGCAACACGTGCACGGGCTTGCTCAGCCCCGCCAGCAGCGGGCCGATCAGCTCGGCTCCTCCCACTCGCTGCAATAGCTTGTAGGCGATGTTCCCCGCTTCCAGGTTGGGAAAAACCAGCACGTTGGCCCCGCCCCGCAAGGTGCTGAACGGGTACGTCTCGTCGATGATGCGCGGCACTACGGCCGTATCCGCCTGCATCTCGCCATCGATCATGAGGAAGGGCGCACGCTGGCGCACCAGTTCCACGGCGCGGCGCACCTTTTCGGCCAACGGGTGGCGCGTGCTCCCGAAATTAGAAAAGGAAAGCATGGCCACGCGCGGCTCCTGGTTGAAGCGGTAGGCCTCTTCGGCGGCCATGATGGCGATTTCAGCCAGGTCCTCCGAGGTTGGCTCGATATTGACCGTCGCATCCGCCAGGAAGTAGACGCCGCCGTTCGGCGTGATCATCAGATAGACGCCCGCCACCCGGCTCACCTCGTGGCGCGGCGGAATGATCTGCAGGGCCGGCCGGATGGTGTCCGGATAGTGCGTCGTCAGCCCACCAATGAGCGCGTCCGCATCGCCCCGGCGCACCATGATGCTGCCGAAACTGACGGGTTCGACGATGAGGTGTTCGGCTTCGGTGCGCGTGATGCCCTTGCGCCGGCGCAAAAGGTAGAATTCCTCGAGGTATTCGGGCAGGCGCGGGAACTTACGCGGGTCAACGATCTGTGCGCCCTCCAAATGCAGGCGCAGTTCTTCGGTCTTGGCGCGAATCTTTTCCTCGTCGCCGAGCAGAATCGGAAAAGCGATTCGCTCGTCCAGCAGGATCTGACAGGCGCGCAGAATCTTGGCTTCCTCGCCTTCGGTGAAGACGATGCGTTTGGGTGCCCGCTGCGCCTTGAGAATCATGGCGCGCATCACTTCCCGCGATTTGCCGAGCCGCTTTTCCAGTTCCTCGCGGTACTGTTTGATGTCCACCGGTTGCTGCGCCACGCCCGTCTCCATGGCCGCCTGCGCCACGGCGGAAGCCTCCCAGATCAGCACGCGCGGGTCGAACGGCTTGGGGATGATGTACTCTCGCCCGAAATCCATGCGCTCGACTCCGTACGCGCGCAGCACGCTATCGGGCACGTCCGCTTTGGCCAGCGCGGCCAGCGCGTGGGTGGCCGCCAGCTTCATTTCGTCGTTGATGCCGGTGGCGCGCACGTCCAGAGCGCCGCGGAAGATGAACGGGAATCCCAGAACGTTGTTTACCTGATTCGGGAAATCCGAGCGGCCCGTAGCCACGATGGCGTCGGGCCGCGCGGCCTTCGCTACGTCGTAAGGAATCTCCGGATCGGGATTGGCCAGCGCGAAGATGACCGGATTGGGCGCCATGGCTTTCACCATTTCCGGGGTCACGCAATTCGCGCTGGACAAGCCAAAGAAGACGTCCGCTCCGACCAGGGCTTCCGCCAGCGTACGCGCGGCGGTTGGGGAGGCGTAGCGCGCCTTATACGGATTCATGTGCTCCGTGCGCCCCTCGTAAATCGCGCCTTTCGTATCGCACATGACGATGTTCTCGCGACGCACGCCCAGGTTCACGTAATGCGCCGCGCAGGATATGGCGCTCGCTCCCGCGCCGTTGAAAACCACTTTGACTTCGCCGATCTTCTTGCCGACGATTTCCAGCGCGTTCAGCAACCCCGCGCCGGAGATGATCGCCGTGCCGTGCTGATCGTCGTGGAAGACCGGGATCTTCATCGTCCGCTTGAGCTCTTCCTCGATATAGAAACACTCGGGCGCTTTTATGTCTTCCAGGTTGATGCCGCCAAACGTCGGCTCAAGAATCTGGCACGTGCGGATGATCTCATTGGCGTTCTCGGTGTCCAGTTCGATATCGAATACGTCGATATCGGCGAAGCGTTTGAACAACACGCCCTTCCCTTCCATCACCGGCTTGCCGGCCAGCGCGCCGATATTGCCGAGTCCCAGCACGGCGGTCCCGTTGCTGATCACAGCCACCAGGTTTCCCTTGGCCGTGTACTTATACGCCAGCCCGGGCTCTCGTTCGATCTCCTTGCAAGGAACGGCGACGCCGGGGGTATAGGCGAGGCTCAAGTCGCGCTGCGTGCGGCAAGGCTTGGTGGGAACCACCGACACCTTGCCGGGGGGATTTGAAGAATGATATTCCAGAGCGTCTTCCGGACGGATAGCCATAACGTTACCTTTCTGGAGAATTATACCGTTGTGTCTGGTGAGGGGGCGGCCGATCCAGGTGGCCATCGCCGAGTGGCCGGAAACGGATCAGGCGCTTGGACGCCCGATCCCGCGGCCCAAGGGGGGGCTTTTGTTCGCGCGATGGCCAAGCCCCGGAACGGGGCGGCGGAAAATAGCCCAGCACGTGAGTGCTGGGTCCGGATTCAATGGAGTTCAGCCCCGGAACGGGGCGAAAGATACGGCCCGCAAGACCGGTCTCGAACTGACACTCTCTTTCGCCCCGTTCCGGGGCTGGTTTCATTCGCTCGCTTCCCATGGCTCACGCCATGGGCTACTATCTTTCGCCCTAACGGGCTAGCGCGCAGCGTCTCCTAGCTTCGTGTCCCGCGCACATCGGGAGCAGGACGAAACTTCCCCCCTCACACCGTCACCGCGCGCAAGGTCCTGTAGGGCCGTCCCACTTCCTGCGCGTCCACCACGGCTACGGCGGCCACGTAGACGATCTCATTCACCTCGCTGTCGCGCTGCAAGACGTGGACGGGCTTGCTCAGGCCCGCCAGCAGCGGGCCGATCATCTCGGCGCCGCCTACGCGCTGCAACAGCTTGTAAGCGATGTTGCCCGCTTCCAGGTTCGGGAAAATGAGCACATTGGCCCCGCCGCGAAGCGCGCTGAAGGGGTAAGTTTCCTCGATGATCTTCGGCACGACCGCCGTATCGGCCTGCATCTCGCCATCGATCATCAGGCCCGGCGCGCGCTGGCGGACGATCTCCACCGCTCGTCGCACCTTCTCCGCCAGCGGGTGGCGCGTGCTGCCGAAATTGGAGAAGGACAGCATGGCCACGCGCGGCTCCTGGTTGAAACGGAGGGCCTTCTCCGCGGTCATGATGGCGATTTCGGCCAGGTCCTCGGCGGCCGGCTCGATATTGACCGTGGCGTCCGCCAGGAAATACACGCCGCCCTTCGGCGTGATCATCACGTAGATGCCCGCCACCCTGTTCACCTCGGATCGCACGGGAATCACTTGCAGGGCAGGCCGGATGGTGTCCGGATAGTGGGTAGTCAGGCCGCCGATGAGCGCATCGGCGTCGTCCAGCCGCACCATCATGCTGCCGAAGCTGACCGGGTTGAGGATGAGACGTTCGGCTTCGGTGCGCGTGACGCCCTTGCGCAAGCGCAATTGATAAAACTCCTCGACGTATTCGGCGATGCGCCTGAACCGGAGAGGATTGACGATTTGGGCTCCTTCCAAATGCAAGTGCAGCTCTTCGACCTTGGCCCGAATCTTTTGTTCGTCCCCGAGCAGGATAGGAACCGCGATCCGTTCGTCCAGGAGGATCTGGCATGCCCTCAGGATCTTGGGTTCTTCGCCCTCGGTGAACACGATCCTCTTGGGCGACCGCTGCGCCTTGTGAATCATGGCGCGCATCACTTCCCGCGATTTGCCGAGCCGCTTCTCCAGCGCGTCGCGGTACTCCGCCAGGTTCACCGGTTGCCGCGCAACGCCCGTTTCCATAGCCGCCTGCGCCACGGCGGAGGCCTCCCATATCAGCACGCGCGTGTCGAACGGCTTGGGAAGAATATACTCGGGCCCAAACTCCATGCGATCTACGTCATAGGCGCGCAAAACATTGTCCGGCACGTCCGCTTTGGCCAGGGAGGCCAGTGCGCGGGTGGCCGCCAGCTTCATCTCGTCGTTGATGGTAGTGGCGCGCACATCCAGCGCGCCGCGGAAGATGAACGGGAAGCCCAGAACGTTGTTCACCTGGTTGGGAAAATCCGAGCGGCCCGTGGCCACAATGGCGTCCGGCCGGGCGGCCTTGGCGACATCGTAGGGGATCTCGGGATCGGGGTTGGCCAGCGCGAAGACGATGGGACGGGGAGCCATGCCGGCGAGCATTTCGGGCTTGAGCACTCCAGCGGCCGAGAGGCCGAAGAAAACATCCGCGCCCACCAACGCCTCGGCGAGGGTCCGCGCTTCCGTCTTTGCGGCGAACCGCTCCATATACGGATTCATCCCTTCGGTGCGGCCTTCGTAGACCACGCCCAGGATGTCGCTCATCGCGATGTTCTCGCGCCTCGCTCCCAGTCTGACCAGATGGGCCGCGCAAGCCAGGGCGGCCGCGCCCGCTCCGCTGAACACGATCTTGACGCTTTCGATGTTCTTGCCGGCAATTTCAAGCGCGTTGAGCAGGGCCGCGCCCGAGATGATCGCCGTGCCGTGCTGATCGTCGTGGAAGACCGGTATCTTCATGGTCTTCTTCAGCTCTTCCTCGATATAAAAACACTCCGGCGCTTTGATGTCCTCCAGGTTGATTCCGCCGAACGTGGGCTCCAGCGCCCGGCAGATGCGAACGACGTCTTCGGGCTTCTGCGCGTCGAGTTCGATATCGAAAACGTCGATATCGGCGAAGCGTTTGAACAACACTCCCTTGCCTTCCATTACGGGCTTGCCCGCCAGTGCGCCGATGTTGCCGAGTCCCAGCACGGCGGTCCCGTTGCTGATCACTCCCACCAGGTTTCCTTTTGAGGTGTACTTGTACGCCAGTCCGGGATCGCGTTCGATCTCCTTGCATGGGACCGCGACTCCGGGCGTGTAGGCCAGGCTCAGGTCGCGCTGCGTGTGGCACGGCTTGGAGGGAACCACCGAGACCTTGCCGGGAGGATTTGAGGAATGATACTCCAGAGCGTCTTCGGGACGAATGGCCATGTGTCCACCTTTCAGGATAATTATATCTGTAATTCTTGTTACAGAACACCACGCGCGGGATGTGGCCTGAGCGGCGCGGCGGAATCCCAGTCGAGAAAGAGCGTGGCGCCGCCGTGCCGCCGCAGGATGGAAGCTGGGCAGGCCGTGCTGACCGGCCCTTCCAGCGCCGCCTTCACGGCGTTTTGTTTCGATGTCGAGGGAACCGAGACCACCAGTCTGCGCGCGCGCAGGATGGCCGGAACCGTCATCGAGAGCGCCCGCGGCGGCGTGTCTTCGAAGCGCGCGAAAGCGCCGTCGTGGACCTGTTGCATGCGGCACGCGGCGTCCAGGTTCACCACACGCACGTCGCGGGGATCGTCGAAATCGCATTCCGGCGGATCTATGAATGCGAGGTGGCCGTTCTCGCCGATGCCGACGAGAGCCAGGTCGATTCCCCGCTCGCGAACGAGCCCCGCGTAGCGTGCGCATTCCGCTTCGTTATCCTGAGCATCCGCTCGCAGTTCGTGGAACGCGCGCACCGGAACGAAATCCAGAATGCGCTCGCGCAGAAACCGGCGGAATGAAGCCGGGTGGTGCGCGTCCAAACCGAGATACTCATCCAGGTGGAATGCTTCGACCCGTGTCCAGTCAATGGCGCCGCTCTTACGCAGACCTTCCAGCGTTTCGTTTTGCGAGGGCGCCGCGGCGAAGAGCACGCGCGCGAATTCCTGGCGCGATAGCGCGTCCAAAATCGCCGCTTCCGCGGCGGCGGCAGCCGCCGCGCCCATCTCCCGGCGGTCCTCGTAAATCTGAACCTCCAGTTTCTCGACGTGAAACGTGATCGCCGCCATGCACTCACGATAGGAGATCGCTTGCCGAGGCGCAAGCGATGGAGTCCAGGGCGCCGGCCACCTTCCGCGCGGTCTCAGTGCCCCGGGCGGTGACTCGCCGGAGCCTCCTGCGCCTTCTGTGAGGGGCCGCCGAGATGGGCCGATATCCTCGCGGCTTCCTCTACCGCTCTCGCGAGCACCGAACGGATTCGTCCGTCTTCGAGCATGAGCAGAGCTCCGATGGTGCAGCCGGCGGGAGTAGTCACATCGTCGCGCAACGAAGCCGGATGGCGGCCGGTCGTCAGCACCATGCGCGCCGCGCCCAGCGCGGTCTGCGCTACGAGAGTGAGCGCCAGTTGACGCGGGAGCCCCACCCGTACGCCCGCGTCGGCGAGCGCTTCCATGATGAGGAACTGGTAAGCGGGACCGCTTCCGCTCAGCGCCGTCGCGGCGTTGAAGTGATGCTCGTCAAGCGAGAAGCATTTCCCGATGGCTTCGAAGACGCGCATGGCGCGCTCCAGGTGCGCCTTGGTCGCCCGGCTGCCGCCGCAGACCACCGTCATGCCCTCGCCGACCACCGCCGGCGTATTCGGCATGGCGCGCACAACGGGGTTCTCGGCGCCAAGCGACATCTCGAGCCGCTCGGTGGAAACGCCCGCCAAAATAGAAATCAATAGCGTCTTGGGACGGAGCCCCGCGTTTCGCAGCGCTTCGAGCACGGTCGCGGCGTCAGCCGGCTTCACGCACATCAGGATGAGGCTGGCGGAAGGAACCCGGGCGCGATAATCGGTTTCAACCGGTATGCCCAGCTCGGCGCTGGCGGCTTCGCACACGCTGGCGTGCTTATCCGCGGCCCAAACCCGGCCGGGCGCGATGATCCCGCTCGATAGGATGCCGCGAATCAGCGTTCGGCCCATCACTCCGGCGCCTATGACGCCGAGCGTCATACCTTCGTCGACGATCGGCGTTTTGCGTCCGCGCTGTTCAGGCATGGCTCACCTCCATTCGCTGCCGCTTGGGCACGTCCTGCGCCTCCGGCGCCATGCAAATCTTGAGGATATCAGGCGGCTTCCGTGAATTTTGCGGCGTACGTTCCGCAGATCGGGCAACGCTCGGGCGGTTCGCCGAACTCGATGTGCCCGCAAACCGGGCACAAGTAGAACTTGACCTCACTGAGGTCCTTGCCCTGAGCGACAGCCTCCGCCGCGCGCCGATACAGTTCGGCGTGCACGGCCTCCGCCTGCACGGCGTAGCCGAACATGAATCGCGCGCGGTGGCCTTCCTCGGTCGCCCGAGCGAGCATCGGCGGGTACATGGAGGTGAACTCGTAGGTTTCGCCTTCAATGGCGGCCTTCAGATTGTCCGCCGTCGAGCCGATCCCGTCCAGGCTCTTCAAATGCCCTTCGGCGTGGATCCGCTCGGCTTCAGCCGCCGTACGGAACAGGCGCGCGACGTTGGGATAACCGTCCTGCTCGGCCTTCTTGGCGAAAGCCCGGTACTTTTGATTCGCCTGACTCTCGCCGGCGAAGGCTTCCTTGAGGTTGTCGATCGTGGTCATGGTATTTATGCTCCGAAATTCCGAAATATAGAGAGTAGCACCCCGAGGAGGCCCGGGCTTCGCCGCGCGCTATGTGGAGACGCCGCTAGCCGGCTTTCGCGACGGCCTTCGCGCGCGCTACCCACAAAGCAACCAGCCCGGAAACGAGCGCGAAGAAGGAGAGCAGGAGCAAGGCGGCGAACATGCTATGGGTATGGTCGCGAATGTAACCCACGAGATATGGGCCCGCTCCGCCTCCCAGATTGCCGACGGAATTAATGAAGGCGATTCCAGCGGCGGCGGCTGCGCCGGATAGGAGCGCCGAGGGGAGCGTCCAGAACACGGAATTGGCGCACAGGATGCCGCAGGCCGCGAAGGTCAGCGCCGCAAGTCCCACGACGCCGGAGAGGCCTGGGATGGCGCTAAAGGAGAAGGCCGCGGCGCCGATGAGAAGCGGAGCCGCAATGTGCCAGCGCCTTTCGCCGGTTCTATCGGAATGCCGGCCGGAAAGGTACATCGCCACTGCCCCGGCGCCCCAGGGAATCGCAACGATCCAGCCGATGGCCTGGGGGTCCGGCGTAATCGTTTCCTTGATCAATTGCGGCAGCCATAACGAGAGACCGTAACTGCCGGAGTTGATCCCGAAATAGATCAGGCACATGAGCCAGACTTGAGGAATGCGGAAGATTTCCAAAACACGGTATTCTCCCGCGCCCGCGCTCCGTTTGATTTCCTCCTCCTGATCGAGGCGGCGGAGGACCAGTTCGCGTTCCTCTGGGGCGAGCCATTTGGCCTTCGCCGGGCCGTCGGGGAGATAGAACAGGGTGACGACGCCCACGAGAATGGGGGGGATGCCTTCGATCAGGAACAGCCACTGCCAGGGAGCAAGTCCACCCATCGCAGTCATGCGTTTTAGAATCCAACCGGAGATCGGAGACGCAAGCACGCTGGAAATGGGTATGGCGGTCATAAACGCCGATACGATTTTGGCGCGATGCTTCCGCGTGTACCAGAACGTCAGGTAAAGTATGACGCCGGGGAAGAAACCGGATTCGACGATGCCGAGCAGAAATCGGGCGGCGTAATAGCTATGCGGCCCGCGCGTGAGCAGCGTGCCGGCGGAGACGATGCCCCACACGATCATAATCGGCCCGATCCAGCGCCGCGCGCCGAGTTTGCGCAGCATCATGTTCGCGGGAATCTCGAACAGGAAATAGCCGATGAAGAAGAAGATCCCGGCTCCCAGGCCATAGGCGGTGTCGCTCAGCTTCAGATCCGACTGCATCTGGAGCTTGGCGAATCCCACGTTGACCCGATCGACATAGGCCAGCAGATAACAAAGAAACAGGAATGGCAGGATTCGCTTTGTAATCTTCCGGTACAGTGCGTCTTCAATCTGGGATTCGGGTTGCGTCGGCGGCACGAGGACCTCACCTTCTGCGAAGACGGCGGGCCCTTTTCGCATTAACCGGAGTCTAACAGCGCGCGGGCGCGCAGGGCAAGGAGAATAGCGTCCTCGGATGGACGCCCCCCCGGGGTTAGTTCCTGAATACGCCGCGGCGCGGCGCATGGCAAACCCGGAAAGCTCGCGTGAATAGGACATCGCGCTAGAATACGGATTCCAAGGCCATCGGCGGATCTCGCGCCCGCGGCGAGAGTGAACCGCCGTTGGAATTTCGAGGGCAATTCGTGGACGATTCCTACCTTGCCTGGCTCCTCGCCAACACGCCGACGAAGTGGTGGCACGATTCGGCGGAAGCGGCCGAACTCGATCTGGGTTTGAGACGAGGCGCCATCGGCGTGACCACCAATCCGTTCCTTGCGAATCTCGCCTTGGTGAAGGACCGCCAAATCTGGGCCGCGGAAATAGAGTCCGTACTGGCGCTGAACTCGCCGGTGGATCGGAAAGCCGAAGCGCTCATGTGCGTGGCTGTCGCCAAGACCGCCGAAAAATTGATGCCGGAGTACGAGCGCAGCGGCGGAGCATCGGGTTTCGTGTGCGCTCAGGTCAATCCGATGCGCGCGGGCGACCGGGACGCCATGCTGCCCATGGCGCGGCGCTTCCACGCGTGGGCGCCGAACATCGCCGTGAAGTTGCCGGCGACCGCGGCAGGCCTGGACACGCTGGAGGACGCCGTGGCGGAAGGCATCACGGTGACGGCCACCGTGAGCTTCACGGTTCCGCAGGTGATCGCGATCGCCGAACGGCATAGGGCCGGAGTTCGGCGCGCCAGGCGGAACAACATCACGCCAGGAAAATGCTTCGCCGTGATCATGATCGGCCGTCTGGACGATTTCCTTCGCGAAGTCGCGCTCGATACCCAGGCGCCGGCGACCGAGAACGATATCCGGCAAGCCGGGCTGGCGGTTACGAAACGCGCCTATTCGATCTATGGCGAGCGCGGTTACGAAGCCAAGTTGCTGGTTGCGGCGTTGCGCGGCGATTATCATCTGACGGAGCTGGCGGGGGCCGATCTGCTGATGTCCATCGCCCCCGCGTTTCAGGACGATTTCGTCAACGGGGACTTTCCGCGCGAGGCGCGGATCGAGAGTCCCATCGCCTCGGACGCGCTCGATCGGCTCTGCGCGATGCCGGAGTTTGTCCGCGCCTACGATCCCGCCGGCATGACGCCCGCGGAGTTCATGGCATTCGGAGCGACCCAGAGGACGCTGGGCCAGTTCGTGGAATCCGGCTGGAAGCTTATGGAGCGCTACCAATAAATGACTACGCCGTTATCAAAGCGGGGACCGAGGCTTCTCGGAGCGCGGAGGAGGGTGCGGTAGGAATGCCGAAATCGATCGTCATAGATCCGGCCGCGGCGTTCGCCAGGGGCGCGGTCCATTTCACCGATATTCCGGTTAACGCCTACGAGAAGACGGTCTCCGAAGAGTTGAAGCTTTTCTCTTCGGATGACTTCCTGTGCATCTGGCGCGATATGTGCGCCATCCGCGAATTCGAAACCATCCTCAACGAAACCAAGCTCAGGGGCGCATACCGAGGCTTCGCGTACCATCATGCCGGGCCGGCCCATCTTTCCATTGGCCAGGAAGCCGCCGCGGTCGGCATGGCATTCGCTCTCACTCCCGAAGACCATATCTTCGGATCGCACCGCAGCCACGGCGAGATTCTGGCGAAGGCGTTTCTCCGCAATACGCCAGTTGGCACCGGGCGGCTCGCGGAGATCATGCGGACGTATCGCGGCGGCGCGATACTGCGGCCGGTGGAAAAGGGCGCTAGCGCCGATGTCACAGGATCTGGCTTTTCGATTTTTCGTTTACGGAGCGTACAGCGAGATCTTCGCCCGCGAGACCGGCCTGAACCGCGGGCTGGGCGGTTCGATGCACGCGTTCTTCACGCCGTTCGGGATTTATCCCAACAACGCGATCGTCGGCGGATCGGGTTCCATCGCGCCGGGCGCCGCGCTCTACAAGCGCGTGAACCGCAAGCCCGGCATCGTGGTGTGCAACATCGGCGACGCCTCGTTTGGATGCGGGCCGGTGTGGGAAGGCATCACCTTCGCCGCCATGGACCAGTTCCGCTCCTTGTGGGACCGGTCGCTGGGCGGCGGGTTGCCCATCGTCTTCAACTGCATGAACAATTTTTACGGCATGGGCGGGCAGACGCTCGGCGAGACCATGGGCGTGCAGTTTATTGCCCGGATTGGCGCGGGCGTAAACCCGGAGCAGATGCACGCGGAGCGCGTGAACGGCTACGACCCGCTGCCGGTGATCGACGCGTTTCGCCGCAAGAAGCAAATCATCGCCGAGGGCCGGGGCCCGGCTCTTCTCGACACGGTAACGTACCGTATCAGCGGGCATTCGCCTTCCGACGCATCGAGCTACCGGTCCAAGGAAGAACTCGACCTGTGGCAGCGGGCCGATTCCATTCAGGCGTTCCGGGAGAAGCTGGTTGCCGGCGGGGCGGTCTCGGCGGATGCGCTGGATTCCGAGCGGGCCCGTGTGCAACAGGCCGTCTTCGAAATGTTCCGGCTGGCGGCGGACTTGGAAATCAGCCCAAGAGTCGGGCCGGAGTCGGAACTGATTGAATCGGTGATGTTCACCAACGAGCGCGTGGAACGGTTCGACCAACGCGAACCGGAGATGCTCCAGCCGCTCTCGGAAAACCCGCGCGTGAAGCGGATTCAAGGGAGAATCCGCACGCCCACATTCGAAGGCAATCCGGTTCCACGGGTTAAGGCGTTCAACATCCGGGACGCCATCTTCGAGGCTATGGTCTACCGCTTCGCCATCGACCCGACCATGATCGCCTTCGGCGAGGAGAATCGCGATTGGGGCGGCGCGTTCGCGGTCTACCGCGGTTTGACGGAGCTGTTGCCGTATCATCGCCTGTTCAACGCGCCGATCTCCGAGGCCGCTATCGCCGGCGCGGCCGTAGGCTACGCGCTGGAGGGCGGGCGCGCGGTGGCGGAGATCATGTACGCGGATTTCATGGGCCGGGCGGGCGACGAGATTTTCAATCAGCTTGCCAAGTGGCAGGCCATGTCGGCGGGGCAACTGAGAATGCCCGTAGTGCTGCGCATTTCGGTAGGCTCCAAGTATGGCGCGCAGCACTCGCAGGATTTTACGGCGATCGCGCATCATATTCCGGGGCTGAAGGTGGTTTATCCCGTGACACCGTACGACGCCAAGGGCATGATGAACGCGGCGCTCGCGGGGACGGACCCCGTTGTTTTTTTCGAGAGCCAGAAGATTTACGACATGGGGGAGCTGTTCGTCGAAACAGGCGTTCCGGAGGGCTATTACGAAATCGACCTATCGCAACCGTCGGTGAAACGCGCGGGACGCGACTTGACGATCGTCACTCTGGGACCGGCGCTGTACCCCGCTATCGAAGCGGCGAATATCTTGCAGGAACGCTACGGCCTGTCGGCCGAGATTATCGATCTCCGTTCGGCCGTTCCGCTGGACTATGAACCGCTGGCCGAGTCTCTGCGCAAGACGGGAAAAGCGCTGCTGGTTTCTGACGAGGTTGAGCGCGGCTCCGTGATGCAGACCGTAGCCGCGACGCTCACCGAGCTTTGTTTCGACTACCTGGACGCGCCGCCGGTCGTGATCGGTTCGCGAAACTGGATCACTCCCGCGGCCGAACTGGAATCGCTGTTCTTCCCCCAGCCGGCCTGGCTGGTGGACGCTGTCCATGAACGCATCCAGCCGCTCAAGGGACACCGGCCTGCGACGAATCAGACGCTGGACGAACTGATGCGGCGATCGCGCCACGGGGTGTAGACGTGGGGCGGACATTCAGGTCTGCCGCCGCCTGTCAGGCGGCGAGGCGCTTGCCAAAGCGCCCGTGCCCTTCGAACGCCGGAGTACGCCTGTTTGCGACTCTCACGCGGCTCTCGCTGCTTCTCGCGCTCGCCTTCGCAGCAGCCATGGCGCAGGACGCGCGCGTGATCCTGCTTGGAACCGGTACGCCGAATCCCGAACCCGATCATAGCGGGCCGGCGGTCGCGATCGTCTCCGGGCCAAATGTATACATCGTGGACGCCGGGCCGGGCGTCGTTCGGCGCGCCGCGCAAGCCGGCATTCGGATGGATCAACTCACGCGCGTTTTCATCACGCACCTGCACTCGGATCACACCGTCGGCCTGCCTGACCTGATCTTCACGCCCGCTGTAACGGGCCGCCGGCAGGCGCTGGAACTGTACGGGCCGCCCGGCCTGAAGGCCATGACGGATCACATCATGAAAGCCTGGCATGAGGACATTGAGATACGCACACACGGCTTGGAGCCGGCGGTGAAAGAGGCTTACGTTGTCCGCACGCATGAGATCAAGCCGGGAGAGATCTATCGCGATCCAACCACGCGCGTGACGGCGTTCGCCGTGACTCATGGCTCGTGGAAGTACGCCTTCGGCTATCGCCTCGATACGGCGGGAAAGTCGATTGTGATCTCCGGCGACACGACGCCGAGCGAGCAACTCGTGGCTGCCGCCAAAGGCTGCGACATTCTGGTTCACGAGTTCTATTCCCAGAAGGGGCTGGAAGCGCGCACGCCCGAGTGGCAACGCTATCATTCGGCATTTCACACTTCCGCGGTGGATTTAGGTAAACTGGCGGCGCGCATTCAACCGGGCAAGCTAGTCCTCTACCACGAACTGCCCATGGGCCAACCGCCGGAGGAAGTGGTCGGCGAAATCCGCCAGAACTTCCAAGGCGAGGTCGTCTACGGCAAAGACCTGGACGTGATCCGCTAACCCGCAATTCTCACGGCGGTCGCCCGAGACGACTCCGCTAAACGGTGGCAAGTCCTGTTTGGCCTTGTATCAGGGCACGACTTGAGTCGTGCCGCTCAACGTAACACGGTGAGGGCTTTAGCCCCTGACTCTGAAGCGGCGGCTAAAGCCGTTCTGTTGGTTAGCCTTGTACGGCACGCCTAAAGGCATGCCCTGATACAAAGCCTTCCCCAACTTCGGGATTCGGACTAAGCCAGCGCGGCCTTGCAGTACGCCACGCACTTGGCGATTTCCGTCATGCGGTCCGAGCCCTGCGGAACGGGGTACTCGAATTCGATGGTCGCCTGGATCTTCCACTTGTTTCGCTTGATGAGTTGGAGCGCTTCCTTGATCGGCGTGTCGCCTTGCCCGAACGGCACGTTCGGACCGTTTTGCGTCTTGCGGTCCTTCACGTGGATGTGCGTGATGCGGTCGTGATACTTGGTGAGAAACGGAATCGGGGAGATGCTATTGCCCGCGACGAAGTGCCCGATATCCAAGTTGATGCCGTTGTACTTCGCATAGCTCATCGACTTTTCCCAGCTCTCCGGCTTGCCGAAGGCCTCCGGGTTGGTGATGTCGGTGTGGCCATGGTAAGCGACCATCATCTTATGCTTGTCGGCGAACGCTCCCAGCCACTTCGTCCGGCTCACCGGAATCTCGCAGGAAATGGCGCGCGCGCCGACGGCCTTGGCCAAGGCGAAGCAGTATTCCACCTCATCGTCGGTGGCGTTTTGGATCCAGTCGACCTTGACGATCTCGATGGCCACTCCCGCGTCGTTGAATTTCTTGCGGGCCGCTTTGAATTGCGCCTTGGTTCGTGAAAGCCGCCACTTGTGCAAGTCCTCGGCGGCGGCCTTCGTAGCGGCAAGCTGTTCGGGTGTCGGCGCGCCCCGGCCTCGACCGGCCGGCGCCGGCGGTTTCTCCGGCGAACCCATGGCCTGCTCAATCGGCTGGGTTCGCAGTTCCACGAAGCTGAGGTCGAGCTTAACGGTATTGCTCAGCGTTTCATCGGCGCTCAGGTAGTTGTTGCCGTAACTATACGGCGCGTTGATGCCGACATGCACGCCGCCCCACTTGGAATTCGGCGCCGCGAACAGCCGGGCCGCCGGCAGGGCGGCGATGGCGATCTTCCCTATCTCGCGTCTGCTGTAAATCATCTACTCACCTCAAATTAGGATCGATCCGATTCCGCCGCCCCAGCCCGGCCGGGCGCCCGCAATTACATCGCCTTCCCGCAGTTGATCATCCACGGAATGCCGAACTGGTCGGTAAACATGCCGAACCGCAAGGCCCAGAATGTCTCCTGGACGGGCATGGTAATGGTAGCGTTCTCGGAGAGCGCCGCGAAGATGCGGTCCGCCTCGGCCGCGTCGGCTGTATCAATCGCCATGTCGAATCCTTCAGGCCGGCGGTAACGATCCGGCGGCGGATCGCAACCATAGACGGTTTGATCGCCGATCTCAAGCGACGCGTGAATGATCTTGTTGCGCCACTCCTCGGACACCTGACTCGCCATGGGCGTGTCGGCATAACGCGACTGGTGGACGATTCGGCCTCCCAGCGCCCGCTCGTAGAAGCGGAACGCCTCTTCGCATTGACCGTTGAACGCAAGTTGCGGATTCAGTTTCATCGATGTCTCCCCCTCCAATTCGCAGCCGGATCGTCGTCCGGCGCAGAGTATCTTCTCCGTACTAGAATCCCACAGGTTTAATCCAAAAGCTCTCCTGCCAGGACTGACCCGGAGGAATGCTCTGCAGTTCCTTGTAGAGGCCTTTCTGCGCCAGATTCAGCCCGTCGCTGACGCCCGCCATCGGCTCGAAGCAGATGAAATTCTGAGCCGCTCCGGCTGGAAACCATACCACGGCGGCCTTATAATTCGGGCCGAACGAGACTTCCACGCGCTCGCTCTTCCCTTCGAGCCACATGGTCGCTTTTCCAGCGGCGTCGCGAATCAGGTCGCTGAACAGGTCGTCCAGTTTCTTGCCCTTGAGCGAACCGCCCGGATTGTCGGGCAGGAACTTCGAGATCGGCTCGGTTTCGCCCGTAGGGATCAGCGAGTTCTGTATCCAATGGGTTCGTGCGCCGATCCCGAACGTCCAAGCGTCGCGCGGCGCGTCCGTTACCTGGAAGAACGGATGAAAACCGATAGCCACCGGCATCGGCGCCGTGCTTAAGTTGTCCAGCTTGACGATCACTTCCAGGACGCCGTCTTTGAGACGGTGAGTCATCTCGATGGTGTGCGCGAAGGGGAACTGAGCCATCCAATCCGGGTACTTGTAGAAGTCGAGCCGGCTGGTGACCCAGGCGGCGGACTGATCGGCCTTCACTTCCACCACCTCCCACTGCGAGGCGTTTTGCAGCAGCCCGTGTATGGGGATCGGTCCGCGCACGTTGCCTAAGCCGAGATTGAAGGGGTATTTCTTCCCGTTGGCGTAGAACGCGGTTTCGTCCAGGCGATTGGCCCACGGGGCAAGGAACGGAATGCCAGACATTCCGGCGCCCGCGGACAGCACGTCCTTTCCCTTGACCTTCATCGATGCGCCATTGTTGCCTCGCGAGGGATTGAGGGAAACCACCGTCTGCGTTCGGCCGTCCTCCAGCCTGACGGCGTCGCCCTCCCGTCGGGCCGAGTATTGGGCGAACGCCGGCAACACGATAGCGCAAACTAAGATTGCCTTCCTCATGGCATTCGATTGTAGCGCCGCGCATCCCCGCGGAACCGCCTTGCGCGCGCCCGCCTCCAGAGGCGCCATCCGGCGTGGTAATGTGATCTCGGAGGGACGCATGGATCGCCTTACTAGACGGGGCTTCTTGCAGGCGGGGTTGGGAACGGTGGCGCTGGCGGGCGCGGCGGGCGTCAAGCCTGCATGGGCGCAAAAACGATCGGCGACCGATTTGGTGACGCTGGGCAAATCGGGCATCGAGGTCACGCGCCTGGCGTTCGGCACGGGCACGTTTAGCGGCCGCACCCAGGCGGAGCTCGGCCAGGATGGATTCACCCGGATCGTCCGCTACGCCTACGACAAGGGCATTCGCTTCTTTGAAACCGCGGAGGGATATCAGACTCCCCCCTTGCTCGGCAACGCATTGAAAGGCCTTCCGCGCGATTCGTACCGGCTGATGACGAAGTTCGGATCCTACGGCGCCCGCGGCGGACCGGATCTGGCGACCCGCATCGATAGAGCCCGCACCGTCATGAACCAGGAGTACTTCGACATCGCGCTGATGCACTACATGACCAGCCCGGCCTGGCGCGCCGACACGAAGGGACTGCAGGACGGCATGGACGAAGCCAAATCGAAGAAGTCCATCCTGGCTCACGGCGCGTCATTCCATGGGCTGGGGCCGCTCTCGCAGGCGCCGGGCTACACGTGGCTGGATGTTTCGCTCATCCGCATCAATCACGCCGGCAACCGCATGGATACCGCCAACCAGCAGCAGGACACGGCCGAGTTGGGCGATGTCGCGGCGGTCTCCGAGCACGCCAGGAAGATCCACGCGCAAGGTACGGGCGTTCTGGGCATGAAACTGATGGGAGAGGGCCAGTTCACGAACCCCGCGCAGCGTCAGAAGTCCCTGGACTACGTCTTCAAGCTCGGCGCCGTGGACGCGGTCACCATCGGTTTCAAGAGCACGGCCGAAATCGACGAAGCCATCGAGCGGATCAATAGCGCGCTGAACGCGTAGCTTTTAATCTTCGAAGCCATTCGCGGAAAGCAACGGGCGCGTACGCCCAATGCCACTCAAATAAGAGCCACATTCCAAAACTGCAAGATTCGAGGCCCAAACGCCCAGACGACTCTCGGCGCGGCAAGCCGAATACTTGCGCCACACCGGTGGCGCGGCCATTTATGGCTGCCGTCTCGGCATTCGTGCCGAGATTCCTGGAATCGGCAACACAGGAGAAAACCCGGTACTTAAGCCTGAAAACCGAAGTTGGGATCGGCTGAGCTTGATCGCCAAAGTGAACTCGGAGCATCGCAAGGATTTGTAACAGGGCACGCCTTGAGGCGTGCCGTACGATTGAATGAGAGCTCTGGGCTTTAGCCCCTGGAGAGGCCGGCAGCGGCTAAACCCGTTCGATGGGGTGGCCCTATCGGCTCGCCTCAAGGCGAGCCCTGTTACGAGGCATCCGAACTTCGGAATTCAGGTCAAGCGGCATTGGCCGCTTACGCCCGCGAGGCGCGGTACCAATCCACCGTGGCGCGCAGTCCATCGTCCAGATTCGTCCGCGCTCGAAAACCGAATTCGCGCTCGGCGCGGCTGGTATCCAGGCAACGGCGCGGCTGCCCGTTCGGTAGGGAGGCATCCCATTCCAGCCGCCCGGTAAACCCGCACAGCGCCGCGATTTTTACCGCCAGATCGCGAATGGAGATCTCCGCTCCGGTTCCGAGGTTCACGGGTTCGGCGCCGTCGTAACGCTCGGCTGCCAGGACGATGGCTTCCGCCGCATCCTCCACGTAAAGGAACTCGCGCGTGGGCGAGCCATCGCCCCAGAGCGTGATGGAAGGCCGGCCGGCCGCAACCGCCTCCACGCACTTGCGGATCAGCGCCGGAATCACGTGCGACGAGGCCAGATCGAAATTATCGCGCGGCCCGTATAGATTCACCGGCAGCATAAATACGGCGTTCATGCCGTACTGTTGACGGTAGCCCTGGCACTGCACCAGCAGGGCCTTCTTGGCGATCCCGTAGGGAGCGTTGGTCTCCTCCGGATAGCCGTCCCAAAGCGACTCCTCCCGAAACGGCGCCGGCGTGTATTTCGGGTACGCGCAGATCGTGCCCAGGACGACCGTCTTCTCGACCCCGAACTTCCGGCACGCCTCGATGACGTGCAGGCCCATGATCGCGTTGTCGTAAAAGAAGCGCCCGGGGTTGTCGCGGTTTGCCCCGATTCCCCCCACCTTTGCCGCGGCGTGGATGACCACCTCCGGCCGAAAGCTCTCAAATAGGGCCTCGACCGCCGCTTCCCGTGTGAGGTCGGTCTGCTCCAGCCTCGGGACGGCAACGGACTGGCAGCCCATGGCTCGCAGCCGGTTCAACCAAATGCGATCCCAGGAATCCCCCTCCGCCGGTTACAAGAATGCGCTTGGATGTCAGTTCAATCGGCATATTCCGTCTTGGATTGCGCGGCGGGCTGCATCACCCTTACGGCGTCCATTCCCATGGTTTCGCACTAACGCTCAGCTCGCGAACTCCGGCGTCAGAGTGCGGTGAACGCCGCTGGCTTCGGCATCGTCCGCAACCTTCGGGGCGCCGAGATCGGACGCGGCTATGCCGGCGATCCACGCGAACAGCATGGCATTCGCCTGGATGTACATGTTAAAGTCCACGAAGCTGTGCAACAGAATGGCCGTAAAGCTGGCCACGCACGCAATAGCGCGATATCTCCCGTCTACGGTCTGCGCGTACACGACGCTATGCCCCGATCCCGCCAGTATTCGGAAGACAAATACAAGGCCGGCGGCGAAGCCCAGAACGCCCATCTCCGCGAGAACCTGCAAGTAATCGTTGTGGGCAAAATCCGCCGTATTCATGGGAGCCACGGTCTTGTACTTCAGGAAGCACGACTCATACGTCCCCAGGCCGCATCCGGCAGCCGCGTAGTCGCGGATGAGCGGCGCCGTGTCGCGCCATAGTTGCGCGCGCGTGTCGGCAGTCAGCTCGTCGCCCGAAGCGAGATCGGAGAATCGGGCGATCAACGGATCTGTGGGCAGCAGCACGAATCCGACAAGAGTCACTACCGCAACCAGACCGATGGGCAGCAACCGTCGCAGCAACGGCGGGCGCCCAGAGGGTTGGATACGCCAGGCCCGCACCGAAAGCGTCAGAACCGCGCACACAAAGAGCGCCCCAAGCGAGCAGAAGAACCCCATGCGGGAGAGCGAGAAAATCACGGCGACCAGGAAGACCGCGCAAACCACCAGCATGGCGCATCCCGCGATGGCATACCGGGCCGACCATTCATGCTTCCGCCGCCCACGCCGAAAAATCGTCATCGCGTACATCGCCGCGAAAGGCAAAGTCATTTCCAACAGACCGGCGTAGTGGTCCCGGCTGTTGTACGTGCCCGTAGCCTCTTGCGTCGCGCCGGAATACGACTGGTAGAAACCCAACGCGGCCTCCAGCCCAACCACGATCAACAACGGCCACACCGCTGCCCACGGGCGATTCGGGAGCCGCGCGGAGACCTCTCTCGCCAGGAGAAACACGACGAACAAGCCGGCAAGGGTGAGCAGCCACTGCGCCGAGACGTATGGCTCGATGGTCAGCGGCAGCCAGCTTGGCGCCGGCCCGGCTACTGCCTCAGTCGCGTGCATGGCTTGCCAGCGGGCGGGCGAGATCGCGCCTACCAGCCCTGCCGGCAGCGGCAGCAACTGAACCGCGGCCACCGCCAGCACGGCGCAGCCCGAGAGGCCTACGACGCGGTCAAGAGCCGGCGCGCCCTTCCTCCGCACGGCCAGGAAGTACGCCGCGCCAATGATGCCAATGGCGATTAAGCACGGATTCCAATCCGCCGGCTCGACGGCCGCACGCTGAATACACGCATAGCCCAGAGTGAGCCCCAGCGCAACCAAAGCGAAAACGTTCATGAGGGCATGATAAATGAAAAAGGCCTCTGGCGGAAGCCAGAGGCCTGGAGAACTTCGAGCGTGGAAAAACTATATCTTCCTGCGGCGGGCGATTGCCAGCACGCCGGCGCCTGCGGCGATCAACAGCCACGTGCCCGGTTCGGGGGTCAGGCCAAAATTCGTATCGACGTTAGCGCCGTTGACCGTAACGTAGCCACCGGCCAGGCCGAGGCCGGCCTCTACGCCCGTCCAGTCGAGCGCATTGCCATATCCGCCAGGATTGCAGAGGTCGGGGCTTCCGTAGGGCCCGCCCAGGCATGCGGACTGGCTGTCCAACAAAAGCGCCCCAGCCACCCCCACGCCATTCAAACCCGTTACGGCCCAAGCGTACATATCGCCGCCCGTCAGGTTAATGCTGCTGCCGTCGCCGGCGGACCACTCCATCGCATACATCGGCAGATAGTTGCCGGCGCTAAAGGTCGTGGAGTAATAATTCGTACCGTCTGAATACTGGAATGGAGTGTAGGCCACGCTCCACCCCGTATCCTGCCAAGTCGCCGAACCCGCGTTCACCGCCCCCGGGCCGAGATCCGCCAGTAAAAGGCCGAGGGAAGGCCCCCCCGCCCCTGCGGGCTGCGATGGACCCGAGCCGGACTGGGTGACGGTGCCATCGCCCTGATCGACCAGCCACGCCTCGAAATCGGAGATCTGGAGGCCACTCGGACCGGTTGTAAAAAGTCCGCCATTGACCTGAGCGCCGCCCTGCTCCAGGGCCGCAAGGCTGTTAGTCGGATCGGAACCCAGTGGAACCGGGTTGGTCAGAAACTGGGCCTGAGCCATGGCTGCGAAAAGCCCCAACGCGAGCACCGCAATCAGTGATTTCTTCATTGTTTTACTCCACTCCTCGCTATTCGTCCTTCTTGCCTACTTACGGCTCAGATTGATCGGATTCGGCGCAATAATACTACCGAGACCGGACGGGGCAAGATTCGATATGGTCCCGCGGCTTCCGGCCGATGGGCCCGATCCGGCTGTCACCGACGTCTGAACGTTCGCGGCAGTCGTGACCGCGGTCTGGCCCGAAAACACGCTCAAGGTCGAATTGGACGCGCCCGTGAACTGCATGGCGCCATCCAGCAACCTCAGCAGCAGCCCGGAATCGCTCTGTTCCACTTTGGCGCTTGAATCCGGACTCAACGTAGCAACCGAACCATCCTGAAAACGAATTCGAATCGGGGCAGTCCCCGCGGCAATACTGTCACCTGCGAGAAGCGGCCACGACGGTACTCCAGCGGTCTCAATCTTCGCGCCACGCAGCGTAAAATCGGACCCACTACTTACGGTCGCCACTGGTTCGGCGGCGAACGCCACAACAGCCAACACGAGTAATCCCAGAACGGCAGCTTTCAAATGTCACCTCCACGCTCGTTATTTAGCATAGGCTATACCCCCCGCTGAGTCAAATGTAAATCATGTTCCGAAGTGGCCCTTCAGTACTATCCGCAGGCCCTTGAGTATGGAAAAGTACCAGCTTCGCTGTCGGCCAATAGGGCCTTTCGGTAAGTCAAGCGAAAAGCGAGGCAAGAATCGTCATTTCAGTACTATCCACACCGCTGTGGGGGTGAAAAAACACTACTCGCGCACCAGTTCGACGGAATCCAGCCAGAACTCGCCGTCGATTTTATTATCGAACTTCCCCGAAGGCGTTCTGAGAACCCGGATCTCGACCATATTCACATCCGGGGGTAAGGTAAATTCCTGATCTACGTGCGTCCAGCCAAACGACCCCAAATATGGCCCCGTCTTGACGTCCAGCCGGCTCAAATTCTGCGGGTCGCACACTTCCAATCTCGGTCCTTCGTTGGTTGTGATCTTTTCGGCCCGCACCCACGCCGAGAACCGGTATCGACCCGGCCTGACGATAACCTCTTCCGAGACGTGCGCGTACGCGACATTCGCCTTACCCGAGAAAACGATATGCAGCGCGCGCTTTCCGTCATGCGCGGCGTCGCTTTCGATCTCGGTGTCGAAATCGGCCGACTTGCTGATACGCCAATCCAACGCCGATCCAAAGGGATCTTCCTCGAAGCTCCCGTTGAAGACGGCGTTGGGATCGTCTTCGCGCCGGTGCGTGAAGGCGGCCCAGTCATTAGCCGCCGCCTCGTAGCGCCGCTGCCGCAGCAGTAAATCCACATAGGACCCTACGGTGCGCTGGTCGATCCACCCGCTCCGGAACACCCTTCGCCAGGCGGCGATCGCCGCGTCGGTTTGGGAAGTATCAATCAAATGGTCGACGTAAGCCACCGCCGCCCGCCGGTTATCGCCGATGCGATTCAGTACGCGGTCGGTGTTGCCCACCAGCAGGTCGAAATAGTTGAAGAGGACTCCGTCGTAATCGGGTACCGTCTTCAGGACCAGGACGGCGGACCCCACCGCTTCGTCCACTTCCCCTTGCATGAAGTGAAAATTGGCGTCGCGCAGCCAGATTTGAGGCAAGCGGCGGTTCAACTCCAGAGCGCGGCGGAAGCACGTCCGGGCTTCCGGGAGCTGGTGATTGGCCGCCAGTGCGTCCCCCAGGTCCGCCCAGCGGAACGGGTTGGCGCTATCGCGAAGCAGCGCCTGAGTGTAGAGACCGGCAACCTTCGCGGTGTCGGGCCGCAATTGTTCCGACAGTGCGCGCGCGGCCGCCTCCGGAGTATTCTCGGCCGGAAGCGACTGAATAGCGATGGCCGCCCCCGCCGCGACGGCAACGGATAGCAGCGCTGGCCAAATCTTCATCCTGGGAACCTCATCGCCGTACGACAGTGTAGAATATCATGCCCTCATATTCCTTGATCCAGTGGTCGGCGTTCACCAGATTATCGGGTTCCGGCATCCATGCGTCCAGCGTCGGCGGAAAGAACTGCGGTTTCGGGGTGAAGCCAACCGGGACCGGAACCACGTCTACGCCGATTCGGCGGAAAAGATGTGCGGCGCGCCACATATGGAAAGCCGACGTCACCAGCAGACAGACTCTTCCAGTTGCGGCGGCGCGCCAGTTCGCGATAGGCCTCGGCTTCGGCCTCCGTGTTGGGGGCTTCGCCGGTAACCGTAATCGCATCGGCCGGTACTCCCCGCCTGATGGCTTCGCGGCGCAAGAGTTCGCCTTCGCTCGTAGATCCCGGCGGCGTCCGGGCCCCGCTAAACAGGATCGCTCGCGCACGGCCGGCCGAGAACAACTCGATTGCGCGCTCGAAACGCGGCCCTCCCAGGCCGAATTCAACGGGGCCGTCGGGATTCTTCGGCGGCGCTAAGATGCCGCCCAGAGGAAAGACCACGTCCGCGAAGGGGCAATCCTCGACGGCAATCGGACGAGTGCGGACCTCCAGGCTATGCGCGAGCGGCCAGCCAACCACGCGCATGGAGAAAGCCGAGAGAAGAATCAGCGCCGCGATCCCGAGAATCTTTCGCCGCGTAATGACCGAGGCCGTCAGCAAAAGGACTCCTATCCCGGAGGGGAGCGCGAACTCGGCCAGAACGTAATGGAAGAACGCCCAGATCATCCGAGGCCCCACAGCACCGGTCCGCGCCCGGCGGCCGCCAAGCGGCCACCGAACCCGGTTTGCCTAGCGTAGGGGCCGAGAAGACGCCGACGAGGATTCGGAACAGTCATAGGTCCACACTGAGATTCGAAATGCCTGACGGGATACCATTGAGTGGAAAAACCGGGTCTTCAATCCCAACGCGGAATCCGGCAATAGATTCTCTACGGATTCCGAGACGCAATGGCTGCCCAGCCACCGCGCGGCGCCTTCCACGTCGTCATCCGACCCAATACCCGTACCGCGAACAACCAACACCGCGGGCCGATTCGCGAAAATCTCCGGCCCTGCCTCGCTGATCCAGACCACCCTATGGTCCTCGACCGGAGCGAGTGCGGCCGAACGTGGCGCGAAGCCCCGCCCTCGCCAGCGAGAGTTGCAGGTCGAACATGAAAGAAGGGCTATTGCTGGCCACGAATGCTCCCGCTCCGAGCGAGGCGGCCGCCCGGTCGGCTATCTCGGCCCAGGGTTCGATGAAGTGCGCCGCCGCATAATACCGTCGCGTGACCGTGCCCATCCAGCCCATGCCGGCGAAGACGATCGAAACAACAAGAAGCCAAAGCCGAGCCCTCTTCGTAGGCAACCCTGCCAGCGCAAGCGCAAAGGCCAGCAGGAGCCACGGCGAGATGAAAAGCAGCCTCTTTGTATTGACGGCTCCTAGCGCTGCCAAGCCCCCGAAAATCACGGCGAAGTATGCCAGCCACTTTCGGGAGGCCGGGTGCATGGCTGCCAGTATTACGCCAACGCCGATACATAGCGCGGCTGGAACGCTGAACCACCAGTACCAGGGAGCGATCGATTCGCTCAGGAAAATCGAATAGATGTTGTAGCCGCCGTTCAAGAGCTTGGAGAGCAACGGAAGCCCCCCCTGCGGATCGGAGGCTTCGGATACTTGAGCCAGGAAAGCCCGCCATGTGGGCATGTACGCCACGAGGAGCGCGCCGGCAGCGATCGCAAACCGTTTCCCATGACCGGCGATAATCGCGTCAACGCACAGGCAGCCGAGGATGACCCAGCCGAAGTAGTTCGAGTAGACCAGACACAGGGCCACGCCCCCGAACGCCGCCAGCCGCCCGATGTTTGGCCGCTCCAGGTACCGCAGATACGCCAGCGTTAGAGCGGCAACCAACAAAAAACATAACGAGTACCACCCCACCAGCCGCCCGAAATGAAAACCAAAAGGCCAAAACAGCCCGGCCCACAGCGTCGCGGAATACGCGGCAGCGCCTGCCAATCTCCTTGCGGCCAGCGCCAGAATCAATAATCCGAGCAGATAGCAGGCAACCGATGGCAGCCGGAGCGACCATTGCGAGACCCCGCCGAAGGCCAGCCACCCATGGAAGAGAATTTCGGGAAGGGGCGGATGTTGGTGCACGCCTTCCCCGAACAGAAATGGCCGGACGATCTCAACGACGGGCGCCCGCGAGGCGTGTACGGCCTCGGTTTCGTCTTCAAGGATGGAAAACCGGCGGTCCGTCGAAACGAAGGCCGTAAGCGCAACAAGGAGAGCTAGCCCCGTCCACAACCGCCCCTGCCTGGTCAGGCGCGACCCGGCGCCGGGACTACGTTGTGCGGATCCTTCGTTCATCGTCCCCCCATAGCCCCAGCGCGCGGCCTGCCACGCGCACCGGCCGAAGCGCGTAGTATGCGGGCCAGAAGCGGTCAGGCAGTTTCACCCACTCCGCGTCGAGATGATTGGGCTGCACGGCCCGGCGCCAGAGATAGCGGGCCCGGTCCCGCGCCCGTTCCATAATGCGCAAGTGAAAACTCGCTCCGGTCCGTTCGCCTTCCGGTCCATGCACGTCGCTGCCGATGCGCGAGCGCGCCTCGGCAGCCGCCCGCTCCACGGCCGGGTCGCGGCGCTGGCGTTCCAACGCCTCCCGCGGAACCGGCGCATGGCAGAGTTCGTTCGCCAGAAGCAGCGCCACTCCGACAGCGCGACGGCAGCCCGCCCGGACGGATTCGCGATCGAGGTCATCCCAGTCTATCGGGCAGCGCGCTATCAGGCCCGCAATGTCGCACGCAAAGCGGACCATGCCCCACCCCTCCCGAGCGGCGTGAATGGCCAGGAAAAGAAGGTGGTCTTCCGTTCGTAACGTGCGGACTCCGTAGCCCCCCGTGCGCACCCGGATGGAGCGCTCCGCTACTCGCGCTGGCGCCATTCTCAGGAAGTAAGGGGGCATAAGCTGCCAGTGAAGGTCGAGCGCCCAGTCGTGGGCCGGATGCTGCATGGCAATTTCGAACTCCCCCGCGAATCCCTCGCCCCATGCCGTGGCACGTTTCGCGTAGCCGTCCGCCTTGAACAACTCGATGGCTGCCGTCAGTTGGGAGCGCGGCACGAAAAGATCGACATCGGTGGAGTCGCGCAAAGCCAGCCCGCCATAAGCGAGAAGGGCAAGAGTCGGTCCTTTAAACGTGATCGGCGCGAGGCCGGCGCCCTCGAACCTGGCGCAGATCCGTTTGATTTCCCCGGCCATCGCCAGACTTCGCAGGGCCTTTGAAGCCGACAGTTCCTGGATCGAGTGCAGAACCTCGCGCTGTTCGGCTCGGATGGGGCTGTCGGGAGGGATCGCTTCGCTCAGTGCGCGCGCGAGTAGTGGGATCAGTCCTTGATGATCCGCCAGATGGAAAAGCACTGGCCAGTTCAAAGGCAGAGCCGCTAATTCGGCGCATCGGGCGCGGCGATTATCGAGAGCCGGGCTTCCGCACGCGATCAGCAGATCGAGTTCGATTGAATTAGAGCGCACGGACGGCCCGCACTGTCTGAGCATGGGGAGCTTGAAGGAGGGACGATCCGATCCTGAATCCGTGCGGCGGGAAAAGCAAGCGGACAGCGTAGGGGTATAGCATTACCGCCCACTGGACTCCGGCGGGCTCGTTCCCGACAGAACCGCTGGAACCCCACCGAACGCGGCTCACAACGGAAAAAAGGAGGAGCCCATCGGGCTCCTCCTTTGTAAGCGATTTCAAACTGTTCTCCGGCTTCCAGGCAGGCGCATTGTGGAGGACCAGAACGCGACCTAACCGCCGAGCCAGAGTCCGGGCAACCCCGGGATCGGGCTCTTACGCCTGACGCTTCTTCCGTCGAAACATTCCGAAGCCGAGCAGAGCGCCGCTCACCAGCAGATACGCCGCGGGTTCCGGAGTGGCGGACGGAGCGCCCAGATCCACAAGCGATACGTCGTCCAAGTCATAGTACTCAGTGTGCTGCTCGAACCCGAACTGGATGGTGGCCGAGGTCGCCGCCGCATTGACGATATACGATTTTAGAGTATAGGCGTAGCCTCCTGAACCCGAGTCATCCCCCGAGTCGATCACGTTCCCCCCGAAGGAGACAGACCACGTCGAGGCGCCGAAGCTGTTGTCGGGGTCGTCGGCTATATAAGCCGACAACTGGTAGTTGTCGCCGATGTTCAGGCCACTAATCGTCTGGCTGATGGTGTCTACCTGGTAATCTCCCGAATAGGCGTCACACATGCCGCTGTTCGGGCTGCCAATGCTAGTAGGCGGGTTTTGGCACTCAACACCCGTAATACCCGTCGATTGACCTGGCACGGTCCAATTCGAAAAATCTTCCAGGCCGGTTTCGAACCCGCAGTTCTGCACCAGGTTCCCGGCGATTCCATAGCAAATGCCGAGGGAACTGGCGTATGTCGGAATCGCGCTCACGGCTAGAACAATCAGACTCAGAAACAGTAAACGTCGCATTCTTTGGTCCTCCGTACCTCTCGATATTCGCATGTGACTCGCCCTAGTGCAAGCCATACTCTCCGCAAAAAGTACTATTTCGCTACATTGGGAGATTTAGTACGAATCCGTAGTCCGTCCCGCTCTGAATGAAGCCGAACGAACACCAAGTCTCATGGCATGAACTGCGCCGCCCCGGCCGCAACTATTTGGGGCTGCCGATCACCTTCGGCCAGCCGGAGCAAGGGCGCTGCCGGGCGCTGATCGCTGCTCGATCAGAACTGGTAACTAGTTTATGAATCAATTGATTACGCGACAAACCGCCGCGGGCCGTGAATAGATTGCGTCCGTTTTGAAACTCACCCGCGTCTTCATCGTGAGTCGTGGCTTCGAGCCGGACTAACCGCTCGCCCGTCCGCTTGTGGACGGCTGTCCGGCGCAGGCGCTTGAACATGAAGATTCGAAGAACTGTTCCAGAGCCGCCGCGGGGCGTTTATCCGCGAACAACAACGGTCTGTTTCGTCTCATTTTCTCCCTGATATCGAGACGATGGCCTGCATCCCCCGCCAGCCCAACGGCGGCATCTACGTATTCTTCCCGGTTTTTCGCGATGGTTTCCGGAACCCCAAGCTGCGTGAGAATCGCGCACCCTTGACGGCTCCGCATGAGCTCACCAGGCAGTGTAACAACAGGAATCTGGCAGGCGACCGCGTCGAAGATCGAAGCTCCGCTGGACCAGCCGATTGTATCCAAAAACACATCCGCCACGCGGTGCAGGTTCCAGTAGCGGAGACGGTCGAGTTGAGGCAGCATGACGCAACGGTCGCCTGCTCTCAAACCGGCGGCTGCGAACGCCTGCTCCAATCGCCGCCGGAGGTCCGCCTTGACCAAGGCGTTCTGCACGGTGAAAACGAACTGAGCCAGCGGCAGACGCCTGGCGATCTCGACCAGGACGCCGTCGTTTTGCGGAAGGAACTTGTACGCCGCCTGGCAGCACAGGAACACGATTGCATCGTCGCGGAGACCGAAGTCCCTGCGCGCGAGCGAAAGCAACGGCAGCGGCAAAACCGGGTCCGGGTAGTCGACTCCAACTCCTGGGAGCCTGACCAGCCGTTCGCTGTAGTGCCGCTCGGCGTCCGGCGGCTCGGCCAGATCGCTCGAAAGGAAATAGTCCATGGTGGGCAGGCCCGACGTAATAGGCTGATCCCAAGCCATGCACTGCACCGGAGCCAGACGGAGCGCGGCCAGTTGAGTCATGATTGGATCCAGACCGACATCCAGAAAAACGAGGACGTGGAGGTCCGCCGCCCGAATGCCGGCGCAAATCTCTTCCAGTCCGCCGGGAAGGTGATGGAACCGGTGGGCGACCCGGCGTGTCTCGTCGGTCACGGGGTCCGTCTTGGCGCCGGCGTGCCAGACGTGCACGGCGAAGCGTCCCCGGTCATGCCCGCGGAGCCAGCCCAGAAAGTATCGGGTCGTAGTCCGGTCGCAGAAACGGGCGGAGACGTACCCTAAGCGGAGGGGTTCGCCTGCCGGTGTTGGCGTCTTTGCCAGTGGCCTTGCCCAATCGGGATAACTGGCTGCCATGATGCGATGGACAAGGGTTCCGTATTGAACTTGCAGATCCCGGTCGTTCCGCGCCTGATAACCGAGATAGAAATTGGTGTGGCCGCCAATGCCCGCGAGCGCCCGGCGCCGGCTTTTGCCGGTATCGAGATGAATCTCCTGCCGCAGCCTCGCCAGCCCCTCTTCATAGCGGCCCCGGTAGCGGTCGATTTCCTCCGGCGAGCTGTAAACCACGGGCAACAGGAGCGCTTCCTTGAGACGGAGCCACACGTCGTCCGGGAAGAGGCGAGCGCCGGCCCCGGCGGCCTCGATCGCCTCGCAAGTGCGGTTGCAGTGCTCCAGGATGCTTACATACGCGCGGTACAGCCGGGGTGTCGCGCCGGGCAGCGCGCCATCCCGGAGTACTCCGAGAGCGTCCTCGTCGCGGCCCATTTTCCCGAGGGCGCGCGCCGCTCCGATACGCGCTTCCTCGTCGCGCGCGTCAGCGCGAAGCGCGGCTAGAGATTCCGCATAGCGCAGTTCCCATGTCCTTCTGGCCTCGCGCGCCAGGCTCTCCGTCGACGCCCAAAACATCTCGTGGAGTGACCTGCTCTCCGGGGTGTGCGACATAGAAGTGGAACTTGAAGGCCCGCCTTGTATCAGGGCATGGCTTTAGCCGTGCCGCAGCATCCGCAGTCTAAGGCTTTAGCCACTGCCTGGATATCATTCGGTGATCGGGTCCGCGGTTTGCGTGAACACCGCGCGATGGAACGGCGGTAGCCAAGCCCGGAAATGAATGGGCGGAAACTGGCCATCCCGCAGTCCGGCAAGGCGCGTGTAGGTCACGAAATACTCTGGGGTCACCCCGGGAGTAGCGTACCAGGCCCAGAACGGAGTCGCCACCGGGTACTTTCGCTCCGGCGGGGCCTGCTCGGGGCCTCCAGGCACGTACACATGCCCGAAAAGCTCTACCTGGGTCCACCCGTCGTATTCCAGTCCCGCGGTGATGTGGGTGCGCGGTATTCCCGCCCCGGTCAGCACCGACGCCGCCTGTAGCCGGGCGCGCCCGGCCGCCAGGAAGTCGTGGGTTGTTGCAATACCATACAAGGCGAATGCGCCGACCGCCGCCCACCCCAGAGCGGAAGGGCTCCCCCGGCCGGTTCGCTGGTAGCGCCACAGCATCGGAATGACAAGAAATGCGAGCAAAGGGATCAGGTAGCGGTCGAAGAGAATGACGCGGCAGAGAACGGCCACCGCGTATAGCGCAACCGACGGACCGAACACGAAAGCGAAGCGGCGTAAGGAACTCCGGCCAGTATCCTCCGGATCACCGGGACCCGGCGACCAGTTTCCTCCGCGCCGTCCGGATGCAGCCAGCCCCGTCAGCGTAAAGGCCGCACTTATTGTTACGGTGAGCGCGAGCGCCATACAAACCGCGGGCGGGAGGATTTCGGGTTTGAGTCCCATCGCCTCGATTTCCCGATCCAGGATGCCGTAAACCGTGACAATATCGCCCACAAAAAGACCCTGCTGCAGCCGCCACACCAAAGCCCAGATACACGCGCCCGGAATGGCCAGTCCCATCGCCAGGGTGACGGGTGCGCGGAGCCCCTTGCGCCAGTCCGCCAGGAAAAGCGTCAAGACCGGCAATACGAATATCAGGCAGGCGACGCCTCCGGCGAGGACCGCCTCCACAACGTATTTCCACAGTTTGAGCCATTCGGGAAACCACCCGATCGGTCCGTGAGATACGAACCCGCCCTGCGCAATGTAGGGTTGTCTTAGAAACCAGCGCAGACACAGCGCCTCCGCCGCCACCGTGCCGCACCAGAGCAAGCCGGCTGCGATGACCACCCGGCGTTCCCTGCGCCTGATATAGGCCGCGGCGGGAACCGCCAGCAAAGGCACGATCCATACGATTTGGCGCACCGTTCCCCCTGCGATGCCCGCCGCCGCCGCGGCCGCTAGCCAGCATACCGCCCGGGCGGCGCTCGAAGTCCGAGCGGCGCACAGCGAGCAGTAAACGCAGGCCAGCCAAAAGAAAAGCGACGGGACGTCCGTCATGAACGTTGCCGCCAGCGGGATGAACAGAGGAGACAGTGTGACGGTAGCGGTTCCGAACAACGCGAAGGATGGGTTCAGGCCGGCGGAACGCCCCAGACGGTATAACAGGAAGCCGCATCCAGCGGCGAAGGGAACGGTTGACAAACGCAAGAGCGTGAACGAGAAACCGAAGATGCGGATGAGCAGCGCGCCCCAATAGGCCTGAACGCCGATCATGGGTTCCCGCCCGCCGTTGTAAACAATGTGGCCAGTGAGCGCCAGCCCCTTTGCGACGAACATGTATGCCCAATCGTCTATTTCGCCCATCTCAAGCACGGGCCTGGTGGCCAGCACGCAGACCGCAATCAGTGCGGCGCTAAGAAGGGAGTAAAGCCGATCTCTCTGCATCCTTTGTCTCGCTGCCTCGGTGAAACTTGCCTATCCGCCGACCGCCGTAAGCCTGCGTGCAGCCCCGCAAGCCATTCGGATTCGTCGGGCCGCGCAAGATTCTAAGGGGCTGTTTGCAAGTAACGGTTCCAACTCATCGTTAAACAGGGCGACGTTATTGTATGCGCCACCCTCCGCTCCCTTACGGTCGCGGCTCGGCGAGAGGCCGCGAACCGAGCCGCGACCGTAAGGGAGCGGAGGCGCAATTACTTATGACGTTCCGTTTAGCAACTGCTTTGTATCTGGGCATGGCTTCAGCCCATTACTGTTCACTTAGCGGACAGTTCCGGAGCTTCGTGGCGCGGGCCGCCAGGCTTGCAGAGTCGGCCGCCAGGCCGACTTTCTGAAGGTCGAGACGACTCTCGACCGCGCCAGAGGGCCCCCGGCGTGGACGCCCGCGCCACGGTATCGGCATTTACTTCCCGAACCCCACTGGCACTGCCAGCGTAAACACCTGTTGCCGGAATGGCGGCAGCCAGCTCCGATACCAAACATGTGGGAAGCCGGCGTCCTGAAGCCCATGCAAAGTCGAATAGGTCACAAAATAGGCCGGATCGATCCCCGGGACCGCTTCCCACTCCCAATCCGGGCCCTGCAGATGCTTCGGGCGATCCGCTTTCGGAAAGTCCGGATCGCGAGACAGATGGAAGCGGCCGAAACGCTCGAGCTCGGTCCAATTGTCGAATTCCAAGCCCGCGCTGATTCTGGTGCGTGGGACGCCGGCCCTGGTCAAGGCCGTCACCGCCTGAAGCCGGGCGCGGCCGGCCGCCAGGAAGTCGTGGGTGATTGCGATTCCGTAACAGGCGAATATGCCGAGCGCCACCCATCCAAGCACGGGCGGGCGCCTTCGGACCATCCGTTGGCATCGCCACAGCAGCGGTACGGCTAACGCAGGCAGCAGGGGAAGCAGATAGCGGTCGTTCAAGACGCCGCGATAGAGAATCGCCACGGCGTAAACTACGCAAGATGGAACCAGAACCCAAACGAAGATTCGCAAAGACCCGGCGCTTCCGTCCGCGGCCGTATCTCCCTTTGCGGACGGGGCGCGCCGCCTGGCGTCCTCGAGCAGTCCCGCCGCCAACACGCCTGCGCTCATGACTACAAGGACGGCAAGCAGCCCTCGCAGTGGGGCGGGTAATACTTCGGGTCTTAATCCAAGAGCCTCTCCACCTTGTTCGAGAATGCCATACTCGGTCAGTATGTCGCCCAACAGGAACCCCATCTTCAAACGGAATATCAGGGCCCATACGGCAAGGCCCGGAAGGGCCAGGCCCGCCGCCAAAGCGCCGGGGGCGTGAAACCGCCTGCGGATATCCGCCAGATAAAGCAGCAGGATAGGCAACGCCAGCAACAGGCAGGCGACGCCGCCCGAAAGCAGATCCTCCACGCTGTACTTCCACAAATGAAAGTACTCCAGTATCCTTCCAATGGGCCCGTAGGAAAAGGCGCGCCGATCCGCAAAGGGCTGGCTTAGGAACCAACGCAAGCACAGAACTACGGCGGCCAGCGAACCGGACCAGAGCAGACCCGCCGCGATCGCCACCTTGCGTTCCCTGCGCCTGATCCACGCCACGGCCGGAAGCGCCAGCAGCGGCGCGATCCAAACGAGCTGGCGCACGGTTCCCCCGGCGATGCCCGCCGCCGCCGCCCCTGCCAGCCACCAAATGGCCCGGGGCGAAGCTCTCGCTCTGCGCCCCCCTCACGCAGCAATATGCGCAAGCCAGCCAGAAGAACAGCGCCGGAACATCCGTCATGAACGAGGCGGCGAACGGGATGAACAGCGGTGACAGCGTGACGGAACAGGCTCCGAACAGGGCGAAGGATGGGGTCAGACCGGCGCTGCGCCCCAACCGGTAGAGTAAGTAGCCGCATCCAGCCGCAAACGGCAGCGTGGAGAGCCGCAACATGGTAAAGGAGAATCCGAAGACCCTGATCAGCGCCGCCCCAAAGAACGCCTGAACGCCAAGCATGGGCTCGGGCCGGGCGCTGTACGAGAGGTGTCCGGTGCGAGCGAGAACTCGAGCGACGTAGGCATACTGCCATTCGTCGAATTCGCCCATTTCCAGCGCCGGGACGGTAGCCAGCGCGCAGACCGATACCAGGGCGGCGCTGGCCGCCGCGAACAGTCGATCCGTCCGAGTCTCTGTCATTTCGCTACCAGTAACCCGCCGCCGTCGCCCAGGGATCGCTCACCTCGGCGCCAACCTACAGACGCTCGCATAATACGGCGCCGCCTCGAACCGAGCCGCGAGCGTGAGCGAGCGGAGGGCCGAACCGTTTGACTCGGCTCTATAATATGCGAACGTCAGTAGCCTGAATTCCGAAGTTGGGTGGTATGTATCAGCCCCATTATGAAGGCAGCCTGTATCCGCAAGGATGAAATTCGGAGCGATTGCCTTGTAACAGGGCACGACCTTTAGTCGTGTTCCCTGGCCGCCGCTGTTGGCCAACGATTGTAATGAAAACACAGGGCTTACAGAATCCGACTCGTGTGTTTTCGAGGGTGCCGCTGGAGTTTCTACATTTCCGGGTGGGCTTCCTCAGAGTTCCACCGCCCCTCGTTCATGCCAACCCCATGCTTTGTATCAGGGCATGGCTTTAGCCGTGCCGTAGAATGCAATCAATCCACGGCTTTAGCCCCTGGTGCCTTTCTCCTTGCTAGGTAAGTGAAACAATACGGGAATTCCTCGGGCGAATCGGCCAGCCCCGCCTTCACCGGGTTCCCCGCAATGTACTCCCGGTGCTTCAGGAAGCTCGGCCGATCCACCACACGCGTCTCGGAGAAGCCGGGTTGCCAAACCTCTCCCACATAGCCATATTCCTTCTTCAAGCGGTACGAGAATCCCCCCTTGATAAACTGCATCGCCCTTTCCACTGTCATGTCGCCCCCGACGGTCAACAATACATGTAAATGGTCCGGCATGACAACAAAGTCGTGGAGACGGAATTTCCTGGCCACTACGTAGGAGCGAAGCACGTCGATTAACAACGTGGCATTCCGTTCCGACTGCAGCAACGCGCGGCCTTGGCTGGTCCTGGTGGTGGCGAAGAACGTACGAGCCGAGCTCAGGATGCTGTCCGGAAAAGCGTTGCGTGCAGGTCGCGCCATAAACAGGGGCTAAAGCCCTATTTCCTTCGCATCGGTTCGGCTGAAGCCATGCCCTGATACAAACCAGAGCATTACCCCATGCAGCCGAAAATGTAGAGACTCCAGGGGCACGGGTGTGCGACACAGTAGTGATGAAACCCTCCATTCCGGAGGAACTCGCGTGAAACCGAGCGTATCGGTACGCAAGGAATTGCTCTTGGCCTTGTATCAGGGCATGGCTTTAGCCGTGCCGATCAAGCACTCCGCGGCAGCCGGGCCGAGGCGCGAAGCGCCAATGGCAGACAGGCATTTTCGAGAGAGTCTATGCTACCAGGCGCTTCGCCCGCCGGTACCAGCACGCCGCCCGAACAGCGCGGCGAAAGCCCAGGGCGCGCGAAGCTACGTTCCACCGCAAGGGCTCTGCCGGCGCATAACCGGGGCGCAGGCGCTCCAAGTGATTCAGTGCGGCGTCGCAAGTCTTCCTGTCCGTCTCCCAGCAGGCCCGGGCGAGAAGATCGAGGGACCGGACCAGTGCGTCAACCCGCGGCTCGGTCAGCCCGCCCCGCTCTGCCCACGCCTTCTCTATTTCGCACGCGTTCCGGTAGCGGCACTGGCGGCTGAGAATCCAGTCCTTTTTCCCGGTCGAACCCGGCACGCGGCGATACCGCGCGACAAGCCCGGGACAGCGCACGAACCGCGCGCCGTGGATGGCGCAGTCCACCATAAAACGCTCGTCTTCGGCGAGATCGAGGGATTCGTTCCAGCCGCCGGCTTTTTCGACGATGCTCCTGCGGAACAGGTAGGCTGCCACGGGCCACCAGAGTTTGGCGTCGAACAGGTCGAGCTCCGGCTCGCGCATGACTTCCGTAACCACCGCGCCCGGGATGAAATCGTCACCGGCTGGAAAGAGCCACTGGTAATCGCCGTATGCGACATCGCCGCCGGCGCTTTCCAATACCTCGCGCTGCCTGCCGATTTTCCCCCCCGCCAGAACATCGTCCGCATCCAGGAATTGGATGAACTCGCCGTGGGACAGGCTGAAACCAAGGTTACGCGCCGCGCTGGGCCCCCGGTTGGCGGTGTTAACGATGCGCACCCATCGGAATTCGGCGCGCACGATTTCCGCGCTGCCATCCGTCGAACCGTCGTCAACGAGAATCACCTCCAGGTCGTCGCCGTCCTGAGAAGCTACGCTGCCGAGCGTCTCGCGGATAAAGCGGGCTGCGTTGTAGCACGGGATGACGACGCTGGTTGTCATGGTCGTGCGGCTCTTCTCCGTCCCTGGCGCCACGAGAAACCCACCGCTGAGTCGCGGAGACGCCGAGGTTCCTTGAGTTCTCCGCGATCTCCGCTCCCTCGGCTGGCGCACCTCCGGGGTGGGGGTATACTTCCGAAAAGTCCTGCACGTTTGGGAGGGCATGTGGCGCCCCCGGAACGCGCGCGGAGGCGGCGGAGGCCGCAAAGGGTGCTTAACTCGATACTTCTCGGCGTCTCAGCGCCTCCGCGGTGAAGCTGGGTCTTCCCTGTGGGACCGTTTAATGGCGCGGCTATTGTGGGCGTGGGCCTACTTAACTGGAATGGCGCCTTGGGAAAGTTCGGCGTTTCGCCCACCCTCGCGTCTGAAGTCTTCGAGCAGGGCCGTACAGAAGCCGCGAATGCCGTCAACTCCGTCGCTCGCGGAGGCGCCGCGGACCGGGACGGCCCGAACCAGGCGCTGGAGAACTCCGAACTCGCGGGCGCGCATCGCTGGATCGAGCAAATACCAGGAATACGTGTTCCGGGCAAGCGCCAGCAGCGCATCCATGGGCGCCAATGGACGGAACGCCGCGGGCTGCGGGATGCGATCCTCAAGAATGTAGATGGCGCCGAGACGGGCCGGCTCGGAGTGGAACGCAGGATGGCCGGCGCCGGACTGAGCGTTCGCGGATGACGGCGGCCGTGCCAAGCCTAAGTAGCGCTTTCCCCAGTTCGGCGTAATGGCGGGCAACGGGCCGGACTCGCCGAAAAGCGATGCCGCGGCATCCGGCCACAGGTTCACGCGAGGATAACCGGGCTGGACGATGAACCCTGCGTCGCCCTCCTGAAGCGCACCAACATCCTCGGCAAGCACCGGGTAGCCCAACTGCGCGAATGCGGCCGCCGAAGTTGACTTTCCGGCCCTGGGCTCCCCGCAAAGCGCCACGGCGAAGCCATCCAGCACCACGACGCTTGAGTGCAGGCACACCATGCCGCGCAAGCGCAGCACAAAACCCAGCACCGGGCCCACGAGGTAGGTACACGTGTCCTCATGCGACGATCCGGGAGAAGTCGCCGCGACGACGCGGTTCCCGTCGCCGCTCACCAGGAATTGAGCGTCGTCGTATCTGAACTGAAACTCGGAGTCCGTGCGCGACACAACCAGCGCCGGACCTCGATAGATTGGACTCCCCCCCCAACTCTCCGGTGCCGCCGCATCGGAGAAAACAACCTCAACGTCCGCGGTACGCCCTCCGAGGGCCATTAAGCCGGGGATCCGCCGGTTCGATTGAATCCGGCAACCATAAATCGAATACTGCACGACGCACGTAGCCCTAGCGGGTCCGCAGCCCCCCCTATCGGCGACAACTTCGCCTCGGGTCCGCCAGGTTCGCGGCTACAGTCCAAGCCGCGGTCCGTGCGAAGGCCACCCTGCGGGACCAGCCGGTGATAAGATCACCTGGTCCTATTCACGCTGTACGTCGGGTCGGAAACGGCTGGCGGTCCAGTACGTTTGGTGGTCAGAGTGAGCGTGGCGACGTCGCCATAAACCCGCAGCTCAGGCGTGCTGTAGACGGATCGAGTAGTCTTGGTCGTTTCTTGTTGCATTGTTCTTTCTCCTAATGGAATCCAAATTGCGCGACTGAAATATCAACCATGTGTTTAGAGCCATGGGCATGACTCCGGCGCGAACAGTCTCGGGCGTCGCATCCACGGCCGGCCCAGGAACCAAGTTCAAATCCACAAACTCGGCGAGCCTCGGATGGGGCGGCAGAGACTCGGACGCCAGCGCGCCATGCCTCCGGAAGGCCGCATCGAAACTATCGGCGCGCGCGGGACTCTTGCGGCGCTTCCGCACCGTTTCCGGCAGCAAGCCCCGCAGAGCCATCCGCAGGAGCCACTTGTCCATGCAGAACGGCAATTCGGGAATGGCCAGAAGCCATCGAACAACCCGCAAGTCGAAATAGGGGTGACGAAACTCGATACCCACCCCAAAACGAGCTGCGTCAGACTGTGTTTCGAAAAGCCTGGACCAGTACGACCCGGATAGCGAGTAACGCGCAAGCGATCTGGGCCCTTCGCCGGTTTGGCACTGGCGGCTGTATGCGGTCACCCGATCGTCAACGGCGCACCGTTGCGCCAGGTCCGGGTTGAGCCAGGCTGGAATGTCAACCCGATACTCGGATGCGCGTCCCAGAAAATGCTTCAGCGTTGACCGCAGCCGGAATCTTGGCGCCGTCCCCTGGTCGAAAGCGTATCGAACCATATTGGCGGCAAACGCCACCGGGGGGATCGCCCGAACCGACGCCCATGTGGTCAACGGAGAGAGACTGAAGAGAGCGTCGGCGCCATGCCCCGTGAAGACGACCGCCGTCTCCGAAGCCATGCGCCGGTAGTATTCCGTGACTCGCCAGCCGAACGGCGAATTCATCGGCTCCGGCGTCTGGCCGCTGGCGCCGTGACGGTACGGCAGCGCGTCATCCAGCGCTAGGAAACCCGACTCCATCTTCAGAGCTTTCGCCGCCATTCCAGCGAAGATCCGCTCATCGTCGGGAACGAGATGGCTGAACCCAAACGTATGCGCGCGCAAGTCCAAGCCGGGGCTGACCTTGCGGGCAAAGGCCGCCAAAGAAGTGGAGTCCAGCCCGCCGCTCATGGAAACTTCCACCCGGCCGGTACGAAGGCGATCCGCCACGGCGGCTTCCATGAGAGCGCTGAAATGCTCGACGTAGTCGCCGGTCCGGCGATAACGAATGCGCTCATTTTCGGCCGGCGACCAATACTGACGGGTGGAGAGCCCCTGGGCCGGACTCACCGTTAGCGTATGCGCCTCTGGCAGCCGGCGGATCGTCCGAAACGCGGTGGCTTCCGAATCTATGTACTCCCCAATCACTAGAAAATCGGCTATCGCGGCGTCATCCAACTCGTCGGATACCGCGGGGTGCGCGCGTACGCAGTCCAGAGTGTTACTGAAAACGAACACGCCGCCGCGGAAAGCATAGTAAAACGGCTTAACGCCGAACTGATCGCGCGCGCAGAATAGCTTGCGGTTTCTGCAGTCCCAGATCGCGAAAGCGAAGTCGCCCATCAAATGGTCGACGCAGGCTTCGCCCCAGCGCTCGTAGGCGTGGAGAATCAGCTCGCAATCCGGCCGGGCTAGAGCCGAGTCCTCGATCCCCAACTCGCGGATGAGGTCCCGGCGGGCGTCAATGCGGGCGTCGGCGGTGATCCAGACCTTGCCGTCCAGGGAGGCTGGCTGGCGCTCCATCGCCGCTTCTTCGGTAGTCCTCAGCAGGGTGTGTACGAGAGCGGCCGAGTCCCCTACCCAAATGTCTTGGCCGTCCGGTCCCCGGAAACCCAGGAAGTCCGCCATCGCGGCCGCAAAATCGCGGTCCGGTGGGGCCGAATCGAGCTGCAACACGCCCGCGATGCCGCTCATTGCGTCACGCCCCAACGAACCAAGCGGACATACTCGGTGTCCGTGCCGCCCACCAGAACGGCGCCGCCGAATTCGACCCATGCATGCGCGCCAAACCGGGAGGTTCCCTTGGCGACTCCGATGCAAAGGTCGGAGGCATGGCCGAAGCCGGCCAGCAATCGGTGCGTCGCGAGGGCTTTTACCAGGCAGGTAGCGCGCGGAACGATGCGTGAAGCCGCCGCGATGGCCCAAGCCACGCTTTCGGCGTCCGGACCGGGCACGCAGGAAACGCGGGGCCGCTTCCGAAGGATCGAGAACGGCACGACCCACAACTCCAGCCGCGTGCAAACCAGCGCCGCCAGCGCGCGCAGAAGCAAGCTTCGCTTCCGCGACGGTAAGGCAACGAATTTACGCCACTTCCACACGAACTTGTACGAGCCCCTCTCTCGTCATCTTCTCCAGCAACTCGAACAAATCCGAAGTGCAGCGCTCCGGATCGACCTCATAACTCTTCAGCATCGCGTCCCGAACGGCTGCGATGGTCCGCGGCTCTTCAATGAGCTTCCAGACCGTAACTCCTACCGGGTCCAAACCGTAGTAAACTCCGGTCTTCAAGTTGAGAATCGCCGCTTCACCCTCCAACAAACACGAAACCTGATCAGGCGACGCCTGAACGACTGTATCGAGATTCATGTTTCCTTAGATGATACTACACCACTCCAAAAAAGCTCCGTGACAACGCATGAAGAGTCAGTGTCGAAATGTGCCCTTAGTAACAGTGGATCTAGTACTTTTTCGAATATTCGCCTTTGGACGGATTGCTCCTCTTCCCTGTGCGGGTTTCGGCCAGCTCAGTTCGCGAACGAAGACGGCGGTGTCGCTCCAGATGCGCGTGCAAAGTCCCGTGATGACGCGGGCCGCCGCGCGCGCGGCGCTCAGCAACTCCCCGAAGCATCGCCGCCAGTCCCGTTCGCGCGCGTACAGCGCGGCGAATCGCCAGTGCACGGCCGGCCCGCCAAGCCCCAAGCCTAAACTCATCCGGAAGCCCGCGATGGCCCGCCGCACATCGCCTTTGCCCGCGTAAAGCCGGGCCAGGCGGGCGTGTACGGCTGCATGATTCGGATCGAGAAGGCGCCCGGGGCCCGAGGCGATCACATCCGACACTGTTCTGCCTCCCCTCATGACCGCGTGCAATGCACGCTCGTACAACGCGATGGCTTCGTCGGTCCGGCTCTGTTGGACCCGGACTCGAGCCAACCCCCGCAGCGCCTCCGGAAGTCCCGGTTCCAATTCGAGCGCCTTGGCAAACAGGGCCTCCCCTTCGGCCCACTTACGTTTTCGGCACGCTAGCGTGCCCAGGCCCGCCCAGGCGAACGAGTCGGCTGGGTCCAGAAGCAGCGCCCGCCGATACTCCCGGCCGGCCTCGCGATGCTTTCCGGCGTTGGCGTAGATCGGGCCTGCGTTATTGTACGGCGTTCGCAAAGAAGGGTCTGCCGCTGTCGCCATCGAGTAGCGGCGCCGGGCTTCGTCCGCGTCCCCTCGATCGAGGGCGAGGAGCGCCTGCCGGAGATGTGCGGGGCCGGGCTTGGGCAGCGCCTCCGCTGCGCGGGAATACGCGTCTCGCGCTTCGGCCCACCGGCCGGCTACTGCGTTCAGCGCGCCTTCCCGAAGCAGATCCATGCCGCGAAGAGAGTCGGCTCCGCCCCGCCGAAGCGCGCCGCCAGTTCGTCGCCGAGATATTTCCAGCCAACCGGCGTATACCCCCCTTCGACGGAATAACATATCGTCACGAAATCCGAGCGGACGCGGGCCGTTTCGATGCGCCGCAAAAGCTCGTCGGGCCAGCACCAGGGCGTCTCGGAATGCTCGTCCAAGCCGCCATGCGATACGCGCGGAATAACCAGAAAGTCCGTATCCACGTCCAAAAGGACCGCGTCCTCCAGTGCTGGCAGCGATGCCAGAGAGCAGGCCGTGACGCGCTTGCCGAGGACCCTGATCGAGACGCTCTCCGAACCCGCGTCGGCCGGCCCCGAGCTGTCCGGATAGACTCTTGCGATGCTCGCCAGGTGCCGCAGCAGCGCCCGCCGCCCTTTTCGGCTGGTCCAGGTCCCGTCCGGCGCAACCCAGAATACCTCCTTCAGGATGCCTTCCTTCAAGGCCGGGCAAAGGAAGCTGGCGATCGTGACACTCCTGTCGTCTGAGGCCCACCACATGTCGTGGTGCGCGTCGATATGCACCACGGTTCTGTCCCGGAAACCGGCCTCGCGCCAGATGGGATAGACTTCATCGTGGTTTTCGACTAGAGTGACCGCCGGCATGGGAACATCATCCGCTCCGGGAGGCTTCGAGGTCGGATTAGGAAGCTCTTGCGCGCACCACATCCTGAAGCCACTTCTCCAGGGCAACAACCGGCCTCCGATCCGAATAGAACGGTTCGAGACGGTTGGCCGCCCGCTCGCCTACGGCCATTCGCAAGCCACGATCCAGGCCCAGGCGTGCGGCGATTTCAACGTACTCATCCGCGTCGGCCGCTATGCCGTCCGTCACTCCGAGCTGCGAGAGGATCGCGAACGACTGCCGGCCTCTCATCAATTCCCCCGGGCAGGTGACTACCGGCAAGCGGCATTCGACCGCTTCGACTGTGGTGATGCAGCCCGAAAACTCGAAAGTGTCCAGAAACACGTCGCACAGGTGATTCAGATTCGTGTAGTCCAGAGTGCTTTGTACCGGCAGAAACACGCACGACTCGTCCGCTCGTAAACCCGCGGAGGAGAAGGCCCGTTCGAGACGCCTGCGAAGAGCTTCCCGGAGGGCCGGGTTGGGGGTGAAGAATACGAACTGCGCCGCCTTCACCCGTGCGGCGATGCGGGTGAGAATGGCGTCGAAATTGGGGAGGCACTTATGCACGGCCTGGCAGCAAAGATACGCAACCGCGTCGTCTCGGATGCCAAAATCGGATCGCGTCTTCCAGATAAGAGGCGGGATCGTCGGCTTCTCGTAGCATATGCCGAGGCCCGGAAGCGGCACAAGCCGCTCGCTGTAGTGCGCTTGCCCGTCCGCGGGTTCCATTAGTTCGCCGGAAAGGAAATAGTCCATTGTCGGAAGGCCGGTCGTTACCGGCCATCCCCACGTGGCGGCCTGAATCGGGGCCAGGCGCAGAGCTGCAAGATTGGTGGTTTCGCCATTTAGCCCCACATCCAGGTACACCAGCGCATGCAACTCGTCTGCGAGAATCGCCCGGCTCGTCGCCTCCAGATCCCATGGCGCGTGGAAGAATCGCCGGCTATACCGGCGCGCCTCCTCCGTATAAGAATCGATGGCGTCTCCCGTGTAGTAGCACGACACCTCGAACCGGTCTCGATCATGGTGTCGGATCCATCCGAAATGCGTTTTCATGACGCTGTTGAGGCAAAAGCACGACGAGACGCATCCGACGCGGATTTTTTCCCCGGCCGCAAGCGGGGGCATGGGCCGCGGCGCACACCATTCAGGGTAGCGGGCCGCCATCACCGAGTGGACCATCCGTCCGTATTTCCGCCGCAGATGCACGTCGTTACGGCCCTGGGCAGTCAGGTAGAAATTGTCATGATGGAAGAGCGCTTCCAGCGCGCCTTCCCGCGCTTCCGGCGTATCCAGTTTCAACTCGCCGATGAACCGGTCCAGTCCCTCGGCGAAGCGCTCCCGGTAGACCGCGAGTTCCGCGGAGCTCTCGTAAAAGCGCGGGACCAGCAGCGCCTCCTTTAGCCTCGCCGCGACGGGGAACCACGGCGCCGCCCGCCGCGCTGTCGCGATAGCCTCGCCCATCCGATTTCTGCGCTGGAGCTCCCGCACGCACGCCATGTAAAGATCGAGAGAGGGCGGACATCGGTCGATGCCCTCTAGCAAAGCGGCGATTCCCTGGTCGTCCTCCCCCATGTCAATCAGGCGCATCCCGAGCTTCCTATAGGTCTTCGGATCGGCGCCGTCGCGGAGCAACCGCTCTCTGTATCGGTTGACAGCGGCTGCCTCGCGTTCGCGCTGTTGGCGCTCCTCGGCTTCCGCCCTTTCCCGAAAGGCCCGACGGAAAATCGCTTGTTTCGGATCGGTCATGCCCTAGCGCTCCGATGCGCCAACGTTCCCCGAATGCCCACTGCGTCAAGAAACCCCCCGCACGCCCTTCGGGAAGCGCGCCACCCCTCAGGTGACGGCTGTTCCGGCCAGGTCCGATCCAATGGCCAGAGCGGCGGAGACCAGCCCCAACCCGGCCACCACCGGCCAGCGCATCGGCAGTTTGGCGGCGAAGGCGTTCAAGAAGATCGGAGTAATCGGCATGAGCAGGCGCGGGTATATAGTGAGCGCCCACAACGGTGAGGAGTACATCAGGATAAAAACGGAATACGAAAGAGCCAGGGTCGCTTCGATCCGCCGGGAAAAGAATGCGCGTCGGTGCTCGCGCAGGCCCAGCACGCAAGCCAGCGCCCCGATATGGCCGGCCACCCAACCGCATTTCAGGACCAACATGGCCTGGCTCGGAATGTGCGAGCCGTTTCGGATGTTCGCGACGATCGCCGACAGAGGGAACGAAATCGGCGAGCTTCCCTGCCAGTCCATGGTCTGGTATGCGTGGAAGTTGCGGAAGAGTCCGCCGGCCCGGAACACAGGAGGCGCGGCATATAAAGCGAACACGGCGATCGAAATGCCAGCCGCCGCCAGAACCGTCTTTACTTGACGGGACCTGAGCAGCGACCAGTCTAGGGCAGCCAGCGCAAGCACGCCCAGCGGCCTGACGGTGGTGGCGCAGGAAGCGGCCAGCGCCGCTCGCTTCCAGCGGCCTTCGCGGGCGAAATACAGCGCGGCGAATAACAGGGTTGTAAACAGCGGCTCCGATCCGCCGAAGCTCCCGAATTCCAGCAGGGTGTAATTCAGCGCCACAAAATAGAGCGCCACCCACCCGGACCACAATTCCATCGCCAGCCATGCCGATGCCAGCGTGCCCGCCAGCGAGATCAGAGCGATGGCGGGAACCGCTCCTATGCCCGTCATGCGCAGCGCCGCGACGGCATAGGGCAATCCCCAAAACACCTTCGTGTCGGCTGCCGGTCCTGGGTCGCCGGCGGCAATGGCGGAGGATATCGCGGCGTACTCGTCGTTGTCGCCGTTCGCTTCGACGGAGGCCAGGTACCCGCGCTTGAGCTGCGCCGAAACAGCGCAAACCAGCAGGAGCGCTCCGGTGAATAGCACGACCTGAATCCGAGTCGGATGCCTGGGCTGGACACTCATTGTTTCTAACGGGAGCGGGGAAGACGATCCGCGGACACAAATCCACGGCCCGAGGCATAGCCCTTTCGGCTTGTCCCAGGAATTCCGCTCACAACTGTTTCATAAATGAAAATAAAGCACTTATGCGCCATTCGAACGAATCGCTCTGATACCCTGAAGGTGATGGCGTATTCCATCTCGGTCCGGGAAAGCCTCTCGATGGCTGTCCCCGGCTCCAAATCAGTCTGTGCGCGCCAGGGAGCGCCGGCGCCCATTGCGCCTACCGGACTCTGGCAGACCCCCGAGGCTGCCAAACGAACCCAGGAAGTTATTGAAAACAAATAATCGGGATTAGACAGATCCCATTTCGCGCGCTACTGCGGGATCGGCTCCGGGCTCCGCCGCCTCGTTGAGCGGCTTGGCCCGGCCCATGCCCAGTATGTTCAGAATCCGCCCGACGCCTTGCGGGCGGTCGTAGTGATCGAGGAATGCGGCCCGGGCGCGCGCCCCGGTTTCCCGCACCAATTCCGGCGAGTTGGATAACTCTTCCAGCAACTGGATGAGCGCGGGAGCGTCTCCCGGCTCGATCCGCCACCCGCATCCGAACCGTTCGGCGATCAGCGCCGGGGCGCCGCCCGCCGGGCCGATGAAAATAAAGGGCCTGCCGGCCGCCATGATGGCGTACGTTTTGCTCGGCACCACCGATCCAAGCGTCTGCGGCTTTTGCGTAACCAGGCCAACATGGCAACTACCCAGGTGCGACGACAGCATCCTCTCCTGCTGGTGAGTCAGGAAAAGCACGTTCGAAACATTGTTGTACCAGCACCGCTGCCAGATCATTTCGAAACGAGGTGCGAAGCCCGCGAAAACGAACCAGAATCGGTCGGGGTGGCGCACGTGGGGCATTGCGTCCGTGATCGTCTCCCAGTCGTGCGCCCGGCCGAGGTTCCCGCTGTAGAGTACCGTCAACGGGCGGTCGGGAGGAAACGGATGGGGTGAGATTTGATTGCCGTCGGCCCAGTTCTCGGAGACTACGATTTTCTCGGGAGCCACGCCGCGCCGGAGTAGGCGGTCGCGCATGCTGGGCGCAAGAGCGATCACGGCATCGGCGTGTCTATGGTAGAAATCCGCCAAGATCCCGACCGCGCGCTCCGTCAAACGGCCCTTCCGGAAGACGCCCAAATCCACGGCGATATCGGGATACAAGTCCATTTCCCAGGCGTAGTGCCTGGCCCCGCGCAGCAGCTTCGCGGCCGTCCCGACCAGCGGCAGCAAGGGAGGCGTAGTAAGCGTAACTACGGCGTCGTACTTGGGGCCGAACAACACGTGCTTCAGCGCGCCCCCGACGAAACTGGCGTAGCAACTGACCCTCGCCACGGCGCCGTGCCCAAACGACGGCGCCTTCAGGGAAAGCACGCGAACGCCGTGCGCCACAGACCCCGAGGCGCGCCCCGCATCTGCGTAAACGGCCCCGGTCGACAGAACGGTTACGTCCTGGCCTTCCGCGACAAGTCCTTCGGCTACATCGGCGAGAAGTTTCCCCGTGGGAGCGGCGTCCGGTGGGAAGAATTGATTGATCAGCAGAAACCGCATAGCACCCTCGAAAATCCTACGCTGTCGCAAGGGCTGGCCGGGCGAGAAGGACCTGCAGGTCGAAGCCGGCTCGTGCGCATTCGCGCTGCAATCGCAGGCACTTGCGAGCCAGTGTCCGGGGGTTCGCCGGTGCGGTGCCTTTCTCCTGGTACTCGACGCCTTCGTGCAAGAGCAGCCAGATCACTTTGGTAATCCGGTGCGCTGCGGCCCAGGCTGCGCCTTTGCCTCCCAGTCTGGTCTTTAGTCGCCCAAACAGCCCCGCAAAGAACGTGTCCTTGGCATGCACGGCCGCCCACGAGATCTGGCATAGGAGTCGCCGCAGATACCGGTTCCCTTTGGGCGAGCGGGTGCTGTAGCAGACCCCGGCCGATTGCTGGCGGCCTGGGCAGACTCCGATCCAGGAAGCCAATTGTTCCGGGCTGGCGAAGGTCGCAGCGGTTGGCCCGATCTCGGCCAATAACTCCTGGGCAGCATACAAATCCACGCCGGGAACCTTGGTCAATCGCACCAGCGTCGCCAGATGATCCCGCATCGCCGCCGCTACGAGCGTGTTGATCTCTTCGATCTGCTGGCGCAGCAACTCCACCTGGTCCATCTTCTGCCGGAGCAACAGCCGGTACACCGGCTCCAGTTGCCCGGTCAGCGCCTCCTCCAACTCCGCCTTCTTCTTGCGTAAACTTCCCCGCGCCTCGCCGGCCAATGCCGCGATATCCGTCTCGCCCGCCACGATGCGCTGCAGCATCGCCCAGCCGCTCACCCCGAATACATCGCTGGCCACCGCCGCGAGCTTGATCCCGCCTTGCTCCAGCAACCCTTCCACATGGTTCCGGATCACGTTCATCTGGCGCTTGATCTGAACTCGGGTGCGCGTCAGCCAGCGCCAACTTCTCTCTTCCGCGCCCGGGATAAAACTCGCTGCCAAATCCCCGGATGCCCAACGGTTGGCCAACCGTTGCGCGTCTCGAAAATCCGTCTTCCGGCCCCGCGGCGCCTTCGTCTTCAGCGGATGCGTCAGGTGCAACTGGAAGTGCCGCTCCAGCCCGTACCACACCGGCCGCCAATACTGCGCGGTCGATTCCATCACCACTTCGCTCACGCGCCGTTCCTGCAGCCACGCCGCCAAGTGCTCGATCTCGCGCCGCGTCGCGCCGAACTGCCGCTTCTCGTAATGAACTTCGCCGTTCGCTTCGCCCCGGACCACCACCGCAAGCATCTTCTTGTGTACATCGATGCCGCTCAGGCAGCGATACACTGGTTCCATAATCGATCCTCCTGGTGGTCGACGTCAGCAGAGGACCGGTAGTTGAATCACAGTCACCCTCACGGGCTCTCCCGGCACGATCACCAGGACTCCCAATCATCTCTTCGTTCCGCGGTCCCAGATCAAACAATCCTACGGCCTCGCCGTATCCATTGCCTGCCACAACCTTGACTGCCGACGCGACCGCCAATATTTTCATACGGATCACTGCCCCGCCGCGGGGCCAAGAAACAATCCTGCGTGTCGAACCTAAGCGACCGACTTCCTCACGCCGCCGGCCCGGCGCCGGCCCGTTTGGCCCAGATCCAGAACTCATACTCCGCCAGCAGATGGCAGAAGACGTATCCCGTCCGGCCGTCCAGGAAACCCAGCTTCAGAAAGTAGTGATAGACGAATCGCGGCCAGTGCGGGAAGGGCAGACCGCGGAAGATCCTCTTCAGCCGGCGCCGCGCGTTGTGGACCGATTGAATCCGGTCGCGCTTCTGCCCGCCCGCCAGTGAATCGGCCACCCGGGCCCCCAGCGCCGCTTCCCAGTTCGAATACCGGTTGTGCTTTTCGATGAACACGTCGATAGACGGAAACGCAAAGTGCTCCATCGGTTCTTTCAAGCGCCCGGACGGACCGTCAAGAAGGATATGCTCATGCACTTCGTTGTCGCCCGAGCGCGTGTCGAGGTCAACAAGGCGTTCGTAAAATCCGCGTCCCCGTTTCAAGAGTCGCAGGTTCCAGCTCGGAAAGTAACCGGCGTGCTTGATCCATCGGCCGAGAAAATAGAACTTCCGGTTCAGATAGAAGCCCGCTGCCTGGCCAGGATCCGAAATCCGTTCGACGATTTCGCGAGCCAGAGCGGGCGTAATTCGTTCGTCCGCGTCCAGTATCAATACCCACTCGAATTGGAACGGAACGTTCTGCAAGGCCCAGTTCTTTTTCTTCGGGCCGCCCGGGACGTAATGGAATTGCACCACCTTGGCGCCAAGGCTCTCGGCGATTTCGCGCGTGCGGTCCGAGCTTGCCGAGTCCACCACCACGACTTCGCCCGCCCACAGGACGGAACTCACGCATTCGGCGATGTTGCTCTCCTCGTTCTTCGCGGGGATCAATACCGAAACCGGCGCTTTGGGCGCGCTCATGCTCCGCCCTTCGATTCGCCGGACGACGAGTCGGTCTCGCGCCGGTCCTTTTTGATGACCCGGGCGGGGTTTCCAGCGAGAATCGCCCAGCCGGGAACGTTTCTAACTGCCACTGCTCGCGCCGCGACGATGGCTCCTTCGCCCACCGTGACGCCTGGTCCGATAAAGGCGTCGGCGCAGATCCAGACTCCGTCTTTCACCACGATCGGCGGCTTGAGCAACGGGAAACCGGGCGACTTGTAATCGTGAGTTCCCGCACAAAGATGCGCGCCACGCGATACCGTTACGTGCGCCCCGATGTGGATGGGCCCAAGATTATATAGCGTCACATTCTCGGCCACGGCGGTCCAGTCTCCAACGCTGATGTTCCACGGGGCAAATATGTCCGCCGAATTGTAAATGTGGACATGGGCTCCGATACGCGCTCCGAGGCTGCGGAGCAGGAAAGCGCGCCATCCGAAGCAGATCCGCGGACTCAGCCGGAATAGAGGCTTGCACGCGCCCCACAGAACGCGTCTGGCCAACTCGGAGCGCGTGTACTTTCGCGCGCGCCGATTAGCGGCGGTATCGATGGCCGGAGCGCTCATCTAGCCTCGCAACCAGGCGTGGAAGGCTGCGGCATGGCGGCCCGGAGCCATTCTACGAATCCCGCGAGGCCCGCGGAAAACGGGGTCGCAGGTTCGTATCCCAACAGCGTTTGCGCTCTGCGGATGTCCGCGAACGTACGTGGCACGTCGCCCGGCTGGTCGGGCTGAGGGTCGAGTTGCGCGCGCACGCCGAGCGCTTCTTCGATAGCGCCGATCATCGCCCGCAATGACATGGGATGACTATTGCCGATGTTGATCACTTCATACGGAGTTGCCCGGTACTCCATGGCCGCGCGAATGCCTGCGATGACGTCGCCCACATAGGTGTAATCGCGGCTGGAGGTTCCATCTCCGAAGACCGGAACCGGTTTGCCGGCAAGCATCAACTCGGCCATTTTTCGGATCGCCAGATCGGGCCGCTGCCGGGGGCCATACACCGTGAAGAGCCGTAGCGCCAGGAATCGGATTCCGTAAAGATGCGAATAGACGTGACCGATCAACTCCCCGGCCACTTTCGTCGCGGCATACGGGCTGATGGGCAGAAGTACGTGGTCGTCCTCGCTCCACGGCGTGCGCGGATTGACGCCGTAGACGCTGCTCGAAGATGCGAAGACGAATTGCCTCACTCCGGCGGAGCGCGCAAACTCCAGCGTGTTCTGAAGCCCGGCAATGTTGACGCGGACATACCCCGCTGGATCGGCGATGCTAGGTCTTACGCCCGCCTTGGCGGCCAGGTGTACGATGCAGTCCAAGCGCGGCGGGACGGCGCGGAACGCGTCCGGATCGCAGATATCCGCCTCGATCAACCGGAAATTCGAGGAAGCGGCGGCTCGCTCCAAGTTCGCCAGCTTGAATTCGCGGCCGTAAAATGGATCGAAGCTGTCGAGAACCGTGACGTGAGCTCCATCGTCCAGCAAACCTTCCACCAAGTGGCTGCCGATGAACCCCGCGCCGCCGGTGACTAAACAGTTCATTCCGTCGCCGCCTGCGCGTCGGGCAATCTCATGAACACGTCCTCGGGCCGGGGGGAGACCCCCAGCAGCCAATCGTACACGTGAGCCAGGCGCTCTCCGATGGCCGGCCAGGAATAGCTGGTCTGAACCAACCTTTGTCCACGCGAGCCCATGGCCGCCCTGTCTTCCGGAGACATCGCGAGGACCGTTCGTAGCGCTCGTTCCACTTCCGCGTCCGAAGCGTCGACGATCAGCCCCGATCCCGTCTCACCCACTTCCGGGAAGTAACATCCCGGCGTTATGATTACCGGGCGGCCCGTCGCCAGCGCCTCCAGAACCGCCACGCTAAAACCTTCCGAGTGCGACGGGAGAACAAAGACCTCGGACGCCGCGAGAGCCGCCCATTTCTTATCGCCCTCCAGCATTCCAGTGTAAGTGACCTTGTCGCGAATACCCAGTCTGCGGACCAGCGCGTCGAGTCGCGCCATGGTTCCTTCATAATCGGGACCGGCGAAAACCAGGATGGCGTCCGGGAAGTCCTTCTCCAAGGCCGCAAAAGCGCGGCACAGAATATCGACGCCTTTCTTGTAATGCACCCGGCTGAGGAACAGGATCACGCGCTTGCCGGCCAATTCCGGAAACGATCCATAGATCGATTCCGCCGCGACGGCAGGATCTGGATTGACGCCGTTGGGTATTACCGTCACGGGGCTATCTAGGCCGTATGCACGGTAGTCATCGAGCTCACCCGCCGTGAGAGCGCGAAGGCACGCCGCGCAGTTGAGATTCCGGCGCTCGAAGAGAGCGGAATACGGCGCCTTCTTCCAACTCTTGTTATGCAGCGCCCACTCGTCCAACATTCCGTGCGCGGAGACCATGTAGGGCTTGTCAAGTTTCCGGCAGAGGGAACCCACCGCCGTGCAATGCGCCTGCCAGACCCCGTGGATGTGAACGACATCGCTCTGAGCGAGGACATGCGCGAGAAGCGGGTCGATGCGCCCGAGCCGGAGTCCGAGGGGATGCCACTGAAGCTGGATTGTCTCGACTCCGCGCAACACCGGCGCCGCATATCCACCCGGTTTCGAAAAGCAGACCAGCCGCTGGAAGTAGCGGCCAGTGTCCGCCACGGCCAGAGCGAGCATAGGTACGGAAACGCTCATGCCGCCGGAGCGCGGATCGAGGTCCCTGATGATGTGGAGAGCACTCTTCATGTGTGACTGGTACGCGCCGGCAGAATCGGCGTGGGCCGCATGAGCAGGAGCCGCAGGAGCGCCACATCCGCAAGCCCGGGGCGGCGTGGAATCGCGGCCCTGGCTGCCGCCTCCAAACCCTCGCCAAATCGCTCAACCGGCCATTCGAAAATATTTCGGCGCGATGCCTCGCTCATTCGGCCGCGTAACTCGCGATCCGCCGCTAACCGGACCATCAGCCCGGCCAACTCATCGGTGTTCAGGGGATCGAACGTATACCCATTTTCGCCGTCGCGGAGCAAATCGGCCGCGCAGCCGCAGGCTTTCGATACCAGGATAGGGAGCCCGGCAGCCATGGCTTCATTCACGACCAGTCCCCACTGTTCCGCGATGCTGGGGTGAATGAAAACGGATGCCAGCCCGTAGTAGGCCGGCAGTTGGGCATATTGCACGAACCCGGGCATCACCAGGCTCTCACCCAGATTCAACTGATCGGCTCGTTCCTGGATGGCTGGCTTTAAGGGACCGTCGCCGAGCAGCGCCAGTTTCCAGCCGCTGCCCTTGGCGAGTTCCCGATATCGCCCGAATGCATCCAGAAGCCGGAGTAGATTCTTCTTCTCCACGAAGCGGCTGCTGACCAGAAAAAAATACTCCGGCAGATCTAACTTCCGCCGCAGGCTCGCCGCGTCGGCTCGGGCCCGCTCCGCCCCATTCGCGAAGTGTGCGTTGTCCACCACATCGTAACCAAAGAAGATCCGCTCTTGCGGCATCCCAAGGGCCCGAAGATATGCGGCATGGCGCGTTCCCCCTACTAGCGCCGAGGAAAACAGCGACACAACGCGCTGTTTGGGCGCCTCCGAGATCCAACTGCGCCTGGCGTCGGAGGCCTGGCTTTCGGACATGACGATCGCTGAAGCGCCGTTCCGCCCGCACCACCGCAGCGCCGCCAGCGCAAAAGGCGTAGACCAACCCGGGATGGCCACCGCGCCGGGCCCGATTTCGTCGAGCGTGCGCGCAACCCGGCGATCAAGTTCCTTCCGAGGCGCCGTGTGCGCGTCTTCGTCCGGGAAGATAGTCACCCTCCGCAGGCCGGGCGATTCCGTCGCCTGCCACGCGTAGACGCGGTCCACCGACGTCAATTCCACCGCGACGGTTGGAAATCGCCGTGCGGCCGCGCTCACTCTTCCCACGTGGTAGGGGCCCATCCGCCGAAACAGTACCGCAACGGGAGACATGGAGTGAGGCTTTCAAAACCCGGGTTCGGGCATCTCAAAAGCTTGTCATCGCGGCAAGCAGTGCGCGGTCGAGAACGGCGGGTTTACGCGGCGCCGACAAGCACGCCGTCTCGGCGGCGGCCGCGAGTCCGCGCGCGAAGCGATCCGGTCCCCACTCTTGGATCCTCTTCGAGCTTTCGGCGCCCATCCCAGCGAGCGCCTCCGCATCCCGCTGGCAACGCAACATCAGATCGCCCAGGGCGCCGGTATCGTGTGGATCGAATAGATAGCCATTGACGCCATCGCGAACCAAATCGGCGCTGCATCCGCAGCGCCGGGATACCAGCACGGGCGCGCCGCAGGCCATAGCCTCGTTGACGACCAAACCCCACTGCTCAGCCGTACTCGGGTGGATGAAGCACCGGGAGAGCCCATAAGCGGCCGGAAGGTCGCGGTATCCTAAGAAGCCGGGTAGATGCACTGCATCCCCAAGGCCAAGCTCGGAAACGAGCCGGGCGAGATCGCCGCGAAGTCCGCCATCGCCCAGCAGGACCAAGTCCCAAGCTCCTTCACCGGCGGACGAACGGTAGCGCGCGAATGCCCGGATAAGCCCGGCATGATTTTTCTTCGCTTCGAATCTGCCGGCCGCGAGGAAGTAATTCTCCGGAAGACCAAGCCGGCTTCGCGCCGCGGGCCGCTCGCGTCGCGCCGCTTCAGCCCCTTCCCGAAAATGGCGATTATCCACCGCATCGTAACCGTCGAAGATCGCGCCGCCCGGCATGCCGAGAGATTCCAAATACTCCCGATGCGGCGAACCGCCGACAAGCGCGGCGGAGCAAAGCTTCGCCACACGCCGCTTGATCCGCTCCTTGAGCCAGCGCCGCTCCGCGTCAAGCGCGGTGCTTTCCGACATCACGATAGCTCGGGCGCCGCGGCGCAACGCCCACCGAAGCGATTCGAGCGCGCCGCCGAACGACCATCCGTTGATGCAGACAATCGCCGGCCGGATGCGATCCAGGGCGCTCTCCAGCGCCGGACGGACATTCCGTCGCAAAACCCCGTCACATGCCTCGCCGGGGTAAAGCGTGTACCGCGCGTATGAAGCATGGTCCGGGCGGGATTCCAATTCCTTAACCGAATCGGTGTCCGTGAGCTCGATAACGCCGGCGCCATGCGGCCAGGCATCCGCAAAGGCCGACATGCGTGCGTGGTGGTAGTGGGTAGTCGAAACCAGAACCCAAGCTACGGACCGCGAGCTCACCGGAATCTCATGGCCCAACGCGTATCTGCCGGCTTCTCGCGAATCCTCGGCCCTCAGCACGATGGAGCAGTTTTTCTCTGCGCGGCTTCGTACACCCGGACGACGTCGCGGGCCATCCGAGCTACCGAAAAATAAGACCGCGTGGCCAGCAACCGATCGGGGGCGGGGCTTAAACTGAGCGCCGTCCGCAGCCCTTGGGCCAGAACGGCGGGATCGCGGCTTGGGACGGCCACGGCCCACTCGGCGCGTCTGAGCACAGCCGCAACGCCCGGGCCGCTCACGGCCGCAATTCGCAAGCCCTGACATGCGGCTTCAATGAGCGACAGGGGCATGCCCTCGAAGCGCGAGGTAAGAGCATACACTCCCATGAGTTTGAACCACGGGCCGGCGTCCGGAACCCAGCCGGTGATATGCAAGGCATCGGCCACGCCAGAGGCGGCTCGTTCGATTTCGGGACGTAGTACCCCGTCACCCACGAAGAGCAGCTTCGCGCCGGGGAAATCGGCCAGCAAGAGACGCCATGCGCGGACAAGCAGCAAAGGGTCTTTCTGATCTTCCAAACGCCCAACGAAGCCAACGACGGGTCCGCCTCCGCCCCATCCAGCGGGAGGCGCCGCCGGGCGCCTAATCCCTCGCTCACGAACGTGGCATTATCAACCGGAACCACGCTCCCAGGGCAGCCGTAGAAGTCTTCGAACTCTTTCGCCGCCTCGACCGAGCAGCACATCTTGGGGTACGGCACGCGGCGATACCACTCCCTCATCCAGGCCGTACGGAAGCGGCCCAAAGGGCGCTGTAGTTTTTCGCGGCACATGGGAAGGTGGATTGTGCCGACCACCGGAATCGCGGCGCGCCGGGCCGCCATGACCAAGTCGAGGCCGTCCTCGTCATACTGCTGGTTCACGTGAACTACGTCTGGCGCAATCTCCGCGAACAACCTGGCGAGCTTCCGCTGCTGCCGTCGATCCAGGCATGCGGATACGAAACGCAGCGGCCTTTCGCGAAGCGCCCGCACGCGGGCCCTCCTGACTATTGCGCCGGCGCCAGCAAGCCAATCGGCGACCGGATGCATGTCTTCGTGGTCGCCGACCAATGCGAACACTTCATGCCCTGTCTCTCGCAACCCCCTGGCCAGATAAGCCAAATACCGTTCTCCACCGCCAATGTGGCCGGAGTTTGAACTGACCAAGAGGACTTTCACGACGTTCGCCGACAGATGGCGGCGTTCCCCGCCGCCGGAGCAGTAACCATGTCCCGACGCCGCCCCGATTGGCAACGCGGGCCAGGCTTCCCATCCTGGCCGAAGAGAAATCTAGATTTTGACTAATTCGTAGAAGAGAGTCTTCGAGAAGGCCACGGGGTTCACTCCCAGTGCGGTCAACAGTGCTCTGGAAGAAAACAAGATACGAGCCTTGAAGGTCCGCGGATTCCAATCCTCCACTCCGGTCCAACGGGCGAGTCTCAAACCCGCACGCTCCGCCAGTTCCGCTATGGTGGCAGGGTCGAACCAACAGACATGGTCCGCGCTATCGGGATACGGATGCCGGCCGAGTATGGCCTTCAGCGCCGTGTTCAGATACCACGGATTTGGTGCGGTAACGGCGATCCGGCCTCCGGCCCGGAGCATGTGAGCGAGATTCGACATTAGAACCTGGGGAGCGGGGAGGTCGCTCGAGAACTTCCCCGCAGACAATCAGATCGAAGGTCCGATCCAGAGGTCCCTGGGTGAGATCCGCGCAGACGACGTCGAATCCGCGGTCACGCAACCGGCGGACGCCTTCCTCCAATATGTCGACGCCCAGGCACGTGCGGGCGCGGGCTCGGAGCTTGCCGTGAAGCCAAGTTTCCGAGTCGGCGGCCTCCACCACGTGTTCCACAACTCCCACGTCCAGAATATCTTTGCCCTCGGCCAACTCGCAGATATAGCCAACGCGGGACTGAATCAGCGACCGCGCGGCGGTTTCTTCAACCGAAGCCGCGCGATAAGCCTTGGCTTCTGACGAGTTCGGGTCTGGGGATAAATCCTTCCAGCGAGATACTTTTTGCGCCAATTCGTCAGCCTCTTTCCACAGAGCGGCAATGGCTTCCGACGCACGCTCCGGTTTCGGCGTACCCGCCGATCATCTTACGAACTCTACGTAGCATTCGTCTCCGACGCATTGCTCCGTTCGGCGCTTCAGGAAAGAAGCCGCCGACGCCATCACCAGATCCTCGTGGGGCATGCCCCGCGCGACGACGATCAAATCGTAAGCGGCCATGTATTGGGAAGTCTCAAATGGAACTTCGCCGTCCATGTACGGGAAGATCAGGTCAGGCTTACATCCGCGTTCGTTGAATGCGAACCACAACTGCGCGGCAACCAGAACGTGGCCGCAATTCCCGGCGCGATCGACGATGGCGGCGTATCTTTCGGGGTCCCGTCCCGGCGAATGGGAGAAATATACCCACGCCGCCGCGGGTTGAATCACCAATAGTCCGGCCACCGCCAGCGTCGCGGCCCAACGGAAGCCGCTCGACGGCGCATGCGACAAAGCCGCCGCGATGCCCACCAAAGCCACCGGGAACACATAGAATACCCGCGAACCCACGAACTCCATGAAGAAGAGCAGTCCCACCAGCGCGCTCAAAAGTGCGCAGCAGGAGATCAGTGTCAGTTGGGAATTGGCGCGAAGCGCGCTGGATTCCGCGAGCGCGGAACGGCGGTCCGATTGCAGCCTGTCCAATATAATCCGCGCGCTGGTGAGGATGATGGCCAAAAAGAACAGCGCGGCAATCGATCCCCCTACCCTGTTAAACGAGCGGAACGGGTCCACGCCCGCCCCCCAAAATCTCGGCGCGGGGCCATAGACGGCGGGAGGCGGGAGAAAGGCTTTGAACACGGTGCGCATCTGATGGAATGCGGCCAGCGATTGATCTCCATGCACCGCAAGCCAGAGCAACGCCGGAAAGAGGAGGCTAGAACCCAGGCCCAAGCCCCGAATCCGGTTGTCCGATACGCGCAGGCAGAGATAGAAAAGGAAGAACGGCAGGGTCAACGCTGCGGCCGGGTGAGTCGAGAGTGCGAGCGCCATCGCGCAGCCCGCCAGAAACACTGTCCTGCCGCGGTGTTTCGACGCGTCCGAGGCCAGCGTCAGAAAGTAGAACGCCGCGGCGACCAGGAACACTGCCACGGGATCCATTCTCGCCATCCGGTCGCCAGTCAGAGTGCTAGCGTCCAGAATCGCCAAGGCGCCAACCGCCGCGGCTGCTCCCCGCTTTAGAATGCCCTCTTTGGCCAACCGGAGCAGCATCGCCGCGCAGAGGATCGGAGTTGCATCCCCGGCGACCAAATCGAGAAGGCGAAGGCTGAGCGCGCTGAAACCCATGACCCGAAACAGAAGTCCTTGCAGGATCATGAACAACGGCGGGTAGCACCCGAACACTACGTCAAAGCCCATCGGCGCGTGAACCAGGCCGGCGCCGACCAGTTTGCCGGTCCTTGCCCAAGTCAGAGCCACCTCGTTGATGAAGACCTCGTCGGCAAGCGCCGGAATCGGCGGCAGCCTGTCAACACGCCAGAAGAGGAAGATCGTCCGGAGAACCGCCAGAGAGCCCCATAGAACGGGGATCCAACGACTCGTCTTTCCAGTGTCAGACAATTCCGGTCACTTCCGCCGCCGTTCCGGCCGCAGGCGGGCCGGGCGTTAGCGCGTCCACCAGGCGTTCCTCATAGCGTTTCCAGGTGTGTTCCCGCATTGCGAGCGCTCGTGCGCGGATACTCATCCGCTCGCGTAGAGCCCGGTCCGTGACAATCTGTTCGATTCGGTCCGCCAGCGCGCCGGCGTCCCGCGGCGGAACGAGGAAGCCTTCTTCCCCATCGCGAATCAGCGTTCCGCAGTTCGGCGTGGTCACCACCGGCAACCCGCACGCGAGGGCCTCAATGTGAGCCGTTGCCGAGCCTTCCGCCAGCGTCGGCAACACGAACACGTCCGCGCGCAAGAACTCGTTGCGCACCTCCGTCCGAGGTATGGGGCCCGTGTACTCCGGACCGGCGAATAGCTCCGCGCGCGCATCGATGCCTGCCAGGGATCCGACCGCCCGAAACCGGCACGGAATTCTCCGCTTCCGCAGGATCTGCGCTGCCTTGGCGAAGTAGTGGCTTCCCTTACGCAACCCCACAGTCCCGACGAACAGTATCCTCCCGGGCTCCGGCTCGGGCCGCGTCTCAAACCAGCCTCCGTCCACCGCATAGGGGACCAACCGAGTCTTCGCGGAGGAGCCGCCCAGTCGCTGGATGCCTTCCCGAACGTAGTCCGAAGGGGCCAAAACGCGCGCCGCAACTTCCCAGACCCGGTGATGCAGGCGCAGGTACTCGGCGTCGTTCTCCGGCGGCTCCTGCGGTTCGATTCCCGGAAAGAGATTGCGCTCGTCCATCACGACCGGCGGGTTTTCCGGGCTGATGACCTGTTCGAAAGCTACGAAGAGTCCCTGGCGGGCCGCTTCGCAAATCACGTCGGCATCGCCAAACATGAGCGAGTACAGACCCGTGGCCTTCCCGAATCCGCGCCGCAGCAGGCTGCGATTGATGCCGAGGTCCGGATAGGTATTGCGCGTCCAATGCCACAGCGTATGAAGCGGAAAAGACCGAACCGCCGAAGGCTCGATTTCACGCGGCACTTTTCGTCCAAGCAGGCTTTGCATGGATCTGGGCAGCGCCGCTCTTGGCAGTGAACGGGCGAGCCGGGCCGGCCAGTCACCCGCGTGGATGTCGGTCCAGAATTCCGCCAGCATCCCGCGCCGCGCCAGGATGGCCGGAACCGCGTAGTGCATGCGGGCGCCCATCTGGATCATCAGGTATTTCATTCCGACGTTTCGCTCCAATGGCGAAACACAAGGCAACTCTTCGCCGTGCGTCGCGTCGGCTGCGTCTTCCCCCTCCGCCGATTGCCGCAGGCCTGAAGGCATATTGTTCAGCACACGGCCCGCCCGGCGAGTCTCTCCATGGCCGCTTCGTACTCGGCGACTACGGATTCCCTCGTGAACTGGGCCACATGCCGGGCGGCGCCGTCAAGAAGGCGCTCGACGAGCGCTGGATTGGTCAGCGCCTCTTGGATCGCGGCCGCCAACGCGTTGACATTGTCGCTAGGGTACGTCAGCCCGCAGGACCCGATCGCATCGGGCAGCCCGCCGCGATTTCCTCCGATAACGGCGCAACCACACGCCAGCCCCTCGATGGCGACAATCCCGAACGGCTCGGCCCAGACCGAGGGGATCACGAGAATGCGATGGCGGTTCAAGGCTGCCGCAACCGCCTCGCCGCCCAGGAACCCGGCGAACTCCACTTGTGGATCGAGGCCGGACTCGGCGCATTGCCGGCGCAGGTTGTTCATCTCCAGCCCGTCGCCGATTATTGTCAGCGTGGGGAAGATGCCCTGTCGATTCAAACACGCCAACGCCCCGAGCAGGATATGCACTCCTTTCGCTTGCTCCAGCCTGCCAACGTAAGCCAAGTCCCTGGTGCGCGCTACGCCGGGAAAGCGTCGAAACACTGAGCTGTCGTACGGATTCCGAATCACCTGGTACGGGAGATGCAGGGCCTCGCCGATCGGCCGGCTCACGCAAACGTTCGCTCCGCGACGAATCAGTATTGTGCGCAGGAGGATGTCTGCGACTCGGTGCGAATTCATCCCCTCAAGCCAGATGTGATGGACCAAGAGATAAGGCTTTCGCAAGACGAGCAAGGGCCAACCGATCCGGACGGATGGCCCTTGAAGCAAGGCCACGTCGCACCAGCGGTAGGCCGCCAGCAGGTCCCGCCAGGCAGGCTGCCGCATCAGTTCAAATCGATCGCTACCCTCCGGACCGCCGGGCGTACCGGTCATGACGCGGACTTGATGCCGGGCCGCAAGACCCTCGGCAAGCATACGGCTGATCACCGGAACTCCGCCCACAATCGGGAAATACTGGTGCGTGGCGATCAGGATCTTCAAGTCGTCCTCGATTTGCCGGGTCTACTTGCGCTGTCCAGGAATTCCTCGCATTCAGCGCGCCAGTTCCTCGAAGAGGCGCGTATAGGCGAGAAGCAGTTTTCCCCGGTCGTACGATTCCCCGAATGCTTCCTGCACCTTCGCGGCGGCGTCGGGCTCCGAACTCATCCTTTGCCAAAGTTCACCGATCCGGCCCGCGAACCGCTCCGGCGCGTCCAGCGGGCCCAAGAGCCCGAGACGCTCGTCGCTCAACATTTCCGGAAACGCGCCTACAGGCGTGGTTACGAGCGGCCGCCCGCGAGCGAGAATTTCAAGGGCCGCGACCGGTTGCCCTTCACTCACCGACGGGAACACGAACAAATGGCATGAGTCGATCGCGTGCGGCACATCCGGCGGCGCAATTGGGCCATGGAAACGTACCAAAGGCTCAATTCCCATCTCCTTCGATAGCGCAACAAGCCGTTCCCGCTCCCACCCGTCGCCGAAAAGCTCCAACGTCGCCGGGCAAGTGCGATTCAGAATCCGCATGGCCTGGAACAAATAGGGCAGGTTCTTCTGTTGAACAAGCCTCCCCAGGAACCCGGCGCGCAACGGGCCGGCCGGCGGTTCGACGACAGGTCCTCGCTCGGGAGGCAAATGCGGAACCGGCTCGATTCGGCCCTCGTAGCCGAATGCACGAACTTCAGGCGCGAATTCCCTGGCCTGCACGAGAATTACGTCGAGTTTGTTGAGAACGGCGGGCGGGGGCGCGGCGGCGCCCGAATACTCGGACGGCCGGTAGGGCGTGATCAGGACGAAACGAGGGCGCGAAGCATTTCCTCGGGTGGCGACAAGCCGCTGGAAGATCGGCAGCGGAGGCAGCTTTCCGAAATAGACCACATCCTTGCCCCGGATGAGACGCCGCGCCAAGGCGAGCAGAACCCGGTCCGGCAGGATCCATCGGCAACCCCAGCGGAAAAAGACGCGGAAAACCGGCACGCCGGCGCGGCCGAGGTTCCGGATGAGCGCCGACTTCCGTCCCCAGCAAACAACGCTGGCCGAGAACCCGCGTTCGTGCAGGTCGCGAGCGAGATCGTGAATGGCTGTCTCTACGCCGCCAATGGGCGCGAAGCCGCCGACCCAGAAGAGGACGGAGATCGGTTTTGGGGTAGGCATCATTAGGACACAGCCGGCGCAACGGTTCCGCATGCGCTCGTTTGTTCCAGGAGCGGCCGCGGCGGGCGCGCACACTGCCGATTAGGCATCGCGAAGCGCAGTCCGGGCGAGGAGTTCAGCCGTCCGCGCCGCCATTTTTTCCAGATCGGGCCTCACGCGCTCCCAACGCTCGCGGGTGAGGAAGTCGCTCAATGGCGGCAACGGGCCGGCCGTTCAGTTCCAAGAAGCCGGGCAGGACCGCGCCGCGCTCCAAACCGCAGGAATCGTGAAAACTGACGGCCTTAACGTTGGCCGCGGCAGTTCGAGCATAGACTGTCGCCAGGCCAAGGACATCGAAGGCGAAGCGGTAGATGAGCGCTACGCTTTCCACGGCCGCCAACGATCTCCGCCGGACAATCCATCGGCCCCATTCGCCGGAAAGCCGGGTGTCGTCAATGCCATACAGCCCGATGGCGCCCTCGGACCGTGCCGCAACCTTCGATTCGATCACGAAATAGTAATCCCCGCGCCGCTCGAAGTAGTTCTCGATCCAGCGCCGCTGGAGAGCGACGTCATTCGGGGTCGGGTGAATGAACGCGTTGCGCTCGGGATCGGTACGGAGATCGAGGATGAAGCGGGCGTCGTCCAACAGCGCCGGCCGCAGCCGGTAGCCGTATCCCTCCACGGTGTAATCATGCCGCACGGCGCGCCTCCACCTTTCGCCCGATTCTTCTAATGGCGTTCAACGTTCCCGTAGCTCGGGTTTATCGCCAGTCTCGCGGCTCCGCAACCCGGGCGGAGTTCCAAGGCTTTCTGTTAAGCGAACAGCCTTGGACCTGAACCTCAAGATTCGCTCCGCACGATCAAACACTGGGAACCCGCGGGCTGCTGAATGACGATTTCCGGCTTGTCCCGAAAGAACTCATCGACCGCTTTGCGAACGCCGGATGTATCGTAATCGTGGGCGACCAACACCCCGCCGGCATTCAAGCGCGGATAAAAGAACTGCAGCCCGGCGCGCATCGCCTCATGCAAATCGACGTCCAGATGCACGAAGCAAAATCGTATTCCTTCGACCGGAGGGGCTGTAGATGGAAAGAGCCCTTTGTGAAGAACAACACCCGGGTATCCCTGTAAATACTCGCGCACGCCTTCCATCCTGGAGGAGTATTGACCTTGTCGAAACATAGGGTCGTCCGCCTCCTCGGTCGCCGGCAAGCCTTCAAAGGTGTCGAACAAGTGCAGCTCCCGGCTCCCTTTGGCCTCGCAAATCAACCTCGCGGAGCCCCCTCGGAAAACTCCGACTTCGGCCAGGGCTCCGCTCGTTTTCTCAACCGTAGCCCTAACAATCGCGAGGATGTTGTATGCCTCGCAGCCATTTAGCCGCATGTGCGACTCTCGCAAGACCCTGCGGATAAGATCCGTATCGGACTTGCGGTCCATTATTGGGACCAAGTCGAGGCCGACCCGCAGCAGTTGCCGGCGCACAAGCGAGGCCGCATCCAGGCGGAAATCCCAGAGGGCGTTCTTAAACCGTGCATGAATCGAGCCCATTTACACCTCCTGCCCTCGCCACCCGCGGCGGCGCCGTCCGGCGCTCTCTCCAAGGTCCGGGCTGCGCAGTCGCCTAAATTCCCCGGGATTCGGCGCGACCACTAGCGAGCGAGCACCCTGTGCACATCGGGGGCAGCCCACAGCCTGGGCTGAACGCCCCGTCTGGTCTTCATACGTGGACGTTACGCGCCCGCAAAGCTCAAGGGTCATTCGTTTCTCAACTGCGGCCAGGAGGCCCTCACGCGGTTAGCGGCTCCAGCGCCCTCATCATCCGTTACCGCGCTGCCTCTCCCGGAGCATCCTTGCGGCTCAACTCGATCTCGCCGAATTGAGGCAGATACTCCTGCGAAGACGCGACAATGAATTGCGGCCGGTTGCGCGTATTCTGGAGCGTAAGCCACAGGTACTGGCCGATGATCCCAAGAGCCACGCAGGTCAACCCTCCAAAGAAAACAATGGTCACCACGATGGCGGTATAGCCTGGAACCTGAATCGCGCCGCGCAGCTTCGCCACCAGCAAAACGGCCCCAAATGCCGCTGCCACGCTTATGCCCGCAAAGCCGGCGTACAGGAGCAATTGAATCGGCAGGTCGGTGAAACTGAAGACGCAGTCCAGGAAGTATCGAAGCTTCTTTGAAATCGTCCACGCGCTCTTTCCTTCGAGGCGGGCCTGGCGCACATAGGGGACGGACTTGCGGCGGAAACCGATCCAGAACAGTAGTGCGATCAGGCTGGTGTTGACTTCCCGGAACTGGAGCAGCCGGTCCCGAACATCGCGCGTGCAGGCAAACACGTCCACGCCGCCCTTTGGCATATCCTTAACCACAAAAGCGCGATAGACGTACCAGAACAGGCTGGATGCCAGCGCGGAGAGCCATGGATCCGACCGTCCTACGCGGCAGCCAACCGCAATGTCGGCTTCACCGCCGCGCAAAGCGGCCAGAAAGCCGTGCATCAGTTCCGGCGGCTCCTGGAGGTCCGCCGTCATTACGGCGAAATAATCTCCCCCGCCGGCCTGAAGCCCGGCCGCGACGGCTGCTAACGATCCGAAATTGCGGCTCAGCGAGAGCAGCCTCGATCGCAGAGGCAGCGAGGGAAGCCGGGAACTCAAGATCTCGAGGCATCGGTCGGGACTGCCGTCCACGACGAAAATCACCTCGAGCGGTTCGCCAATGCTCCGGTCCAGATCCACGAGCGCCGCGAGGAGACGGTCGAGGTTCTCCTCGTTCTTGTACACGGGAATCACTAGCGAGAACACTCGGCCTCCCATTTCCGGCACGCCTCGATGACCCGATCCACTTCGTCGTCCTTCAGGTACGGATGAATCGGCAGGCTCACCTCCGAACTCGCAATCAGCCGCGCGCGCGCGATGTCCCCGATCGTCTCGTGCGGCGAACTCTCCATGGCCTTCTGATCGGGGATGACCATCGGATAGTGCTCTCCGGCGAGGATTCCGTTCGCCTTCAGAAAGTCCAGAAACTCCCGTTTGCGTTCTCCGGAGATCCGAACCGGGAACAGGTGCCAGACCGAGTCCGACCACGGAGGCGACGCGAGCGGCTTCACGCACGGCCCAGTCAGCCCGGCGAGATAACGGCCGGCGATCACGCGCCGGCGGGCGGTCCACAGTTCCAGGCGGGGCAGATACGCGTCACGCATGATGGCCGCCTGAAGTTCGTCGAGCCGACTATTGTATCCCACCCGGTCATGCCGGTACTTGGCGCTTTGTCCATAGTCCCGCAATGTGCGGGCGGAATCGCGGTAACTCTCGCTGGCGGTCAGGATGGCGCCCCCATCACCGACCGCCCCCAGGTTCTTGGTGGGGTAGAAACTCGTCGCCGCGATTTGTCCGGCTGTCCCACAGGCGGTTCCACCGCTGCCGGCCAGTATGGCTTGTGCACAGTCTTCCACGATGAGGAGGCCGAACTCATCCCTGATGGAGCGAAGCTCTTCCAGGTTCAACGAGTGCCCGTAGAGGTGTACGGGCAAGAGGAACCGGATATCCGGCAGGCTGCGCAACACTTCGCGGCATGCGCTCAAATCGATCAGCCCGCGCTCGTCGGTGTCCACGAAAACCGGCGCGGCGCCGAGCTTCAGAATCGCGAGGGTAGTGGCAAAGGCGGATAGCGGAGTCGTGAGCCACCTTGTCACCAGGCCCGCAACCCAGGATGCGCAAGGAGATTTCGAGGGCGTCCAATCCGCTGGCTACGCCCACGGCGTAAGGCAATCCCCACCGCGAGGCCAACGCCTCCTCGAAACGCCGCGCCTCCTTTCCCAGGATGTACCAGCCGGACTCGCCCACGCGCCGGAAGGCCGCCAGCGCGTCCTCGCCCGTGTCTTCCCACTGGCGTTGGAAATCGTTTAATCCGATCATTTTATAGGCGCGGTTCCGCGTTTCGCGGCCAGAAATTCCCCGTAATCGCGGATGTAATCGGAGCTGTCGTAGAAATCCGAGACCAACGCCATCAGGACTGCATCCGGCGAATGCTTGTACTGCACAGCCCATACGCCGGGCGGGATGTGGATGCCAACCGCCGGGCTGTCGAGCGCAAACTCCTGACGGTTGACGCCGTCGTCGGCGACAACGTTACAGCGGCCGTGCACGCACACCAAGAACTGGTGCAGCGTCTTATGCGCGTGCTCGCCTCTGACCTGCTCGCTGGAAACCCCAAACACCAGGAAGCACCGTTTGACCGTGAAGGGGATGTGGCGCTCGAATTCGGCGAACGTCAGCGTCCCCCGAAGATCTTCGACGAGGGGCAACCGATGCAGGTTGACGCCCTCGACCGCGGTCGCCTCGGAGCCGACCGCCGCGGGCGCGGAGACCAGCGGCGCCGGGCGCAAAGCTCCTTCGTAACCCACAATACGAGCTGGATTGCCTTCCAGGATCGCGTAGGACGGCGCGTCCATCGTCAATACGGTCCCGGCCGCGATATTGGCGTGCGCGCCGATCGTCACTCCCGGCAAAATCGTCGCGTTAGCTCCGATTGAAGCGCCCGTCTTGACCAAAGTGCGCCGGTAGCCGGACGGCCCCTGCCGGCTGCGCGGAAAACGATCGTTCGTAAACGTCGCATTGGGGCCCACGAACACATCGGCTTCGATCGTGACGCCGTCCCAAATCTGCACGCCACACTGAATCGTCGTGCGATCGCCTATCGAGACGTCGTTCTCGATGAAGGTGTGATCGCAAATCTCGCAGTCGCGGCCGATTCGAGCGCCTGGCAGAACGTGAGCGAAAGCCCGGATCGTGGTTCCGTCCCCGATGCTTGAAGACTCGACGATCGCGTTTTCGTGCTTGAAATACGCCATATGGCGAAACCTCCGCGGCGCTCCCCCGCGGGCCGCGTTCCGCACCCGCGGATTCGGAGCCGGCGCCGCTGGCAGTGGCTTTTACTTGCGCTTGTAGAGCCGCCACCAATCCGTCTCGGCGGCCAGATAGAATCTCCGCAGAAGAGCCGGCGTGTAAATCCGGTTGAGCGGCTCGATGTAGATGGGAGCCTGCGCCGGATGTTTGGGGACCATTACGACGGTGGCGTCCCCAAAGTACGCGTCGAACGAGGGCCGCACCTCGTCGGTGAAGAAGCCGGAACACGCCATGCCGCCACGTGGCGGCGGCCAACCGAGGGCGTACGGAAACGGGTTCTGAGAGTCCATGGTCAGGACCTTGGCCGGCCGGCCGCATTGCTGACGGAGCAGACGCGCGCCTTCGTTGACGTAAGTCGCGTAGACGCTCCCGTTCGAGCTTTTCTGCATCTCATCGGGGCGGTCGCATAAGACGAGCGCGGCCAAACGCGGCTCCTCAAATCGTACGGCGCACGCCGCGGGAGGATGCGCCTTGTGCGCGGCGCCAAACGCAAAGCTCGCCAGGTCGGCTCCAAACTGCGGCAGGAAAAACAACGCGCAGAAAAGCAACAACGAGGCGTGGTAAGGCAGCGAGGAGTAACCGGCTTCGACGCTCGCGCCGCCTCGGGATTCGACCACTCGATTGGCGATCAGCAGGGCAAACACCGCCAGCAGGGGCAGCGCGTCTCCCTGGTAATTCGCGAACAGCAGGCCGATGTCCGCCAGGCCGAAGACAATCGCGAGCGCCACCAGATGAAGGCCGCCCCAGCGTTCCTTCGCGCCGCCGGGCGAGGAACGCCGCCGCGCAGGCCAGCGCCACCGCGCAGGCCAGCGCCATGGAGTGTTCCTTGATCCCGCCGTAGATCGCGGCCTTTAGTGGGACGCTCTCCGTCTTGGCCGTGGCTCCCATGCGCAGAGCGCGGATCATTGCGGGCAATTCGAACCGAAGGTAGGCGACGCCCAGGAAACCCGCCGCCGCGAACGCCGAGATCGCCCCCAGCGCCCTCCTCAGATTCGAACGCAGCAAAACCAGGGATGTCGCGAAGAGCCCCAGGCCTACGACGAAGTAGCTGGCTTTCAGGAACAGCGCCAGAGCCAACGCCAAGCCGGTTGAGAAACCGCCTGTCCATTCCTCCGAGTCGCGCTTCGGCTCCCGCTGCCTCTCGAAACACTCGACGATCAACGGGACAAGCAGCGCGTAGCCGAACCGGTTGTACGTCATCGCGTGGGACGTATTCCACGGGAAGCGGCCTAACGGGTATGGGGCGGCGGCCAGCGCGGCGGCGAAAATCGACAGCACCGCGCGCGGGACTGCCGCGAGACGGCCCTTCCCAATGCGGTAGGCCCAGAGCCCTATAATGAACGCGAAAACGGCATTGCCATAGCCGATGCCGTTTGCGGAGCCGCCGCCCAGCAGGAGGCCGAGGGCCGTCACCAGGAACATCAAGGGACCCCACGGGCTCCAATAGTCCAACTGCGGGCGCTGGCCAAACAAGGCGTGCCATCCGTTTTCCAGGAAAAACACGTCGTCGTGGCCGTAGACGAAGGTTGGGACGGCCCCGATGAACGCGGTGATGGCGCAGATCGCCAGCAGGACGATCAGGAAGTACTTCCACACCTCACCGGCCCCGCACACGACATCGAGAGACCGCTCGAAAGCGCGCACTGTTCGCGCCGGCGCGCCGCCGGCGTCAGCCGAGCCTCCTCCCTTCGAATGTTCGTCGATCTCACTCATAAATGAGAAGCGGTTACCGGAGTCTCGCCAGCAGCCCGTACGGGCCAGCCTACGGCTTCCTCCACACGACGTACGTCTCTCCCAGCCACACAGGAATGGCGATCAATCCCGCGCCGCCTTGAAGCGCCCGATGCGCCGCACGCGCGCCGGGGACGCCGTGCTGCGAGAGCCGGTAGCTCACGTACCGCAAGGAGAACTTAGCCGCGCGGCGCCCGAATGCCAGACGCTCAAGCCCTAGCCGCTCGGAACAGATGAGCAGGCCCTGGCGTGTGAAATACGTCAGATGCTCCGGTAACAGGAGCGGCCAGCGCCGCCCCAGGATACGGGCTTGAATGCTGAGACGATCCGGCACATTCGCCAACAGGACCCCTCCGGGCTTCAGCAGCGACCGGCATTGCCGGATTGCGTTCGACCGGCTCCGTGACGTGCTCGAGAACGTCCCAAAGAGTAATCGCGTCAAACGAATTCGGCGGCAAATCCGAGTCGGAGAGAACGGTTCGCAGAACTGCGTCCCGGCCGAGCCTTGCCGACGCCTGTTCGAACAGACGCTCGGAAGGCTCGATCCCCAGAACGTTCCAGCCAGCCGACGCCGCGCGCTCCAGGAACACGCCCGAAGCGCATCCTACGTCCAGCAACCGCCCTGGATTGGCGTAGCGCCGCAGCAGGCCCAGGTGCGTCAGAGCAGTGCGGGCGCGACTGGCGGACTCCGCTTCATACGCTTGCGGGTCCATGGCGGCGTACATGCGCGTGAGCTGTTCCTGCGTGGGAGCCGTCTCGCGAAACCCGCAGCCGCAAACGCGGCAACGCAAGATCGTGCCCGGAGAGACGGACTGCCGTGAAGACCCGAAAACCGAGGCGTCCAGCGCCGCCTCCGGCGCCTTAATCCAGACTTCGGCTTTGTCCGCTTCGCACAACGGGCAGTTCGGCGTCCTTGCGTTCATGCCCTTTTCGCCGCGGCGCCGGCCCGCGGGCTAAACCACGCGTCACGGACGATCTCGAAAAGCGCCGCAAGATACCCCGGAGCGACTTTGGGAATCCGGAAGCTCGAAGAGCCCATGTCGATGGTCCTGTTGATCCACGAAATGGGAGTCTCGCGGATGTCGCGCCCCGCCAGCAGCGGTTTCAGTCCGGTCTCGGCGTTAGCCGCAAAACCGGGCTGCCGAATGTCCAAAGCTTTGACGATGTCGCTCCGGTACAGCTTCAAGTTATTCGACACGTCGCGCATGCGCCGCCCCAGCAGAAGGTTGGCGAGCGCGTGGAAGCCCCGATTGGATAGGATCTTGAGGAACGGATAATTGATGAGCAGCGACTCATGGGAGAAGCGGCTCCCGATGGCTCCTTCGTGACCCTCGGCCACGACGTCGAACAGGTCGCGGAACTCCGGCAGGATTTGAACGAAATCGCAATCCATGCTCAGCACGTATGCTCCGGTCGCGGCGGCATAACCATCGCGCAGAGCGCGGCCCACGCCGTTGGGTGGTTTCCGGTTGATCAGCTTGATCCTCGGCTCGACAGCGGCGAGCGCTTCGGTCACCTCGGCCGTGCGATCCGAGCTGCCGTCGTTCACAATGACGATCTCGTGCACGTACGGCCCGTAATAACCAAGAATCGCCTTGGTCAAGGGGCCTATATTCATCTCTTCGTTGCGGCACGGAATCACGAACGATGTCGATCCAAACAGGGGCCTGTGATGCGCCAGGTTCACTACCGGCCGCTCGAACCCGGCCGGACCCGGCTTTCTCGCCCAGATGTAGAGGGCGCCGCTCAATTCCCGGATCAGGGGCGCATGTTCCAGCGTGAAGGTGAGGGCCTGCAGCGCGTGGAGCGTCCACGCCGGCGCGCGCGGATGAACGATGTCGTACGGAATGATATCGATCTCGGTGAATCCCTGGTGAGAAGCGATTTTCAACAGCGGGTACTTCCGCAAGCCTACCTGGCAGCGCGCGTTTCCCAACCAGCGTCCGAGAGCCGGCAGCACGCTCTTCAGCCAGACCTGAGGGTTCCAAAAGTTGGCTTCAAAAAACAGAAGCTGGCCGTTCGGCTTGAGCACCCGCAGCAGTTCGCGCAGAGCCTGCGGGTAGAGATCGTGACAGAGAATCGACGTACCCACCGCGTAGTCGAAGCTTTCCGAAGGCAACTCGGAAAGGTCCTTGACCAGCGAGAACGTCACGTTGGGCATTGGGTCGCCGGCGGGCAGCAGATCCCGATTGAAGACGGCCGCGGTGATCGGATTCTCGCCCCTCAGAACTTCGGTCAGATGGCGGGTCCACAATCCGCTGCCGGCGCCCAGTTCCAAGATACGTTCCCCGGGCAACACGTGGAACGAATGGCGCACGGTCAGCGCGCGCCAGCGCAGTTTGGTGGGAGACGTGGAAGGATACCGAAGCCAGTAGCGCTCCCGGTTGCGCTCCATCTCCTGAAAATTGGTTTCGAGGGACATGAGGTCAGAACATGAGGTCAGAAGACGATACTCGCGCGTTCCGAGCTTCGATCATTGGATCGGCCCGTATCTGCCTGCGTGGCCTCATTCGGAGTGGACAAGACCCGATCCCATTCGTGCAGTTGCGGCGCGGACTCAGGGCTTTTG
>CAWAOP010000015.1:0-38086 GCA_963783505.1 Terriglobia bacterium | reverse complement strand
TTTCGAGGGACATCTTAAAATACCCGGCAGGGGGAATGTTTAGGCCGCCAGGCGCCGTTTCCAGCTTGCGGCGATCTCCTCAAAGATGGTGGCCAGCGGCTTCCGAATCCGCCATTCCGGATAGTGCGCTCGCATCTTCCGGAGGTCGCTGTAATAGCAGATGTGATCTCCGGCTCGGTTCTGCTCCACGTAGCGCCACTGCATCTTCTTTCCCGTTATGGCCTCCGCCATCTCAAACGCCTCGAGGATGGAGCACGATCCGGCCTTCCCGCCGCCCAGGTTGTAGACCTCCGCCACGCGCGGAGCTTTCCAGAACTCGTACATGAAGCCCGCGACGTCCTCGGAGTGAATGTTATCGCGAACCTGCTTACCCTTGTACCCGAAAACCTTGTACTCCCTCCCCTCCACGTTGCATTTCAGAAGATAGCTGAGAAACCCGTGCAGCTCCACGCCGGAATGATTGGGCCCCGTGAGGCATCCGCCCCGCAGGCAGCACGTGGGCATGCCAAAATAGCGGCCGTATTCCTGAACCATCACGTCGGCCGCGACTTTCGAAGCGCCGAAAATCGAGTGCTTGCTTTGATCGATCGAAAAGTCCTCGGCAATTCCGTTTTCGAAGGCCGCATCCGCGTAGTCCCAGCGGGTAGCAAGTTCCGCCAGCGCGAGGGTATTCGGCCGGTCGCCGTAGACCTTGTTCGTCGACATGTGGATGAAGGGCGACTCCGGGCAGAACTGCCGCGCCGCCTCGAGAAGGTGCAGAGTCCCCAGGGCGTTCACCTCGAAGTCGAGAAACGGGATTGCCGCGGCGCGGTCGTGCGAGGGTTGCGCCGCGGTGTGGACGATTAAGTCGGGTTTCAGTTCCTTCACCAAGGCCAGAATGGCCTCCCGATCCCGAATGTCGATCGCGGCATGACGGTAGTCCGGGATCTCCTGCCGCAACTGGCTGAGCGCCCAACTCGTGTCACCCTCGGGTCCGAAGAAAACAGCCCGGTGATTACTGTCTATCCCCGCCACTAAAAACCCGGCCCGCGCGAACCACCGCGCCACTTCCGAGCCGATCAGGCCGCAGGAACCGGTTACCAAGATTGTGCGTGCGCTAGCCATGAGTCCGCCTTCAAACTATGATTCGCCAACCCTCTCGTGTGCAATGCCACCGAGTGTCGACGCAACATTAGCTAATCGGCAATTCAGTTGCAGGATGTTCAGCCTCGCCCCGGTTTCAACTCCGTTCGCAGTCTCCCGAGCACAGACGCGAACTCGTTTTGCGTTAACTGCCCGAAAAGATCGCTCGCGAAAGTTGAGTCAACCGGTTGGGGTTCGAGAAAGCCTAGCTCGGTAACGTCGCAGACGCGCGCCGCGCTATTGCAAGCAGCGAAGAGCCCCAACGCAGGCGAATGCGCCGCCGTACGAGTGGAACTTCCCACGACAGCAACGCCAGCATGATTTGATTAAACACCGGAATGACGCGCAGGTCGGCGAGGGTGCCCCCGGACGCCGCGCTGCCTCCGCGAAGCCACTGGACCAGCCGCCGCCCGATCCACAGGACCGGATACAGCGCCATCATAATTTCCGTCAAATACTCTACATGAAACCCGCATTCGGACAAGGTGCGTTCCAATTGATTCTTGGCGTATCTGCGACGGTGGCAGCTAGCTTCATCGAAATAGCTCCACAAGCTCGACATGGGCCGGCACGGTCAATAGTAGAACGCCGCGATCCGTCAGCATGCTATGAATATCACGCAACGCTTGCCGATCATCGCGCAGATGCTCAATCACGTCAAAGACGCCGATTACGTCAAAACAACCGCGAAATGGCGACGAATGAGCGTCACCGCAAACAAGAAAGGCGCTCGAACGGCGCCGAGCCAGGCGTAGGCCTTCTTCGAACAAATCAAGTCCAATCACCGTTCCATTCTGTATAGCCCTGGACAAGTGCCGCAACACGTTGCCATTGCCGCACCCGACTTCAAGCACACGAAATCCGGGGGCCAACGGCCTGACCAAATCAAGCGCCAGAGAAGTGACAACGCGATTTCGAACGCGGAACCAGAAGTGACGGTCTTCGACGTCGGCAAGTTTATCGAAGAAGTGAGATTGGTAACCGTCTCTCGGACCGGAACTGTGAGATGTTTCGGTCATTAGAAGCGAAATGCGCGGACAGCGTCAATCACTTCTTCCTGCTGCTCGCGCGATAGGTCGTTGTAGAACGGAAGTCTGAGTAGCCGGTCGGAGATGCTCTCAGCGACCGGGCAGGCGCCTGCACTGCCGCCGAACCGCAATCCCATTTGCGAAAGATTCAGCGGAAGGTAGTGGAACACCGCGAGAATATTCCGCTTCTGGAGATGGTCGATCAGTTTGGTACGGGTCTCAAGCGATGGCAGCAACAGGTAGAACATGTGATAGGGATGGCTGCACCAGGGCGGTACAAACGGAAGCCGTACCGACCGCTCGTCCGCCCAAGACCGGAGGTGGTCGTAATAGCGCTCCCATATGCGGCGCCTTTTGGTCTGGACTTCCGCTCGGGATTCTAACTGGGCAAGCAGAAACGCCGCCAGGATGTCCGAAGGAACGTAGCTCGATCCGACGTCAACCCACGTGTACTTGTCCACCTGACCCCGGAAGAATCGGCTGCGGTTCGTCCCTTTCTTGCGCAGGATCTCCGCTCGTTCGACGTATCGCGGGTCGTTGATCAGAAGCGCGCCGCCCTCTCCGCAGATGAAGTTCTTTGTCTCATGAAAGCTCTGCGTGGCGAGCGAACCGAACGTACCAAGCCTATGATCGCGGTACTTGCCAAACAGGCCGTGCGCGTTATCTTCGATCACCGCCAAGCCGTGCCGGCCGGCGATCGCCATGATGGCGTCCATCTCGCAGCCTACGCCGGCGTAATGGACCGGGATGATCGCGCGCGTGCGGCCGCTGATCCGGCGTTCGATCAACGACTCGTCCATGTTGAGGGTGTCGGGCCGGATGTCAATGAAAACCGGGCGGGCGCCGCGCAATACGAACGCATTCACGGTTGAAACGAAAGTGAATGAGGGCACGAGCACCTCATCCCCGGGCTGGATATTCAGCAATAGCGCCGCCATTTCCAGGGCATGCGTGCACGAGGTGGTCAGCAGAGCTTTTGAGACGCCAAGTTCCTGCTCCAGCAAGGTCTGGCAGCGTTTGGTGAACTCGCCATCCCCCGCGGTGTGCCCAGCCGGATAGCCTCCGCGACGTAGCGCATCTCGTCGCCGGTCAGGCAGGGCTTATTGAAGGGGATCGTCATGGGCTGAGGCCGGGTTTAAGCTCTACGATTAACGAATAGACGGAATCTGCCTAAAGCCCCGAGGCAGCGCGCAAGGAGCGTTGGAGGGGCGGGGTCCGGCCCAAGTCCGCTGATGCAAAACAGGAATGCGCGCGTGGTTTCCACTTTGGGGGAGTACCAACGCACCCGCTGATGAAACCATAGATTACAATCTGATTGGTTCCAGTCTTGCGCCCGTCTCCGGTTTCGGGACGCGAGTAGCTAAAATCGACCAACTTCCGATGTCCTTTCGCGGGCGAGGCGCTTAGCGGCTGGGGACGTATATGAATAATCTCTATAATAATCTCTATGCCCCTATCGCGAACCGGGTTTGAGACCCAGCTTGAAGACATTTGTGCCGGAGCGCCGGCCTTTGGGTCGGCCGCAGTGCTGCCTTGGGATACGGAGATCTTCGGCTTTCCCGTAGCGACTTATAGAGTCGGCGTTGGGGATTCTCCCCCCGAAGAAGCTAGGGGGGCTTTGGTCGCCAGTTTTCATCTCTGGATGACCCGCCACGATGTACGCGTCTGCTCCTGCTCGATTCCAGCGGAGAGCCTGCGCTGGAAGGCTTTTATTCCCGAGCTGGGTTTTCGCTTTGTAGACTTTGCGATGGATGCTTTTGCCGCCCTCTCGTCAGCCGCGCTTCCGAGGGCTCGAGCGGTGCCGAGACTCGCGGAGCCTGGCGACCGCGAGTCGATCACAGAGCTGGCGGAGAACTCGTTCGCGCATGGGCGCTATTTTGCCGATAGCCTCTTCTCGCAGGAGCTGGCCCAAAGCGGTACCGGCGATGGATTGCCAACGCGTTGTGCGCTGAAAACGGTCACGACCACGTCTACGTGCTTGGTAAACCCGGGAGCGTGAATGGGTTCTTTCACGTGGCGATTTACGGTCAGGTTGCGGACCTGCGGCTCGCGGCGGTCGCCCCGAAGTTTCAAGGCAGAGGGTTAGGTTGGGTACTTTATGCCGCGATTCTCCACGAATTGAAGAAACTAGGGGTGAGCAAAGCTGTGACGAGCATTTCGGCGGCGAATACCGCTGTGCTGAACCTCTATGCGTCGCTCGGATTCCAGTTCGCGCGCCCGGAAGCGATTTATCACTGGCATGCAAGCGGCCCGCCGCTGAGTGGCGCCTCCGGTTAACCTCGCGCTCCTCGGGCGTCTTCAATCTGACGCCGGACCCCGGGTGTCTTGGCCTTCACGACATACGTCGGTCGCTCCATCATCCGGAAATGCATTCGCGCCAGGTACTCGCCGATCATACCCAGCGCGAACAACTGCACGCCCGAAAAGATCGAGATGATCGAAGCCAGAAATGCGAAACCCGGGACCGCCGCTCCTTGGATGAGGAAGCGTCCAACCACGTACGCCAGCACGCCCAAGCCGAAAACAGTGAACGCGAAACCCACGAGGCTGCCGATCTGAAGCGGAAGCGTGCTGAAGCCGGTCATCATGTTGAGTGCGTGCGCGACCAGCTTGGGCAGCGTGTAATTAGAGGCGCCAATGCGCCGCGAATCGTGTTGCACGGCGACTGCCGAGAACCTCGTGGTGGCCCAGGTCAAGAGGACATCAATCGACAAGAACGGACCGTGATAGTCCTCAAATGCGTTGCGAAGCCGCGTACGGAACGCCCGGAACGCGCTCACCTGACGCGCAATTGGAGCGCCCATCGCGCTCTTTAGGGCGATTTTGGTGACCTGGGACGCCGCGTCGCGAAGCAACCCATGCCGTTCCTTCAACGGCGTCCCGTACACGACGTCGAACCCCTGATCGAGCCGGCTCAGCAACTTGGGAATCTCCTCAGGAGGGTTCTGTAGATCGTCGTCCATCGTCACCACTACGTCCCCTGTGGCCGCGCGGATCCCGCATAGCAGGGCGTTGTGCTGACCGTAGTTTCGCATCAGGCGGAAGCCGCGGACATAACCGTGGCACTGCGCGAGTCTCTCGATCACATCCCAAGTGCCATCGGGGCTGCCGTCCTCCACCAGTAAAACCTCGAAGGCGCTGCCAGCCAACGATAGCGCACGCTCGATCCGGCTCACGAGATCTTCGAGGTTCTGGGCGCTGTTGTAGCACGGGATGACGACTGACAGATCGGGTGATTGCGACATATGAACTCAAAAACTGCTTGGTCGAACACGGCGCCAGAGGGCGTATACCGGAGTTGAGGTGGTCTTGAAGGAGGATCTTTCAAATCCGCTGGAACGCAGGAGGTCCTCGCCAATACCCGGAGTCCCTATGATGGACATCACTCCGGGCGCGATCCCCGCTGGCATGACGATGACCCAGTCGGCGGGTGCGATCTCCTTCACCAAGGAATTCCTGATTTGGCGTGGATCCCATCTTACAGCTTCGCCTTCAGAGTAAGCAGTCCGGCCTGCATAGCCCTTTGCCAGCAGCGGTATCGTGGGATCGTCAGGACATACGACTAGCCCAGGGAGTGATCGAACCTCCCTCAGCACAAGGGCGCGCTCGTCTACGCCCTGGCCAACGCGTAGAATGCTTAAGGAATTGAGGCCGAAAGCCTGACCCGCCGGATAAGCTTGGACCACCATGGCGCCCGCGATGAGACCGCCGGCCAGGAATCGGACGGCAAGGGGACGGCGTGTGTCACTCAGCGGGGCGGCAAGAGCGGGGAACCGCCACGCGCAAAATGCACCAGCGGCCAGCAGCGCAGGCAGAAAGGAGTTCACATCACCCCCACCAGTCTTCGCAGCGAACAGAATGGATACCGGAACCGCGCAAACGAGAGCTGCTATGAGCCACCGAATTCGGGGCGGACAGCAGGACCCCGGCTCGCCGCCAAGCAGCCAATGAACCATCGCGAATACGAACAGCGGTAGGAACCTAAACAGGTCCATCGCCGCGGCCAACTGGCGTCCGACGGGATACCCGTAACCTCGGTTCTGCGATACGGTATGCTGCCAAACGCCGGGTAAGAAATACCTGATCGCGGCTCCAGTCAACGCCAGACCCGCCAGGGGCGCGGCGGCCATAATTGCCCGGGTCCTGAGGTGCTCACCGCGCAATCGGCTCAGAACAGCCAATGCAGGCACACAGGTGAAAACGGCGGCGTTCTGCTTGAAGAGCGCTGCGATCGCCAGAAAAGCCGAGCCCGCGACTGCCAGCGGGAGGCGACGGCGTTTCTCTTCGCTCTCCAGACCGCGGTAAAGCAACATCAGGCCTACCGTGACGAGGAGGAGAGCATCCATGTCCGGGTTCGTCTCGGCGAAGTAGTACTTGGTCCTGCTGTTCGCTGCCATCAGCAACGCCGCCGCAACCCCCAGGCCAAGCCGGCTGCCGCGCGGCGCGAAGACCCAAGCCAGCAAGGCAACCACCCCGAAACTGGATAGCAGGGAGATCGCTCGGCCGGTTAGCAACGTGGGGCCGGTCAGTCGGTATACCTCGGATAGCACAACGGTTAGCAGCGGGCCATAGTTAATTGTCGCCTTGTCGGCGTGTACAGCATAGATAGCCTCTCCGTGGAGCATCCGATACGCCTGTGTGACGATGCCGGCCTCCCACGTGAAGTGCGGATACGGCAAACTGAACCGGATCGCCAAAAAAACGACGTTCGCCGCAACGATCAAGAAAACAGCCGCAGCCAACGGCACGAACGCTAAGCTCGGCCAGCCGAGTGGTTTCCTCAGCTCTTCATTAAACGGGATCTTCATCTTGGACCTCTGCCTAGGGTATCCTTTCCGTGAAGCGAAGCCGAGATCGGTCTCCGACTGGTCGGCCCCATTGTATTCAATATGGGCATCGCGAGGAGATTGGCCGACCTAATCTTCTCCATGTCAGCCGGCGTCATGGCGTTTCCGCGCCTTCCGTCCTCGGCCAAGCGGAAGACTCCGTTGCCCAAGTCAGCCAGTAGCATGTAGAGGCCGGCAACGATCTCCCCAGCCCGGGCCAGCAATGCGGGACAGAGTTGGAAGAGGATCGACCGGTGATTGCTGTCTATGCCTGCCTCCAAAAACCTAGCCCGCGCGAACCACCGCGCCACCCCCGAGCCGATCTGACCGCAGGAACCGGATACAAGAACCGTACGCTTGTTGGCCATCGTTTCACTCTAATTACTGTTAACGGCAATTGTTTGTGGTAACCCAGCCATTGCCCGTCAGAGGCCCCGGAACACCGCGGCGAGACGGTCCGCCGCAGACTCCCAACTGAAGCCGGCCGCTCGCGCGATCCCACGGCGGCTGTAATCTTCTCGCAGCGCCTGAGACTCGAACAGCGCGCGAATCGCTTCCGTATGCTGCTCGGGGATGTCGGGATTCCGAGAGGAACGCGGCGCTGCCGGCCACCTCGGGAATCGCCGCGGCGCGCGTAGTAACCACCGGAGCGCCACAGGCCATCGCTTCGACAATGGGAAGCCCAAAACCCTCGTAGCGCGACGGGAACCACACCACGGTCGCCCGGCCGTAAAGCGATCTCAGAAGTTCGTCGCTCGTGTACCCAAGATATGTGATGGAATCCGGGCGACTCCCGGCCGGCCAAGTCCAATGCGGCTCGGCGGGACCGGATACAACCAGCTTGACACCGGGCAGCGACTCGCGAAGCAAGGCCCACGCCGTCAGCACAAGCGGGGAATTCTTGCGGTATCCCAGTCCTCCGGGAACCAGGATGAAGGGCCCGTCTTTCAAGCCGAGACGTTCCATTTCGGCTTCGCCGCTCGTGGAGACCGGCGCCCTGAACCGCTCGGAAACGCCATGAGGAACAACATGTATTCGCCCTGCCAAGGCTGGGAAGTAGTGCGCGATTCGTTCGGCGGAGAACTGGGATACAGTAAGAATCGCATCGGCCCGCCGCTCCAACACTCCGAACAGCGTTCGCCACTTCATTCGCTGCAGCGTACGCCCCCGGGTTGGTAGCGATCCCGGCTCGAAGCGCTCAACGTCGTGAATGGTCACCGCGAGACGGGCTCTCCGGGTTGGCACGTACGACTCGGCCGGGCACCAGACAACCTCGACGCCGCTCCAATATTCCTCGGCCTTGGGAGCGCGGAATGCGATCCACCGTGCCTGTTGCCAGGAGGTCTCCAGCGAAAAGAAGCGCATGGGGATCGACCGGGTTCGGGCGCTGAGCTTGTCGCCGAATCGCGCATAATCCGCGCGATCCGCCAGAATCTCCAACTCCACGTCCTCGCGCGGCGCGAGACGATCCATCAGCTCCCCTGCCATCCGCCCGACCCCGGTGCAGTTCGGCAGGCGCCTGAGATGGACGTAGGCTAATACTTTCATGCCACTCCGGCCGCGGCCGCGCGCCGCGCATCCGACCATCCGCCGCTAAACCTGCAAATGCGCAAACAACTGGCGCCGCTTCAACAGGCGCGCCGACAGGCCACAGAGCGCATTAAAAGCGCCCAGGGGGAGGCGGCGATACAAATAGGCATGGAGTCGCGGCGGATAGGCATGGGTTAGAATCGCGATGGATTCGGGGTTCACCGCAAAGCCGGCCTCCTCAAGCAGGTTGCCCAAAAGCAACGGGTTCCACGCGTACAGGTGGTGACGCATATCGCCTTGCTTGTAATGGCGACACGCCCTCCAGTCTTCCATCGGCACGCAGATCAGGGCTAGTCCGCCCGGCTTGATCTTGCGCTTGAACTGCCGAAGGGCTTCGATCGGAAATGGAACGTGCTCCAGCACATGGTTCGTCAGTCCCACGTCGGCAATGCCGTCCGGCGCCTCGCCCAGCGAGGAGAAGCATTCAATTCCGTTCGCGATCGCCTGCGCCCGCGCGTCCGGGTTGGGTTCCACCCCAAGCCTCCGCAAGCAATGCAGGGCCTTCAGCACGTATCCGCCCGCGCAACCGAAATCGAGCACGACGTCCGCCGGTTTCACCCACGGGCTGAACTTGTGGCTCTCAATCTCGCCATTCAGATCGCGCGCCGGCTGGCGCTGTTCGAAGTAAGCCCGGCCCTTCTCACGGTCATAATGGGCGGAAAGGCCGTAGTCCGTAGTCATCATGCGCCTCTACGAAGAGATAGTTGAATAAGCCGCGGTCGGCAGGACGAACCCGCGTTCGCCCTTGGGAAAAAGCCTCTTAGAAGAACTCCGATGAGCGCGCCGCCGCGGGAGCGGACACTCTTTCCAGCATCTCGTCGCGCATGCGCGCGGCGCGGGTTTCCCAGGTTTCCAGGCGGCTCTGCCGCCAGCGCATTTCCTCCAGCCCGTCGCGAAACTGCCGCTGCCGCAACTGGTCCAGCGCCGCGATCCATTCGTGGGGCGACGGCAGGATCTTCAGCAGCGGCTCTTTGTGCAGAAGCTCCTCGAACCCATCCGTTGCGAGGATGGGCCGGCAAGCGGCCAGGTGCTCATAAAAACGGGTGGAACTGCCCGAGTAGGTCGGCTCCCGCTTCATGTAAGGGAGCGCGGCGACGTCCAGGCCGCGCGCGTAAAATTTCAGCTCGCCGTAAGGCCGCGCGCCGAGAAACCGAACACGCCCGCCCGCCGAGAGCAACGCGGCGCGCGCGTGGCGCTGAGCCGGATCTTGGATTGGGGCCGCGGTGGGCCCGACAAAGAGCCATGAAAGCCAGGGCGTCGCCGCCACGACTGCTTCCAGCAGCGGCCAATTCACATTGGACCCCATGTTTCCGATGACGCCAGCTACCGGCCGCGGCAGAGTCTTGCAGTCGTCCGGAAGCTCGGAGGCCCCGTCCGCAGACGCAGGAAGTATGTTGGATTCGCGCACGGCGTTGGGAATCACGCGGACCTTGCCTGGATCGCATCCGCGCTCGCGAGCCAGATATTCCGCGATTCTGCGAGAGTTCGGGAACACCAGAGAAGCTCTTCGGCATAGGCTCTCCTCCATTCCAGCAATGTCACGGAAGCTACGGCCTTCGTAGCTGGCGAACAGATCCGTGGCGTAGTATGCGTACCGGCCCCGGCCACAAATCCGCCACTTTCGAGTAGTGCGGATAACAGCATACTAACCAGGTTGAAGCGGGCTCCCGAACGCCGGCCAACAGCCACCGGACGATTCGTCGCTGTTCGTTCAGAAGATACCGGAGCGGGAAAGAAAAATAGCCACGCTGAACGGGAAACCGGGTCACTTCCAACGGTGGATCGTCCATCGAGAACGTTCGCAGCGCGCTCGAAAACAGGCCAAGCGTTTCGGGCGACGAAGAATAGGCCGACACTCGCGTTTGACGCGCCAGGGCCGACGCGAACTCGACCAGCCATGGAGCGCGCACGTCCAGGAGGATGCAACAGGATGGCAGTTCAGGCATCCGCTTAACGGCGCAACGCTGCATCCCAGGGCAATTCCCAACCCCACAGACGGCAGCGCGCCCCAAAGACACTACAGGCGCGTGAGCGATACGCCATGGCAAACAGGGCGGCAAGAGCCGCTATTCCCACCGCAACGCTCGACCAGTGCCTCCGGGCTCTTGGCATCGGTTCCCCGCCACCCGCCGGCTGCCGCTTCACCGCACTCGGCGTTGGATCGTGTCCGGAAGGTGAAGCAAGACGCTCGCTCATGAAACAGCGCCTTCGCCGAGCGGGCCCGGAGATAAAACCGCGTCCTGCGGTTCGGCGTCCTGGGGTTCGTCCCCATCCGAATAAGGGAGTTTCTCCACTCGCGCGTACCGGAACGCCAATATCGGCGCAATCAACGCCCACGGAGCATTTGCCATCACGTTCGCCGGCAGATCGCTCGTTAACGCCGCTATCGCGGCGGGCAGAAACAACAGGTACAGACACTGGGCCATCGGATCATCTTCCTCCGAGGCCCGCACCCATAGATACCTCATCGCTCTCGCCAAAAGCCCGAAAAGGATCGCCCCAAAGTAACTGAACTGGGTGAAAACGGATGCCGGCCCGGTCTGATGGACCCCCTCGGGTGCGGTCCAGCCGTACGAGTTGGCCCCTGAGTTTCCCGGAGAGGGCGCTGTACTGTACAGCTTTGCCTTGGCGTCCACCCCCCCAACCAATATCTTCGGGACAAACAGGCTAATCGCCAGGTTATAGATTCCCGCTCCCATCATGCATTGATCATCCACATCGGTAATCTGAATCAGGTAAACCGCCTCCCAGAACTCGGTTTGTTCTCCGGCCAAAACATTCCGTGAGGTCTCGGAAAGGCTGAACTGGTCGATCTTGGTGTGCTCGGCGCCGATCTGAAACTCGTCGCGGATGATAGGAAAGATGTAGATCGCCGCGATGACCACGGCCGCGCCCGCAAAAACAATCAGCTTGGGCGGAGTGTAACCCCTCCAGAACCAGAGGATACACAATGCGAATACCGCCAGTTCCACCAGGACCGTCCGCCTTCCTCCGAAGACGACCGAGGCGGCCTGGAGAAGCACGAACGGGACCGCCGGAGCTACACGCCAGAGCGAGTCCCGCATCCTCATCGCGGCGCAAATAATCATTGCCACTCCCGCCTGGGAGAAACACGCAAAGAATAGGTAAATCACGGGCAGACCGCTCCACGTGCTGACTTCCTTGTCCACCGAGAGCGACCTAATGATTCCCCCTTCGAGCGCAGTCAGTCTCAGTACGCCAAATGCGCCGACCGCCAGCACCGCAATCCCCGCCCAGTACACGCGGATCATCGGGTAGCGCCACGCGGTCTCCCTCCTCCAGGATTGCGATGGCTTCCAGTACCATCCGGCATAGATCGCCACATTGCATAGCGTGCACATCAGCAGCGCTTTGGGCAGGCTCCCTGGCGGAACCATGTCCGGGTCGCTCATGATGCCTAGAGCCTGGACGAAAAGGAGGCCCATCGATCCGATTCCAGCTACGGCCGGATAATGCAGGATGCCGCCTCTCTCGAGGAGCGGCCGGATAATCAGAAGCAGAGCGCTCGCGCCGAGCGTAATTAAGAAAATCTTGTCCATTGGACCCCGGGAACTCTCACGGAAGCGCGCCCCTGCATCACGATACGGCCCCCTGTTCGATGAGGAGGACGTCAGGCGGTCTCAGCGCCGCTGACGCAAGGCGGATCTTGCGCAAAGCCAGCGGCAGCGAGAGCGCCAAGTCCACGGAGAAGCCAAGGCACCCCGCGATGGGCACGCCGATCAACCCGATGTGCATCAAAGCGAACCACGAACCTCCTATGTAAATGGTGGCGACGGCCACGGCGATTGCGGCTTTGATTCGGACCAGGCCGAGGCCTACCATGAGAGTCCCGTTAGTGTTGTACCAAGCGGTCATCACGCTGTAGAGCCCCAGCGCCAACAATAACGCCCGTGGTGGGATAACACGGCCATGCGTCCACAGCCCAAGCGCCCACGGGCCGAGCGCCGTCATTCCCACCGTCGTCACAACCATGGCCCCGGCCACCAGCGCGGCGTTTCGAACGGCGACGGAACGAATCCACCCCCAATCCTGACGGCCGGCCGCTTCCACGAAAGCCGAGAGATACGGACCGGTCCAGTTCGCGCACGCGCCGGCGAACACGGAGTACGCCGCTACCGGCACCGAATACATCACCACTTGGGCGGCGCCCAACCGGTTCGCGATGATAATGGTGACCGAGTACGAGATGCTGCACTCCGCCACCTGAACGATCGACATCGGCCCGCCTATATGCATCAGCGCTTTCAGGTAGGCTAGTTTCAGGCAGCGCCACGACGGGCGAAGCTGTGGATGCCGCCAGCCCAGGTAGTAGACCCCAAGCACGCAGTTCGCCAGCAAGGAAGGCGCGCCCATCACCAACGCGAAGCCGTTCAGCGTGGCCCCGCGCCATGCCAGGAAACCCAGCCCAGCCATTTGCAGGATGGCGGTACCGACCTGGCAGTAACTCGAGAAGTAACCCTCTTGCAGCGCAAGGCACATCGGACTAATCGCATAAAGCGAGAAGGACGCGGTCCACAGGGCGCCGCAGACTATGAACAGCCCCCTGGCCTGCGCTCCAAGCGCCGGGTCGCCCCGGGCGCCCAACATTCCCGGCAAGCCGCTCCACGAAGCGGCGGCGAGAACCGCGCAAAACCCCACGATGGCGAGCACAGAGTAAGCTGCCAGTCCCGTGCTGACACAGCCGCGAGCTTCTTCCCAGTCTCCTTTGGCCTCTGCGCGGGAAACGGTGTTTACCAGCCCTGTCGAAATGCCTAACTCGCTCAGGCCGAGGTAAACCAGGACCGATCCAATGGCTACCCAAAGACCATACTGTGCCCGGCTCAACAACGCGAGGGAGAGCGGCACCGTCACCAGACGGATGCAGTAATTGGCCCCCCGAGCCGCCAAACCGGTAATAGCGGTCTTGCGCGCCCGGCTCACACGGCGTAGGCGAAGCGAATCCACGTCGCTAGCGCTTACGTTTGTTGACGCTGGCTTGTTCATGGTCGCTTGGGACGGCCGCGGAACGCTCATTGCCGTATGATCGATTGCGATCGGGGCGAAGCATCCACAACGCGATAGCTCGGCCGGCCAGCGTATCGCCAAAGCTGGCCGAAAGCGCCTCCGGTCAGATCTACTTCTTTCCCATATGGCGCGAGATCCAAGTTCTGCCAGTGGCGGAGCCTTCCTAGATATGCCCCGTCGTAGAGCAGGCTGACGCGCTCCGCTCCGCCGTCCGGCTTGGTCAGCGCAAGGAGCTCCCTCAGCCGGTACTCCTGAAAATTCACGACGGCCTTATCCCCGCCCTGGCCGGCAAAGACAAAAGCCCTCAGCCCGGACACGCCGTGGTAGTCCGAGACCGTTTGGACGCCCGCCAGCCGCGCCTGCTCCGCGGTCCACGAACAACGCGTCAACAGCACCGTATGCGGAGGCGCGGCGTCGAGGGCGCCGCGGATCACGTTAATGCCGAGCCGGTTGTCCCGAGCTTCCTGAAGCCCGACAGTATACCAACCGGGCGCCAGCCGCCACCGGCTGACATTCTGGAGATCGTCGTACGGCGACGGATAGGCAATGCCAACCGCGACCGAGCACGCGGCAATGGCGTAAGCCCATCCCCTATTGCCAAAGAGTTGGAATAGAATCAGGACGCCCACCAGAAGCGGCAGCGAAAGTTCCGGCTTGGTCGGCACGCGAAAGAAAGTTACCGCGCAGCCAATAGTCAAAAGAATAGCTGCCAGCGCGGTCCCAACGTCCGCTTGGCGAGCGGTCATCGAACCACGCCTACGCCGCCAACACCAGAGAACGAACGCGGCCACGACGATCCAGAACAGTAAGCCCTCCGCCACCAGTAGCCGGTACGTGAAAGCCGTCACGTGATACTTCAGGGTTCGCCAAGGGAAGTTCACCATCAGCCCGGGCCCGTAATAGGCGAATAGCGGCGCGTAGAGGAATATCGGCAGCCCCACGCCAACGATCGCAAGGCGGGCCGCCTCACGGGTGGCTGTCCGCGCGGATTCTCCCGAACGCCTGAAAGCTGCCCAGAGCAGCGCACTTACCGCGAGCACGTGGAGACCCATAACCAGGCGGCAACCCGTCGCCAACCCTAGCGCGATCCCCGCTCCCACGGTCATCCTTCGCTGCGCCGCCCACAGGGCGATGATGACGAACGACAGACTTACTGCGAAATCGCCGACTCCCCCGGTGTGCATCAGGAACAGCGGGTGGAGCCCAAGCGCCAGAACGCCCGCGAGAGGACTGGATCCCCCCGCGTCACGCAGCAGTTGGTAGAAGGCCGCTACGCCTAACGCCGAGACCAGCACGAACCAAGCTTGAACCGCCAGATCGCCGCCCAGACGCCACAGGACGAAATTGCAGTAGTCCAGGAAGGGTTGGCCGGGAGTCCGCGATATCGCGTAGGTGAAACTGTGATCGAGTCTCCCAATAACGTCGTAGGTCATCGCGGCGTTACCGTCCGCCCCGGGAAGACCCATCAAGACCGCCACCGCGGCAAACACGACGGCGGCGGCGAAAAAAACTACGGCGGAACCCGTATTTAGCCCGAGATGACCGTCCGCCGCAGTTAATCGTGGTGCGGCCCCATTAGCCAGTTGCATTTCGGTTGACGTTCCTCCCGTGTTCCGAGCGGCGCCAATATCTCCGCGCCGTCACTTGGCTTCCGTCTCTGGAGTTTTGTAATAGTGCCTGTACTTGTCGTAGTAACGATAGTAGCTGTAGCGCCCGGATTTCTTGGGGTTCCAGTCGTTCAGAATAGCTCCGAGAATGCGCGTACCGTCCTTGTTCAGGCGCTGACACACGTCGCGCAACGAATGGCGCGAGGTCTGGTGGGCCCGCCCCACCAGCACGACCCCGTCGCTATGGCGGGCCACAACGCGGGCGTCGGCCATGGTCAGCATAGGAGGCGTGTCGATTAGCACCATGTCGAATTGGCTTCGGCAGGCCTCCACGATCTCGCCCAGCCGCGGCGAATGGAGCAGCGTAGGATCTCCCGAATCCGCCCGACCGGCAGCGAGCACGGAGAGGTTCGGAATTGCCGTCTCGCGGATGACTCCATTCAGTGGCTGAAGCGCAGGATCGGCGCTGCGCAGCAGGTCCACTAAGCCTTGATTGTTCTCAATTCCGAATAGATGGTGTAACCGAGGGCGGCGGAGGTCGCAATCGATCAGAAGCACGCGGCGGCGGATCTGAGCGAACGCTATAGCCATGTTGGCGGTGACCGTGGTCTTTCCCTCTTTGGGACCGGGGCTCGAGAAGACCAGGACGTGCGGATGGTCGCTGCCGCCGCCGGCATACAGAATCGAGGTAATGGCGTCGTGAAAGGCCTCCGCCATGGCCGAATTCTTGCGGCCCGACGCGACCATGGCCATAGCCTCGGGCCACGCTGCATCGTCCTTGGAGCCCTTTCCGCTGCTTGGAGGCGGTTGCCGCGACTTAAGCCAGTCCGAGGAAGCGCTTGGCACGAGGCCAATTTCCGGAATGCCCAGGAAGAGGCTTAGGTCGCTGGGTTCCTGGACGGTGCGGTCGGCGCGGTCGAGCAGCACGACGATCCCGATTCCGCAGAAGAATGCCAGCATGCCCGCCGTCATGGTGTTATGGAAGACGCTGGGCTTGTAAGGCGCTCCAGGGGGAGACGCTTGCTCAACCTTGCTGATGTTCGACGCGTTCAGTGCGCTGGCGATGCCGGCTTCCTTGACTCGCTGGAGCATATTGTCGTAAATTCCGCGGTCGGTGTCCACCTCCCGCTTCAGGATGCTGTAGTGGCTTACCTGATCCGTTTGCTTGGTGACGGTAGCGACGGCGTCGTCGTAATCGTTTTGGAGCATCTGCTCGCGCTGGACGGCTTCATCGTATTCGTTCTTGAGCCGGCTGACCGTGTTCTGCTCAGCCTCCTTCACCCCCGCCTCCATGGGCGGGATCTGGTCCTGAACTAATCGAACCTCGGGCGCATTGTCGGTGAAGACTCCTTTCGCCTTGGCGAGCTGGCTCCTCAGTTCCACCAGCTTGTCCTGCATGTTCTGCAACGCGTGATCCTCCACGATAGCTCCGACGGAGTCAAGGGGAATGTTCTTGGCCAGTTCATACGGGCTCTGCTTCGAGATGCGATCCGCGCGGGCCCCGTCCAACTGAGATTGCAGCGTCTTCAGCCGGTCGCTGGCAAGGTTGTCCTTTTCGTCGGTGATCAGGAGGTGATTGTTCTGGGCGTAGGTTTGCAGCTCATCCTCGGATTTTTCCAGGCGATTCCGGACGTCCTCCATCTGCTTCGCAAGCCATTCCCCGGTGTCCTGAGTGAGTTTCCAGTGGTCCTCCCGGTTCATATTGATGTATTCGTCGGCCACTGTGTTCGCGAAATCGGCAGCCATCTGCGGGTTGGTGGAATCGCAAGTGATTTCAATCAGGTGCGTGTTCACTTGCGCACGGACATGAAGTCCGCCGGCCGCGTCGTTGATGATCTGCTCGCGTGACGAGGCCTGACTCGGAGCGAGCTTCAAAGCCTTTCGCCAGGCATCGAGACGCGTAGGGCGGGTCTCGATCGGCTTCTTATCGAGCCCAAGCCGCTTGACGACGCGTTCGATGAGCGCACGGCTTTGCAGGACGCGGACCTGCGTGGCCAGTTCGCTGTCGTCTACCACGCCAGCCAGACTGTTGTTGGTGGGGGTCACCTCACGCATGTGCATGAAGTCCTCGTTCATTTGCTGGATTTCAATGACGCTGCCGGCTTGGTAGACGGGCGTCTGGGGAAGGGTGTAAAGAAATCCCGCGAGCATTCCCAGGCAGGTGATAACAATCACCGCGCCGCGCCGCCGCTGAAAGATTCGGTAGTACTCCAGCAGGCCACCGGTCGGCGCTTCCCCGGCTTGGTTCCCGAGCGGCCCCCGCCAACGCGGCGCCCCTCCATCGGGCGATTGGACCGGGGGAAGACTCGGGACCGGCCTGGAAGCGCGAGGTCCGAGTTGATTCGACGAGTGAACTGGTAAATCCATATACTTTTCCCTTTTGCAGCTAATGCCGTGCGCTGGGTCGTTTCATCCGGCCGAGCTGGCTCTACGGGATCCGGTAGAGCATTGCTGTGCTCGCCAGCGCGCCGATGTCCGCTATGCGGGACAGTATCTTCTTCGAATTGCTCGATGGCAGAAAAAGGATGTCCTGAGGACGCAGTTCCTGATCCGGGGCTTTTCCCGCCATCACCTTGGGAAGGTCTACCGGAATCTCGATGCGATTGCCACCCGGGGACGGGCGAAGTATCTTGGCCTTCTTCCCGGCGGCGTTCTTGTCGATTCCCCCAGCCAGCGTAAGCGCCTGCAATAGTGACAGGCCTGTCCGCCCTTGAAGTACGTATCCGCCAGCCCTAGGCACTTGACCCAGAACATAAACCAGTTCCGCGCGGGGCACCGAGATAACATCTTGTGGGCAAATCAAAATGTTCAAGGAGGGGTCCTTAGCAGCCAGAATATCCGGTATGCCGACTTCGGCGACCGAATAGCGCCCGGTTGGGTCATCGGCGGCCGACGGAAGGGGAATCCGGCCCCACTCCAAACGCCGTGTAATTTTCACCGAGTAACCGGCATCGTCCGCGATTCCGCCGACATCGGATAGCACCTCAAACAAGGTCTCTTGACCCTGGATCTGTTTAACGCCTGGACTCTTGACCGCTCCCAAAATAGACACGGGCTGAGAACGGGATTCGGCGACAAGGACCGTTACATCCGGAGCTCGAAGCCAGGACTTAAGGCGCTCGGTGATAGCCGCTTCGAGCTCCTGCGCCGTTAGTCCGGCTGCTTGAATTCGACCCGCTCTAGGTATTCTGAGCTCACCGGAATTATCGATGCGGTACGGCTTGTCGGAAATATCGGGCGCGTCCGTCACGTGAATGGTCACTTGGTCGTCGGGACCGAGCACATCGGGCTTGCGCATTGCGGCCCCCGCCCCCGATGCCGCCGCGGCTGCGGTTGCAGCCTTGGAGAATTCATTGGATGGCGGCGCGGACGCCGGTATCAGTGGCTTTGGCGCGGCTGGCTGAACCTGGGACTGCCCAGCCCCTGTGGCTGCCGCCATGCAAAGAGCGGCTATCGCCGGCGCGGACGTGCGAAGATATTTCATATCGTGTTCCTTCTCGATGCGACCTCGATCGCAACCACTCGGGAAAGCCTTTGCAACTCCCCTTCGAGCATTGCGATTTTGCCAACCAGGAGTTGAACGCGGTCCTCCAGCGTGCGGCCGTCGGAGGCGTCGTGACCAAGGACCTGAAGCATAGCGTCCCGAGCGAACTCGGAAAGGCTTCGTACGCCCCGAGACGCGTAAACTGACTTCAAGTTCTCGTACTCCTCCTCAGAGAGGCGGAGACTCATAATGCGATTCTTGCGCTGGTGCATGAACGAAATCCTCGGGTCGGATTTCAGATACGGCGACTGGAAATGGGCTGAACCCAAGCCCTGTCGATCTCGACGGAAACCGAACGCTGCAGTAACGTGATCGAGACGACCAGACGGTACTGGTTCTTGACGGTAATGACGACACCCTCAACTCCCGTGAGGGGACCGTCAACCACTGCGACATACTGGCCTTCACGCAGAAAAGGCCATGGACCAACGACCAAGCCTGACGAAACCAATGCGCGAACCGATTCGATCTCGCGATCCTCAATCGGTATCGGCCCCGCGCTGGTGCCCACAATCGATACGACGCCCGGTGTGGTTAGAACCGGAAGCCTGCGCGCGGCGTCGAACCGGCAAAACGCGTAACCGGGGAACAAGGGAGCGTCGATCTCCTTGTAGCGGTCCGTCCAGCGATGACGTGAGCGGTAGGTCGGCAGAAACGCCTCGTGGCCTTTGCCGGTCAGAGCCATTAGAACCGTCTTCTCGCAATTCGAGCGCACACGTACCGCATACCAGGGAAAAGGAGGCTCTTGCGCCTCAATCGCAAACGCGGCTGCGCGGGCTACCGCCCCGTCAGCCCCATCCAAACTTGCAGGACTTCCCATTGCCATCGTCAGAAGCCATTATCCCCACGCTTCGATCACGGGTCAATTACGAAAAGTCATACTTTGTACTACACAGGGGTACCAATCTGTACTAATGAGCTCAATAATTTCAAAGGGCGCACTTCAGAAATGTCAGGAAAAGGCCAACAATCTATTGATGACAAATCACTTACGCCGATTCAGGGAACCTCGGCGGATTACTTGCCTGGCGCGCCCAGCAGCAGCAGCGGTAGTACCGCTCCGACCAGCGCGCCGATCACAATCGCCGCGTTCCCGCCCCCCAGATACGCCGCCAGGAGCCCGGCCAAGGACCCCATCGCCGCACCGACGGTCGCGACCATCACGCGTTTGATCATGTTCTCTAAGCCGGAAGGCGATCTACCAAGAATAGCAAGTCCGTTGCGCTGCACCGACTGTAGCGAACCTCTTCCACGGGACGATTCACGGTCTTCCGCAGGCTGGATTTGCCTGCATCTGCCTCTTTCCGCTTTCATCTGCGAATATCCTGACCGCGTCCGGTAAGCCGGCGATTCGGTTGATGGTCGGGATTCGGCGGCTGCGAAGCGCGAGAATGGGCTCATGCGAGCGTGCTTGCTTACGTCTCCTGCCCCGGTGGAGAGCCACCCCTTGCGGCTTTGCGAAATCCCCAAGCCCTCGCCGGGACCGGGCGAGGTGTCGGTCAGGGTCCTCGCGTGCGGTATCTGCCGGACTGATTTGCACGTAGTCGAGGGTGAGTTGCCGCAACAGAAGTCTCCCATAATCCCCGGCCATCAGATTGTTGGAACCGTGGAATCATGCGGGGCCGGAGCGGCGCGCTTTAGGCCGGGCGCGCGCGTCGGCGTCCCGTGGCTTCGGCGGGCTTGCGGCGGCTGCGAGTACTGCCGCGCCGGACGCGAGAACCTATGCGAATCCGCCGAGTTCACGGGTTGGACCGCCGATGGCGGCTACGCCGAATACGCCTGCGCTCCCGAGGACTTCGTCTACGCTCTGCCGGAAGGGTTCGGTGAAACTCAAGTCGCGCCGCTGCTGTGCGCGGGCATTATCGGCTTCCGAACGCTGCGGCTCTCGGGCATCGCGCCAGGGGGAAAACTTGGCATGTACGGCTTCGGCGCCGCGGCTCACGTGGCAATCCAGGTGGCGCTGCACTGGCGGATTCAGGTTTACGCGATGTCACGCGACGAGCGCCACCGTAAACTGGCGCTCGATATGGGCGCCGCCTGGGCCGGCGATTCGTTTGACGCGCCGCCCGCCAAACTCGACGCCGCGCTTATCTTCGCGCCCGCAGGCGAGCTGGTCCTGCCGGCGCTGCGCGCTCTGAGGCGCGGCGGAGTGGTGGCGCTCGGCGGCATACACATGAGCCCGATTCCGCCTCTCGATTACGGTCTTCTGTATCACGAACGAGTCCTTCGGAGCGTAGCCAATAACACTCGCGCCGATGGAGAGGACTTTCTGCGCGTGGCCGCGGAGATCCCCATTCGCACGCAGATAACCGAGTATCCGCTGGAGGAAGCCAACGGGGTATTGAATTCCCTTAAGAACGATGCAATCCGGGGAGCGGCCGTACTCAGAATCTGACCGGCGCGCCGGGCGGCGCTACTTTTTCTGGTCCGGGAGAACGTACACTTTTTCGCCGGGATGGACCAGCTTCAGCCGATCCTGGATCACTTTTTCCTGCTCGGCGGCGTTGCCGTTCACCAGGTCGATGCGTTGACGCTCGGCCTCGTTCTGGCGCGCCAGTTCGGTGTTTTGTTTTTCCAGAACCTGAATCTGCCGTTCCTTATCCCGCCATGCGGCGTACCCGCGCGGCCCGGCCAGCGTCGCAATCGCGTAACCGGCGAACACAAGCGCCGCAACAGCGTAACCGATTCGGCCGAACGGAGCTTTCATGGAAGTAGCCGTCTGGAAGATAATAGTAACACCACTTGAGCGATTTGCCGCTCGGATTTTGGACTGTGACTAACAAAATCGTCGTACTGAGTTCGTGCGCTCGGGAAGAAGAGGCGGAAGCGCTCGCGCGGAGGCTGGTGGAAGAGCGACTGGCGGCCTGCGTGAGCGTGGTCCCACGAATGCACAGCTATTACCGCTGGCAGGGCGCCGTGGAAACCGCGGACGAATGCCTGCTGGTGATCAAGTCCTCGCGCGAGCTGTTTTCTTCGCTCGTCTCCACACTGGAGAGCAACCATTCCTATGAAGTCCCCGAGGCACTGGCGCTGAGCGTCCTGGACGGGTCCGCCAACTACATGAGTTGGATGGACGCGAACCTTCGCGGCGAAGGCGAATCGCGATAGTGGCCGATCCGTTACAATCCGATGTGAGAGCCCCGTTCCTGCCGGGGCCGGCGCTCATCTTCGATATGGATGGGGTGATCCTGGACTCAAACCCCGTCCACTGCGAAGCATGGAGGGCCTTTAACCGGCGCTACGGCCTGGATACCAGCGACGCGATGCTTGAGTGGATGTACGGCCGGCGTAACGACGAAATCGTCCGCGGTTATTTTGGCGACGATTTGCCGGAGGCGGAGAACGCCGCGCGCGGCGCGGCCAAGGAACGTCTCTACCGCGAGATGATGGCGGGCCGCGTCGAACTCTATCTCACGCCGGGGCTTCGCGAGTTCCTGGACGCGCACCGCGAGCTGCCGAAGGCGGTCGCGAGCAATGCCGAGCCCGAAAACGTCTCGTTCGTGTTGGGCGAGAGCGGGCTGAGGAGTTTCTTTCGCGCCGTGGTCAACGGGCAGCAGGTTAACCGCCCCAAGCCTTTTCCCGATGTCTATCTGCGCGCAGCCGAACTGCTCGGCGCTCGACCGCGGGCTTGCATCGTTTTCGAAGATTCTCATTCCGGCGTGACGGCCGCGCGCGCCGCCGGCATGCGGGTGGTGGGCATTCGAACCTCTCATGACGACCTGCCTGGCGCAGACCTGGCGGTCGATGACTTCCGCGACGGGGAATTGCACTCTTGGCTCAGGGCTCAAGTTCGCTCCGTCTAGCGCTGGGTGGCGCGGCGCTGGCCATGGCCGGCGCGCTCGTTTTGCCGGCGCTATCGCAGACTCGGCTTTCGCTGGCGGAACTGGGGGCCCGCAAACCGCCCGATCAACTCCCCGCCCGCCAGGGCGAACGGGTGACCGTCCACGGCGTGGTGGCGGCCTCCGCCTATCACCTTGTCGAATGGTCCCTGCTTGGAATTCAGGACGCAGAGGCAGGCGCGATCCTGCGAGTTGCGCCCGGCGACGCCCGTTTGGACCAGTACAAGCCCGGCGACGAAATCGACGCGGAGGGCATCGTAGCCGCAGCGGGCGGAATGCCCGTTGTGGACGTCCAACGAGTGACCGCGGTGGGCGTTCAGCCTCATCCGTCTCCCATGGAAGTTCCCATTTCGGACCTGATGAAGTATCCCGAAAACAAAAGGTACATGGGACGCTTGATTCACACCGAGGGAACCGTAGTAGAGGAAGGCGAGAACACCGGCGGCGGTTACATACTGGCGGGACCACGCGCGAATCCGTACAAGGTGTTTGTACCTCGCATTCGGCCGAGTGAGGCTTTCGGCCGAATTCGGGTGGGCGACAAGGTCTCGATGACCGGGCTGGCGGCCCAGTTTTGCCCATACCCGCCGCACGACCACTTCTTCGAAATGCTGGCGCACGGTCCCACCGACATTGCCTTCGAAGAAGCCGGTTGGTTGATCTCACCGCTGGCGCTCGCGGGCGCGCTGACCGTTTTGCTGTCTTCGTGCTTCTTTCTGTGGAGCCGCGAGCGCCGGCTTCGCAAGCAGCGCGAACGATTGCGAAAAATGTATCAGCTCGCCGAGGAAATCCTCGGGGCGGCTTCGACGAACGCCATTCTGCGGCGGCTTTCGAGCGCTTTGCCGGCTGTGTTGGGCGTCACGCGGGTTCGGTTATTCATCCATAATCGCTCGGCGAAAACGCTGGAAGAGACTGTCGAAAACGGGGGCCCGGCGCTCTCGGTTTCCCTCGACGCCCCTCCCGGCGGGGCGCAGGGGGGAGCGGTTGCCTGTTTCCACTACCACACGCTCCTCTCCATCCCGGACCTCGCCCGGAGTCCGTTTCCAATCGGCAAAGAGCGGGCCGGCCCGACGCCGCGTTCCGTCCTGTTCGTACCGATGCTGGCGCAATCGGAGGTGGTCGGCGTTCTGGAACTCGATCAGGACGACCGGGTGCGCGAGTTTAACGCCGACGAGCAGGCGCTCGCCCAGCACCTGGGAAACCAGATCGGCGCGGCGGTACGTCTGCTCAGCCAGCGTTCCGTGCAGGAGCAACTGTTCCGAACGGAGAAGTTGGCCGCGGTGGGCCGGCTCATCTCCGGCATCGTGGACGAACTGCAATCGCCGCTCTCCTCGATCTCGGAACTCGCGGCCGCGGCTATTCGGGATCATGGCGCGGAGACCGTCGGCCGGCAGATGGCGGCCATCGCAGCCGAGGCCCAACGGGCATCCGGCATGGCGGCGCGCCTCAGGGCGTTCGGAGGGGGAGAATCGGCCAACGCCGAGCCGGTCTCGATCTCGACGTTGCTTCGCAACCTGATGGAGTTTCGCGAGGCCGATTGGAAAGCCTCCGGAATCCGCGTGAGCGACCTGGTTTCGCGCGAGCCGTTGTATACGTCGGGTTCCCAAGGCCAGTTGGAACAGGTGTTTCTGAATCTGCTCGTTCACGCCGAACAATCGGCCGCCGCGGGAGCCGAAAAAACGGTCGCGATCCGCACCGGCGTATTGGGCAAGCGGCTCACTGTCGAGATCACGTTCACCGCCCCGCTCAGTGCGCGGAGCGCGGAGGAGACCGCGGCGGTTCTCGGAGTCGCGCGGACCGTAATCGCCGGGCACGGCGGGGAGATCCGGCTGATCGCGGCCAATGGCGATGAGTCGCGATTCGAGGTGGACTTGCCACTGGCGGCGGAACGGACGCCAGCCACTCGAGTTGCGCGCGACGCCGCGCGGGGAATGACCGTGCTGGTGATCGATCCGGATGAAAGCGCCCAGCGCCAGTTACTGGGCTTTCTCACCGCGAAAGGCTGCCGCGTGGTACCTGTTTCGGACGCCGACGCGGGCTTGGAGTTGGCGCACCGTATGCGCTTCGACGCGGCGTTCTGCTCGGTTCACGCTCCGGGTCTCAACTGGGTGGAATTATCCGAGCGCTTGCATTCGCGCGTCGGCGGGTTCATCCTTCTTCCGGACCGCTTCGATGCGGAACTGGCCGCCGATTTCGAGGGCGACGGACGGTTCGTTCTTCCCAAGCCGCTGCAAGAGGAAGAGATCGCCCGCGTGATGGATCACATCGCGCACGAGATCGGCGCCTGAGCCGAAAAAGGGGTCACACTGAAAAAGGGGTCAGACTTGTCTGCCCCGCGAAAACATTTACCGATAACAAGACCAAGTCCGACTGGGGACAGACCGGTCTGACCCCTTTTTCAGCTTGTCTGCCCCGCGAGAACATTCACCGATAACAAGGCCAAATCCGACTGGGGACAGACCGGTCTGACCTCTTTTTCAGCCTCCCGAGTGCCGCTTGAAGATCTGCGGGATGTTCTGGGAGAACGCCGAACGCGCCAGCACCATGTCGCAACCGGCTTCCTGGGCGCGCTGCTTCAACTCCCCCTGCACGTGGGAGAGATAGCCAATCAAACTGATGCGTTTGGTTTCCGCGGCCCCTTTGAGCTTGGCCACCAGCTTCAGCGGCTGCGCAGCCTCGAAGTTGAGGTCGAAGATGATGAGCGAGGGCTTATCCTGGGCCTTCTCCAGCACCTGATCCGGATCGGTGACTAGCTCGAGCGCCAGACCCGACCGCTTAGCGGCGTCCGCCAGCTTCACCGAAAAAAACAAGTCACTGAGGACCGCCAGGACCCGTTTCGATTCCTGTTTATACATAGAAATGCAGAGGTTGTACGCTACCCAATACTGATATCGCGGGGAGGGGGAAAGTTGCATTCTACCATGGACGGGATGGGCGATCCGCTCCTCTTACGGAATTTCCCGCGCGGGACTTGACCGTGAGCGCGGCCATAACACCGGCTTATTCTCTGTACCAGAAATGTCGTTGGTTATGGCTGGCAATTCGCGAGCGCACTCGGTGGCTGTATGTTTATCAGGAATTGGAAGCGCTAACGGGAATCGAACCGCCTGGCCGCCACTGCGATTGACTGCGCCTGACGGTAAGTAGTTGTCGTTTCAGTGCAGTTCATCTTCCCGAACCACTAGTATACCGCCACGAATCGCCGACATCGTGGGCCGGTCGTGGTGCGGTCGCGTCACACCATCGCGGCAGGGGCTTGCTGATGGCCGGCGCGGTGTTGTCGGCACCTCACGCTTGGGCTGCAACCCTCAGCCCTCGCCGTGCCCGGCTGGCCCGGCCGGAGTCAAAGGGATGGAATCCTGTTTCGGCCCCGAACAACCGCTTCTCCGCGTCGCCGACGTTGCGTCCAAGGAGATTGCCAGGATGTATGCACTCATACTCGCAGACGCCGATGCCATTCCGCGTCGTTCTTTTGGATAGCCGGTACTTACGCTCTTACGATCTCGTCCGTGCGATACGCTTTCTCAAGAAAAATCCGGCGGCCAGCGCGAGTACTGTCGAAAAAAACGTAGCCGGTTCCGGCGAGGCCGCCGGGGCGTCCTGGGTCTCCACAAGAAACGGGGCTGTCGGGGAGACAGGCACGGAGTTGAAATTGTTGTCGGCTGCGGACGCGTTCACCAGGCCTACATAGCCCAAACCAGCCCCTACCACCAGAAAATTGAGATTCAAAACGCGGTCTTCAAAGTCAAGTCCGTCCGGGCCTGCCACATAGTCGGAGATACCGGTTACCGTGCCATTCACGTTATCGGTCGCATCCAAGGAAGCGCCTATCCCGTTGGCGAGGAAGAAACCCTCTTCGTCCGCGTCGACGAAATTCAACTGGCTTGGGTTAAAGAAGAGATCGGTCTGATAGGCGAAAATCGTGTCGAACGAGGCGGGGGGACCCGGATTCAGCCCGGAGAATTCAAGGCCGAGCGTAAGGGGATCGCCCACGTTGAACGTGCCGGACTCATAGAAGAGGGTGAATTGCCCGCCCAGTGCGGGCCACGCGGATACAAACACAAACACAGTTGCAATTAGGAATTTCATATTATCTTTCGGGCTTCTTTTTCTTTCCGGCGCCTTGTTCCGCCTTAGTTACACTTCGTCCCAGGCGCCAGATGAGACGTCACAAACGCGACGTCTTTGATGTCGACGACGCCGTCCGAGTTGATGTCGGCGTCGGCGTTATAGCCTGCCTGCCCCCGCTTCTTATTCAAGGAAGCTTTGACCAGAGTGACGTCGAGGCAACTGACCACGCCATCGCCGTTGGCGTCGCCGGCGGCAACCACCGCGATGGTGTAGGGCTCCTGGCTGGAGCCAAGTTCCGATCTGGCAAGCAGCCCGACACTGTAGCTGCCCTGCGATCCCGCCGCCGGCATGCCACTGAGAATTACGTCGCCCGAGTTGCTTCCATCCGCCGCGGCCGGTCTGATGCTTGTGCCGGGAGGTAATTGGCTTCCACCTCCCAGGATGGCGATGCCCGCGCTGATCGCGCCGGTATCCAGTGTGAAGCCGGCGCTCCTCGGGAAACCGTTGGCGAGGATACTAATCTGCCGATTCACGCCCACCATCAGCTTCGTGCCACCCGACGCAAACGTCGGCGCCTCCAGAACATTCGCCACGAAATACTGGCTCGTAATTCCGTAGGCATTGGTTGCCGTGATGTACAGCGGATAGACTCCTCCGGAGCCGTCAATCGGCGCGAAGCTCAGGGTCGCCGTGGAACTCTGGCCACCGGGATTGCTCGTGAAAACGGCGCCCACCGGCAGATATCCCGACAGGGTGAAGAAAGCGGGCTCGCTAGTGCCGATGGTGAATTGCGAGAATGCCCGGGTGTGGGCAAAGGAAGTAGCCGCGCTGGTGAAGACCGGCGGTCCGGTCACGACAACGCTGAGGCTTGTTTGCAAGGAGCCCGCGACGCCGTCGGCGGTTAAGAACACCGTTACGTTGTACGTAGCGGAACTGCCGGCCGGCGGTATGCCTGCAACCTGCGCCGTGCCATCGCCGAAATCCGTAAGCGAAAACCAGCCGGAAATCGCCGCCGGGATGTTAGCGGTGAAATGAGTTTGCGTTTGCCCGCCTGTGGCGACGAAACGCGCGGTGGTCAGGCGCCCCTCGGCGAAGGTTGCGGAAGCGGGCCCGCTGAGCTGAGGCGCCGTGGGCGGTACTACCGTGATGGTAAAGAACTGACTTAGAACGTTATGGTCCGCGTCAGTCGCGCTGAAGACGCACGGCCCAGCGCTAGTCGGATTGCATCCCACGGCGTCCGGCGCGGGCGTGCCGCTCAGTGTTGCGCTCCCGCGGCCATTATCGACGAACGTCATACCGTCGGGAAAGGTTGAGAAGAACGCCGCGGTCGTGAGAGGCGGTTTCCCCTGTACGGCAATATTGAACGTGACAGGCACGCCGCGGGTGAGCGTCAGAGAGTTGGGAGAAAGAAAAATGATCGGTCCCAGACTGTAGTTTAGAGTGAGAGCCTGCGTGACCGATCCGGAGTTATTGGCCGCCTGAACCGTGAAAGGTACCAAAGAGATGGAATTGGCGACGACGTTGAGCGGAGCGATAACTTCCGCCTCGCCAGGTATTCCCAGCGTAGCGCTGTTCAGGAACGTAAAGCCCGCCGGCAGAACCCCCTGGATTGCGGTGATAGAAGGTGGTGGGACTCCTGTCGCCTTGATGAGGAAGGTCTGGGTGCTGCTGTTATTGCCGGCCTGAATATTCAGGGTCCGTGTGGGCCCCTCGGGGAAGGCGGGCAGTATCTGGTACGGAAGCGTCACGTACTGCGGGACTCCGCTGCCGTCGATCAGCTCCAGGTTTCTTTCGACGAAACTGCTGCAGAAACTGATGGCGACGCCGCCCTGCGTGTCCGATTCGCCCGTCGCCGGATCGATGGGGCAGGTGATATGGAAATCGTTGGTCGGCGTCACGACAAACCGGTCCGCCGAATATCGCGCGGCCGTGATCTGATCGTTTGGCGTGCCTGGAAAAAGCCCGTTCAGCGAGGCTGTAATGCTGTAGTAAGTATTGCCGTTGTGCACATTGGACTGAACGAACCAGCCGCCCCAGGTGCTGGCGGTCCAGACGTTGCTATTCCAGTCCAGATAGGTCATTTGGGCGTTTGGAACCGGGGTTCCGCCGATGGGTGCGATCTGGAAAAGGGGATCGGTGGAGCGGTGCGCCGGCAACGGAGTGGTGACAAAAACCTCGGGAAGGGTTGCCGAGATGAAACTTGCGTTCAGCTTGAGAATGCCGGTTCCGGAATCGTCGTTGAGGAAAGAACTGAGATCCGGCGGAGTCGCCTGCGCCGCTGTATCCAGCCTATCCAGATCGCCCAGTGTCGCCAGGGTCTGGTCGGCTTCGTACGCCTCGGTTCCCGCGGAGACACCAGCCTCGATCATGATGCCGACAATGATTGCCGGCCCCGCGCTGGACTCAGCGGCGATTGCCTCCGGTTCCACATCCTCAACGGCAGCCTCAAGCCCTCTTCGGATGGCGCTGGCTGCCTGCTTGGCGAGGAATCTGAGCCTTGCCCCGGTTTGCACAAGGATAGTGGTTATATTTTGGTCGAGGGCGACCCCAAACGTGATGGCGATGGCTACGGACGGAATGAGCGCATACTCTTGGTTTGCCGACAGAGTGGAAATCGTGGCGGCCATGATTGCCGCGCCGCCCGGCTGACTTGTAATGCTGCCCCCGTATATCGCTTTGTAGGCCGCGGCCTGGAAATACGACTCCGAGGGCACGGTGGGCGACGCGAAGGCCTGCAGAAGCTGACCGGGGCAGAACGCCCCGCCCTCGTAGACGAAACCGTACTGCGAGGCGATATCCGGGTCGGGACTCCAACCGCACTTGTTGGCCAGAAAGCTGTTCTTGTCGTTGACCGCCGCGTGGGCCGTGTTCTTTTCGTTGGTCCAAACGCGGTTCAGAAACCAGTTGTAAATCGAGGTCTCCAGCGCACTGCGATCGGATGGCGCCTTGCCTAAGATGGCGAGGACGCGCACCAGCATGAGGCCGCGAATTTCCGTGCGCAGGTCGCTGCGGCCGTAGGTATAGACGACGAACGAGTCCGTGGAAGGCAGCCCGTGGATCGCCAGATAAGCTTGTACCGAGTCGCTCTCGAATTGCACAAGCGCATCGCCGTACTGCGTATCCGCGCAAGGGTTATTGAAGATAGAGTTCACGGGCGCCGTACACGCCCCTAAACTCGCAGGCAAGGCGAAAAGACCCAGAGAGAACACGGCCATGGACCCAAGGCGCAGACTTCGCCGGGTCCGGCAAGACAAGGAGTTTTTCATGAAGGGTGAATACACTCTGTCATGTCTTGCACGCACAGGTAAGCTGCTACGTAGCAGGGGTATACTGGATAAACAAAGGTTCCTGGGCGATACAGTACATTGCCCTGCTGGGCGTTCGGGCAGGACACACGCGCTGAACCACTTGAGTGGCGGCTTAGAATGCACATTCACGAACGAGACCTCGCAGTCGTTCAGCGCCTGTGGGGCCAGATGTCGGCTTTCCCCGCCGGTGAACGCGAACCGGCGCTCACGCATCTCCTCAAAGAAATCGCGGATCTCCTTGGCGGGACGGATGCATTCTGGGTAGGCGCCACCCGGTTGAGCACGGCTCCGAAGAACGACAAGCTGTGCGGCTGGCGTCCCCGGGAGGTCCGTTTTCTTCATCATGACGAAACGCGCGACCTGGTTCTATCGCGTTTTCGCGAGGAACACAAGATCGGCGTAGTAGATCCACAGACCGCCGCAATGGTGGCGCGCGCCGGCGAAACGAGGGCGTGCCTGCGCCGGGAACTGGTGGACGACAAGACTTGGAACCAGTGCGCCCTCTATCGGGAGGTGCTGCGTCCACTGGGGGTGGAGGACCGTTTACTCGGAAGCCATGCCGTATCGGCCGATGCGGAGTCCTATATAGGGGTGGACCGCGGAAAGAACGACGCGCCTTTCGGCGAGCGGGAACGCGATCTCTTGCACTTATTCCTGCTCGGGTCCGGCGCGGTGCACAGGGATCTGATGCGCTCCCGGGGTCTGATCGGTATGGACGTGTCGCTCAGCCCGCGCGAGCGGGACGTGCAGCAGTTGTTGCTCACGTCTCTGACCGAAGAGCAGGTTGGCCTTGCGCTAGGGTTGACGCCGCGCACCACGCACCAGCATGTAGTCGCGATTCTCCGCAAATGGAAGGTCAGTGGCCGGGTGGGCCTGATGGCGAGGTGGCTCCGTCGCGATTGACGCGGGATTCAGCGGCAAACGCTCCAGTACGCCAGAACCCGCAGCCTCGATTCCGGAATCTGCCCCAAAATCCAGATTGCCGGAATCAAGGTGGGTCTGGCGCTTATGGCCGCGTTCGCGGGTGGCGGGATCTTTACGCCGCAATCCCACTTTTGGTTTGGGAGTGTGCTCAGTTGACGGGAAGCCCTGCAGAATTCCACTTGGTGGGGAAACGCCCAACCCGTACTCGTGGCTCAAACAGAGCCCGCACTGGGACAGTGGCATTGAAGTGGGTTCTCGTAGAATGCCTTCAGGTCGGGGATTTCCCCATCCCTGGCCTCAGTTCACGCTCTTGGATCGCTCCGCGCGGTCGCGCTCCTGGATGGCGTCCCACACCCTGGCGGCGGCGGCGTCCTTGCCGCGCATCGCGTGGGAGTAGATGTCGAGGGTCGTGCGCACAGAGGAGTGCCCCAGCCGTTCGGAGACCGTCACGGGGTCCAGTCCCTCGTGCAGCAGTTGGCTCGCTGTTGGTCACTGGGTTCGTGGTAACCAGCCCCCAGCGGATCGCGCGGGAGAAAGCGGAGGAGACGAAGCCGGCGACGCCTCGGACCGTTTTCGGCTCCAGCGGTCGTGGCCCCCGGATGCCACAACGAAGGTGACACTCTCGAAAACGCACCGTAAGTGGTTGAAACTACGTTAGCGCTGCCGTGTGGGGCGGACAATATTGTCTGCCCCACAATCTCCACGCTGCAGCCGCCGGGTCTTCATCGCTGCCGGTGCGCGAGACAGGCCCATGGCAACAGACGGGACGTTTCTCCGCTCCGATAGGGACCGCGAACTGAAACTGTCGGGGGCCGAGGGATTCGAGGAATCCGCTATCGCTCCGAAAACACGGCCCTCCCTTCGGCTTAATTCCGCAAGTCGCTTTGCGCCGCTTGAATTGAATAGGAGCGGTCATGGCGCTTGATACCATCAAATCAGCAGCCCTGTTATGATCACGCCCGACGAGCGCCTGCGCGCGCTTCCCGATCTACTGGATCAACGCATCCTCGTTATGGACGGGGCCATGGGAACCATGCTTCAGCAGCGCGGTCTCACGGCGGATGATTTCGGAGGACCCGCATTCGAAGGATGCAACGAGGCGCTGATTCGGACGCGGCCGGACGTCGTGTCTGGAATCCATCGCGCGTACCTCGAAGCGGGCTCGGATATCATCGAAACCAACACCTTCAACTGCGACCGGATTTCACTCGGGGACTACGGGCTCGAGGACGAGGTCTATATCTTGAATGTGGCCGCGGCGAAACTGGCCCGGCAGGCGGCGGACGAATTCGCGACGCTCGCGCGCCCCCGCTTCGTAGCGGGCTCGATGGGCCCCACGAACAAGTCCATTACGGTCGTGGGCGGAGTCACGTTTCCACAACTCGTCGCAGTCTACTACGAGCGCGCGAGCGGCTTGCTCGACGGCGGCGCCGATATCCTGCTTCTCGAAACCTGCAACGATACGCGCGGAATTAAGGCCGGGCTCGTCGCCATCGAGAAGCTGCGCAAGGAGCTCGGCCGCCCGATTCCGACGATGGTCTCGGCGACGATTGAGGCGTCCGGCACGATGCTCGCCGGGCAATCGGCCGACGCGTTCTGCGCTTCCATTGCGCACGCCGACTTGCTGGGCATCGGGCTGAATTGCGGCACCGGCCCGGAGTTCATGACCGATCACATCCGCACCATCGGCGCCATGATACCCATGCGCGTTTCGTGCTATCCGAACGCGGGCATGCCGGACGCGGAAGGCAAGTACGGCGAAACGCCGGAGAGCATCGCCGCGCAGCTCGGCCGGTTTGTCGCCAACGGGTGGCTGAACATGGCGGGTGGATGCTGCGGCACAACGGACAAGCACATCGCAGCCATCGCCAAAATGGCCGAAGGGAAGCGCCCGCGGCCGTTCCGGGCCGCTCGCACCGCTCCTACTATTCGGGCGTCGATCTGGTGGAGGCCGAGGAAAGCAACCGGCCGCTGATCGTGGGCGAGCGCACGAACGTCATCGGTTCGCGGCTGTTCAAGAACCTCGTCGCGGAAGAGAAATGGGAAGAGGCCAGCGAGATCGCGCGGCGGCAGGTTCGCAACGGCGCGCAGATCGTGGATGTGTGCCTCCAGAGCACCGACCGTGACGAACTCAGCGATGCGCCGCATTTTTACGAGAAGCTGATTCGTAAGATCAAGGCGCCGGTGATGATCGATACCACCGATCCGCGCGCGGTGGAATTGGCGCTGACTTATTGCCAGGGCAAGAGCATCATCAACTCGGTCAATCTGGAAGACGGCGAAGAGAAATTCGAGCGCGTGTGTCCGCTGGCGCGGCGGTACGGCGCGGCGCTGATCGTTGGCGCCATTGACGAGGACAGGACGCAAGCGCAGGCGTTCACCCGCGAGCGAAAGCTGGCGGTGGCGCGGCGGTCCTACCAGTTGCTCACCGAAAGGTACGCAATTCCGCCCGAGGACATCATCATCGATCCGCTGGTTTTTCCTTGCGCATCGGGGGACGCTAACTACATCGGCGCGGCCGTGGAGACGATCGAGGGCGTGCGGCTGGTCAAAGAGAATCTGCCGTTCGCCAAAACCGTACTCGGCATTTCCAACGTTTCGTTCGGATTGCCGCCGGCGGCGCGCGAAGCGATCAACTCCGTCTTTCTGTATCACTGCACCAAAGCCGGCCTTGATTTAGCCATCGTCAACGCGGAGAAACTGGAGCGCTTCGCTTCGATCCCCGAGGAAGAGCGGCGGCTCGCGGAGAATCTTCTGTTCAACAGGCCTCCGGCCGATTCGGAGGACGCCGACCTTCGCACCGCGCCCGAGGACTGGCGCGAGCAGACGCCCGCCCAACGGGCGGCCATCAACCGGCTCCATATCGCCGCCGTCGCCGAGCGCTTCCGCGGCATCAGCGCGCGCGCCAAGGATCGGAAGATAGACTTGCCGCTGGACGAGCGGCTGGCTCGCTACATTGTGGAAGGCTCCAAAGACGGCCTGATCGCCGACCTGGAGTTGAAGCGCGCCGAAGGCGCGGAACCGCTGGCGATCGTCAACGGCCCCCTGATGGCCGGCATGAACGAGGTCGGCCGGCTGTTCAACAACAACGAGCTGATCGTGGCCGAGGTCCTGCAATCCGCCGAAGCCATGAAGGCGGCCGTCAACCACCTGGAACAGTACATGGAGAAGAGCGATACCGCGGCGCGCGGAAGCGTGATTCTAGCCACCGTAAAGGGCGACGTACACGATATCGGCAAGAACCTGGTCGATATTATTCTCTCGAACAACGGCTACCGCGTAATTAACCTGGGCATCAAGGTCACTTCGGATGCGTTGATCCAGGCGTTTCAGGAACACTCTCCGGATATGATTGGCCTGTCCGGCCTGCTGGTGAAGAGCGCGCAGCAGATGGCCATCACGGCGGCGGATTTCAAGGCCGCGGGCATTGCGGTTCCCATGCTGGTTGGAGGGGCCGCTCTCTCCGAACGGTTCACTCGCACCAGAATCGCGCCGGCGTACGGTAACGCCGTATGTTACGCGAAGGACGCGATGACGGGCTTGAGTCTCGCGAACCGCCTGATGGACCCGGCGCAGAGAGAGGCCGCCATTGCGGCGCATACTGCGAGTGGCGCGGAACTTCAGGTCAGCCAGCCCGCGGAGCCTGTTTCCGCGCCCGCATCGGCCGCGCGCAGCGCGAAGGTTCGCGCGGACATTCCGATTCCGCCGGCGCCTTACCTGGAGCGGAAGGCGCGCACGATCCCGCATCTCGCGGAGGTATGGAGTTACATCAACCCCTACATGCTTTACGGGAGGCATTTGGGCTTCAAAGGCAATTTCGAAAAGGCCCTGGCGGAGCGCGATTCCAAGGCCCTGGAACTCTTCCACAACGTCGAATCCGTGAAGCGGGGCGCTACGGAGTTCATGCAGGTGAAAGCCGTCTGGCAGTTCTTCGAGGCGGAACGAGACGGTAATGCGGTGCGTCTTTTCGCTCCCGGAGCTGGATCGCCGCGCCATACGTTCCAGTTCGGCGCCAGCGGCGTGAAGACGGGCTATGCCTGAGCGACTATATTCTGGACGCGGAGGAAGGCCGGCGCGATCACCTGGCGCTCCTCGTGGTAACGGCGGGCGCGGGAGTTCGGATAAGAGCGAGGAATGGAAGAGCGCGGGAGAGTTCTTCAAAGCGCACGCGATTCAGGCGCTCGCGATCGAGACGGCGGAGGGAGCGGCGGAGTGGCTGCACCGGCGCATTAGAGAAGACTGGGGATTCCCGGACCCTCCAACCATGACGATGCACGACAGGTTTACCTCCAAGTACCGCGGCAAGCGGTACAGCTTTGGTTACCCGGCGTGTCCGAATTTGGACGATCAGCAAGGGCTGTTCGCATTGCTTCGGCCGGAGGAGATCGGCGTGCGGCTGACTGAAGGGATGATGATGGACCCGGAAGCCAGCGTCAGCGCTTTGGTGTTTCATCATCCGGACTGCGCGTATTTCACGGCGGACGACCTACAGGCAGTTCAATAGTCACGGACATTCTTGATCCCAAGAAGACTCGCGGCATTTCCGCCGAAAATCGCGGAGCGGTTGGCTTGCGGGATGTCCAGGCTGCGAAGGCTCTCTAGCATTTTGGGGATGCTGCCGATCTGATGCGGGTAATCGCTGCCAGCCAGCAAGTGACCGGCTCCGGCGAAGGCAATGGCCAGTTTCAGGGATTCGGTGGTGAAGTTGACCGTGTCGTAGTAGACTGCCTTAGATAGTCGCTGGGTGGACGCGGATATCGTGCGGCATTCGGCGAAGGCTTCGAAACCGCGGTCGAGCCGCTCGGCAATGTAGGGGATGGCTCCGCCGAGATGGCAGAGGACCCAGCGGATGCGCGGGAACCGCACCGGGACGCCGGCGAAGACCAGACTAGCGGCGGCGAGCGTCGTATCGAACAGGAATCCACGAGCGGCATCAGCCAGTAGTCCGTCATGGCTTCGACGCTCACGGGATTGGTCGGATGGATATACAGAACGGCGCCGAGATCGTCGGCGGCTTCGTACAGCGGCCAGAATCGCCGGTCGCTCAACGGAACGCCGTTGACATTGCCGAAGAGCATGGCGCCTCGAAAGCCTAGCTCGCAACAGGCGCGCCGCACTCTTTCACCGACGCGGCAGGATCATTGAGGGGGAGCGTGGCGAGAGCGGTGAACCGCGCCGGCCGCGAGCGGGCCACTCCGGCGAACGAGTCGTTGACCAGCGACGCGAGGCGCGCGGCGGTCGAGGCTGTTTCGATGTGCGTGCCCGGCGTGGTCAGAGTCAGGACTTGCGTATCCACGCCGAAATCGACGAGTACCTGTTCGCGATAGTCGATATCGCGGTGGCCGGGAACGGCGATGTTGTAGTCGCCGGGGTAGTGGAGACGAGGGTTGCCATCGCCATCGATATCTACGCGTACGGCGCTGGGACCTGCGCGGAGAGCGTCCAGATACGCGGGTGGATAGAAGTGGTTGTGAAAGTCGATGATAGGCATATCTCAAGATCGAGCGCGGCGGCCAGGCGCTCCGGACCAGATCCAGTAAACCGGCAATCCTAACACGACCAGCCGAGACCGGCGGCGGTCACGCGGATCGGCGAGGATCTGCGTTACCGCCACGGTTACGGCTGCCGCGGCGAACAGAGCGGGCGCTACTGGGTAGCCCCAAGCGCGATAGACCGGCCTATAACCCGGGCGGCGGCGCAGGCGGAAGAGGCCAAAGGCCATCAAGCCGAAGAAGAGCCACTCCGTATAAACTACTCGTGTGTAAGAGTGCGGTAGACGCCGGTAGCTACAAGACGCTCACCAGATGGCCTGTAGCGCGAGGGCGCGCGAAGGCGTCTGGAAGCTAGGATGAACGCTGGCAAGCCAGCGGAAGGCCAGGCCCTCGCGGGCCATGGCGAGGTACATTCGCGGCCCGGCGAGGATGACGCCATTGAGCACGCCGATAGCCGAGAGCAGTACGAGGCCGGAAACGCCCGCGGCGGAGCGAGCCCCGGACATGGCGGCCGCGGCGTCGGCTGCCACACGCGTGGATGTCACCACCTTATCGATAGGGAACAATAAAGTATGCGGCGTTCAGCAAGACGTAACACGCGGTTACAACGATCGCGCCAATCATCAGCGCTCTTGGAATAACTCGCCTGGGGTCGCGAGTTTCTCCTGCGCTGTAAGCAACCATGCGCCACCGCCAAGGCGAACAGTGCGGCGCTTACGGCAAGCACGAACTCGCGGAACGAGAAAGGAACCGGCTCGGTGGCGGCGTGGCGCGCCGGCGATCCGAGCAGGAACACGAGAGCGAGCAACAAAGCGATGGCCGCGACTTTCGCGCCGGTCACGACGGTTTGCAGCCCGCTACCCAAGCGGACGCCAAGGCAGTTCAAGGCAGAGAGGGCGAGAATGGCTACGATGGCGACCGCGCGAAACGCGGCGTCACCCATGGGGACGAAATATCCGCATAGCGAGCGAACACGACGCCGCTCGCGGCGATAATGCCCGAGTGAACGCTCCAAAACATGGCCCATCCCCACAGGAATCCGCAGGCGGGGGAAATGGTTTCCTTGAGGAAGACGAAGACGCCACCTGTCCGCGGGAATGCGGAAGAAAGTTCCGCGCAGACGAGCGAGCCCATGAGCGTCAGGGCGCCGCCCACCAGCCAGACCAGAAGCACGCCGGAGACCGTGGGAACGTGACGATTGACTTCGGAGGGTTGGACGAAGATTGAGGCGCCGACGACGATGCCGACGACCAGAGCGGTGGCCTGCAAGAGGCCGATTGGACGGGGGGCGGGGGATGTCAAAACTCGCGCCTCGGCGGGCTTTGGCCGGCGCCGACGCGGCCTGTTTGAATATCGGCGACGTAGTAATTCTCGCCGCGCATGGGAGCGCCAGCCATGTTGCGGAGCATAGCAAGCTGTCCGGCGTAGTGATCGCGTCGGCGATAGGACCTTGAAACAGCTTCTCGATTCGCGCGGAAATGGGATTGCCGGCGGCCAGCCTGGCATCGAGGGTTTCGAGCGCGGCGAAGAAACGGGCGATCTCATCGTCCCACGCGAGTGGCTCGGACTCGTGCCAGCGCTGCTCTCCATTTACGAGAGTGAGAGACCAATCGAGCAGGTCGCCCATGTGAGCGAGAATCTCGTTTGGCGTGCGAGTAACGGGAGACGCACGGTAACACGCGAAATCGGGCGGCGCGCCGCGCAGCGCTT
>CAWAOP010000014.1:0-29949 GCA_963783505.1 Terriglobia bacterium | reverse complement strand
TACCTAACCCTCGAACCGATAGCCGATGTCGCGAATCGTCTGGATATAGCGCGGCCGGCGCGAATTCAGCTTGATCTTCCCGCGGAGCGTGGTCACGCAGCGGTCGATGCTCCTGGGCGTTACCGCCACTGCACGGCCCCAAACCGAATCCAGGATCTCGTCGCGCGTCAGTGCGCACCCTCTTCGATCGAGGAAGTGGGCCAGCAGCCCGAACTCCTTGGCGGTCAGCTCGATTTCTCCACCACCTCGAAACAGCTTGCGCGAGGTGAGATGCAACCGAAATCGTCAAACCTGACGACGGCCCTGGTGGACTTGCTGCGTCTCAGGAACGCGTCCACGCGCGCGATCAGTTCGCCTCTGCGAAATGGCTTCGTGATGTAATCGTCCGCGCCCAGGTTGAGCCCGAGAACGATATCTTCCTCCTGGCCCTTGGCGGTGAGTATCAGAATCGGCATTTCCAGGTGGCGCGCACGGACGTCGCGGCAGATTTCGTATCCGTTGACGCGCGGCAGCATGATGTCGAGCAGGATGAGGTCGGCCGACGCGTCCAGGGCCAGGTCGCGGCCGGTCTCGCCGTCAGCCGCGGTAAGCACCTCGAAACCGCGCGTTTCGAAGGTGTCTTTCAACCCGCGCAGCAGCGCGGCCTCGTCCTCGATAATCAGGATGCGCGACGCCGCATTGCCGCTCGCTCAACTCGCATAGGGAAGTACCACCCGGAACGTGCTGCCCGCGCCGGGCCGGCTTTCCACTTCCACCGACCCGCCGTGCGCCCGCACGATAAAGTCCACGATGCTCAAGCCCAGTCCGCAGCCGCCCGTTTCGCGCGCCAGCCTTTGATCCACGCGGTAGAAACTGCGGAAAATTCGCTCCTGGTCGCGCCGTGCGATGCCAATTCCGTTGTCCTTTACCGCGAACACCACGCACCCGTTTTCGCGGAAGGCCCGCACGGAAATCCGTTTCTCCCGGCCGCTGTACTTGTAAGCGTTATCCAGCAGGTTCAACAGCACCGTGACCATTGCGTCGCGGTTGGCCGAGAGCGGTGGCAGGCCGGCGGTCACGTCCACTTCCACGTGCGTCTCCGGGTTGCGGAAGCGCTCGCGCATCGCGAACATCGCCGGCTGGATGACGTCTTCCGGGTGCGTTTCCGCGAAATCGAACTTCTGGCGATTTCGCTCCATGCGCGAGAAGGCCAGGAAATTATCGATCAGCCGGCCGAGGCGCAGTTTTCGCCGGCGATCAATTCGAGATATTCGCGAGCGGCCTTCTCGTTCTGGAAACCATCCTCGATCAGCGTTTCGACGACAGGCGCATCGAGGCCAGGGGCGTCTTCAATTCGTGGGATACCGCCGCGACCAGGTCCGTTCGCAGCCGCGCCAGCCGGGCCTGGCGCCGCAAGGCTGCGAATGCGAGGATGCCGGCGAGGGCGATGGCGCCCGCCAGGTACCCCGCCCAAATGTAAACAGCGCGCCGGTTGCGGACCGCAACGTCGAAATCGCGCGCGTTCGCAAGCTAGAGCGAGATCTCCCAGCCCGGCAACATCGCCCCGGCGGGGATCGCATCGAACTGGACCTGACCCGGCCGTCTTTCCCGCGCTGTTTGGCCGGGCGCTTTCAGGCAGAAACGCCGTTGCCGCGGTTTCCTTTGCCAACACTCTATTCAGCGCCCGCGCCACGGATTCATCGCGATATAACGCGATCGCCCGGCACTCGCCACCGGCAGTTTCCACAGGTTGCGCATCTGGCAGGCTTGTAGCCATCGCCATTTGCTCGAGCGGGTTCGGTGGCCTCGAAATCCGCGGCCAGACGTTCCGCCGCGAGATTAGGCAACTCGAGCCGGAAGGGCGACAGCGAGGTCAACTCGGTCATGAGGAAGAGCCGCTGCGCGGATGGGATCGGAAGCGAATAGTCGTTCAGCCACGTCGAGCCACGCCGAAGCACGCTGCAAACCGCGGGTCGGAGGGCTTGAGTAAATGGACGGCGAGCAACTGCTCCTCCGCCGGCAGGAATCCGCCCAAAGCGTCAAACTGAGGCGAGGGAGAGGAGAACTTGTCCAGAATGACCGCTAGGGCAGCTTGCTTTTGCCCGCTCTGTACCAGGCACCTCGCCTGGGCCTGCGCGGCGAGCGAGGCCAGGTTCGGAGCCTGGCTTCCGACTGTCAGCTTTCCGAACTCTGCGGCGGCCTCTGTGAACTGACGCTGGCGTTCCAGGAAGAGCGCGTGGTCCCAGCCTGCATTTTCATTGGGCGAAAAAAACACGGGCGCCCCGCCCGGCCAGCGGACGGAGGCGCCCGTTTTATCGAGGAGGATTACTGAATCGGCCCCGCTCGCATCCAGCACGCGAGGGAAATCGGAAGGGTTCCAGTCTCCGGACGGAGGCGGAACCGCATTCGCGCGAGCCCGCCAGAGACCATCGAGGCTGTCGCGAACCAGGCGCAACTGTCCGCGATACGCCTCCGCCACGCTCTGCCGCGCCGTCTCCGCCTGGCTGCCGGCCGCGGCATTCATGAACCAAAGCACGCAACCGGTGGGCAGCAGTACGCCGACGAACAGGAATAGCGTCAACACCCAGAGGCTGCGGTCCTGCCCGAGTTTGGCGCCGAGGGCCATGCTTTTTATGGGACAGTGGTGTCGGTAGCCAGAACCGAAAGCGCGTCCTGTGCCGATAGGAGCTGAGTCGGCCGGACACCTAGCCCGGAAGAAAACCAGGTTGGTAGGTGTGCGAACCCAAATATCGTACTCGACATTTTCAAAAGCGTTGCCGTATTCGAAGACGACCGCGAGGCCTTTGCCCTTGCCGTCCCTGGTGTTCCACCTGTACGGGCTGACGCTCTCCTTGATCCGGAAGTTAGCTAGGGCGCCGGCGCCCTGGGTTTCGTGGATCCTGAACTGCTCGTCCTGTTGTAGTGCCACGTCGATGTCCGCCTGAGGGTCGTTGCGCAGCCACATGTAGTAGCTGCCGCCGCCGTAGCTGAACGTCGCGGAGTCGCCGCCGCCTCCTGCAGCGGCATCGCCGGTGAATGTCCAACCATCCCTGAGATGAACCTCGACGCCGGTGGCCGTGTGATGGTAGACCCCGTTTTGAAGCGTTCCAAGCGTCGGTTGTGTTGGCGGCAGCGGCGCCTGCGCGATTGCCCGTCCGCAAGGTCGCGATAGCCCGCATCAGCGAGCTCGTCGCTGTCATGAGGTCTTTCTGGTCCGAGTAATTCGCGGCGAACATGCTGAATTCGCGCGCGGCTCCCGCAAAATCGCCCTTCTGGATCATGGCGCTGACAATCATCATTTGCGCCCGCGCAGCCACGGCGCGGTCTGTTCCCGCGGCCGTGATCGCCTGGCGGTAGATGTCAATCGAATCGTCCACCTTGCCCGCGGTCTGCTGGGTGTAGATTCCCTTCTGCAATAGTTCGGCGGCCGTCTGTGCGGGCGCGATGCCCGCCAGAAGCAGAATGGACGCCGCCAAAACAATGGACGCCGCCAGAACTGTGAATCTGAATTTCATGCCTGCTTCTCCTTTCAAGAAGGAGTGTACAGGGCTCATGTTACCCGATTGTTACCTGCGTATCCTTTTTCGGTCGCACGAAAAACCGCTCAGCCTGATCTGCGCAATTATCCAGTCAACCGCGAAAACGGGCGGATCAGGCTTGACAGTCTGTGGCAGCACTCAGAAGTTCACAGAACGCCGCTCGGAACTCGTTGATCCCATTAGGTCGCCTGTCGGTATTCCGCAATTTGGCACACTTCCGCCACAGGCTGTTAGCGGTTTTGGCAAATTCGCCCTCTTCAACGGGCAGGCCGGCGCGTAGAGAGTCTGCAAATAATCGCGCAGATCAGGCTGAGCGGTTTTAGGGCAAGTCGGAAACACTTACTCGGAACTTGAGCGTCAGCGGCTTCCCGGGATCGAGCGTGTAGTGATCCACTGTATCGCTGCGGCCGGGGAACGATGCCCCGACGAAGCCGTAATTCCGAAGGCACCACTGGTGGGGAGCGCCGGGGTTCTTCTCATCCGGAGTGATCCGTAGCACGGCCCTCTTTCCGCCGTAAACGCCCTCGAGTTCGGCCCATTTTCGAGGAGTGCGGTCTTCGTCTTGAGCGATCGTCTGGCCGTCCGCGCGGACGATCGTATCGGTGCGCGGCGCAAACCGGGCGCTGACTCCGCCGTAGCTCTTACCGGCTTCGGTGGACCCTTCAAGCGTCACGGGCGCTCCCATGGCTTCCCAGGTGAGTTCCAAATCCAGGTCCCGAGTGGCGCCGTGGACCGGCAGCGCGCGCATCACCACATGCTCTTTGACAATGTCTTTGCCATCCGCCTCCCAGAAGTTGTCCGCCGTCAGCGTGGCCTCCCTTGCGTTTGCTGTTACCGCCGGCATTTTGGATTGACGGGGCCGGGCGGTGAAGTTCATCCAGATATCGTACGTAGCGCCGCCGGTCTTGACGACGGGCCAGGACCAGAACAACCCGCGGTGGTGAAAGTGATCCTGCGGGAAGTCGTCCAGCAACGAGACGCCCGCGGGAGTGTAGACCGGGAAGAAGTAACAGCAGCGGCGTTTGCTCTCGGGAACGCCTTCCTTCAGTTGCGGGCCATAGTCGTAAACCAGCGCGGGCTTTCCGCCCTCCCTGCAACTCCATGTGGCCGTTGCCGGTGTCTTTCCAAGCGAACGGACCCTGAGTGAACGCGGGCAGCGCCAGCGCTACCGTCAGCCACAGAAGCCTATGTACTCGCAGCATCGAATCTTTCCTTTCGTGTCAGCCGTCAATGACCGCGGCTCAACTCCACACCCTTGGTGCAAACGAAATACTTGGCGAGCATTTCGGCCTTCTCCCAATGAGGAAGACTCTTGGGATCCTTCAAATAACCCAGGAAGGCCTTCGCCACCTGCGCGAAATGCTCTTCATGACTGACTCGGAACCGATCGGGAATCACCAGCCGCGCTTCGTTCCCCTGGATCGAGACGTTGACTCCGCGATAGTCTTGTCCCAGTGACAAGAGCTTCGCTCGAAGCGCGGCGAACACGCTGTCTTGAATCGCCGGAGAGTTCGGGACGACGTATAGCTCCGGCCTGAAACCTTCCGGCTTCGCTTGCCGGATCTCAATGCGCGCCTTGGACCCCCGGAATGCCGCCTCGTAATCGTCGCCCGATCCGGCCGGCGCTTCCCAGTTCCAGAGTATGGTCAGAGCCACATTCACTCCGCGAACCGCGTAATTCACCGAGTGGTTGCAGAAATACTCAAACCGGCCGTCCTTGATCCAGCGCGCCAACTCGCCCGGAAACGCTTTCTCCCCCGTGACCTCCTCCCATTGACCGGCGTCGATCACCGTGGGCCAGCGCTTGGCGGTTAGCATTTGAATGTCCGCAGCGTAGTCGAGTTCCTGGCGAGGGAAGGCGGTCCAGTTGACCAGATCCACGACGTGCGTACCGACATCCGACAGCCCTTCGCCGTTTTCCTCGATATCGAAGAACCACGACGGCCGGCGGAACGGGACGCCCGATACGGTCTTCATCAGGTGATGAATGCTCTTCGCGGTGACGGCGGGTTCGGCCTCTGTGCCTGCCAGTAAATCGCCGAACACCTCGGGCGAGTTCACCAATTCCTTCTGAAGGATGGAGGTGATCTCGTAGCGCTCCGTCATGATGTCGTAGCCCACCAGGCCCTTGGCTTCCGCGGTATCGAGCGCGGTGGCGAGTTTGGGCAGCTCCGCCGGCGAAATGATCCAAGGCTTGTCGGCGAGCACGTTCATTCCGGCTTCGAGGGCGCGCTGAATGCGGTCGATTTTGCCTTGGTTCCGCCCGGCGAAGATCGCCACATTTCCAGGCCGGTCACGCAACATTCTTTCAAACGAGTCCGGACCCGAGTGAACGTCCAGTTCCCACTTCGTGGGGTTCTCTTTACGGGTATTGAACAAAGAGACGCGATTGAGATAGTCCAGCAGTTCGGGCCCCAGCGGCGCGTAGACCGATACCTGCGGCGATACCTGGGGGTACGTGTCACGCTGGATCAGCGCCGCATGGTAGTGCCCCGGATCTACAATCACAAGCTGGAACTCCGCGGGCGCTTTAGTTTCGACGCGCCGCGGGCCGCACCCCGCAATGAAACTCAACGAGGACATAAGAAACGCTCCGATGAGATGTACGTAGCGCATGTTGCGACTTCGCGGCCGGCAGGCGAACGTGGTCAGCGGGTGGCGCGTCCCTACCTGGCGTAGGGGTTGTACTTGATTGCGCCCGACTTCCGATCGCGCGAGAAGCGCTTGGCGTACTCCCAGGCGATCTTGCCGTATTCGGGATATAGGGCGTGGATCAGGTCCTCCGTGTAAGCCAGCGCGATCATCGGGATGCCGTTGGCATCGTTGATGTACCAGCGGGTGTTGTCGTGCTCGCCGTTGAGTTTGATGCGCTCGATGCGGTTGGCCTTGAAGCCGTTGATCGGGTACGTCTTGAAATCGAACGCATCGACCGGCTTCATGCCGTTGTATCCGAGGAAGAGCTTGAGCTGGGTCTGGTAACCGGCGGCGATCGTTCCGTTCACCTGATCGAACGCTCCGCCTAAGTCGAATGATGACGTAGTGAACATGATCGGCAGATGCGCTTTCGCAAACTGTGCCACCTGCTCCGGCGTGCCCGTATAAGGCGCCGCCGCCATGGGGACCGCGGCGGCGAACACGGACGGATCTCCGTTGACGGCGCGCAGCGTCGCGGCGCCGCCCATCGAATAACCCGTGACGTAAACGCGCGAGGCGTCGAGCGACGGATACGTCTTCAGCATGTACTTCACCAGCTTGGGCAGAATGTCGGACAGGAGGTTCGCGATGGTCGTGTGGTCCGGCGCTACGATGGCGAACCGCTCGGAACCGGCCAGAGGAAGCAAGCCGATTTCTTCGACAAACTGGCGCGGATCGTCTCCGCCGCCGTGGAGGGCGAGCCACAACGGAACCGTGCCGGCGGGAGCCGTGTTCTTGAGCACTTCCTCGGGCAGGTACTCAATCCAGGTCTGAAGGTACTCGCCGGTTGGCGTCTTCACATCGCTGAAGCGGCTCTCCTGCTTGAAGGTCACGTGGATGCCATCCGGGGTGACGCCGTTGAGTACCGCGTTCCTTTCGCACAGCGAATAGGGGGCCTGGTCCATCGTGTAGCCCTGATACGGCGTGGAAGCGCTGTAGACTCCCGCCTTGGCCACCGGAACGCGCATGGCCTTGATGAACATGTTGTAGTACGCTTCGTGGATGTATTTGGCCGCGTCCGGGTTCTGGTCCTTGGCCACAGCCACCCGCCTCAGCGGGAGCGTCTGGTTGAAGTAAGTCTCTACTCCGCCTGCGCTCATGTACGCGTCGGCGTCATCAGCCTTCTTGTACCTCTCGACGACCGTATCCGGCGCGTTCACCAGGTACGCCGGAACATGATCCGCGACGATGCGTCCGACTTCCATTTTGCCGTTGATGAGCAACAGGCCGGCGATGCGGCTGATATAGTCCATCGTTCCGGCGACATAGTTATTGAGGAACGTGGCGCCGCCGTCGATTCCGATCGCGTAAGTGTACGCGAAGCCGCCGAAGTATATGCCATCGGCGTACGTGGCCCCGCCCCTGCCGCCTCCTTCCGATGCTCCCTGAGCGAAGATCGCGGTCTGGAGGGCGTAGTAGGCCTTCTGATCGGCTGCGCCGAATACCTTGCCATCCGCCGGGGTAACGAGGATCACGCTGCCGATGGCTTCGTCGATAATCTTGAGCAGGCCAAGATCCTTAAGGTAGGCCTGCGCGGCGTTCTTATCCGCGAAGGCCTTTTCGACAAACACCAAAATGTCCGCGTTGAGCCTGGCCGAGGCCCGGCCGCCGTATAGGTTCGCCGACCTGTAGATGTAGGTGGTTCCCTTCGGGTAACCGTCCAGCACGGGATGGGATTTGAACGTCCTGCCCGCGTAGCCCTCGATCTTGGCGACAGCTACGGGACCGTTGACGCGAGCCTCCTCCAGGGTCTCAAAGGTAGCTTGATTCTTCTGGCTGCCGGTGTAATCCAGCGCCAAGGCGAGGGATGGCGCCGACAGGATCGCCGCGAGCGTAAGTGCGAACGGTAGGGACGGCTGCTTTTTCAACACAAGTCAATCTCCTCTTTTTCCAGGCATCTCGGCCAGGAGTTCCAATATAGCCCGATGCGCGGGTTCGATTTGGCGCCGAAGCGCGCAATGCCATGACCTGCGGTAGAATGATCCGATGTACTCCGGCAGGCGCGAGCCTCCCGCGGGTATAGGGGGGATGATGCCAACTGTAGGCCTCGAACCTGTAACCCGCTGCGTGTTAAGCGGAAGCAGCGGCTTGTCCGCGTTGGCGCTAAACGCTGCAAATGTAACGAAAGCCGGGGGCTATTCTTCATGTTCAGCCTCCACCACCGCGATGCCTCATGCCCGCTACGGCGGAGCTTTCCGCAGGCAATCCCAACAGCCGGGCGGAACCAGGCCGCCGGCGAAACAGAGCCCGGCCGGGTTGCGCCCCGGATATTCACGCACGCCAGGGTAAAGTGAGATTCGCTACTTTCACGCCCTCGAGCGCGGTTTGGCCCTTGAAATTAGGTCGCTACGGTTATATTCTTACGGTGACTATATGTCTCGAAGCTTAGTTTCGACTCTTGCTGCTTTGACACTGGCGGCCTGGGGTTCCCAGGCGACCGCTGCCGAGCCCGCTATCAGCGCCCATTTCGCTCGAATTCCGCTCGGCTTTGAGCGGCAGACGAATGGAAATAACGATAGCTATGTCGCCCGCGGAAACGGATACGCGATCTCGCTGAGGCAGGGGAGCGCCGTGATCGGCCTCCAGCCCCGTCCGGAGGGCGCGTCGAGCCGCATATCCATGGAGTTCGTGGGTGGCCGCCATGTAAATGGAGCGGCCAGCTCCGAATTGCCGGGCAGGGTCAACTACATCCTCGGAAACGACCCCAAGAAGTGGCGTTTCGGGCTGCCGACGTACGAACGAGTGACCTATGCGGGCGTTTACCCAGGCGTCGATGTGGTTTACTACGGCTCGCAGCGGCAGTTGGAATTCGACTTGGTGTTGAAACCAGGGGCTGACCCAAGCAAGGTGAGGCTGAGATTCAGAGGGGCTGGGAAGCTGACATCGACTGAAGAGGGCATTCTAAAGATCGCGACGGATGCCGGCGATCTCGATCTCCTTCCGGCGGCGATCTATCAGGAAGTGGATGGCGTCCGGCGCAAGGTTGAAGGGCGCTATGCGCTTGTTTCTAAAGACGATGTCGAGTTTCGGCTGGGAAAGTATGACAAGGCCAAAGCGCTTGTAATCGACCCCCAGATCACGTATGCGGGAATGCTGGGTGGCGGAACGGGTACTACTCAAGGTATTGGTATTGCAGTCGATTCCAGCGGCAACGCGTACGCGGTAGGGTACACCTCGGCTGCGGACTTTTCCACCGCGAACCCGATTTTCCCGTACATCGGCAACGCGGATGCCTTCGTGGCGAAGATCAACGCCGCGGGAACGGCGCTGGTTTACTCCACGTATATCGGCGGTTCGGGGACCGATTATCTCGAAAGTGTCGGGGTTGACTCCGCCGGAAACGCCGTGGCCGTGGGTTACACTTACTCGCCCGATTTTCCGGTTGCGAGCCCTTATCAAGCCACTTTCAACGGTTCCAGTTCCGTCCCGAACGCCGTAGTCGTGAAGCTGAGCCCGTCCGGCACGCTGTTGTACTCCACCTACTTCGGCGGGTCGGGCTTAGTCGAGGGGTATGCCGTTGCGGTCAACGGGAGCGGAAACGCCTATGTCACCGGGACCGCGCTGACGGGCCTGCCCACAACGTCCGGGGCATTCCTAACCGCCAACCAGGGGGCTAACGATGCGTACGTCGCCAAGTTCAGCCCCACGGGGTCTCTGATTTACTCGACTTATTTGGGAGGTTCGGCCAACGATTACGCGTTCAGTATTGCGGTCGATGGAAGTGGAAACGCTTATGTCACGGGTTCTACCGCCTCCTCCAGCTTTACCAATGCGCCCAGCGAAACTCTCAGTGGGGGCCTGCGAGCTGCCCTATCCGGGGCCTCCGATGGATTCGTCGCCGAGCTAAACCCGGCGGGATCGGCTTTGATCTACTTGGTTTACTTGGGAGGCTCCGGAAGCGATGGCGGCGAGGGGATTGCCGTAGATTCCAACGGAAACGCGTACGTAACCGGTTACACGACATCGACCGACTTTCCGACGACGACCGGCGCCTACCAGACAAGCGCTCCCGCCGGCGCAAACATTAGTCATGGATTCGTCTCCAAGCTGAGCGCCGACGGATCTTCAGTGGTCTACTCCACCTACCTCGCAGGGAACAGAAGCGATATTCCGTATGGCATAGCGGTCGATCCGGCCGGCGATGCCTGGGTTGTGGGCAGTACCGCCTCAGACCGGTTTCCGGTCGTTTCGCCCATCGAGCCGGCTAACTCCGGGAATCCGACTTCGTTATTCCAGACTACGAACGGCGCAAACTCGTGGGTTCCGTTTGACACGAACTTCTCGGGGGCGGCCGCTGGCCGCGTCGGTGGATCCCACGAATTCCAGCGCTATCATCGCCGCTACGGCCGCCGGCGTGTTCCGAACAACCAACGGCGGATCGTCCTGGTCGCTTCAAAACAGCGCGTCGTTCAGTTACCTGTCGAGGAGCCCGGCGAATAGCGCCACCATTTACGGCTATGCCTCCTCCAACTTTGGCGTTTATAGCTCGACCGATAACGGTGTGACTTGGAACCTGAAGGGAACCTTCACATGCGGCGCGCAGCGGCCTGGTGGCCGACCCGCTGACGGCGGGTACCGTGTACGTGTTCACCACCAGTGGCAATGGCCAGATCTCCAAGTTGACGGACGGGGCGCCACTTGGAATCTGGCGAACACCGGGCTCCCGGCTTACCTCGTATATGCGCTGGCGGCGGGCTCGGATGGCTCGCTGTATGCCGCGACATTCGGCGGCGGAGTGTACAAGAGCACGAACCAGGGGGGCGCGTGGGCGGCGGCCAGCACCGGCTTGGCCACTAACCTCGTGAACACGAACTGCCTGGCGGTGGCGCCGAGCAATCCCTCGGTCTTATATCTGGCGTATTCAACAACGCTTTATCAATCGAGCAATGGGGGCGGGAGCTGGGTAACCGTCGGCCCGATTCCGGTTTCGCCGTCCGTCATCGCCGTGACGCCATCGAATTCTTCAGATGTGGTGGCGCTTGCGAACTCGGCCGGCGCCGCGTACTTCTCAAGCAATGGCGGGACAACCTGGAACCCCGTAGCAACGGGGCTGGGCATAGCCTCGCCAAGCCAAGTCGCTTTCGACGTGATGACCCCGTTGACCGCCTACGTGACGGCCCCCGTGCGGTCGGGCGGATTTGTGACCGAGATCAATCCGGCTGGATCGGCCCTAGTTTTCTCCACGTACCTGACGGGCGGCGGCGGCGGTTACCCCGAAGGGATTGCAATCGATGGCGCGGGCAACGCCTATGTAGCCGGATCGGCCTCGGGCGCTTTCCCAGTGACGAGCGCGGCCCTGACCGGAAACCTCAGTTCGGGCCAGGCATTCGTAGCCAAGCTCAGCCCTACGACGGGAAGCTGCACCTACACGGTCAGCCCGCTCAGCCAGGCGGTAGGGAACGGCCAGCAGGGCGTATTCTACAGCGTTTTGGCGCCGAGCGGATGCTCCTGGACGGCCACCAGCGATTCGAGTTGGGCGCCAGTGGGCCCGGGCGCCTCGGGGAGCGGGACGGGTTATGTTTCCGTCGCCGTCGAGTCGAACCTGACGGCGTCGGCGCGGACGGCGACCTTGACCATCGCCGGCCAAACCGCAACCTTGACGCAGCGAACCGTTTCCTGTTCCTACGTGCTTTCGCCTTCCAGTGTCACCGTGCCCTTGGGCGGAGGGACGGTATCGGTGAATCTCGCGACCGGGAATTCTTGCCCGTGGACCGTGGTGGACAACTATCCCTCGGCGGTCTCTGTGAGCGCGCCAGCATCTGGGACGAGCAACGCGACGGTGTCGGTGACGGTCGCGGCGAACCCAAATCCCAATTCGCGGACGTTCAGCGTGCCTGTCGGCGGCGCCACACTGAGCATTACGGAGAGCGGTTCGTGCGTGTACAGCCTGAGCCCCACCAGCGCGCTGTTCAGCGGAACCGGCGGGAGCGGGTCGGTTAATTTGACGGCGGTGGGATCGGGATGCGTCTGGTCGTCATCCGCCAACAACGGTTTTCTCTCGATCACTTCCGGCGGCTCCGGCGTGGGCAGCGGAACGGTCAACTACTCCGTGGGTTCCCTGACCGGAACTACGCGCACCGGTTCGCTCACCATCGCGGGCCTGAACTTCCCGATCACTCAGACGCCCGACCAGCCGTATCTGATTTCCACTTTCGCGGGCGGGTCCGTGCCGCCTACCGCGACCCCGGCCACTTCCGTTGCCGTTCCCGTTTCATACGGCGTCGCCGTTGACAGTTCCGGCAACGTATACTTCCCCAGCCCGGCTCTGAACTCCGTTTTCAAAATCGATTCCAGCGGAATGCTCACGCGCGTCGCCGGAACCGGAGTGGCCGGCTTTTCCGGAGACGGTGGTCCCGCCACGAGCGCGCAGTTGAGCTATCCGGAGGGCGTCGCCGTGGATGCGGAAGGGGACGTGTTCATCGCCGATGCGGCCAACAACCGTATCCGCCAGGTGAGCCCTTCGGGAACGATCAGCACCGCGGCCGGCAACGGCTGTTGCTACGGAGGCGATGGCGGCCCCGCCACCAGCGCGCTATTGAACTGGCCGGTAGGCGTCGCAGTGGGCGGTTCCGGGATTTACATCGCCGATCAAAACAACCAGCGCGTGCGCTTCGTGAACCAGTCGGGCATGATCTCCACGCTAGCCGGCAATGGCTCAAATGGTTTCTCGGGCGACGGCGCGGCCGCGGCCAGCGCGCAGCTTAACAATCCGACGGGCGTTGCGGTGGACGCTTCCGGGAACGTGTACATCGCGGACAGTAATAACCGAAGAGTCCGCGAGGTGGTGGCCGCGACGGGAAACATCGTCACGTTTGCGGGCACGGGGAGTTGCTGTCTCTCGCTCGGCGACGGCGGAGCGCCGGCGAACGCGCAAGTTTTGCCCAATGGCGTCGCCATAGACGCCTCGGGCAGCCTGATTATCGCCGACGGCAGCAATCGCATTCGGAAAGTGAGCGGCGGGACAATTTCGACGGTCGCCGGGAACGGCGGCGCGGGAATACAGAAGGACGGCGGGACCGCGACCAACGCCGCCTTGTTCACCCCCTATGGAGTAGCGGCGGATTCGGCCGGTAACATCTACGTTGCAGATTTCGGGAATGCCCGCATCCGCAAGGTGATCGTGGGCGGAATCATCACGACGATAGCGGGCGGAAGCGCAGGGGATTCGGGCCCAGCCGCGGTTGCGGGCTTGAACCAGCCGACAGCGGCTGCGCGCGACAGTTCCGGCAATATCTACATCGCCGAGAAAAATGCGCACCGCGTTCGCAAGATCGCCTCGGACGGAACCATTTCGACTTTCGCGGGAACGGGCCTGCCTGGCTCGTCGGGCGATGGCGGCGCGGCGGCCAGCGCGATGCTGAACAATCCGCAGGGCGTGGCGGTAGACTCCTCGGGGAACGTGTATATCGCGGATACCTCGAACCAGCGGATCCGCAAAGTCTCAGCCGCAAGCGGGAACATCACAACAGTGGCCGGTAACGGAACCAGCGGCTACTCGGGCGACACCGGGGCCGCCACCGGCGCGCAACTTAATAATCCCTCCGGCGTGGCGCTGGACGCGAGCGGCAATATTTATATCGCCGATAACAACAACGCCCGCATCCGCAAGGTGACGGTATCCACCGGAAACATCACGACCGTCGCGGGCAACGGGACCTCTGGTTATTCAGGCGACAGCGGCGCGGCGACCAGCGCTTCGATTTCGAGCCCGTTTGCCGTGGCCGTGGATTCGGCTGGCGACATCTACATCTCGGACGTCGGGAACAATCGGGTCCGCAAAGTAGACACGAGCGGGAACATCACGACCTACGCGGGCACAGGCTCGCCAGGGTTCTCAGGGGACACTGGCGCGCCGACGAGCGCTATGTTGAGCCGGCCGCAAGGCCTGGCGCTGGATTCGAGCGGAAACCTGTACATCGCCGACCAGAACAACCGCCGAATCCGAAAAGTGACAGCCTCGGGCGGGATTATCACCACGATTGGCGGCAGTGGGAGCACAGGCTTTGGCGGCGACGGCGGCCCGGGCACGGCTGGAGTTCTCCAGAGCCCGATGGGGCTGGCCGTGGATACGGCCGGCAACGTCTATGTTGGCGACTTGACGAACCTGCGGTTGCTCACGCCGGCCGGCGGACAACCGGTCCTCACTATTCAGAGCGCTCACGGGACTTTTACGCAAGGCCAAAACGGAGCGAGTTATACGCTCACCGTGGCAAACGCGGTTGGCGCCGGATCGACGAGCGGCAGCGTCACAGCGCTCGTGAGCTTGCCGGCCGGGCTGTCTCTGGTTTCCATGAGCGGATCGGGTTGGTCGTGCAGCACTCCGCCTTCCTGCACGCGCAGTGACGCGCTCTCTGGTGGATCGGCCTACCCGCCGATCACAGTATCGGTAAACGTCTCGGCATCCGCCCCGGCGCAACTGAGCGCCCAGTCCGGTGTTGCGGGCGGCGGCGCCCCGCTGGCGGTGGTCACCGATTTGACGCTGATCGCGCCTTCCAGCGCTCCGGCCGCGCCTGCGCTGGTTGCGCCCGCGAACGGTTCCACTACCGGCTATACGACGACGTTGTCATGGAGCGCCTCACCCGGCGCGGCTACCTACGACGTCTATGCTGGAACGGCCAACCCACCCAGCTACGCGTTCAGCACCACGGAAACAAACTTCGTCACGCCTACTCTCACTGCCGCGACTACGTACTATTGGTCCGTCGCCGCCAGAAACAGCGCGGGCTCGAACGCGTCGGCTATCTGGTCGTTCACCACGTCGTGCCTGCAGCCGCTCAGTCTTTCCGGCGCGTCGTTCGGAGCCGCGGGCGGTTCGGGATCGATTGCGATCGCGGGCCTCGGTGCGTGTTCGTGGACGGCGACGAGCAACGCGTCGTGGATCACGATCACTTCCGGATTGTCGGGCTTCGCCAGCAACCCACCGAACGTGGGCTTCTTGGTGGCGGCGAATACCGGCCTTGCGCGAACGGGGACCATTACGGTGTCGGGCCAGACCTTCACGGTGACACAGGCGCCGACTCCGCTGGCCTCCACCAGTTACCTGCTCTCGACGCTCGCCGGCGGCATGACCCCACCACCGACGATCAACTCGGCGGCCCTGGTTTCCATGCCGGTGGGCTGGGGCGTTGGCGTGGATGCGGCGGGGAACGTGTATTTCCCCAGCCCCAATATGAACGTCGTGTTCAAGGTTGACACGGGCGGCGTCATCACGCGCGTTGCCGGGACAGGGTCGCCGGGATTCTCGGGAGATAGCGGTCAGGCATTGGCCGCTCAGCTCAATGGGCCGCAAGCCGTGGCCGTGGACGCACTGGGCAATCTCTACATCGCGGACGCCTATAACAACCGAATTCGAATGGTCTCGGTGAACGGCGTCATCTCGACGATCGCAGGCACTGGAACGCAGGGCTCCAGCGGAGACGGTGCAGCCGCCACGAGCGCGCAGTTGAACCAACCGTATGGTATTGCGGTGAGCGCCGGCGGCAGTGTGTTCATTGCCGATTCGAACAACCAGAAGATCCGGAAAGTGAGCGGCGGCGTGATCTCGACGGTCGCCGGAACCGGAACGTCAGGCTACTCGGGAGACGGCGCCACTGCTACGGCAGCTAATCTCTCCAATCCTCACGGCGTAGCGGTGGACTCTTCCGGGAATTTGTATATCGCCGACACCAGCAACGCTCGCATTCGCAAGGTGGACGGTTCCGGAAACATCACGACTGTCGCCGGCAATGGCTCCTGCTGCTTCTACTCCGGAGACAATGGTCCGGCTACCAGCGCCCAGTTGAACAATCCCAACGGAGTCGCGGCCGACTCCGCAGGCAATATTTACATCGCGGACACGAACAACAACCGCCTCCGCATGGTGACGGCGGGCGGAACCATCAGCACCATCGCGGGCACCGGGGCGTATGGATTCGCGGGCTACGCGGGACCGGCGGTGAGCGCGCAGTTGGCGAACCCCATTGGCGTGGCCGTGGATCCCGCTGGCAACGTATACATTTCGGATTCCTCCAGCCAGCGCATCCGCAAGGTGATGATGGCTTCCGGCATGATCATCTCTCTTGTGGGAGGAGCCACTGGCGATGGGAGCGCGGCGATCCTCGGCGGGCTGGATATGCCGGCGGGCGCAGCGATGGATGCATCCGGGAACATCTACTTCGCGGACTCCAGCAACAACCGCATTCGGAAGATCGATACGACGGGGAATATCACTACTGTCGCCGGAACCGGCATTGCCGGTTTCTCGGGCGATTCCGGGCCCGCGGTGGGCGCGACGCTGAGTAATCCCCAGGGCGTAGCCGTCGATTCAGCCGGCAACCTGTATATCGCCGATACAAACAACGGCCGTATCCGCAAAGTGGATACCAGCGGAAACATCACCACGGTGGCCGGGAACGGAGTTTGCTGCGGGTCTTCGGGCGACGGCGGCGCGCCCACCAGCGCCCAATTGAACGGGCCGCAGGGCATTGCGATCGACGCTTCGGGGAACCTCTACATTTCGGAGACCAACGGGAGCCGGGTGCGGAAGATCTCCGGAGGAACCATCGCCACGTACGCCGGAACCGGCGCGCCCGGTTATTCGGGCGATGGCAGCGCCGCCGCGAGCGCGCAGTTGAACTCGCCGATGGGCCTTGCATTTGACTCCTCGGGGAACCTGTACATTGCCGACTCAAACAACTCCCGCGTCCGCAAGGTAAGCGCCGGCGGAACTACTATCGCGACGGTGGCGGGCAACGGGGTCTGCTGCGGGTCCTCGGGCGATGGCGGAGCGGCCACCAGCGCTCAATTGAACGGACCGCAAGGCGTGGCGGTCGATTCCATCGGCAACCTGTATATAGCGGATACGAACAACAACCGCGTCCGGAAAGTTGACGGAAGCGGAAACATCACCACCATTGCCGGCAGCAACGGAAGCGGGTATTCCGGCGATGGCGGGACCGCGACTAGCGGTACATTCCGCTCGCCGAAGAGCGTCGCAGTGAGTCCCGGCGGCGTCGTTTATGTCACGGACTTTAGCAACGACGCAGTGCGCGCGGTGACGCCGGCGGCCACCCAGGCCGTCCTGACGGCGCAAGCCGCGCAAGGCGGAACATTCACGCAAGGACAGACGGGCGCAATCACGACGGTAACCGTCACCAACGCACTGGCTGCCGGCAGCACGTCCGGAACCGTTAGCGTGACCATTTACCCCGGAGCCGGATTGACTCCGACCTCGATTGCGGGTACGAACTGGAACTGCACGCTCGCAACCTTGATATGTACTCGCACGGACGCGCTGGCAGGCGGAGCCAGCTACCCGCCGATCACGGTCACCGGCAATATAACAGCCTCGACTACGCTTCAGTTCACGACTCAGGCCTTGGTTACGGGAGGCGGGGCTTGGCCGGCGATGGCATCGGACCTCGTGGCTATTGCGCCGTCCGCGGCTCCATCCGCTCCGGCGCTCACCAGTCCGGCGAACAACGCGCCGGCTGTGTCCGTCACGTCTCCGCTGACTTGGGCGGCTTCATCGGGGGCGGTGTCGTACGACGTGTACTTTGGCACGAGCGCAGTGAGCACGCCTTTGGTGGCGAGCACGACGAACACGACCTTCTCGCCGGGAAGCTTGACGCCGGCGACCACCTACTTCTGGTCCGTGGGCGCGCGGAACGGCGCGGGGGCGAACACCTCCGTCCAATTTGCCTTCACTACTACCTGCGCTTCCGCGCTGAGCACGACAAGCGCGACCGCAAGCGGGCTTGGGGGAACGGGCTCCGTGCCGGTGACGGCGTCGGGAATCTGCTCGTGGGCCGCATCGAGCGGCGCCTCATGGATCAACATCACGGCGGGCAGTTCGGGAACGGGAAACGGAACAGTCGGCTACTCCGTAGCGGCTAACACAGGCGCGCAGCGGGTCGGACTGCTCACCATTGCGGGACAGACATTCACGGTCACCCAGAACGCTTCTCCGCTGAGCGCTTCGAGCTACCTGGTATCGACGGTCGCGGGGCGCGTGGCGGCCCCGACCGTCGCAACGGCGACTTCGGACTGGTTGCCGCTTTCGAACGGAGTAGCGGCGGACCTTTTTGGAAACGTGTATTTCGTAGCTCCGATCCTGAACGCCGTGTTCAAGACGGATTCTTCCGGGACGCTGACGCGTGTGGCGGGCACGGGCAGTTCGGGGTTCTCCGGCGATGGCGGACAGGCGCTGGCGGCGCAGTTGAACTATCCGAATGGAGTCGCGGTGGATGGGCTGGGCAACTTGTTCATTGCCGATACCGACAACCAGCGAATCCGGCAGGTTACGCCGGCGGGCGTGATCTCAACCGTGGCGGGCAATGGCGTATGCTGCGCTTACGCCGGTGACGGCGGCGCGGCGACGAGCGCGCAAATCAACAATCCGTTTGGAGTCGCTGTCGATGCCGCCGGCAACATCTATATCGCCGACACCAACAACTATGTAATCCGGAAGGTGACGGTTTCGAGCGGCGTGATTTCGACGGTCGCCGGGAATGGCGTTTGCTGCGGCTACTCCGGCGATGGCGGCGCGGCGACGGGAGCTCAGTTGAGCAATCCGAACGGAGTCGCGGTGGACGCCGCCGGCGACGTTTACATCGCCGATACCAACAATAACCGCGTGCGGAAAGTGGACCTGTCCGGGAACATCTCGACCCTGGCGGGCACGGGGGCCTGCTGCAACAACCTGGGCGACGGCGGTCCGGCGGCAAGCGCGCAACTGTTCAACCCCAGAGGCGTCGCGGTTGACTCCTCGGGCTCGGTTTACATCGCCGATAGCAACGAGAACCGCATTCGCAAGGTGGATCCGACCGGAACGATCGCCACCGTGGCGGGCGGCAACCTGTCGGGTTACGCCGGCGACGGAGGAGCGGCTACGAGCGCAGCCCTGGGCGGTCCGCAAGGAGTGGCGCTGGACTCCGGCGGGAATCTGTACATCTCGGAATACCAAAACGGGCGCATTCGCAGGGTGACGGCGGCGGGCTTGATTTCGACCATCGCCGGCGGCGCCACTGGCGATACCGGGGCCGCCGTGCTGGGCTGGCTCAGCTCACCGAACTCGGTAGCGAAGGACTCGGCTGGAAATCTGTATATCGCAGACACGAATAACCACCGCGTACGGAAGGTGGATGCGAGCGGAAACGTCACCACGTTTGCGGGCACCGGAATCCCGGGCTACGCGGGAGACAGCGGGCCGGCCGCCGGCGCGCAACTCAACTACCCGCAGAGCGTCGCCGCCGATTCGTCCGGCAACCTGTACATTGCGGACACCGGTAACAACAGAATCCGCAAAGTCGATGGATCGGGCAACATCGCCACGTTCGCGGGCAACGGCGTTTGCTGCGGTTTCTCGGGCGACGGCGGGTCCCCGGCGAGTGCGCAACTGAATGCGCCAAGCGCCATTGCCGTGGATGCCTCGGGACACGTGTACATCGTCGATCAAAACAACCAGCGCGTGCGCGAAGTCCTATCGGGCGGAACCATCATCCAGACCATCGCGGGCAACGGGGTTTGCTGCGGATTCTCGGGCGACGGCGCCGCGGCGACCAGCGCGCAATTGAACCAGCCGCGGGGCATCGCCGTGGACAGCTTGGGGAACGTCTATATCGCCGACGCCAACAATAATCGCGTCCGGAAGGTAGACACATCCGGAAACATCAATACGGTGGCGGGCAACGGGGTCTGCTGCGGTTCGTCGGGCGATGGCGGGCTGGCGACCGGCGCGCAATTGAACAATCCGTTAGGCCTGGCGGCGGACGCCGCCGGCGATTTGTACATTGCCGACAGCAACAACCAGCGCGTTCGCAAGGTCAACTCGGGCGGAATTATCTCCACGATTGGCGGCGCCGGGTCCTGGGGTTACTCGGGCGACGGCGGCGCCGCGACTTCCGCATCTCTGCGAGCCGCCATGGGCTTGTTTGTGGACGCCTCCGGCAACGTATATGTGGCGGAGCAAGGGAACAATATCGTCCGCCTGCTGACGCCCGCGGGGGCGACGCCGGTTCTCAGCGTACAGAGTTCGCACAGCAACTCCTTCACGTTGGGGCAAACGAGCGCTGTTTACACGCTAGACCGTGACCAATGGTCCGGCGGCCGCGGCCACTAGCGGAACCGTCACTGTGTCGGATATTCTTCCTTCATCGCTCGGTCTCGTGTCGGCGTCCGGCTCCGGCTGGACATGCAGCGGCGCATCGGTCGTGAACTGTTCGCGCAGCGATTCGCTGGCTGGCGGCGCGTCCTACCCGCCGATTACGGTGACGGTGAGCGTTTCCCCGTCCGCGCCGGTTCAGGTTACCAACCAAGTGACGATATCGGGAGGCGGCGCCGCGGAAGTAAGCGCGGCGGACTTCACGATTATTGCGCCTTCCGGCCCGCCGGCGGCTCCCAGCCTGCTCACGCCGTCGAACGGAATGAGCTCCGTTGCGCGGCCGGCGACCCTGACGTGGGGTCCGTCCGTGGGCGCTACGTATTACGACGTTAACTTCGGAACGGCCGGATCGCCTCCGTTCCTATCGCGCACGGTCGGCACGAGCATCGTGACGCCAGGCCTGTCTGTGGGCACGCAGTACTTCTGGCAGGTGGCGGCAGGGAACTCCGCAGGAAGCGCGCCTTCGAGCGTCTTTAGTTTCACCACGAATTGCGTGGCCTTAAGTCCGGCAACGGCTTCGTTCCCAGCCGCGGGCGGCGCAGGAACGGTTACGGTTACCGCGGCCGCTGGATGCAGTTGGGGAACATCCCCGGGCGCTTCGTGGCTGACGGTGACCTCCGGGAGTTCGGGCAGCGGGAACGGATCGTTCAACTACTCGGTTGCGGCGAACACGGGCGCGGCGCGTTCGAACGCGATCCTGGTGAACGGCAGCCAGCCGTTTACGGTGACGCAGGCTGCGTCGGCTCTGAATGCGACCACTTACTTGATCTCAACGCTGGCGGGTGGCGCCATGCCGCCAAGCGTGGCTAGCGCTACCTCCGTCGCAGTCCCAGTCTCGTCCGGGATCGCCCAGGATACGTCGGGCAATACCTACTTTGCCTCGCCGAACCTCAACGTCGTATTCAAGATCGATGCGACAGGCATGCTCACTCGCGTGGCCGGGACTGGCGTTCCGGGTTACTCGGGCGATAGCGGAAGCGCCTTGGCGGCGCAACTCAACTACCCGGGCGCCGTTGCGGTGGACGCGCTTGGCAACCTGTTCGTCGCCGACGCCAACAACCAACGCATCCGGAAGATCGATACGTTCGGAAACATCACCACAGTGGCCGGCAACGGGAATTGCTGCGGCTTCTCGGGCGATGGCGGCGCCGCGACCGGCGCGCAAATCAACAATCCGACTGCTTTAGCGCTGGATGCGTTGGGCAATCTATACATAGCGGACACGAATAATAACCGTATCCGTAAGGTGGCGGCCGCGACGGGACTGATCACAACGGTGGCGGGCAATGGCGCAGGGGGATACTCGGGCGACGGCGGGACGGCGACCAGTGCGCAAATCGCCTCACCTAGCGGGGTCGCTCTGGATGCCACGGGAAATCTGTACATCGCGGATTCGAACAACAACCGAATCCGTAAAGTAAACGCGAGCGGCGTAATCTCGACGGTCGCCGGCAACGGGGGCTGCTGCTACATGGGCGACGGCGGCGCGGCGACAAGCGCGCAAATCGGCTACACCTTCGCTATCGCGCTCGACGCCTCAGGTAACTTGTATTTCGGCGATAACACCAATCACGTTCGGAAGGTTGACACGACCGGCTTGATCTCGACGGTGGCTGGAACCGGCAACTGGGGCTATGGAGGCGACGGCGGGCAAGCGACCAGCGCGCAGTTGGCGAATCCTCAGGGACTCGCGCTCGATGCGGCCGGGAATTTGTACGTCTCGGATTACGCCAACCAGCGGATCCGGCGCATCTCCACGGCGGGGGTCATAACGACCGTCGCCGGAGGCATGACGGGAGACGCATCCCTGGCCATCGCGGCCGGCCTCAACAACCCGAACGGCGTCGTGAAAGACGCCGCGGGTAATGTGTACATCGCCGACGCAAACAATCATCGCGTTCGGAAGATTGACGCCAGCGGCAACATCGGCACGTTCGCGGGAACCGGAATTGCGGGCTTCAGCGGCGACGCCGGTCCCGCCAACGCCGCGCAACTGAGCTATCCGACCGCGCTGGCGATGGACGCTTCCGGAAACCTCTACATCGCGGATACGAATAACGACCGCATACGGAAAGTGGATTCATCGGGCAACATCACTACCGTGGCGGGCAATGGCAGTTGCTGCTATTCGGGTGACGGATCGGCGGCGACCGGTGCCCAGATGAACAACCCGCAGGGCGTGGCCGTGGACGGCGCCGGCAATCTGTATATCTCCGAATTCTCCGGCCAGCGCGTGCGCAAAGTCAGTGGCGGGATTATCACCACCCTGGCGGGCACGGGCACGAACGGCTACTCCGGCGACGGGGCGGCGGCCGCGAGCGCGCAACTGAACAACCCCATGGGCATCGCCGCGGATTCCGCCGGCAACGTGTACATTGCCGACAACAACAACAACCGAATTCGCAAGGTCGATACGTCGGGGAATATCGGCACGGTCGCCGGCAACGGCTCCTGCTGCAACGCCTCTGGCGACGGTGGAGCGGCAACATCGGCGGAGGTCCCCAACCCGACCGGCGTGGCATTGGACGCCGCCGGCAACCTGTACATCTCCGAAGGCGACCAGCGCGTCCGCAAGGTCAGCGCCGGGACGATTAGCACGGTTGTCGGAAACGGCGGCTGGGGCTACTCGGGCGATGGCGGCCTGGCGGTGTCGGCGAATCTGCGGAATATCGCCGGGGTTTTCGTTAACGCGTCGGGCAACATCTACGTGGTGGACCGCGGGAACAACGCCATCCGTCTGGCGGTTCCGGCGGGAACCGCGCCGGTGATCGCGATTCAGAGTGCGCATGCCGGAAACTTCACTCAGGGCCAGAACGGCGTGATCTACACGCTGACCGTCGCCAACGCCGCTTCGGCGAGCGCCACCAGCGGGACGGTGACCGTTGCGGAAGCTCTTCCCGCGAGCTTGACCCTGGCGTCCATTACCGGCGGATCGGGATGGACCTGCTCGAACGCTTCCGTTACTTGTACGCGAAGCGACGTGCTGGCTGCCGGGGCATCTTACCCGGCGATTACGGTCACCGCGAATGTTGCAGCAGCCGCGCCGGTGCAAGTGACGAACCGGGCCACCATCGGTGGCGGGGGAGCGCCGGCCGGCCTGGCTTCGGACTTCACGATCATTACGCCTTCGGCTGCGCCGGCGGCTCCCACGCTCACGGCTCCGGCGAACGCCGCGACGGGCGTGTTGCCGGCGACTGCCCTGGCGTGGAACGCCTCGGCGGGCGCGGCTTCCTACGATGTCTACCTCGGTACGAATCCGGTGGGCACGCCTCAGGTGGCGAATACGGCCAACTCGAACTACACGCCTGCCGGGCTGACGCCGGGGGCTACCTATTACTGGTCGGTCGGCGCTCGCAATAGCGTGGGCGCAAATGTGTCCACTCAGTGGTCGTTCACGACCACGTGCGTTGCGTCGCTATCGCCTCTGGCTGCGACGGTCGGCGCGGCGGCGGCAACGGGATCGTTCTCGGTGACGGCGTCGTCCGGCTGCGGCTGGACGGCCGTGAGCAACGCGGGCTGGATCACGATTACGGGCAGCGCTTCGGGGACCGGCGGCGGTACCGTGAACTACTCCGTGGCGGCGAACGCCGGAGCTCAGCGCGTCGGAACCGTGACGGTAGGTGGACTGACGTTTACTCTGACTCAGACTCTCTCGCCGTTCGTAGCTACGAACTATCTCATATCGAGCCTGGTGGGCGGCGTGCCGCCGGCCACTGCAGCGGCAGCCACGAGCGTTTCCATTTCGAACCCGTGGGGAACGGCGGCGGACGCGTGGGGCAACGTGTACTTTGCGGCTCCACGGCTGAACGCAGTGTTTAAGATTGACGCAACCGGCGCGCTCACGCGCATCGCGGGGACCGGCGTGGCCGGCTACTCGGGCGACGGAGCGAGCGGCCTTCTGGCGCAGTTGAACAATCCGCAGGGCATCGCCGTGGATTCGCAGGGCAATCTGTATATCGCGGATTCGAATAACCAGCGCATCCGCAAGCTCTCTGCGAACGGAACCATCTCCACCGTGGCTGGCAATGGGACGTGCTGCGGTTTCTCCGGCGATTCGGGTCCGGCGACCAGCGCGCAAATCAATAACCCCATGGCGGTAGCCTTGGACGCAGCGGGCAACCTTTACATCGCGGATTCGAACAACGACCGCGTCCGGAAGGTGGACGGTAGTGGAACCATCACGACCGTGGCCGGGAACGGAACGTTCGGATTCTCGGGCGACGGCGGAGCGGCCACCGGCGCGCAAATCAATAACCCGCAAGGCCTGGCGTTGGACACGAGCGGCAATCTGTACATCGCCGATTCGCGCAACAACCGGGTCCGCGAGGTAACGCCGGCCGGAACGATCACGACTCTGGCCGGGAACGGAACCTGCTGCTACTCGGGCGACGGCGGTCCGGCGGCGAGCGCGCAATTGAACAATCCGCTCGGCGTGGCCGTGGACCTCGGCGGGGGCGTGCTCATCGCCGACGGCAGCAACCACATTCGCCGGGTGAATCCGGCCGGCGTGATCGCCTCGGTAGCCGGAACGGGGACCTATGGCTACTCGGGCGACGGCGGAGCGGCGACCGGCGCCATGATCGCGAATCCGGCGGCGATCGCGGTGGACGGCGCGGGCAACCTCTATATTTCGGATACCTGGAATCAGCGTATCCGGAAAGTAACGGCGGGAGTAATCTCGACCATCGCGGGCGGACAGTCCGGCGACGGCGGGATGGAAGTTTTCGCCGCTCTAAACGGGCCGCAGGGAGTGGTGCGCGACGGCTCGGGCAACACCTACATCGCGGATTCATCCAATCACCGCGTGCGGATGGTAATGCCGAACGGCACTATCGCGAACTTCGCCGGGACCGGCGTGGCCGGCTACTCGGGAGACGGAGCCGCCGCGGCGAGCGCACAATTGAACCGTCCGGAGGGCCTGGCCATCGACGCGGCCGGCAATATCTTCATCGCGGATACGTTGAACGAGCGCATCCGCAAAGTCTCCACTTCGGGGACTATCACCACGGTTGCCGGCAATGGCGCGTGCTGCGCATTCTCGGGCGACGGCTCCGCGGCTACCAGCGCGCAGATCAACAATCCCGCGGCGGTGGCCGTAGACGCTTCCGGCAATCTATACATCTCCGACACGAATAACCAGCGCATCCGCAAAGTTTCGGGCGGAACGATTACGACAATCGCCGGTACGGGCACAAACGGTTACTCGGGCGACGGCGGAGCGGGAACCAGCGCGCAAATCTGGAACCCGTCCGGAATCGCCGTGGATGGCTCGGGGAATGTCTATTTCGCGGACTTCAATAACCTCCGCGTTCGGAAGATCGATACCTCCGGGAACATATCGACCGTGGCGGGCAACGGCTCTTGTTGCTACTCCAGCGATGGAGTCGCGGCTACCAGCGCGCAAATCGGCAATCCCAATGGAGTCGCCATCGACGCCATCGGCGACCTCTATATCGCGGCATCGAACCGCGTGCTGAAGGTGAACGGGAGCGGCGTTAGCGCCACGGCGGCAGGCCGCGGCGGCTATGGTTACTCCGGCGACGGAGGCCCGGCCGCGAACGCCACGTTCCAGAATCCCTTCGCGCTCTTCTCGGACGCATCGGGACGCGTATTAGTGGCCGATCAGACCTCGAACGCGATACGCGTGCTAACTCCCGACACTGTGCAGCCGGTGCTTACGATTTCGAGCGCGCACGGATTGTTCACACAGGGGCAAGGCAGCGCGTCCTATACGCTAACCGTCAGTAACGCGGCCGGAGCAGCCGCAACCAGCGGAACCGTGACCGTTCTAGACGCGATTCCGGCTGGTTTGCAGCTCGGTTCCATGTCCGGCGCTGGATGGACGTGCCCAGGCTCCACTTGCACTCGTACCGACTCGCTGGCGGGCGGATCGTCCTATCCGCCGATCACTGTGACGGTGAGCGTCAATTCCGGCGCTCCCACCCAGTTGACCAACCTGGCTAGCGTGACGGGCGGCGCCTCCGGCGATGCCGCGACGGCGGACCTCACTCTGATTGCGCCTTCCAGCGCTCCGGCGACCCCGGTTCTTGTGTCTCCGGCCAACTCGGCGACCGGCGTCCTTATGGAGCCGACGTTGACCTGGAACGCCGCCGCGGGAGCGGCCTACTACGACGTCTATCTGGGTCCGCCTGCGAGCATGACTGTGGCGGGCACGGTACCGGGAACCAGCTTCACAACCGGGCTGCTCAGTCCGCTTGCCGGTTATAACTGGCAGGTAGTGGCGCGCAACTCCGCCGGTTCCAGCCCATCGGCTACGTGGTCTTTTACGACGGGCTCGGCGGCGGCTTGTACGTATACGTTGAGCCCCATCGCCGGAACCTCGTTCATTTCGGCGGGCGGAACCGGTTCCGTGACGGTGACCACGCAGGCGGGTTGCGCGTGGACGGCGTCCTCCAGCAATCCCTCGTGGCTTACCCTTACCAGCTCCGCGTCCGGACTGGGCAGTGGAATCGTGGATTTCTCCGCGGCGGCCAACACGGCTGCGCCGCGCACCGCCAACCTGACGATAGGCGGGCAGACGTTCCCAGTGACGCAACTCAGCTCGTACCTGATTTCGACCGTGGCAGGCGGAGTGCTTCCAGCTACGCCAGTGTCTGGAAACGCGATTCCAATGCAGGCATGGTACTCCTTGGCAACGGATCCGGCAGGCAATCTCTACATACCCTCGCCGTCGTTAAACGCAGTGTTCAAGTTGGATCCCACTGGAACGCTGACTCTGATCGCCGGCGACAGCTATCCCAGCTACTCCGGCGATGGCGGGCTTGCTATTAACGCGGAACTCGACTTCCCGCAGGGCGTAGCGACGGATAACTCCGGCAACTTGTATATAGCCGATACGACCAACAACCGCATCCGGAGGGTGGACAAGACCGGCACGATCACGACCATCGCGGGCAACGGAACGAACGGCTATTCGGGCGATGGCGGCCCCGCCACCGGCGCGGCGCTCAGTTCTCCCTATGGCATGGTGGCCGATACGGCCGGCAACCTCTATATCGCGGATAACGGCAACGGTGTCGTCCGAAAAGTGGCTGTCTCGACAGGAGCGATCACTACCGTAGCCGGCAACGGATCTTACGGTTACTCGGGCGACAACGGCCCAGCCACCAGCGCGGAGTTGGGTACGATCTACAGCCTCGCCGTGGATGCCGCCGGCAATCTCTACCTGGCGGACGGCGACAACAACCGAATCCGTAAAGTCGCGGCGTCCTCCGGCACGATTACGACCGTGGCCGGTAATGGTTCGGCGGCTTATTCCGGCGACAATGGACCCGCCACGGGCGCCGGACTGAGCGCCTACTCGGTGGCTCTAGACGCTTCGGGTAATCTGTTCATTGCGGATGGCGCCGGCAACCGGGTGCGCATGGTATCCGCCACAAACGGCAACATCTCGACCATAGCCGGCAACGGAACATACGCTTCCACCGGCGACGGCGGGCCCGCAACGAGCGCGGCGCTCGGAGGTGTCCAGTCAATCATGTTGGATGCTTCCGGCAACCTGTTCATTTGGGCCGGGGACGAAAGGATCAGAGAGGTCTCGCCGGGCGGGACCATTTCCACGGTAGTAGGCGGCGCGGTCACCACATCGCTTCCGGCGCCTCTCACGCCTCTAAACAACACAGGCGCGGTCGTGAAGTATGCGTCGAATCTGTATGTCTTGGATACGTGGAACAATCGGCTTCTGGAAGTCGCCCCGGATGGGACCGTCACTCTGATTGCTGGCGCCGGCGGTATGGGCTACTCCGGGGACGGCGGTCCGGCGTCGGCTGCGCAACTTGCCAGCCCGTACGGCTTGGCGGTGGACGGGTCTGGGAATATCTACATCGGTGATACCGGCAACTCGGCGGTGCGGAAGATCGCTACGAACGGCAAGATTACGACCGTGGCGGGCAACGGAACCTACGGCTACTCCGGGGATGGCGGGGCGGCGACATCCGCGCAACTGAGTTCTCCTTACGGCGTGGCCGTGGACGCCGTCGGCAACCTCTATATCGCCGACCGCACCAATTACCGCATCCGCATGGTCTCCGCGGCGAATGGAACCATCTCGACCGTCGCCGGCAACGGAACGTCCGGCTACTCGGGCGACGGAGGACCGGCGACTGGCGCCAAGATCAGCGGCAGCATCACGGGCATCGCGGTGGACAGTGCCGGAAGCCTCTACATAGCGGATAAAGGCAACAAGCGCGTCCGCAAGGTCAACGCCATCAACGGCGTGATTACCACCGTGGCGGGCACCGGTAGTTGCTGCAACGCTCTGGGCGACGGCGGGTTGGCTACCACCGCGCAGCTCCAACAACCAAACGGAATTGCATTTGATTCCGCCGGTAATATGTTTATCGCCGACCACGGCCGGGTTCGTGTCGTATCGCCCCAAGGCATAATCACAACCGTCGCAGGAACCGGCGGCTCCGGCTTCGAGCATAACCATGGCGATGGCGGACCTGCCCTGAGCGCCATCTTCCAGAATGCCTACGGCATTTTTGCGGACAACGCGGGCAGGGTGTACGTCGCCGATCCGGCCGGCAATGCCATCCGTCTCTTAACGCCGTACGGGACTCAGCCTGTCCTTAGCTCCAACGGAAGCTGCAACGGGCAACCGGCGGCGGGGCAGAGCTTAACGTGTACGCTGACGGTTAGCAACGCTACGGGGGCAGGTTCCACCTCTGGCGCAGTGACGTGGACTTCCGTGATCGGGGCTGGCATGAGCGGTTCGCTGTCCGGTTCCGGGTGGACCTGCGGAACGAATTCGTGCTCTCGTTCCGATGCGCTGGCGGGCGGTTCCGGCTATCCGGCGATCAGCGCGGTTCTCACTATGGCCGCTAATGCGCCGGTGCAAACGACCTTCGGCTATGTGCTTTCGGGCGGAGGCGGAGCGGTGACTGCGTCTGCGGCCACCGGCGCCGTTCTTCCCGCGGCGCCAGCGCTGGCATCTCCGGCGAATGCCGCGACGGGGGTTTCCACGGCCGCTTCTTTGAGTTGGAACGCCTCCGGCGGTACGGCCTCTTATGACGTGTATTTCGGGACCTCGCCAACGCCTCCCTTCGTTGCTAATACTACGGCAGTTACGTACAGTCCGGGCGCAATGACTGCCGGCGCCACTTATTACTGGAAGGTTGTTGCTCGCAATCTCACCTATACTGCCGCTTCCGGTGTTTCGTCGTTCACGGTAGGCGCCTCCACGCCGGCGGCGCTGAGCATTACCAGCGCTCATACGGGCAGTTTCACGCAGGGCCAAAGCAATGCGACGTACACAGTGACCGTGAGCAACGGAGCCGGCGCGAGTCCGACCACCGGCACGGTGACAGTTACAGAAACCGTTCCCGGCGGGCTGACGTTGGTTTCGATGGCGGGTACCGGGTGGACATGCACGGCCTTGCCGACTTGTACTCGCAGCGACTCACTGGCGGCGGGCGCAAGCTACGCGGCCATCACCGTCACGGTGAACGTGGCATCGAACGCCGCATCGCCGCAGGTGAATAGCGTATCGGTATCGGGCGGGGGTTCGGCTACAGCGAGTGGCACGGATTCCACAACCATCGCTCTGGCGCCTGTGCTGAGCGTTGCCAGCACCCA
>CAWAOP010000013.1:0-25007 GCA_963783505.1 Terriglobia bacterium | reverse complement strand
CCAAATCGCGGAACATAGCTGCTTTTGTTGCCAGCGCCAGCTTGGCCCCTTCCGAATCCGGCGCATACGCCACCTGGATGTGATTTGCTTTGTGGCGGGCCATCATCTGGTCTCGGGAAATTCCTTTCAGCACCGCGTGCATAATGGGCCATTGCGGCGTAGTGATCCGCCAGCGCCGTTCCGTCTCTTCTTGGGGCAATGCAATAGCGTTGGCAAGCCCTAAATCCGCCTTAAGTTTCCCGTCTTCCACGAAAACGCGGCTCCACACCACCTCTCCGGGTTTGCCGACGCCTTTCACAGTGCCGCCGCCGAGACGGAAATACATGGGAGGCTGGCGCTCGCTGACCGTCCCGGTATCCACCGACGAAGTGCGCCGGGGGCGCCGACCCGGAGATCTCAAAAACCCAGACAAACTGGCCGTTATACTCTTCCCCGTAGCGGACATCATGCAGCGTATTTTCCGGCGCGTAGCCGAGCTTGCTCCAGACGCGATTGGTAATTACCGCGTCCAGACCCTGCGCATTCATCTACTTCATTGAAATGCGGCAGCGGCTGGCCAGCATCCAGCTCCCGCCCGTACAGGCTGCTTTTAGGGGCGGCCGTTCGACGTTATTTAACAGGCCCTCCGCAGGTCCGATGCCGGCGCCAGATCCTTGAGCCCTTGCTGATACTGAATGCCGATGGTTCGCAGCCGAATCGTCCGCGATCCGCACGCGGCGATATACATCTTGCACTGCTCTAGAATCTGTTCGTCCGTCAGATCGCTTTCGGGTCGGGACCCGTCTTGAATTGAACGCCCTTGCATCCAGCCACTGCCGCACCTTCGCTGCTTCGGTGTCGGCACTTGCGCATCGCGGCGTAAAGAGCGGATTGGCTCAAACGCTCTTTGAAGACGCCCGTCGGATGGAGCAGTTCATCGGGAATGATGGCATTGTACATTCCCATGCAGCCTTCGTCGAAGATGCCCATGATGGCCTTTTCGCGGAGGAGTTCGCTGGCCAGATCGCCGCCGATCCGCGCGGCGTCCGGGAAGTGCGCGCGGTCAAGCGGGCCACTGGCTGGTATTGTGAGTACCGAACCAGCGCGCAGCCACCGGCGTAAGCTGTCCGGAAAGAACGCTTCGTGAAATCTTCGCTCCACAGGAGCTATACGTAACGCTGGCTTTCGTCAGGACCCGTTCAGGTTCAACATGCCCACCAAACCTGGCCACTCGCCGCTCCAATTTGCAACTGTGAGAATCGGCGCCCGATGCGTAGCGAGCCCGTGCAGAACGTGATGGCTGTATTGCCACACCGCCTCCACGACCACCAACGGCGCATCCGGCGGAATCGTGCGGAACACCTCGAGCCCGCGTTTCTGGCTATCGATGAATCCGTGGCCCGCCGCCGGATCGTAGGCGTGCGCGCGCCGCACTTCGCGGCCCTCGCGATTGATCGCCGCCGTGACCGCCTGCTCCACGCGCTCCTGCGCGGGCCAGCACATCCGATTCGCCGCGAGTCGCAGGTCGCCGCTCGCCAGCACGTAAACCGGTCCCTCTCCGTCGTGATGCGACATAGGCCAAACCTCCGTAGCTCATTCCCAAATCCCGAAATCAGCAGCATAATACGGCGCGCGCCGTGGGGTCATGGCTTCGCCCTGCCGCCGCGCTTCCGCGAGCGGTTTTTCCTGCGCGCAGCCCGGATGCCGCCGTGGGGCAACTACTTCCGCCCAATGCCGCTCAAATAGGAGACGCTTTCAGCAGCAGCAACATTCCGAATCGGATATATCCGTTGCGCCCCTGAACGCCGAGACGAAATTCCTCGCCGCGGCAAACCAGAGGTTCGCGCCACGGCGCGTGGCGCGGACATTCAATGCCCGCCGTGTCCGGCTTTCAAGCCGAGATTCTTTGGGACAACGAGTTAGGAGGAGGGCCGCATACTGAAGTGGCATTTGGGCGCTTCCGCCTGCCTCGCGCCGCAGGTGCGCATCGCGCGTTCCGGCCCGCGAGCAGGCCCACCCCACTCCCGCGTTAGAATAGGTTCGCTCGGCTATGTCCGATATCACCGCATTGCTGGAACGGTTTCGCCGGGGACCCGAACTCCTGGCCGGTGGTCCTTACGGGCGTCTTTGGGGAGGAGGAGGATTTCATCCCCGCGCCGGGACAATGGAGCGCGCGCACCATTGTCGCGCACGTAGCCGATTCCGAGGTCCGTGCCCGCGCCCACCGCCTGCGCCAGGTGGCCGCGGAGGAGAATCCCACCCTCGTCGCCTTCGACCAGGAAGCCTGGGCGCGCAATCTGGACTACGCCGCGCGCAAGCCCAAGCAATCTCTCGAAACCTTCCGCAGGCTTCGGGCCGAGAACTACGCCCTCCTGCAAGGGCTGCCGGAAGCGGCCTTCGCGCGTACCGGCAATCACACCGAAGCCGGCCCCATCTCGCTGCGCGCGCTGGGCAGAGTGCGCAACGTCAACCACACGGAATCGCACGTTCGGCAATTGCAGGGGCTTCGCGAACGATAATAGCGGCAAGGAAATGGCTTGTATCCGCCACTCCGGACGCCGAAGCGCCTGCTGTTCGGTCCCGGTCCCAGTCTCGTCGCGCCGCGCGTTTATGAAGCGATGTCGCAGCCCGTGGTGGGTCACCTCGATCCGTTCCTCTTCGAGGAACTTCCGATGAGATCCGCTCGCTCCTCAAGGAAGTTTTCTCCACTCGCAACGATTTCAACATGGCGCTTTCCGTGGAACGGGCAGTTCCGGCATGGAGGCGGCCGTCGCCAATTTCGCCGAGCCCGGAGCGAAATTCGCGCTGCTGACCAATGGGTTCTTCGCCGACCGCATCGGAGAGATGGCCCGCCGCCACGGCGCGGAAGTCGTGCGTCTGATTAAGACGTGGGGCGAGCCGTTCGATCCCCAGGAAGCGCGCGAGTTCATCCTTCGCGAAAAGCCCGCCGTGGTTGCGTTCGTGCAAGCGGAAACTTCGACGGGCATGTACAACCAGGCCAGGCCGATCTGCGAGGCGGCGCGTGAAGTGGACGCGCTCGTCATCGCGGATTGCGTCACGTCTCTGCTCGCTGATGCCCGTATTGGTTGACGAAAACGGCATCGATATCGCCTACAGTTGCACTAAAGGCTTGGGCTGCCGCCCGGGGCTCGCGCCCATCACGGTTTCCCCGCGCGCACTGGAGCGCCTGAGGGCGCGCAAAACCCCTCCGGCTTCCTGGTATCTCGACTTGCTGCTGCTCGAAACCTACTACTTCGGCCGGAAGATCACCACACCGCTTCGGCGACCTTGTTGTACGCGATTCGGGAAGGCCTGGCGCTGGCGGTGGAAAAAGGCATCGAGAATCGCTCGAGCGCCACCGCCGCAACCACCTGGCTTTCGTCGCCGGCGCCGAAGCGATGGGCCTCAGGATGCATGTCCCCGAAGGCCATCGCCTCTGGACGCTCAACACCCCGCGCGTCCCCGATGGAGTGGACGACGTCAAACTCCGCAAATACCTGCTCGAAGAGCGCGGCATCGAGATCGCGGGCGGCCTCGGCCCCATGGCCGGCAAAGTCCTCCGCATCGGCTTTATGGGCTACGGATCGACCGGCGAGAACGTCTGCCTGGTGCTCGAAGCCCTGGCGGATGCGCTCAAGCAGCAAGGCAACATGCCGGCCGGAGACGGCCCCGCGGCGGCCCAACAAGCGCTGGCTGCAGGCTGAGATCAATACCGTTCACGAAACGCCCTTCAGGCTGAGATCAATACCGTTCATGAGACGCCGTTCAGGGCGAGTGAAGGAGATTGCGCCCCGTTGCCCTCCCACACCACCGGACGTGCGGTTTTCCGCATCCGGCGGTTGAACTCAGCGGCTCGTGATTGCCGCGAGATCCGATGGCATCGGAAACCCATACGGTTGCCGTCATCGGCCCCGGTTGGCTCCTTTCATCCAACTAGATCCAGCCCATGCTGGGTACACTGGCGCGGACATTCATGGCTGCCGTCTCGGCATTCGCGCCGAGATTCTTGGAATCAATAACATGGGGATAATCCCGGTATTTAAGTGGAATTGGGCTTCCCAGCCTGCCTCCCGCCGCGGGCGCGATCATCGCGTGCCCTCTCAACGAAGCGGCCCTCCGCCCCGCTCATTTCTTGGCCGGGATCGTCCACAGGTACAGGTGCTTGCTCAGCCAGCCGCCGGAATCCGGGTCGCCCACGTTGAACTCCTTGTCCGGCTTCCAATCGCCCATGTCGAACGTGTTGGAAACCACCCGCGTGCCGGGCTTCAAGTCCGCGAGCAGTTTGGGACGCAGTTTGAGGTTCACGCTCGAAAGCAGGAAGATCGTCACGACCGTGGCCTGGTGAATATCGGCTTCGAATAGATCGTTCTCTTCGAAACGGACCAGATTCTCCACCCCTGCGTTCTTGGCGTTTTCCTTGGCCTCGACGATGCGCACCGGGTTGATGTCAATGCCGACGGCATGCGCGCCGAGCTTGGCGGCGGCGATCACAATGCGGCCATCGCCGCATCCGAGGTCGTACACGATATCGGTGCTCTTCACATCCGCAAGCTTAAGCATGGCCGCAACGGCTTCGTCCGTTGTCGGAACAAACGGCACGTCCGGATCGCGCCGCGGCTGTGGAGTTTGAGCCGCGGCGATCGCAACGGAAAGCATCGCGGCCAGACAAATGCAAACGAGCGATTTTCGAGCGTCCATTGGGTCACCTCACCCTCCAGAGATTACCTCATTGCGCACGCAATTGGGAACGGATTGAAACGCCGCGCAGAGCGCGGCGATTGGCCCGACGCCGCTGGCGTTAAGATAGGGCCAATTTCCGACAATCCCGTGGCGCGGGCTGTCAAGACTGCAGGGCCGGCCGGGTGCCCTTTGGGCGGGTCGGCCTTTATAGAAAGCCGGCTTGACAGCCGACTCTGCAAGCCTGGCGGCTTGCGCCACTGGCCGGGATCGGCCTTATCTTAACTCCTTGGAAGCCCTACGCCAGGCCCATCCGTTCGAGCAGCGCGGAGGGATCTGGGTCGCGGCCCATGAACTTCCGGTACAACTCCGCCGGGTCCTGGCTGTCGCCGCGGGAGAGAATGGCGTCGCGGAATCGCCGCCCGGTTTCGCGGTCGAAGATTCCATGCCTGCGGAACTCCGTGAAGGCGTCCGCATCCAGAACTTCCGCCCACTTGTAGGAGTAATAGCCGGCTCCGTAGCCTACCGGATCGGCGAACAGATGGCTGAAGCCCGCCAGGGTGGCATGGTTCTCGGGCAGTCGCGCCGGGCTGAACTCCTGCATGATGCGCCGCGCGTAGTCGACGGCCGGCCCGTCCTTCTCCGGCGAGTACGTGGTGTGCAACAGCATATCGACTACGCCGAAACCCAGTTGCCTCATCTGTGCGTTGGCGGCGCGAAACGTGCGCGCCATCTTCATCTTCGCGAACAGGTCTTCGGGAATGCGCTCTCCCGTTTCCCAATGCCGCGCGAACAAATCCAGCGCACCGCGCTCCCAACACCAGTTCTCCATGATCTGGGAGGGAAGCTCGACGAAGTCCCACGCCACGCCCGTTCCCGCCTGCGAACGGATCTCCGCCTTGCTGAAGAGATGATGCAGCAAGTGGCCGAACTCATGGAAGATGGTCTCGACTTCGCGGTGCGTGAGCAGCGCGGGTTTGCCGCCGATCGGCGGCGTGAGGTTGCCGCAGATGTAACCCAGATGCGGTACAGAGCCCTCGGGCGCGGGGCCGCCCGTGATCAGAGCTCCCATCCACGCTCCCGGCCGTTTGTTCTCGCGCGGATACCAGTCGGAGTAAAAGCCGCCCAGCAGCGCGCCGTCATCATCGTAGAGGCGGTAGTAGCGGACTTCCGGGTCCCAGACCGGGGCGGCTTCTTCCGCCACGCGCACGCCGTATAGCTTTCCGACGAAATCGAACATGCCGGCCACTACGCTTTCCAGCGGGAAATAGGGCCGCAGCGCTTCTTCGTCAAAATCGTAGAGCGCGGCGCGCTGTTTCTCCGCGTAGTAGGCGACGTCCCAGGGTTGGAGTTCCGCTGCGTCCGGTCCTTCGATCGACCGCCGGAATTCCAGCAGTTCCCGGTTCTCGTTCTTGAAGCGCTCTTCGGTCTTCGCCCGCAAATCCTGAAGAAACCGCATGGCCCGCGCCGAATCGTGAGCCATGCGGTCTTCCAGCGCAAGGCTGGCGAAATCCGGAAAGCCGAGAAGCCGCGCCTTCCCGGCGCGAAGTTCCAGGATGCGCTGAAGCAGCGGGCGATTATCGAAGCCCTCCTCGGTGGCGCGGACGATGAACGCTTCGTAAAAGAGCCTGCGGATCGACGCGTCGTTCGCATACGTCGTGACGGCGAAGAAGTCCGGCGCTTGCATCGTGAAGCGCCAGCCCGCGCGGCCCTTCCGCGCCGCGCTTTCGCGGGCGGCGGCGATAGCCGTCGGCGGCAGGCCATCCAGATCGGATTCCTTCTCCGTTACGAATTCGAAAGCGTTCGTGGAATCGAGCACGTTCTCGGCGAACTTGGTGGTGAGCCGGGTCAATTCGACGTTGAGTTCCTCAAGCCGCTTTTTCTCGGCCTGCTCCAGGCCCGCGCCGTGTCTTCGAAAACTTTCGACGGTCTTTTCCAGAAAGCGGCGCCGCTCGCCGGATAGCTTTTCGCCATCCGCCGCGCCGGCGTATTCCTGAAGTCCCTTCCAGAGCGCCGCATCCAAAGGAATGCCGGAGTAGAATGCGCTCACGGCCGGTTCGACGGCGTTCACGGCGGCGCGCACTTCCGGAGTAGTCGCCACGGATTCCAGATGGCGCGCCACGGCCATGGCGTATTCGAGCCGCTCGGCGAGCGCATCGAGCGCCAGCATGGTGTTGGCGAAGGTCCGCGGTTGCGGTTCGCGGCCGATGGCGTACTGCTTCGCGCGAGCATCGGACAGCGCTTCCGCAACGGCGGGCTCGATGTGCGCAGCCTGAATTTGGTCGAACGGTACGGGGAATTGGATCGTGAGCAGGGGATTGGGATCGGCGGCGGTCGTATCGGTCATAGGTTGAATTTAGGCGAAACCCCGGGAAAATTCGGACTCTCAGGCGACGCGGCCTGCTGCCGGTGGACTAGCGCAAACTATACAATCTTAGAATAGCGGCACGGCTCCGTCATGGTTTCGGGTTCAACCCGTTCGGCAGCTTGGCGCGAACGATCGGCTCCGCGATGTCCCGGAGCTGGGTCCAGTGCAGGCTGCTCCCCAGTTCGCTATCCGAACCGGCGGCCATATTCGAGCCTCCCCAAAGTCTCACGTTGGGGAGATCCTCCGCGGACTGAAAGGCTTCGATCAAGGCGGAGACGTCGAACGTATCGTCGTCGTACGGCGATCCGCGAATCACGCTATAGGTATAACGGCCGTTCGGCCTGGTCGCAATGAGGCTGATGAAATTCCTGTAGCCCCGCGCGGCCAGCACCAGCCGGGAGTTCGGGTCGCCCTTTTCGTCCACGATCACGAAGTTGTCGGGCGACTCGAAGAGCACCTCGGGCTTGGCGGTGATCGGGGCTATGCCCGCGTTTCCTTCGAGCAGGTCCAGCAGCCGGTCGCATACGCCGCGGATGGCCCGCATCACCAGCGCGCCGTCTCCGTGAGTCTTGCCGGCTCGCCGCTGTTCCTGGTAGGGCTCGAAGATCCACGTGAAGTGGTTGGCGACGATCTCATCCAGATCCACCGGGTAGAGGCCGCCGCACACGTCGATCTTGTTGTTGAACTGGACGATCTGCCGCAGCACCGGCGAGCCCTTCTTCTCCAGCAGATGGTGATACTCGAGAATGAAGGAAGCCAGACACACGTCCTGATCGGCGTTCCAGACATAGACGGGAATGGGGCGCTTGCGCTTGAGCCAGCGTTCCATCAACCGCCCCTGCCGCACGGCGATGTAGGCCTGCATGGCGGCGCTCATCGTGGCCTCGCGGACGACCCCCGAATGATGGTCGAAGTGGACATAGTGCCCGCGGTGCCCGGGCGTATCGTCGATCACTTCGAGACCGATGGAGTACTCCGGAGCGGCGGCCCGAAACGAGTCCCAGCTTTCGAAGCGCTGCGGGGCCACCCGCAGTTCGATGTCCTTAAAACAGCGTTCCAGCTTGTCCGGGTCTTGCCCCATGAGAAACGGCTGGAAGCGGTTGTAAATGCCGCCGCCTCACTCCCCGTACATGAAGCTGCGGCGCGACGGATCCGCTCGTCCAGGCGCCTTATCCATCGTATTCTAGCACCGAACCGAGCGCCTATCGGCGTGTCGCGGCAGCGGTGATACCACCGACTCAAAGCCGTCAGGACGGAATTGAGAGGCGCTACTTCGAGTTAAGCGCGGCTTCCGCGCGGCGCGCTTCGCTCCACAGCTTGATATAGGGCCGCAGTTCGCTCATCGTCCTTCGGAAGCCATCCGGCGAAAGCGATTGCGCGCCGTCGCTCATCGCCCGCTCCGGGCACGGGTGCACTTCGACGATCAAGCCGTCCGCGCCCACCGCCACCGCCGCCCGCGAGAGCGCCGGCACCAGGCTGCGTTTGCCGGTGGCGTGGCTCGGGTCGAGGATGGCGGGCAGGTGCGTCAGTTCCTTTAGTACGGGGATCGCGGCGATGTCGAACGTGTTGCGCGTAGCCGTTTCGAAGGTGCGGATGCCCCGTTCGCACAGAATTACGTTCGAATTCCCATGGGCCACAATGTATTCGGCCGACATCAGCAGTTCCTTGATCGTGGAACTCATTCCGCGTTTGAGAAGCACGGGACGGCCGCATCCCCCGAGCGCTTTCAAAAGCGCGAAGTTCTGCATGTTCCTCGCGCCCACCTGGATGCAATCGGCGTAGCTGGCCACCAGCCCCACGTCGCTATCGCTCATCACCTCGGTGACGATGCTCAGACCCGTGGCTTCGCGCGCTTTGCGCAGGAGTTTGAGGCCCTCCTCTTCGAGGCCTTGAAAATCGTAGGGCGACGTGCGCGGCTTGAACGCGCCGCCCCGCAACACCTTCGCTCCCGCGGCCGCCACGGCCTCGGCGGTCTCCATGATTTGCTTTTCGCTTTCCACCGAGCACGGGCCGGCCATCACGATAAACTCGTCGCCGCCCACCGCGAACCCATCCAGCTTGATGGCCGAGCGCGCCGGCTTGAACTCTCGGCTCACGAATTTGTAAGGCGCGGAAATGCGCACCGCGCTCTCAACCCCGGGCGCCGATTCAATCGATTCCAGGCACGCCGTGACGTCGCCCACTCCCACCGCCCCGATCACGACCCGCTCTTCGCCTTCGATCGAGTGCACCTTGTAGCCGAACTCACGGATGCGCTCGCAGACATGGTCGATTTCCTCTCGTGAGGCGTGCTGGCGCATAGAGATGATCATGGAATTCCCCCCTGAAAAACAAAAACGCCCACTCTCCTACGAGTGGGCTGGTTCAAACTCAATACCAATGACGGCCTAAACCAACGCCACTCTACCGGCTCTGGTAATAAAACCAGCGCCGGCCGCTAAACGAGTACGCGTAGGTAAGCCGCATCGAAACCCCAGTATACACGGGCGCAAGTGGGAACCGCAAGGTAAAGGGATAGGAGTCAGCGGATTGAAGGCCCCACCGAAGGTAGGTGGGAGCAGGGCGTTGCGGCTGACATGCACCGTCCGTAGCCGACGCTCGCTATTCGGCTCGTTCAGGCCCCTCGAGCGACCGGACATCGGCTAAATCTCTCGGCCGGCCAGCCGCGCGTTTGTTCGCTAGGAGCGCATCTCGGCCAATGAATGTGACTGGCACGGCCCCGTAGAGGCCCGCCGTCCTCGATGCCGATGCTTGCTCGCAGGTAATTCCGGTGACGTTGGTCATCAGATGAATTTGGACTGGAATGCGGCCTAACTCGAGGATCTTGCCCGCGGCCAAAAGATACTCCGCGGAGATCTCGCCGGACGGGAAACCGAACTCCTGGACCGCGGTGAGAAGAAGCCGTACATTCTCGGCCTCGGGCCGGACGAGGATGTCGAGATCGCCGGTGAAACGCGGCGCGCCGTGAAAGGCCACCGCGTAATCGCCTACGATGAGGTAGTCAACGCCCTTCGCGTTCAACAACGCGCAGAGACCGGCGAAGTCCTGCTGAAGCTCCACTCTGTTGCGGCTCCCCAAACGCGGCGAGGTACTCGCGCCGCAACCGCTCGACCTCGGCGAGCCGGTCGGCGGGATCTCTGCTCAACCAGTATGCCAACGCTTCGTTCCGTTCGCGCTGCTCCTCGAACGTGGTGACACTGACGACGCGATCCATGCCTCCATCAATCTACCACGCCATGCCGGATCGTATGCGATGCGTCACACCACCCGCAGCTCCTTGCTCGTCGGCGTGAGAATCTCGCACCCGCGCTCGGTCACCACCACCGTATCCTCGATCCGGATGCCGCCCCAGCCTTCCAGGTACACGCCCGGTTCGATGGTAATGGCCATGCCGGCTCGGAGGCGCGTCTTCTCTCTCTTGCCGAGGCGCGGGGGCTCGTGGATCTCAAGGCCCAGGCCATGGCCGGTGGAGTGAACGAATGCGCGGTCCAGTCCGTGGCGGCGAAGCACGGAGCGCGCGGCGCGATCCACGCTTCCCGCGGTGACGCCCGGGCGAACCGCGTCAATAGCCGCCAACTGGGCTTCCAGAACCGCTTTGTATGCCCGTTTGAATCGGGCGGACGGAGAGCCCAGAAACATCGTCCGAGTCATGTCGCTGGCATAGCCATCCTGGAATGCGCCCATATCAATCAGCAATTGGCTTCCTGCGCACAGCGGCGCCGCGGTGGGCTGCGCATGGGGAAGCGCCGAGCGCGCGCCGCTCGCCACGATGGTCTCGAACGACGGCTTCTCCGCGCCCAGCCGCCTCATGCGGTACTCCAGCTCGGTCGCCAGGTCCCGCTCCGTCATGCCGGCGCGAATGCCCGGCAGGGTCTGTTCCAATGCGCGCGAGTTCGTCCGCACGGAGCGCCGGATCCTGTCCAACTCGGAAGCCGACTTCACCATGCGCAGTTCTTCGACCCAACCCTTTACGGGCTGTAGCGCCGCCTTCATCGGAAGCTTGGCCTGGAGCGCGTCCAGCGCATCGCACGTCGTCCGCGCCGGTTCATAACCGATCTTGCGCACACCAAGCCGCGCGATTCGAGCCGCCACTTCAGCCGAGAGCGGGCCCTTGGCAATCTTCAGTCGAAGCGGACCGCCGCGCGAAGCGCATGACTCCTCGCCGGCTTGAATCGTGTAGCGCGGATCCGTGAACAGGATGGCGTGATCCGACATCGCCAGCAGGCTGCCGTTGCTGCCGGTAAAGCCGGTGAGATAGCGCAGGTTTGGGCTGAACGCCACCAGGAACGCATCGATTTTTCGCTCGGCCAGCCCTTTGGAAAGCGTCTCGCGACGTGACAAGAACTCAGTGGTTTGCATTCCGAAACTCGCAATCGTTCCCTTCAAGCCACCGGCGTCTTTTCCGATAGCTGATAGCTGAAAACTGATAGCTGATAGCTGACAGCTCAAAGCTCAGGGAACCAGCAGCAGCTTCCCAACTGTAAGGCGCCCTTCCAGATCGCGATGCGCCTGCGCCGCTTCCGCCAGCGGGTACGCGTGGTGAATCCGCAGTTTCAGCTTGCCGCTCGCGACCCAGTTCAATACGTCGCCCGCTCGCCATAGCAATTCCTCGCGCGTAAGCAGATAGTGGCCCATGCTCGGGCGGGTCAGGAAGAGCGACCCTTTGGCGTTGAGGATTGAAGGATCGAACGCCGGCACGGGTCCGCTCGATTGCCCAAATAGCGCCATCACGCCGCGCGGGCGCAGGCAGCCGAGGCTCTTTTCGAACGTCGCCTTGCCCACCGAATCGTACACCACGTCCACGCCGCGCCCGCCCGTAAGCGCCTTTACCCCGGCCTCGAAATCCGATTCCGAATAGAGTATCGCTTCGTCCGCGCCGCATTCGCGCGCGATCTCGGCTTTCGCAGCCGTCGAAACGGTGGCAAACACGCGCGCGCCCTTCATTTTCGCCATTTGCACAATGAGTCCGCCCGCGCCGCCCGCCGCCGCGTGAACCACGCACGAATCGCCGCTCTTCAACGCATAGGTGGAGTGCGTCAGATAATGCGCGGTCATGCCTTGAAGCATAGCCGCGGCAGCCGACTCGAGATCCAGCCCTTCGGGTATCTTTACAAGCTGCGCAGCCGGAACCAGCGCGTACTCCGCGTAGGAGCCGCGTCCCATCCACGCGTAGGCCACTCGGTCGCCGGGAACGAATTCCGTCACGCCCGGCCCTACGGCCTCCACTGTTCCCGCGCCCTCGTTGCCTGGGGTGAAGGGCGTCTCGGCTTTGTACAGGCCAATTCGAAAGTAAATGTCGATGAAGTTCACGCCAATGGCGGCTATGTGAATGAGCGCTTGTCCTGGGCCCGGACTGGGAATTCCAATTTCGGCTAATTCCAGTTTTTCCGCGCCGCCCGTCTCTCGAACCTGAATTGCTTTCATGCTGAACTACGCCTCCGCGTTCCTGAATCGAGTATGCCGCATCGGGAAAGGGGCCGGGGATGGCTGCCTCCCCGTCGGCTTCGTTGTCTACCTCGGCGCTTGCGTCCCATGATACAGTTCAGGGTGATATGGCATCGCGAAGCGTCAACAAAGTGATCCTTCTCGGACATCTTGGCAAGGATGCCGAGACCACCTTCACGCAATCCGGAATCGCCGTTTCCAATTTCACCCTCGCCACCAATCGGCGCTGGAAAGACCAGCAGACCGGCGAATGGAAGGAGGAAACCGACTGGCACCGCTGCAAACTCTGGCGTTCCGAGAACCTCTCGAACTATCTGCTAAAAGGCAAGCAGGTATATATTGAGGGCCGCCTTCAGACCCGCAGCTACGAGGACAAGAAGGACCCGACCCAGAAGAGATACGTCACCGAAGTGGTCTGCGACGACTTGATCCTGCTCGGCGGCCGGGGCGAAGGCGGAGCGGATCTCACGCCGCCGCAGCCGGTCTCCGGGGCTCGCCCGGCTCCGGCTCCGCGCGCAAGCCAGCCGGCGCAGCCCGAGGAATTCAATCAGTCCATCTCGGACGACGACGTTCCCTTCTAGCGCTTTCCCGGCTGAACGGCGCGGTTCCAGCCGCTGAAGGCATCCTCGCGTCCGGTCTCCAACCGCGGCTCAGCGCTTGCGAACTGCGGCCGGAATTCTTGTTTTCCGGCTGGCCTCCCTTTCGGCGTCTTTTGTGAGACGGGCCAGAAGTCGCGGCGGTCTTCCGCGCCTTGGCCCAACCCCCTGAATCCGTTCCAGACAGGCGATTGCCGCGTCTAGGTTCTCCAATTCACGGCGAAGTTCCTCAAGAACGTGTGCCAAGTCCATCCTAAGGTGAGCATAAGACCTTTTTTCCGAATTGACAATGCTTCTGTTATTTTTCTTACGAAATGGCACGGCACTTCTGAGTGGGCGTCCTTGGGGTTTACATTTCCGGCTTTATCGCAGCATCCTGGGCGGGTTGTAGGGCGTCGATGGACTCGAGCACCCGCTCCAGCAAGTCGTCGGTTTGGGAAACCGTGGTCTTCAGAACGTCGATGGAATGCGACTGCGCAGCCAGGCGTTCGTCCAGGGACGTCATCGTCTTGGCCAGCAGTTGTTCCATCGCGCCCACGATCTGCTGGGTGGATGGGATTTCAGCCAAACGTGATTCGTGCTGGTCGACCGTAGCTTCAAGCTGGTCAAACCGGATGCCCGTATCTCGTTCGTGCGCGCGGAGGCGGCTTTCTAACTCCGCCAACGTCGCTTTCAGTTCGCCGATCTCCTGTTTTGGGGCGCGTCCGCGCCTTCCTCCGGCGATGGCGCCCGCCGCCATGCCTACCAGGAAAATGGCCACTCGCGGAATGCTCTTGATAACTCCGGCCATCAGCGACTTCCCTATGGTAGCAGCAGGCGTATGCGCTGAGAACCTTAATCCGGTTACTGTAGTACTAGGTCGGTATACTCATTGCGAATCGACCGACAAGCTGGCATTCTAAACTAGGGACTACCCCAACCCCTAGGAGACAAGGTTTGAGCCCCGACTCCGAGCCGCTCTCCAGCACTAAACAGGATTCTCAGCGCCTCTTTGTCTTGTCTTGCGACCGGCGAGGGCGGGTTTTGTGGCTCAGCGATCGGGCGCGAGCGGCGCTTGGCTGCGAATGTGGCTGCGGCCTGGCTCTTCCGCTCCTGAGACTGCCTGCTCGTTGCTTCCCGGTTCTGGATTTCGCCGGGAGCGCCTGGCTTGGTCTTGAACTGGGTGAGCGTCCGACTGACGGGGGCTATGTTCTTCGGCCCGTCGAGCGCAGCCTGGTCCGGCATCACCATCGCTTGGCCCGGGTCGAGCGCCGTCTCTCTACCGAGATACAGAGACTCCGCGGACGCGGCCGGGTAACTCGGCAAATCGAGGCTGAACGCCGGCGCATCGCTCGCGATCTCCACGGCGGGGTGGGACAGATGCTCGCGGCGATTCAGCTCCAGATCGAGTCGATTGACCGGCAGTTGCCGCAGTCCACGCCGCCCGTTCGAGAGGCGGCCGCTCGCATCGCCCGGCTAGCCCATGATGCGCTGGAACAGGTGCGGACCGTTTCGCGCCGCCTTCGGCCGCCGGAATGGCAGGCGCTAGCGCTCGACGCCGCAATTCGGCAGCTCTGGGATCTGAGCGGCATTCCCCAGCGGTTCCAAGCGGACCTGCGAATCGGTGAGTTACCTTCGGAATTGGACCCGGATCTGAAGTCGTTGTTCTATCGCGGAGCACAGGAGGCCTTCTCCAACCTCGCTCGGCATTCAAAAGCGTCGGAAGTGACTGTCGATTTGGCGGTCGAAAATGGGCTCCTGAGGTTCAGCGCCTCGGATAACGGCGCCGGTTTCAATGTCGCCGAGGCGCTCCGCGAACCGGCGCGCCTCGATTCGGGCGCCGGGCTGCGTACCATCCGAGACCACGCGCTGGCGTTTGGCGCCGGCTTTCGGGTCCGAAGCGGACCCGATGGAACTGTGTTCTCGCTCTCCGCTCCGCTTTCCGGAGCCTCCGGCGCGGCTGGCCCGGATCGCGAAAGGAATTGATGCCCGACTTTGCAACCACCGTTGTTCTGGCCGACGATCATGCCATCGTCCGCGAAGGTTTCGCGGCTCTTTGCGCCGCCAATGGGCTGAAAGTCGTGGCGGAATGTTCCGACGGCGTGGCCGCCCTCGATGCCATTACCGCCCTCCAGCCGGAATTCGCAATCCTGGATTTGCAGATGCCCAAACTGACGGGCATCGAGGTAATCCGCACGCTGCGCGCATCCGGCTCGCCCGTCAAGCTCATTGTCCTCTCCATCACCCGGGATGAGCCTTCCGTGATGGAGGCCCTGCGCGCGGGAGCGGATGCATACCTCTTAAAGGACGGCCCCTCGCGTCACCTGCTGGATGCTTTGAGCTTCGTCCGCGATGGCGGCGTTTATATCTCTCCCCTGTTGCGCGGGGCCGGGTTTTTCACGCGTCTGGAGCGGAGCGAAGCCGAGGATCCTCTGACGCTTCTCAGCCCCCGCGAGATGGAGGTGTTTTCGCATCTTGTGAACGGCCTCCGAGCCAAGGAAATCGCCGGCATTCTGGAGATTAGTCCTAAGACTGTAGACACCTATCGCGCCAGCCTCATGCGTAAGCTTAATATTCGGGATCTGGTAGGGCTCGTCAAATTCGCGATTGCGCGAAACTTAACTACCGCGGGCGTCCGGAACGCATCGGAATGACTCTCGCGGGATGGCCCGCGCGATGCGACTGATACTCTTCCAGCGAGCCGATCAGGCCATCGAGGATCTTCTTTCGGCGATAGAGACGCCTCAACGCTTCCTCGCGAGTCTCATCTGTCGAGGACGGCCGTTCCATCGGGCTGGCGATCTTCGGCAAGCGGTTGCGCGTAACCATGTTCGTATCCGGGGTTCGATGGACCAGAAGCACAACTCCGCACAACATCATAAGCAGATTCCCGAGCTATTGCAAGAATAATCTGATAACCAAAGGGGTGGGCAAACTCTCGCGCCAACCCTCGGCAGTGGGATTTCACCCATAGCGTGATCGGTTCTCACCCAGTGGGCCATCACTCCGCACCCGAACCATGCGGTGAGGAGATACGCTACATATTGATATCAAAAGAGTTGAGTATATCGACACATTGCGACCGGTTTGGAGGATGATGTGCTGTGGTTTCCAGGTTCGGCAGCAGTGTCCGCCGGCTGGGGATGAGTGTCGTGTATCCACCCCTGTTGCGCTGGGCCAGCGGGCATGGCAGTATTAGGTGGTAACTGGGAGAACTATATATGCGGATTCGCTTATCTTCTTTATTGGGCCGCTTGGCGATGGCGCTGTGCTTACTCGTCAGCTTCGCGGCTTCCTTGAGCTCTCAAACCAGCTTCGTTTCGGCTGGCTTCGTGATCACCATCAAGTCCGCCAGTATCAATTCAAGCGGAGTGATCGGCGTCGATTACACCATCGCGGATTCCCATGGGCGGCCGCTCGATATCACCGGCGTGACCACTGCCGGCACGGTTTCGGTGAGCTACCTCGCGGCGTACATCCCCAACGGCCAGGCGAACGGTGAAACCTATTTCTGGTCCTACACCACCCGTTCCAGTACGGGCGCGACCAACAACGTGACCACGCTTCAGGCCGGCTCGGATTCCGGCGGGACGCTCTCCACGGTCGCGTTGGGCGAGTACATCTACACCTTTAAGACGAAGGCTGTAAACCAAACCGGCGGCGCGTTCGATCCCACCGCGACAACCCGAATCGGCCTCTATGGAAGCCGCAACCTGACCGAATTCGATTTGGGCACCAACTACGCTTCCGCCACCTACGACTTCGTTCCCAACGGATCGAAGGTCTCGGTCACCCGCGACATCGTTCGCAACGGCGCCTGCAACAAGTGCCACGACAACATGGCTTTCCACGGCGGCTCGCGGCAGGGTTTCAATCTCTGCATCATGTGCCACCAGAACCAAACGGTGGATCCCAACACGGGCAATAATTTGGCTGCCGACATTTTCTTCCACAAGCTGCACATGGGCTCCAGCCTGCCGAGCGTTCAAGCCGGAGGCCACTACCAGATCGTCGGCTTCAATAACACGGTCGCGGATTTCTCCACCGTCGTGTTCCCCGCCAACGGCGGCCCGCTGGCCTGCACGGCTTGCCATGACCCGGCGCAGAACGCCGCGCAGCAGAACAAATATCTGACCAACCCGAATCGCGAAGCCTGCGGCGCCTGCCACGATAACGTGAACTTCGCCACCGGCGCGAATCACGTCAACCTGCCGGAGATCAGCGATCAACAGTGCGCAGGATGCCACATCACGCAAGGCGAGCTGCCGTTCGATGCATCCATCGTAGGGGCGCACACCATCGCCACCCAGTACTCCGGGGCGCCCGGCATCAATCTGGCGATCACTGGCGTTGCCAACGGCGTAGCCGGCAAGGCTCCCGCTGGTCACCTTTACCATTAAGGACAACTCCGGCGCGCCCATCACCATGGCTCAGATGACCGGCGGCTCGAATCGCCTGGCCCTTGTGATGGCCGGTCCCACCACGGATTACGGATATACGACATTCGCTGGAACCGCCAACGCGAGTACTCCGGGTTATGCTTCCGAGAATCCCGTGCCCACCGCGAATTGCAATAGCGGCGGCACATGCACCTACCAGTTCACGACGCCGATTCCGGCCAATGCCAAGGGAACGTACGCCATCGGTATCGAGGGGCGCCGCGCGCTTGGCCATCAACGCCGGAACGGCGGATGAAGTTGACACCGAATACGGCGCCAAGAACGTGGTTTACTACTTCTCCGTGGACGGTTCGGCGGTCACGCCGCGCCGCACGGTGGTCAGCATCAACAACTGCAACCAGTGCCATGTGAAGCTCTCGTTGCACGGCGAGAATCGCAACCAGATCGAGATGTGCGTCCTCTGCCACAACCCGAACGATACCGACGCCGCCTTGCGATCGAGCGCGATGGTTGCGGCCGACAAGACCGCTCCGGCCCAGGGCGTCAATTTCGCCTACATGGTTCACCGGATTCACACCGGCGTGAGCCTGGTCTCGCAGGGCGCCACATACACCATCGTCGGCTTCGGTGGCAGCCACAACGATTTCACCGGCGTGCTGTTCCCGGCCATGAGCCCCACCGGCTCCGCCCCGTATACTCAAAGCTGCTACCTGTGCCATGTGAACGGCAGCGAAGCCGTGTTTCCGATCGGGCTGAACCCGGTCACCAACCCCTCGGCGCTTGTGAGCCCCGTCGGCGCCACGACCTCGGCCTGCACGGGCTGCCACGCAACTACCGCCGATATGGCCCATGCTCTGGAGAACACCAACGCACAGTTCGGCGAGACCTGCAACGTCTGCCACATCGGCACGGCCGACTTTAACGTTCAGAAGATCCACACTCCCACCACGGGCACGGTCGCGTCCGATCCTCGCGGATCGGCCGTCGTCAGTCCCGCCGCGAACCCGGGGAACGTGAAATAGAGACGCATCGAAGGCCGCCGGTCTCATAACGGCGGCCATCGCGGTCAAGGAAAGCCATGAAGCTCCGCACCGCAAGCATCACGCTGGGGTTGACGATGGGCGTCACGGTGGCCACGATGGCGCCGTGGGCCGTCACCCCTGCCTTTGCCGAACCTTCCGGACGCGCCCAAACCCAAGCCGCTCCTGCCAAGCAAGCCGCTCCCCCTAAGAAGGAGGCGGCCAAAACGGAGGCGGCCAAGCCCGCGGACTACGTGGGCTCGGAGACCTGCGCGGGTTGTCATGAGGATATCTCCAAGGCGTTCGTGAACAACCCGCACCACGCCGTGGAGACCTCCGCGCGCTATCATTTCGAAACCAAGGCCTGCGAAGCCTGCCACGGCCCCGGCTCGAAGCACGTCGATTCCGTCTCCGCCGCCGATATCCGGAATCCCGGCGCATTGCGCCCCGCCGACGCCGACCGCATCTGCCTCGGCTGCCATCTCAACCAGCCCACAAACGCCGGGCGGATTATGGGCGCTCACGCCAAGAGCGCGGTAAGCTGCGTGGCCTGCCATTCGGTGCACAAGAACGGCCCCGAGGGTCTGGTGGCTCGCAAGGCGGCCGATATCAACAAGCTTTGCGCCGGCTGCCACACCGATGTCTGGCTCAGCTTCCAGCGCCAGTACCGCCACCGCCTGCCGGAAGGCGCCATGAGCTGCGTGGATTGCCACAACCCGCACGGTGGTTCGCTCCCCAAGAATCTCGAAACCAATGCGGCCAACGAGCCGGGTTGCCTGAAGTGCCACGGCGATCTGGCCGGCCCCTTTACCTTCGAGCACGCTCCGGTGCGAATGGAAGGCTGCACGGCCTGCCACATGCCGCACGGCTCCAACAATCCGAAAATGCTGACGCGGGCCGACGTGAAAATGGTCTGCCTGGAATGTCACGCCAACCTGCCGCTGCCCACCACCGGTCCGGATACGGCTCTCGGCGGCGTCCCTCCGGCCATCCACGATCTTCGCAGCCCGCGCTTCAACAACTGCATGCTTTGCCACCAGAAGATTCACGGCTCCTACGTGAACAGGGGGCTACTGCGATGAAATACGCACTTGCGTTCCTCCTGGCTGTTCCGGTGTTCGCCCAGGCGCCGGCCGATCAGCCCGCGTCCGGAGTTCAGACGGCCGCCGCCCCCGCCGCCGACAGTTCGTCGTCCGATTCCCAGCCCTGGATCACGGGCGACATCGATTTCGGCCAGCGTTTCCGCACCGATGTCCGTGGAAGCATGGATACCTACCGCAGCGCCGTGAACGAGAACGCCGGCACGCGTCTGTTCGGGCTTGATTTCACCCTCAAGGGCAATTGCTGCCTGTTCGACCGCGTCGATGTCCGCGCCTCCAACTGGGGCGACCCTTTCAACACGGTATACGTGGGCGTCAGCAAGAAAGGCGTTTACGATTTTCGTTACAACTTCAGCGACATCCTGTATTTCAACGCTCTCCCGTCTTTCTCCGATCCGGGCGCTCCCGCGGGCTTCGACGAGCAGCGCGACGACGTGCGCCGCAAGAACGGCAGCTTCGCTCTCGATCTATTCCCCAAGAGCCGCGTGAGCCCTTACCTCGATTACGACCGCAACGTCGGAACCGGGACCGGCATCGCCACCTGGTCGCAGGACATCACCAACGAATACCCCGTTGCCATGCTCCGTCGCGATAGTACGAACGTCTATCGTGGCGGCGTTCACGTCCAGTTGCGCCGCTTCCATCTCACTATCGAGCAGGGCGGCACTACGTTTAAGGACGATGACGCCGCCTACGCCGCCGGCAACATTGGGGCCGGCGATTCCACCGCTAAGTACTTCGGCCAGACGCTTTCGCTCGGGAGTCTCCAGCAGGCCTATGGCGTTCGCGCCCATAGTATGTACAGCAAGGGAATCGTGACCGCCAACCCGTTCTCCTGGCTCGATCTCTCCGCGCAGTTCCTTTATAGCCAGCCGAAGACCAGCGTCAACTACGTCGATGCCGGCACGGGCCAGCTTTCGCAAATTAGCGCGATCCTCTTCTACTACGGCCAGATGGACACGGTGACGGGCTCCGCCAACAAGCCGCACGTCTCCGGAAACGCCGGATTCGAACTGCGTCCGTTCCGCCGCGTGCGCCTGGTCGAATCCTGGTCCACGGACCGCTTCCACGACGCGGCTTACTCCACCATCGGCGAAGCTATCTATCAGACGGCCACGTCCGGCGCTTCCACCTCGTCTTCGGTCCTTCCGGATTGGGAATCCGTCAACTACAACCGCGAAGAGGCCAACCTCATCGTGGACGCCACGCGCACGCTCACTCTGCGCGGCGGCTACCGCTACGAGTGGGGCGGCGCCACCGTCACCAATTCCCCCCTCAGCCAGATCGGGGCCCTCGAATCCGGTACGCTCAGCCGCCAGACTGCCCTCGCCGCTCTCAACTTCCGCCCCATTCGCAAGGTTGCGCTGAATGCCGACTACGAGAAAGCCAACACCGCGCGCGCGTATTTCCGTACCAGCCTGTACAACTACGATAAGCTGCGCGCCCGAGTCCGCTGGCAGGCCACCGATTCGCTCTCCCTTCAGTGGCGCTACTCGCTGCTCAATAACACGGATCCGGTTCCGGGTCTGCAATACAGCCTGAGCAGCCACGACAGCGCCTTCGCCGTGAATTGGGCTCCCAGGAACGGCAAGCACGTCAACCTGATGGGAGAATACGACGCCGCATCGTATGGTTCCACCATCAACTACCTGCTGCCGCCGTTCTTCACGCCTTCCCTCTCCATGTACAACGAAAGCGCGAAACTGGCCTCCGGCGCTCTGGAACTGACGGCTCCGAAGTATGCGGCCAAACTGAGCATCGGCGGATCGCTGGCCGTGACCGACGGGACTCGCCCCTCGCGCTACCGCCAGCCCATGATGCGGCTGGCGCTTCCGTTCGGAAAACACATATACTGGAACACAGTCTGGCAGTATTACGGCTTTAACGAGAGCCTTTACTGGTATGAGGGGTTCCACACGCACCTGTTCCAGACAGGCCTGAAATTGATCAGATAGAAGGTTGCCGAAAAATGGGGACTGACATTTTTTCCATCGCCGTAAGCCCGTTCCTTCCGCATTCCGTCATTCGGGAAAAGGCTGTCTGTCCCCATTTTTCGGCACGCATATAGGAGACCGCCATGTTCAAGCTCTACGTGGCAGCCGCGCTAGCCGCTTGTTCGGTGTTCGCGGCCGGCATTCCCATGGGCGACGCCCGCCAGGGCGAGCGGATTTTTAAGTCCGAGCGTTGCGTCGATTGTCATAGCGTCAGCGGGATCGGAGGCAAGAGCGCCCCGGACCTCGCCGCCAGTCTGGACCGCGACTTCACCCCCGCCGGCATGGCCAGCATGATGTGGAATCACGCTCCCACCATGTGGTCCGCCATGTCCAAGATGGGCATCGTCCGCTCGACGCTCACGCCCGAGCAGTCCGCCGACCTGTTCGCCTACTTCGTCTCCGCTCGCTATTTCGAGAAGCCCGGCGACGCCGCCCGCGGCAAGCAGGCCTTCACCGCGCATCACTGCGTGGAGTGCCACGGCGGATCCGGTTCGGGCGGCGCTCCGCCCGTCACCAAGTGGGATTCGCTTTCCGATCCCGTCGTCCTGGCCGCCCAGATGTGGAACCACGGCCCCAAGATGCGCGCCGCCTACGCCGCCAAACGGATCGCCTGGAGCGATCTGACCTCGCAGGAGCTGACCGATATCCTCGTCTACCTTCGCAATCTGCCCGAGAACAAGGCCCTGGTCCGCGATTTTCAGTTCACCTCCTCGAACCAGGGCGAAACCCTGTTCGCCGCCAAGGAGTGCGCCCGCTGCCACAGCGGAACGAGCTCGCTCGAAAACAAGCTCCGCAACCAGACCATTACGGATATCGCCGTGGACATGTGGAACCACCAGCCCAGCATGAAGAATCCGCCGCCCACGCTGACCCCCGATGAGATGCGCCAGATTCTCGCTTATGTCTGGGCGCGCCAGTACTTCGTCGGCAACGGCGACCGCGCCCGCGGCCAGGTGGTTTTCGTCGAGAAGTCCTGCGTCTCGTGCCACGCCAGGCCCACAGGCGGCGTTCCCAGCCTTTCCAAAGGTAAGGACGCCTACTCATCCGTCAGCATGGTCTCGTTCCTCTGGCAACACGGCCCGCGCATGCTCGACCGGATGCAGCAGCAAAAGCTCTCCTGGCCCCAATTCACCAGCCGCCAGATGGCCGACCTCATCGCGTTCCTGAACACGATGTAACAACAAGTGGGCAGCGGCCGTCCTCCCAAACTCTCAAGTCCCAGTGGCGCAGGTTCCCGACCTGCGCCAGCGCGCGCAGCGCGCCAAAGTGGAGCAGGCAGGGAGTCTCCTTCACCTCGGTCTTTCCGTTTGCCTCGCGCCCGGCGTTATACTCGCAATCGGTCAGGTACTAAGGCCAAACGCATCGCTGTCGCCGCGGCGGAGTAGCTTTGCCGTGAGGCTGCGGATCGGAGAGGAACGATGTTCACTTTCAGGAATTGCTGTGTGCTCATTGGGCTCGCGCTGGTGTTGGCCGTCGCGCAGAACCCGACTGCTTCCGAGAAGCGGGTTACCGCCACCGTGGACGCGGCAAAGACGGGCGCCCCCATATCGCCTTACTTATATGGCCAGTTCATCGAGCACATCGCCGACACAGTCAACCGCAGCCTCTGGGCCGAGATGATCGACGACCGGAAGTTCTACTACAAGATCGACTCGAAGGCCCCCGCGCCCGCCGCCTCGCGAGGCCGGCAGCCCAACATGTGGCGGCCCATCGGGCCGGACGACTCCGTCGTGATGGATCGCGGCCACGCCTACACCGGCGAACAGAGCCCGCTCGTCAAGCTCGATGGCTCCGCGCCTCGCGGCGTCGCCCAGGCAGGCATCATGCTGCGCAAAGGCCGCGCCTACAGCGGACGCGTGGCGCTCGCGGGCGATGCCGCGGCCAACGTCACCGTGAGCCTCGTCTGGGGCTCCGGCCCGACCGATCGCCAGACCGTTCCCATCAAGGGCCTGCAATCCGCCTACGCGAAGTTCCCGCTGAAATTCACCGCGGGCGCCGAGACGGATAATGCCCGCATCGAAATCGCCGGCGAGGGCAAAGGCTCGTTCCACATCGGCGCCGTTTCGCTCATGCCCGCCGACAACAACCACGGCTTCCGCACCGACACCGTCGCCCTGCTGAAAGCGCAGCGCTCCGGCATGTACCGTTGGCCCGGCGGCAACTTCCTCTCGGCCCACGAATGGCGCGACGCCATCGGGGATATCGATAAGCGTCCTCCGAAGTGGGACCCGGTTTGGAACGCCCTTCAGCCGAATGACGTCGGCACGGACGAGTTCCTGTTCATGGCGGATCTGCTCGGCGTGGATTCCTTCCTCAGCGTGAACGCCGGATTCGGCGATGCGCGCTCGGCCGCCGATCTGGTGGAGTACGTTATCGGCTCCATCAACACGCCCATGGGCAAGCAGCGCGCGGCCAACGGCCACCCGGCCCCTTACAAGGTGAAGTGGTGGGGCGTCGGCAATGAAATGTGGGGCGACTTCCAGTTCGGCCACATGGTTCTCAGCCAGTTCGTTTTCAAGCACAACCTGTTCGGCGAGGCCATGCGCAAGGTGGACCCGAACATCATCCTGATCGCCGACGGCAATACGCCCCGCATCAGCGACATCGGGACCGACAACGACTGGAGCGGCGGCCTGCTCACCCACTGCCTCCCGTACATCGACGTGATGTCCGAGCACTTCTACGTCTATGAAACCGCCCAGCCGTCCAATGCGGCGCAGAAGAAAGCCCCGCCGCCCCCCGTTGAGCTATCCGTGATCGATGCTGTCCACCGCACGGCCAACTCGGTGCGCTCCAAGGCCGAGGTCTACGAGGAGTTTTACCGCCGATGCCCGGAGCTGAAGACCAAGAAAGTGCCCTTCGCGCTCGACGAGTGGGCGTATTCGCGCCTTCCCGTCAACATGAAGCAGACGCTGGGCAACGCTCTGGAGACCCACGAGATGTTCCGCCATACGGACATGATCCCGATGGGGGGCCACACCATGGCAACCTCCCAACTCGACTTCAACATGAACGACGCGACGCTTAACGCCACCGGCCTGTTGTTCAAGCTCTATCGCGATCATATGGGCACGGTGCCCGTTGCGGTGGATGCAACTCCCCGCCCTTGCCGCCCGCCGGTCCCGGTCCGGGCGGCGCCCAGCCGAGGCCCAACGCGGGCAGCCCCACCTGGCCGCTCGATGTGAGCGCCGCCTTGAGCGCGGACGGCAAGCTGCTGAGCATCGCCATCGTCAACCCGACGGAAACGGCGCAGGATCTTGACGTTGCCATCCAGGGCGCGCAACTCAGCGGCAAGGGCCGCATGTGGCGCCTCACCGGTCCCAACCTGACCTCGACGACGGGTTGGACCACAAGGATGTGCAAGTAACGGAAGCGCCGCTGAACCAAGCGCCCAAGACGCTGCGTGTGGCGCCGCTCGCCATCGAAATGTACGAGTTGGAGAAAGGCACA
>CAWAOP010000012.1:0-19319 GCA_963783505.1 Terriglobia bacterium | reverse complement strand
CAGCTCTTTGAAATTTGAATAGGTTACGTGGTAGGCTAGTTCCGCGACCGCGCGGTCGCGGCCCCATTGAAGCCGATCCCTCGTAGCGGTCGGCGGCGCCCGTGCGCCGAAAGTTCCGCGACCGCGCGGTCGCGGCCCCATTGAAGCAGGCGCTTGTAGGCGGGCCGGTGATCGTAGACGATAGTTCCGCGACCGCGCGGTCGCGGCCCCATTGAAGCCTGACTCGCGGTGCGCTTGCGGACGGCTGCGCGGCGAGTTCCGCGACCGCGCGGTCGCGGCCCCATTGAAGCGAAGCCGGGCCAGCAAACAGCGGGGCTCTTTCGGAAGTTCCGCGACCGCGCGGTCGCGGCCCCATTGAAGCCTAGCAGTACCGCAAGCGTATCGTCGTCCGCGCACGGCAGTTCCGCGACCGCGCGGTCGCGGCCCCATTGAAGCCATGTCCGAGCAGCGACACGCATCCGCGGCTGCACGAGTTCCGCGACCGCGCGGTCGCGGCCCCATTGAAGCCAAGTCCGGACATGCGTGCGAGCCGTGGACGATCGGATAGTTCCGCGACCGCGCGGTCGCGGCCCCATTGAAGCACTGAGGCGGTAGCTACAAGTATAGCGACGATCCGTAAGTTCCGCGACCGCGCGGTCGCGGCCCCATTGAAGCGAGCGTCAGTCGTGAGCCGCTCGCAAATGCAGCCTACAGTTCCGCGACCGCGCGGTCGCGGCCCCATTGAAGCATCCGCTCGACCGCTGTCAGCCGGCTCATGTACGCCAGTTCCGCGACCGCGCGGTCGCGGCCCCATTGAAGCATCCTGGGCTCGCGCGACGTCCTGCGGCGGCCGGTCATGAGTTCCGCGACCGCGCGGTCGCGGCCCCATTGAAGCACACACGACGGCTTCGGCAGAGCGCCAGCGGAGCCGGAGTTCCGCGACCGCGCGGTCGCGGCCCCATTGAAGCCTCTCAGCGCATCGCGTCCGAATCGCCAGAGCTACGAGCAGTTCCGCGACCGCGCGGTCGCGGCCCCATTGAAGCCATCGTAGCGCCTGGAGCAGCAACCGCTACAGCGAGTCGAAGTTCCGCGACCGCGCGGTCGCGGCCCCATTGAAGCGCTCGAGACTTGCCCGTGCGCCGATCGCGCGCCATACGGAAGTTCCGCGACCGCGCGGTCGCGGCCCCATTGAAGCAAGGTGAACGAACACGGGAGCGCCGTCGTCGGGTCAGTTCCGCGACCGCGCGGTCGCGGCCCCATTGAAGCGAACTGAGTCTCGGGCGTTCAGCACGGAAGCGGCTATCAGTTCCGCGACCGCGCGGTCGCGGCCCCATTGAAGCTCTGATCGGGTACTGCAGTCGCGCAGATGCCCGCGACAGTTCCGCGACCGCGCGGTCGCGGCCCCATTGAAGCTTCCAGCCGACCCTCTGTAGCGATCGCCCGAGACCGGAGTTCCGCGACCGCGCGGTCGCGGCCCCATTGAAGCGCTGCGAACGTCTGCGCAAGGCCAGGAATCGAGGTCGCAGTTCCGCGACCGCGCGGTCGCGGCCCCATTGAAGCGAGCGCATGCCTACAGCGGTCGCAAGCGGCGTGGACAAAAGTTCCGCGACCGCGCGGTCGCGGCCCCATTGAAGCGATCTGCGCTCATCGCCGCGCGCGATCGCCTACGATGCAGTTCCGCGACCGCGCGGTCGCGGCCCCATTGAAGCTCATCGCAGTCGTTCAGCATCGCGCTGATTTCACTTGAGTTCCGCGACCGCGCGGTCGCGGCCCCATTGAAGCATTACAGGGGCCTGTTCGAGGTACAGTTGACATTAGAGTTCCGCGACCGCGCGGTCGCGGCCCCATTGAAGCAATGCGACGTCAGGCGCGACCGCTGCCTGATGCAAGAGAGTTCCGCGACCGCGCGGTCGCGGCCCCATTGAAGCGTTACTCGATCGGAGGTAATCGCCGAATGACTAAGCTCAGTTCCGCGACCGCGCGGTCGCGGCCCCATTGAAGCGTCGACGCATCACAGAGCAGCGCTTTAACGCCCACAGAAGTTCCGCGACCGCGCGGTCGCGGCCCCATTGAAGCGGCCGATTGGCGACCGCCATGGACAGGACCCAGGAGTTCCGCGACCGCGCGGTCGCGGCCCCATTGAAGCGAAGAGGCTGACTGTCAGGCTGGCGAGTACGGCGACAGTTCCGCGACCGCGCGGTCGCGGCCCCATTGAAGCCGGACCTGAACCTTCAGTCCATGCTGCCGGCCATCAGTTCCGCGACCGCGCGGTCGCGGCCCCATTGAAGCCGGTACTCGGGGCGGATGGGCATCATAGCCTCAGCAGTTCCGCGACCGCGCGGTCGCGGCCCCATTGAAGCTCCTCTCCCGCCCGCCCGATCGATTGCGCCGCGTTGAGTTCCGCGACCGCGCGGTCGCGGCCCCATTGAAGCCCGCAGTATTCCCACAGCGTCCGGTCCATGTTGGCGATAGTTCCGCGACCGCGCGGTCGCGGCCCCATTGAAGCGTTCATCCGGTCTCCCAGCCCCGCGTAGTTCTTGTTAGTTCCGCGACCGCGCGGTCGCGGCCCCATTGAAGCGAAATATTTGCTCACGATGTTGACGCCGCGGTCCTTAGTTCCGCGACCGCGCGGTCGCGGCCCCATTGAAGCTCGGCGGCGGTGGACGGCTCGGGGCGAGAATGAGAGAGTTCCGCGACCGCGCGGTCGCGGCCCCATTGAAGCACCGTTACGTGCTTCCCGCCCCCCGTCGCGGCCGTCAGTTCCGCGACCGCGCGGTCGCGGCCCCATTGAAGCGTATCCCAGCGTCAGCGTCTTCGGCGTCCGCCCGATTAGTTCCGCGACCGCGCGGTCGCGGCCCCATTGAAGCACGTGGAAGAACGATACGGGAATCGACTTTCTGCGCAGTTCCGCGACCGCGCGGTCGCGGCCCCATTGAAGCGTAGTTGGCGTATCCCCGCCGCGCTCTGCGCCCATTAGTTCCGCGACCGCGCGGTCGCGGCCCCATTGAAGCCGCGCCCAAGGCCTCATCGGGGCAACCATCTGCCGCAGTTCCGCGACCGCGCGGTCGCGGCCCCATTGAAGCACCACCGAGGCCGGCAGCGTTCCTATGTGCGTGGCCAGTTCCGCGACCGCGCGGTCGCGGCCCCATTGAAGCAGGGGGTATGCAATCCTCTTAGGGTCCTCTTTTTTAGTTCCGCGACCGCGCGGTCGCGGCCCCATTGAAGCCGATATCGGCCCGTTTGTGTCGTCACTTCCCGCCCAAGTTCCGCGACCGCGCGGTCGCGGCCCCATTGAAGCATCTAGCGGAGCAAGCGGCATAGCAACCGGCCCGAGAGTTCCGCGACCGCGCGGTCGCGGCCCCATTGAAGCGGAAGGGCCACTTGAGCGATTTTGACGACGCGCTGAGTTCCGCGACCGCGCGGTCGCGGCCCCATTGAAGCGCCCACACCCACTCCACCACCTCGCGCCCCGCCCGCAGTTCCGCGACCGCGCGGTCGCGGCCCCATTGAAGCGTTCGTGAGTTTCCCTCCGCCCACGCTGTCGAGTTAGTTCCGCGACCGCGCGGTCGCGGCCCCATTGAAGCGCGCCAGCCGGTCCGCCAGCGATGCCACCGCCAGCAGTTCCGCGACCGCGCGGTCGCGGCCCCATTGAAGCGTGGTCCCCGAAGTTTGGGACGACCACCGCGCCGCGGGAGTTCCGCGACCGCGCGGTCGCGGCCCCATTGAAGCCACCCGGAACCGCTGCTTGCCCCGGCCACGAGGTTGAGTTCCGCACCCGCCTCATGCTCGCTATCGAGCAACACAATCCCGGCTCCGCGTCCCTCGAAATGGCCGCCGAAATCGCCGGCGTCTCCCTCGGCGAGACGATCGCGCTCCTCTCCGCCTGCCGCGTCAAAACGAATCTGCGCAAAGAAGACTACCTCGAAGGTCTCGCCAACCTCCGCCGCATCTAGTGAGGCGCCGCCTGCTGCCCCCGCGGCCGGGCCGCGCCCTCCGCGCCTCCCAATCTCCATTCCTGCCCTCATCGAAGGCAAGACGAACCCATGAGTGGTATCCAGTACCTGATGGATGAAAAAGGCCGCAAGGTCGCGGTCCAAATCGACCTGAAGAGGCAGGGAACCATCTGGGAAGACTTTTGGGACGGCGGGGTGCCCGAGATGCGGCGGAAGGAAAGAAGCGTCCCCTACGGAGGTTACCGCAGCCAACGCTTGGGTCGCGCGAGCCAGCGTGGGTAGCTACTCCATCGAAATCAAACGGTTGGCGCGGAAAGAACTCGGCGCGCTCGGCGATGCGCTCTTTGATCGCATCGACCGAGGAATCCTGGCGCTGGCCTCGAATCCCCGGCCTGCGGGTTGGCGAAAGTTGAGGGGTTTTAAGGATCTATGGCGTATCCGGGTGGGTGACTGGCGGGTCGTCTACATCCTCGACGATTCGGCGAAACGCGTCATCGTCACTCGCGTCGCCCACCATCGCGAATTCTACCAATAAGCGTCCGCGCTCGCAGGCTGCTATCTCCGGGCCCCGCGGCCGTAGGCCGCGACCCCAGCCCCCAACCCCCAGCCCCCAGTCCCCGCCTACACTATCCTTCCCTGCCTGGCCCGTGCCCCCGGCGCGCCCGGATACATCCTCCGCGCACCCCAGCACGCCAGCGCCACCGCCAGAACCAGATCGTCGTGCTTCCCCTGCCGCCAGACTCCGTATTGCTCCCGGCCCGCGCCGGTCACTTTCACTTTCATTTCCGCCAGTTCATCCCCCAGCGTCGTCGCGATTTGCAAGCCCGCGGCGATCCTCAAACCTTTGCTCTGGAAGAGCACTTGCAGCCCCACCACCAAGTCTCTCTTGGGCACGCGCCAGTAGCCGCCCTCCAGGCTCTCGCGCTCTCCGCCCGTGATCACCGCCGGAACGATCCAGCATTCCGGCGCCGCCATCTTCAGAAGGTCCACCACCGGCCTGCCGACGCCCGTAGCGTCCACCACAATCTGGCTCTGCCCCGCCAGCTTGTGGCTCCGCGCCACCTCCGCCACGCGCTCCACAATCTCCGGGTAAGGCGTCCCCAGAGCCGTCCGCTCCAGGTACCGCACATGCATCTCGATCTTTGGCAAACGCGCGTACGTCGCCGCGTCCCATTCACCGGGCGCCTCGACCCTCTCCACCGCCGCCAGCGCCGTGAAATCCGCCGCCTGCCCCAAATCCACTCCCAGAAAATACCGCACCATCGGCAATCCATCGCCCCAATAAATCAAATCCCCTGCACCGCCCTCAGGGGCCGCAGGCCGCCACCCCAGCCCCCAACCCCCAGCCCCCAACCCCGCGGCCGCAGGCCGCCTACAGCCGCAGTGGTTCTACCTTGTCCGTCATCGCCTGCTCTACCTGCTCCCGCCCGAACAATCCGCTCGTCGAGTCTTCGAACTCGCACAGGTACTCTTGCTGGAACCAGCGGTCGCCCATCGTCGCCCGCTCCTCCTCCAGGAACCGCTGCGAAATCCGCGGGCACTCCTCCGCCGTCACCCGCACCCGGTCCCACTCCGGGCCGCCGCGTTCCCAGGCTTCGTAGAAGAAGCCCCTCTTTCCGAAAGGCGTGCTCATCAGCCACAGCGTCCCGCCGCTCACCGCCAGCATCGGGCGCACCGCCAGGTAGAGTTCGTCGTTTACCCTCGCCGCTTCGTCCACCAGCAGCAGCGCCACCGCCGAGAACCCTCGCACCGTCGCTTCGTTCCCCGGCAGCCCCACAATCCGCGCGCCGTTCGGAAACTCCAGTGAGATCTCGTTGTCGCCGTCCCCTTTCGGTTTGACGCCCAGTCGCCGCACGAAATCGCTCGCCTTGCGCAGAAACTCGCCGCTCTGCCGCGCGCTCGGGCTGACCACCAGCGTAAGGCTTTCGGGCTCGATCGATGCCTGCCGCACCGCTTTCGCCGCCGTCAGCGTCGATTTGCCCCACTGCCGCGTGCAATTCAGCAGGCCTCTCCGCGTCTCCGAGCGCAGCACCCGCGCCTGCACGGCATCCGCGCGGAACCCCAGGTGCTCCGTCACCCAATGCACCGGATCGTCCGTCGATTCCCTGCCCCCCCGCGTCGCCGCGCGCCCCCGCTTCCACGTGCTGTCTGTTCTCCACATCCCGATCCCAGAATAGTATGCGCCCATGAATAACCGGACCCGTAACTCCGATACTCGCCCGAGTCCGGCCCCCGTTCCCCTTTTCCCCTCAACGGCTTCCGCCCCATCCAGCGAAATCCGTGGCCCCTGTGACCGCCGAAACCCCGCACCCCGAATTCCCGTTCACGCCCGCATCCCCATTGAAAACAAACCTCTTCGCTAAGCCCTAAACCGCCTCGTCTGCTAGCTTGGAAACGGGCGTCGCCAGTGGGGCAGGTCGGAGTGCCCTCTGGGCCGCCTGCCTAACCGGCCGCGCGCCGGTAGCGTTGTTCCGTAGCGGCCGCAGGCCGCAACCCCGGCCCCCGGCCCCTGACCCCCGGCCCCCGCGGCCGCAGGCCGCGCGCCCCCCAAAGGAGAACACCACCATGCCAAGCCTCAGACGCATCCTCGCTTCCCGCGCCAACGGCGCCATCTCACGCGGCCCCGTCACCGCCGAGGGAAAGAAACGCTCCTCTCAAAACGCCGTTCGTCACGGCCTTCTCTCGCGCTGTGTGGTCCTCGACAACGAATCCCACGAGGGCTTCGACTCTCTCGTCGCACAACACATCGAGCGCCTCCAGCCCGCCGACGGCGTCGAGTTCGGCATGGTCGAGGAAATGGCCGCGTCGTATTGGCGTCTCCGCCGCGCCTGGGCCATCGAAACCCGGTTGCTCGAAGACAAGATCGACGCCAACCCCGGCAACGACGAACTCGGAGCCATCGCCGCCGCCTTCCAGGGCCTCGCCGAATCGCCAACCCTCGCCCTTCTCCACCGCTACGAAACTCGCCTCCACTGCATGTACCAGCGCGCCCTCCAAAACCTCCTGCTTCTCCGCGTCGCGGAAACCCCGCGCCCCTCAACCCCGCCGCCGGCCGGTGAGTCGGCCCCGCCCGCAAAAAAGAGCCGGCGGTCCACCATCGAAGTCCGCGCCGAAGCCGGCAGTGAGCCTGAATGCCCGGTGGGGCCGGTCGGGGTGCCCTCTGGGCCGCCTGCCCAGCGGCCGCAGGCCGCAACTCCCCGGCCCCCGGCCCCTGACCCCCGGTCCCTGCGGCCGGAGGCCGCGTCCCCCCCGAGCGCGCCAAACGAACCCAGCAAGACGTTGAAAACAAACAACACCGGATCTCCCGGAAAGCCTGCCGAAACCCGTGTGGAGGAGGCGCTTCCGCCCAATGCCACTTAACTACCGGGCTTTCTCCTATGTTATGGATTCCAAGAATCTCGGCTCGAAAGCCACGTGGCGCAAACCTTCGGCGTTTGGGCCTGGAAACTCGCAGTTCTGGACTGCGGCTCTTAATTAAGTCGTATTGGGCGAAAGCGCCTGCCGCGCGAGCGGCTCTACGGCCGGAGGGCAGGCCTGGAAACCTGGCCCAACGCGGCGCGCTGGGTGGGGCCGCGGCGGTTCAGGAGCGATTGCGCTTTGGGCATGGCTTCAATCGCCTTGTGGACTTCGGGATCGTCCAGGATCATCGTGCGCGTCGCGGTCTTTACGTCGTAGGCGCGCTGCAGCAATTCGAGACGAAGCTGATCGCCGACCCACTTCCGGTTTGCGGCGAGCTCTTCGTCGGTGAATTTAATGTCCTGCGATTTGAGGTACGTTTTGAAGCGCGAAATGGCGTCTTCGTCCGGAACCCAATTGTTCGAAGGCAGAATCGGCTGCGCGGCGTTGAAGTAGACGTTTCCGAAATGGAAGACCGCTTGCGTCCCCACCATGCGGCCCTGGAACGCGTTCGAGGCGGCCGGCGCGTACGTTTCGTCCGGCGTGATGCCTCCGCCCCCGTAGACGCGGCGTCCGCTATCGGTGGATTTGATATCGGTCTGGCTGGGCTGGCCGGCCTCTTTGCGCGAGTTGTAGTAGTCGAAGAACGACTGGTTGGTGTAGTCGCGCTGGATCAGACGGCCGCTGGGCGTGTAGTAGTGCGCGATGGTCAGCAGCAGAGCGGCGTTTTCCGAAAGCGGGAACTGAGCCTGCACCAAGCCCTTGCCGAAGGTGCTTTCGCCCATCACCCAGGCGCGGTCGTGATCTTGAAGCGCGCCCGAGACGATTTCGGACGCGGACGCCGAGTGGCGGTTCACCAGCACGACAATGGGATAGTCCTGGGCCTTGGCCACAGCCTTGGCGCGGTAGATCTGCTCGCGCACGGATCGCCCGTGGTCGGAAACCACCACCTGGCCGTCCTTGAGGAAACGGCCGGCAAGGCTGACGGCCTCCGTAACCAGGCCGCCGGGATTCTCGCGCAGGTCGATCACCAGGCCCTTCACGTCCGATTCTCCCAGCTTCGCCATGAAGTTCTCGACATCCTTGGCCAGGTTCTGCGCTTCAAAGCTCTGAACCCCGAGGTACATGATGCCGGGCTGGAGCCAATAGGCATCCACCACGCTCGTGGTGATTTCGCCGCGCGTCACGGTGAGCGTAATGGGAGCGGGTGCGCCCACGCGCTCGATGGTGACGGTCACCTTGGTCCCGCGCGGGCCGCGCAAATTGTCGGCCACCTCGGTGGAGCTCATATGGGTGGCGTCTTTTCCGTCGATGGTCAGGATGGCGTCGCCGCGGCGGAACCCGGCCTGCTGGGCGGGAGAACCGGGGAAGGGCTCAATAGCAACCGTCTTTCCGTTGACGGAGAGGTCGGTGCGAATCAACATGCCGACGCCGGAGTATTGCGCGCGCTGTTTGCGCTGCATGTCGGCGTATTCGACGGGCGTCAGGAAGGTGGAGTGGGGATCCAGCGTGCCCAACATGCCGGGGATGACGCCCTGGTAAAAAGCGCGATCGACCGGGATGGGATCGGCAAAGTTCTTCTCCACCAATGCGTAGGCGTCGGTCATGCTCCTGACGTCGCTATCCAGGTCGCCCAGCGAATCCGTGGCCCGGCGGCCCGAAGAGGACTGCCCGTAGACCACGGCCAGCGCCAAACCCGCGACGCCGAAAACGGTGAAAACAATGCGCTTTTTGTTCATGTTGCGGCCCGCCCGCCGGACAGACGGCTCCCCTTTTTCTAGCTTACATCTTATTGGACGCGTGAAAAGGCGATTTGGCGCCGGGAAATGCGGGGTTGGGGGTTGGGGTTGCGGCGGAGGGTTGTGAGGTTGGATCATTAGCTACCCGACCGCTCGCGCGCGCCCGCGGAAACGGACATACGGTCTGTCGGGGAATACCCATTGCAGTCTCAGAGCCCATGAATTGTATCAGGGCATGGCTTCAGCCGTGCCGCAGAGCGTGTACAAACGTGAGGGCTTCAGCCCCTGCTTGGCGCTAACCAGGGGCTAAAGCCCATTTTTTGGGGCGACTGTTCGGCATGGCTAAAGCCAAGCCCTGATACAAGACTGGAAATGAGCGGCGTCCGCTTGGATCAGTTCTTCTCTGTCAGGCCCTTAGCGCACTCCGAGGGCTTTCAGGACTGTGGCGACCGATGCTTCCAGGGGTTGCTCGCCGGAGACCACCAAGCCCGCGTGCCGTTCGGTGGGGTAGACGTACTTTTCGGCGCCGGGGCGGACGGTCGCTTCGTATTGCCGGTAGACCGATTCGGCGGTGCGGCCGCGTTCGGCCACATCGCGCGCCAGGCGGCGGCTGAAGCATACTTCAGGGGCGGTCTTCACGAAGATCTTAGTGTCCAGCAGCGCTCGCAACTCGGCCCAATGCAGCACGAACAAGCCTTCGACGATGACGAACCGGCCCGGCTCGATGCGGCGCGTTTCCGAGGTGCGGACGTGATGGGCGAAATCGTAGGTGGGCTCGTCGAACGGCAGACCCTGGGATAGGGCCTGTAAATGAGCGTGGAGCAACTGCCATTCGAGCGCCTCGGGACAATCGAAATTCGATTTGGCGCGCTCTTCGAGCGGCAGGCCGGGGAGATCGCGGTAGTAGCTATCGAGCGAGACGATGGGCGTTCCGGGCAGCTTTTCGACGATCCGTCTCGACAATTCGGTCTTGCCGGAGCTCGACGGACCGGCGAGTCCAACGATGTGGGGCTTCATGCGGAGGAACGAGGGGCCATCTCAGTTTCGCATATATGGAGGATGGCTTCCACCAGCCCATCCGTGGTGAATTCAGTAGCTTCCGCGGCCACTTCAATGCCCGATTCGCGGGCCGTGCGGGTAGTGACCGGCCCGATGGAAACCGCCTTCACACCGTCCAGCGCGCCGGGAGGAGCGAAGCCCAGGAAATGACGCACGGTGGAGGAACTGGTGAACGTAATGAAGTCCGGCTTTGGGACAGCCGAGAAGACTTCCCGCGCGCGGCGCTCGGCGTCGTCGGGGACCGCGGTGCGGTACGCTTCGACGACATCGACCTGCGCTCCGCGGCGGGCCAGCTCGCGCGGCAACACGTCGCGGGCCTCGGCCGCCCGGGGGAGCAGCACGCGCCGCGCGGCCATCTCGTGGGCGGCGAAGGCTTCGAGCAATCCTTCGGCCACGTATTCGGCGCCCATCAGATCGACTTTCAGCCGCAGCGCCTCAATGGCCGCGCGAGTGGCGGGACCGATGGCGGCGATTTTCGCCCGGAGGGCGCGAAGGTCCACGGACGAGCGGTCGAGGCGCTCGAGGAAGTAGCGGACGCCATTGGCGCTGGTGAAGACGATCCAATCGTAGGAAGAGAGGTTCGCGATGGCGCGGTCCAGCGGGCCGTGATCGGCGGCCGGCCGAATCTCGATGGCGGGCAGCTCTATGGCTTCAGCGCCGAGATCGCGGAAGCGCGCGGCCAGCGAATCGGCCTGGTCTCTGGCGCGGGTCACCACGATGCGCTTGCCAAAAAGAGGAAGGCGCTCGAACCAGTTCAAGCTGGCGCGCAGCTTGACCACGTCGCCGATAACGATGGTGGCGGGCGGCTTCATGCCGTTGCGGGCGATCGCGTCCGCGAGCGTCGCGAGCGTGGCGACCAGCGTCCGCTGATCGGGCCGCGTGGCCCAGCGGACGGCCATGGCGGGCGTGTCCGGTGCGCGGCCTCGCGCGATCAGCTCGCGGGCGATTTGGGCGAACGTGGTAAGCCCCATGAAGACGACGAGCGTTTCGGCGTTGGCCACGCGGCCCCAGTCAATCTCGCCCACCGCGTGGCCGGTGACGAACGCGACGGTGGATGCGTAGTCGCGATGCGTCAGCGGCGCGCCGGCGTAAGCGGCAACGCCCAATGCGGAGGAAACGCCGGGGACGACTTCGAAGGGAATGCCCGCGGCGGCCAGAGCCTCGGCCTCTTCTCCGCCCCGGCCGAAAATGAATGGGTCGCCGCCCTTGAGCCGCACGACGGCGAGACCGCTGCGCGCGTGATCGATGAGCAGCGAGGCGATTTCTTCCTGGCTGAAGGCGTGGTCGGATTTCTTTTTGCCGACATAAATGCGCTCGGCCGCGGCGGGCGCGTAGTCGAGAAGCGCGGCGGGGGCCAGGTGGTCGTAGAGAACGACATCGGCGCGTTCCAGAATGCGGCGGCCCTTGCAGGTGATCAGTTCGGGATCGCCCGGACCTGCGCCGATGAGGTAGACCTTGGCGGGGGCTGGGCGGGGTTGGGGTTTGGGGGCGCGGGCGTCATCCAGCACCGCTTTCAGGATGCGGGCGGCGCCACGAGACAGGAGATCGGCGGCAATCTCGGCTCCGAGTTCGGCGGCTGCTTCGGGCGGGCCTTCCGTGTTCGCGCGGATCAATTCGGTTCCGTCCGGGTGGGCCACCATGGCGATCAGGCGCAGCCGGCCTCCTGAAGCGTGGCGTGCGCCCCGATGGGAACCTGGCATCCTCCGCCCAAGGCGCGCAGCGCGGCGCGCTCCGCGTCCACGGCGGCGCGGGCCGGCGGGATCCTCGAGCGCGCGGCAGATCTCAAACGCGGGGCCGTCCGCGCGCGTTTCAATCCCAAGCGCGCCCTGGCCGACGGCGGGGCACATGACTTCGGGCGGCAGAATTTCCGCGATGCGAGCGGCCCAGCCGAGCCGCTTCAAGCCGGCGGCGGCCAGCAGGATGGCGCTGTAGCGGCCCTCGTCGAGCTTCCTCAGGCGGGTGTCCAGGTTGCCGCGAATGGATTCGATGCGCAGATCGGGCCGGGCATTGCGAAGCTGCGCCTCGCGGCGCAAGGAACTCGTGCCCACCAAAGCGCCCGGCGGAACTCGGCAAGGCGCATTCCCACGATGGCGTCGCGCGGATCTTCGCGCGCCGGGCACGGCGGCGAGCGCGAGGCCGGCGGGCAGTTCCGTCGGCAGATCTTTCAGGCTGTGCACGGCCACGGAGGCGCGGCCCTCGAGCAGCGCCTCCTCGATTTCCTTGGTGAATAGGCCCTTGCCGCCTACCTTCGAGAGCGGCACATCGGTGATCTTGTCGCCTGTGGTCTTGATGATTTCGATGCGGGACTCGTGACCGAGCGCCGCCAGCCGGTCCTGAACCCAGCGGGCCTGCCACAATGCGAGTTGAGAACCGCGAGAGGCGATGACGAGCATGTCACTCCTGCAGGTGGAAAGCCTTACGGAAAGCCGCGATGACGTGAGCGCCATCGGGGCGGCCGGCGTGGTTGCGCAGCTCGGAGATGGGGCCGTGCGCCACCTTATTGACGATGCCGCGGGTGAGCGCCTCCATGGCCTCCTCCTGCTGCGGCGTGAAGGGGCCGTACTTGCGGCGCACGCGATCCATTTCCGCCGGCGCGGATCTGCTCGAGCTGCGCCTGCAGGCCGACGATGGTGGGCGTCACCTCGGCGCGTCTTCAGCCGCGCCATCGTGCGCTCGATCTCTTCGGCGACGATGTCCTCGGCGTGGCTCGGCCTCCTTCATCCGCTCGCGCAGATTGGAGTTGACCACTTCCTGCAGGTCGTCGATGTCGTAGAGGAAGACGTTGTCGATCTCGTTGACCGCCGGCTCGATGTTGCGCGGCACGGCGATATCGATGAGGAACATCGGCTTGTTGCGGCGCGCTGCGATGACGCGCAGCATGTCTTCCTTGCGCAGGATGTAATGCGGCGCGGCGGAGGAGGCGATCAGGATGTCGATCTCTGGGCAGCGCGGCAGTGAACTGCGCGTAATCGACCACGGTTCCGTCGAACAGCGGGCCATTTCCTCGGCGCGTTCGCGCGTGCGGTTGGTGACGTACACGTCCGACGCGCCGGAGCGGCGCAGATGCCGCGCGGCCAGCTCCGACATTTTCCCCGCGCCGACGATCAGAACGGACGGTGCGCGAGCGAGCCGAAGATTTTGCGCGCCAGTTCCACGGCCGCGTAGCTGACCGAAACGGCCATCTGCCCGATGCCCGTTTCCGAACGCACGCGCTTGGCCACGCTGAAAGCGCGCGTAAGCAGTCCTTCGAGTGGGCCGTGCACGGCGCCGCCGCTCTTCGCGACGCCGTAGGCCGCCTTGAGCTGGCCGAGGATCTGCGGCTCGCCGAGCACCATCGAATCGAGGCTGGAGGCGACGCGGAACAGGTGGTGAATGGCCTCGCGCCCTTCGCAGCGGTACAGGTGCTCTTCGATGGACGCGGGCGAGGCGCCTTTCTGCTCGGCCAGGAAGGCATCGACGATGGGGCGGGCATCGCAGTTCTCGTCGGCGGTGACGGCGATTTCCACGCGATTGCAGGTGGAGAGGATCATGGCCTCGTCCACGCCTTCGCGGGAACGCAGATCGGCCAAGGCGCCGGCCAGCGCTTCCTCGCGGAATGCCAGCCGCTCGCGCACTTCAACGGGAGCCGTGCGGTGGTTCACGCCGGTGATCAGCAGTCTCATTGGGGAAACAGCCGGCGCCGAGGCGCGCGTGCGCGGCCCAGGTGAGCGCCGAGAAGCCGATCAGCACCACGGTCATGATGGCCGCCTTACGGCCCCGCCATCCTACCGTCGCCCGCAGGAACACCAGGGCCATGTAAACGCCCCAGGTGAGGAAGGAAATGGCGATCTTCGGCTGGCGGATCCACGCGCTCTTCAGCTCGATGAACGCCCATGTGCTTCCGGCGATGACCGCCAGAGTGATGAGCGCGAAACCCACGGCCAGGGAAGTCGAAATCAGGTCGTCCAGCGTGCCTAACGGGGGCAGGCGGTAGTAAAACGGGCGCGGCTTCTTGGACTTCAGCTCGCGTTCCTGAAAGAGATAGAGCAGCGAGCCGACTCCCGCGAACACCAGCGCCGCGTAGCCCAGCAGCACCAGAACGATGTGTACGGTGAGCCAGGCGTTGCGCACGACGGGGCTGGACCACGCGCTCACCGGATTGCCCAGGGTGGCCACCAGCGCCATGACGAACACCAGCGGGAAGATGAACACGCTCAAACTGACCAGCTTGTAGCGCCAGTGGATGAAAAGGTAAAGCGTGACCACGAGAAACGCGCACATCGAGAGCGTTTCGTAGAAATTCGTGATGGGGCAGCGGTTGTTGAAGACGCCTTCCTCGACGATGGAAACGAAATGGAAGACGCCTCCCAACCCGAAAGCGGCCAGCGCCACGCGGAACAGGCGATCCTTGCGCCGAACCAGAGTGAGGATGGCGTGCAGCAGGCCGAGCGAGTATAAAGCCGCGGCCACGCGCAGCCAGATGACGCTCATTTCAGCCATGGGGACTTGGCGCGACGAGAGTTCGCGTGTAAGTAACTATTGTATCGCGGGTTAGGGGCGGGCCGCGGATCTGGTGGACGTGGGGGGATTCGAACCCCCGACCCCGGCGTTGCGAACGCCGTGCTCTCCCAACTGAGCTACACGCCCACTCTGCGGCATCAATTCCAATATAACAGAGCGGCGAAAAGCGGGCCAGCGCGGGAGACGCGGCGGCAAGGGCGTGCGATCCATCCGGTTCCGCTGGAACGTGCGCCCCGGGACAAGGCTACTGGGGAGCCGCCTTCTGCTTCATCTTGCGGCGGGCGGCCCAGTATCGTCGCATGCGCTCCGAAACTACCTCGCGCTCCTCGGGAGGCATCGACTTTCTCCCGCGCCGTTTGACGGCCGGCAGAAATTCGCCCGCGGCGCCCGCGGTCTTTTGCAACTCCTCGAGCGATGCGATGACGCGCTCCAACTTGCCCTTCTCTTCGTACAACTCCTGAATCACTTTATAAAGATCCATTTCCTTCAGGCCGATGGTGAGATTTCAGATACAACCATCCCGATGTTACATCGGATCGAAAAGCCGATTCCAGAAGAAAACGGACTATCGCATCAAAAATGGAAAATGCGGTACTAAGTGGTACCCGTACTTACTAATTGCGATGTATATCGCTAGGGCTACACCGAATAGTACGATGGCCCCCCAGAGTATCACTTTGCGCCACGGGAACCTGCGTCCTTCGCGATTCAGTACGATTAGATACGCTCCGAAAATACCCACGTAGAACAAGAGACACATGGGTATCGCGAAGAGCATCAGATTGAACACGTCCGGAGTCGGCGTGACAATCGCGGCGATGATGAAGATGGCCAGAATGGCGTACCTGCTATGACGCAGAAGGAAGCCGGGATTGACTATTCTCAGCAGCGTGAGAAAGAAGATCAGGACCGGCATCTCGAAAACAAGTCCGACTCCCAACATGACGTTCACGAACAGATCGAAATATCTGCTCATGGAGATCACGGGATGGACGTGATTTCCGAGTCCGATGCCCAAAAGAAACACGAGCGCAAACCGGAAAACGATGAAGTAGGCGAACAGACCGCCTATGATAAACAGCCCGGCCGAACCCAGAACAAACGGCGCGGCCCATCGCTTCTCGCGTTTGTACAAGCCGGGCGCGATGAACGCCCACACCTGATAGAGAACCCATGGCGAAGCGATAAAGATGGCGCACAGAATCGGAAGCTTGAACCAGATAATATTAAAAGCTTCCAGCGGCTCGAGGACGGCCAGTTCCGGCGGATTGATTCCGAGCGTGGTGAGCGCCGAAACAGCCGGCTGAGCGACGAAATCCCAAAGAGGATTGGCGAAAGTCAGACTCACCAGGAAAGCTACGATGAGTCCCGCGAACATCCGAATGATTCGGGTTCGCAATTCCTGTAAGTGCTCCAGGAACGACATCCGGAGCATGCCGTCTTCCTCTTCGTCCTCCTCCGGATGCGGAGGTCTCGGAGGCGGCGATCCGCCGCCTCCGAGCAATCCTCGAACCTTGCCGAGCATGCCGGCCAGCGCGGGAGTCTCCGCCTTTCCGAAGCGAGAAACTCCCGTTTGTTTCGGGTCGTCCGATGAAGCCATTCTCTACGCTTTGTATTCTGCCGGCGCTACCGCGGACTCGTGGCCTACAGCGTGAACCGGGCTTGCCGAAACGGCGTCCGGTTCCGCTACTGGCTGCGCCACGACTTCGGGTTCATAGGCCGTTGGTTCCTGGTAAGGCTCGGCCGGCGGTAATTCAGCGCCCTGAGTTGCGGATGCGCTTTCGGAGGATGGGATGGCGGCGTATTCGGTTTCGCTGACGGGCACCCCGTCTGCGTGGGTGCCATAGGAAGAGTAATCGTAGTTGTGAGTATCGTATTGATACTGATTGGTCACTTCCTTGAGCGATTCCGTTTCACGCTCCAGGTTCTGCATTTCCTTGTTAAACGTCTCTTTGAGCTCGGAGGAAGCCCGTCGGAACTCGTTGATTGCCTTGCCTATGGTGCGGCCGATCTCCGGGAGCTTCTTAGGGCCGAAGAGCACGAAGGCAAGGATCAAAATGAATACGATCTCCTGCCCGCCCAGGGGTCCCATCGGTTATCGTCCTCCAGTTACAGCGTCTCCAGCCCATGATAACACGCAGGTCTGGAGCGTCCGGCTCGGCGCGATCCGGATTACTTCTCTTCGAGTGCGGTCTCAACGCAGATTGAAACAGCGCTGGCCGCGCACGCAAAGCGCGCTTGCGGGAATGTCTAGCCTTTTGCGGCCAGAAGCTCCAAGGCTTTCTTGACCACCGGGTCGTCGGTCGCCTTGCGCTGCTCGTCCAAGTTCGTCTGGGCTTGTGGCAACGGCTCGCCGTTCTCGTCGTAATCGATCTGCGGCTCAAAACCCGCCACCATGGTTGCGGGCTTTACCCCGCCATCCTGAATGGACTGCCCGCTCGGCGAATAGTACTTCGCCACGGACAGGATGATGGCGCCGCCATCGGCCGTTTCGATGGCCTTGCGCTGCGCGGCGTCTCCATACGTGCCTTCGCCCACGCCCTGCGCGCGTTTGCTGTCGATCAACGCCGCGGCGGCGACCTCGGCTCCCGACGCCGTGCCGCGATCGATCAGCACGGCGAGCGGCGCGGCCGTGAGCGCCTTGGCCGGATCGGCGTTGAAGTCCTGCCGCGGAACCCTCTGGCCCTGCAGGTAGGCGATGAGGCCCTTGTTCAAGAACAGATTGGCCAGGGCGATGCCGTCATCCGGAGAGCCCAGGGAACAACCGCGAAGATCGAGGATCAGCTTCTGCGCGCCGTTCTGTTCGAGCTTCTTGATGGCTTGGGCAGTCTGGCTCACCTGCGCCGCGCCCAATGCGTCGATATTGATATAGCCGATCTGGCTGGCGAGCATGGAGCTATCTACGGCCGGGGCGGGCATATTGACGCGGATGAGCTTCACGGTCTGCGGTTCCGGAGCGCGCACGCGAACCACGCTCAACTCCACTTCTTCGCCCTGCGCGCCCTGCATCAGCAGATCCGCATAAGCCAACGGCATATCGCGGGTCGAGATGCCTTTGATAGTCTCGATCATGTCGCCGGTGGAGAAACCGGCCTTCGCCGCCGGCGATCCCGGCAACACCGAAACCACGCTGATATACCCGAACCTCTTGGAAAGAACCAAGCCGACATCCGCGCGGTGGACGTCCTTGTTCTTCAGGTAGTCCTTATACTGGTCCGCGTTCAGGTAGCTTGCGAACGGGTCGATAGCCTCGAGCATGCCGTTGAGCGCGCCCAACGTCACGCTCTTCATGTCGGGCTCTTCAACGTAGTCGCTCTTGATGTGCGCGACGACGTCCTGCAAGACGCCGATGTGCTTAAGGGTGTCTTCCAGCGACGGCGTGGTTTGGCCTAGAAGACTGCCGATCAACAGAAAAACGGCGAGACACGTCGAGGCGCATGCGACGAAAAACTTCCAGCGGCTGCTCATAGGTGGTTCAAACTCCGGGGCCTGACTGTAATTCATTATACTTCTTGTACTTCGGGAGCGTTTCCCGCAACCGGACCGCAAGCCCCTAATCATTGGACGCACGAGACCCGCGGTTGGTTGTCACGGGAAATTGGAGGCGAGCCCGTAATCCGTCCGGAAGGCAGAATCTAGCTTCACCGCCGAGGCGCTGAGACGCCGAGAAGAAGGAATTTAGAAACCCTTCGCGGCCTCTGCCGCCTCGGCGCGACTCCGGGGCCGCCACAAGCCGCCCAAAGCGTGCAAGACGTTTCTGAAGAGCTTTCTCAACCCGAAGGCGCGTCCGCCGAGGGAGCAGAGACCGCGGAGAACTCAAGAAAACTCCGCGCCTCGGCGGCTCGGCGGTGGATTTCTTGGAGCGCTGTGGACGGATCAGGGCGAGCGGCCGCGCGGTCAGGATTCCGTCAGAATCGGGAACGGCGTCTCGGGGCGATCCTTGTCCAAGTCGAGGAAACGCGGGTCCAGAAGCCGTGCGCCGTCCACGTTGCCCATGGCCGAGAGGATGTTCTCCTTGAGGTGCGGGTAGTCCTTCTCGAGTCCCGCGAACAGATCGCGGAGCGAACGCCGGACGGTTCCGGTTTTTTGAGAACAGCCGCACGGGACAATGGGAACGCCGCATTTTTCGGCGTACGCGCGGGTGAGGTCTTCGGTGACGAAGACGAGCGGGCGGATGAGGCGGTACTCGCGGTCGCGAGAATGAGTTACGGGCGGCAGCGCGCTCAGCCTTCCCGTGAACATGGTATTGCGCAGCAGCGCCTCGCAGAAATCGTCGGCGGTATGGCCGAAGGCGATCACGTTGGCGCCCAAGCCGTGCGCTATCTCGTAGACCGCGCGGCGGCGGTAGCGGCTGCACAGGTCGCAACCGTGCCCGGGCTGCTCCTCAAGCAGACGCAAGGACGAGGCGTCGCGATAGTAGGTCCACGCCACGCCGCGCTGTTTCAGATACTCCGCCAGCGGCTCGATGGGCCGTAGAAACTTGCCCTGTTCCACGGTGAACGCGCACACGGAGAAATCGACGGGCGCCCGCTCTTGGAGCAGCAGCAGGGCTTCGAGCAGCGTCGCCGAGTCCTTCCCTCCGGAAAGCGCGACGGCCACCCGGTCGCCGTTCCGGATCATGCGGAAACGGCTGATTGCCTCGCCGACTTTTCGCAGCAGGGATTTTTCCAGGTCCACTGCTTCGATTATAGTG
>CAWAOP010000011.1:0-33497 GCA_963783505.1 Terriglobia bacterium | reverse complement strand
CTGGGCGACGCGTAACCTACCCACGTAGAAATCGGCGGCGCAAAGGTTTTGGCCGGGGCTTGTGGCACCGTCGTCCGGTAATAGAACGGACCGATCTCGAAGTTACGGTTCAGCGCGACCGGCGTGCTCCAGAACAGAGCGGAGGCGAATAGGGTCTGCAAAAGCGCCAATCCCCAGATCGAGCGGCAGCGCTCGAAGAGAATGCTGGAGGCGACGCCCCACACATAGGTCGCGGGAACCAGGATCGGATTCGGAACATGCAGTGCCGAGAAGGCGATGCCGGCGAGTCCCGCCGCCACCCACCGCCGATTCAGGTTCTCCCGCAGCGGAACATAGATCATCGATTGGTAGGCGACCTGTTGCACCGCGGCCCAGGCAAAGTACACCGTCCCGTACAGAAGAACGCTGGAACCGAGCAACCGCTGGCGGCCTAGCAGTACGAATGACGAGACGCTCAGAACCCAGATGACGCGCCAGCGCCGGCCCGACGCCCGGAAATCATCCCATCCCAGGCCTAACTGCCTGAGCGTAAGTGAGCGCCCGCGCCACGCCGCGGCGATCGCAACAAGCAGCGGAACCCCCGACCATGGGAGAGGGATGGCGAGGAACCACAGGTAGCCCAGCAAGGCGAGGAAGATTGCGACGCCAATGACCAGATCGGTCCGGTGACGCCGGTTCACGGAATACGGCACGCGCTCAGGATAGCTTACGGCTCGCTGTTGCGGCGGCTCGAATCGGGTTCAATGCTGCCGAAACACCTTGTCGATTACCGACCGAGGCGTGGGAAAGGTCCCCGAGATATGATCGGCCCAGGAGAGGCGCTCTTCGTCCGCCAGGCACCAGAGCAGGCCAACCACGGCCACGATGCTCACGCAGGAGCCGAAATAGCGGGCCACGCGGCGGTCGCGATCAGGCTCGAAACCGTCAAACGTCAGAAGCCGGAGCCCGGTCCAGGACATGCCGAACGTTTCCGACCCGGCGACGGCCCAGAGCGCTCCGTAACCGAACGCGATCAGCGCGAACCCGGCTCCCATTCCCATCAAATTGGTCCGGTTCGGCGAGAAGATGGCCCCGCCCGGCAGATGGAGAAGTACGACCGCCAGCAAGATGGCCGCCAGGAACAGCAGGTAACCGATCAGGATCAGCGACAGGTCGACTGCCGAGGCGATAGCCCGATGCACGCGGGCAGCCACCGGGGCGTCGCACAGAACGCTCGCTTCCACGGTCGTGGCCAGCATCGGTTTCGACGGCGGTTGCGGAATGAAGTCCAGAGTGGGCTGATCGTCTATGCGGCCGGGACCTCCGCGGCGTCCCTTCTGCCCCGGCTTCGAGGGGCCCGAACCGGACTTCTTGCCGGAAGCGGTGCGCGGAAATGGAATCACGACGGCGGAGGGTCTGACTGGAAACAGAAGCCCTTGGCTGGAACCTCCGTGCTCCGCGCCCGTCGCGCTTGCGTCAAGCTGGGGCGGCGGCGCCTCTGGCGGCTCTGGGCGGATCTTCGCAGCCAGCGCTCCCCGAATCGGGACCGGAGTGCGTGGAGCGTCTCCCGGACGGCGCCCGCAACGCCCGCAGCGAGACTCCAACTCCGTCATTCGCCATCCACAATGTCCGCAGGTCATCGCGATGCAACTCCCAGCCGGCCGAAATATGGTAACTTTCGATTTGGGGCCCTACCTAAACAGCCCTCCTCACTTTAGTACCACACGGGAGAGCGGAAGTCGAGGAATTCTTCGAGTGGTAGGTGTCTTTTTGTGCGTAGTCTACTGCTTTGGCTGGTTTTAGGCGTTGCGGGGCCGGCTTGGTCACAGGCCGGATCGGGCGCTTCCACCCAAGCTCCGCCTCCGCCGCCTCCCAGTTCGATCCCTGCCAAGGTATGGCTGACCGGTTCCACCGATTTTGAAATCGTAGGAAAGGTCAAGAAGCTGCACGGCGATGCCTGGGTGGAAAGTTCCGCCATGCTTGTCCAGGCCGACGATATGGACTGGAACCAGGAGACCGGCGACGTCCATGCCAGCGGCAAAGTGCACGTCCACGACTTCAAAACCAGCGAGGAACTCTGGTGCGACCGCCTCGAGTACAACACGGATACCGAGAAAGGCGTGTTCTACAAGGTCAAAGGCCGGTACATGCCTCGCATCGTTCCGCGCCAGGGCGTGCTCACCAGCACGAGCCCTTTCTACTTCGAAGGAGAGTGGGCCGAACGGAACGGCGACCTGTATACGATTTACAACGGGTTCTTTTCGAACTGTAAACCGCCGGTGACGAAGCCGGAGCTCGAAAACCCGCGATTCGTCGATGCGCCTCCCGGGAAAGGCATCGTGCATCGCGCCGCGTACCTATTGAGGCGGCTTCCATTCTATTATGCGCCGGCCTTTTATCGCGGGATCGATACGGGTACCTGGTGGAAGCTGAAGAGTCCGAAGTTCATTTACGAGCCCGAAGAAAAGGCCGTCGCCTACAACGCGCGATTCCTGCTCAAAGGCTTGCCGGTCTTCTATGTGCCGTATTACTATCACCCGCTGTTGGAAGAATCCCGCCGCAGCGGTTTTCTGACTCCGAACATCGGTAACAGCTCCCAGCGCGGTGTGATGTTGGGCCTGGGGTATTACTGGGCGATCAACCGCAGCTACGATGCGACGTATCGGGTGATGGATTACGCGTCGCGCGGTTTCGTTCATCACCTGGATGTCCGCGGTCAGCCGCGGCCGGGCACCGACTTTTACGGAGTCTTGTATGGGGTCGATGACCGCGGCGTTCCGGGGACCAATCCTCCCGTGAAATACAGCGGCCTGAGCGTGTTCGCCGAGGGGAAGTCGGATTTGGGCCAAGGCTGGAACGCCCACGCGGACATCAACTACATCACGTCATTTCGCTTCCGCCAATACTGGACGCAATCGTTCAACGAAGGAATTGGATCGGAGATCAACTCGGTAGGCTACGTCAACAAGAGCCTGGGGAACGAGACGCTGAACATCGTGGTTCAGCGGCTGGAGAATTTCCAATCCGCCGAAATACCCAGCGTAAGCGCGACGACTGGCGAGGTCAGCTACATCCCCAATGTCGTCACGATACGGAAACTGCCGGACGTGGAATATAGCGGCCGGGAGCGGCCGTTCTGGTCGAAGCTGCCTGTCTGGCTCTCGTTTGAGTCGTCGGCGAGCTTGCTGTATCGCTCGTATAACATCTTCGATTCGACCGAGACGCAACTGATCGGCCGCTTTCAAACCGGCGAGTTGATGCACCGCTTCAACTTCGCGCCAAGCTTGTCCGGCTCCGTTCGAATCGGCGTGTTTCGCCTCGTACCCCGGATTTCTTTGCACGAGACGTATTACTCCGAGGCTCTCGAACAGTCCCAAACCTACTACCGGGTCACGGGCCAGAATGTCACGCGCACCGCTCCCGACCTTTCGCTGGACTTGATTCTCCCTTCGTTCGAGCGCGTTTACAACAAGAAGACGATTCTGGGAGACAAACTCAAGCACGTCATCGAGCCGCGCGCCACTTACCGTTATGTCACGGGCGTGGGCACGGACTTCAACGAGTTCATTCGCTTCGACGATTTGGACCTTCTGGCCAACACGAGCGACTTGCTGCTCTCCTTGACCAACCGGATTTACGCCAAGCGCGGCGACGCCGAGCAGGAAGTTGTGAGCTGGGAGATCATGCAGAAGCGCTACTTCGATCCGACTTTCGGCGGCGCGCTGATCTCAGGCCAGAGAAACGTGTTCGACAGCACGGCCGATATCGCGGCCTATGCGTTTCTGGTGGGGCCGCGAGCGGCCTCGCCCGTGATCTCTCTTTTACGGATCAGCCCGTTCGGCCGCTTAGGCGCGCAGTGGGAGGCGGACTACGATCCCAGGTATCACGGCATCGTCAACAGCACGTTTTCGCTGGACTACCGGTGGAAAAATTACTTCGCCTCCATCGGGAACAACTCCGCCCACACGGACCCGCTGCTGATTCCGGCCGCGAATCAGTACCGTTACCGGCTCGGTTTCGGAGACCCCAATCATCGCGGCTGGAACGCGGGCCTCGACGGCGTTTACGATTACCGCGCGGCGGAGATCCTCTATTCCAAAATTCAGGCGACCTACAACACGGATTGCTGTGGATTCAGCGTCCAGTATTACCGTTTCAAGTTCGGCGTGCGAGACGAGTCACAGTGGCGGGTGGCGTTTTCCATCGCCAACATCGGCACTTTCGGCTCGTTGAGGAAGCAAGACCGCTTGTTCTAAAGCCGCCGCGAAATCGGCCGCTTTTCACCGGCCGGAATGCTTCTGGGCCTATGGTATTCTTGTTGTTCCCAACCTGAAATGGCGCAGACCAGGACGTTTCCACGGATATGTATCGCCTTGGGTCTGGCGGATGCCTCGGCATTGCTGGAGCATGCGCGGCGGGAGGCGGAGGCGGGCGAACCCTTTCTCGAGTTCCGTCTGGACTTTTTAGACCATCCGGAGCAAGGGCCTGCCGTCATCCGGCGTTTCCTGGACGAATTCCCCGACTCCATTGTGCTGGCCACCTGCCGGCGCCATCAGAATCACGGAAAATTCAACGGCAGCCTGGAAGAGCAATTCGACCTGCTCGATAAGGCCGTGGAGGCCGGCGCTCAGGCCGTGGATTTCGAGATCGAAACCGCGGAGGCGGCGGCCGAGAGACTGGGCCGTTTTCGCGGGCGAGCGCTGGTCATCGTCTCCTATCACAATTTCGAGACGACGCCCGCCATGGACATGATCGTCGCCCGCGTGCTGAAGGTGCAGGCAGACGCGTACAAATTGGTGACCATGGCTCGCAAGCCCTCCGATAATATGCGGGTGCTGGCGGCGGCCAAGGCCCTGACGCGGCATCGCATGGTGGTGCTGGCGATGGGCGAGATCGGTTTTCCAACGCGCGTGCTCTCGCCCGTTTATGGCGGATTTTACACGTACGCGGCTCCGAGCCATTTCGAGGGCACGGCTACGGGCCAGGTGTGCGCGCGCCACTTGCGCAAGCTTTACAGCGTGGAGAAACTTGGCAAGGCATCGAAAGTATACGGCGTAATCGCCGATCCGGTGCGCCATTCCATTTCCCCGGCGGTGCATAATCGCGCCTTCCAGGCGCGCCGGATCGACGCGGTGTATCTCCCATTCCTGGTTTCGCCCGCGCATCTCCGCGATTTTTTCACTCTGGCGAGGACGCTTCCGGTGAGCGGCTTCAGCGTCACCATACCGCATAAGCAGAAAATCATCCGGTATCTCGATTTGGTCGATCCGCTCGCGCGGCGAATCGGCGCCGTCAACACCGTTTGGCGGAAGGGCGGTAAGTGGCGCGGCGCAAACACGGACGCCGCGGGCATTACGGGTCCGCTCGCGCGCGCGCTGCGGCTTCGCAACGCATCCATTTTGATTGCAGGCAATGGAGGCGCGGCGCGGGCGGCCGCGTTCGCGCTCATCGATGCAGGCGCCAAGGTCTCCATCGTGGGACGCAATGGCGATCGCGTGCGCGCCCTCGCGAAGATTTGCGGCGCCGAAGGCCTCGCGCGCGAACAGTTGGCCGGCCGAGGCTTCGATGCGGTGGTGCACGCCACGCCGCTCGGGATGTTCCCGCACGCCGAGGGGTGTTTCTTCGACGGAGAGATTCCGGCCGGCGTGGTGTTCGACATGGTTTATAACCCGATCGAAACTGAACTTCTGCGCCGCGCCAAGGAACAGGGGAAGGGAATTGTTTCCGGTCTCGATATGTTCATCGAGCAGGCCGTGCGCCAGTTCGAGATATGGACCGAAGAATCGGCCCCCCGTTCGGCCATGGCCAAAGCGGCCGCCGAGTCGCTCCAAAACCACTTCAAATAACCGGCCGCGGGTGAGCAATTCCACTTAACTAGGAACTGCGGCCCAGAACGGCAAGATTCGGGACCCAAACGCCGAGATGAATCCCGGGGCGGCAAGCCAAATGCTCTCGCCACGGCCGTGTTATTCTCACCTGCGAGATGTCTCGCAGGCCTCAAACCGCAAAGCGCTGGTACGTGCGAGGCCGCGTTCAGGGCGTCGGGTACCGGTATTTTGCGCAACGCGCAGCCTCGGAGTTGGGACTCACCGGATATGCGCGCAACCTGGATGATGGCCGGGTGGAGGTGTACGCGGTCGGCCCGGCGGACAAGCTCTCGCAGATGGCCGGCCTGCTGTACAAAGGGCCCCGCTGGGCTGACGTGCGAGGCGTCGACGAGCAGGAAGCGGAACTGCGGGTACGCGCGGATTTCTGGATCGATTGACCGTGGGGTTCGCCTCGCCGCGGATTACACTGAAGAATCGGACCTGGGGACGCCCCGCAGATATGGAAGATCTCAAGAAACTCATCCGCGAAGTGCCGGACTGGCCCAAACCCGGCATTCTGTTCTACGACATCACCACGCTCTTGAAAGACAACGGCGGGCTGCGCGCAGCCATCGACGGCCTCACGGAGCGTTATCGCGATCGACGCGTCGATGCCGTGGCGGGCATCGAGGCGCGCGGGTTCATTTTCGCTCCGGCCGTAGCGTACGCGCTGGGCGCGGGCTTTGTGCCCGTCCGCAAACCTAAGAAGCTCCCGGCCGAGCGAGTCAGCGTCACTTACGATCTCGAATACGGAACGGACGCTATCGAGATGCATCGCGACGCCATTGCGCCCGGCCAACGCGTTCTGATTGTGGACGACCTGTTGGCGACCGGGGGCACGGCGGCGGCCGCCGCGCGCCTGGTGGAAAGCGTGGGCGGAGTGGTGGCCGGGCTCGGGTTCGTGATCGAGCTGACCTTCCTGAACGGTAGAGCGAAGCTAGCCGGCCGCGACGTCTTCTCTCTCCTCCAGTACGACAAATGAGCCGCGGAGCCGGCGTTCGCCGCGCGGCGCGCGTAAGCGCGTTCGCCAAAGTCAATCTGGGGCTCCGCGTCCTCGGCAAACGCGCGGACGGCTACCACGAACTGCGAACCATTTTCCAAACCATATCCCTCGCCGACCGTCTGGAAATCGCCTTCACGTCCGGCCGCTCGACCGAGATCCGTCTCGAAGACGCCGCTCGCATCTCCAACAACCTTGCCGAGCGCGCGGCGCGGATGGCGATGGAAGCCATGGGCGCGACGGGCTTGGTCGAGATTCGGTTAAAGAAGCGAATCCCCGTGGGCGCTGGGTTGGGGGGCGGTTCTTCGGACGCGGCGGCGGTGTTGCTGGCCCTTCCGGTCCTGGTGGGCAAGACGATCGGGTTTGGCGCGCTCAACGAGATGGCTGGAAGGCTGGGCAGCGACGTCCCCTTCTTCCTGATAGGCGGGGCCGCCGTAGGCATCGGGCGGGGGACGGAGCTTTTCCCGTTACCGGATGTGGGCGAGCCCCCGGGCATTTTGCTGGTTCCGGGCATCCACGTCGATACGCCTTGGGCTTACTCCGCGCTGAGCCCCCGTTTGACAACTGAATCTCAACAAAATAAAATAGTTAGTTTCCAGTCGCAAACCTGGGATCCCATTGCGGACGGCCGCGCCGCCAACGATTTTGAGGAAGTGGTTTTCGAGCGGTATGGCCGTCTGGCGAGCCTGAAAGCCGAGCTGATCCGAGCAGGCGCTTCCATTGCCATGATGACGGGTAGTGGATCGGCATTGTTTGGGTTATTCGGTGGAAAGGCTCATGCTTCCCGTGCGCTCGCCCACTTTTCCCGGCCCTCCCGGCTGGGCGATGGAGAAAAGGCGCTCGGGATTTCGCTGGTGAGCCGCGCGCGCTACCGTTCTTTGTGGCGCCGGGCTCTGAAAGAGTACATACGACCGGAGCTATGGCCGCCCCAACCCGACCCCAAGAGACCAACAAGTCGCAACTGAAGCTTTTCACCGGCAACGCCAACCCGGCTCTGGCGCGCGAGATCTGCGCGGCCCTTGACGTCCCGCTCGGCAAGGCCATGGTCCGGCATTTCTCCGATGGCGAAATCTACCTCCAGATCCAGGAGAACGTCCGCGGCGCCGATGTATTCATCATCCAGCCGACCTGCACGCCGGTGGACCGCAACATCATGGAGTTGCTGCTGATGATCGACGCGCTGAAGCGCGCATCGGCGGACCGCATTACGGCTGTGCTTCCTTATTACGGCTACGCGCGGCAGGACAAGAAGGCCCAGCCACGGGTGCCGATTTCCGCACGCCTGGTGGCGGATTTAATCGAAGCTTCCGGCGCCGGCCGAGTGCTGACGCTGGATTTGCACGCGGCGCAGATCCAGGGCTTCTTCAACATTCCGGTGGACCACTTGTTCGCTACGCCCGTGCTGATCGAACATTTTCGCTCGCAGAACATCAGGAACCTGACGGTGGTCTCGCCGGATGCCGGCGGCGTGGAGCGCGCGCGGGCGTTCGCCAAGAGGCTGGACTGCCCGCTGGCCATCATCGACAAGCGCCGCGAACAGCCCAACGTGGCGGCCGTGATGAACGTAGTCGGCGACGTAAGACGCCGTCACTGCCTCATTGTGGACGACCTGATCGATACGGGCGGTACTCTGGTGAAGGGCGCCGAAGCGCTGCTCGCCAAGGGCGCCACGGCCGTTTCCGCATGCGCGACGCATGCCGTGCTCTCAGGGCCCGCGGTGCGACGGATTGAATCGTCCGGTTTGAAGGAAGTGGTATTCACGAACTCGGTTCCGCCCTCGAGGGCGGCCAAGTCGTGCGGCAAGATCAAGTTTTTGTCCATCGCCAAGCTCCTTGCGGAGGCTATCAAGTCGATCCATGAGGAGACTTCGGTGAGCGTGTTGTTTGTATAGAGTTATCAGTCGTCAGTTATCAGTTATCAGTTATCAGTTGTCAGTTATCGGTTTTCGCGCGGCGCGCAAGGAAGCTGCTTACCGACAACTGAAAACTGTTAGCTGATGACTCAGTTTCACGGGCTCTCGAACCCACGTTAACCCGGAGACGGGCGAACCGGACTTCGAACCCGGAAGGAGAATGTAGTGAGACGAGATATTACCGTAGCCGCCGAAGTGCGTAATTCGCGCGGCAAGAACGAAGCGCGCCGCGTGCGCGCGGCCGGACGCATTCCGGCCGTGCTCTACGGCTCCCACCAGGAACCCGTCCCAGTCGCGGTCGATCCTCGCGAAATTTCGAAGATCGTCCACGGATCGTCGGGCTTCAACACCATCTTCAACATCGCCGTGACCGGCGGGGAAACTACTCCGGTCATGCTCGTGGATCGGCAGGTCGATCCCGTCACGAGCCGGCTTCTGCATGCGGACTTCAAGCGCGTCGATCTGAGCAAGCGCCTGCGCGTCAGCGTGCCCGTGAGTACTACGGGCGAAGCCAAGGGGGTCAAGGTACAAGGCGGATTGCTGGAAGTCATCACGCGCGCCATCGAAATCGAATGTCTTCCCGACGATATTCCCGAGCGCTTCACGGTGGATGTCACCGAACTGATGATCGGCCAGGCCAAGCGCGCCGGCGATGTCGCCGTGGGCGCTTCCATCAAGCTGACCAGTTCGGCCGACACCGTCATCGCGCACGTGGTCGCGCTGCGCGCAGAGGAAGAGGTTAAGCCCGCCGAGGAAGGCGCCGTCGCGACGCCCGAAGCCGGAGCGGCGCCTGCCGAGCCCGAAGTCATCAAGAAGGGCAAGAAGGAAGAAGAAGCCCCCGCCGAGGAAAAGGGCAAGAAGAAGTAATATGCCATGTGGCTCGTGGCCGGTCTCGGTAATCCCGGCGAGGAGTACGCGCTCACGCCGCATAACCTCGGATTCCTTACGGTGGACTGCCTCGCGGAGCGTCACGGCATCCGCGTCACTCGCCGGGATTCCCGGGCGCTCGTGGGCGTGGGGGAAATCGGCGGCCGGGAAGTGATGCTCGCCCGGCCGCAAACGTTCATGAATCTCAGCGGGACCTCGATCGCCCCGCTGATGGAGAAACACTCGATCGGTCTGGATCGCCTGATTGTGGTTTACGACGATCTGGATCTGGGCTGGCGCGCGTTGCGGATCAAGCCGAAGGGTTCGGCCGCCGGCCACAATGGAATGAAGTCGATGATTTCCAGCCTCAAGACCAGCGAGTTTGTCCGCGTCAGGCTGGGAATCCATCCGGGCCGCCCGGTTTCGGACGGCGCGGAATTTGTGCTGGCGCCGTTCAGGCGCCCGCAAGTCAAGGAATTGGACGAACTCGTCGGCTATGCGGCCGATGCGGTTGGTTCCATAATCGCCGAAGGCGTCGAAAAGGCCATGACGAGATTCAATCGTCGCGCCCCAGGCTTACAAACAGAGGAAGAATGAGAATTTACGAAACGCTGTTTATCGTCAAACCGGATCTTCCGGACGAAGAAGTGGACCAGCGCGTGGAAACCGCCCAGGCGCAGCTCATTGCGGCCGGCGCCACGGTGGATAAGGTCGAGAAATGGGGCAAGCGCAGGCTCGCCTACAGGGTGGGTAAGTACCGCGAGGGCGCCTACGTGCTCTTCCAGTTCTCGGGAGACCCATCCGTCGTGAAGGAATTCGAGCGCCGTCTCAGGGTGTCCGATGCCGTGCTCAAGTACCTGACCGTTCGCATCGACGAAACCTTGAAGCGGCTGGATAAACGCCGAAAGGAACGCGAAAAGCGCGCCGCCCGCCGGGCGATTCATGCGCCCGCGGCAGCCGCTTCAGGCCCCGCGCCGGGCGCGCCCACCGCTCCGGGCCGTCCACCGGCCGGGAGCCCTTTGGGCGAAGCGCCGGCCGGTCCCGGCCTGCCGGAGGAGGTATAAACCATGCCTACCGAATTCAAAGGCAGACCCGGCAGCGCGTCGCAGCGGCCCACGGGCGGCGATAAGGCCGTCGCCACGCAGAAGAAACAGTATTTCCGGCGCAAGAAAGTGTGCCGGTTCTGCGTGGAGAGGGTTGACGATATCAACTACAAGGACGTGAAGATGCTGCACGCATTCGTCGCCGAAAAGGGCAAGATCGTGCCCCGGCGCATTTCCGGCGTGTGCGCTCCGCACCAGCGGCGGCTCACGGACGCCATCAAGAAGGCGCGCAACATCGCATTGCTTCCCTTCGCGGGGCAGCACTAGAGGCGGGAGGAATACGGCATGGAAGTCATTCTGAGACAAGACATCGAGAAGCTCGGGAGCCGGGGCCAGCAGGTCAGGGTCGCGCCGGGCTATGCGCGCAATTTCCTTTTGCCCAGGAAGATGGCGGTGGCGGCCACGGAAGCCAACCGCAAGCTGGTGGAGCAGGAACGTCAAGCCCATCTGCGGCGAGAGACCAAGCTGAAGGGCGAGGCCGAAGATCTGTCCAAGCTGATGGCCGGAGTCAGCGTCACCATCATGCAGAAGGCGGGAGAGAACGACCAGTTGTTCGGCTCGGTCACGTCCAAGGACATCGCCGACGCTCTGGCCGCGAAGAATTTCACCATCGACCGCCGCAAGATCCATCTGGAGGAGCCCATCAAACAACTGGGTGAGTTCAAGATCGAAGTGCGGCTCCACAAAGACGTCAACGCGGAAATCACCGTTGTCGTAGCCAAGGAAGAGTAACAACTTACCGGTGTGGGGCCAGTCCACGGGCTCTTTGAGCGCGCTGGCCCCGCATCGCCCACCCCACAGCCGCATATCTCCCCTGAGTTCCGAAACCGACTCCGCCAAACCTGGAGTTCGACGGTTGACCAGTCTGAAACAAAAAGCCTTACCTCTCGAAAATGCCAGTCTGCCGTTGGCGCTTCGCGCCCCGGTCCGTCTTCCGCGGAGCGCTTGATCGGAACGACTGAAGGTCGTGCCCTTTCACAAGGCTATCGCTCCGATATTCATCCTGGCGGATGACGGCTTCTTTCGAGGGAATCGAGGCAAGCACCATACCTTCGGATGCTCCCGGTTCTGGAACTGTGAGCGTACGCGCCCGTAGCAGTACTGAGACATTCCTGGCTGTCTTTCCAGTACCGATGGTCCCGGCGTCTCATTGTATTCGTGACCCTTCGAACCTAGCATAAAAGAGAGTACGAGGGAACAAACATGTCAACTGCTCACGTTGGCGTACTTACTAAGACGCTGGTGGCGCTGGCCGTTGTACTGGCGGCGGCTCCGCTCGCGTTGGCCGATACCACAATAGCGAGCCTCCCGGCTGGCTCCCCGAACACCGCGCTGGATCTGGCCGTTTTAGGTCTTTCGGGAGCCTGCGTTACGAACCCGTCAGCGATGCTCATCGGCAATGAAGACGCCATGTGCGGCTCATTAGCGTCCCTGACTTCGGCCGGCTCGACTACAGATTCAATTTCAATCGCAAGCGGCGAAGGCTACGGGAATGCGGTGAGCGAATTGAGCGCCGCGATCGACGCAGGGCGCATCATCGGCGGTTATGCGATGGACCTCGCGGACCTTCGTAACTCCTTGCCGAGAGTCAGCCTCATTACCTCGGAGCCCTCCGCCAGTGGTGCAAGCCCTTCTACGCCGGCCAGCAACGCCGGTCTCACGGCCACCAGCCTGATGGACGATACAACCAGCACGTTGACCCTGAGCGAATCGCTTAGCCGCGGCCTCTTGATCGACATTAGCTAACACAAAGGCGCGCCAGCCCGCCGAAATGCGGCGCAGTTCAGCTTCAAACGTACCCGCGGGTCCTTCAGCAAACCCTCAAAAAGCCGCGCGCGCTGTCTAGGCACCCAGAATCGGTATGGGCCAGTGGAAGAAAGCCGGTCGTCTGATATAGGGCAAATCTCTGGAATAGTCCCAGCCGGTAATAGCAACGGCGGCCCGAGTACCGGGGGGGTACTAGAACCCGAGGCGGCCCGGCGGAACGCTCGCGAAGGGCGGCCCGCAAACGCGCGCCGGCCTTCCCATTTGCTCCAAGCCCTTGAAAGACGGGGGTCGGGAAGACAGGGGCGCGCGAGACGAGGCGTAGAGTCAACCGCCCTCTTCCAAAAACGCCGGCACAAGTACCATAACGAAACAGTCCCGGCGGTACTGAAGACGCAGACAATCGAGCCCGTAGCAGTACTGAAACAAAACCCGCTTTTTCCTGGTACCGCTCCAACCGACGTTCGATAGTAATTCACAGGTCGCTGCATCTAACATTGAGTAGAGCACAACGAAGAAGTGGAACATCAAGAGGAAGACAAGTTATGCGCAATGGCAAGTTAATCGGGTTGTTCGCGATCGTAGCATTCTGTCTGGTGTTTGTGTCCACGATGTCGGCCGCGCCTAAGTCCGTGGCTCAAGCCTACAGTGGAGTCCCCAGTGTTAGCGCCGGCGAGAACGCAGCCGTGCTGACCGCCGGGACATTTCCGGAGCCCGGTTCGCTAGCGACGATGCTATTTGGCGTCGGAGCCATTGTGATCTCCCGCCTGCGAGTCCGTCGCAGCCGGTGAGAAGAGAAGTAAAGGTAAGTGATTGTAAGGGCATAAGACCCATGAGATTTGCACGTAAGGAAAAGAAAATGACGAAATCGATTCTGAGGTTTGGTTTGGCGGCGGTGCTTTTGTTCTGTGTTGCGGCTGCGCCCGGTTATGCGGACACGACCATAACTTTTAGTCCTTTGACCACCGGCGGTGGCTTGACCTATACGCTGGAGGGTTTCAACTGCACTACAACCGGCTGTCCCTCGGGCTATGTAGATTTGCTGCTGAATTACACGAGCATCCAGGTCCAGGACGTTCAAAGCGGCCTTACCAACAACATCTACCTGCCGGCCAACGATTACTTCGAAGTGGCTATCTGGTCACAAGACTCTGGCGCCAATGCCAGTAACGAATTTAGCCTCTTCTTGAATAGTGGCGCCGCTACGTATATCTCGAATCTCGGTAGCAGCGTTTCGGCCGGCTCGTTGACTCCCGCCAGCCCCGCCAGCAACCCCCCGACGATCACGGGCGGCCTTGTGAACACCCCCAACGGCAATTTGACGGAGACCTTGGGGGGGAACTCCACTGTGACAACCCTCACTCTGGCCAATAGTTTGGGCACGTCGGGCAGCGATTTGAGCAGTGGGGGGAACTTCGTGACGCAGAATTTCCTGAACGATCTGGACATCCACGGGACCGCGACGACAGGGTATGTGGTTGGGAATTACCAGCTACACACCGGCGGCGCCACCATTAATAGTTCGGGTCTCACGCTGACCCTCGACGGCGTCGATGTCGCTCCGGAGCCGGTGTCCCTGTTGATGATGGGCGGGGGGCTTATGCTTTTGGCTGGAATTGGCCTTCGGAAGAGGAACTCGAAGACTGCATAGGAAGTACGGGAGCGAAGGCTCGGGGCTAGCGCGCGCGGAGTGGCTTCGGGCCATCCCGCGCGCCTTCGGTTTAGAGGAGGCGACAGTGCACTTTGACGCGTTACGCGATTCCAGGTTGCGCTTTTCGGCGTTTTGCGTCCTGGCTTTCATGGTTTTCGCGGTTCCAGCGTCGGCTGCCACTGCGCCAGGCATCGTTCTGAGCGATACGGCCGGTAATACGGTAACGATCGATTTCAACAACAATGTCACCTGCACGGGCAGTTGTTCGACCACCTCGCTTGCTTATCCGCAAGCCGGGATCATCGACTGGAAGGGCACGATCGGGGCCTTCTCTCTCGAGGCAATTGGGTCGGGTTCGCCGAATGCTAACTATGTCGGCGCGGTCGATTTGGGGCTGAACGCCCTCTCGACGACAACGACGGGCGGCACGCTTACGGCCAGTTTTTCGGTGACTGGCATTCCCGACGATGCCCCGTTCATCCTGGTGGAGACCGGGAACTTGGGTGCGGGAACCGAATCGGCCGTCTTCACCGGCTATGCCGACAGCACGAATACGGCCTTCGGGACGGGATCTCCGATTGGTTCGATTACGGACAACGGTTTCAATGAAGTCAACGCCGGCCCTTACTCGACGTCGGAGTCGCTTACGGCACCGAGGTGGTGACTGTTGGCGCCAACACTGTCGTGGACATCGACTTTGGGCATTATGGTACGCCTCCCAACAACTCCGGCGGGAACTCGAGCGGCGGTACTCTTTCAGTGGCGAAGACCGCTTCGCCGGCCAGCATCACTTTGGCGTCCGGCCAGCCTTTCACGCCCGTTACATATACCTACACGGTGACGAACAACAGCGCCTCGACGCTGTACAACATTGTGGTGACCGACGACAACGGCACCCCGGCGGACAAGTCCGACGATGTCACCGTCGGAACAATTGCCAGCCTGGCGCCGAACTCCTCCACCGCTCTGACCTGGACCACCTATCCGCCAATGAATACGGTGATCCTCGATAGCAAACTTGGAGCGATACCGGGCGGAATGCTCAAGATCCAGAACACGGCCTCGCCCGCGGGTTGCACTCCCAACGTTAATTGCTACCTGAAGTTCACGCTGAACCAGGCTTTGACCCTCAACGACAACAGTTACGGGACCAACTCTTCGGCCGCTTGGACCGCGGCGGGCAAGACCCATAAGTTCCAGGATTTGACCGGGAGCGACCAGGCCGAGTTCCTGTTCTTCGATTCCAAGGGAAGTCTGGCGCTGGATTTCAAAGTCGATTACATAAGCCAAGCCAGCACACCGTCTGCGATGTGCCCGAACCCGAACTTCACGACCTATCCCTCGGGCTACGGAACGCTCGGCTGGTGCGGCGGCGACGGCGGGTGGGTCAGCGGCGATTCGTCTTACGTGAAGGGCATGGATAGCACGCTGACGGACGATCTGAATCAATCTTCCGCATTTTACGGCTACACCACGAATTCACCGGCCGCGGGGTTCCCGGGTTGGAACTTTGTGGACGGCTACACCGTAATCATAGACCCGGCGGCTTTCGGAGCGAACGGGTTCGGGTTCGTGAAGGTTCCGCTCATCCACAACTCGCCGTCGATCAACGGAACGGACCAAGTGAACAACACGCCCACCAATTCCGTTTCCACCAACACAGCGACCGCCACGGCAACGGGCGGGCTGACGGCAACCGCCACCGCTTCCGTAACCATCACCAGCTCGATTTCGCCAGCCTCGACCGGGGGCTCCACGCCAGCTCCGCCGCAACCGGGGCTGAACCTGCCATTCCCGCCCGGCGCCAACGGCGTGGTTGGAACTCCTTTTAGCGTCACGCTGGCTGCCACGGGTGGCGCTTGGCCCTATACGTACTCGGTTAGCGCGGGCGCTTTGCCGGCGGGTCTGAGCCTGAACCCCTCGACGGGCGTGATCAGCGGTACTCCGACCAAGGCCGCGAGCGGCCCGGCCGCCAACATCACCTTTAAGGTGACGGACTCGCAGTCGCCACCGGCTACGGACACAGCCACTGGAGCCATCAATATTGCGGGTCCGCCGCCGCTGAACCTGCCCTTCCCGGCCGGTCCGGCTGCTAACGGCACGGTGGGAACTCCTTATGTCTTCAGACTGGCTGCCACGGGAGGCAGTGCGCCTTACACGTACACGGTCAGCACTGGAACTCTGCCGGCGGGTCTGAGCCTGAACTCCTCGACGGGCGTGATTAGCGGTACGCCGACCAAGGCCGTGAGCGGCCCGTCCGCCAACATCACCCTTATGGTGACGGATTCGGAATCGCCCGCAGCTACGAAGACGGCCACCGGAGCCATCAACATCGCGGCTCCGCCGCCGCTGAACCTGCCTTTCCCGGCCGGTCCGGCTGCTAACGGCACGGTGGGAACGCCTTATAGCGTCACGCTGGCCGCCACGGGAGGCATTGCGCCATACGCGTACTCGGTCAGCACTGGAACTCTGCCGGCGGGCCTGAGCCTGAACTCCTCGACCGGCGTCATTAGCGGTACGCCGACCAAGGCCGTGAGCGGACCGGCCGCCGCCATCACCTTCATGGTGGTGGACAGCGAGTCGCCTTCCGTTTCGAAGACGGCCACCGGCAATATCAACATCGCGGCGCCTCCGGCGCTGACTTTGCCCTTCCCGGCCGGTCCGGCTGCTAACGGCACGGTGGGAACGCCTTATAGCGTGACGCTGGCCGCCACAGGCGGCATTGGGCCCTATACGTACACGGTCAGCGCTGGAACTCTGCCGGCGGGTCTGAGCCTGAACTCCTCGACGGGCGTGATCAGCGGTACACCGACCAAGGCCGTGAGCGGTCCAGCCGCCAACATCACCTTTATGGTGACGGATTCGGAATCGCCCGCAGCTACGAAGACGGCCGCCGGAGCCATCAACATCACGGCGGCGGCCCCGGCGCCACCAGCGCCGCCACCAGCGCCGTAGGCCACCAGTACTCGGCGGTTAGTTACGAACCCCTTGGCGGACCCAGGCGGGCTGAATGCCCAGCCGGATTGCCAAGGGGCTTTCATTTGCAGTTCGGCGGCCGAACCCTCATACCCGGTCAGGCCGCGGACCCGGCCTCAGGGTCTGGCGGGGTTGGGCGCGCCCGGGCTCAGTGGCTTTCCTGTCCGGATCGCGTTTACGACTTCAGTCACGGCCTGGGCTACTAACGCTGCCTGCTCAATCTGAATCTGCGTGCCGCTGCCAGCCACAATCCGATGGATCGCATCCCGGGAGAGCCGGCCGAGTTCGTCCTGCATTTGCCGGATCTCGGGAGTTGTGTCCCTGCCGCGGCTTAACACGATAACCGGCAGTTTGAGCGGTGATACGGCCGGATCGTGCCTGGCGTTGTATAGATCCGTGAAGGTCGCCCGCTGCGACTCCATGACTGCCAACGCCTGCTCCGCGCTCAAGCCGTCAAGTTCCCCAAAGAACCGCGCCAGCGCCCACTGACGCGCATTCTGCAAATCGGGCGGCAGTCCGTCGAACGGCGGCCCGACTCGCTGCCCGGCCGCGGGCTTTCGCGGAGGCGGCGAGGTGCGGCTGGGCGCAAACGGGCGCACCGGAAAGGCCCTGAGATCGTGATCGGCCATATCGATGAGTGAAACCGTATTGCCGAACATAATCACCTGAGTATCCTGTTCGGGAGTGGGGTCCAACAGCGCCAGACCGGCAACTTCTTCAGGGAAACGCCGCCGATAGTCCCGCGCGTAAAGAGCGCCGAAGGCGTGACCCACAAGGACGTAAGGCGGCTCGATGCCGGCGTTTCGCAGCAGATCCCGCATGTCTCCGGCGACGGCCGGGAATTGTTCAAATCCGCCGCTCATATCGCTCCACGCGTAGCCCGCCCGGTCGTACGCGCACACGCGCGTCACCTTGGCGATCGAGGGTTGCGTGAGCGCCCAGTCGATTGAGAACTCGCCCGCGCCGGATTCCAGAATCACCGCCGGGCTTCCCGTACCCTGGCAGACAAGATGAAGCTTGCGGTCCCCGACGCCAATCAGCAAGCCGGTAGGTTTGGGCGCCGGCGAGGCGCCTCGGGCAGACAGGGTCGCGAGCAGGCCAGAGGCCAGAAGAACCAGTCCCCTCCACAGGGGCGATTGACCCGGGCTGGCGTGCGCGCTGAACATATTCTATTAAGATACTTCACGGATTCGTCGGGGCGTGGCCGAGGCTCGCAGATCTGCGGAACACGACAGAGTTATTCCGCGCAACGCAGCCCTCCTCCCGCCAACGGCCCTGCGACAGGGGTCTCCATGCGGCGAAAACTCCGCCACTCGAGGCCTCCGGGCGCGCCAAAACGACGCGGTGTAAAGTTGACGCATCTCTGATATAGGCCGGATCCACGGAATAGTCCCATTAGGGTCTAGCGTGGGCTCCACTCATCGCGGCCGAGTACTAGTACCCGGTGCAGTCGAGGGGCCTGGCCGGAGCCAAAGAATGTAGACAGGCCTTGTACATCCGCTCCCCGCTTAAACTGCTGAAACAAAAACAAATGACGCCGAGCCTGTCACGCGGCCACTCACATCAGTCAGCGCTTTGCCACGGAAACACGCGCTGGCGCCTGAACTAAACCGCCCCCTAGTACCAGAAACCACTGGCGTCTTTTGGGTCGGAGGTACTGATACAAAGACCGCTTTTCCTTGGTACCGCCAGGCCCGGTGTCCGATAGTAATCCGCGCCCAACAAGACCTACCATGGAGAAGAGCTTCGGTAATCAAGGTGGATAGGGAGTAAGTTGGAAATGAAAGCGAATAACAAGTTGACTCATAGATCTGGCCTGCGCTACCTGGCCCTTGGCTTTATGGCCTTCGCGGTTTGTGCATTCTCGGCCTCGGCTGCCACGGCGCCTGGCATCGTTTTGAGCGATACGGCCGGTAATAGCGTGACCATCGATTTCAACAACAATGTCACCTGTACGGGCAGTTGTTCGACCACCTCACTTGTCTATCCGCCGACCGGGATTATCGACTGGAAGGGCACGATAGGGGCCTTCTCTCTCGAGGCGATTGGGTTGGCTTCGCCGAATGCGAACTATTTAGGCGCCGTTGACTTGGGCTTGAACGCGTTGTCGACGACAGGGACGGGCGGCACGCTCACGGCCAAGTTCTCTCAAACCGGTATTTCCGCAGATCCCCCGTTTATCCTGGTGGAGACCACCAGTTTGGCCGCGGGGACCGAATCGGCCGTCTTCACCGGCTATGCCGACAGCACGAACACGGCCTTCGGGACGGGCTCTCTGATCGGATCGATTACGGACAACGGTTTTAATCAAGTCAGCGCCGGCCCGTACTCGACGTCGGAGTCGCTTACGGTCACCGAGGTGGTGACTGTCGGCGCTAACACTGTCGTGGACATCGACTTTGGGCTGTACGGGACGCCTCCGAGCAACTCTGGCGGGAACTCGAGTCCTCCGTCTCTCGGTCTGGCGTGCCCGCCAGCCACCGGCGAAGTGGGCGTCGTTTACAACTCCGCCGTCGTGGTCGCGAATGGAGTTGGCCCATACACGTTTGCCGTGACCGCAGGCGCCCTCCCGCCCGGCCTGACGCTGAACACAACCACCGGCACAATCACCGGCAAGCCCACCGCTGCCGGCGCTTACGGATTCACTATCCAGGTGACGGATAAGGGGGCGAGCAACGCCACCGCGACTTCGACCTGCGCTTCGACATGCTCCGGCGCGAACGTGGTTTGGAATCTCGCATCGAATCCCGGTTTCCTAGGGAATTCACAGACATACACGTCCGGCGCTATTCCGATCGTCGCCTACGGTTATTCCACTTCGAGTTCCCCGATGATGCTTTACGGGACTATCGGCAGTGGCGACGATTACGGATTGGGAGTGTACGGCGCCTCGCATAACGAGATTGACTCCTCGCACTTTGTCCAGTTCGATATCTCCAAATTGAACGCCGCGAATCCCAGCGCGGTCACCATCACGGTCACCGACGTTCAGTCCGGCGAGTCCTACAATATCTACGGCTCGAATACGCCAGGCTCGCTCGGCACGCCGCTGTTTTCCACGAATCAGACCACCGATGCAACGCCTATCACGCTGACTGGAATCTCCGGGTATAAGTACATCAGCGTACATGCCATCTCCGGCCTCGTTCTGGTGGCGAACATCAGCGCCACGGTGGGGACGTGCACAGTTACAATTGTTCCGGCCATTGATTTGGATTGCGGCAGTTGTACTGCCGGCAACGCAACGGTTGGCTCGTCGTATACCTCGACGCTGAAGGTAACCAACGGAGCCGCTCCGTTCACCTTCGCGCTCGCATCCGGCAGTTCGCTGCCGCCGGGCCTGACGCTCGACCCGAGCGCCGGGATTATATCCGGTACGCCGACAACGGCTGGAACCTACACATACACGGCTGTAGTAACCGATAACAACGGCGCCACGGATACAGCCACCTGTCTCATCAAGGTGGAAGGTCCGCCGCCCATCGATCTGGAGTGCGGAACGTGCGGTTACAATAGCAACGCGACGGTGGGAACCTCTTACACCGCTAAGCTGACCGTTTTCAACGGAAAGACGCCGTATACGTTCACGTACACCGGAACCATCCCGCCCGGTCTATCGCTGGACACGACCGGCGGGATTATCTCCGGCACGCCCACTAAGGCGGGCACGTACACGATCACGACGAAGGTGGTTGACGCCACCGGCGCCACCGACACGGCGACGTGCACGATTCAGGTCTTTGCGGTGCCGCTTGATATCGAGTGCGGAACCTGCGGAGCGAGCAACACGACGGTCGGTGCTTCGTATTCGGTTACCTTGTCCACCACCGGCGGAACCGCGCCGTACACGTACAAAGTGATCCAGAACTCCCTGCCGCCCGGCTTGATCTTGTCCGGAAACCAAATCACCGGCAAGCCGACGACGGCGGGCATTTTCACCGTCACCATCCAAGTCACGGATTCGAACGGCAACACGGATCAAACCACCTGCACGATCCACGTGACCGGCGCCTCGCTCGATCTGGAATGCGGTACTTGCGGCAGCACAGTGAAAGCCAGCGTAGGCTCCTCTTATACCGCTCAACTCGCCGTCACCGGCGGCAGCGGCAGCTACACGTTCGCGGTCGTGAGCCAGTCGAGCGGCTTCGGCGGTTGGGGCCAGAGCAGTTCGCCGCTCCCACCGGGGCTCTCGCTGAACTCCTCGACTGGCGTCATCACCGGCACTCCGACCCAAGCCGGCACGTACACGTTCACTTCGCAGGTCACGGACAACAAGAGCAAGGCTACCGATACGGCCAACTGCACCATTACGGTCGCGAGTAGCATAGTGACTCTGAATTGCGGCCCGTGCGGCGCCGGCAAGGCGACGGCGGGCAGCCCATACAGCGCCCAGCTTTCCGTCACTGGCGGCAGCGGCCCCTACACGTATTCTATTTCCCAGGGCTCGCTTCCTGCCGGGCTCACGCTAAGCTCCACCGGCCTGATCAGCGGAAAGCCCGGGGCCGTCGGGACCTTTAACGTCACGTTCCAAGTGACCGACTCGCAACATCACACCGACACGGCGACGTGTTCCATCGTTGTGATCGGCGTCCCGCTGACCCTGAATTGCGGAAGCTGCAGTCTGGCCAGCGCGACGCTTGGCGTTGCTTACACCGCCAACGATATTGCGAGCGGCGGGTCCGGCAAGCTTACCTACTCGATCGTGAATCAGTACGGCGGTTGGGGCCAGAGCGGCTCGTCACTCCCGCCGGGACTCTCGCTGAGCTCCTCGACCGGCGTCATCACCGGCACTCCGACCACCGCGGGTACTTACAGCTTCCAGTTGCAAGTCTCGGATACCAGCGGAGACACCGCAACCGCCACTTGCACCATCAAAGTGGAATCGCCGCCCGTCAACTTGGGGCCCGGTACTTGCGGCGCCACCAAGGGCAAAGTCGGCAGCGGGTACTCCAGCCAGTTGAACGCCACGGGCGGCTCGGGTAGGTACTCGTACTCGGTTGGCAGCGGTTCACTGCCTCCCGGCATGTCTCTGGACGGCGGGGCCGGCAAGGTTTACGGCACTCCCAGCAAGGCCGGCACGTATGTCTTTACGGCCAAGGTGACGGATTCGAACGGATCTTCCGATACCACAACGTGCATTCTCACTGTGGATAACTACTGATTCTGACGAGAGCGGGATCGCGACATTCCGCTCTCCGAAAGTAGTTCCTGCGGGCGGGCCTCTCAAGGCCCGCCCATTTTTTCTGCGCCTCGACGGTTTCTACTGCCGTGAAGCTCCGGTGTGCCGGGAAGCCTCCGTGAAAACCTGCCGGTGAAACGGCGGCAGCCAGGCCGTGTAGCCGATGGGCGGGAATCGCTCCAGATCGTGAAGCTGGCTCAAACGCGAATAACTTACGATATAGACCGGCTCGACGCTCGGCGTGTGAGCCCAGAACCAATACGGCGGGAACACCGGATACCGGTCCGCCAGAGCCCGGTAGGCGGGCTGGTTCTCATCGGGAAAATCCCGATCCGCGATGCGGCCGGAGTGTCCGAGTTCCGTCCAGGCGTCGTACTCAAGCCCCGCGCTAATCCGGTTGCGCGGAACGCCCTCGGCGGTCAGGCGAGTGGCGGCTTCCAGTCTCGCTCGTTCGGATGCCAGGTAATCGTGCATCGTGGCCACGCCGTAGAGTGCGAGTAGTGCTACAAATGCCCAGGCGGCCTTGGGGACCGGATTACGGCCGCCGCGCGGCCCGATCCGTAATAGCGGAATGGCGATGGCGGGAAGAAGAGGCAGCACATACCGGTCGAACAAGTAGCCGCGGTACACCGTGACCGCGACGTACGCAAGGCACGGCGGTATGTAGAGTAGCAGCACCCAGCCGAGGCCGCCGGCGCTTCGGGTTAGTCCCTTCCAGCCTCGCCCCTCGTGCATCCACGCCCGGAAACTCCGCGCCGCAGCCGCGCCGGCGAGAGCGGAGCAAACCGCAACCGCCGCCGCCAAAAAGTACAAAGCCGCATCGGGCAGATGCACGGGTTTCGAGCCTAACGCCTCCAGCCCCTCGTATAGAATCCCGTTGTGCGTCACGATATTGCCCGGAAGGACGTCGTCGTCGAAGCCCCAGACCACTCCGCCGATCAGGGCGCCGGTGAGAAGCGCGGCGACGATCGGCGTGCGGGGATGGCGCAGGCTTTCGCGCCAGGTCGCGACAAACAGCGCCAGTACAGGAAGTATAAACACCAGCGACCCAACGGCGATCAGCAAAACGGACTCCAGCCAGTCGCGGGCATAGTCGATCCACGTGTAACCCGCCCAAGCGTAAATACCTAAGCCGGCGCCGGGTTGCCTCATGAACCACCGCAGGCACAGCGCCGCGCCGGCGGCTGTGGCCAGCCAAAGCAGGACCGCCGCGGCGGCCACCGCGGGTTCTTTGCGCCTGCGCCAGCCGGCCACGGCGAGCGTCCACAGCGGCACTGTCCATACCACCTGCCGGATGGTTCCTCCCAGGAAACCCACGAACGCCGCCGCCGCTAACCACCACATTGCGGGCGCGGCGCGCTCCGCCCGCACGGCCCGCAATCCGAGCCAACTGCATGCCAGCCAGCAGCACACGCTTGGAACATCGGTCATGTACGAAGCCGCCATGGGGATGAACAGCGGCGAGAGCGCGAAAACGGCCGCGCCGAACATCGCCCAGGTCTCTTCGAGCCCGGCTTCGCGCCCCAGCAGGTAAGCCAGAACTGCGCACGCCGCGGCGAAAGGCAGTGTGGAGAGCCGGAGAAGCGTGAAGGAGAAGCCGAACAGCCGAATCAGCGCCGCTCCCCAGAAAGCCTGGAAACCAAGCATGGGCTGGCCCCAGCCGTCATAGGTGATTCTGCCGGCCATCGCCAGCGCGCGCGCGCTGTGAGCGTACGACCAATCGTCGTTGAAGCCCATTTCCAGGCGCGGGACGGTGGCGAACACGCAGGCCACAACCAGGGCGGCGCATAGAGCGGGATACAGCCGGTCCTTCGCCATCCTCAATTCACATCCGCCGGCGGATCGGCCGCCGGCAAGGACGCCCCGTCGAGAAAGCGCGCGGCCGTCCATCCCGCTTCCTCGAACCGGCGCGGCGATGGAGTGAACACGAGCTTGTAGCTATCCTCCTCGAGCGGCGGCTCGGCGTCTTCGGAATGCTGCGGATAGACCAGCGCCAGATACTTCAGGATGGCGTAAATATCCCCGTCCTCGGGTTGCCGGAACGCGAAATTCTGCGAACGGAAATGGACCGACACCTCCTGGTTCGAGAGCCTCCAGGCCAGAAACGCGCAGCAATCCACGGCGCGCTCAAACCATTCGTCGTGATCGGGGGGGACGTCGCGGTCGAGAAAGATCTCCACGGTCTGCTCGCGCTCGCGCGCGAACTCGCGCACCTGCACGCTGGCCACGTGCGCCGTGGCCTTCCAATCGATGTGGCGGGCGCTCTCCAGGACTTCGTAGGGCCGGATGCGATAGAAATCGCGGCCCAAGCCCCGATAGTGAGTCTCGATCTCCCCGGAAATTCCCGCCAGCAGCTCCTCGGAACCGGGATACGGGTCGAGCCGAGGGTAAACGATCATTTCCCGCGTCAAGGTGACGCGCGCGGACTTCTCCACAAACCCGAATGGAAACGACGTAGAGAACGCGAAGTGATTCTCGCGGTAAGCGCCGCGCTTCGGGAATCGTACTTGCACCGCCGCTTCGACCGTAGCTCCCGCCGCCACGAGCGGAAAGTAGACCCGTTTCTCAAGCGACGGGCTGCCGGCAGCGCCAACCGCTTCCACGCGCACGGAAAACGATGGCGTCAGCCACTTCGTATTCCGTACGTACAGCTTGCCCGGCACGCCGCGGCCCGCGGGGATGTGCTCCGGCGCCAGAAAATCCAGTTCCAGCCCCGCCAGGCACAAACGGCTCACCAGCCCCGAAATCAATAGCGTCGCGATCATCGCCGCCAGGATCAGGAAGAGCAGGTTGTTGGCGGACGCCACAGCCCCTAAGCCTACGGCCAGCGACGCGGCCCCGAACACTACGCCTCCGCGCGTGACGCCACGGAGAATGCGCCTTCTCGCCACCGCCCGGAACTGGCTCCAACGTTCGGTCATCGAGAGTTTTGATTGTAGCGCTTCCGGCAAAAAGGCTGCGCCGGCCGTAATCACGGCTAAGCCGACAATTGCGGTTACCAATCTCCATCCTGGGCCGCCGGTTGCTAAGATATCGCCCATATTCCTTTGAATGGAGTGTTTATGAAGCGCCTATGCTTTGCCCTGATGGCGTGCCTGCTGCCGGCCGCCGTGTTAGTTGCCCAAGACGTTCCCGCCGAGCCGCCTTCGCAGGCTGCCACGCCCACTCCGGGCGGAGGCCGCGGAGGAGCCGCAGCTACCCAGGAACCGCAGCCGTACGAGAAGGTCATCACGAGAGACGCCAAGTCCACGAAAGGCGTCTTCACCGTGCACCAGATCAAGGAGAAATACTTCTACGAAATACCCAAGACCGAGCTAGGTAAAGACTTCCTGTGGAATACACAGATCGCCAAGACGACGCTCGGCGTGGGTTATGGCGGCAACCAGTTGACCGACCATGTCGTGCGCTGGGAGCTTGTGGGCAACAAAGTCAACCTGCGCGGAGTGGATTACAGCGTGGTGGCCGACCCGAAAAAGCCCATCGCCACGGCCGTCAAGGCCGCCAACAACGACGCCATCATCCGAACGTTCCCCGTGGCGGCGTTCGCGCCGGACGGAGCGCCGGTCATCGAAGTCACGCAGTTCTTCACGGCCGATGTCCAGGAGTTCAGCGCGCGCCAGGCGCTCGGTGCGACGGCGGTGGACGCCACGCGGTCGTATATCGAGCGTATCTCCGCGTATCCCGAGAACATCGAAGCGGAAGCCACCATTACTTACACTCGCGCGGCGACCCCCGCGGGCGCGCCGCCGGCTCCTGCCCCGGCGGGGGCCGGCGCGCAGATGCGCCCGGGCAGCGCCAGCGTGGTGCTGCATCACTCGATGGTGAAACTACCGGAAAATCCCATGACTCCGCGCGTGTTTGACGAGCGCGTCGGCTACTTCAGCATCCGGCAGATGGATTACGGCAAGGAGGAGCACCGCGCTCCGCACGTCCAGTACATCACCCGCTGGCGGCTCGAAAAGAAAGATCCCGGCGCGGCGCTTTCCGAGCCCGTGAAACCCATCGTCTACTATGTGGACCCGGCCACGCCGAAGCAGTGGATTCCGTGGGTCAAGAAGGCCATCGAAGACTGGCAGCCCGCGTTTGAAGCCGCGGGATTCAAGAACGCCATCGTCGCGAAGGAGGCGCCGGCGACGGAGGAAGATCCCGAATGGAGTTGCGAAGACGTGCGGCACTCGGTGGTGCGGTGGCTGCCCTCCACCACGGAGAACGCCGTCGGGCCGAACATTCACGATCCGCGCACGGGCGAGATCCTGAATGCGGACATCCAGCTTTACCACAACGTTATGAACCTCGTGACCGACTGGTATTTCGTCCAGGTCGGGCATCTCGATCCGCGCGCGCAGAAACTGCCGTTGCCCGAAGAACTGATGGGCCGGCTGATCGAGTATGTGATCGCTCACGAGGTAGGGCACACGCTGGGCTTCCAGCACAACATGAAGGCCAGCTCCATGTACCCGCAGGATAAGATCCGCGACCCCGAATGGGTCAAGAAAATGGGCCATACGCCATCGATCATGGATTACGCCCGGTTCAATTACGTCGCGCAGCCCGAGGACAAGATCGCCATCGACGATCTGATTCCCCGCATCGGACCGTACGATATCTGGGCCGCCAAGTGGGGCTATACTCCGATCGCTGGAACGAAGGCGCCGGATGACGAAAAACCCACGCTCGATCAGTGGGCGCGCGAGCAGGACGCCACGCCGTGGCTTCGCTTCAGTTCCTCGAAATCGAACGGTTCCGATCCGGGCGAATTGACCGAAGCTGTCGGCGACGCCGATGCGATCAAATCCACGGCGCTGGGATTGAAGAACCTGCAGCGCACCGTGAAGCTGCTGATTCCCGCCACTGCGCACAAGGACGGCGAACCATACGACGACCTCGATGAGATGTACGGCCGCGTGTTGAGCCAGTGGACCCTGGAGATGAACCACGTAGCGGCAATCGTAGGCGGCTTCCTCACCCGCGAGAAGTACGTCGGACAGGCCGGCGCCATCTTCACGCCGGTGTCGCGCGCGCGGCAGATGGAGGCCGTGCAGTTCATTAATGACAACGCCTTCGCAACGCCCGCGTGGGCGCTGGACCGGGATGTGCTCGGCCGCATCGAAGTGACCGGCGCGCTCTCGCGCGTGCGCTCGGCGCAGTCGAGCGTCATGACCAATCTGCTGAGCGGCCCGCGCTTCGCGCGCCTCGTGGAGCAGGAGGCGTCAGGCGGCGCTACGGCTTACGGCCCCGCCGATTTTCTGGCCGCTGTCCGCAAGGGCATCTGGAAGGAACTGGACGCTCCGCAGGTCAGAATCGACGCCTACCGCCGCAATTTGCAGCGCGCCTATCTCGATCTGGCGAATACCAAGATCAATTCCACGGCCGCGGCCTCCGCGACCGCCAGCGGCGATGAGCGCCCGTTTTACCGCGCCGAATTGCGCGACCTGGACGGCGCCGTCACCGCCGCCGAAGCCAAGACCACCGACCGCGAAACCAAGGCGCACCTGGCAGGCGTACACGACCAGATCGCTAAAATCATGGACCCGAAATTCGCGCAGACGGCAGCAAGCGGGACGCCAGTCGTAGTGAACAGAGCCGTGGACATGTTGACCGGTCTTGACGGCGATTTCGGCTGCTGGCCGGACTACATCATCAGGCCGTAGGCGTTCCGATCAGGCGATGCGCACAGTTGCAAAAATGGGCGCATCGCCTTCCGAAGACTGGCCTCAAGGCAATTCGACCGGCGTCATTAGCGTCCAAAGGCCGACCGCCCGGCGAATTCGGCTTGCGATCCCAGCCGCTCCTCGATTCGAAGGAATTGATTGAACTTGGCCACGCGTTCGCTTCGGCACCCGGAGCCGGTCTTGATGTGGCCAGCCCCCGTTGCGACCGTCAGATCCGAGATAAACGTGTCTTCCGTCTCTCCGGAGCGGTGCGACACGAAGCAACGATAGTTATTGCGGTAGGCCAAGGCAATGGTATCCAGAGTCTCGGTCACCGAGCCGATCTGATTCAGTTTGATGAGGACCGCGTTTGCGATGCCCTTATCGATACCTTCTTTGAGAATGCGCGGGTTGGTGCAGAAGATGTCGTCGCCCACCAGCTCGATCCGCGAGCCAAGCGCCGAGGTCAGATCCCGCCAGCCATCCCAGTCGTTCTCGCCCATTCCGTCCTCGATCAGAATGATCGGATACTGGTTTACCCACGACTCCCAAACTCCAATCAATTCTTGGGACGAAATGGCCTTCTTGGTGGACTTGAAGAGGACGTACTTCCCGTCGTCCCACATTTCGCTCGCGGCCGGATCCAGGCAGATCGAGATGTCCTCGCCGGGCTTGTAGCCGGCCTTGACGATGGCTTCCAGAATCAACTCAACGGCTTCGTCGTTGGATTTCAGGTCGGGAGCGAATCCACCCTCATCCCCGACGGCTGTGCTGTAGCCCTTTCCATTCAGCACTTTCTTGAGAGCGTGGAAGGTTTCCATGCCCATGCGGATGGCTTCGGCGAACGAGGGCGCATGATGCGGAGCGATCATGAACTCCTGGAAATCCACGGTGTTGTCGGCGTGCTTTCCGCCGTTGAGGACGTTCATGCAAGGCACGGGGAGCGTGTGCGCGTTCGCTCCTCCCAGGTAACGGTAGAGCGGAAGGCCGTGCGCGCTCGCAGCGGCTCGGGCCGTGGCCATTGACACGGCAAGGATGGCATTGGCGCCTAAATTGGCCTTGTTGGGCGTACCATCCGCCTCCATCATCGCCGCATCGACCGCACGCTGGTCTGTCGCGTTCAGGCCGACCACCGCGAATCGAATGACGGTGTTGACGTTCGCGGCGGCTTTGGCGACGCCTTTCCCGCCGTAGCGGGCCTTGTCGCCGTCTCTCAGCTCCACGGCCTCCTTCTCGCCGGTGGAAGCGCCCGAGGGCACTGCGGCGGAGCCCATGGTTCCGTCAGCGAGGATGACGTCGGCCTCCACGGTAGGGTTCCCTCTGGAATCGAGAATCTCTCTTCCAATCACTTCTGCGATTTTGCTCATGAGAACGTTCTCCGGATATGTAATCTAGCGCCTGCAAATCATCGAGCCCATAAATCAAAAGCTCCTACCCGAAGGTAGGAGCTATCGTTCCCGGTTGTCCGAGACGGTTAGCGGTGAGGCCCCATCACCACGAACTTGCGAAGCCTCACTATATTCCTACTACGTCTTCGACGCAACCGCCGGCGCAGACCGCACAAGAGCGGAAATCCAGCCTTCGAAGCTCGAAACCGAAGTTCGCTCCATCGACTACGACCTTGGCCTTCTTAAGTGAACAGCCGCTCCTGGCGTGGAATATGAATGCCGAGCTGTTCCACAAAGCTGGAGACATCGAGGTTGCCGAGTTCGGCGGGTTCGAGTTTATGGAGGCCTCCTCCGTAAACCCGGCCCTCATCAAGCAGCGCCCGCGATTCTATACCGCGAAGCAGATCGAAGATTGTCCGATACAGGGACGGATCTCTGTCGAGCGACGCTTGGAGCTGTCCAGTCGGATAAAGCAATAGGTACACGTTCGTGGCGGTGGCGCGCGAGCGGTTCCAAAAGAAGCGGAACGGCGCCTTGTCCTTCCCGCCGCGACCCATGTACGTGCAGAGGAATGGCGCGGGCGGCCGTTGTTCCTGGCGGTACCAGGGTGTCCGCTTGCCTGCGAGGTACAGTTTGGGAATTCCTTGCTCCTCGCCCTGCTTAAGATACCGCCACAACGCGGGGCACTTCTCCCGTACTTCTTCGCGCGGCATGTCGGTGTCGATGACCGCGCGGGGATTTTCGACGCGCGGGTATCCCCGCCGGTCGGCGTCGATGATGGCCTCGCTGAGGTCGCGCGGGCTCGGCAAGACCGGCTTGAGGAACTTCTCGCTGATGCCCAAGCGCCTCGCTTCGCTAGAGGACAGGATGAAGAAATCATTTGCGCCTGTCGCGATGCCGCGCTTCACGGTGAAAAGCGCGGCAAGCGTCGTCGGCGACCCGTCGCGGCGCCGGCGCACGGTCCGCGCGTCGCGTCCGAATCCGCTCCATTTTCTGTTTTCCCGCAATGCGCAGACCGGCACGAGTTCCGAAATGTCGGTTTTCAGGAGGGAACCGCCATAGGTGAACTTCACTTCGTGATGCGGCGGCGGTTTTCGCTTCTCGTAGACCACGATGGCCGACGAAACGAGGGCGTCCTCGAATTGGACGTTCCGGGGATCGAAGCGATGCACGTGGAGAAGCGTCACCTGATCGGTCAGATAATGCTGGAGCGCCCTCCCGTAGTTCACGTCCATGAACTCAGAGGGCACGAGCCAGACGCCGATGCCGCCATCGGCCAGCCAGTGGTGGGAGAGGATCATGAAATAGCAGTACAGTCCGGTGAGTCCGCTCACCTCCGTGCCTGCGATTTCGGAAGCAATCGTTTTCAAGCGGACCTTGTCTTCCGGGTCCAGGTGGTGATGGCGCACGTAGGGCGGGTTCGTCAGAATCAGGTTCGGGCGTTCTCTGGCGGGCGGCGGCTGGAGTTTGGTGAAATCCCCCGTGACCACGCGCAGGCCTTCACTTGCCCAGAGCCGAACGGCGGCATCGGCGAACTGGGAATCGAGTTCTATCCCCGAGGCCGACGCGAGCCAGCCAGGCTTTCCGGCTTTCCGAAGCGCCGAAAAGAAAGAGCCGGTACCGATCGCCGGATCGAGAAACCGGACCTTGTCGGCACGGCCGCGCCACAGTTCCCGCGTGTACGCGGCCATCTCCGCGGCGAGCGCGGGCGGGGTCGCGAACTGGCCCCACTCATTGCGCTCCGCGGCCGACTTCAGAAGATCGAGCCGCACCTGCTCCTCGGCCCGCAGCGCCTCCATTGTGTTCAGGTGTTCCCCCATGGTTCAGATGCCCAATTTCATTACATCATCGATCCGGTGCTCCCACACCCAGTCGATGCCCTCCGCCGCCTCGTAGCCGAGGTAGCCGCTGTCGAAATATCCGCACAGGAACAGGACGAGCTTGGCGCCGTCGCCGTAGGTCGCGGTGAGCTGGTGGATCTTCGTCGCTTCCTCTTTCCGCCGCTTGTTCGTGTTGGTGAAATCGCCCGCGGATTTCGCCTCGATCAGAATCGGGATTCTCCCCTTCCGGGGGACCTTGGGCTGGATCACGGCGTCGATGGGGATATTCACCTTCCGCGCGGACCCGACCGGCACGTTCACCCGGAACGCGAACGTCCCCGGTTCCATGTCCACGAGAGGGCCGGCAGGGGCCTTCCTCCGGTAGCCCTTCCCCTTCAGGTACGCCTCGATGAGCGCCAGTTGCCGCTGTTCCTGGGCGTTCCGCACGATGGGGTCGGCCATCGCTCCGCACAGGCGATCCGCGATGATCGTTGAGGCGCGATACCTCTCGCTGGCAGATGGAGATCCTCGCGCGTCAAGCCAGGGGAAGATGTCCTTGTCCAAGAGCTGCTGAAGGGTCGAGCAGATGTTAGAGAGTTCCTTCCTGAGGACGGCGTTGTCGAGGCGCGGAGGAATTCCTCCGGCCTCCATGACGAGAACGAGATTCTTTCTGGTGTAGGCCAGACCCACAAGCCGGTCGCGTGCGAGCGGCGGCGCGGTTGCCATCCGCAATGTCGGGAGCACGTTCGGATGCTCCGCGAGAACCTCGGGCGTGATCGATCACAAGTCGTTGGTAAGCGTTAAGGCCTCCGCCACGAATTCCGTTGTCTTCACCCGCGTGTCCCGGTACGTCTTGGGGGCGAACTTGATGAACCACCGGTTGAACAGATCAACGGACGCGTCGATGTCTTTCTTCCACTGCTGAGGTCTATCGGCGTTTATGGCCATCGGGTTTAATACTACACTACCTGTTTCTTCCTGCAATCAGTGACAACCGCCGGACCCCTGCCAGTCATCAGGGTTTCGGCCAAGGCCCTCGATATCCGCGGCTCAATGGGCAGCGCTCTCAATTTACTGACGGTCTTCTCCACGTCATACGCATGAGACCTGAAGGTAAAGACTCCGTCCTCCCACAGGGCATAGCAGGCTTCGGGGCGGCCATGCTTCGGCTGGCCGACGCTTCCTGGATTTGCAACCTGCAAGCCTGCGGCGTTCAGAATGAACGGATTGTGCGTGTGGCCGGCCAGTATGAAATCGGCATCGGCCGTAGCGGCTTCGGCGGCCCACTCCGAAGCGTCTTTCGGCATATAAGCGTACAGCGGGTCCGACGGCGTGGCATGGCAGAGGAAGAAACGCCGGCCTCCCGCCGATGCTCGCGCCGTTTGCGGAAGCTGCCGCAGAAACGACTTCCGGTCCTCGCTCAGAACGGACTCGGTGTACTCCTGCATGGCGCGCGCCATTTCGCGGAACGGCGCCGAGCACCGCGAGTTGAACGCCATTCGCAACGGCGTAGTCGTGGTTGCCGCTAACTACGATAGCGGCGTTATCGCGCACGAAATCCACCGCCTCGGCGGGGTTTGGACCGTAGTTGACCACATCGCCCAAGACCCACAGTTGGTCCCAGGATTCCCCGATGGCTTCAACCGCTTCCATGTTCGCGTGAATGTCCGAGAGGATCGCGATCCTCATATGCCGCTCCCGCGGACAGCTCCCGCGGACGGAGCCGAACGGCGCTGCAATTCGGTTATGATGTGTATGGTATCAGCGGTGGAGTTCGCTTAACGCCGTTCCTCGCGGCCAATAACTCCTACAGCGGTTCTTGCTGTGGGAGGCCAGGCCGGTTCCCAAGCAAAGCCGAAAACAACCGAATAGGAGACTGTTTCGTGGAACAGGTGTGGTTCCTGGCGGCCTTGTGGCTTTTGCTCGCGCTGGTCGCGGTGCTTATCGCGAACTGGCTGAGAATCTCAACGGCGCTTTCCGAGATCGTGGTTGGCACGGTAGCGCAGTTGGCCATAGGAGCGTTTGTCGGCGGCGAGGCGCTGGGCGCGAAGGCCCCGTGGATAACCTTCCTGGCCGGGACCGGAGCTATTGTGCTCACGTTCCTGGCGGGCGCCGAACTGGACCCGGACGTCTTCCGGGCAAAGTGGAAGGAGTCGCTCGGCGTCGGCTTGGTCGGTTTTTTTGCCCCGTTCTTGGGGGCCACCATGGTCTCGCACTATCTCCTGAAGTGGCCGTGGCGACCGAGCTGGCTGGCAGGAGTGGCTCTCTCGACTACATCAGTCGCCGTGGTGTACGCGGTGATGCTCGAACTGGGCTTCAATCGGACCCGGTATGGAAAGG
>CAWAOP010000010.1:0-33904 GCA_963783505.1 Terriglobia bacterium | reverse complement strand
AAAAAAAAAAAAGACAACAGAAGGCAACGGACTCCGAAATACCGACATGTTCCGGCGTAAATATTGTCCCCTATGGCAACACCGATGCCCTCAGGGCCGAGCTCCAGTATAACCGGGGCTTCAACATCTTCAATTCGCCGGTCATGCTGAGCGGTCCCTATGCGGGTACCGGACCGTCGGTTGATCTCGGTGATATCGACTGGTTTCGGACTCGACTTCATCGGGAAAGTCAAAAATGTCGGTATCGGCTCTTTCAACTGGTTCATCAACGGTGCTATAAGCGAAACTCATCCGAACGACAACCTCTTTTACCCCTTTGCCGGCATGGCGCCCAACACCCCGGGAGTCGGCCTGCTCTATAACCAGGGCCATGGAAAATCGGCCAAAACCGGCTATGCCATCTACGTGGGAGGACGCTACGATATAGAGAAGACCGGCACCAAGCTGGGATTCGAATTCAACCACGGCTCCAAAGATTGGATAACATTCGCCCCGGCAGCCGATGACATGTGGACCTCCAAGGTCGGCACCAGAGGAAATGTCTATGAAGGTTATATAATCCAGGAACTCCCTCTGAAGCCCATTTCATCTTATGTCAGCAAGGCCTTCTTCAGCGTCGGTTACCAGTACTACGACTTTGATTATACTGGGAGCAACAACTGGGTCGGCGGCCCGGAAAAAATTTCCGCCTTGAACATCCGCCCGAATGCCCAGATGCTTACGCCGCTTAATAACGCCCAAGACCTCTACGCGACATTCGAGGTCCACTTCTAGTCAAAGTCCGTTATGTGGGTAGGTATAATGTATAATGGGCTGAAGCCTCGTGGTTGGAACCAAATCCCCGATCGCGGACAGCCAAACCAGGAGCTGAATAAATAACCGATTCCCCTTATCTCACTAGAGGAGAATCATTATGAAAAAAGCAGTTTCCGTTGCACTAGCAGTCACTCTCATTGCCCTGGCCGTCGTCTCGTTCAGCAGGGTAGCCCATGCAGACGAGACCAAGATGATCGGGGTGATTACAAAGATCGATATCGCCGGCAAGGATGCGAAAACCGCTACCGTAGTCCTGAAGGACAACAAGACAGAGCAACCTGTCACCATCATTGTCAACGATGACCTGACCCTCGACAAATTCAAGGACCACAGGATTGTCGAAGGAGATGAAATCAGGTGCAAGTATGAACAAAGGACGGGAAAAACGTGAGCACCTACTTCAGAAAAACGGCCGGATGCTGAACCGGGTTATCTGACTTCACACCCCATGACATTTACATGGGAAAAATGATACGCTTCTTTAGCATTTGATTGCTGGTGGCACTGTTATTTGCTTCAAACGCATTCGCCAAGGATCATCCCGGCAGGGAATACATCGAGAAGAACGGCTACAAGGGGCCGGCAACCTGCGAGGAATGTCACCCCGGCGTGGCGAAGGAATTTCTCGATACCGTTCACTGGAAGCACGCCTCAAAGGTTACTAATGTTGACAATATTGACCCTGAACAGGAATACGGCATGAAGAACCGGGATCTACACCTTCTGTAACGGCAACGACATCGTCAACAACCTGAAGGAGACACCGAAAAACGCCGCCGGCAAGACCAAATTCACCGGCTGCAACACCTGCCATCCGGGGACCCGGGCGATCGACTATCAGCGACGTCGGCAGCACCGGACCGGCTGCGGAAACGTCAGTCGACTGCCTTGTCTGCCATTCCTCGCGATTACGACTTCAGGCAGCGCAAAGCCTCAAGGATGAACAAGGGCCGAGTCGTAATGGGCCAGGACCGCAGCGTCAAGGCGGCTCTGGCCATAGCCAGCCGTCCGTAAAGAACTGCATGACCTGCCATGAATCGGCGGGCGGCGGGGTCCTCGTCAAAACGGGGATTCCTATTTACCAAGGATAACGATGCCCATGCCGCCAAGGGGATGGTCTGCGTCGACTGCCACAAGACGAAGAGACCACCGGATGCCGACCGGCTTCGACCCGAACAACTGGGCCAACGACGGCGTGCGGCTCTCCTGCGCCGACTTGTCACGGCGACAGCCCGCACAAGGATGCCGACTATAACCGCCACACGGCGAGGATCGCCTGCCAGACCTGCCACATCACCACGCACCGGCGGCGCTTTTGCAAAGGACTTCACCATATGGGCAACAGGGACGGACAAATTCTACGAGCCTACCACGCTTAAAAAAGAGGCCAACGAGACAACCCCGGTGTATGCCTGGTACAACGGGACCGTAGAGAACATCCCCCACTTCATCGGCCCCAAGGGGAGCAAGGATGACAATCAAGAGCAAGATATACCCGTTTCAAGATCTACCAGGGTAAGGCATACTACAACGAGTAGACCGGGAAGCTGCTCTCCATGGATTTCGCCCCACCGATGGCGACCGGCGATACCCTGGCCGGTGTAGCTTCGGCGCAAAGACGCTCGGCATCGAGAAATACGAGGCCCGTACCCGGCTGGCAGACCATCTATTTCGCCAGCAGCCACCTGGTGACGCAAGACAAAGGCCCTCTCACTGCGAACAACTGCCACACGCCCAACGGCGTACTGAACCTGAGGGCATTGGGCTACACGGATCAGGAAATCCAGAAGCTGACCAGCCCGAGGTCTACTTGAGAAGCTGGCTGAAAAGCAGAAAGAAGACTGGTAGTGCAACCACCCTCCATCATTTGATTAAGGGGACCCTGGAAGGCCCCCTCTTTTTTTGTCAAGCGCCTGCAACAATATAGAACTGCCGGCAACATGTAACGGTTCCAGGTCAAACTCCAGCCTGAACGATGAGAAGATGACTCGATAGGTGACCGACGGCAGAGTGAAGGTCAGGAGAGGACAACGGTTGTCGCGGCAACTCACCCCGCTCGACATCACACTGAAGTGCCCTGGCATTGGCAAGCCCCTCTGCCCGGACCTTCTCCCTCAGGATTTCGAGCATTCCCGCAGAAAGGTCAATGCCGGTGATACTCCGGACATGGGGCTGGAGAGCAAGGGTAATAAGGCCGGTGCCGCAGCCGAAATCCAGGATGTGCCGATCGTTCCGGTCGGATGGACGGTGGTGATAATGTTCTCCGCCACATCGCGGGCCAGCTTCTGAGCCGGCGTGGCTCTTCATCCCAGCTTGCGGCTTTTTTGTCAAAGACGTTTTCCTGCATGACTCCCCGCGATGAATGTCGTCACCGGCTTTTTCACATTCCTGCAGTCCGCCGCAAGAGCCCTTCACTGCGGCCGGTTTCATCCGTCCACCCGTGCAGCATCCTGTCGGTCATGAATCAATACTATCAGTCGTCTCCGCTTATTCAAGCATAGAGTGCGGATACCCCCTCACCGGGATCCCGTCGTTGCGGCATCCAGATCCGCCGCGGGAACAGCCCCGGGGCTTTATCCCGCATGGTTGTTACTATAGCCAGCAGCCATCAGCCACGCAATCTCCTTTGACAAGAATGCATGGATATCCGGCGCCGAATCGCCGACCATGAGCGCGTCCGCGGGATGGGCGCCGAGCGCGGCGAGGGCGTTCAGAATGACGTCCGGCGCGGGCTTATAGGGGAAGCCGTCGGTGCCCTGGACGTGATCGAAATACTGGATCAGGCCGAATTGTTCGAGGATGAGGCGGGTGGAGGCGGAGCCTTTGGTTGTGGCGATGGCCTTGCGGCCGCCCAGCGCGGAGAGGGTCTCCGTCACTCCCGGATACATGCGCGTCAGCTTGTGGCCGCGGGCCGGGTAGACCGCTCGGTACTCCTGAACCAGCGCGTCGATCTGCTCCGGGGTGTACGCCGGGAAGATGTACGCGAATTCCTCGCACAGGTGCTTGCCTATATAACTCCGCAGGAATTCGAACGTGACGGCCGGGGCGCCGTGCGCCTCGAGTACCGTGCTGACCGCGCCGCAGATATCCCCGGCGGAATCCAGCAGCGTGCCGTCCAGATCGAAAACGTACGTGGGGAAACGGGGGACTTGCCCGGGCCTATGGGTCACGCCGGCTGCGGATGCTCGCCTTCCGCGAGCCCGGTAACGCGGCGTCCGCTTTCCGGGCGGATTACTTGCTGCACGCCGGGGCCGGAATCCTTGGGGCCGGAGGCCGAGGTGAAGGGAGCCAACGTCTCGCCCCGGATAATCTGCATGACCTCGTTGCCGTCGAGGATCTCCCGTACGAGCAGCGTTTCGGCGATTTTGACGAGCGCTTCCGCGCGTTCGCCGATGATCGCCGCGGAAGTATCGTACGCGCCCTGCACAATCTTCCTGACCTGCTCGTCGATGCGGACGGCGGTCTCCTCGCTGTAATCGCGGTGCTGGGCGATTTCGCGGCCGAGGAAGATCTGCTCTTCCTTCTTGCCGAAGCTGAGCGGGCCGAGCTCGCTCATGCCCCACTCGCAGACCATCTTGCGGGCCAGGTCCGTGGCGCGTTCGATATCGTTGCCGGCGCCCGTGGTCATGTGCTGCATGAAGCGCTCTTCGGCGATGCGCCCCGCCATCAGAATGGCGAGCTGCGCCAGCAGGTAATCGCGGCTGTAGGAATGCTTGTCGTCAATGGGCAACTGCATGGTGACGCCCAAAGCCATGCCGCGCGGAATGATGGTGACCTTGTGCAACGGGTCGGCGTTCGGAAGCACGGCCGCGACCAGCGCGTGGCCGGCTTCATGATACGCGGTGTTGCGCTTTTCCGCGTCGCTGAGGATGAGCGATTTTCGCTCGGCGCCCATCAGGATCTTATCCTTGGCGGTTTCGAAATCGGTCATCATGACGACCTTGCGGTTCTGGCGCGCGGCGTTCAGCGCCGCTTCGTTCACCAGATTCGCGAGGTCCGCGCCGGCCAAGCCGGGCGTGCCGCGAGCCAGCACGGCGAGATCGACGTTATCGCCCAGTGGAATCTTCTTGGTGTGAACCCGCAGGATGGCTTCGCGCCCGCCGACATCGGGCCGCCCGACCACCACGCGGCGATCGAAACGCCCGGGCCGCAGCAGCGCCGGGTCGAGCACGTCCGGGCGGTTGGTGGCCGCCATGAGGATGACGCCCTCGTTGGATTCGAAGCCGTCCATTTCCACCAACAACTGGTTGAGGGTCTGCTCGCGCTCGTCGTGGCCGCCGCCCAAGCCCGCGCCGCGATGGCGGCCGACGGCGTCGATTTCGTCAATGAATATGATGCAGGGAGCGTTCTTCTTGCCCTGCTCGAAGAGGTCGCGGACGCGGCTCGCGCCGACGCCGACGAACATCTCGACGAAGTCCGAACCGGAGATGGAGAAGAACGGCACGCTGGCTTCGCCCGCGATGGCGCGGGCCAGCAAAGTCTTGCCGGTGCCCGGAGGTCCGATGAGCAGCACTCCCTTGGGAATGCGGCCTCCGAGCTTCTGGAATTTCTGCGGCTCGCGCAGGAACTCAATAATCTCCTGAAGCTCTTCCTTAGCTTCCTCGACTCCGGCAACGTCCTTAAACGTGACCTTCTTCTGCTGGGTGGAATGCAGACGCGCGCGGCTCTTTCCAAAGCTCAAGGCCTTATTGCCGCCGCTTTGCATCTGGCGCATCATGAACAGCCAGAAAGCCGCCAGCACGATGAACGGCGAGAGGTTGATTAGAATGTTGGTCCAGCCGCCGGAGGAAGCGGGTTTGGAGGTAACGGCGACGCCCTTATCCACCAACTGGCCGTAGATTTCCGAGTACGCGGGCGGGACCTGAGTTCCAAACTTCCCGAGGTTCTTGTAGATTCCGTGGGCCTCGCCATCGGCCGTGATGCTGACTTCCTTAATCTGGCTGTCTTTGACAAGATTGACGAATTGCGTAAACGTAATCGCGTCTTCGTGCTGGCCGGGCACGGAGTGGTACACCATGACCAGAAGCCCGACGACAAAAATGAGTAAGACCCAAAACAGCCACGTCCTAACGCTGGAACTCACACAACCTCCGCAAAAGGCTTACAACTTCTTCTACTTCGATAGACGCCGGGTTGTTCCGTTCCGATTCCCGAATCTTCCCAGGATCACGCGCCGCCGCCGGAATATCGAATCGCGAGAACCGTTTGGGAGCCGCCGCCCGCGGCGAACCCCGCGGCCGGCCCGAAGCGCCGGGCCCATACGATCAAGGCCCCAGCCAGAAGAACCGGCCACCGCCCGCGTTCCCAGAGCGGAATTCGATCTTCCTGAAACAGAGTCTTGATCTTTACGTCGCCGGATTTTCCCGCGGGCCGGTACTGGTCGCCAGGTCTCCAATTCCGCAACACGAGGGGGCCGGACAGCTTGCGCCACTCCAGCCAATCCGTGCTGCTATTATACACCCTATCGCCGGATGCCGATTTTTCAATAAGTTCCAGATGGATGGAGCCGGCCGAGCCGGGGAGTACGACGCTCGCTGGAGCCTGGATGGAAAAGCGGTAATCCCTATGCTCCCGGAGGAGCGAGCCGGCTGGGGCGAAACGAAGCCAATCGAGCGACCGCAACACATCCACCCCGGGGACCTGGAGGCGTCCGTGTCCCTCGGTAGTGGCGGCCAGATCGAGAATCGAGGCCACATGCTGGAAATCGACGCCGCGGAGGTCGCCTTTGACCCGCTCGATGGCCTGCCGGACCAGGCGGCGCGCAACTGCCAAGGGCAGATTGTGGAGATCCTCGAGGCCGACCACGAGCGCGCCCTGGCCATCGGGTGTGAAAGCGGACTCCAGGCGGGCGATTTCCGCCTCCCAGTAGGACTCTTCGGCCAGCGCCCAGTCGGCGGTATCCGCCAGGGCGGATGTGATGGCGGGGTTCCACTCGCTCGCGAGTTGGGGAATCAGCGAATGGCGGATGCGGTTGCGCGCGAACCGGGGACTGGCGTTGGTGGCGTCCTCGCGCCAGGGGATGCCGCGCTCGCGAAGAAATGATTCGACTTCGGGGCGATCCACCGCAAGTAACGGACGCACCAGGCCGCTAGACGTTACGGGCCGGATGCCGGCCAGGCCCGCCGTGCCGGCGCCGCGCAGAAAACGGAAGAGCACGGTCTCGGCCTGGTCGGACTTCGTGTGCCCGGTAGCGACCACATCCACGGCGCCGGAGGAGATGGCCTCCGAAAAAAACGCCAGCCGCGCCTCGCGGGCGGCCTCTTCCAGGTTGGCGCTATCCGTCCCGGCGGACGCCGGACGTTCCCACGCGCGGACGACGACGGGAAGGCCGAGCCGGGCCGCCAGTTCGCGGACGAACTGTTCGTCGCGATCCGATTCCTCGCCGCGCAACTTGTGGTTCAGATGCAACACGCTCAGGCGCGCGTCCCAGCGCGGCGAGAGTTCCACCAGAGCGTGCAGGAGGCACACCGAATCGGCGCCGCCCGAGACCGCTACGCCGACCCGAGAGCCCTGGCGCACCATGCTATAACGGGTGATGAACCGGGCCACGCGCTCCAGCACAGTCCGATTGTAGCGTGGCGGAATCGGCCCTCCCGGCATACGCGCATGACTCAATACAAAATTGGAATCGCCGGCCTCGGCGTGATGGGGCAAAACCTGGCTCTGAACATGGCGGACAAGGGATTCGCACCCCTTGGGTTCGACCTCGACCCCGCTAAAACCAAGGCCGCGCAAGCGGCGTTCGCGGGCACTTCGGCCGGAACGGCAGCTTCGCTCGCGGAGCTGGCGGCCAATCTGGAGACGCCGCGCCGCATCCTGCTGATGGTCCCGGCGGGCGCTCCCGTGGACGCGGTTATCGAGGACCTCAAGCCGCATTTGCAACCCGAAGACATCGTTCTGGACGGCGGCAATTCCTTTTTCGCCGATACGGACCGCCGCGGCAAGCAACTGGAGCCTGTCGGCGTGGATTACATCGGCATGGGGGTCAGCGGCGGCGAGGATGGCGCGCGCCACGGGCCGGCCCTTATGCCGGGCGGACAGCAAGCGGCGTACAAGCATGTGGAGCCCATTCTGGACGCCATCGCCGCCAAGGTGGATGGCGAGCCGTGCTGCGGATATATCGGCAAAGGCGGCGCCGGGCACTACGTGAAGATGGTGCACAACGGCATCGAGTACGCCATCATGCAGCTCATCTGCGAGATCTACGACGCGATGAAATCGGGCCTCGGGATGAGCGCGCGAGAAATGGGCGACGTCTTCGCGAAGTGGAACGAGACCGATATGAGCTCGTATCTTCTCGAGATCACGGCGGCCGTGCTCGGCAAGACCGATGCGGATACCGGCCAGCCCATCGTGGACGTGATTCTGGACCGTGCCGGCCAAAAGGGCACCGGGAAGTGGACCTCGCAAAACGCGCTCGACCTGGGCGTGGCTATTCCGACGATCAACGCGGCGCTTGAGGGCCGCATCCTCTCGGCGGCGAAGGACGAGCGTGTGGCGGCTTCGCGGATTCTCGGCGGCCCGGGCAAGGAATTCCGCGGCGACCGCGAGGGGTTGATCGGCACGCTCCGCGATGCGCTGAAGCTCGCGACGTTCACGGCCTACGCGCAGGGCTTCTCGCTGATGCGCGAGGCTTCGCGCGAGTACGGCTACGCGCTGGATTTCGCGGCGATCGCGAAGATCTGGCGCGGCGGCTGCATTATCCGCTCTAAGAGCCTCGAGCCGATCCGCGCCGCGTTCGCGGCGAACAACGACCTGGTGAACCTGATGACGGCCGCGGAGTTCGCGCCAATGGTGAACGAACTCGGGCGCGAATTGCGGTTGGCGGTGGCGGTGGCGCTCGGGCTGGGCATACCGGCGCTGGGCCTGTGCGCGTCCATGGGTTACATCGATAGCTACCGCAGCGCGCGCATGCCGCAGAACCTGCTCCAGGGCCAGCGCGATTTCTTCGGCGCGCACACTTACGAGCGCACGGACAAGCCGCGCGGGCAGAAATTCCATACGGAGTGGCTGGCGTAGTGGACACCAACGCGCTAGCTTCGCGCATCAAGCTGCTGTTGATGGATGTGGATGGCGTCCTCACCGACGGGAAGCTTTTCAACCTGCCCGCTCCCGATGGGACCGTCTGGGAGACCAAGGGATTCGGCGCCCAGGATGGCATGGCGCTTCAGTGGATGAGTTGGAAAGGCATCAAGACGGGCGTCATCAGCGGGCGCGAGTCTCCGGCGGTTGAGGAGCGCGCGCGCCAATGCAAGATGGCATATGTCTACCAGGGACACACCGAGAAGATTCCGATCTTGCAGGAAATTCTGGCTGACGCGAAGCTGGACCCCGCCGAAGTCGCCTACGTTGGAGACGACCTGACCGACGTAGTAGTCATGCGCCGCGTAGGTTTGGCCATCGCCCCGGCCAACGCGAGGCCGGAAGTGAAGGCGGCGGCGCACGTTGTGACTACCGCGGCCGGCGGCGAAGGAGCCGTGAGGGAGGCCGTGGAGCTGATCTTGAAAGCCCAGGGTTTTTGGGAGGAGATCCTGGAGCATTACGAGATTCGCCGATGCGTGAGCTGAATAATTCGGAACGCTCGAGCTGTCGCGCAGCCGCCTGACTCCATCGAGAATAGATGAAGCCCATGTCCGCTCGCACAGCTACCGTCGTAGTCACAACCATCTTCGAAGCCGAGGCGCTGGACGGTTACTGCGAGAACTTCAGGCGGTTCGGCCATCTCGACCAGGTGGAAGTCATCATCATCCCGGACCGCAAGACCCCCGCCGAGACATTCGAACGCGCGCGGCGTCTGAATAGTCAAGGTATGAAGACCCGATGTCCCGGCCTTGAAGAGCAGGAGCAGTACCTGCGCCGCATCGGTTTTCCGCCCGAGCTGATACCGTATGACAGCGACAACCGGCGCAACGTCGGCTTCCTCATGGCGCTCGGCTCCGGACGAGATTTCCTCATCTCGATCGACGACGATAACTACGCCGTAGCCGGAGAGGACGCGTTCGCCGCGCATTCCGTGGTGTGCGAGGCCGGCCGCGAGTGGGTCGAGACCTCGTCGCCCACGGGCTTCTTCAATATCTGCGAGCTCTTGGAATTCGAGCGTCCTCTTCCCATCTACGCTCGCGGCTACCCGTATTTTGCCCGCAACAAGGGCGAGGTTGCGAACAGGCGCACGGAAGCGGCGGAAATCCACGTCAACGCGGGCCTCTGGACGATCGACCCCGATATCGACGGCATGACGTGGCTGGTGGCGAACCCGCGCGTCACGGGCTTCAAAGGCGAGTCCGTCGTTCTGGCGCGCGACACCTGGTCGCCGATCAATACGCAGAACACGGCGCTGCGCCGCGAGGCCATCGCCGCTTACTACTTCGTCAAAATGCGCTATCCGGTCGCGGGCATGCCCATTGACCGTTTCGGCGACATTTTCTCGGGCTACCTGGTTCAGGCTTGCGCCAAGCACCTCGGCGGCGCCGTGCGCGCCGGCACGCCCGTGGCGGAACACCGGCGGAACAGTCACGACTACATGAAGGATGCCGCCCACGAGATGGGCTGCATTATGGCGCTCGAAGACCTTCTGCCCTGGCTGAGCGAAGTGCATCTCTCCGGCTCGACATACGCCGAAGCCTACGCCTCGTTGAGCCACGCGATTGAGGACGCGGTGGAACACATGCGCGGGTTCATCTGGACGGACTCCACGCGCGCCTACTTTCACCAGATGGGCTCTTGTATGCGCGCCTGGCTTTCGGCGTGCCAGAGAGTGGTGGGATGAAGGAGATCCATCTCGGCATCGCCTGCCCCATGGCGAACGAGGGTGAGGATGCCGTTCGTTTCGTCCGTGAGGCGCTGGCGCGGTGCGACCGGTTCCCGCAGGTTCAATTCTTCGCCGTGCTCGACCATGCGACGAAAGACAATTCCCTCGATCTGTTGCGCGCCTATGCCACCTCGGAGCCGCGCCTGGTGGTGGTATGGGCCCCCGAGAACCGGTGCGTCGTGGACGCTTACATCCGCGGCTACCGCGAGGCGCTGGCTGCCGGCTGCGACTGGATTCTCGAGATCGACGCGGGGTTCAGCCATAGGCCCGAAGACCTGCCGCGCTTCTTTGACGCAATGGCCCAAGGTTACGATTGCGTCTTCGGCAGCCGTTTTATCAGTGGCGGCGTCACCACCAAGATAGGCCTTAAGCGTTACATCGTCAGCCGCGGCGGCACGCTGCTGACGAACCTTCTGCTCGGTACGCGTCAGACCGACATGACCAGCGGCTTCGAACTTTTCTCGCGCCGCGCGCTCGAGATGGTTCTGGAGCGGGGCATTCGTTCGCGGGCCCACTTTTTCCAGACCGAGATCAAGGTCTTCTGCCGTAAGCTGCGTATCGTCGAAGTCCCGATCCACTACAGCTCGCCGAGCCCGCGCCTCAAGGGCTCCGCCATAACCGAATCGTTCCGCGAACTCCGGCATCTGCGCCACCGGGTGCGGTCCGGGGAAGTCTGAACCCAAGTCCGGCGCCGGGGAGATTCGTTCTGTGGCTGAAGGCCGAGATCGAATGGACCGAACACTCCGACGGGCAACTGCCGCGCGTGGCCACGGCCGGCTCGCATCAAGGCGGGTTTGAGGGGTTCGCACGGGAGTTGGATGAAGGATAGGAGTTACAATCGATTTGGGCCAGGAAGCCAGAGCGGAAATCCCGGTTGAATGGCCCGCGGTTCTTCCGGAGGTGGCTGTGAACCTGGAAGGAAGTAGTTCCATTCTGCGAGCCATGCCTGGCAGGGAGATCTGGCTCGCCCTTCTTTTGTTGGGGCTGTTAGCCGGGCCTACTGTCGCGCAGGCTCAGATCGCCACGAATCCGCCGAGCAGGCCGATTCTCCTCGTACATGGTTGGTGCGGGAGCGCGGACGACTGGGTTCCTCTATATGGCAGTACCCTCCTAACTCTACCGGCGGATCTCTATCCGGACAAGACCGTATTTTGGGTGCAGTATGACGCAGTGGCCAATGTGACGCATTTCTCGATCGAGACGAACCCATTGAAGGGAACAGGTGGCGGACTGACGCCCGTTTCGGACGATAGCATTCGAACGAATCATCCCGCCGCCCGAATTTTCGTCCTGGCGTTCTACGATCCGATCTCAGCCAGTAGCATTAATACCGACGTCGCGAAGATATCGATACTAAACAAGGCGTTCGAGCTTTCGCAGGCGATCAAGCACATCACCGCTATTACGCAGGTCCCTCAAGTCAACATCCTGGCTCACAGCATGGGCGGGCTTGACGCGCGAGCCTATGTAGAGAATATGGCTTCGCCATGGGCGTGCTACGACTACTATGGAAACGCCCCGAAATACTCCGGCAACAACTGCGCGCCGGGCTCCGGTTCCGGCGCCTATGCGAACGACGTTGCCAACGTCATTACGGTAGACACGCCGCACAATGGGTCCCCGCTTGCCTACACCAACGCCTGGACGACGTTAGTGGGGGACGTGGACACGTCCGTTGCGTGCCAGATGAAATCCTCGACAAATAAATCCGAGCTTGCCCCACTGATCAACTCGGGGCCAGGGTTGCTTGAAACCCTCAATTACAGCGGTTCGCCGGTCCCGAGCATTGCCGCTCGGACCAACGGGACGCCGATCCAGGCCGTAATGGACGTGCTTACGGACGTATATTCTGCATGGGACGGATTGCAGGGGCAATCGGATGACGTCGTTCAGGTCACCAGTCAGTCCATCCGGACAAATGTCCCAGCGGCTGACAGCCCTGCGCCTCTCACGGACCTGCCCGTCGGTTACCTCAGTTCCAATGGGCTGATCACAGCAAACTCGGACTGTTGGATCGTGTCAATCGGAGGCGCTGTCCAACACCTCCAGATGCTTCACTCGATGAAGTGTCTAGGCGCCCTTCCGAGCACGCAAAACGCCATCTCGTCACAACTCATCCAGGACACTATTCCCTGGGTTTCCAACTGGGGCGCGACCGCGGCATCGGCATCGTTCGGCGGTACGGTCACTTTCCAGTACTCGGCTACGGACTATGACGGAAAAGGCCTCTCGCAGGCTGAATTATGGCGCGCGCCCGATGTGGGCGGGCCGGCATGGACCAAAGTCTATGTGGAGAGCCTCAGCGGCTCGGGAATGGGGCCTTCACCGGTGACGTTGACCGATACTCCCACGGCGGCCGGAGTTTACTGGTACGGCACGCACCTGATGGATCTCGATGGCAACATGGCGACCGAGCCGTCGAAAATACAGGTTACGGTCACGCCTGCTTTACCGCCGAAGGCAACGCCCACGGTGTTGTTGACGGTCGCTCCCGCGAGCATTACCACGGCCCATGCGCTCGCGGTGGTGGTATCGGTTTCCGGAGCAAGCGGCGGACCGACTCCCGCCGGATCGGTAGTTCTCACGTGCGGCAATTACACATCCGGGGCGGCGACCCTCTCGAACGGGACCGCGACCATCACCGTTCCCGCCGGATCGCTGGCCGTCGGCAATGACAGTCTGACCGTGAACTATACGCCAAGTGCGACGAGTGCGTCCGTCTACAACGCCGCATCGGGCTTTGGCTCGGTCGCGGTGTCCGCGGTGGCCTCCGCTCCCGTTATCACCAACTTCACCGCGACGCCATCAAGCGTCAACGCAGGCGCGACGATCACTTACAATGTGACGTTGAGCGGACCGGCTCCCACCGGCGGGGCGCCCATTACCTTCACGTCTTCCTCCACCAGCATCATCCCCAGTTCCAGCTTTTCGGTGCTGGGGGGCGCTACGAGCGGCGGGACCACGGCGGTTGCCAGCAGCCCACAGACGGCCACTGCCGTGATGATCACCGCCAGCTATAACGGAAGCTCGAAGTCGGCCTCGGTGACCGTCAACTCGTCAGCCACGGCCACGTATTTGGTAACTCTTCAGGCGACCGGCGCCGGTCGAGTGACCAGCGAAGACGGACGATTCAACTGCTATTACGCCACGTGCTCGGCGGTTTACGCCTATGGCAGCTCCGTTACACTCACGGAGGTTCCCGGCACCAGCTATGCGTTTTCGGGATGGGGCGGACCATGCACTGGCCTGCAAGTATGCTCTTTTACCGTAGTCAACAACATGCTGGTCACCGCCACGTTTTCGCCCATCCCAGGAACCATCGATTCGATGCTAACGACCACGGTAGCGGGCAGCGGGTCTATAAGCAGCACCGACGGCTTGGTCAATTGCTCGACAAGCTGCCAACTCGCTTACCCGAACACCGCCAGCGTCATTCTCAACGCCATACCGAATCCGGGCTGGGCGTTCAGCGGTTGGACGGAGGACTGCGCGGGTCGGGGGCAGGCCCAGTGCGCTCTGGAGTTGGCCCACAACACGTCTGTGCAGGCCACGTTTTCAGCCGTGGCGGGAAGCACGGTGATGGCTGTTTCGCCAGGGACGATCACAACAATCGCAGGCAATGGGACCGCAGCGTCGAGCGGCGATGGTGGTCCGGCTGCGCTGGCTTCGTTAGACGGCCCGTTCGGCGCGTCGGTTGACAGCCAGGGGAACGTATATATCGCTGAGTTCGACGGCCATCGAATTCGGGTGGTCAATACCCAGACGGCGCCGATTACAATCGCTGGCGTTGCCATACAGTCTGGCGACATTGCGACGGTAGCAGGCAACGGGACTGAAGGTTTCTCAGGGGACGGCGGACCAAGCACCTCGGCGCAGTTGTCCTACCCGACGGCGGTCCGTTTCGACGCCTCCGGAAATCTGTATATCGTGGACGCCGACAACTACCGTATTCGTGCGGTCAACCTTCAATCGAGCCCCGTCTCAATCGCGGGAGTTACCATTCAACCGGGTGCAATCGCGACGGTCGCCGGAAACGGGGCTGAGTCGGACGCTGGCGACGGCGGTCCCGCCACCGGCGCCGGGCTGTACATTCCCGAGGATGCGCTGATCGACGGGTCTGGAAATATCTACATTGGGGGGTGGGACCGAATCCGGTTGGTGAACGGACTCACTGGCACAATAAGCACGTTTGCTGGTGGCGGCTCGCAATGCTTCACCGGGTGCTCTGCCGGGCAGGCCAGACTGACCTGGAATAACGCCCTAGCCAGGGACTCGCTCGGAAATCTGTTTTTCGACTCTTCCTTTAACGAGGGGGTCACTATGGTGTATGCGGGCGGGTCATTTCCCGGACTTCCCGCAAGCCCAAAGACAAGTTACCTCTACAATGTCGCCGGGACGGGCTCCGGCTGCCCGGGGCAGAGCGACAGCGCGGGCGACGGGTGTCTCGCGATCAATTCTGTAGCGTATTCGGCGGTTGGTCTGGCGACGGACCTGGCCGGTAGTGTGTACTTCGCCAGTAATTCCCTAATCCACCGGATAGACCGTAGCTCAGGCTTGATGACGGCTGTCGCGGGAAACGGAAGCGGGGGCTACGTGGGCGACGGTGTCCCGGCGACAAGCACGGCAATATCGCTGAACGGTTACGGGTACGGGAGCGCTCTCTCGCTAGACGCGCGGGGGAATTTGTACCTCGCCGACACCGGATCGAACCGCGTTCGAAAGATCAGTTCGACTGGGGCTCCGGTGTCGTTATTCTCGCCCGGCGTCGGTTCGCAGGGTTCCGGCGTGACGCTCTCCGTCGAAAACGCCGGTGCTTCGGCGATGAACCAGCCAACTATTTCGATTAGCGGAGCGAGCGCTACCGAATTCGGCCAGACGACCACCTGCAATTCGAGCGTTCAACCCGGCGCGAGTTGCACGATTACGGTGACGTTTACGCCGGCTGCATTGGGAACGCGCACGGCGCAGTTGAATCTCGCGAGCAGCAACGCGAGTAACTCGCCAGAAGCGATACCGCTCATCGGAAACGAAACCGGCGCCACGGGAACGCTGAGCCTCAGCACAACGGCGATATCCTTCGGCACGCAGCCGTTGGGGGCGTCCACCGCCATCCAAACCGTTTCAATCACGAACACCGGAAGCGCCGACATGCCCGCGCCTGCGTTCTCAATCGGCGGGGCCAATCCCGGCGCATTCTCGTGGACGGACAATTGCCAGGCGGGGCTTAAGGCCGGCGCCAGTTGCACCGTCGCGATAGCGTTCGTGGCCGCCGCAGGGGGCGCCGCGACGGCCACGCTCTCCATCTCGGATAGCGGCGCGAGCAACTCGCCGCAGCAGGTGACTCTGACCGGCGGCGGAGCCGTATCGCAACTGAGCGTTACGAAAACCCACAGCGGAAGCTTCACGCAGGGGCAAACCAACGCGACGTACACGGTGACGGTGTCAAACGCCGCCGGCGCCGGAGCGGCCTCTGGGACGGTGACAGTGACCGAGGCGCCGCCGCCCGGGCTGACGCTGGTATCCATGGCCGGTACGGGGTGGACATGCCCGAGCGGAGGCGCAAGCTGCACCCGGAGCGATTCTCTGGCGGCAGGATCGAGTTACCCCGTCATCACTGTGACCGTAAATGTCGCTGCAAACGCCGCCTCGCCGCAAGTCAATAGCGTGAGCGTGGCTGGCGGCGGGTCCGTACCGCAGGTCGCTACGGACTCCACTGTCATTTCGGTTCCGCTGGGTTCGCTCAACATTCTCTCGGCAGGGCCGGTTTCGGCCGCCCCGGGAGGCAGCTTTAGCGTCCCGCTTACGCTTTCGGCGGCCAGCGGTGTGAGCGTCGGCGCCTTGACCTTCGCCGTGCAGATAACTCCCGTGGGCGGCGCGCCGGCTCTGAACGAAGCTCTGAGTTTCAGCCAGGGCAGCTCTATTGCGGATACCCCTTTCGCAAGCACGGGCGGCACCTTGGACAGTATTAGCGTGATCTGGGCTTCATTCACCAAGGCCCTCAGTGGCGCGAGCGTAATCGGCGCAGTGAACGGGTTGATCCCTTCAAGCGCAGCCACCGGACAGAGCTATACGGTGACCATTACAGGGGCCAGCGCGGCGAGTCCGGGAGGGACCATGGCGCTCGCCGTGCAGCCGGGAACGAATGCGACCATTTCCGTAGTGGCGTCCTACAGGATCGGCGAAGTCTACCCGTACAGCTCAGACTCGGCCCCGAATTTCGGCCACGGGGCGCTGGACATTACGGATCTGATCTCGGAGTTGTTCGCGGTCAACGGCGTTCCCGGATTCGCGCCTACGGCGTGTTCGGACCGGTTCGACGCAATGGACCTCTACCCAGTGGATACGTCAACCGCGCGCGGCGGCGATGGCGTTCTCGATATCCGCGACCTGATCCTCGAGCTCTTCCGCGTCAACAATCTGGATATGTCACGGCCGGTGCGCGCGTCGTTTGGCGGGACTTGCGCGGGCAAAACGGGCGGAAACGCGGTTTCTACAGGGCTGGACCGGAAGACGCCGGAACCGGCGCGGGCTCGGACGGATCGCGACGCAGTGTTGAGCCTGGGACGCCCAGAGGCGTCAGGCCCCGCGAGCGAGCGCGTTCCGATTTACCTGCAGGCGGTGCGCGATTTGAACCGCATTGCGCTCACGCTGGCGCTCGGCGACCAGGTTTCTCAACTCAGATTCGTACAGACAGCCGACGCGCCGCCGTCGCTCGCGGACAGCAGCCAGACGGGCGTTGCAGCCCTCGCCTGGACTGACGGACTGAGCGTACGCGCGGGCGAGACGCTTCTGCTGGGCTACGTGGAAGGCCCGACGGGCTTCTCGTCCGGCGTGAAAGCGTTCGGAGCGTCCGCCTGCGGCGTGGATAACGGGCAGGATGTGCTTGTGGACGCGACGGCCCTGAGCCACATGGAGTATTGAGCCGGCGCCAGCCGCTTCCGCGCCCTGTTTAGAAACAAAAATCATGCTCCAGAGAAATCGAATCGCCTCGATCGTCCTCGGCGTCATGCCGGTTTCGCTGATTGCGCCGAACGCGTGCGCGCAGACTGTCGCGACGAATCCTTACCTGCTTTGGTACGACAAGCCGGCGGAGAAATGGGAGCAGGCGCTGGCGATCGGGAACGGGCGGCTGGGGGCGACGATCTATGGGCAACCGCGGAAGGAGCGGCTGCAACTGAATGAGATCACCGTCTGGGGCGGCGGCCCGCAGCCGGATGCCGATCGCCAGGACGCCTACAAGGACCTCCCCGAACTGCGGCGGCTGATCCGCGAGGGCCGTTACGCCGAGGCGGAACGGTTCGCGAACGCCAACTTCAACGGGCCCGCTCCTTACAAGGCTTCCTACCAGATGCTTGGGGATCTGAACTTCGAGTTTCAACTGCCCGCGGGCGCGGTCGCGGATACAGGCGCTGGCTCGATATCGATTCCGCGGTAGCCGGAGTGGAATACTCGGCCGGCGCGACGAAGTTCTCGCGCGAGATTTTTTCCAGCGCGCCCGACGGCGTGCTGGTCCAACGGCTGATCGGCAGCGCGAAGGGCGGGCTGAACTTCACGATGAGGCTGTCGCGTCCGGCATCGGCGCAGACAAAGGCGGCGGGCAATGACACGCTCGCGATGACCGGCAACACGGATGCGCCGAACCTCAAGGGCAATCTCGATTATGAGGTGGACGCTCGCGTTCTCATCAAAGACGGCGCGGTGAGCGCGGCAGGGGACACGATCACGGTGAAGGGCGCGAGCGAAGCGATCGTGCTGCTCGCGAGCGGCACGTCTTACTTACTGGATTACGCGAAGGGCTATCGCGGGGCCGCGCCGCACGATGCGGCGGCGCGCCTGACCGCGGCGGCGAAGATCCCGTACGCGCAACTCAAAGCGAGGCACCAGGCGGATTACCAGAAGTATTTCCGCCGCGTGCGTCTCGATGTGGGTTGGACCGAGGCCTCGAAGCTGCCGACCGACGAACGGCTGAAGGAATACGGCGATGGCAAGAACGATCCGTCTCTCGCCGCGCTGTTCTACCAGTTCGGCCGCTACCTGTTGATCGGTTGCAGCCGTCCGGATAATCCTCTGCCGGCCAACCTGCAAGGCATGTGGGCGGACGGGCTCGATCTTCCGTGGCAGTCCGACTACCACACGAACATCAATCTCGAAATGAATTACTGGCCCGCCGAGATGGCGAACCTGAGCGAGATGCACCAGCCCCTGCTGCGCCTCACGGCCAGCCTGGCGGCGCCCGGCGCGAAGACGGCGAAGGCCTATTTCGGGCCGGATACGCCGGGCTGGGTGATGGGCTACACGACGAATGCCTGGGGTTGGACGAGTCCGGGCGAGCGGCTGACGTGGGGCATCTGGTTCGGCGGAAGCGGCTGGCTTTGCCGGCACCTGTGGGAACACTACGCTTACACCCAGGATAAGGATTACCTGCGCCAGTTCTATCCCGTGATGCGGGGCGCATCGGAGTTCTGGCTGGCGAATCTGGTGGAAGGCGCGGACGGCAGGCTGATCACGTCGCCCGCCACATCGCCGGAAAACCAGTACGTGACGGACAAGGGCGTATACGCCAGCATCACCGAGGGGACAACGATGGACCGCGCGATTGTCTGGGACTTGCTGGACAAGACCGCCCGCGCCGCCGCGGCGCTGGGTGTGGACGCGGATTTCCGAGCGAAACTGCTGGCGGCGCGCGACCGAATCCGCCCGCTTCAAATCGGAAAGGCCGGGCAGTTGATGGAGTGGAACGAGGATTGGGATCTGAACGCGCGCGACCTTCATCATCGTCACGCGTCCCACTTGTATCCGCTGGACCCCGGAGATCAGTTGGCCGCGCTCGGCAAGCCGGAGTTGCTGGAAGCCGCGAGAAAGTCGCTAGAGATCCGCGGCGACGAAGGCACGGGCTGGTCGCTCGCGTGGAAGGTGAATCTCTGGGCGCGCCTGCATGATGGCGACCATGCGTACCGCCTTCTATCCAATCAGCTTCGGTACACGGAGGTAACCCGTGTCGTCATGGAAAATGCCGGCGGCGCGTATCCCAACCTGTTCGACGCGCATCCGCCGTTCCAGATCGACGGAAACTTCGGCGCGGTGGCCGGCATCACGGAGATGCTGCTACAAAGCCACGAGCGCTATGCCTCCAAGCAAGCCCCGGACGAGGATTGCTACATCATTGACCTTCTGCCCGCGCTGCCCAAGGCATGGCCGAATGGGTCAGTCACTGGCTTGAAGGCGCGAGGCGGGTTCGAAGTCGGCATCGAGTGGCGGAACGGTAAGCTGGTGAAAGCCACCGTTCATTCACTCAACGGGCGGCCGGCGCGGCTACGGTACGGCAACGTGACGCACGACCTGAAACTCGGCAAAGGCCAGACTTTCGGCTGGAACGGGGCATAGCGGACCGAACGGAGTCGGTTGGCCGCATGATCGTAGGTGGCTAGTGTAGAGCGGCGAAAATGATCGACAGTAAGATTCGGGCAAGGGCAAATCCGGCGACTCGGCCGAGGACCAGCGCATGAGGGCCGACTTCAGCGCCCGCGCAACGATCAAGATGAGCGTCGAGGGGACCGTTTTCCAGAAAGACCTGGGCCCGGCGACATCCACCCTTGCGCGCGCGATGACGCGCTTCAATCCCGACAAGACCTGGAAGGCTGTCGAGGGTGAATAAGCGAAGGCCGAAAACCTTCGCCCCTTCCCGTTAGATAGGAAATATGCTGAAATACGCGAGGGGGATTTCTACTCTTGCGCGCGGCGGCTCTGTTCGATCATCGGACTGAAGGAAGGCGTATGCGGAAAAAAATCTATTGCGGCATTCTGGTGTTGGCGGGCATCGTTCTTTGGATGTCTCCCGCCTCGGCCAATAAGAATTTCGTGGCTGATTGGACCTTCAAGGGTTCTTCACTCGGCCAATGGCGCACGCTCGGCGGAGCGGACTGGCGCGCGGAGAACGGGGAAATCGTGGGAACGCCGAAGACCGCGGAAGGCGGCTGGTTGATTATGGACAAGCCGCTTCAGGACGTGCAGTTCGCGGCTACCTATCGCTGCGCGGGCGGCTCGAAAGCGGGCGTAATGCTGCGGACGCAATCGACCGCGCAGGGGATACAGGGGGCGTATGTGGCGCTGCCGGACGGCCAGAACCCCGGGGCTTCCTTCGCGTTGAAACTCGATGCGCAGGGGCATGAGGTGAGCCGCGAGGCTCTCCCGCGGGCGAACGGGACGGTTCGGGTCGTCACGCCCGCCACCGGCCGGGGCGGGATAGGTGGGCCGCCGGCAGCGGGTCCGGGCGATCAGGCGGGAGCGGCGGCCGCGCGCCGAGGCGCTCCACTCGCGGCGCCCCCGGCTGGGCAGGCGTTAGCGGGAGCGGCCGCAGGCCGAGCCGGCGGACGGGCGGGCGGATTTGGCGGCGGCATGCCTGCGGATTCCCCCTACACGCGGCCGGACTATTCCTACAAGCCGAACGAGTGGAACGCGATCGAAACCATCCTGGATACCAACTATCTCCGCGCATGGGTCAACGATGGACCCGAGAACGGCTTTACCACCGGCGTGGCCGGAGATGACGTAGCGACTTACGGCCCCGTGGCTCTGTACGTCGGCGGAACTGGCGAAGCGCGTTTCAAACAGGTGGAGCTCAAAGACCTCGGCAAGCACACGCAGCCGGCCGAAACGGTGTCGAGCCGGTTCCGTATGCAAAAGATCAACGACTTCTACTACGCCTGGACCGCCGCGGCGGCCGATTTCAATCACCGCGGCATCATGGATCTGGCCATCGGACCTCTCCTCTACCTGGGGCCGGACTACCAGACCTACCGCGAAATCTATGCCGGCCAGCCCTCCAGCGTGGGCAACTCGTACGTGCCCGCGGAGGTAAGCTTCGCCTACGATTACACCGGGGATGGCTGGCCGGACTATGTGGTCACCGAGGGCCGGGCCATGGTGCTCTACGTCAATCCGAGGGGCGAACTGCGGCGTTGGGACCGGTACCCCGTCCTGCCGACCGCTGCCGGCGAGATTGCGATCTTCAAAGATATCGACGGCGATGGCGTTCCCGACGCGGTGTTTTCGGGCCAGGGCGGCGTGGTTTGCTGGGCCAGTCCGGCGCCCGGGAAACCGACGGAGCCGTGGACCGTGCACAAAGTCTCGGCGGCGAGCTACGGATCCGCGGGACAGCACGGAATCGGCGCCGGGGACATCAACGGCGACGGGCGCGTGGACATTGTCTCCGCTAACGGATGGTGGGAGCAGCCGCCGAAGGGAACTCCGGAGGGGCCGTGGCCCTATCATCCGGTGCGTTTCGGCAGCTACCCGCGTGCGGGCGGCGGCCCCGGCGGCGCGGAAATGGGCGTCTTCGACGTGAACGGGGATGGTTTGAACGACGTCGTAACGAGCTTCGAAGCCCATGGATGGAAAGTCGGTTGGTACGAACAGAAGCGCGACAAGGACGGCGCCATCTCATTCGTCGAACACGTCATCATGGACGACTTGTCCAATACGAAGCCGGGCGGGGTTGCGTTCTCCGAACCTCATGCCACCACCTTCGCCGATATCGATGGCGATGGGATTCCCGACTTGATTGTGGGCAAACGGCTCTTCGCCCACGAAGAGAGCTACAACGACCCGGACCCGTTCGGCCCGTCAGTATTGTATTGGTTCCGGACCGTGCGCAATCCGAAAGCTCCCGGCGGCGCGGAGTTCAAGCCTGAATTGATTCATAACCGCTCGGGGGTTGGGTCGACGGTGCTCGCAGTGGACTTGAACAAGGACGGCGCGATGGATATTATTACTTCCACCGTCCGGGGGACGTTTATCTTTTGGGGGAAACCAGCGGCGAAGCCGGCCGCGGCGCCTCCCGCGAAGGCGGCGGCGAACCCGGCAGCGAACAAGAAGTGAAGGGATAGCGTGTCGGCTGACGGCCACCCTGTCCACTCACCAAGCAGTGGGAGGGTGGCTTCAGGCGATCCGAGATTCGTTCCGGACTGAGATCATGCGGCGGGGTCTTTCAGAATCGGCGATCCCACGGGAAAGACGGTCTTGCGGAATGTGGCGTTGGCCACCTCGGCCAGGGCCACGTACAACGCGTTCGCGCCGGTCGCGAGTCCCAGCCAGCCGCCGATGATTTTGCAGCCCGCTCCACAACCCAGATCGGCGGCAGCCAGCGCGAAGAACGTAACGGTGAGCAGAAGGAATATGGTCCACACCGCGAAGTTCGAGCGGAAGGTCGAGATCCACAAGCCGAACGTAAGGATGCCCCACAGCAACAAAGTGACGCCTACGGCGGCGGCCGACGGGGGTTTCAGCCATCCCGCTCCGACCGTCCAATGCAGCAAGGCAAACCACCACCAAAACAGACCATAGGACGTAAACGCGAGGGTTCCGAAGGTGTTTCCGTTCTTGAACTCAAGGACGCCGGCGATGATCTGCGCCAACCCACCGTAAGCGAAAGCCAGCGGAACCACCACGGCGATCAGGCTGGGACCGTCTCCCGCCAACAATCCCGCATTGATGGTGCTCAAAAGCAACGTGGTCAGTCCAAACCCGGCCAGCCCCAGCGGCGCCGGGTTTGCAATTGGCGTACTCGCAGTGTCAGACATTCAATCTCCCTCCCTGGACTTGCGAAGGCCCCGGTTCCCATCTCTCAAGCGCCACAGCACGGCGCAAGGTCCACTATACACTCTCCGGAGCGCGGCGGCCATCTTATCGCGCCCATCTCCAGTATGCGGCGCGAACAAAGCACCCGGCTCGCGCCATGAGCGCCGCTGCCGTGACAGTTCGTTCCCCGCAGGTTGTGGCAAACTGGGGAAGGCAAACCATGGCGAGCGAGAACGCTACCATTTTCAGGACTCCGACTGCAAGCGATCCCGCTTTGGCCGAGGTGGTACGCCGGCTCGTAGAGGCGTACCGGCCGGAGAGGGTTTACCTCTTCGGGTCAGTCGCCAGAGGCGATGCCGGTCCGGACAGCGATTACGATATCTTGCTGGTTGTTCCCGACGGCGCTCCGCCGGAACGGCTACGAAGCCGCTTGGCCTACAAGGCGCTGAGAGGAACGGGCGCCGCGGCCGATGTTGTGGTGTGGCCCGAATCGGGCTTCGAACGGCGCGCCCGCATAATCTCGTCGCTACCGGCAACTGTCTTACGGGAGGGCATGCTGCTGTATGGCGGTTGATCCGGAATTGATGGATGAGACGCGGGCGTGGCTTAAGAAAGCAGCCAACGATCTGCGCGCCGCCGTAGCGCTTCAAGGGGCGTCTCCGCCGTTGCCCGACGAGGCCGTTTTCCATTGCCAACAAGCGGCCGAGAAGGCGTTGAAGGGTTTCCTTACATGGAACGGCCGAGCCTTCAGAAAGACGCACAACCTGGAGGAGGTCGGCGAACAGTGTGTGTCCATCGATCCCACGCTTGGCGATACCGTGGATCACGGCGTTCCGCTCAGCGAATACGCCTGGAAATTCCGATATCCTGGCGGCCCGTACGAGCCAACGCTGGAAGAAGCCTGCGAGGCGCTTGCCATCGCCCGTGAAGTTGTTCAAGCCGTGCTGATCCGCTTGCCCGCCGAGTTGCGGCCATAGAGATTCCGCACCTTGCGCCGCTGGCGAAGATGCGTCGCCTTTACGTCACACCCTCCGGCGCGCGGCGGCGTTCAGTCCGTAGCGGATCGCGATGAGCCGATTGGGTTCAGAAACAGCGGAGACGGCGAGAGAGCGTCTCCATTTTTCTTCTCGGCGCCTACGCGTTCCGCGTCGGGAATCGAGAGCGCCCTAAAATCCGATGCCCGATGCGGCTGGTACGGTTCGGCCAGCGCGTTCAACTCGGAATCGTCCAGCTTGATATCGAGCGCGGCTACGTCGTCCTCCAGATGGCCGGGCTTGCTCGCGCCGAAAATGGGCGCCGTGACGCCGGGTTGCTGGGCGACCCAGGCCAGCGCGATCCGCGCGTTCGAGACGCCCCGGTTGCGCGCCACCTCGGTGATGCGGTTCACCATGTCGAAGTCGGATGGCTGGCAATAGACGCTGTGGCCGTAATCGTCGCTCCTGGCGCGGACGGTAGCCCCGCCGTCGTCACGGCGTCGGGCGCCCATGACGAACCCGCGCGCCAGCGGGCTCCACGGAATCACGCCGATCCCCTCGTCGCGGCACAGCGGCAGCATCTCGCGCTCCTCCTCGCGGTAGATCACGTTGTAGTGGTTCTGCATCGTGGCGAAACGCGGAACGCCCATGGCGTCGGCCGTGTAGAGCAGTCTTGGCGAACTGCCAGGCGGACATGGAGCACGCCCCGATATACAGGGCTTTCCCGCTCCTGACCACGTGGTCGAGCGCTTCCAGCGTTTCCTCGATGGGCGTACCGCAGTCGAAGCGGTGGATCTGATAGAGGTCCACGTAATCCATGCCGAGGCGTTTCAGGCTGTCGTCGATGGCGTGGAGGATGTGCTTGCGGGAAAGGCCGCGCTGGTTGGGATCGTCGCCCATCCGGTTGTAGACCTTGGTGGCGACGACAACGCGATCGCGCGACGGGCCGAAATCCCGCAGCGCCCGGCCGAGGACCTCCTCGCTGGCGCCCCTGGAGTACATGTCGGCGGTATCGAAGAAGTTGATCCCCAGTTCCAGCGCGCGCCGGATAAAGGGCCGGCTTTCTTCTTCGTCGAGCACCCAGTCGCGCCATTTTCTGGAACCGTAGGTCATGGTTCCGAGGCAGAGCCGCGACACCTTCAGTCCCGTCGATCCAAGCTTCACGTAGTCCATGCATTTACCCTAGCAGCAAGGAGCGGGGCGGAAAGATAACTGGACCCGGCGCACTTCAGCTACCATGCGCCGGGTCCAGAATGGTCTGAATTGCTCCTACCGATCGATTGAGAAGCCCGGCCGGCCGTGACGCCGGCCGGGCTTTGCGGGAAGATACGATTACCAGGTCAGTCTCGCCACCAACTGCATGCGGCGCGCGACGTTCGACTGCGCTTGCCACTTGCCAAAGTTGGCGTTGCCGATCGAGGTTCCGCCGCCCAGCGGGCCGAACGCGGTGCGGTTCAGGACGTTGAACCCCTCGAAACGGAACTCCAGGTGCGCCTTTTCCTTCAGGCTGAACGTACGGGACACGTTTTCATTCTCATTGAAGCTCGGCCAATAGCGCATCTTCGGGTTATAGCGGGTCGCATTCCCGAACGAGGCGGTCGTCTGCGTCGGGAAGACTGCGGGGTTCAGGTAGAGATCCGCGTTGGGATCGAACTTGCCGGTCGCCGGTGTGGTCGGAGAAGAAATCAGGTTGCGCGCGCCCCAACCGTCGTAGGTGGTGATTTGGCACTGGTTGGTGAACTCGCCGATGGGGAACGAAGCGCACCCGCCAATGGACAGGGGCGTTCCACTGGCGTAGTTTTGGATACCGGAGATGCGCCAGCCGCCCAAAATGGCGCCAGCCACGCCTCCCTGGCTGAAGAGCGCCTTCCCTTTTCCGAAGGGGAGTTCGTACGAGTACGAGAATTGCACCACGTGCGTCTGATCCCCACCCATAATCGACTTGAGCAGCCTTCGGTTGTACGGTCGCCGTTACGTGGCGTCGTCGTCGCCTATCGACTTCGAGAACCGGTAGGAGAACTGCATGGTCAATCCCGCCCCCATCCGCTTGTTGTACTTGATCTGCATGGAGTTATAAGTGGAATGGCCGGCACGGTCTCCTCCGCCGCTGTACGAGTCGATATACCCGTATTGGGGATAGGGCCTTTCGGCCTGCGTCACCGACGCCGCCGTGCCCCACAGCGAGTTGAAGGTTTGGCATTCGGATGCCGAGCCCGCGCCGCAGGTCCACGGCGGGCGTGACCCCGGCCGCGATCGCCGTGGCCGAGCCCACCAGCGAGCCCAGCGCCGAGCGCCCGGACGCCGTGAACGGACTCAGAGTGGCGGGCAGGGATCGGTACGCGAGCTTGGTTCATGGCCAGGAAATTCGACGTGAGGTGGCTGGCCATTGTCCCCAGGTAGTCGGCCTCGATCGACGAGGTGGAGGTAAGCTGCCGCTGGATATTGAAGGTGAAATTCAGCTCGCCGGAGGGCTTGTTCCCGTTTATCCCCTCCCAGTACGGTGGGATTCTGGCGGTTGCAGCAGCCGGGATCGATAGCGGGCGGCGGGGTATATGTCGGATGGCCTTGCTTCAGGATCCACAGCGGCTGGATGCCGCTGGTTTGGTCGGATTCCGTCAACTTCACCACAAAGCCAAGGTAGTGCGAAGACCCGCTGATTCCTTCCAACGGTCCGAAGTAGCGCGAGGCCGATCCGCGGATGGTGGTCTTATCGTTGACCGCCCAGGCGAAACCTAACGCGCGGCTCCTTGCCGTACCAGTTGGGGACAAGCGAATTGGAGCCCGCCCGGCCGGCGCCGGTTCCGGCGAACACGACGCCGCCCGGAAGTCCGCCCGCGGCCGGGTTCGGAACGGTCAGGCTCAGATCGCTCAACCGGCCGTCGCCATTATTCGGCGCAAGGTTCATATCGGCGCGGAAGCCGATGTTCAGCGTGAATTTACGCGAAACCTTCCAGTCATCCTGTATATATCCCTGGTGAGTACGGTACACCAGCGTAACGTAGCGGACCGTATCCAGCGAGTCGTTGTTCACCTACCCCAGCAGGAACGACGCTAACGAGTTGCCGCCGCAGAGACCGCTGCTTACGCCGCTTGCGCTAGGGACGCTGCACGTGGAAGACTCGCTGACGGGGTTCGCTTGGGACGTGCCGTTATAACTGTACCCCGTCGTGCCCGATATGTTCTGCACGCCGAAGCCGTCGTAGTGGGTGTCGTTGAAGAAATAACCCCACTGCAAGGTGTGCGCGCCGATGGTCTTCGTCATGTCATCGTGCAATTCGAACACCTCGCGGTCGGAGCCGTTCGTGCCGGTGTCGCCCCAGCCGGAGTAATCGCTCAGGCTGATGGGAGGAAAGCTCGAGCATTCGGGATAACCCGGTATGCAGATGCCCTTCCCTTTCCAGTACCCGGCGGGCAGCAAGCTGTTGCCCAAGGCGAGCGATTGGTCCGTTTCTCTCGCCATCGCGCCGTGGTCTTCCAGGTAGTGGTTGAATCCGCCGTAGAAGCGGTTGATGAGGGTCGGAGAAATCGTGTAGTCCCAATTCCCGCGATACGCCTGCGCGTGGTTAAATCCTACGTCGCCGCCGATCGGGAAAGGCATTCCGACGGGACCGTTGGGGCCGACGGCCGCGGCATCCGTGTAGCGGTTCATGAGGTACGAAAGGTGGTGCTTCGAGCCCAGGTTCTGGTCGATCTTCATGCTCCACCGGTCGCTCGGGCTGAGCGTGGTGCCGCTGGAAACGTAGTTGTTCCGGACGTAGGCGGAAGTCCCCGGCGTCAGCGCAATGTTCGGTCTGTTCGGCGCGATCAGGGTTTTCACATAGGCGGCGATCGGCGCGGCTACCGGGTCGATCTCCGACGGCGGGAATGATGTTTCCGGAGAAAGGAGTCCGCACGTACACTCCGTTCACCAGGCGCTGCGTATTCGGGTCGTAGATCGGGTATAACTGGTTGCTCGATCCTACCCACTTGCTGAAGTCGCCGGTAAACATTTCCGGCGTCGGAATGGTGTAAGTCGTACCGCTGTTGGCGCCGACCCGGTTCCGGAATCCTTCATACGAGGCGAAGAAGAACGTCTTGTTCTTGCCGTTGTAAAGTCTGGGGATGTAGACCGGCCCGCCGGCCGTGACCCCGAAGTTGTTCTGCTTGTAAACCTGTCTTCGTGGTAGCGAAGAAGCCGCGGGCATCCAGGTCCTGGTTGCGCAGGAACTCGAATGCGCTCCCATGGAACTGGTTCGTGCCCGACTTGGCGACGAAGCTGATGGTTCCGCCCGAGGCGTGGCCCGACTCGGCCTTGAAGCCGCCGGCTTCCACGTTAAACTCCGTGAGAGCTTCCACCGACGGCGAAAACCTGGGGGCCGCGTCTCCCTCGTCGGCGCCGATCTTACCGCCGGACATGGACGAGCCGTCGAGCGTCACGCCAAGGGCATTGTTGCCGCCGCCGATCCGGTATCCGTTGCCCGCGTTCACCTCCGGCGTGGTGGCCGCAATGTCGAAGGGGCTGCGCGAAGCGCCGTTCACCAAGACCGGCAGGTTGTCAACCAAGCTGCCAGATACGGTCGTAGCACACTTTGGAGTTCTCCGTCTGTATCATCTGCGCGGCGGCGCTGACCTCGACGCTCTGCGTCGCGGTGCCCACCTCGAGCTTGATGTCCAGGTTCGCCGCGCCGCCGGGGCTTACCGCCAGGTTGTCGGTGACGTGGGCCTTGAAGCCTTCCTTCTCGACCTTCACCTGATAAGCGCCGATCGGCAGGGCGGGCACCGTGAAATCGCCCGCCGAACTGGTTTACACTTTGAAAGTCGAGTTCGTGCTTTTTTGAATGACCGTAATCTGGGCGCCGGGCACGACGGCCCCGCTGGCGTCCGTTACGCTGCCGGCGATAGTTCCTCTATCGCCTTGAGCCAGCAGCGGCATGACGCAAAGAGCCGCTAACAGAACCACACGGAACAAAAACCCCTGTCTTGTTACCATTAAGACCCCTTTCTCAGTTACCCACCTTGGCACGATGCCACAGCCTTCGCACGGCGTTCTTCGCCCCGCGCCGCCGAAAGCCTTGTGCCCTTATTCCGTTGCGGAAGGCGGACCTTCTTCGATCCTCCGCGTAGCCCGCATCTTCGCGGATTCCGCTCTCCTTGGGGCTCTCCGCCCGAAAGGTTAGAATCCTCCGCGGCTTCACAACTAACCTTACATAGGGGGCAACACACCACCTGCGCCGCCCTGAGCTGCGCCGATCCACGGGACTCACCCAATAACTAGACCCTCTGAAGCTATATCACGCAGCTATGGCGTTGTCAACGAAGTTTTGTAAGCGTTTTCTTTTGACGCGGCATCGAGTCTGGGGAGATCTGGGGACGCAGGCTAGTCCGACGCGAGTTATATTGGCACGAAGGATGGCGAAGACTGGCAGGCAGCGAAAGTCGCGAGAAGCGTTACGGCCGGCCACCAGGCAGCCGTTTGCTGCCCGAGATCGGCCGCCCGGCGTGGCGGCGGCACGCGTGGCGGCTGCTGGCGATTTGGGGACTTGTTCTGGCCGCGTATTCCAATTCCTTCCAGGCGGCCTTGGTGTTCGACAATTCCTCGGTGATAGGCCGCGATCCCCGTATCCGCCAGGTAACGCAGCAGAACATCGCGGCCATTCTGAAGGGAGGATACCGGTACGCAGACTCCAACGACGGACTGTATCGCCCGCTGACCACTTTCTCCTACCTGGCGAATTACGCGCTTTTCGGTAACGGCCCACGCCCGGCGGGCTATCACTGGGTCAACCTCGTGGCGCACGTGGTCAACGTAGCGCTGGCGTATGCGCTGGGCATCGCGATTCTTGGAGAGACTGGTCCAGCTTGGGCACTGGCCGCCATCTGGGGGTTGCATCCGCTGCTCACCGAATCCGTGACCAATATTGTAGGGCGGGCCGACCTGCTGGCCGCCTTCGGCGTGTTGGCGGGTCTGTTGTGCCACGTGAAAGGCGCATCGGCAGCGGGCCGGCGCAAGCTGGCATGGCTGGCCGGCATCGCCGCCGCCCAGGCGGTCGGGCTTTTTTCGAAAGAAAGCGCGGTGGTCCTGCCGGGCCTCATGCTGCTATACGACTTGACGTGGTTCGACCGGGCCGCGTGGCGCGGGCGCGCTTCGGCCTACGGCGCGCTGGCGCTGCCGTTCGCGGCGTTTTTCTATCTGCGCGCGCAAGTCCACACTCATATGCTGGTCACCTTTGCCGAGAATCCCCTGGTGCACGCCGGTTTCTGGACAGCGCGGCTCACCGCCGTCAAAGTAATTGGCAAGTTGCTATGGCTGTTTCTCTGGCCGGCCCGGTTATCGGCGGATTATTCCTACAATGCCGTGCCGCTATTCGGCTGGCGGGCGTCGAACTGGGAAGATGCCAAAGCGCTCATTGCGCTGGCGGTTTGCCTGGGCGCCGCGCTTCTGGCCGTGCTTCCGGCTGTCCGCTGGCGGCGCGCGGGCAAACCGACGCTGTTCTTCCTGGTTTTCTTCTTCGTCGCGGCCGTTGCCCACTTCGAATCTGATCTGTCCTGATCGGCAGCATCATGGCCGAGCGGTTTCTCTATCTGCCTTCGGTGGGCCTGGCCGGACTTGCGGTGGCAGCCGTCTATGCGCTTGGCCGGCGGAGCCTGTTGCGCCGGCCCGCATCGGCGCGAATCGCCTGGGCCGCGCTGGGGATCGTGTGCCTGGCGCTCGCCGCGCGAACCTACGCCCGCAACTTCGACTGGAAGGACGAGCTCAGCCTGTGGACCAGCGCCGTGGACGTTTGTCCGGATAGCGGCAAGGCGCACTACAATCTGGCCCAAGCGCTGGAGGGTCTGCCCGGCCGTCTGCCGGACGCGATTGCCGAATACCGAGCGGCGCTGCGGATCTACCCTGACGATGTGGAAGCGCACACCAATTTGGGAAACGCGCTAGCGGGTACTCCCGGCGGGCTTCCGGAAGCGATTACCGAGTACCAGGCGGCGCTGCGCATTGATCCTAATCGCGCCGAACCGCACAACGATTTGGGAAACGTGCTGGCGGGCATTCCCGGCCGGCTGCCGGAGGCGATCGCCGAATACCGGGCGGCGCTGCAAATCCAGCCCGATAACGCCGAATTGCACTACAATCTGGCGAATGCCTTGATCCACATGCCCGGCCGGCAGCCGGAAGCGATCGCCGAATACCAGGCGGCGCTGAGGATCGACCCGGATCATGCCGATGCGCACGCCAACCTGGGGCAAGCGCTTTCAGGCTTGCCAGGCCGCCTTCCCGAGGCGATTACCGAGTACCGGGCGGCGCTGCGCATCAATCCCGATCTTGTGAACGCGCATATCAGCTTGGGGAATGCGCTGGCGGGCGTGCCCGGCGGCCTCGCGGAGGCGATTGCCGAATACCAGGCGGCGCTGCGAGTTCGGCCCGGCGATGCGGAAGCCCACTATGACCTGGGAACCGCGCTGGCGCAAATGTCCGGCCGGCTGCCGGAAGCAATCGCCGAGTTCGAAGCGGCCCTGCGGAGCGAGCCCAATTTCGCGGAAGCGCATGTCAACCTCGGGAACGCGCTGGCCGAGACTCCCGGCCGGCAGGCCGATGCGATCGCCGAATATGAAGCCGCCCTGCGCATCAGGCCCGATCCCGTGGTGCGGCAGATGGTGGATAGACTACGGGCGGGGCGCTGATCGACGAAGCGCTTCCGCTGAGCGCCGCCTTTGTGCGCCGCGGAACGCGATGCAAGCGCACGGGTCAACGGCGAGCGTGAGACAGGAACCGCGACGGTCGATTCTTGTTAGAATGCACGAAACAACAGGATAATCGAGACGGAGCCAGTGGCTCGCGGCAGTCGGATTGGCCGTCATCCAGCGCCCCGTGGAGTGGGCGTCCCGCCTGCCATGCCGGTGTCCCTGCCGGCATGTCCGGTAAGAACGTCGGCAAGGACGCCGACGTGGCAACCTGAAAGGTCGCTCCACGGTCGCTCCGTGGCGGCGGACGGGAGATACGGAAGCCCCATTACTTGCAGGGCACTAGACTAGTTGTTGACGGCAGGATCGAAAGTGGCAACCACACAACCCAGTAGCGGTCCCTCAGTTCTTAAGAGCAACGCATGGATGCTCGGGACGCCCGTATTCCTGGCATCGCTCCTGCTGATCCATTCCGCGCTGTTTGCCTGGCAGAACGCCACGCACACGCCCATGGTCGACTTTTTCATTTTCTGGTGCGTTCCCCACTCGCTTTCCATCAAGCCCGCGACGGACATTTACACGGAGCAGGGCAGGCGCGACATGGGGGCGGAAATGGCGCGGCGGAAGCGCCATCGGCTCCGGAGACTCAACGTCAAGCCACCTATGCGAATATGCAGGATTCGCTGCATAACGGCAAGGTAGACTCCCACGCCTCACCGTTTCTGTACACGCTCATAGGGCTGTTGTCGTCCGGCGATTACGAGGCCGACCAGCAGCGCTTTGCCATCGTATCCGGGTTGTGTCTGGCCGTATCCGTGGTGATGCTTTGCCATCTGCTCCGGTTCTCCGCTGGTATCGACCATTCTGGCGCTGGCGTTTCTGGCCGCCGATTTTGCGCCCGTAGTATCCGACATGGGGGTCGGAAATCTAAACGAGATCCAGTTGTTCGCGGTCGCGCTGTTCATCTTGTTTTCGGCCCGCTCGCGGCATTTGCCGGCCGGAATCGCAATTGGAATGGCGACGATGATCAAGCCGACCACGGCGATCGTTCTCGCGTTGGCGGTGATCGTCGGCCTCGCGGACAGGGACTACCGCCGGATTCTTCGCCTCGTGACCGGCGCGTGCGTTGCGGCCGCGGGGTGCATCGCATTGTCCGGGCTGTACTTCGCCAACTTCAAGATGTGGATCGGATTCGTCAAGAGCTTGTCCGACACGCTGGGAGAGGGATCTTATCCCTTGGAAAAAGGCAACCTCGGTCTGGCGAAGCTTCTATTCGGGGGAACGGGTCCGGGTCCGGCGATCCTCCTGATCGTCTTGCTTGCCGTCTTCTCATGGGTAGTGTTCTCCACCCGGCGGAAAGCGCACGCCGCCGAGCCAGCCGTGCCCAACGCTTTCGCCGCCGCGGGGGTGGGCTGCACGCTGATGCTCCTCTCGAGCCCGCTCGCCTGGGTGCACTATTATGTTCTGCTGATCCCGCTTTCCCTGTATGTGATCCAGCCGGCTCCGGACGGGGAGGCCACGGCGTTCCCGGAGGGCGTCATCGCGAAGTCACTGGCTTTTGTCCCGCTGCTGATGCTCTCCGTTCTGGCCGAATACTTGATGAACGGCGTGGCCCTGTCCGTCGATTTCAATTGCGCCACCGTTTTGACCCTGGCGCTCGCGCTGCTTCAAATTCGCCGCCAACGCTTGTCCATGAGCGCGACGCCGGCGCCGGCGGCCACCGGTGCGAAACACCCTAAGCCGGGGAGGTCCAAGGCGGCCACGGGAAACCCGGTTTAGAGCCCGGCCGGGGCGAAAAAGGGGTCAGACCGGTCTGCCCCAGTCGGATGTATCTCCGTTTCTAGTGGATGCTCTCACGGGACAGACAAGTCTTACCCCGTTTTTCCTCCCAGACATTGCGCCGGGCGGCGAAATCGGTAGTCATACCGACTCACGAACACTGGGGGGACATAGTGGAGCGGCTCGATTTCCCGGCCGCCTTGGACATTCACGTGCAGGAGATGGCGGGGCACGACGTTCGCGTCATGGCGCGCGTGGACGCGCTACCGCGCGGCCTGCCGGATGGCCGTCAAGC
>CAWAOP010000009.1:0-60513 GCA_963783505.1 Terriglobia bacterium | reverse complement strand
ACCCGTTCGGAAGCATCGTTACCGTGGGCGTATCCTACTTCAGTCTTCAAGCTATCTCGTACCTTGTGGATGTCTACATGGAAGCGCAAGCGCCTGAACGGCATATCGGACGCTTTGCTCTCTATATGGCGTTCTTCCCGAAGTTGCTTCAAGGACCGATTGAAAGGTGCTCCGCCCTCTTCCCTCAACTCGGTGGTTCGTTTCGATTCGACTACGACAAAGTTCGCTCCGGCTTGCTTCTATTCGGCCGTGGGCTGTTCTGCAAGGTGGTGATCGCCGAACGCGTGGGCCGCTACGTCGATTTCGTTTACGGCGACGTCCACGGCCATAGCGGCATTACTCTACTCCTCGCTACCTATGCGTACGCAATCCAGCTTTATTGCGATTTCTCCGGCTACACGGACATGGCCCGCGGGACGGCCAGAATATTCAATATTGATTTGGCGGAGAACTTCAACCATCCCTATGTCGCCACGTCCGTCGCCGATTTCTGGAGGCGTTGGCATATGTCGTTTTCGCGTTGGCTGCTCGACTACATATTCAATCCGCTTCAAATGGCGTGCCGCAAACTGCGGCGGCTGGGGACGGCTTTGGCGCTGGCTGTCACTTTCGCGGCCTGCGGTCTGTGGCACGGCGCCAGTTGGACATTCATGACCTGGGGTTTGCTGCACGGTGCGTACTTGACCGCCTCGCTCTTTTATCGGCCTTACCAGAAACGGCTTCACTCGGCTATACGCCTTCCGGCGCGAGTTTGGAGCGTCCTCCAGGCGTTTGCCACCTTTAATCTGGTGTGCTTTGGCTGGATTTTTTTCCGGGCAAGCAGCGTCGCCGATGCGGTGTACATCGTCAGGAATATGTTCGCGCCCGCCGGGTGGACGCCGCGAGCGGGAATTGGATCGTTCTTCCAGACCCAAGTTCTTCTGGGCCGGGGCATTCACAACCTCGTCCCGCTGGGCCTGGTGATGGCGGTCATCCTGACCGGCGGGCGGGACTGGTTGTCTGGTCTTCAGCGCCGTCGTAGATTGGTGCGATGGCCCGTATATGTGGCGCTGTGCTACGCGATCGTCGTGTTTGGAATATGGGATAGCAGCCAGCGGTTCGTTTATTTTGCGTTCTAAAAACCCGCCAGTCTCGCTCAGCCCATCAATATATCGGCGCGCCGGCCAGCACCGCGGCCGGGTGGTCGCGAAATAACGCATCGCCGATGTGATCGCCGTGCTCCGCGGCGACCACGCGATACGCCTCGCTCAGCAGCGGTGGGCGGTATTGCCGATCGTGGCAGTCACTCGCCACCACGTGAACCAGATTCCGCTCGAGCAACTGCTGCGAGCAGCGTTTGGCTTCCTTGCCGAATGCTCCAAGGATGGACTGCGCCGTAACCTGAACCAGGCAGCCCGCTTGAATCCAGCGCTTGGCCTGCTCGGGCCTATGTTGCAGGATTCCGTGCCGTTCCGGGTGGGTAATGATCGGCGTGATCCCGCTTCGGCGCAAGCGGGTCAGCGCCCCCTCGAAGCCCGTCGGCGGCATCAGGTCCGGGAACTCGACCAGTAAGTAGCCATTGCCATCGATCGTGTACTTGGCGGGGTTGCGGATCGCATCGAATATGTTGCTCAGGCTCAGGTGCAAATCGCAACCGCGATGGATTCGAATCCGTCGTCCGCTAGCCTCTTCCAATTCCCGAATCTTCGCCGCTACGGTCTCGACGTCGTAAGTGAACTCGTCGTTCGCGTGCGGCGTGGCCACGATGTCGGTTGTCCCGTCCGCCGCGGCCATTTCAACCATGGCGACAGCCTCTTCCATCGTTCGGGCCCCGTCATCGACGGCCGGCAGGATATGAGAGTGGATATCGATCATCGGGGGTGAGGCCCGGCGAGCCGGGGTCCGGCTGTTACAACGGTCCCAGGGGGACCACCACCATTCTACGCTGCCCACCGGTTCGGAGCGAATAGGACTCCCTCACGGTCGCGGTTCGGATCGAGGGCCGTGCGCCTGGGCCGCTCGCCGAGCCGCGACCGTGAGGGAGCGGAGGCTCGCATAAACACGAAATCATGCGGTCAGCGCACTAGGACCAGGCGTGTGAACGGAGCCAAAGGTGTTAAATAGGAGGTCGAGGGATTGTCGTGTCTTTTGTCACTGGTTTGAAGTGCGAGGTTTGCGGCGCCCTATACTCCACTCGCGTCCCGTACACTTGCCCGAGATGCGGAATAGAGGGCGTTCTCGACGTGGAGTACGATTACGGCGCTATCGCCAAAGGCTTTACTCGCCGCGGCCTGGCTGGGCGCACCGGATGGAATCACTGGCGTTATTGGGAGTTGCTGCCTGTCCGCCGGGATGCGACGCTGCCGGCGCTCTCGGTGGGCTGGACTCCACTCACCTCCGCCGCCGCTCTGGGCAGGCACATCGGCTTGCGCACGTTTTATCTCAAAGACGACGGGCGAAACCCCTCGGGTTCGCTCAAGGACCGCGCCAGCGCCATAGGCGTAGTTAAGGCGCGCGAAAAACGGCGGAACATCGTTGCTTGCGCGAGCACCGGCAACGCCGCTTCCTCGCTGGCCGGCATGGCCGCATCGCTCGGGCTGCGGAGCGTGATCTTCGTGCCACAACGCGCGCCGGAGCCGAAAGTCACCCAATTGCTTATCTTCGGCGCAACGGTGCTGCGCGTGCGCGGCACTTATGAGCAGGCATTCCAACTCAGCCAGCGCGCCTGCGAGCGATGGGGCTGGTACAACCGGAACTGCGCCATCAATCCCTATCTGGTGGAAGGAAAGAAGACCGCGGGCCTCGAAATTTGCGAGCAAATGAACTGGCAGCCGCCCGATTGGGTCGCGGTTTCGGTAGGCGATGGCTGCACTCTCGCGGGCATCTGGAAAGGCTTTCGCGAAATGAAGACGCTCGGGTTGATCGAGCGCACGCCCCGGATGCTGGGCGTGCAGGCCTTGGGCGCCGCGCCAGTCAGCGCCAGTTTTCGAAGCGGGCGGACACTCGATCCCGTCGCGGCCCGGACCGTCGCCGATAGCATCGCCGTGGGCGCTCCGCGCAATTGGCGAAAGGCCATACGCTCGGTGCGCGAATCGGGCGGGACAATGGTTGACGTGAGCGATGCCGAGATTCTCGAAGCCATGCGTTACACCGGACGGCTCGCCGGCGTCTTCGCCGAACCCGCCGCCAGCGCCGCCGTGGCCGGAGTGCGCCGGGCGGTCGCGGAGGGCATCATCGGTCGTCGCGCCAGCGCGCTGGCGGTAATCACGGGCAATGGTCTGAAAGACATTCGCTCCGCCCATCGCGCCGCTGGCGAGCCGTTCGATATTTCGCCGGATGGCGAGGGTCTGGAAGAGATCCTGAAAGAGCGAGAGCTAACCCGCCAATGACCGCAATTTCCAGCGCCAGTAGGTTGCCAAAAAAGAGCGGCCCCGGAGAGCCAGATGGGCATTTGCCCATCGAGTCCATTTTTGATGGTTTAGATTCAATGGGTTACAGGACCAGTGATGGGCATTTGCCCATCTACGCTCCGGGCGGGCGCTCTTTTGAGCATCCCGCCAGCCCCGCAGGGGCGGAAGAAAGTAGCCCCGTGCGTAAGCACGGCGTAGGTGATCGGCAACGGCACAGCCCCGTCAGGGGCGAAAGAGCCTCCGGCGATTCAGGCTCTCCGGACGTGTCCGCCTCTCTCCTCATCCGCGACATCCACACGCTGGTGACCATGTCGGGACCGGCGATTCGCGGAGGCTTCATTTACGCCGAAGGCGGTGAGATCAAGCAGATTGGCTCCCGCATTCCGCGGAGCCTTCGACCCACACGGACCATCCGCGCCCCTTATTCCATAGCCGTACCGGGCCTGGTCAACACGCACCACCACCTCTACCAGACGCTCACGCGCGCGCTGCCCGCCGCGGCGAACGTCGAACTTTTCGATTGGCTGCGAACCCTCTACCCTCTGTGGGCGTGGATTGACGAGGAATCGGTCTACGCGGCGGCGCAGATCGGCATGGCGGAGTTGCTGCTCTCCGGTTGCACCACCACCACCGACCACCACTACCTGTTTCCGCGCGGGCGGAAAAAGCTGATCGACGCGCAAATCCGCGCGGCCAGGGAATTAGGAATCCGTTTTCATCCCACCCGCGGCAGCATGAGCGTCGGCCAAAGCCAGGGCGGCCTGCCGCCCGATTCGGTGGTCCAAAGCGAAGACGAGATTCTCGAAGATTCCGAGCGCCTCATCCGCAAGTACCACGACGCTTCGCCGGGCTCGATGCTTCGCCTTGCGCTGGCGCCGTGCTCGCCGTTCTCGGTTTCGCCGGAGCTGATGCGGCGAACGGCCGATCTGGCGCGCCGCCACGGAGTCCGCCTGCACACTCATCTAGCCGAGACCAGGGACGAAGAAGCGTACTGCCTCAAGCGCTTCGGCAAGCGCCCGGTCGATCTGCTTCGCGACGTAGGCTGGCTCGCGGATGACGTGTGGCTCGCGCACGGCATTTACTTCAACCGCGCCGAGGTCAAGCGCTTGGGCCGGGCGCACGTTGGCGTAGCGCACTGCCCGACCTCCAACATGCGCCTTGGCTCCGGCATCGCGCCGGCGCTGCGGTTGCGCCGGGCCGGAAGCCCGGTTGGTTTGGGCGTGGATGGAAGCGCGTCGAATGATAGCTCCCACATGCTCGCCGAAGCCCGCCAGGCGCTGCTCTTGCAGCGCCTGGCGAACGGCGCCGCGGCCATCGATGTAAGCGAAGCCCTCACCATGGCGACGGTCGATGGCGCGCGCTGCCTCGGGCGCGACGATATCGGCATCCTGGCCCCCGGCAAACGCGCCGATATCGCGCTCTTCGACCTGAGGGACCTTGGCTACAGCGGCGCGGGAGACGCCGTCTCCGCGCTGCTCCTCTGCGCTCCCACAAGAGTCGAGACCCTGATCGTCGAAGGCCGCGTGGTGGTCGAAAACAGCGAGTTGAGAACTCTCAACCTCGATCCCGCCGTCAAGCGCCACCGCAGGCTTGCGGCCAAGCTAGTCGGCCAGAAGCGGCTGCTGTAAGCACCCGCCCACAGCCAGCCGTCCGGATCGCTTCCGACTTACGGGGAAGAGGGGCAATACCACGGCGGATTGCGCCGCTTGCGGGGCTCCGCCAGAGTTCGCCCGACAGAAGACGAATTGATGGGACGTATTCCGTGACGGGCTTGTCACGGGGGTTACTCCGCGAAGCACCCCGAGCTTCATTCCCCGGTCTTCTAGCGGCAAAACTGTTCACTTAGCAGACAGCTTCGGAACTCCGTGGCGCGAGCCGCCAGGCTTGCAGAGTCGGCTGTCAAGCCGACTTTCTGAAGGTCGAGACGAACTCTCGACCCGGCAGGCGTGGACGCCCGCGCCACGATAAGGGCGTGTTGCGGAGCGTCTAGGTGAACAGTATTGAAGCTGCCGGGGCACTGGGGCGTCTCCTGGCAGTCTCACCAAACGAACCCACCAAGTGATTGAAAATAAACGATGGCGTAAGAAAAACGAACCCACGGGAACAACTTTCAGCGGTCCTCGGCTCGAACCCCGATCCGCCGATCCCAGCCGCCCTAAGAACCGATAAGAGGTTACAAAAGTGCTAAAATACTCGACGCCTGGTTGCTGGACGGCCTGGGCTGAAGCGCAGTACTGTTCATTCAACGCCGTGGCGCGGGCTGTCAAGCCTGCAGAGCCGAGATCGTCTCGGCTTTTCTTCCGGCGCATAGCCAAATGAACAGTATTGGGCTGAATCGAGTAAAGGCTGCCCACAACCGCGAGGAGGTGCTAAGCCCGATGTTCGACCATGTTGAGGCGTTTCATCGGCCTCGCAGCGTCCCCGAGGCGGTTCGCCTGCTTCGGACGGCGAGCGGCGCGGCGCGGATCGTGGCGGGCGGGACGGATCTTGTCGTGCAGGCCGACCGGGATATCCGCGAACTTGTCGATATCTCCCGCCTCGGTCTCGACTACATCCGCAAAGACCGCAGCCAATGCGTCATCGGCGCCACCACCACGCTGACCTCGATTGTGAATTCGCCGGCTATGCAGGCGCTGGCCGGGGGCATCCTGGTCAAAGCCGCCGCCGCGTGCGGGTCGGTACAGCTCCGCAACATGGCCACCGTGGGCGGAAACGTGGCGAACGCATCGCCATCCGCCGATCTGGCCGTGCCGTTGCTCGCATTGGGTGCCGAGGCGGTGGCCGCCGGGGACCGGGGCCGCCGCGTCATACCGCTGGAGGATTTCTTTCTTGGGCCGGGAAAGACATGCCTCAACAGCCGCCTGATTGTGGAGGTCAGGATTCCGGCGCCTCCCCGCCGCGGTGTGTGGTCTTTTCAGAAATTGGGGCGCACGGAAGTGGATATCTCGCTGGTCAACATCGTGACCGGAATCGAAGTGGATTCCAAGGGCCGAGTCAGGTTTGCCCGCATAGCGATGGGAGCCGTGGGGCCAACGCCCTTGCGCGCACGGAAGGCGGAAGAGAAGCTGTTGGGCCGCGCGCTCACCGAGGCCGCCATCTCGGAAGCGGCCACCGAGGCCGCCGGCGAATCGCAGCCCATCACAGACATTCGGGCAACGGCCGAATACCGAAAAGAGATGACGCGCGTTCTCGCGGCGCGGGCGCTCCGCGATTGCGCCCGGCAAGCGGAGTGTTCGCTATGAGCGAGATCCGGATTGAAGTCCAGGTGAACGGCGAGGCCCGGCGCTGGAATATCGCGCCCGGGGACCTGCTCCTTGACGTGCTCCGCCGCGAGGGTTACTTCGGCGTCAAACGCGGCTGCGAAAAGGGAGAATGCGGCGCGTGTACGGTCCTGCTCGATGGCAAGGCCGTGAACTCGTGCCTGATTTTCGCCGCGCGCGCCGATGGGTGCGAGATCCTGACTATCGAGGGCCTGGCGGATGGCGACCGCCTCAACCCGCTCCAGGAGGCGTTTCTCGATGCCGGCGCGGCGCAGTGCGGTTTCTGCACGCCCGGCATGATACTCAACGCCCACGCGTTTCTGGTGAGCCATCCGAACCCGACTGAAGCCGAGGTCCGTGATGCCCTATCGGGCAACATGTGCCGCTGCACCGGCTATGTGAAGCCCGTGGAAGCGGTGCTGGCCGCGGCAAAAGCCTACCGCCGGTCAAAAGTGGGGCAGGTTTCCGACCTGCCCAAAGGCCGCTCTCAGGCGCCGGCCGCATCCTCCAAACGCCAAGCCGCCGCGAAGAAGGGAGGCTCCCGATGACCGCTCCGCGCTCCGTTGTCGGCAGGAACGTACGCAAGGTAGATGGCTTCAAACTGGTCACCGGACGCCCCGCATTCACCGACGACATCTCCATGCCGGGGATGCTCTACGGCAAGATCCTGCCCAGCCCGCACGCTCACGCTCGCATTAAGAAGATCGATACCGGCAGGGCGAAGGCGCTCCCCGGCGTTCATGCCGTCCTCACTTACGAAGATGTTCCCCGCGTCCCACACACGACGGCCGGTCAGGCATGGCCCGAGCCTTCGCCGTACGATACGTACCTCCTCGATTCAAAAGTGCGCTTTGTGGGCGACCGTGTAGCGGCCGTTGCGGCCGAAAGCCGGGCCATCGCCGAGGAAGCTCTGCGCTTGATCGAGGTGGAATACCAGGTCCTTCCTCCCGTGCTCGATCTGGAACACGCCATGGACGCGGGCGCCGCCGTCATTCACGACGAACCGGATTCCACCGGCATTCACGACGCCTCGCGCAATATCGCCGGATACATTCTGAAGGAACTCGGCGATCCGGACGCCGCCTTCCGCGACGCCGATTTCGTTTTCGAGCGCGAGTTCCGCACCCAGCGCCAGCAGCACGCCATGCTGGAGCCGCACGTCACCATCGCGTGGCTCGATCCCGACAATCGCCTCGTCTTGCGCAGCAGCACGCAGGTGCCCTATCACGCGCGGCGCCAGTGCGCCATGATCCTCCAGATTCCCCTTCAGCGCATCCGCGTCATCAAGCCGCGCATCGGCGGCGGATTCGGCGGGAAGCAGGAGATGCTGCTCGAAGATATTTGCGGAGCCCTCGCGCTGGCCACGCGCCGCCCCGTGAAGATCGAATACACGCGCGAGGAAGAGTTCTACATGGCGCGCAGCCGCCATCCGCAGGTCTTGCGGATGAGGATGGGCGTCAAGCGCGATGGGACCGTCCTGGCCAGCGAGTTGAAAGTCATCGCTACCACCGGCGCTTATGGCAGCCACGCCACCACGGTGCAGGGCAACACCGGAAGCAAGGTGCTGCCGCTCTACCGCGCGCCGCACATGCGCTTTGAGTGCCATGTGGTCTACACCAATACGCCGGTCGCCGGAGCGTTCCGCGGCTACGGGTGTCCTCAGGGCTTTTTCGCACAGGAAACGCTGGTCGACGAGATTGCCGAAACGCTGGGCATGGATCCCATGGAGTTCCGCAAGCGCAACATGATCCGGCTGGGCGATATCGACGAGTTGTCGGCCGTGCTCGGCGAGGGCCGCAAGGGCCTGCCGCGGCTGATCCGGAGCTGCGGCCTTCCGGAGTGCATGGACCGCGGCGCCCAGGCGATCGGCTGGGCTCGCAAGCGCAAGCAATCGCGAAATCGCAAGGGGCATCTGCGGCGCGGGGTCGGAATGTCTTGCTCCATGCAAGGCAGCGGAATCGCCGGCATCGATTGGGCCTCGGCGTTCCTCAAGTTGAATGAAGACGGCTCGTTCCATCTCCTGGCAGGCGCTTCGGATGTGGGCGCGGGCGCGGACACGGTTCTGGCTCAAATCGCCGCGGAGACGCTGGGCGTAAGTTTCGGCAAGATCAACGTCACCTCCGCCGATACCGATTTCACTCCCTTCGATGTAGGCGCCTACGCTTCCAGCACGACAATCATCTCGGGCGGCGCCGTGAAGAAGACCGCCGAGAAGGTGCGCGACCAGATCCTCGCATTCGCGGCCAGAATGCTCGATGTTCCGGCGGATAAGCTGGTCTGCCGCGACGACGGCGTATTCACAACGGAGGGCGAGCCGAAGTCGGTCTCCATGGCCCAGTTGGCCATGCAAGCTATGTACAAAGAGAAGACGCAGATCATGGACGGCGCGTCCCACTTCATTACCGATAGCCCGCCCCCGTTCTGCGCCACCTTCGCCGAAGTGGAAGTCGATACCGAAACCGGCCAGGTGAAGGTGATCGATCTGGTATCGGCCGTGGATCCCGGAACGGCCATCAATCCCAAACAGGCGGAGGGTCAGGTGGAAGGCGCGGCCGCACAGGGGCTTGGGTTGGCGCTCGTCGAAGAGATGATCCTCGACGAAAAGGGACGCATGATCAACCCCAATTTCCTCGACTACAAGATTCTTGGCCCCAAGGACCTCAAGCTCACCACCATCCTGGTGGAGACCGACGAGCCGCTTGGTCCGTACGGCGCCAAGTCAGTAGCGGAAGTCCCCATCGACGGGCCCGCGCCCGCGGTTGCCAACGCAATCTACAACGCGGTGGGCGTACGCATTCGCAAACTGCCGATCCGCGCGGAAGACGTGCTGCGCGCCCTGCGCGCAAAGGAGGGTCAAACGGATGCCGGTTGTTGATATCGCCGCCGTCACCGCGGCGGCCAACAAATACGAGCCGGACATGGTCCGCTTCCTGCGGGACCTCATCGCTATTCCCGCGGAGAGCTGCCAGGAAGGCCCTGTCATCCAGCGCATTCGCGCCGAGATGGAGAAGACCGGCTTCGACGAGATTCGCATCGATCCCATGGGTAACATCCTCGGCCGCATCGGGCGCGGCCCGCGCGTAGTCATGATGGACTCGCACACCGATACCGTGGGCGTGGGCGATCCCAAGGAATGGGCTTGGGATCCGTATCGGGGCAAGGTGGAAGACGGTCTTATCTACGGCCGCGGAGCCTGCGACCAGCGCGCCGGCATGACCAGCATGGTATACGCCGGTAAGATCGTCAAGGACCTCAGGCTGGAGGGAGACACTACCGTCTGGATGGTCGGCTCCATTCAGGAAGAAGACTGCGACGGCCTGCCTTGGCTTTACATTCTCAAGGAAGATGGCATCAGGCCCGACTGTGTCGTAATTACCGAGCCGACTAACTTGCGGGTGTACCGCGGCCACCGCGGCCGCATGGAAATCGAAGTTCATCTGCGCGGCCGTTCCTGTCACGCCAGCGCGCCGGAGCGCGGTGATAACCCGATCTATAAGATGTCCCGGCTCGTCCAGGAGGTCGAGAAACTCAACGAGCGGCTCGGCGGCGATCCATTCCTCGGTAAGGGCACCATAGCGGTCACCGAAGTGAGATCGGCGTCGCCGTCGCTGTGCGCCGTGCCGGGCGCGTGCTCGATTCACCTCGATCGGCGTCTGGCGGCGACCGACACACTGGAGAGCGCCGTCGCCGAAGTGAGAGCGTTGCCTGGAGCGGAAGACGCCGAGATCGAAGTGCTCGATTACGACCGGCCCAGTTACACCGGCCTTGTGTATCCCATGCGTAAGTACTACCCCACTTGGGTGATTCCCGAGGATCATGCACTTACCCGGTTGGCCGTGGCGACTTACCAGGCAATTTACAACAGACCGCCCGTCGTCGATAAGTGGGTCTTCAGCACGAACGGCGTGGGTTCCATGGGTTTGATGGGCGTTCCGACCATCGGCTTCGGGCCGGGCGTGGAGGATGTAGCGCATAGCGTCCTCGAGAACGTGCCCATCCGCCACCTGGTGGAAGCGGCTCGTTTCTACGCCGTGTTTCCGTCCGTGTTCGCCGCGACCCGCGGTTAGATTCCCGTGGCAGAACTGATTCCCATTCCGCTCTCTCTGCTGCTGCGGCGCGCGTTCCTGGAATATCGGCGGCACGGAGCGATCTTCGATCTGCCGAAGGACAAGTTCTTTCTCGGCCTTCCCGGTTTGGATACGAGCGTCGCGATTGGCGAACGGCGCGCGTTCACTCCCATCGGTCCGGCCGCCGGCCCGCAAGGCCAGCTCGCACAGAATATCGCGCTGTGCTGGCTTGCGGGCGCGCGCATCATCGAGCTGAAGACGGTTCAGATCCTCGACGAGCTCGAAATCCCGCGTCCGTGCATCGATATCCCCAACGTCGGCTATAACGTGGAGTGGTCCCAGGAACTCAAGCTGGAGCAGTCGGCGCGCGAGTACGTCAAGGCATCGATGCTCATCGAGATCCTGAGTGAGTCGAAGCTCCTCGGTCAGACTCCTCCGGGATGGGGCGACACGATCTTCGATATGAGCGTGGGCTACAGCCTGGAGGGCGTTCGCTCGCCGCGCACGAGGCAATGGCTGGAGTCGATGAAGAACGCGTCGGCCCTCGTTGACGATCTGCGATCCGAGTTGCATGGCGCTTTCGCTGCCTGGCGCGATCTTCCGTTCGTCACGCGCATCGGCGATACGGCTACGCTCTCCACGTTTCACGGTTGCCCTCCGCGCGAGATCGAGGGCATCGTGAGCTTCCTGCTGACGGAGATGGATCTCAACGTCTGCGTCAAGCTCAACCCTACTCTGCTTGGCCAGCGCGAGGTGGAGTTCCTGCTGTACGACAAGTTGGGCTATCGCGAGATTGTCCTCTCTCCGGAGGCGTTCGAAAAAGACCTCCAGTGGGACGAGGCGCTGGACCTGATCTCCGGGTTGGACCGGTTAGCCCGGTCGCGCGGCCGCCGCCTGTCCGTGAAGCTCACCAATACGCTTGTAGTCCAGAATCATCGCGCCGTATTCGGCGACCGGCGGATGTATCTTTCCGGCGCGCCGCTGCACGTGCTCGCCATGGCGCTGGTCAAGCGCATCCGTGAACGTCTCGGCGTGCGGATTCCGCTTTCGTTCTCGGCCGGCCTGGACGCCAACAACGTCGCGGACGTGGTCGCCATGAATCTGGTCCCCGCCACATCCTGCACCGATCTGCTGCGCCCCGGTGGGTATGCCCGTTTGCACAAGTACATGCAGAATCTCGGCGCTAAGATGCGGGAGATCGGCGCTGCGACAATCGGCGAATACATCGTACGGCGCGCGCAAGAAGGCGGCGGCCAGGCTCCGGTTTTCGACGCAGAAGGGCCGGAAGCGGTCGCCGCGGGGACTCTGATCAATACGGCGCGCCTGGCCGATGCGGCAGTCGCGAATCCGCGCTATGCATTCGAACGCAATCGGACAGCGCCGCGCAAACTTGGCTCGCGCCTCACACTCTTCGATTGCATCGACTGCGAGAAGTGCGTCAGCGTCTGCCCGAACGACGCCAATTTCATCTACCATGCGCGATGGCCGGGCAGGGAAGCCGATCGCACGAAGGGCCAGCCAGCGTTCGCGATTCAATACGAGAACTACGAAGCCGGACCGGATGGCCTTCGGGCCATCCCTGGCGGCGTTTTTACTATTTTGAAGAGTCGCCAGTACGCCAACTACGCGGACGCGTGCAATGATTGCGGCAACTGCGACGTCTTCTGCCCCGAGGCTGGCGGCCCGTTCCTGGAAAAGCCCCGATTCTTCGGGAGCCTGGAGAGTTTCCGCAAATCGGCGGGAAACAACGGCTTCTTCATCGACTGGCGGTCCCACACGGTTCACGGGGTAATTGCGGGGCGGGCTTACACGCTACGAGTGGACGCCGGCCCCGGGCTGGCTTGGTTCGAGAATGCGGAACTGCGCGCCGAGATCCGCTGGAGCGATGACCGGCTACTCCAAGTGGGGCAGGCGCTATCGCCTGCCAATCCTGCGCCCGAAGCGCTCCCGCTCCGCCTCGACATGCTGCCGTATCTCCAGCTTAAGTTTCTCTATCAATCCATCGGCGATCCAAGCGAAGTGAACTTCGTGAACGCCGCCGAACTTCAGGAGAGTGTCCGTTGAGCACAGGAAAAGCGCTGTTCAAAGGCCGCGACTGGATCGCCACTCAGGAATGGAGCGACGCCGAACTCACCACGCTTCTCGACGTGTCCGCCGACCTCAAGCGCAAATTCAAGAAGCGGATTCCTCACCGCTATCTGCCGGATCAAACCGCTTTCCTGATGTTCTTCGACAAGTCCACGCGGACGCGCAACTCATTCGAGGCGGGCATGACGCAGCTTGGCGGTCACGCCCACTTTCTGACCGCCGACGTAATGCAAGTCTCGCACGGCGAGAGCGCCAAAGATACCGGTATTATTCTCTCGCGTTACGGGCATGCCATCGCCATCCGCCACGATCTGATTCCGGGCGAAGGCAATTCCTATATGCGAGAGGTGGCGAAGTGGGCGGATGTCCCGGTGATCAACATGCAGTGCGACGTCGATCACCCATGCCAGACGCTCGCGGACCTGATGACGATTCGCGAGAAACTCGGTTCGAATCTGCGCGGCCGAAAACTTGCGGTTTCGTGGGCTTACGCGCCCAGTTATGCCAAGCCTCTGTCGGTACCGCAGGGACTCATCATGCTGATGACCCGCTTCGGCATGGATGTAACGCTGGCGCACCCCAGGGAATACCCGCTCATGCCCGAAACCATGCAGGCCGCTCGGGAGAACGCGTCCCACTCGGGCGTCCGGTTCGAAGTGGCGGATAACATGGAAGACGCGTTCCGCGACGCCGACGTGGTCATCCCCAAGAGTTGGGGTTGCCTCGATACTATGGGCGCAAATCCCGCCGAATCCCTGCGAATCGCCGAACGGTACAAGCATTGGCGATGCGACGAAGGCATGATGAAGCTCGCAAAACCGGGAACCTTGTATATGCATCCGCTGCCGGCGGACCGCGGCAACGAAGTGACAGACAATGTGATCGACGGCCCGCAGTCGGTGGTCTATGACGAAGCCGAGAACCGCTTGCACACCGCCAAGGCCATCATGGCGCTTACCATGGCCGACGCGGAGGTGGAGTACGAGCTCGCCGGGTGACTGGCATGACTGAGAAGATAGTCGTCGCCCTAGGGGGTAATTCCATCACCAGGCCGGGCGAGCCCGGGACCATCCCGCAGCAATTCGACCACACGTCGGAGACACTCGCTTATCTCAAGCCGATCTTCCATAGGGGCTGTGGGTTGGCAATCACGCATGGGAACGGCCCGCAAATCGGGAATATTCTCATTCGAGTCGAGGAGGGTGAGCGGCGTGTTCCGCGCCTGCCGCTGGACACCTGCGTGTCGGATTCCCAAGGCGGCATGGGGTACATGATCCAGCGGCTGGCCTGTGAGATGTTCCGCCGTGAAGGCATTCGGCGCGGCGTCGTCACCCTGATCACCCAGGTGCTGGTAAATTCCGAAGACGCCGATTTCCAGCACCCCACAAAGCCCATAGGCCCGTTCTACTCCGTGGAGGAGGCGCGCCGGTGGCGCGAGGAACGCCCGCACTGGCTGATTGCGGAAGTCGAGCCCGGCCGCTTTCGCCGCGTCGTGCCATCGCCGCGGCCCATCGGCATTATGGAGGAAGATTCCATCGCCGAACTCGTGGACGCTGGCGTTGTGGTGATTGCGTGCGGTGGCGGCGGCATACCGGTGGCGTGGCGGAACGATCGCCTCATGGGCGTGGAAGGAGTGATCGATAAAGACCTGGCCTCCAGTATGCTGGCCACCCAGATCCGCGCGCATCGCCTCATCATCGTCACCTCGGTGCCGCACGTGTCACTCCACTTCGGCAAAGCGGGCGAACGTCCCCTGGGGAATCTGACCGCTGCCGAGGCTCGCCGTCATCTGGAGGCCGGTGAGTTCCCCGCGGGTTCCATGGGTCCGAAAATCGAAGCGGGCATCGAGTTCATCGAACGCGGCGGCGAAGAGTGCATCATCACCAACGCGGCGAGCGCCGCGGCCGCGCTGGATGGCCACGCGGGGACTCATATCCTGGCCTCCTGGTCGGAGGGAAGTCTCCCGCTGGCGGAGGAACGGGCGTGATCGTTACCAACGCGCGAGTCGTCACGCTTGACGGCGCGAACCGGGTGTTCGACTCGGGAGACGTCGAGGTCCTTCCAGGCGGCGTGTTCGGCGATGTTCGCGCGGCCGATGGCGGACGGCGTTCGAGCGAGGCTCTGGATGCGCGCGGCAAGCTGATGATGCCGGCGCTCATCAACTGCCACACTCATCTGTACAGTACGTTTGCGCGCGGCATGGCGCTGCCCGGTCCGGAGCCCGCGAATTTCAAAGCGATTCTGCGAAAGCTGTGGTGGAAGCTGGACCGCGCTCTGAACGCCGAAGACGTTTACTACAGCGCTCTAGTCGGTCTGATCGACTCGGCCAAGAACGGCGTAGGCACGCTGGCCGATCACCATTCAAGCCCCAATGCTTGCGGCGGCAGCCTCGATGTGGTTGAGCGCGCGTTCCAGGAAGTGGGCCTGCGGGGCGCGTTGTGCTACGAGACCTCTTGCCGGATTGGCCTTGCCGATTGCTCCAACGCTTACAACGAGAATCTGCGATTCATCCACCGCGTGCGGAAGCGGCAGGCCGGCGGCATGATCGGCGCCAGCTTCGGCCTGCACGCAGCGTTCACGCTGGATGACGACGCTATCCGGGCCGCTGCTGAAACCGCCCGCGCGCTAGACGCCGGCATCCACATCCATATTTCGGAAGACAAGTGCGACGCGGGAGCGGTGACGCGCCTGGCAAAGTTCGGAGCCCTCGACGAGCGTACCGTCGCGGCGCATTGCGTCCACGTCACTCGCGCGGAAATGGGCATACTCGCAAAGCGCAAGGTGAACGTCGTTCACAACCCCCAATCCAACTGCAATAATGCCGTGGGGGCGGCCCGGCTTGTCGAAATGATGCGCAGGAAGATTCTAGTGGGCCTCGGCACGGACGGTTATACTCCGCGCATCTGGGAGGAACTGAAAGCCGCGGTGCAAGTCCAAAGGCTGACCTCGCAAGATCCGCGCGTCGGATTCGGAGAAGCCTGCGCCGCGCTGCTCAATAACCGCGAGATCGCAAATAAGGCGTGGGGCATGAGAATCGGCCGAATCGAGCCGGGGGCGAGCGCGGACTTCATCCTCTTGGATTATTTCCCGCCGACACCGTTGACGGCGGAGAACCTGATGGGCCACATGCTGTTCGGAATCGCCAACGCGCCGCTCGATTCCCTGGTTGTGAACGGCATGTTCGTGGTTCGCGAAGGCCGCTGCGTGACAGTCGATGAGGCCAAGATAGCCGAGAAGGCCGCGGCGCGTGCGCGCGCGCTATGGGAGAGGGTATGAAGCCATTTATTCCAGGTCCGACTTACAACGAGATGCTCCATCCGGAGTCACTGACTGAAGCTCTTCGCGAAAAGGCGCTGGCTGCTCGAAGCGATGAGTTCGACCCCGCCAACCTCTTCCGCATCACCTGGCGCCGAGAAGATTCGCGGATTCGACATATCGTCCTGCCCGACGACATCACGGGCGTCGCGGCGAACATTGTTGTGCTGATCGGCCGCGATTTCCCGTCTGGAAGCCACAAGGTGGGCCCGGCGTACGCCACGCTGGCGGAAGGCGAATTGTCGGGCGAAATCACTCCCGGCGAGAACACCGTTATTGGGCCTTCCACGGGCAATTTCGGCATTGGCACGGCGTACGTCGCGCGGCTGAAAGGCTACCGGGCCGTGGTGGTGATGCCCGAGGAGATGAGCGCCGAACGCTACCAGCGCATTCGCCGTTACGGGGCCGAGCTAGATCTCACGCCCGGGTCGGAAAGCGATGTGATCCTCACCCTGGAGCGCACCGAGGAGTATAAGAAGGACTCCCGCAACAAGATCCTCGCGCAGTTCGAGCTGTTTCCGAATTATCGGTTTCATCGCTATGTGACCGGACGGAGCGCTCTGGAAGCGGCGGCCGGCCACGGCAACGGGCGCGTGGCCGCGCTTGTCGCGGCGCCGGGGTCGGCCGGAACGCTGGCCGCCGGCGATGAGATCAAGGCGACATTCCACGAAGCTGTCGTTTGCGCCCTGGAGCCGCGCGAATGCCCTACCCTGTTCCGCAACGGACGCGGCATGCACCGCATAGAAGGCATCGGCGACAAAATGGTGACGCTCATTCATAACGTCCTCACCACGGATTACGTCGCCTTGATTCACGACGGCGATTGCGTCGCCGGCCTCGATCTGCTGGAGCGCCGCCGACCCCTAATAGAGCGGATGCTTTCGATGCCCGAAGGCTCGCTCGCCGCGCTCGGCGGCATATTCGGCGTTTCGGGAATCTGCAACATCCTCGGCGCCATCCGCATGGCGCGTTTCCTCGGACTTGGACGCGGCGAAAACGTTGTCACCATAGCCACGGACGGATTCGATCGCTATCCTTCCGTGCTGGCGGCTCTGGACGATCGCCGCGGTCCGGCTTCCGACGCGCAAATCGGCGGCGAGTTCGACAGGATCTTCCGCGCCGGCTTTGAAGACGAAATTCTCGATGTGCGTCCGGCCGAACAGAAGCAGCGGCTATTCGGATATAAGGAGGAAGTCTGGACCCGCTTCCACTACTCGCAAGACTACCTTCGGAAGATGCAGTCCCAATCGTTCTGGGACGCCGAATACGAGAAGACCGCCGCAGTCGATTCCGCGCTTGCGGAGGTCCGCGCCAGCATGTGAGACCCTTCCCCGGCCCATCCAGTGAGCATTTCGCTTCCACGCTAACGCTGCCCGCCGCGTCATACAATGAGAGCGAAAAGGATAGTCATGTTCAACCGTAAGAGGGCCTGGAGCGGCCGCCGCGGCTTCTCCCTCATCGAGCTGCTGATCGTCATCGCGATCATCCTCATCATCATCACGATGGCCGTCCCCAAGTTTACCCAGTCCCGGAAATTCGCCAACGAGGTATCGGCCGTTCGGTCCCTCCAGACCATCAACGCCGCCCAGGTTCAGTACCAGTCCGTCTACGGAAAGTACGCTGCCTCGCTTTCCGATCTGGGTCCTTCTTCGAGCGGCGCTCCGAGCCCCTCCGGCGGGGAACTCATCTCCGGCGATCTGGCTGCCGGTGAAAAGGGCGGGTACAAGTTCAGCATGACGGGCTCCGAAGCCGGCTATCAGGTTCACGCCACTCCGGACATTTTCAAAACCACCGGCGACCGCACCTTTTTCACGGATCAAAACATGGTTATCCGCCAGAATTTCGGCCAGGAACCCGCCTCGGCCTCCAGCCCGGAATTCAAATAGGCAGGCCAGTTTCCGGAATCTTTCGAACGTAAGCCCAGTCTATACTGTAAGGGGCTGTCGGCCCGTCCGAAAGTCCCCCGTAACTCCATGGAAAACAACGGTAAACCCATGGCGCAAGCCACCGTCGAAAGTCCCGGACGCCGCCGTTTCCACATCGCCGTGCTGAACGCGCTTGGCGCGGCGTTGGCCGCCCTCCTGGGCATTCCCGCGGTCGCCTATCTCTTCGTTCCGCCGAAAGTCCGCAAGGAAAACAATTGGGCGGATGCCGGCGATATCGGCGCCATCACTCCCAACCAGCCGCTGGAGGTCGCCTTCCGCCGGAATCGCGTCGATGGCTGGAAGGTCGTGAGCGAGAAGCTCACCGCGTGGGTGGTGAAATCGTCCGATGGCGGCATCGTCGCCTTTGGGCCTCAATGCACTCACCTGGGTTGCGCCTACCATTGGGACGAACGCGGCGGCCGGTTTGTCTGCCCCTGCCACAACTCGTTCTTTTCCGTGGACGGCCAAGTCATTACCGGGCCCGCGCCACGCCCGCTGGACCGCTATCAGGTCCGCGTTGATGGCAGCAAACTCCTGATCGGTGAAATCGCCAAAGCGCCGGAGAGCCCGGCATGAAAGAGCGGTTGGCGTCTCTCTCCGAATGGGTCGATCGACGCACCGGCCTGCCCGGCGCCATTCGTCACTTCCTGAATGAAGAGATTCCCGCCTCCAGCGGCTGGCATCAGGTCCTCGGCAGCGTCGCGCTTTTTCTCTTCCTGAACCAGGCCTTTACGGGAATGCTGCTGGCGTTCAATTACGCGGCCACTCCCGGCGAGGCTTACAACAGCCTGCGCTACATCCTCACTGAAGTCACTGGAGGACGGCTGATACGCGGTCTGCATCACTGGGGCGCGAGCGCCATGATCGTGGTTGTCGTTCTCCACATGATCCAGGTGTTCCTATACGGCGCGTATAAGAAACCGCGCGAAGGCACGTGGCTGGCCGGCGTCGTCCTGCTGATGGTGACTCTGGGCTATGGCCTCACCGGTTACTTACTTCCGTGGGATAACCGCGCGTATTGGGGAACCGTGGTAGTCACTCGGATCGCCGCCGGCATGCCCGCGGTCGGTCCGTATCTCACTCGCTTGCTCGGCGGAGGCGGCGCGATCGGCGTGGTCACGTTCGCGCGTTTCTTCAGTCTGCACACCATGGTCCTTCCGCCGGTCACGGTGCTGCTGATTCTCTTCCACGTGTATCTGGTGCGCAAGCACGGAGTGACTCCGGCGCCGGGCGACGAGTCGCTTCCGAAAAAGCGGTTCTACCCGGGTCAGGTTTTCAAGGACACGGTCGCCGTGTTCATCGTCTTCGCCATTCTGTTTACGATGGCTGTCGCGGTCCGCGTCCCTCTCGAGCAATTGGCCGACCCCTCCGACACCACTTACATCCCGCGCCCCGAGTGGTATTTTCTGTTTCTCTTCCAGACTTTGAAGCTACTCTCCGGCCCGCTCGAATCGATCGGAACGGTGGTTTTGCCCGGCTTGGCTCTTACGGCGCTCGTTCTCGTTCCGTTCATCGATCGCGCGCCGGCGGTCAAAGTCACTCGCCGCATCGTCGCCATCTCGTTCGTCTGCCTCGCGGCCATCGGTTGGTCCGGGTTGACTGCCGCGGCCGTCATCACCAAGCCGCCCGAATCGGCCGCCGCTCAGATCGATTACTCCGGCCCCACCGACTGGATGCAGCTCACCCCCGAGGAACTCGCCGGCGTAGCCTTCTTCCGCGCCGAGAACTGCGCAATCTGCCACGCGCTCGACGGCGAATCGAGCGCCGGTCCCGATCTGACTCGGACTGCGATCCACCGCGACGCCGCTTGGATGATCCAGCATTTCAAGCGGCCAGCCGCCGTGCGCCCCGGAACGTCCATGCCGGCCATTCAGTTGAGTGACATGGATCTGAACGCTCTGGCAGCCTTCCTTCTGAAACTCAATCCGCGAAACGCCTCGGCGTTGGAAAACGCGCCGCAATTCGCCGTTCGCGGAGCCGAGATTTATCGGGCGAATCAGTGCGGCATGTGCCACGTAATCAACGGTTCGGGCTCGGCCATGGGCCCCGCGCTCAACGGCCTCGCCAGGCGCCGCGCGCGGAGTTGGGTGGAGCGGCACTTCGCCGAGCCGGATAAACTCTCCCCCGGCTCCATGATGCCGCCATCCCATTTCTCAACCGCGGACATGAACGCCCTGGTCGAATACCTCTTCTCGCTCCCGGACCCGCGGCAGTAGCCAATGGGGCAGTATCCCTTCCTGGCCCGCGCCGCGGGCGCGCAGGCCAGTCGGTCGCAAACCGCCTCTATAATGCTCGAAATGCTCCGATCCGGTCGAGTGACGAGGCGCAATCCCCCTCTACTCGACCCGATCGGGAACGCCGGCGATGCGCCCTATTTTACAGCCTGCTTCTCGAACTCGATCGTGTAGACGTGACCGGTCTTCACGGCGAGCTTGGCGGTAGAATCCGCCGCGGTGGTCAGACGGACCTGCTGGTTGCCGTCCCGTACCGAACGGATCTTCATGCCCTGCGCGATGCGCAGCGTATGCGTGCCATCCACCGCGGCCCTCAGCGTCGCCGTGGTTGGCGCTCCGCCATCCCAGGCCAGATCGACTTCTAATCCGCCGCGAGCCTTTAGCCCCGTGACCTTGCCTTTGGCCCAAGCCTTTGGCAACGCCGGAAGGAACTGCAACTCGCCGGCCTCGCTTTGCAGAAGCATTTCGGCGATTGCAGCCGTCCCTCCGAAGTTTCCATCAATCTGGAACGGCGGGTGGTTGTCGAACATGTTCGGCAGGGTGGAGTGCGCCAGCAAATAGTTGAGACTCTCGTAGGCTTTGTCGCTGTCTTGAAGCCGCGTCCAGAAGTTGATGATCCAGGCACGGCTCCAACCGGTGCCGCCTCCGCCGCTGGCCAGCCGCCGGTCGAGAGTCGCGCGGGCGGCCTTGGCCAGCTCCGGCGTTTTGTCCGGCAAAATCTGATCGCCGGGGAAGAGCGCGAAGAGATGAGAGATGTGGCGATGGCCAGGCTCGGTTTCGTCGTAATCCTCCGCCCACTCCTGAATCTGGCCGTACTTTCCGATTTTCAGGGGCGTCAGCTTCGCCTTCGTGGCTTCGATCTTGGCGCGGAAACCGGGGTCGATCTTGAGAATGTTGCTGGCCTCGATGATTCGCCCGAAGAGTTGCTGGAGGATCTCATTATCCATGGTTGGCCCCATGGATATGGTGGCCCTCTCGCCCGTCGCGGTTCTGTAGGTGTTCTCGGGCGAGATGGACGGCCCAGTGATGAGATGGCCATGACCATCGTCGACCAGGTAGTCGAGGAAGAACTGCGCCGCCTCCTTCATGATCGGGTAGGCGCGCTCGGCCAGGAACTTCTTATCGCGCGTGAAGTCGTAGTGCTCGGCCAGGTGAAGCGACAACCATGCCGCGCCCATTGGCCACACGCCGCAGCAGGCCGAATCGATCGGCACCGCGTCGCCCCAGATGTCGGTGTTGTGGTGGAGGACGAATCCGCCGGCGTTGTAATAGAGCTTAGCCTGGCGGCGGCCGTCTTCGCGTCCGCTTTCGATCAGGTCGAACAGCGGGCCGGTGAGTTCCGAGAGGTTAGTGGTCTCCGCCGGCCAGTAGTTCATTTCGGTGTTGATGTTGATGGTGTACTTGCTGCCCCATGATGGCGTCAGGCTGTCGTTCCACTTCCCCTGGAGATTCGCCGCCATGCTTCCGGGGCGGCTGCTTGAGATCAGCAGATACCTTCCGTACTGGAAGTAGAGCGCGAACAGGTCGTCGTCAGCCGTGCCCTTCTGCACGCGTTGCAGCCGCTCGTCGGTGGGAAGAGCGCGGGCGGCGGAGTCCACCGGGAGCTCCAGCTTCACCCGGCGGAAAAAGTGTTGGTGATCGGCGATGTGCTCGGCCTTGAGCGTCTCGTAAGGCTTGGCGGCGGTGGTGAAATCGCGCGCGCAAGCGGCGGCCATGTCCTTTTCGCGGATCTCGGTTTCCGCGACGACGGTCAGCGTGACGCTGTCCGCCCCGGCAATATCCAGATGGTCGCCCTCATTGGTCATCTTTCCGCCGGTGTTCGGGGCTTTCAATTCTCCACGGAACTTGACGCCTATGTCGTGCTCTCCCGCCGCGCGCTTGGGCAGCGCTTGGCCCGTCATGACGAGCCGTCCGGCGGCCGATTCGATGGTCGCGTCCGCCGGCCGCGTCATAGTGGCGCGGAAAGAGATGCTGCCCGGTTTATCGGCGGTGAGTCGAACGACGATCGCGTGGCTGGCCGGCGCCGTAGCGAAGACCTCGCGCGTGTAGTGGACTCCGCCGGCCGTGAAGCGGACGGATGCAATTCCGGTGTCCAAATCCAACTCGCGGCGATACTCCGTGGGATCGGGAACCGTTCCGAAATCCAGCCAGAGATCGCCGAGCGTTTCATACACCGGCAAGGCGCGAGGAATGCTGATCATGGCCTTGTCGGCTAAGGCCTGGGCCTGCGCCGGATGGCCTTCCATCAACAAGCGGCGGATCTCCGGAACGGCCTTGGGCGCATCGGGGTTGCTGCGGTCGCGCTTTTCGCCGGACCAGACGGTGTCCTCGTTGAGCTGGATGTGTTCCTTCCCGACGATGCCAAAGACCATGGCAGCCAGACGTCCGTTGCCCACCGGCAATGCTTGCGTCCACGCGCCGGCAGGCTGCCGGTACCAGAGTTTCAGCGCGTTCTCGTTCTGGGCCAGGCACAAGCCACCGCCCAGAAGAACGGCGACTATCGAGATCTTCCATAGAGTCTTAAATCGCATGATTCCCTCGCTCCGAAACTAAATCGGACGGCGTTATTGTTTTCCGCCACCGCTTGTTTACGCGCGCGGTTCGGCCACGCCGCCTGTGAAACACGTCGCCGGCTCCAGGGAGCCGGGTTCCGGCGGAATCCATATTGTAAGCGCTTAAAGCGCCAGCGTGCGCAAGGGCGGTTGCTTAATATGCCTAGCGGCGATAAACTTCCATTTACCGCCGATTCTAGAAAGTCGGCGGTATACCGTTCGCTCCGCGAAGCGAGGGTTATAAGCGATCCGTCGAAGACGGATCGGTTTCGGGACGCGGCATAAAGACCGCACAGAGGAGGTTTCATGAGCGACACTCGGTTCTCCAGACGGTATTTCTTTTATGGAAGCTTGCTGGCCGGCGCCATCCCGGCAGGGGGATTCGGCAGCGCGCCTTCCTTGGCCGCTGCGGGGTTCAAAACCGTACTCGATAAGTTGAACGTAGCCGGCATCGGCTTCGGCAATCGTGGAGCGGACGATCTTGCCACAGTGGCGACGAGCGAGAACATCGTGGCGCTCTGCGACGTGAACGAAGTCTACGCGGCGCGGGTCTTCAATCTCTATAACAAAGCCACGCGCTACAAAGACTTCCGGGTCATGCTCGAGAAGGAAAAATCGAACATCGACGCGGTGATCATTGGCACGCCCGACCACAGCCACGCCCTGATCGGCGTTACGGCCATGCAGCATGGCAAGCACGTCTATTGCGAGAAGCCGCTGACGCGAACGGCTTGGGAAGCGCGACTGATGCGCGACGCGGCCCACAAATACAACGTGGCGACGCAAATGGGCAACCAGGGCTACTCGCACGAAGGCACCCGGACGGCGGCGGAAATTGTCTGGTCGGGCGACATCGGCACGGTGAAGGAAGTGCACGCGTGGACGGGCGGCCTTTATCCAGGCGGCCCTTCCCACGGCGGGGACGACGTTCAGAGCGAGCCGCCGGCGGAACCGTTACCGGACGGCTTGGATTGGGACCTTTGGCTCGCCTGCGCCGCGACCCAGCCATTCACTCACAACAAGTGTTTCCTCTGGCGCGCTTACCTGGACTTCGCCACGGGCGGATCGTTGGGCGACTGGCTGGTGCACTGTCTCGGCCCGGCGAATCTGGCGTTAAAGCTGAGCGAAGCGCCGCCGACCAGCGTGGAGTGCGTGGAGGTCAAGGGGACCAGTAAGTGGACCTGGCCCACCAACTCACACATTAAATACGAATTCCCCGCACGCGGCGCCATGCCGCCGGTTACCGTGAACATCTATCAGAACCTGCGCGGCGACGTGGCTTATCCAGCGGGAATGGCTGACGACGAGCGCTTGCTGCCGCGCTCGAACAACCTGTTCGACGGAGAAGAACCGGACCGCGCCGCCCGAACCTACACGGGAACGCGGAACCATGGGCGGCGGAGGAGCTTTCCCGGGCGCGGGACGCGCGGGCGCGCCGGGGGCTCCTGGAGCCGTCGCGGGCGCAGCGCAGGCAGGCAGAGCAGGCGCTCCGGCGGGAGCCGCGGCGCAGGCCGCCGGGCGCGGGCCCGGAATGCCGGGCCAAGGCGGCCCGGTGGACCGCACCAGGGTGCCGGGCAACGGCGCGCTCTTTATGGGCGACAAGGGCTACATGGCGACATGCGATCGCGGCGAGGGCGTCTGGCTGCTTCCGGCATCGCGCTGGGCCGAGTATAAACTGCCGCCGCAGATTCTGCCGCGGTCGGTCAGCCATCAGCAAGACTGGGTTCGCGCCTGCAAAGGCGGGACTCCCGGTTGCTCGAATTTCGACATCGCCGTACCATACATCGAGTGGCTGATTCTCGGGGCGGTGGCGCTGCGCGTTCCCAATACCAAGCTGAATTGGGACGCCAAGAACCTGAAGTTCGATAATGCCGAAGCGAACAAGTTCCTTCAGCCCTACATGCGCAAGGGCTGGGAGTTCAAGCTCTAGGGCGGCAGGTCGGGTGACTTCTCTGATGGACGGCTCCGTGCGCGGGTATGCGGCAAGACTCGCCACGGAGCCGATTCGCGTTTGCGCGCCTCCTGCCGGGCTGACGCCCGGCGGATGACGCCGGAAGGCGTCATCGCAGGCCAAAAGGCCTGCCCCGCGGAGCAGCATAGCCGCAACCAAACGTGGCGCGCGCTTCAGCGTGCTGCGGTGAACTTCAGTTCGCCGTCTGGACCGTGGGCTGAAGCCCACGGCGGCGCGCTGAAGCGCACGCCACAAGGCTGGCGTGACCCACTTCCGGAATCTTTGCAAGCCGCGAAGAATTTCAGCAGGGTGTAATACAACGGAATGTCGAGATGAATCTCGGCGCGCCCAGAGGGCCCCCAGGCTTGACAGCCCGAGCCACGAGTGGTGGGGCCGAGATGTGAGAGAAGCCGGCTAACGCTTCATCGACACAATCACGTAGGGCTGTTGGCCTTCCAGGTCCGGGTACATCCGTCCTGCGCCGTTCTTGCCGACTACTTCGACGAAGTACATCAGGTCCCATTTCGGGTCGATAAAGGCTGCCGGAATCGCGGCGCTATACAAGCCGGTCTTTGGATCGAGCGCCATCTCGGCAGTCTGGTAATCCTCATATTGAGAGACGTGGCGATAGCGCAGCCGCGCCCATTTTACGGTTTCCGAAGCGGCTATTTTGGCTGTGATGCGCAGATCCTGGCCGGGTTCGGCCGCGGCTGGCCGTTGCAGCGAGACCACCGGCGGTTTCAGATTCAGATCGCGCACAGGAAGGCCCGGGCCGGGCTTGGATTCCGCTTTCGCGCGCTCCGCTTCAAGAGCCGTGAAATCCCGCTCCAGCAGGGCCAACTCTTCCTTCCAGTGCTGGCGGAAACCTACGGAGCGGGCTCCGAACGGCAAGCGGTCATTATAAACGTCGCCGGCCGAGGCCACGATCCCGCGCCACTCGTCCACGGCGCTCTTTTCGTTTGCGATCGCTTCGTCAAATGCTAGTCGTGCTGCCCGATTGCTTATAGATGTTGTAGGCGACGGCGGCAGGCAACCGGTCGGCGTAGTATCTTGCCAAGCCAGCCAGAATCTTGAGGTCAGTGGCCGTCGAGAGGAACTCATTGCCCGGTTTCGCGCCGATCGCCTTCTCGGCCAGCGCCAACTCCGAACTGATTTCGCCTGCTGTCTGTGCGAACCAGTGGCTGGTCTCCTGGGGGCGGCGCATGGGCGTGTCCGTGCCCTCGAGAATACTCCGGGCCTCATCGCGCGCGTTTTCGAATTGTTGAATATCGCTGTTCTCTTCCGTTGCGAATCTTTGGAGCGAGTCCTGATGGTTCATCTCGGCCCAACCGCGCGTGGTCGGGAAGTAATCGTACCGGTAAGCCGCGGCTACGATGCGCGGCAAGACCTTGCTTGCCGCTTCCAGAGCTTTCATCACGTGTACACCCGCAGCCCGCCCGAAACGGATGTCGAATTCGGTCTGCCAAACTTCGGGCGCGGTTTGCGGATTGTAAGTGAGCCGGCCCCAGAGCGTATAAAAATCCCAGTAGCGTTCGAACTCGTAATCGTAGTAACGATACTTCGGGTTCAAAATCGGCAACGGCGCTTCATCGGACGGCTCGCCTAGCATTCGCGTGGCGAGCATTTCGTTCATCTCGAAACTGTTGCCGTCGTAGAGGCGCGCGCTGGCGGCGAACCGCCGCACGTATTCCGGATCGCCCCACAACAAAAGGCGCGTCGTGCCGCCGGTCCACACCTGCCATTGCATGCCATAGCGCCGCGGATAGCGCAGCAGGTCCGCGTAGCCGTGGCGGCGGTTCTTCTGGTCCGGAATGTTGACATGGGTCGGATGAAACGGCAGGCCCAACTGCTCCATCCAGTATTTCGTATTGACCCGCGCCTTAAGGCCCTGGTCGATGGCGTCGTCGATCACGGAGTCGGGCAGGTCCTTGGCGCGCAGATCGATCCGCATGTTCGGCTTCACGGACTTGATGAATGCGAAGACCTCGTGCCAGAAGCCAGCCATCTCGTCCCGCCTGAGGCCGCTTTCGTCGTGCATTCGGAACTGAATACCGTCCACCTCGGGGAAGACTTCGAGGAACCGGCGCAGGGCCGCTTTCGTGTAGCCCGAGAGGTTATCCGCCGTGACGCCGAAAACGAAGCCCGGTGTGCGCTTGCCGACTGCCTCCTGCGCGCCGGGAATGCCTCCGGCCTGCACGCCGCCGCGGTAGATGTGGTCCCAGATTCCCGCGGTGACGTCAATTCCGCGCTCGTGCGCGATGCGCATCATGGCTTTGAACGCCGCCGTGTTCCTGGCCTGCTGGGCTGCCGCGATACCGACGAGTTCAACTCCCGGATACTCCGGCACATTGAAGAAGTAGGGATAGAGCGGAGCCATAAAGCCGCCGTTCTCATAGCCGAAGATCACGATGAAGTTATTGATCCGGCTGGCGGCCAGCATGTCGAAGTACTTCTCCCAGTACTTCTCGTCGTAGAGACGGCTTTCAAAGTAAGTCCGCTGCATGGTGTACATCGAAACGCCACGTTCGGCCAGATAGGGCTCTTCCGACACGTCTCGAACGCGGGCGAAGGGGTCGGCGCCAGTTCCGCTCCAGCCGGCGCGGCCGGCTGTGTCGAGCGCGGCGTACATCAACCCTCGCGCATCGCCGCCGGATAGGTTTATGGCCGGCTTGCCCCGATACTTGGAGCGGCGGATCGAGAGCGATTGCGGCGCACCTTTCCCCACGCCCGCCAAGACGTAGAAATCGGCTCGCGACTGATCGCCCGCGCGGGGATGGACCACCGACAACCCTTTGGCCGTGAGCGCCTGCTCCAACCTGGCGATTCCGTAACGCGCCGGCGCCTCCAGTTGGCCGTCGATCACAATGCCAACCTGGCGAGCCGCCGACGCAGGCAACAAAGCCAGCAATAGACCGAATGCAGCGTATTTCACGATGTCTCCTCAGCCCCGAATCCCCGGGTCCAGTTTCTCACCCGTGCGCATCATCTCATCCCAGGTCACGGCGCTCTTGCGATACGCCGCCGTCCGCCCGAGGATTGCGGTCAGATTGCTCTCGGCGGCGGCCGCGGTGTTATCGATAGGGCGTCCCGAGCGGATGCTCTCCAGAAAACTCCGCACGTTGGTCTGCGCGCCCAGCCTCGTACTGTCGGTCTCGGCGCCCTTCCATGGGTTTGCGCCGGTGATGTTCACCGCGCCCATGTAGTGCGAGTCGGCTGCACCGCGAACGCCAAGCACCCGCACGCGCTGATCGTGAGAGCCGCTGTTGAAGCGGGTTCCAATGAACTCCGCGCCGACGCCATCCGGATATGCGTACTGCACGGAGAAGTAATCCGCCATATCCCCCTGACGCTCCGCGCGCGCCAGGCCCATCCGCCCTACAGCTTCCAGAGGATGGCCACCCAAGAACCAATTGGCGACGTCGATCATGTGGATGTCCTGCTCCACGACGATCTCGCCCGAAAGCATCCGGTCGAGGTTCCAGTTGCGAAGCCGCATCTCCAACGGACTGTCGGCGGCATTCGCATGAAAGGGCTGCACGCTGTTGTGATAAGTGATTTCAACGGCGACCGGCGGCCCGATATCGCCGCGCTGAACGCGCTGGACGACTTCCCGATAGAGCGGGCGCATACGCGTTTGCAGGTCAATCCACGCGCTCAACCGCCCGCGGGCCTTGCGGCCCGTTTCGACGATGCTTTGGCAGCCCGGGACATCCACTGCGACCGGCTTCGCGAGGAACACGTGCTTGCCGGCGTCTGCCGCCGCCGCGGCCTGTTCCGGATGGAAGTATGGCGGGCTCTCAATTACCACTGCATCCAGTTTCGAGTTCGCAAGGTCCCGGTAGCCGTTCAACCCGCCGTAGGTCCGTGGCGAGTCGAGCTTCAACCGATACTTCACCGTTTCCATTTGTGACTGAATCGGATCGGCAAGCGCCACGATCCGGACGTTCGCGTCTTCGAGGAAGAAACCACCGATGTAGACAGCCCGTCCGCCGCAGCCCACGATGCCGATTTCGACGGCCGAGTTCGCCTGGGCGCCGAAGACCGTCGCCGGCTTCAGATACAGGACGCCCGGCGCGGCGGCAGCCCGAAGGAGCGTGCGCCTGGAGAGGCGGGATTGGGTAATTTGATCTGTCATTCTTAAGCGTCCCCCGTAGAGCAAACGGCAGCCCTCATTTTAGCTTCCGGTCCCAAGAAGAGTTTGGCGTATGGCAGGGCGGTCGGGTCAAGCAGGCTCTGGCGTTCGGTGAGAAATTAGCGCGAACGAAATGCAGGGCCTTCGCCGAGCGCTACGCGGCGAGCCGCCGTCCAGAACTGCTTGAATCGAGGCCCAAACGCCGAGATGAATCTCGGCGCGGCAAGCTGAAGCTCGCGCCACGGAGGCTGGCGCTATCGCGCGAGTTCCGGAGTCCCTGGGGTGCGGCCGGAATCGTTGAATGCGTCCACTGCGAAATAGTATTTGGATTCCGCATTCAGATCGTGAAGCACGATCTCTTTCTTGCCCCGGATTTCCAGGTTCTGGTACAGTTTGTTCTCGCCAATCCCGTAGCGGACCACGTAGCCTTCGGCGTCGGGCGCGATATCCCAGCGAACTACCGCGTCGCGCGGATCGCTCGCATCCCGGTGGACCTCGAATCGCGGCGCCTTGGAAGGAGCCCTGCCCTGGCCGCTTCCGAAAACGCGCAGATCGCGAATGCCGAATGGGCCTCCGCCCGGCATGTGCACATTGGTGATCCGCACGTACTGCGCCACCACGGGGTCCGCAAGCTGAATGTAGTCGTGAGGCACGTCCGCGCGGTTGCCGGACCGGTCGGCCAGCGTCTCCCATGCTTTGCCGTCGAGCGACCATTCCAGTTTGTATTGGTGGTAGAGTTCCGCCGTCCGTCCCAGCGCCGTGGCTTCGTGTTCGGCGAAGTTCACCTGGACTGCGTCGATGCGGCAGCGCTTACCCAAATTCACGCTCAACCATTCGCCGGGCTTGTCCGTCTGCGCGCTCCAAAGGGTGCGGATGTCTTCGTCGAAAGCTTTCTCGGGACCAAATCCTTCCCTGCTGGAAGAAGCTTCCGCGCGTTTCCCATACGAAAGCGGCATCCAGCCGGCGTTGAGGTCCACGCCGTCGTCTTTGCGTTCCGCCGGCGCCAGCATCGGGAAATCGCCGAACAGCGTGTTGGCGTGCATCTGGCCATCGGCGTCGAACGCGACGGGGAAGAGTCCCAGGCGCCGCTCGAAATCGTGTTTGACCGATATCCGCATCGTTACGATATGCCAGTATCGTCCCTGCTTGTCGGCGAACGTGGCGCTGTGGCCGGCCCCGGTGATGAACCCGGTCGGCTTGTACGAGAACGGGCTGTAAGGCGCGTAGGTATAAGGCCCGCGTGGATTCGCGGCGGTATACACGCCATCCGCATAGCCGCGAAACTCCGTTCCGGGCGCGGCGTATTGAAGGTAATAGACGCCTGCGTGCTTCGTCATCCAACTGCCTTCGAACCAAGGGCCTTCCTGAAAGTTCGTTCCGGTCGGCGCTCCCAGGTTGTCCTCGCCGCGGCGCTCCCACCCGTGTTGGGCGTAGTTGGCGCGGAAGCAATTAAACGGCTCGCCGATGCGTTGGAACTGATTCTTCGGATCGAGTTCCATTCCCGAAATGCCACCGTTGTAAGACAGCCCGTAATAGAGGTAGACCCGGCCGTCATCATCGGCGAACAGGTCCGGGTCGCCCACGTCAAAAGGCTTGCCGATGTAGTCCCACTTACCGCCCTTCGGGTCCTTGGTCCAGTACAGGCCGATGTTGCAGGCCGTGTAGTAGAGCGCCCCGTTGTAGGCCATCACGGCGGGAGCGTACGCTTCGATCGGCAGTCCCTCCGGCTTGACGAATTTCCAATCCACCATGTCCGCCGAGTACCAATAGCCGCCGGATTTCGAAGCGAACAGATAATAGTCGTTGCCGAACAGGACGATCGCCGGATCGGCCGCTTCCCGGCGGCTCGGCGCGTCGAGTTGGAAACGATAGTCGATGTTGATAGGGTTGGCGAATGTCTTCGGCCGGTTGGGGGGCAGGGCCGCGAGCCGAGAAAGCGCCGCGGCGACTACAACCGGAATCAGCCAGAACCGGCGCCGGCCGATGAGAAGCCCGGCCGGGCCGGCCCATCCGGACTTGCGATGAGAATTGGCGGTGAAATCGGGAGCAGACATAAGAAGATCTCCTAGGAGCTTGTCGAAAAATGCGAAGAACGCCCTTAGCCGCGGATGAACGCAGATTCACGCTGATTGAAAACAAATGCCTTATTTGCGTTCATCCGCGTTCATCTGCGGCCCGGAACCGTATTTCAACAAGCTCCCAGAGTAGCGCGTTGCTGGCTGGAAGGCTCACCAACGTGATCTTTCAGAATCTCTCGGACGATGGGCATCTGCCTGCTTCGCACGGGTTCGCTGCCAGTTCATCCGTGCACAACGAGCGCCAGTGGATCTCTGCAAGCGCTCTCTGGTTGCTAACTCCTGCGTTTCCAACGGGCTTTTCTGCCCGGACAGGATGTAGAATGTAAGAAGCCATGAGTCTTGAAGAAGTTGCGCGACATGCGAAGGTGTTGACTGCAACAGTCTCTAGAGTTCTGAACAACGCATCCCACGTGAAAAGCGCCACGCGCGCGCGCGTTCTCAAAGCGGTTGAGGAACTCAAGTATCATCCCAACCTGCACGCCCGCAGTCTCGCCGGGGGCAGGAGCCGAAGCATCGGCGTTATCGTGTCCAATATCGAGAACCCGTTCTTTCTCGACATCTACAAAGCGGTCGAAGCCGGGGCACATGCGGCGGGCTATGAACTCATCATGGCCAATACCGACTATCGTTCCCAGCAACTGGTCACGAGCATCCGGCTGATGATCGGCAGACGAGTCGCCGGGTTGGCGGCGATCGTCTCCGAAATGGCTCCGGAACTGATCGACGAGTTGATCGGGAACCGCATCCCGGTGGTGTTTTATGACGTAGGCGTCGCGCGGAGGAACCTCACGAATATTCGCGTGAACTACCGGCGCGGGATGGAGTCGCTGGCCGATTATCTGCATAGCCTGGGCCACCGCCGGATGGGATTCATCGGCCATCATGCGACCTTGGGACCTATTCATGAACGCCTGAGCGTTCTGTTGGAAGCCACGGCGCGTTATCGCGACGTGGAGGTGCGAACCGCGGCCGACATGGACAGTCTCGAAGGCGGCCGGAGGGCGGCGCGCGCCCTGCTCACAGCCCACCCCGAAGTAACCGCGATCGTGTGCGTGAACGACTTCATGGCGGTCGGCGCCATGAGGGAGATTCGGGGGCGGGGACTGCGCGTGCCCGAGGACATCTCGGTGACCGGATTCGACAACGTCAAGCTGGCGCAGTTCTGCTACCCGGCGCTCACCTCGGTACATATTCCTCGCGACGAGATCGGCCAGATCATCTGCGACTCGCTCCTGCCGGAAAACAAAACGATGTTCGAGCACGAAATCGTGATCGATCCCGAACTCGTCGTGAGGGAGTCTACAGGGCCGGCGGCCCGTCCTAAAGAGTAGGGCGCGACGCCGGCGGCAGAGGGCGTTGCGTGGCCGCGCCGGCCTGCGGCCGGTTGGCAGGCGAAAGCGCCTGCCATACTTTGCGCCAGTGATTTGCCGTTCCGGCTCCGCTTGAGCGATACGACTCGTTTGCGGCTTCACCAAAAAAGAACCGCTCTCCCCACCGCCGCGCCCGCGGGCGCAACCGTGAAGAGAGCGGTTGAAACTGCTAGCCGCTCAGCGGCCGTTTACCAGCTCAGCGCCACGTTCATATTCAGAAGCGGGGTGCCTCCGTATCCGGCCGTGCCGGTGCCGCTTTCGCCACTGCCGCCATCCGTGCCGAAGCTCTTGGTAGCAGCCAGGCTATTGACGGTCAGAGTTGTGGTAGGCCCGCCCCAATTGAACCAATGGAAGGGGTTCTGGAAGTCGAGGCGTAGCTTCAACCGGAACCGTTCACCCTTCAGCGGGACTTCCTTTTGAAGCGACGCGTTGGCAATGATGAGCCGCTGATTCGACCAAAGGTTGCTGCCGTTGTTGCCCAGGCTGTAAGGCCGCATGAACGTGAAGCAGGAGTTCCCCATGCCGGTGTCGCTGGCGTTGTTGATCACCGCCGTTCCGCAATCGATCATGCTGTTCTCGTTGGTTACCGTCCAGCGGTCGCCGCCGATGTCCTGCCAGTCATTCCGCATTTTCGGCACCTGAAGCATGAGCACGCCGCCGTAGTTCGGCATGTAGCTGGGGTACTGCGGCGGGCCGATGTTGTGATAGGTGTTCGATCCCGCCACAAAGTTCGTGAGGGACACGCTGCTGAGACCCAAGCCCGCCGGATTTCCCGTCGTGATGGTGTAGGTCCACATGAACTGGTAGCCGCCAAGAATCGTGTCGAGTACCCGGTTCGAGTGGTTCATCCAGTGCCGGCCCTTGCCGAACGGGATATCGTAGTTCAACGTCCCGGTCAGGTTGTGCCGCTGGTCGTTGCCGGTGACCGCCTTGAAGAGGCCCCAGTTCAGGTAAGGATTACCGGCGCCTCCGCCGAGCGCCTTCGAGTATTGATAGAACGCCTGGAAGTTCACTCCCCTGGAGAAGCGTTTCGAAATACTTACTACTCCGGCCTGGCGGTCCATGTGATAGACGTTGCCGACAATGTTGATGCTCCCCAGGTTGGGATAGGGCTTCCCCATCTGAGTTGTGTACGCCGTATAACTACCCGAGGTCCAGGAATACCGGAAGGCGGCGTTGGCGGGATCGTTGAGGTTTACGGTCCCGGTACAGACTGGGCCCGCATTCACGTTCGAGGGAGCGCACGGGATTGTGCCCCAAGGCCGGGTGTTGATATCGTACGTGCCGTACCCGCCCACTTGGGCAGCTCCTTCGTAGCGGAGTTCGAGCAGGTAGTCCCGGCTCAGTTCCCTCTGTATGCTGACGTTCCAGGTGGTCACGTAGGGTGTGTGCAGATTTTGGGAAACGATGGATGGGGCCACCGAGCCGGGGTTGGTGTTCGTGGTTGGCACTGAGCCGTCCGCGCGCCGGACCGGATAGCTCCACGAAGGAACGCCGTTGTCCAGCATGAATAGCGGGTTGTTATTTCCCGATACCTGAGACGCGCTGTAGGTATCGGTAATCATCTCATTGGTGTACAGGAGGCTGGTGCCATCCGTCCGCGTGTCGGTGTGCGCGATGCGGGCGCCGGCCCTCAGCACCATGTGGTTCATGAAATTCCAGGACAGGCCAACCACCGGATCCCACCGGTCATACTGCGTGTGGAACGGAGGCGTGCCCACCGGATGCTGGTACGCGCCCATGCAGCCGCCGGCCGGGCAGAAGTTCTGGTAGGCCGTGCTCGTGATGGTCTCATTGTCTGGGATGTTGAGATTGAACAGGCTGATGAACCCGTACTTCTCGTGTTTGGGCGGCTCGATGTTATAGCGCACGCCGAAGTTGACCGTCAGCTTGGAGCTGACCTTCCAATCGTCCTGAGCGTAGAAGCTGTGCTGCCAGGAGCGCGTCAGGTCGCTGTTCATCCGCTCGGTGAAGCTGTAGCCGCTCATGGCGCCGATCATGAATCCCGCCAGCGTCTGGCCGGTATTGGAGACGCCGCCGCCAGTGGTCGTCAGGCCGCCCGTGCCGGCGTAGCTGAACGTCCCGTCCGGCGTGCCCGGGTCGGTGGAGTTCAAGTGATACCGCATCAACTCGTACCCGAACTTAAAATTGTGCGCGCCCCAGGACTTGCTTAAATCGTCTTTGTAGGTGAAGGTCTCATTGATGGTTCTGCTCCCGCAGCCGGGTGAAAGACTGCCTCCGCCAAAGTCGGTGAAAAAGCTCGGAATGACGCCCGGCAAGCAACTCGTCGAGAATCCTTTTCCTCCCAAGCCGATCTTCGTGGCGTAGTCGTTGTTCAAGGCGATGGAACTGTTCAGACTCGCATCCGCGTAATAGGTAGCGCGGAAATCGTTAACTACCGTTGGGCTCGGAACCCAGGTCGATCCGATCGAAAAAGTGTTGTGGTTGACGACGCCCAGGTTAAACGTGCTGTCCAGCCAATTCACCGTGCAGGCATAGCAGGGGGTTCTCCCCCATTCGTGGTTGAACGTGTACGTCGCAAACAACTTGATCTTGGTGGAAACCTGGTGGTCGAGGCGGCCTGTGACGTTGTTCCACTTCGTGATCTTCATGGGACCCAACTGAAGGTTGTTCGAGGGTCCGGAGTTGGTCCAGGAACCAACGACGTTAGGCCCCCGAAGGGGATTAAACCCCAGAACGGTCGTGGCCACCTTGTCCCACCTGTTCGTCGGAACGATATTGTTCGGGAAGGGGTCGCGGAACCATTGCCCGTTGACTTGACGAGTGGTCAGCGGGTCGTAGACCACGTTCGCCGTGATGCCGTTCCCAACCAGCCCGGATTCGAGGAGCCGGAAATCGCCGCTCATCATCTGCGGCGTCGGGACCGTGCTAAGCCCCTGCTTGCCTTGCTTCTCGATCATCATCTGCCAGCCGACGAAGAAGAAGGTCTTGTTCTTGCCGTTATAGAGGTGCGGAATGTACACCGGGCCGCTCAGGTTGGCATCAGGGTTAATCACGATCAGGCCCGGCTTTGTGCTCCACCCCGGCTGGATCTGCGTGTTGCCGTACTCCTGAAAGAAACGCCGGTGCTGCATGGAAGCCGTGCGGAATTCCTGCGACGCCAAGCCGTGGAACTGGTTGGTGCCGCTCTTCTTCACAATCGAGATGCCGACGCCCGCCGAGTGGCCGTATTCGGCCGGCATGGCGGAGGTGAACACCTTCATGTCTTCGATGGCGTTGTTGACGGTCTCGGCGTTGCCGTTTCCTCTGCCCTCAAAGGTTGTGAGCGCCCCGTCTTCGAAGTACCCGATCACGCCGGCGCCGAGGCCGTCCAGATTGGGTATGGTTTTCGTGTACTGGTTGCTGGAGAACGAGACTCCTGGCGTGAACAGCAGAGCCGCTACCGCGTGCCGCTGGTAGTTAGGCAAATTGTAGAAATAGTCGCCTTCCATCGCCGTTCCGGTGGAAGAGGTTTCCGTATCCAGCAATTGCGATTTGGCGGTGACTTCGACCGAATCGGTTACAGCGCCAACCTCCAGTTTTGCGTTCACCGCGAGGGTCGAATTGACGCGCAGCTCGACATTCTCGCGGAGGAGCTTCTTGAAGCCGTTTGCGACGAACTCGATTTTATAGGGCCCAGGGCGCAGGTTCAGCGCTCGGTAGATGCCCTCTTCGTTGGCTGTCGCCTTGCTCTGAAAATTCGTATCGGTATCGGTCAGCGTCACCTGAGCGCCCGCGATGGCGGCGCCCGTTGGATCGATCACCCGACCCGTAATGTTGCCGTTGTCAATCTGCGCGCAGAGCGAAAATGCGAGCAGGAATGTCAACGCTCCCAGTACAACTATTCGCATATGTCCACCCTTTCTTCCCACCGGTCTCCTTAGCTGCCAGGCGCCGGCCGAACGGAACCGCCGTTGCGCGTCATGCAACAAGCCGTGCGGCAAGCGCTTATTGTGTGGTACTCGATTTCACACTGTGTGTCAAGGGCACACCCCCGCGGAAATATTCTGAGGCGGGAATAAGGCTTACGAGTGCGGACCGCTGCGCGACAATCCGCCCGGTCGTGAGCCTGTCGCCGATTGCACGGCGAGGAGCGCCCGGCGGTCGCCGGCCGCCATGCCCATCGCCGGCGGAACTACATGATCGCTCGCCCGCCGGGGTTCTCTTGCGGCGCATGGCGCAAGCGCTTACACTAGGCACAGGCGGCACTAGCCGCGGTTGCTGCATCGCCCCCTATGCGCGCGCCGACTCGGGCCGTCCAGGCGGCTCGCACTCGGGAAATGAGGACCCATGAAGCTCCGAATTGCCATGCGATTACTCAATGGCGTGAGAGGCCGTATTGCCTTCCCGCTTTCGGCCGCGATTCTGATCGGCGGATTCTCCGTGATGGCGCAGACCCCGAAGAAAGAGGATGCAGCCAAGAAGACGGTCGTCGAGCCCATGAAGATGCTACGGACCTCCGCCCCAAAATCCTGGGCGTCCGATAACGGCAACGGAACGTACTCGAACCCGCTTTTCTACGACGAATTCTCCGACCCCGACATGATTCGCGTCGTTGACGATTATTACCTGACCGGCACCACCATGCACACCATGCCGGGGCTGCCGATCCTGCATTCCCGCGACATGGTGAATTGGAAAATCGTCGCCTACGCCTTCGACCGCCTGGACCTCGGGCCGGCTTTTCGCCTGGAAGGCGGAAGAGGCATTTATGGCAGGCGGCATCTGGGCCCCGAGCTTCCGCTACCACAACGGGACCTTTTACATTTTCGCCAACGTGAACAACTACGGCCTCCAGGTGTATCGAGCCAAGGACCCGAAGGGACCGTGGGCGCACAACCGGATCGATCCCGGACTGCACGACCTTTCCGTCCTGTTCGACGACGATGGGAAGATCTACGCCGTCTACGGGTCGGGCGCCATCCATATTACCGAGTTGAACCAGGAACTTACCGGCGTGGTCCCGAACACGGACCGCGTGCTCATAGATCGAAATCTAGGCATGGGCGAAGGCTCGCACTTTTACAAGATCAGCGGCAAGTACTACATCGTCAGCGCGATCCCCGGCGCGCACGTTCCTATGAAATGCGCGAGGGCCGACAAGCTCACCGGGCCGTGGGAAGTGGAGACGATCAGCGCGGAAGAGAGCCTCGGAATCGGTCAGGGTTACAGGCCGAAGGGCGGCCGCAGGGGCGCGGCGCCGCCGATGGACAACAATCCCCCCGATTCGAGCCAGCGCCTGGATCTCGACCTGCACCAAGGCGGCATCATCGAGACTCAGACGGGCGAGTGGTGGGGCTTTTCGATGCAAGACCACAACTCCATTGGCCGGTTGACATCGCTTTCTCCAGTCACTTGGGAGAATGGCTGGCCCTACTTCGGCCTGCCGGGAAATCTGAAGCGCACGCCTTCCATCTGGGTGAAGCCGAACACGGGACACGCCGACCCGATCAGCTCTCCTTACGAGCGCAACGACGAATTCTCGGGGCCGAAGCTCCAGATGGTCTGGCAGTGGAACCACGTTCCCGACGATTCGAAGTGGTCGCTCTACGAGCGGCCGGGATATCTCCGATTGCATTCGCTTCCGGCTACCGAGTTCTGGTGGGCGCGCAACTCGCTGACGCAACGCGCAGTCGGACCGGAGTGCATAGCGACCACGGAATTGGACGGCAGCGGCATGAAGGCCGGCGATGTCGCGGGGTTGGCCTTGTTGAATTCGCCCTACGCGTGGATTGGTCTGATAAAAGAGGATAGCGGCTTATCCGTGGCCGAGTATGACCACAGCACCGGCAAAACCGCCAAAGAGCCGATCTCCACACCGCATGTCTGGCTCCGCGTACACAGCGATTACGACAAGGAAATCTCGAGGTTCAGCTACAGCGTCGATGGAAAGACTTACAAGTCTATGGGCCCCGACTTTGTGACGGTGTTCCAACTCACCACGTTCCAAGGCGTCCGCAATGCGCTGTTCCACTACAACACCGGCAAAGAGCCGGGCGGCTACGCGGACTTCAACTTCTTCACGCTGGACGAACCGCGGCCGCGCGGGCTGACCAAGCCGATTCCGGTGGCGCAGTTCATTGTAATCACGGACCTCGGCGGCGGAAACGCGCTGGCGGCCGTGGACGGAAAGGTACAGGCCGTGAGCGCCGCGCAGGCCACGGCGTTCAAAGTGGTGGACGAAGGCCGCGGCCGCATCGCGCTCCAGACAAAAGACGGGAAATACGTTTCGGTCGGAGGCCAAGGGAAGCCGGGCGAGGTCACGGTAAAGGCGGGCAAGCCCGGGGACGCGGAGACGTTCCAGTGGGTGGACCTGCAACGCGGCGATACGCATCTGCTGTCCCTGGCGACTCACCGCTATATCGTCGCTCCCAAGGAGCCGGGAGCGGTGGCCGCGGATTGTCCGGGTCGCGGCGCCAGATCGCAAGGACGGGTCCGGATTCTCGTGGAAATTGGTTCGGCGTTGAAGCGCTCTGGATTGAAGGAAGCGGAAAACGCGTATATCCCCTTCTTGGCCGTAATAAAGCGTGGTTTTGCGGGAAAGACAAGAATGGCCGGGGCCTGATCTTGGCGTTCGTCAATGCGAAGGGAAGTTGCAGCGTGCGCCCGTTTGACGGCGAAACCGGCATCGCTCTCGGCAAGCGTTACGGCAGCGGCCCCTACTAAGAGCACTTCGCAGACTTGATCGAAGGTGCAACTGAGGTTACCGTTGAGTCTCAGCCAAACCTGGAACGTGACTGCAAACAGCGGCTACCGGAACGGCTTCTCGCCCACCTGCGGAAGCAGATCGAGAAGACCAACGAAAAAGAGGGCAGACGCAATTACTAACGTCCCAAACGTTCTGTCTCCGGTCTGCTCAGACCCGGGGCCGGGCGGCTTTTCGGCCAGCGGACTTGAGCGGGGGGCCGTCCGCCGCGATGCCGGAAAGCAGGACGGGAGCGCGGTCGGGGAATTCAGCGACCAGCGAAAGGTTCCCACCCATAGCCCTGATCGTCTTCCTGAGCGTCGAGAGCAGCAGATCGCTGCGTTTTTCCAGGCGCGAGACGCCATCCTGCGTGATGCCCAGCGCCCTTGCCATTCGAACCTGGGTGAGTTCGCGAGCGCGCCGCAGTTCTCGCAAGGTCATTTCCTCGGCCACCAACTCAGAGGCGCGAGCCTCCACCTTCTTTCGCTGAGCCGGGCTCAGCTTTCCGATCTTGTCATCCACGTTCACAGCCATGGCTATTTCCTCTCCCCCTTCAAGCGAGCGAGATGGGCATCGAAGCGACCGTCGGCCCTCCGGATCAGCTCGCGGTAAAAGATTCTTTCGCCGCGGCCCGACTTGTCCCCCGCCACCAGGAGAATCGCCTTGCGCCTCGGGTCAAAAGCGAAAGCCACCCTCCATACTCCGTCCGCCGCGCTGAAGCGAAGCTCTTTCATGTTTGCGTGCCGGGACCCGTTTAGGGTCCGTCAGAAAATAACTAAGCCAGCCTGGGAGCGCGGTCAGCCCCCGCCTTGTATCAGGGCATGGCTTCAGCCGTGCCACAGAGCGCCTACAATCTTCAGGGCTTTAGCCCCTGCGTGCTGCTAGCCAGGGGCTAAAGCCAATTTTTTCTGCAACTGTTCGGCGCGGCTAAAGCCGCGCCCTGATACAAACCATACGCCAGGATCTCGATGCGCACGTCTTCTTCGAGCGCATCGAACTCCCGGTCAAACTCGGCGGCGAGCCCGACAACCCATCTCACTAATCACAGTATGATATAGAATACATATGTTGTCAAATCCATAAATCGAAGAAATAGCCGGGACCGGCATCCCACCCCGCGGACGGTTCGCGCTTGACCAGAAAACTGGTTTTGCGCTGAGGTACTCTGAACGGGAGGACACCGCATTTATGCCATTCGTTCGCGTAGGAGCTCTCGCTGTTGTCGAGACCGCATTGGCTCTCTGGTCCCAGCCCGCGGCGCGCACCGCGGCGCCGCCCGTGGTGGGAAGGTCACTCCGCTATTGCAATCCGCTCCCGCTTCCGGCATCTTCGACGGACGGATCGGCGCAGGGCGTCAACCTTGGCGACGTCACTGTCGTCCGCGATGGCGATTCGTACTATCTGTTCGGGACGGGCGGCGGAGCCTGGATTTCGCGCGACTTCGTCAACTGGAAATATCAGGCGGTGGAAGTGAAGGGCGCCCGCATTCCCGTAGCGCCTCACGTGGTCAAATACAATGGCGCTTTCTACATGTCCGGGAACGATGCGCCGCTTTATAAGGCCGCGGCCATCACGGGCCCTTACGAACTGTTGGGTCCCTGGATCGATGAAAAGGGCCAGCCGTGGAAGGTCACCTTCAACGGAACCACGGCTAACGGCGCCTTTGACGTGGACATCTTCGTCGATGACGACAACAAGCCGTATCTCTATTTTCCGGGCCGATCCACCGCGGGCATTTACGTGGCGCCTTTGGACCCTAAGGACCCGACCCATCTTGCCGCGGCGCCCAAACATCTGTTCGGCTTCGACCCTTCGCACATCTGGGAGCGCTGGGGAGAGCGGAACGAATACACGGGCATTGCATGGATTGAGGGCCCGTGGATGTTCAAACGCAACGGCACGTACTACATCGAGTACAGCGCCTCGGGCACGCAGTGGCTCACCTATGCCAGCGGCATTTACTCGGCGAAGAGCCCGCTTGGTCCGTTCACTTACTCGCCTCGGAATCCGTTTCTGCGGAACACCACCGGAATGGTGACCGGGCCGGGCCATGGCTCCGTGGTGAAGGGACCGGATGGAAACTGGTGGGTGTTCTATACCATCGTAATGGCGAATTCCTCGGGCCGGCGCATCGGCATGGACCCGGTTGGGTTCGACGCCAACGGAAATCCATACGCCCACGTGAGCGATTCACCGCACTGGGGTCCCGGGGTGGTCGCGGATCCAGTTCGCGACGGAGATTCGGGCTCCGTGGCAGTCACTATTAATAAGGCGCGCGCCATGCACTCGCAGAGCGGTTTCTCTAGCGAGCGCCCGGGTCATGAAGCGGCCTACGCCATCGACGATTCGAACGGCACATCGTGGCAGCCGGCCGAGAATGACGCGCAGCCGACGCTCACCATCGATCTGGTCGCCCCGACGGAATTCGAGACGGGCCAGTATTTCACGATTGATTCCAGCCGGATAGCGTTCACGGCCGCCGGAGGATTCGGTGGCGGAGCGCGCGGCGCCCGAGGCGCGGCGCCCGGAACGGCGCCCGCTCCGCCCGCTCCGCCCGCTCCCGCGACGGTGGCCGCTGGATCGACTGCGTTCAAGTTCAAGATCGAGGCGTCCGAGGATGGCAATACTTACAAGACGGTCCTCGACAAGACCAGGAATGACGTTACGCTGTATACGGAGTTCGATGAGATTCCTCCCACGAAGTGCCGCTTTGTCCGGCTGACGATTACGGACTGGCCACGCCGTGGAGCCACGCCGCTGGGCATCACCGAATTCACGGTATTTGGGAAAGCTGTCGCAACTCCTATGCACTAGGGACGGGCGGGCCGGAAAAGTCTACTGGAAGCGGAGCAAGAATACATGAAAGCAGCATGGAAGAACCTCTCCCGATGTCTGATTTGCAGCGCGGCGCTGGCGGCTCTGGCGCTCACGGGTGACTACGCATTTGCGCAGCCACCGGGCGCGCCGCCGAACGATCGGCAGCAGAACGCCGCGCCTCCATTCGTCAGCCCGATCTTCGGCGACCATATGGTACTTCAGCGCGGCAAGCCGAACCGCATCTGGGGCTGGTCGCAGGCGGGTGACGCGGTTCGCCTGGAAATCGCGGGCATCTCGGCCACGGCCACCGCAGGAGCCGACGGCAAGTGGCAGGCTCAGTTCAACCCACCGCCAGCGGGCGGCCCTTACACTCTGAAAATCACCGGCAAGCAAACGGTGGAACTGCAGGACGTGCTGGTAGGCGACGTATGGATCTGCGCGGGCCAATCGAACATGCAGTTCGGTTTGGGACAGGCCCGAAACGGCGCCGAGGAAGTCAAGAACGCCAACTATCCGCAAATGCGCTTTTACAACGTCGCGGAGCGCGACGCCTATTCGCCCGTGGATGTTCCTCGCGGGGGACCCTGGAGAGTCATCACCCCGGAGGGCCTCGGAGGCCGGGGCGGCGGGCTTTCCGCGGCGGCCTATTTCTTCGGCAGGAAGCTGCACCAATCCCTCAACGTGCCCATCGGGTTGATTCAGGACGCTGTGGGCGGCGTTCCCGCCGAGACCTACGCCAGCATCGAAGCCCTGCGCCCGTTGGGCGACTTCGACGCGCGCATCGCGTTTTTCGAGCGTCTCAAGCAGAAGGGCGGCCGTGAGGCCGGCAATTACATCATGCCGTGGCTCGACGACAATGATATCGGCCAGAAGAACGGCTCCTGGGCCGACCCGGCGCTGGACGATTCGTCATGGAAGACCGTGCAAGTTCCCGGCGATTTCAAGGAACTGGGCGTGGCCGGAGTTCCCAGCGTGACCTATCTGCGCAAGGAAGTCACGATTCCCGATCCGTTGCCTCAGGGCAGAACCAGCATCTACCTGGGGCAGGTGGAGAAGATGGACACCGTGTACGTCAACGGGCGGCAGGTAGGATCGAGTTCCTGGGTGGAAAACCCGCGCGTCTATGGCGCCGGCGGTCTGAAGCCGGGTAAGAACATGATTACGATTCGCTTGTTCCGCGTGGCGGCTCAAGGCGGAGGCTTCATTGACGGCGCCGCGAGCATGAAGCTGGCGCTCGGAGATGGCAACGGCGATTTCTCTGGCCGGCGAATGGAAGGGCAAAGTTTCGGTGGACGGACACGATCCGAGCGTGCTGCCGCCAGGGTACGAAACCGTAACGAGCATGGTGAGCGTGCTGTACAACGGCATGCTGGCGCCCATCGCTCCGGTCGCGATCACGGGCGCCATCTGGTACCAGGGCGAGTCGAATTCCGAGCGCGCCTACCAATACCGCAAGCTGCTCCCCGCCATGATCGCCGATTGGCGCAAACTGTTCGGCCAGGGCGATTTTCCGTTCTATATTGTCGCCTTGCCGGCGTATATGCACCACAAGGATACGCCCGGAGACGACTCCTGGGCCGAGATGCGCGAGGCGCAGGCGATGGTCGCGAAGAGCGTGCCGAACTCGTGCGTGGCGACCACCGTCGATACCGGCGACCCCGACAATATTCACCCGATCGACAAAGTGCAAGTCGGCGACCGCCTGGCCTTCTGCGCGTTGAGCCAGTATTACGGCCAGAAGATTCCGTATTCCGGGCCGACGCTGGCCACCGTCGAGAAGCTATCGGGCGGCGCCATGAAGATTCACTTCGATCATACCGACGGAGGCCTTGTGGCGAAGGGCGAAAAGCTCGGCGAGTTTTCCGTCGCCGGAGCCGATCGCAAATGGTACTGGGCGGACGCAAAGATTGAAGGCGACACGGTAGTCGTCTCCTCCAGTTCGGTTCCGAACCCGGTGGCCGTCCGTTATGCGTGGCAGTCGTTTCCCGTGGCGACGCTGTATAACGGCGTGGGTCTTCCCGCCGTGCCCTTCCGGACGGACGACTGGCAAGGCGTGACGTTCGGCAAAACGATCTACTGATCGAAAAAGAACCGGAACCGGCGCCATGGCCGCGAGATTCGGTGCAATGCTCCGCTCCGCTCACCGTCGCGGCTCGGTCCGATGGCGCTCGGTACGATGCGAGAGTCAGTAGGATTGCTATCCTGAAACTGGAGAGACGGGATTCAAAGTGTCGCTCCCAAACGGATCCCGGCGCCACTCCCAATGAGGACCGGATTGAACTGCGAAGCTCCCGCTCGCCAATCGAATCGCGGGACTGCGTGGCTCCCGACAAACTGAGAAACATCCCAAGCTCTCCTTCAATCCGGACGCTCCTGCTGACTGCGATCGCGATGGCGTTCTTCGCGGCCAATTCTCTGCTGGCCCGCCTGGCCCTGCGAGCGGGAGAAATCGATGCGGCAAGCTTTACGGCGATTCGCATCGCTGCGGGAGCCGCTTCTCTGGCGCTGTTGGCGATTCTCCGCCGGTCTGAACTTCGCTCCGCGCGCCGGCCCGGTTCGTTTCGGTCTGCCTTCGCTTTGTTTTGCTACGCCATCTGCTTTTCGTTTGCGTACCTTTCGCTGAGCGCGGGCGCGGGCGCCTTGACGCTGTTTGCGGCCGTCCAGATCACGATGCTCGGCGTGGGCATTGCTCGGGGTGAGCGCATTAGGCCTTCGGAATGGGCCGGCTTGGCCGCCGCTCTTGGCGGATTGGCGTACCTGGCGTTACCGGGCTTGACGGCTCCGTCTCCCACCGGCGTTCTGTTGATGACCGCGGCGGGCGCCGCGTGGGGTTACTACTCGCTCGCGGCCAAGGGCGTTCGATCGCCAACCGCGGAAACAAGCGGCAATTTTACGAGAGCCGTTCCCATGGCGGTGGCGGCGCTCATTGTCGTGTGGGTGTTCGGGCATCCGCACATGAGTTGGGCGGGAGTCGGGCTTGCGGCGGCCAGCGGCGCGGTCACTTCCGGTCTCGGCTACGCGTTGTCGTACATCGCGCTGAAAGATCTGCGGGCGAGCCTCGCCGCCATAGTGCAATTAACCGTTCCGGTGCTCGCCAGCTTCGCAGGCGTGATCCTGCTCGGCGAGCAGATGACGCTGCGATTGCTATTAGCTTCAGCCGCAATCCTCGGCGGCGTGGCTCTGGCTGTTCTCGGCAGAGTGAGCGCGGCCCGGTAGAACAGTTGACGGCCGAGTCATCGGCAGCGGAACCATCGCTAGCTTCATCCGCATCGTCGCCTTCAGTTCACGGCGTAAACGCTCTTTCCCTGCCCCATGTACGATTCGTAGAAATGCTGGTAGACCACATCGCACTTCTGGTCGTAAAGTTCCTTCGTGTACACCCTTGGAAGCCGATCCAGGATGTCCTTGATGGTTGTGAACACCATGGCCCTGGTGGTTTGCTGCTTGCGCCAGTCCAGGACCAGCTTTTCGCGCTTCAGCTTCTCCAGAAGCGATCGGGCGACCTTCTTCACGTCGGCCGTTTCATGCGGCGTCAGCGCGATGGCGGGTCTGGTGAGCAGATCGAAGATTACCAGTTCTTCCTCGGTCAATTTCTCCGCAAGGCCGCGCTTCTCTTCCGCATCGAGCTTCTTCGTGAAAGCCATCAGCTTGGCGAAGAACGCCTCCACGTTGGATGCCCCGGCGTTGTATTCGTCGATCATCTTCTGGAATTCTTCGCGGAAGTCGATTCGGGTGGGGTTCAGTCTTATCATCAATTCCAGCTTCAGGGCAACTTTCGCCCTCAGCTTCTGGACTTCTATGGCCTTCCTGCCCCTGTTGAATTGCGCCTTGAGCGCCTCAAAGTCGATCTGGCTCAGATCGATGTAGCGTGCCGGGTCGTTCGAAACGGGCGGCATCACATAGCCGCCGGCCGCAATGGACCTGTTCAGCAGCGTTTCCACATCGGCCATCACGGCGGAGATGCCCACCACCGGGAGTTCGGACCGGATCTTCTCCGCCACCACCTTGAACACGTTGCAGACCGGGCCGAACTCGAAAGCGGACGCGTCCGGCAGGAGCGATTTGAACAGCGCATTCACGGCCGCCGCCAGATTCAAATACCGGCGCCTGGTTTCGTCGTTCACCACCAGAGCGGCCACGGCGTCTTCTTTCAGTTTCTCCCGCTCGAAGCCTCTGGCGTCCCCGACCTTGGCCGGATCGATCCCGCGTTCCGAACAGAATGCCGTGGTGGCAGAGATCGCTTCCCGGAGTTGCCGCACCAGCTCGCTCTTATCGTGTATCGGCGTATTGCCGCCGTCCTGCGCGGCGCCGTAAATTGCCAGCGCCTTCTGGAGATTGCGGAACACCCCCACGTAGTCCACGATCAAGCCGTTTTGTTTATCCCGGAAAACCCGGTTCGCCCGCGCGATGGTCTGCATGAGCGTGTGGTTCTTCATGGGCTTGTCCAGGTAGATGGTGGAGCAGGACGGCACGTCGAACCCGGTGATCCACATGGCGCAGACGAAGACGATGCGGAGCGGATCGTCCGGGTTCTTGAACCTCGTTTCCAGGTCTTCCTTCACCATGCGCTTGCGGTGCGTGGAGATGTCGAGGCCCTTCTTTTTGAACTCCTCGATTTCGTTCTGCGACTGCGAGACCACCACCGCCATATCCGTTTCCTCGAAGAACGCCAGGCGCGTTTCGAGTTCCGGCTTGTCCATCGGATCGGCGGCGGCGATTTCCCTCCGCAGCCTGGCGATGGCCGTCTTCCAGTGCTTCCGAACTTTGTCGAAGGTGCGAACCGCTGTGGCCTTATCGATGGAGATGACCATGGCCTTCGCCAGCACGCCCCGGCCCATGAAGTGGGCCACGATGTCTTCGCCGATTCGTTCCAGGCGGTCTTCGCGGGTGATGAGATGGTATTCCCTGGCGAACTCGCGCTCCAGCTTTTGTTCCTGGTCTTCGTCCAGGTCGGCCTGTTCGCAGATGGCCGCAATCTCCTCGGTCAGGTTGTCGTTGGTGAGCTGAAGTTCCGGGATGCGGTTCTCGTAGTACAGCGGAACCGTGTTCACATCGTCCACGGATTCCTTGAAGTTGTAGATGGAGACGTAGTCGCCAAAGACTTCCTTCGTCAGTTCCTCACCGGCCATCAGCGGCGTACCGGTGAAGCCGATGAAGGCGGCGTTCGGCAGGGCGCTCCGCATGTTGGCGGCGAAAATATCGTACTGGCTGCGGTGGGCCTCGTCCGTGATGACGATGATGTCCGGCCGGGTGGAAAGCACCGGGTAGCGTTCGCCGTGCTCCGTGCGGAATTTTTGAATGAGCGTGAAGACGTAGCGGTGGTCTTCCTGGTTTAGCATCCGCTTCAGGCTTTCACCGCTATCCGCACGAACCCGCTTCTCATCCTCCAGCAAGGCTCCGGTGTTGGCGAAGTTCCGGTAAATTTGTCCGTCCAGGTCTTCCCTGTCGGTAACAACGACGAAGGTCCAGTTGCCCGGAAGTTTTCGCAGCACCTTCTGGCTGAAGAAAACCATCGAATAGCTTTTGCCGGAACCTTGGGTATGCCAGAAGACGCCAAGTTTTCCTTTGTTGGCTGTGATCTGCTGGACGGCTGCGATAGCGTTGTTGACTCCAAGGAATTGGTGGTTCTTGGCGATGAGCTTGTTGAGTTCGCCTTTGCGTTCGTCAAAGAGGGTGAAGTTCTCCACCAGATCCAGGAGCTTCCGCTTCTCGCACGTGCCCCGGATCATCGTCTCCAGGCTGATAAGGCCGGGTTCCTTCTCTTCGTCGATCTTCTTCCATTCGGCAAAGTGCTCGAAACCGGCCGTCATGCTGCCGATCTTGGCTTTGGAACCGTTCGACAGAATGATGAAGCCGTTGTACCAGAAGACCTGTGGAATCGTGTCTTTGTAGTCGGATAAATTCTTCTCGTAGGCGAGTTCGAGCTTCTTGTGCGATGCCTTCAGTTCGATGAAGACCAGCGGGATGCCGTTCACGAAGGCAACGAGATCGGCACGCTTTTTGCCGTAGTCGCCGGAAATCCAGAACTGCGATGCCAGCAGGAAATCGTTGTTGCCGGGTTCAGTCCAGTCAACCAGTTTGATGGTCTCGATGGCTTCCTCTTCGCCACCGCCTTTCTTGCAGGAGACCTTGATGCCGTCCTTCAAGAGCTTGTAGACCGCTTGATTCGCTCTGGCGGGACTCATGACCCTACGGTCCTTGGTCAACTCCTGGACGGCGATGTCGATGGCATTCGGCGAGACACCCGGATTCAGTTTCTCGATGGCGGAATGAAGACGATGCGGGAGCACAACATCGGCCATTGTTTCCCTGCCAAGTAGGGACAGCGGCCCGAAGTTTTCGTGGTAGCAGTTCAGCGTCTGCCATCCCAATTCGGCGAAGAGAGCGATGGTGGGTTGTTCGATCGCGGCGTCTTCGGAATCGGGATTCATGTCACCAGTTCAACCCGTGCCTGGTCCCTGGCGGACCACAGGAGCGGAGTCACTCCATAGCTTTTCAGGGCGCCCACCACATCGGTGGAGACGGCGCGTTCGGAATCGTTCAGCACAGCGTAGGCCTGGGAATTCGCAGGCCGTACGGACTTGGTGTCCTCCCACTCGAACACCAACTTGATGGCCGCATCTTTGTTGGGGTGATTCACTGCTTGAAGCACCCGCTCGGGCTTTGCCTTGGACTTGGGTATGACGAAATCGAAGAGATGGTCGAAGCCGGTCTTTCCGGTGAACTTCACGTTCTGGGTGTACCGGATCTCGTGCAGATCCAGCCACGCGGCGACGTCTTCCAGAAACAGGCTCTCCACCACGGGAGATGCTAGGTAGAACATGTCATTCACCGCAAGCATGGCCTGAATCAGGTCGTGCTTGCGCCTGGAGAAGGTGTCCGGCGTGGCGCGGACTTCAAGAGCGCCGCCGGTCTGGCGCACACCGAATCCGTTCAGTGTGGCTTCGAGCAATTTCTTGCGCCTGGCGCTTTCCAGCGTACAGCCCGAGCTCGACAGGTCATCCAGCGTGTAGCCGTCGTCGGTGAGAACGAAACCGCCGTTTTCCCTGCGGGCATAGATCTGGAGATAGTCGTTGTGGCGGTCCAGATACGGGGCGGTGATCTCCACCGAGTCGCCCAACTGGCGAAGGGACGTTCTATCCCGCAGCCAGGCGCGATACTCGTCGAGCAGGCGGGCGATTTCCTCGATCATGAGAACAGCCCCCGGATGAGGTTCGGCGGTTGGGTGACGTTGCAGAAGCGCATGAATTCCTGAAGCATGTCCCACGGCCCGGAGCCCGGCGTAAACCGATCCGCCGGAGCCCGCACAGCCCACCGGTCGCCGAATCCCTCCCGGTAGACGTGCAAATGCGGGCAAGGGATCTCCTCACCATCGGGGTTGCGGTGCGGCGCGCCCTCAAAGTCCAACCGGGCCAGAATCACGGCTTGCCGCGCCCGATTTTGATACTTGCCCTTATGAAGGTTGATGCGCCCGTGGTAAAGATCGAGGAAGAAGTGCTCTCTGCGATTGGCGGAGATCAGCGGGATAGCGACTGAGCCGGCCAGCCCGCCGTAGTTCCAGACGTCGTCGCTGGTTCGATGCTTCTCCATGGCGAGGAGCGCGTCCGCTTCGGCTTGATCGAGATGAATTTCAGCCACGTCGCTTCACCAGTGTACCCCTGTGCGCCGCATCCAGCTCCGCTGCTGCAACCGGAATTTCACCGGAAATGAGCTTCGGTAGGAGAAAGTCACGGGTAGTACGGAGGCTGGTGTTCTTCGATTCGAGATTTCGTTTCAGCATGAACAGCGGAACGGTGTATTCGTTGAAGGAAATAAGGATTTCCCGTTCGGGCAGTATGGTCGGAAGGCCATGAATGTCATTACGGTTGAGCGTGGGGACAGCGGCCCCGGAGTTGAAACCTTTTAGGTCAAGCGCCTGAAGAGTGAAGTAGGCGTGGACGGGACTCGACTGCCGAAATTCCTTCACCCAAAGTGCCGTGTTCAAAGGCCAGAAATCTTCCCAAACCAACATTACCGTTCCAAGGGAACCTGATCGTCCGGTTACTACTCCCGGCCCCTTCACCTTCGCCACGCTATGAGTGCCGTTCAGCCCGGTTGCAGCGATGATTGGCACATGGCCCGGAATCCGCTGCGCTGTTGGCAGATCGAATCCACGTTGGAGCACTATTGCATCCTCCAGACGGCCAACTCGCCATTTCTCTGGTATTGGCCCCACCGCCGACTCCACCATCTTTACCTTCCTGTGGCCGGGGAAGCGGAAGTTGACGAACCACTCCCGGTAGAGCATCTGCGCCAAGTCTTCCAGGATCTTGATGCGCCGGGTGTTGTTCGCAATCAGATCGTCGTAGGCGGAAAGGATGGATGCAATTCGATTCTGAACAGCGAGTCCCGGAGTCGGCGGCATTTCCAGTTCCCGGATGTCCTTCATGTTCAGGTGGTGAACCGTTGCGCCATTCGACATGGACAGGATTTTGCCTTGAATCTCATCTCCAAGCATCAGGTACGTGAGGTACTGAGGATTCAGCTTCTTTCTGTCCGTCCTTATGAGCACTGTTCTCTGGCCTAAACAGACCTCCACCCCTGGAGTAATGATGGCGACGTTTCCAATTGGGGCCTCTCTTGCGAGAATCAAATCGCCCGGTTTCGGAACTTGCCGTTGTGTCCAGGCTTGGTACGTTTCCGCTGAAACCCGGTTCACGCCGTCAAGAATAAGCCTTCCCTTACCGATGTTGGGCGTTCGGATGGATGGATAGCCCGTATCCTGCGTGGGCGCAGTTTTGTGTTCACAGTCCACGATGAGTTCACAGAGTTCGATCAGTTGGGGCATCGTGTCTAATTCACAGAAAGCAAGCCAGACAAATTCTCCGCAATCCGCTCTTCCAACTCTCTTGCTTCGACGTTCAGCGTCTCCAATTCTTCGTTCAGTTCCTCCAGCCGCACAGAAAACTCGAAATCGTCCGGCGCCCGTTCTGCCACGCCGACGTAGCGGCCCGGATTCAAGCTCCAGCCTTGCGCCTCGATTTCGGCAAGCGTGGCGACTTTGCACAGTCCAAGAACATCGGCGTACTTCCCTTTCGGAAAGCTCTCCTTCATCAACGGCCGGCTTCCTGCGCCGGTCTCCGCAGCTTCGCCACGGTACAACCGCACGATGTTGGAGAGGAACTCGATCTGATCTGGCGTCCAGTCACGGTGCGCCCGGTCGATCTGGCGGAAGATGTGGCGCGCGTCGATGAATAGCACCTTGTCTTTGCGCGCGGTCTTCTTCTTGCCCCGGTCCAGGAACCACAACGTGCAAGGCAGCGTGACGGTGTAGAAAAAGTTAGGCCCCACGGAAACCATCGCGTCCACGGCCCGGTCTTCGAGCATCTTCCGGCGAATTTCGAGCTCGGAGCCGCGCGCGTCGCCGGCGGAGTTCGCCATCACGAATCCCGCCCGCCCGGTTCCGTTCAGCGCCGAATCGAAGATTTCGATCCACAGGTAATTGGCATTGTCGGTCTTCGGCATACCGAATGGGTATCGTGGATCGTCTTTCAGCCGCTCCTTGTCCACCTTGTCCACGTTGAACGGCGGATTTGCCATTACGAAGTCGAACTTGCCAACGCTTTTGTGGATGTCCTCGTAGTACGTGACGCCCTGCCGGATGTCGCCGGCGAGACCGTGAACCGCAAGGTTCATTTTGCAGAGGCGGATGGTTTCGGCGACTTTCTCCTGGCCGTAGATAGAAATATCCGTGACGGCCTTTTTGTGGTGGTCCACGAAGGCCGCCGATTGCACGAACATGCCGCCCGAGCCGCAAGCTGGATCGTAGATGCGCCCGTGGTAGGGTTCGATGATTTCCACGATCAGCCTGACGATGCTGGTGGGGGTGAAGAACTCGCCGCCCTTCTGCCCTTCCGACATGGCGAACTTGCCCAGGAAGTACTCGTAAATTTTGCCGAATGCATCGCCTTCGATATCCATCGGGACGGCGGCAAAATTCTTCAGGAGCGAGACCAGAAGTTCTTTGTCCAGGCGATTGTACGTCCGGGGCAAAACGTCCTTCAGGTCTTCGTTATCGGCTTCAATGGCCTTCATGGCGTCGTTGATGGCCTTGCCGATATCGGCGCCTTCCGGCAGATTAAGCAGCGTTGAGAACCGGGCGGCTTCTGGAAGGTAGAGCACGCCCCGTGCCTGATAATCGGCCTTGCCGATGGTGCGCCGGCCCGTGCCTTGGCTGGTGAGCTTCGCTTTCGCCGTGGTGAATTTGTGATCGGCGTATCGCAGGAAGATCAGCCCAAGCACCGGCACGGAGTATTCCGAAGATTTCAGTTTGGAATTGGCCCGGAGTTCATCGGCGGCGCTCCACAGCCGCTTCTCGAGATCGGTGTGGTTGGCTGGCATGGCAGTATGACGACCCCATATTTTACTGCTATGCCTATTCCGGCGCAGGCCCGCTACAACGATCGTGGAGCGAGACCGTAGAGCCAGGTCCTTTTTAGCGTGGATGCTCGCCGCGCACCCGAGCCGCGCCGGGGCCGTCTCCGGGAGCTAGAATCAGGATCATGCTGACAGAGAAGAACGCAGCCCGCATGCGCGCATTCGTGGCGGCAGCCGCCTGTTTGCCGCTTGTGGCCGCCGCGTTGCCGGCGCAAACCAACGTCGTCACGCTGTGGCCCAACGGCGCTCCCGGCTCAGAGAACTGGACCCAAAAGGAAGCCGAATACATGACGGGCACGCCCAGCTTAAAGGCGGTCCGCAATGTTACGAAGCCCAGCATCACGGTCTATCTGCCGGCTCAGTTGGCGGCGACCGGAACCGCGGTGGTGATTGCGCCGGGTGGCGCGTTCCGGATGCTCTCGTGGGACTCCGAAGGGACCCTGGTTGCCGACTGGCTCCAGCGGCACGGGGTAGCCGCATTTGTCCTTAAGTACCGCCTGACGGACACAGGGACCGACGAGGAGTTCGCCCAATCCCAAGGCCGCGGAGCGGCAGGCCGGGGCGGGGCGCCAGGAGCGGCGGCCGGCGGCGCGGCGCGTGGCGGCGCTCCCCAATGCCCAGACCGAGATTCGCGCCATGTCCGCGGCCGATGGACTGCGGGCCATCGAAGTGGTGCGCGAGCACGCGCCGGAGTGGCGCATCGATCCGGCCAAGGTTGGCATCATGGGCTTTTCCGCGGGCGGCTACGTGGCGTTCCAGGCCGCGGTCGAGCACACCGCGGCGAATCGCCCGGCCTTTGTAGGAGCCATCTATGCGTGCTGTGAGAACGCCGCCGACTTAAAGATCCCGGACGACGCTCCGCCGGTGTTCTTCCTGCATGCATACAACGATCCGGTGTCCGCCTCCAGCCCCTCACTTTTCCTGGCGTGGAAGGCGGCGAACAAGCCGGCCGAGCTCCACACCTACGGCGCGGGCGGCCACGGCTTTGGCATGCCGAATCACGACCAGCCCACGGACGGATGGATTGAGCGCTTCGGCGACTGGCTACGCTATCGGAAGCTCATGAAGTGAGGTTGCTGGCGGGACGGCCGCGTTCAAAGAGGCGAGCCCGCGCCCCGGCCAATGCCACTTAAATCCCCGGTTTTCTCCTATGTCATGGACGCCAAGAATCTCGGCACGAATGCCGAGACGGCAGCCAGGAATGGCCGCGCCACGGGCGGGGCATGTTAACATGGTTCAAGTTATGGGAATTCCGAATGTCAAGCGGTTTCGGCCGTTCTGCCCGACCTGCAACGAGAGCTTTACCCTGATGGCAGTCCTGCCCAAGGATGCCAGTGTGGACGCCTATCTAACGGACGCAGTGGCGCGCCACGATCACAAGGCGTTCCAGGAAGCTAAAGTATTGCACTTCAAGGTCCGCGTCGGCCAGCAGAAGCAGAAAAAGGCGAAGTAGTCTCGCGGAGCTACACGGCTCCTCCCGAGTTATCGCTTTTTCGCGGCTCAGTTTCTCTCGCAGCCTGAGGCGCTGCGCTTGCTCACATTCTGGCCTGCACGGAGCGCAACGCGCGGAGCCCCTCCTGCGACACGTCGGGGTCCTTATCCTGGCTGAGCTTCTGTAGCTCGGGGATGCTCGCGGCGTCGCCGCTGCGGGAGAAGACACGGGCCAATCCGATCTTCTCGTCCTTGGTCGCTTTCGAGAATGCGCCTAAGAGCGACTGGCGGACCTTTTCTTCTCGCGCCAATTCCACCAGCAGCGGCACGGCTTCGCCGTTGTGCGCCGAGGAATTCAGAGTGTCGACCAGATATTGCAGCGGCGTAAGCTGGCCAAGCTGCAAACGCCCGTTCATCGCCAGCGCGAACGCCATCGAGAGCCGCGGAGATGGTTTGCCTTCCTCGCTGAAAGCCGTATCGAGCGCCGGAATATCCTGAGCGTTGCGCAACCGGCCGAGACCCTCGGCGGCGGCCGCGCGGAGATCGTCGTCTTTCGAGGCCAGATTCTGCGTAAAGATGGCGCGGCTCGCATCGTCCGGCAGCATGGCGATGGAAGTCAGCGCAGCGCGCCGGACTTTGGCGTTATTGTTTTGCGCGAAGATTTCCTTCAGCGCGGGAAGCGCGCCCTGATCCCGCAGCAGGCCAACGGCTTCGATGGCCGCGATCTCGACGCGCGGGTCGAGATCGCGCAGCCGGAACTCGATCGACGGCCCGGCCGAAATATCGCGAATCTTCTGGAGCGCCACGATGGACTCGTAGATGACGTCCGAGTCCTTCGAATGCGCGGCCTCGATCAATTGCGGGACGCCGGCCTTCCCGCGCAGCACGCCCAGTCCATGCGCCGCTCCCGCGCGCGTCTCCTCGCTCGCGCCGCTGGCCGCGAGTTTGGCGAGCGCCGCAATCGCCTCATCGCGTACGATGACGTAGCCGTCGATGACTTCCGCATCGCCCTCGCCGAACCGGCCCACCACGCCCGCCGCGGTACGCTTCAGCGTGGCCACCACGCCGGACTGCACATAACCCGGGTAATAGAAGTTGACCAGCCCCGACGCCGCGCGCGCCTGGATCTCCGGGTTGGCGTCCCGCGTAGCCTCGATCAGCGGATCGAGGCTGGCCTGCGAGCCGATCTCGGTGAGTTGTTTGACGGCTTCCAGACGAACGTCCTTGGCCGGGTTCTTGAGAAGGCTCGCCAGCTTCGGAATCGCCGTGGGACCGTCCTTCGCGATGTCGCGGACGTCCTTGGGCCGCACGGTTTGCGCGCGCCCTATCACCAGTGGAAAGAACAGGGCGAGCGCCGCCACATATCTGCGCATACCTTTATGCTAACGCTCGGGGAGGAGCGGGAGCATCGCTCAGATCCTCTCGCCGGGACCGGGGGCGCCGGGCTGCGGCTGGGCTTGCTTGGTCCGCTGGTTGGACTCTGAAATTGGAGAAGCGGAAAAGGCTGAGTAGGCTGGGGTCAAGGGTGTGCAGGTTTTGTGAACGCTACGGCGCCACGCAACTGAAGTTTGCGGCGTCATCCACGCTGCCGCTGCTTTTGTAACGCGCGATCTGCGGGTACGGGCAGAGCGGCCGCGTGCGAGTCGTTTTCCCGCCCGAAATCTGACTTGCGGAACTGTACGGAACCGCCGCCTTGCCCAAAGAGAGCAGCGGCAAAAGCCGGAATTAATATAGGAAGTCGCATCAGGCGTCCTTTAGTAGGGTGCCGAAAAACACCGGAAATGATCCAGCCGCCGATGAACGCCGATTGAACAAAAATAACTTATCCGCGTTTATCTGCGTTCATCGGCGGCCTATTTGCCTTTTTCAGCAGCCTGTCAGTGGTTTCCATTGTATTTGACTCACCAGGACGCGCTGAGAAGCTATTCCGGCGCCGCCGTGGAGCGGCCCGCCAGAGGCGTCCGAGTACTCGAATCGCGCCAGATTCGAGCCGGAGCGTTATGATCGGACGTAACGGACCTGTTGGTCCGTGCGTCGAAACCCCGGAGGCGTAGACCATGCGGACTCTTGCGTGCCTTGTGTTTCTAGCCTGCTCCGCGCCAACCGCCCAGCAGACTCCCGACAGGCCGGCTGGAACGGGCGTCAACTTCTATAGCAAGGATAAAGAAGCCGCGATGGGCGCTCAGTTGGCGGCCGAGGTGCGGCGGAACGCGAAAGTCGTCGATAGCCCGGCCGTTGCCGGCTATCTCGCGCGCACTGGCGGCCGGTTGGCTGCTCAAATGCCCGATATCGGGTTCGCGCTTCAGTTCACGGTCGTAGCGAACGCCAAATCCGTAACGAACGAGCCCATGGTTCTTCCCGGCGGATACATCTTTGTTTCCACGGATCTGTTCGGCGCCGCTCGAGACGAGGCCGAGTTCGCCGGCATGATGGCTCACGCTGTCGCTCACGTCGCCGGCCGTGATGCCACGCGCCAGGCGAGTCGCGGCTCGCTTACGAATCTGGCGACTATACCACTGGTCTTTACCGGCGGCTGGGCGGGCTTCATTCAACAGCAGAGTGCGGGGACCCTCATCCCTATTTCCCTCTTTCAGTTTCAGCGAGCGTCCGAAAGCGCGGCCGATTTTCGCGCCGTCGGCATGATGGCCGCGGCTGGATGGGACCCGGAGACGCTGGCCCGCTACATCGAGCGCGAGCAGGCGCCTCCAAACGCGCCAACGGACACGGTGTTCTCCCCGCTGCCCGACCGTAACGTTCGCGTCGTCGCTATCCGAAAAGCGATCGGCAATTTGCCGGCGCGCGAGTACTCCACGTCCGCGGAGTTTACCGCGATACAAGCCGAGGTACGCAGCCTGGCAGCCGGGAGCGCGCCCCAAGGGCCACCGCCTCCGCCCCGGTAGCCCCGCGCTATTCGGCGAACGTGAGTTGCGTCTTCGTGCCGGCCAACTGAATCGCGACAATCCGCCGCGCGCCGCGAGATTCGTCGACGATGACGTTCGTCGTCGCGGAATGCTTGGGTGTATGCTGTTGTCTTCCGGGGGAACGAATGGACCGGCCGCGTCACCCGCAGGTTGTCCGCGCGTGGAAAGTCGAGCGGATCGGCAAGAGCCGGAGGCCGCCCAAGCCTCCGCGCGATTCCCGCCGGGAAAACACTCGCAAACAGGATCCGCGTCCACGGACTTGAACTGGAGGTGACGATGACTACCGCATCGCAGTTGCGCGCCGGCATGGCGATTCGCTTCGAGGGTGAATGTTACAAGGTGATCGCCGCGGACTATCATCCGGGCCAAGGCCAGATGGGCGGCGCGACCCATGCGCGATTGCAGAACGTGGGAACGGGCACGTTTTGGGAGCACAGCTTCCGAGCCGACTTGAAGCTCGAAGAAGTCCCCATGGAAAGACAGCCGCTCGAGTTTCTTTACGACGACGGCGACCTGTGCTTCTTCATGAACCCGGAGACGTTCGAGCAAACGGAATACCCAAAGGCGTCCATCGGTCCGCAGGCTGCGTTTCTTGAGGCGGGCAAACGCGTCACCGTCGAATTCGTCGAAGGCCGTCCGGCCGGAGTGGCGTTCCCGGACAACCTGGAAGTGGCGATCGCCGATACCGCTCCGGCGTCTCACCATCAGGTGGATAGCACGTTCAAACCCGCGAAACTGGCGAACGGAATCGAGATCATGGTGCCGCAGTTCATCAAGACCGGCGACGCCATCCGCCTGGATTTGCGCACGCTGAAATACATGGACCGGGTGAAGACGAAACACGCGTAAGGTCCAGCCCGGCTGGCGCATCCGCCCTGTGCTCGCCGCGCGCGCGGTGCTACAGTAGCAGCAAATAATATGGTCAACTTGCATACCGCCCTCGGCCGGCGTGTGTCTCTGGCCGCTGGACTGATCGTTCTAAGCTGTGTGGGCCCCGCTGCGGGTCGGCAGCAGGGTGCCGCCGCGCTCCCATACCTGAACCCGGCATTGACGCTCGACCAGCGCGTGGACGACCTCGTTTCGCGTCTCACCATGGAAGAGAAGGCCGGGCAGTTGGTCAACCAGGCCGCCGCCATCCCGCGCCTGCAGATTCCCGCTTACAACTGGTGGAATGAGGCCCTGCATGGAATGGTCTCGAACAACGTCACCGTATTCACGCAAGTGATCGGCCTGGGCGCGACCTTCAACGCGCCGCTGATCAAACAGATGAGCACGGTAATCGGCGACGAAGCGCGCGCGCGCTACAACCAGTCGCTGCAACAGCCGCAGAGCGGCGGGGGCGGCGGGCCGGGCGGCGGAATGGGCCGCAGCGCGGGCCTGGATTTCTGGGCGCCGAACATCAACATCTTCCGCGATCCGCGCTGGGGCCGCGGCCAGGAAACATACGGCGAAGACCCGTTCCTCACCGGGCGCATGGCCGTGAACTTCGTTCAGGGCATGCAGGGCGACGACCCGAAGTATTTCAAGACGATCTCTACCCCGAAGCACTTCGCCGTCCATAGCGGTCCCGAACCCACGCGCCACTTCGAGGACGTGAGCGTTTCCCTGCACGACGAGGACGACACCTACCTGCCGGCGTTCCGTGCCGCGGTCGTGGAAGCCAAGGCGGATTCGGTGATGTGCGCTTATAACCGCATCAACGGCGAGGCGGCGTGCTCGAGCAAGTTCCTGCTGCAGGACACGCTGCGCGGCGCCTGGCATTTTAACGGCTACGTGACCTCGGATTGCGGCGCGGTTTCGGACATTTCCAATAAGCCGGGCGTGGGACACCACATCGTGGATACGCTTCCGGAAGCGGCCGCGCTCGTGCTCAAGATGGGTGACGATAGCGACTGCGCCATGTCGCAAGACGTGCCTTCCTACTTGCAAGCCATGCAGAAGAACCTGATCAGCCAGCAGGAAGTGGATGTGAACCTGAAGCGCCTCTTCAGGGCGCGCTTCCAGTTGGGCATGTTCGATCCGCCCGACTCGGTTCCATACTCGAAGATCTCCCCGAACGACGTAGATACGCCGGAACACCGCGCGCTGGCGCTGAATATCTCCCGCCAGGCCATGGTGCTGCTTAAGAACGATGGAACCCTGCCGCTCAAGAGCAGTGTGAAGACCATCGCCGTGGTGGGCCCGCTGGCCGATAACGACAGCATTCTGCGCGGCAATTACAGCGGCACGTCCACGCGTTACACCACGATTATCGATGGCATTCGCAAGCAGTTCTCCGGCGCCACGGTCACCTACACTCCCGGCACGAAATTCCAGCGCAACGCGGCGACGGTTCCGCAGACGTCCCTCAAGACCTCCGGCGGCCAGCCGGGCGTGGAGGCGGTTTACTTCAACAACAAGACCCTCTCCGGCCAGCCGGTGGCGAGCCGCGTGGAGCAGCAGATCGGCTCCGCGCAGATGGGCTTCGGCATGGGCGGCGGCGGGGGCCGCGGGCCCGGCGGCGGGCAGCCGGCTTCCAGCCTTCCGACGGAGGTCAGCGCGAACGGCGATTTCTCCGGCCGCTGGACGGCTACTCTCACCGCGCCGGAAAGCGGCAAGTGCGAGTTCACGATTAACGGCAACGGCGGCGTGCGCGTGACCATCGACGGCAAGCAGATTATCAACGACTGGGTGCAGCGCGCCCCCGCCGGCCGCGGCATGGCTGCCATGGGTGGCCCGGGCCTGCCGGAACGCACGGCCGAAGCGAGCTTGGAAAAAGGCAAGACCTACAAGCTGGTCGTGGAGTTCTTCCGCGACGCCGCCGCGGTCACGGCGCAGACCAATGCTTCCGCCGCGGCCGCTGCCGCCGCGGCCGCTGCCGCCGCGACCTTCGGCGGTGGGGGCCGAGGCTTCACCATGCCCGTCACCGGCCCCACGCTGAGCTGGAACTACGGCTACGACCAGGCGGACGCCGTCGCTGCCGCCAGGAAAGCGGACGTTGTGATCGCGGTAGTGGGCATCACCTCGCAGCTTGAAGGCGAGCAGGGCAATACGCGCGGGCAATTGCCGGAAGGCTTCGAAGGAGGCGACCGCACCAGCCTCGATCTGCCAAAGGATGAAGAGGTTTTGCTCGAAGCCGTAAAGGCCACCGGCAAGCCGCTCGTCGTCACGCTCATCAACGGGAGCGCGCTATCGGTGAATTGGGCCGATCAGAACGCCAACGCCATCCTGGAAGCCTGGTATCCGGGCGAAGACGGCGGCCAGGCGGTGGCGGAAACGCTCGCCGGGGCGAACAACCCGGCCGGCCGCCTTCCGGTCACCTTCTACAAGGGCCTCGCGGATCTCGCGCCTTTCAACGACTACAACATGACGAACCGTACCTACCGCTACTACACAGGTACGCCGCTCTATCCGTTCGGCTACGGCCTGAGCTACTCGAAGTTCGATTACAGCAATTTGAAGCTCTCCACGGCGACGCTTCAAGCCGGCTCCGACCTCACCGTGGAGGCGGACGTGAAAAACGTCAGCTCCATCCCGGGCGACGAAGTGGCGCAACTCTACCTGGTGTTCCCAAGAACGCCGGGCGCTCCGCTGCGCGCGCTGCGGGGGTTCCAACGCGTCAACATCCCGGCCGGTCAGACCAGGCATGTGACGTTCACTCTGAATCCGCGCGATCTGAGCTGCGTCACGGCCGATGGCGACACCCATGTGGCTCCGGGCGCCTACACGGTGTTCGTGGGCGGCGGACAGCCGAACACCAAGGCCCCCGGCCAGCAAGTGGCTCTCACTATCCAGGGCGAACAAAAACTGCCGCGGTAGGCATCAACCCCGCGTCCGGCAGGCCGTGCGTGTCACGGCCTGCCGGAAGGGGCGCTTTGTTTAGCTCCGCGGATAACGCAACTT
>CAWAOP010000008.1:0-30401 GCA_963783505.1 Terriglobia bacterium | reverse complement strand
TGGGGTAGCGTTGGGGCCCCGGTCGCGTGGTTGGCTCGACGACGCTTTTCCCACTCCTATGGTGAACCGATTTTGATGCCACGTCCTTGCCGCACGGCGCTGAATTCCAGTGTCCACTTGACCGCATCCCGAACCGCCGAAGGTCCGCTATGCGGGCCGGAGGTCCGGTCCAGGGAGACCAACTCCGGCGGCTATTCCAGATGGCGATTGAAGAAACTGCCAGCGCGGTCATGGCTTCGCGCGACTCCGGCAGCTGGGGTCCTCCCAGAAGAAGTGCCACATTCCCTCGAAGATGTTGAGATCCGCTTCCACGCCCGCGCTGCGCAGCTTGCGGTGCAGCACCACGGTCTGGCTCAGGCACATGTCGCGGGTGCCGGAAAGCAGAAAAGCCGGCGGATAGCCTTTGGGGATGTCGCCATCGAGCGCGGTGGCGGGCGGCTCGTCCGGCTTGCGCGGCAGATTGCCCGGGTGGTACGGCGCCTGCCCCGAGAAGGCGCTGGATAGCTCCGCATCCAGGCCGTTCATGGTGTACCGCGCATCGCCCTGGATTCGATCCACCCGAGCAGGTGCCCAGCCCCACCGCGCCCGGCAGCGGAAGTTTCTGCACGGGCAGCCAGAGGATCGTGGTCTGCGCCAGCGTGCATCCGCCGGACGCGCCGAACATGGCGATGCTCTTTGGCTTGTGGGTCTTCAGCAGTTCGCGGTAGACCGCGACGATATCTTCATTGCCTGGGATCGAAGGCCCGCCGCCGCGATAATTGACCTTGATCACCTTCATCTGGCCCAGGCTGGCGACGGCGATCGCCTCGGCGTCCATCTCGAACTCCATCGGCACCTTATCGCGGTTCTTCGGCGGAATGCTCTTGGGCGAATAGATGGTGACGCCGACGCCGCCGATCTTCTGGCTCTCCTCCGCACCCGGTAGATCTTGAGGGCGGTCTCCTTGCTCCCTCCCAGCGGCGGCGGTTCCGGGCTCGCCCCACCGGCGCGCCGATGCCAGCCCGCTCTTCGCCGCCGACGCCTGCGCCTTCTGCATCATCTGCCGCGTGTAGGCGCGCCTGGCTTCCGGGCTTGCGAGCGCGGCCGGGGGAACCGTGCGCGGCCCGAAGTGCACCGTGCCATCGGAATCCACCACCATCCGCGGCACGTTCGGCGCGTCGACGAGCGCGGCCGATCGAGCTTCTGGACGCCATTCTGGCTCTGCGCAACCAGCGCGCAGCAAGCTATGCCGAGCGCCGCCGGCAAGGCAAACGAAAGACTGTGAACGATAGACCGTGTCACGGATTCCTCCTCCAGGCATGCGCAAAGGTCCGGATGGGACGATGATTCAGCGCGCCCAGCCGGAGCCTAAGGTATCAACCGGCGCGCGGCGGAGCAAGGTTTCCGCGCGGGGCGCTCGCCCGAACCGGCGCGGCGCCGGGTCATACACTATCGGGAGGCCGCAGGCCCGAATGTGGATGCCTTGATCGTCGCTTCCACGGCGGACGGTGGCGAGTTTTCGCCCCGGCCCAAGCCGAAGGCCATTCTTCTCACCCGGCTTCTATACGCCGCGATCCGACGCGGCGAGAGTGATCGTTACAACACACCCTCTACGTGCGGGACGCCGGCCAGCGGCTGGCCGCCGCCCACGCTGACGTCCACTTTGGCCTTTGGCAAGTCCTCGGAGGCTACCGTGAATTTCACCTGGCGGCTTTCGCCCGCCTTCAGGTGAATCCGCTGGAATCCGCGCAGGTTGCGAATCGGCGCGTTTTGATCCGCGCCGCCGCCGGTATAGAGCTGAACCACTTCGTCGCCTTCGCGGGACGAAGTGTTCTTCACCGTCGCGCTGATTTCCGCGCCGTTGCGGTGCGCTTCGCGCTCAGGCCCGAATACGCAAAGGTCGAATAGCTCAGCCCGTAGCCGAACGGGTAGAGCGGCTCGCCTTTGAAGTAGCGGTAGGTGCGGCCCTTCATGGAGTAATCCTGAAAATCCGGCACCTGATCCAGGCCCTTGTAGAACGTCACCGGAAGACGGCCCGCCGGGTTGTTGACGCCGGCCAGGGTGTCGGCGATCGCCGTGCCCGCTTCCTCGCCGCCGTACCAGGCCGAAAGCACCGCCGTGGCGCCGGCCGCGGCGGAATTGATGGCCACGGCGCTACCGCTGGTCAAAACCACCACCACCGGCTTGCCGGTAGCGATCATGGCCTTCACCAGGCTTTCCTGCGGCTCCGGCAGGTCGATCGCGCTGCGGTCATGGCCTTCGCCTTCCTGCGACCCATTCAGGCCGACGAAGACCAGCGCCACGTCGGAATCCCTCGCCACTCTCTCCGCTTCAGCCAGCATGACGGCCGCCGGCGGAATCCAGTTCAATTCCGCCCCGCCTCCGCGGCCATTCTGCGTGTACTCCACCTTGATGGCGTACCTGCGCCCGCCTTCGAGTTGCATCGGCGCGGGGCCTCCGCGGCGTCCCCCCTGGCCCGGACCCATGCCCTGCCCCTGGCCCGGTCCCAACCCGGCGGGCCGGGCGCCCGCGGGTCCGCTTGGGTTGACTTCCTTGCCGTCGAGGAACAGCGTGATCTTCCCGTCGCGGTTCCACTGTCCGGTGCGCGCGGAGATCACGTAATCGCCCGTAGCCGGCGGAATCAACGTGCCGGTCCAGCGGATGGAATACTTGTCGCCGTTGACGGCCGCCACCACGGCGGGTTCTTCCATGTTGGCGTCGAAGTAAACGCGCGGCTCCACGCGGCGCAGTTTCGGCTGGCCCTGGAAATCGGGATTGTCGAAGTACTCGGCCTGCAGGCCTTCGCCCTTGCCGTCCGGCGGAACGAGAACGTTCGAGTCCACCAGCGCCGCGGTGGTGGCCGTATAGGTGGCGCCGAGCGCGTACTGCACCTTGGCCTTGGCGAACTGCTGCTTGATGCCTTCGAGCGGAGTCACCTGCTTGGAGGAAATGCCGTTGTAGTTGCCCATGCAGGCCGATCGGATCGTTCGCCGAGGGACCAACCACCGCGATCTTGGTCACCGAAGATTTCAGCGGCAGGAAACCGCCCTGGTTCTTCAGCAGCACGATGGATTCGCGCTCCGCCTGGCGCGCCAGTTGGCGGTGCGCCGCGGAATCGTTTTCCGAGTACGGGATCTTCGTGTAGGGCACGCGCTCCGGAGGATCGAACATGCCCAGCCGGATTCGCGCCACGAAAAGCCGCTCCGTGGAGCGCGTAATCTCGGCTTCCGTAATCGTGCCCGCCTTCACTTCGTTGGCCAAGGTGGCGTACTCGCCGCCGCAGGTGAGATCCGTGCCCGCCTTGACGGCCGCCACCGACGCCGCGCCTTGGGTCGGCGAGAATGGTGGCCCCGGAAAATATCGCCGATCGCGCCGCAATCGCTGACCACGAAGCCCTGGAATCCCCACTGGTCCCGCAGGCGCTTCTGCAGCAGGTCCGTGCTGGCGCAGCCGGGCACTCCATCCACCGAGTTGTAGACGCACATCACCGAATCCGCCTTACCCTCCGTCACCGCGGCCTTGAACGCCGGAAGGTAGGTGTTCACCAGATCGTACTCGCTGGGCTTGGCGTCAAAGGTGTGCCGCAGCGGCTCCGGACCGCTATGCACGGCGTAGTGCTTGGGCGTGGCCACCACCTTCAAATAATGCGGGTCGTCGCCCTGCATGCCCTTCACGAAGGCGACGCCCATGCGGCTGGTGAGGTAAGGATCTTCGCCGTAGGTCTCCTGCCCGCGTCCCCAGCGTGGATCGCGGAAGATATTGATGTTCGGCGACCAGTATGTCAGCCATGCGATGCGGCCGGGTGAGTTGCCCGGCGGCACTTCAGGAATGGGCGGGCGGCGCTGCGCCTCATGATACTTGGCCCGCGCCTCCGTGGAAATCGCATCCGCCACGCGATGCACCATGTCAGGGTCGAAGCTCGCGCCCATGCCGATAGGCTCTGGAAACACCGTGGCGCGCCCCGAAGCCACTCCGTGCAGGGCCTCGTTCCAATAGTTGAAGACGCCCACGCCGAGGCGCGGAATCGCGGGTGCGCTGTTCTGCATCTGCAGCGCCTTCTCCTCCAGCGTCATCCGCGAGACGAGATCCTTCGCGCGCTGCTCGGGAGGCAGGCTCGGGTTCATGTACGGAGCGTCGGCCGGCGCCTGCCCGAACGACGCGCCGCCCAGCGTTAGGAAAGCGATAGCGATTAGTGGGGTTCTCAATGTCCAATCTCCTGTTCGTGTATTACGCTTAGCCGCATGGAATGAACGCCGATGGTAGCGCCGCCGCCGCCGCTCCGCGAGTCGCGCGTCATTACCTGGTCACGCTCCCGCGGGATTGATCTTGAATACGTACGCGTAATCGCAAGGCGGCTTCTCCGGCAGGTTCACCGTGACTCCGTCCGCGTTTCGCGACCACACGAGGTTCGACTCCGAGCCCAGCAGTCCGATCTTCGCAATCTCGCCAGGGTAATGCGGGGAACCCGAAGCCAGCGACTTGATGGTCAGCTTTCCGTCCGTGGGCCAGCCGAGCGCGATGGCGTACAATGCGTCCCCCTTGGTCGTGAACCGGATATCGCCGGCCACAAACCGCGGAGTAGGGGCATATGGCGTGCTGGCGGCGCTCTGGGTCGGGCCCTCCCCTGCGGTCTTCCAGGGCCGCGTGGAGTAGATCGCCTCGGAGTTGAGCGCCATCCATCCGCCGAACTTGTCGAGGAACGCGAACTCATCGTCATCGGGCCTGCCATGGCCCGGCAGCGGGATATTCAGCAGCAAGTTTCCGTTCTTGCTGACCACGTTCGCCAGGAGGTGAACCATGGATTCGGGCGTCCGGTAACGGTGGTTCTCGTAGAGCGACCGGCTGTAATGCCAGCCTCCGATGCACGCGTCCGTTTGCCATGGATTCGGCTCAATCGCGCCCGCCTGGCTCATTTCGAAGTCGCGAACCAGCGTGCCCAACACGGCGTTTGGAACGTTCTTGATATTGAATACCGCATCCAGCTTGCCTCCGTTCCGGCGCATGTTGGCGTTGTAGTAATACGCCATGATGTGCGGCGTGAGCTCCGGCATGCCGAGCCAGGCGCCCGGTCCCCTGTCATAGTCCCAATCGCAGTTGTCGTCGAAATAGAGAAGATCCGGGTTGTACTTGTCGATCACGTCCTGAACGCGCAACATGAAACTCTCGACGAATTCCGGGCAGGGGTCGTCTTTCGCGTGCGGACGTCCGTTGAGCTGCCGAGGGTCCATCCCATCCCACCACTTGCCCTTGCCATCGGCTTTCGTCAGAACGCCATCGTAGGACACGCCTTTCAGAGGACCGGTCGCGTCGCTGCCGTACCGCACCGGCATGAACTCTCTCCATACCCGCCCCGGCGTTCCATGATAGGTGACTCCGAACTTGAGACCGTGCGCGCGAGCGGCCTTTCCCCACGTGCCCACGATGTCCTTCTTAGGCCCCACCTTCATGCAATTCCAGGGCTGGTACTTTGAATCCCAGCAATCGAAGTTGTCATGGTGGTTGGCGATCGCGACGAAGTACTTGGCGCCGGTCTTGGCATAGAGCCGGATCAGTTCGTCCGGATTCCAGTTCTCCGCGCGCCAGATATTGCAGATATCCTTATACCCGAATTGCGACGGATGCCCGTACGTCTTGACGTGGTAGTTGTACTGGGAGTTGCCTTGCATGTACATGCCGCGGGCGTACCAATCCCCCTGCTCGGGGACGCACTGCGGAGTCCAGTGCGCCCACATTCCGAACTTCGCGTCGCGAAACCAGTCGGGAAACCGATAAGCTTTCAGCGATTCCCAATAGGGCCGGAACGGACCCGCGATCGGCCCGCCGGCGAAATTGCCGTCGGCGTATGCGCTTTGCTGACTCAGTGCGCTTTTTGCGGCCGCAAGCAGACCGGCGCCGCCCGCAACGAATTCTCTCCGGCCGAAGCCGCCCGTATTGCTATTCATGCCCATGCCACTTCCTTTATCCGAACGTCTTCCCGCCACTTTCGTGCAGTTTGATCCTAGCGCATATCGCAGGGAATTGGAGAGCAAGTCATCCAAGACCCGATCGGGCAATGTTAGCGCATTATGTATGCGCTTGCAACGGATTTGGCCCCGTGATAGCATTTGGTCGAATCTCACGCGCCAACGAGTTATAGCCTTATGAAATACGCAATTCTGACAACGGTCCTCGCCGTGGCTTCCATCGCCTTGGCTTTGGACGGCCAATTCGGAATCCACGACCCCTCCACTGTCGTGCTGTGCGACGGCAAGTACTACACCTACGGCACCGGCGGCACTCCCTTGGTATCCGACGACGGCTGGACATGGCGCGCCGGGGTCCGGCCCTTGCTTAGCGGAGCGGCTCCGGACGTCATTCACATCGGCGACCGCTATTACATGTACATTGCCAACCCGCGCCTCCCGGCATTCGGAACCCACCCCCGCCCTCGCCAAGGGCGGAAACCCCGCGAGCAAAGCCTTTGTATACATGATTTGGAGCAAGACGCTCGATCCGAATTCTCCCGATTACAAATGGAATCTAGGCGGCGTTGTTGCCACCTCGGATGGCGTTGAGGATTCCAATGCTATCGATCCGGGTGCGTTTCTCGATCCCACCGACGGCAAGTTGTGGTTGGTGGACGGATCTTATATCGGCTACATCCGGCTGGTCCAACTGGATCCCAAGACGGGCTTGCGGATCAACCCCAACAACAAGCCCATCGATCTCGCGATCAACTGCGAAGCCTCCGACATGATTTACCACGATGGCTGGTATTACCTGCTGGCCACGCACGGCAGTTGCTGCGCCCGCGGCGACTCGAACTACAACATCCGCATGGGCCGTTCGAGGAAGGTCACCGGTCCCTACCTCGACGCCGAGGGCGTCGATATGATGCTGGGCGGCGGCACGAAGCTCATTGGCTCCGGCGGACGCGTACGGTTGGCGCCGGCCATTTCGGCCTGATCGATCTGGGACAGGGCGTGATGAAGTTCTCCATGCACTGGGAAGCCGACTTCGACAAGGGCGGCGCCAGCGTGCTCGATATCCGCCCGCTGCTGTGGAAAGAAGGCTGGCCGGTCGCCGGCGAGAACATGAAGGAAGGCACGTATGAGATCGAGTCGCAGCGCACCGGCACGGCCCTCGAGCTTGCCGTAGAGGGAGTGCCGGTTGGCGGCGCCCGGCGGCGGCGGCCGTGCGGGCGGCGGACCGGGCCGCGGCGGACCAGCAGGGCAGGTCGGCGCGCCCGCACCCGGAGCTGCGCCCGCAGCCGCAGCTCCCGGCGACGCGGCTGGACGGAGCGGCGCGGCTGCCCCAGGCGGCGGAGCGGGTGGACGGGGTATGTTCGGCGGCGCGTCCACTCCGGTTCCGAACCAGGATGTGGCGCAGGTTTCGACGAATTGGCCCGCCGGCAACGTTCCCGCCCGCATGGCGAACTACCTGGTCCAGGCCCAGCAGAAGTGGGCCATTGCCCCGGCGCCAAACGGCGGCGGCTACCCCGGCTCGCCGTACTTCAAGATCACCATCGCCGGCACGGACCGCACGCTGGCCGCCACCGAGGATGCGGAACTGGTCGTCCTCCCGGCCTTCACCGGAGCGCCGGAACAACTGTGGCGCTTCGACCAGCTTGCCGACGGCACTTGGCGCATCATGCCCAAGTCGGTCCCCAATTCCAAGGAAACGATGGCCCTCACGGCCATAGGCGCCAGTTTCGCAACGCTCGAGAAGTTCGATCCATCGAGCGACAAGCAGCACTGGCTGGTCAACTTGCCGTGAGCATCGATGTCCGCCAAGGATCTTTCATGAATCCGCTCTCTAAACATCACACATCCGCATCGCCGTACTGGCCGCCTCGGCGCTTCTGGCGATTGCCGCCGCTTCGCTCGCCGCGGCTCAAGGTCTTGGGCCTTCCCTGACAAGCCCCTCCACGCCGCAGAAGACGCCCGACGCCCTCGGCTTCATCCCGCGCTGGCTGCTCCTGGAGCCGATCGGCGTCAATGGGCTCACCGACAGCGCCGTCCAGGCGATGGTCAAGAAGGAGTATTTCCCCGACCAGTTCACCGTCGTTCCGCACGATGGCGACAAGGTGACCGTCGGCGACGCGCCGCTCACCTGGCACGCCGTGGACACCAAGAACTACAACGTCAACCTCTACCACTTCGGCAGGGCTCTGGGCAAACCGACGACCAACGTTCTCTTCTGGGTCGTCACCACTGTAAACTGCCCTCGGGAGATGCCCAACGTGCGCCTGGCCATCGGCTCCAACGCCGCATCGGTCTGGTGGGTCAACGGCGAGGAACTGATCGGCATTTACGGCGATCGCCAGACCGTCATCGACGATGGAGTCTCCAAGCGCATCACTCTCAAGAAGGGGCAGAATGTCGTGCGCGCCGCTGTCGTCAACGGAGGCGGAGCCACCGACTTCTGCGCCCGGTTCTTAGACCCGGACGCCAAGCCGCTGATGGGGTACACCGTGAGCGCAGGCGAGGCCCGTAAGTAGGCCCCTCGACAGGGCTAAAGTGAAAACGCTTACCAGCGCGCAGCGGCAACACTTCGGCCATTATGAGCTTTTCGTGAGGTTCAGCGCCCAATTGGCCGCAGGGCAGGCGGTCGGCGTGGCGCGGCGGGTCGGCGCGGCCCCTCGGACCGCTATTGGCCAGAACTGCGCGGCGCTTTTAACGGCTGCGAGCAGCCCGAGACCCAGCCCTACGGGCTCATCGCTGATATCGCGCCCGATGAGTTCCTATTCGTGGGCTCCAACTGCACGCCCAGCTTCGCCGTGGAATCAGGCCCCGGCCGGGGTCTTCCAGGAAACGGCGTCACCGGCATGCTACGGATCAAGTTGTTTCGAACGGAGTGACGGAGGGAGGAGCCTAGTCGCGGCCCTGACCTCGGGTGACTCCGAGCCGCCCGGAATTCGGACGCGCGGCAAGAGATAGCCGCAAGGAGGATATGGTGAAGCGCAGAGATTTTCTGACGAGAGGTACGGTGGTGGCCGGACTGGCCGGTTCCACGAAACTGATCGAGCCGCTCGATGCGGCTCAGAGCGCCGCGCCGAAAACTCCGGCGGCGCAGGAGGAGATTCGCACCGCCGAATACCTCCAACGCGCCAAGCAGGATAAGTATCTGCCGAAGCCGCCGGTGTCCGCGGAATCGTTGCGGTCGAGCGACGTGCGAATCTCGCCCATGCCGCTAGAGGAACGGGTCCGGCGGAATATCGTGCCACGGCGGGGCTTTTGCAGCATCGCGCCCGCCACTGACGCGCTTCTCGTCTCCGGAAACGGGGCGATGAGCATTGAGACGGCCTGCGATCCCTACTCGGAACAGATCACTTTCCGTCACGAAAGCCTGTTCACGCCCCATAGCAGGCCCTTCGAGGCGCCCAAGATCGCAGGCATTTTCTCGCAGGTGCGGCAGATGTTGCTGGACGGAAAATACCACGACGCCGCGAGACTCGGTTACGAGGAATGGCACAAGACCCCCATCGCCTCCGGTATGGGCGGGGCCGGCGGCGCGGCATTCGCCATGCGCCTGGAGTATCCCAAGGCCGCGTCGGCGAAGGACTATCTCCGCACGGTGGATTTCGAAAGCACCGAGTTGAAGGTCCACTGGACTGACGAGCGCGGCGAGTGGGTGCGCCGCCTCTTCGCCTCCCGGCCCGACAACGTCGTGGTTCAATGGCTCACCGCTCCGAATGGGCAGCCGCTAAATGTCCGAATCGCGATGCAAAGGTCGGCGGGAGGGGGGCGCGGCATGGGAGCGGGAGGAGCGGCAGGCCTGGGCGGAAGGGGAGTCGCGCCGGCCGGCGGCGCTGGAGGGCGAGGCGGCCCCGCTGGCGGCGGACAAGGCAATTTCCAGCAGGACTTCAATGAGCAGCGGCTAATTCTTAAGGGTGTCCTGGATCCCGCGAGCAACAGCGGCTTCTCTGGCGTCACCCGCGTGGTTCGCACCGGCGGATCGGCCCACATGGATGGCGACACGCTGGTGGTCGAGAATGCGTCGTCGGTGATACTGCTCACGCGCATCGAGCATCTCCCCGACTACAGCGAGGACAAAGTGGAAGCGCTGCGGCTGGCGGTGGAACGGCTCGCCCCGGACTACGCGGCGCTGCTGGAACGCGCCCGCAAGGTCCAGGCGGAGATGCTCAACCGCGTCACCGTGGATTTCGGAGGCGCCTCGAAATACGCCATGTCTTCCGAGGAGCTTCTATCCGAGCAGCGGTCGAGCCCGGGCTATTCGGGCGCTTGTCTCGAGAAGGTATTCGAAATGTGCCGCTACTGGTTCATCCTTACCAGCGGCAAGTATTGCAGCATGTCGGCCGAGACCAACGCCAACATCAACCTGCAGATTGCGCCCGGCGTGCAGGGCGATCATCGGGAAGGCATGGATGCCTACTTCAACTGGATGGAGAGCCTGTACCCGGACTACCGCACCAACGCAAAGAACATCTACGGCATGCGCGGCGCTCATTATTCCCTCACGCCGACCAAAGACGAGGGCGTCGATAAAATGTACGACTTCGCCTCTTCGACCGGGGAGACGTGGCCGCACCCCTACTGGCTATCCGCCGGAGGCTGGTGCGTGCGCCCGTTCTGGGACCATTATCTGGTAACGGGAGACCTGGATTTCCTGCGCAAGCGCATCGTGCCGGCTTATAAGGATCTGGCGCTGTTTTACGAGGATTTCCTGACAGTCACTGACAAGAACGGGAACTACATCTTTGTCCCATCCTTCTCGCCGGAGAACAATCCCGGCAACCTGGACCCTTCGTGCATGTTGGTGATTAACGCCAGCATGGACATTTCGGTGTGCCGGGAAGTCCTGGCGAATCTGGTGGAGGCTTGCGAGTTATTGGGCATTGAGGCCGCGAGCGTGCCGAAATGGAAGACGATGCTGGCCAAGTTGCCGCCTTATTTGCTGGAACCGGACGGCACGATGAAGGAATGGGCCTGGCCCTCGCTGGCGGAGCGCCACGATCAGCGGCATATCTCTCATCTCTACGGCGCCTGGCCGGGCGACGAAATCGACCCGGACCGCACGCCGCTGCTGGCAAAGGCCGCGTTGATCGCCGACCGGCATCGCGTTCCGGAGCGACTGGCCGCGCATGGCCGCTGCCATCGCGCATTGGTTGGGGCGCGGCTCAAAGACAGCTACCTGGTGGACAGCGAACTGCGGCAACTGATTGAAGAAGGCAACGTCGGCCCCACGCTTCGCTGTTCCCACGACCCCTACGCCGGGCCGATGCCGGATCCGCAAGGCGGCATTCCGTTGATCATGATGGAGATGCTGGGTTACTCTCGCCCAGGCGTGATTGAGGTGCTTCCGGCCCTCCCGCCTTCGCTGGTCAAGGGATCGATCAACGGGATGTTGCTCCGCACCTTCGCGCGGCTGGACAAACTGTCCTGGGACATGGAAGCCCGGACCGCGGACTTGACGATCACCTCGGTCAAAAAGCAGGATGTCACATTGATTGCGCGGCATGGCATTGAAGCGGTTACCGCCTCCCCCGGAGCTTTGGCGGCGCGGCCACAGCCTGGAAAGGCCGCTTGCGACTTGCACTTGCCCGAAGGAAGACCGGTGGAAGTTCATTTGAAGCTCGGACGGCGCAACCCGTTGGATTGGGTCAACTGGGTTGCTTGATGCTCTCATAACAGCAGACCGGAAGAGGAAATTATGAAACGCAGAGATCTTCTGAAGACAAGCGCGGCCGTTGCCGGATTGATGGGTTCTCTAGAAATATCGCCGACGCGCGCCGCCACCCAAAGCCTCCCCGCAAAAGCATCCGAACCAACCGGAGCGCCGCCGGTGGACAATCGTCCGGCTGAATATCTTCACCGCGTGCGGGGGGATTCGTTCTTGCCCAAGCCGCCGGCGCCCGCGAAATCGTATCCCATCTCGCCAATGCCGCTTGCGGAACGGGTCCGGCGGAAGATCGCGCCGCAGCGGGGTTTTTGCAGCATCGCGCCCGGCAACGTGGTCACCGAAAGCCTCACTTCCGGGAATGGATCGATGAGCATCGAGCTCATGGGAGATCCCTACTCGGAGCAAATTCTTTTCCACCACGAGAGCCTGCTCATGCCGTGGAAGAGGCCCGTGGAGGCCCCGAATGTCGCGGACATTTTCCCGCAACTGCGGGAAATGGCGCTGGCCGGGAAAAACCGCGAAGCCGTGGCGCTCGCCCTCCAGCACATGAATGATGGCCCGATCAAGCAGGACACCGAACCGCATCTCACCGTTCCGGCATTTCTGATGCAGCTCGACTTCCCGAAAGCCGCGACGGCGAAGGACTATTTGCGCACGGTCGATTTCGAGAACAGCGAGATAAAGGTCGCCTGGACCGATGAGCACGGCGACTGGCTTCGTCGGACTTTCACTTCCCGGCCCGACAACATCGTGGTTCAGTGGCTCACCGCGCCCGCGGGCCGGCCACTGAATGTCCGTATCTCATTGCAGAAGTCGGCGGAGTGGAGCGTGGCTTCCGGGATGGACTGGGGCAGCCACTCTGGAATTAACGCCGTAGCGCCCGACCGGGCGGCATTCACTCCGGGAGCGTCTGGGTCACCCCCCAAAATATCCCCCCCGAAGGGAGTCGAAGCCTGCGAGGCTCGGCAGGACTGCAACGAACAGCGGCTGATTTACAAATGCCATTTGGATCCCTCCGTGGACAACAGCGGATACGCCGGAGTGGTTCGCGTGGTGCGCAACGGCGGATCGACTCGGATGGATGGCGACACGCTGGTGGTTGAGAATGCATCGTCCGCGATGCTGCTGACTCGCATCGAATGGTTCGCCGACTACAGCGAGCAGAAGGTGGATGCTCTGCGGCAGGCGGTGGAACGGATTACCCCGAATTATCCGGCATTGATTGAGCGGCACCAAAAGATCCAGTCGGAAGCACTCAACCGCGTCACCGTGGATTTCGGCGGCGCCTCGCAATACGGCATGTCCACGGAGGAACTTCTAGCCGACCAGCGATCGAGGCCGGATTTCTCGCCCGCGTTGCTGGAGAGGGTCTTCGAAATGGGCCGGCATTGGTTCATCCTCAATAGCGGCAAGTATCCCGGCATCGCGGACGAGGTCAACTCCACCATCGACCTGCAAACGGCGGGCGCCGTGCAGGGCGACTTGCGGGAAGGCATGGAAGCCTATTTCAACTGGATGGAGAGCCTGGCCCCGGATTGCCGGGCCAACGCCAAGAACATTTTCGGTTTTCGTGGCGCATCGTATCCCCTCTTTCCAGACAAGGGTATCGGCGTCAGTTTTTATTACGCCGCCAACACTGCAATCGGAGTCTGGCCCTACTGGATTTCCGCTGGAGGCTGGCGCCTGCGCCCGTTCTGGGATCACTACCTGGTTACGGGGGACGTGGATTTTCTGCGCAATCGCGTTGCGCCGGCATATAAGGAGCTGGCGCTGTTCTATGAAGATTTTCTGACGGCCACCGACAAGAACGGGAACTACATGTTCCTCCCCTCCATCTCGCCGGAGAACGCGCCCGTGCAGCACGGACCCGTCGGGACCCACGCTGATCAACGCCACCATGGATATTTCGGTGTGCCGGGAAGTGCTGACCCATTTGATCCAGGCTTCGGAGGTTCTGGGCTCCGACGCCGGAAGCGTGCCGAAATGGAAGGCCATGCTGGCCAAGATGCCGCCCTACCTGCTCGAACCGGACGGCACGCTGAAGGAATGGGCTTGGCCCACGCTGCAAGAGCATTACACCCATCGGCACGTGTCTCATCTCTACGGGGCTTGGCCGGGCGATGAAATCGATCCCGATCGCACGCCGCAACTGGCTCGAGCCGCGGAGATAGCCGGCCGAAGGCGCACGGTGGATGCGCTAGCCACGGCGGTCGCCGGCGAAACTCTGCCTGCTTTTGGCCGCTGCCATCGCGCTTTGGTTGGGGCGCGGCTTAAAGATAACGTCATAGTGGACGTCCAACTGCGGCAATTGATGGAGCAGGGCTACGTCAGCAGCGCGCTGCGGTGTTCGCGCGAGCCTTATGGCGTGCCTGTGCCGGACGCGCATGGCGGATTTCCCGCCATCATCATGGAAATGCTGGCCTACTCCCGCCCCGGCGTGATTGAGGTGCTGCCCGCGCTTCCGCCGTCGCTCGTAAAGGGATCGATTAACGGGATGCTGGCGCGGACCTTCGCTAGGATCGACAAGCTGGCATGGGACATGGAAGCCCGGACCGTGGAACTGACGGTCACGTCGGTGAAGAAGCAGGACGTTACGCTGATTGCGCGGTACGGGATCGAAGCGATCACCGCTCCGGCGGGTGTGCTGGCGGCGCCGCTACAGACCGGCAAGGCGAACATCGACGTTCACCTACCGGAGAAAAGGCCGGTGACGTTCCACATGAGACTGGAGCGGCGCAAGCCGGACGAGTGGGTCAGCCAGGTGGCCCGCGCTTGACGCGTTTGACGCATTCCCGTTTGCCGAGGGCCATGAAGATGCTCCCGGACGCTCGTGTTTCTTCGGGATGCGCGCTGCGCCCACCTTCAAGCATGGACCAAGCGCGGTTGGGTTTGAGATCCGCACAGGCGGAGACAAAGAACAATACCGATACCTTAATCACGGAGATTGCAACTTATGAAACGAGCATCGACGTTTGTCTTGTTCGCAGCCGTATTCGCTAGTGTCCATTGCCTGGCTCAGACCAAGAAAGCTACAAAGGAATCCAAGCCCGCCGCGAGGCAGCAGTTGTCTCCTCCTCCGGTGGCATCCGCTGGCGCGCCCGCGGGTACGGCGCATCCGAACCCGTACAATGTTTACGGCGGGCAGTATCCGCGCGTTGAAGCCGATAACCGGGTGACCTTCCATTTCACCGCGCCCACCGCGCAGAAAGTGCAGGTCGCCCTGGTCACGTCCGGACAGGGCTCGCTGAACCCTCTGCCCTACGATATGGTCAAAGGCGCCGACGGCGCATGGACCTACACCAGCGTGCCGCAGAGCCCCGGGTATCACAATTACTGGATGCTTGTCGATGGCGCCACCGTATTGGATCCCGCTACCAAGGCGTTCATGGGTTACAGCCACATGTGTAACGGCTTTGAAATCCCCGAATCGGGCGTGGACTTCTACGACCTGAAAGACGTGCCGCACGGCAACGTGCTGGTCAAGAACTACTTCTCCAAGACAGCCAATGCCTGGCGCCGCATCTTCGTCTACACGCCGCCCGGTTACGACGCCAACCCCAAGATGCGCTATCCGGTTGTGTACCTGCAGCACGGCAGCGGCGAGGATGAAACCGTTTGGTTTGAAATGGGCCGCACCAATCTCATTCTCGACAACTTGCTTGCCGCAAGTAAGGTCAAGCCCATGATCGCGGTCTCCGAGACTAGCACCATAGCCGGCGCGGGCGGGCGCGGCGCGGGACCGGGTGCGGGAACTGGCCGCGGCGCTGCTCCTGGCGCTCCTGCCGCTCCGGGCGCCGCTCCCAACGCGGGAGCCGCCGCGGGCCGAGGCCCCGGCGCTCCCGCCGCTCCTGCCGCGGGCCGTGGGGGTTTTGGCGGCGGTCCCGGCGGCGGCGCTTACGGGCAGCTCATGGTCAACGACCTGATTCCGTGGGTCGATGCCAACTTCCGCACCATCCCCGATAAGGATCACCGGGCCATGGGCGGACTCTCCATGGGCGGCATGATCACCGCATCCGTCACCATGGTCAACCTGGATAAGTTCTCTTACATAGGATTGTTCAGCGGCGGCAGCGCGGCCGGTTTTGGCGGCGGCGGCGGCCGCGGCGGCGCCGCGCCCGGCGCTGCTCCAGTGCCCGCCACGGCGGCCACGTCTGCGCCGCTCGACCTCAAGACCGTCTACAGCGGCGCCATGGCCGATCCCGCGGAATTCAACCGCAAGGTCAAGGGGCTCTTCATGAGTTACGGCACGGAGCCCCCGCTGGAGAATCCCGAAGGCCTGAAGCGGCACCAGGAACAACTCACCGCCGCCGGAATTACGAACAGTTACATCTATTTGTCTCCCGGCACCACCCACGAATGGCAGACGTGGCGAAGGAGCTTCTATACTTTCGCCCAGCTTCTGTTCAAGTAGGACTCTGCAGCTTGGTCCACGCCGCCTGCGGCGCCCCGCGGCTCTCCCCAGGGGCGCCCGCGGACGCGGCGCATCGGACCCGACAGTCGGATCGAGGGGAGACGTGCTCGCGGAATACAGGAAGGGCACGGAGGACCAGCTAAGACAAGGAGAGACGACATGCCAATGAACCGACGTGAGCTTCTGAAGGCTTCGGTGGCGGGCGCCGCCATGCTGGAGCAAGGGAGGAACGCGTTCGCCGCGCCCCCGAACATCCAGGTCGCAATCGATGCATCCAAGCCCGGCGCGCCGGTCAATCCGATGATTTTCGGAGGGTACATGGAGCCGGCCACGACGCGGGTCTGGTCCGAGATGCTCACGGACCGAAAGTTCTCGAACCCGATTGCCAGCCCCGCCAGCGCTGCACCCGCGCCGGCGAATACCGGGATGTTCCGCTTTGCCGGCGAGCCATTCCGACCGGTTGGGCCCGCCGGAACGGTGGAGATGGATACCGTGCGGCCGTTCGTCGGCGCGCACAGCCCGCGCGTCAAGCTGGCCGCTTCCGAACCTCACGGCATTCAGCAGTCCAGGCTGCGTGTGGCCAAGGGAAAGTCTTATTCGGGCAGGGTTTGGCTGGCCGGCGATCCCGGCGCTAAGGTCGTGGTCCGGCTGGTCTGGGGACCCGGCGCGGGCGATTCGCAAACTGTCGCCATCCCGGCCCTGACGAGCGCGTACCAGAAACTCCCGCTGAAGTTCACGGTGGCGGCCGATTCATCGGACGCGCGCCTGGAAATCGTGGGGACCGGCAGCGGCGTGTTCCACATCGGGGCGGTTTCCCTAATGCCCGCGGATAACTTGCAGGGATTTCACGCCGGGATGATCCGGTACTACAAGGAGCAGGGCTTCAAGATGGCGAAATGGCCCGGCGGCAACTTCGTCTCGTCCTACGACTTTTGCGACGGTCTGGGCGATCCGGACAAGCGATCGCCGCGCGGACGGGAGTCCAACGACGTCGGCCTGCATGAGTACATCGCCCTGTGCAGACTGCTCGGCGCCGAACCCGATCTAACGATCAACAGCGGATACGCCAGCGCGCGAGACGCCGCCGAACAGGTGGAATACTGCAATGGTTCCATCCAGACGCGCATGGGCGCATTGCGCGCGCGGAACGGCCATCCCGAGCCGTTCCACATCCGCTACTGGACCATCGGCAACGAAATGTACGGGCCTTGGCAGGCCGGCCACATGCCTCTGAACCAGTACTGGGTGAAGCACAACAACATCGTCGAAGCCATGCGGAAAGTGGACCCTCAAGTCAAAGTGGCCTTGTGCGGCGCCAGTATCTGCGAGAGAGGAATCGGCTGCGCGGAGAAAAAGGGTAATTTCTTCCCGAGCGAGTGGGAGCCGCCCATGCCCTACGACCTGCCCTTCGCGTTCGGCTCGCACGAGGACTGGGATGGATGGCTGCTGGCCAACTGCGCGGACAACGTGGATTTCGTCTCCGAGCATACTTACGCGTATCCGCACCTGAGATACGACTCGCAGAAACAGTCCTTCGTGAATTCCGACGATCCGCCCCTGACCAAGGCGCGGAGGTTGCCGAACCGCATCGGCGAGTTCTTCGAGGCGTGGCGGAAGTACCTGGAGAGGATGCCGAGCCTGAAAGAGAAGAACATCAAGTTCATTTTCGACGAATGGGGCTGCCGCAACCGGCAGATGAGCGGCGCCGCCCAGACGCCGGGAATGCTGACGCCGCTGGCGTACGCTCTGTTCCTGAACGAGGTGTTCCGTCACTCCGATGTGGTGCAGGCCAGTTGCGCGACCGGAGGGATGGGCACGGTGCTGATCGACAACACCGGCGAGGCCACCGGCTTATCGGCCGAGGGACTGGTTCTGAAGATCATGGCGAATCACTTCACCAACGCCCTCCCGGTGGCCGTGAGCGGGAATTCGCCGCAGCAAGCCGTCCCCGGCACGGTGTTCGTGGATATTCCGAATGTTCCCATTGGAAGCCCCACCTATCCGCTGGATGTGACCGCGGCGCTCTCCAGCGATCGCAAGAAGCTGATTTTCTCCGTGGTCAACGCGACGGAAACCACCCAGGAGTTCGGCCCAAAGGTCACCGGGATCAAGCTGCGCGGGCCGGGCACGCTCTCTCAGATTGCGCCGCCCAGCGTGAACTCGGCGAATCAAGCGGGTCAGAAGCCCGCCGTCGAGATTGTGGAATCTCAACTACGGGCGCTTGCGGATACGGTGCAGGCGCCGCCCGTGAGCATCGGCGTTTACGAGTTCGAGATCGAGGCGTGATTGCTACTTCGCTTTACCGATGATGGCCGCGTAGCCGCCGTCCGAAGCGAGCGACAGCGTCAGCACTGACTCGGCGGTCACTTCACTCGTGGATTCCACGACGGCCTGGTAATCGGAGCCGTCCGCCTTGTCGGCGAAACTGCGCGCCGCCCATTTCCCCTTTCCGAGAAACTTCAGTGGCGCCTGCAGTTGCGCGGCATCGTCGCCGTTCATCGCGGCAAGATACCAACGCTCGCCGGAACGGCGCGCGATCACGATGGACTTGCCCACTTCGCCCGAGAGCACGACGGTTTCATCCCACACCGTCGGGATCGAACGCAGAAACTCGATGCCGGGCTGGCCGCGATAATTCTTCGGACTATCGCACAAGACCAACAGCGGGCTCGGGTACACGACCGTCTCGGCAAGCTGGCGCGCCCGCGTGCCCATTACCTGGGCTGGCGCGGTGATCTTGAACTCCCGCGGCGCGCGGTTCAAAAAGCCGCCAGGCGTGAAGTCCATCGGGCCGAGAATCGCGCGCGTGAACGGCAGCGTGATGGTGTGCAGCGCGGTAACCTGGTTGCCGCCCAGCTTGTTGTATTCGTTGCCCAGCACGCCTTCCTGCGTGATGAAGTTCGGATACGTGCGCGCCATGCCGGTAGGCTTGTACGTGCCGTGGAAATCAATGATCAGGTGATGCCGGGCCGCCGTCGCCACGACCTTCTCGGCGAAGCGCACAATCTCCTGAGACTGGCTGCTGAGGAAATCGATCTTCACGCCGACGAATCCCAGACTGGCGAAATAAGCGAGACTCTTTTCGATGCCCCAAGTCTGCACATCGATCGAATGCGCCCAGATCAGCAAGCGGACGTTCTTCGATTTTGCGTATTGGATCAGCTCGGGAATGTTCACCTGGGGATCGGCTTGCGTGAAATCGGCCGGGCCGGCCCTGCCTCCGCCCTGGTTCTTATACCAGTACCAATCGACCAACTGATATTGCCACCCCATTTCGGAGGCGATGTCGATGTATTCCTTATCCGCCTGCGTCGAGCCGCGCGCGCTTACGGCGGTGTGGCGCGGATCGGGGTCGTAGGGATTGACGCCGGTCCACCAGGGGTCCCACGCGCTGACGCCCGGCTTGATCCAGGAAATATCCTTCAACCGGCTGGGCGTCGCGAGAGTGGCGATCAGGTCGGACCCGGCAAGCTCGGCCGCCGTGCGTCCATACATCAACACGCGCCACGGGCTGACGCGCGGCGCCGTGGAAACTACCAGCCCGTTCCCATCTTTCCGCTCGTCCAGCGTGACCTTCACCGCCGTTGTGCCGGTGCCGGTGACCGACATGCCGGCCCAATCGAGCAGATCGGCTTCGGAGACGGCGACATAACCCGCCGGCGTTTCCACCAGCAGAGGAAGCACGCTTCGGAACGGACGCCCCGGCCTGCCGGATGAAATCGCGCTCAGCTTGGTTTCCGGATAACGCGTCTCCGCGGACGACGATTCCCCGCCCGCCCAGCAGCGATAATCGTCCGCGAAGCGGAACTCCGTAAGCTCGTTCGTGAGTACGAAATCTTTCGGGCCGCTCGCTTCCGGCAGGTCGTAACCGAAACGCGACGCCGTTGTCGTAAGCCCGCACGATCAGGCCGAAAGTGCGGCGTGGCGTGGCGCGCTCTTCGAACGTCAGCCGCAATTCCCGATAGTGGTCTCGGATGAAGCGGTTATTGCCAAACCGGTCTTCCCACTTGCCGTCATGCGAGGTTCTGGCAGCCTTCGTGATGACCGCCGCGGGCCCGAGCTTCGTCCCATCCTTGAATTCGAGCCCTAGCGGCGAGTTCTTGAGTACGGCCTTGCCGCCGATCTCGACGCCGAAACTCAATCCATGATCGTCGGAGACGATGACTGCGATTCGGCCGGCCGGCGAGACTACACGCTGGTCGGCCGCATGCGCTTCGACTGCGGAAAGCGCCGCCACGAGGAGAATGGCCGCCGAGAGCCGAAAAACCGGGCATGGGTTCGTCCCAAGCGACGGCTTGCGCATATCCGATCCTCGGATCGGCGCTGGGCTGGAGATTTTCGACTTGAGTATCATTTCAGATAATAGTCTCTCGTATGCAGCCCGGCCTCGGGCCACAATACGCCTTTCGGGATTTCTTCGAATCGCCGGACTCGAGTACCAGTCCGAAAGCCGATCGAAGCCTATGATCGGCGGCTACGTCACGTTCCAATAGGTAGCGAATCTTCCCCACAACTGATTCAACGGTTTCATGGTCACGCTGCCGCCGGAGGCCGCGGCGCGGAACGTGAGCGGCCCAGAGCCATCCGGCTTGATCCAGTCTTCGAGCTTCTTCCCGGAGGCGCGCAAGTCGGGCACGCTCATCGGGCTCCTGCTCACCTCGGGGCCCTGCTGGTTGGTCACCAGTTCGTCGGTCAGGCCCTGGGCGCCCAGATCGCCGGCCAAAACGATCGGCCCGTACAGGAAGGCCTGTGTCTGCGGCTCATCGGCGAAGGGTTCGGCCGTCAGACTCATGGGCAGTTCCAGATCGATCCGGTCGCCCTTTTTCCAAGCTCGCGTGATGCTCGCGTAGCTGCCCGAGCCGGGCGTAACATCCAACGCGCGGCCATTTACCTTGACCGCCGCGGCGGAGGTCCACGATGGAATCCTCAGGCGCAGCGTCCAGGCGGTGGGCGGAGCCTTGGTGACCGTCAGCGTTGTCCGAGGCTCATCCGGGAACCGCGTGTCCTGGCGCAATCCGATGGAGCGCTCTTGATCGTCCAGTTCCGAGGCGATGAACAGATTCACCGAGATGCCGCGCTCGTCGCGGAAGTAGATGCTGTCGCCGAGCTTCGAGAATTCTTCGAACGCCGTGCCCGTGCAGCACCAGAACGATTTCTCCTCCGCGCAGAAGCCCTTCCACGCTCCCGGCGACATCGAGAGGAAGTAAACCGAGTGTCCGGTATCGGGCTGGATCGCGCCGAGACGGTGATTGAACAGGTTGCGCTCGTAGTAATCGAAGTAACGAGGATCTTCGTTCCATCCGTACAGCTTCCGCGTCAGCTTCATCATGTTATACGCACAGCAGCACTCCTGGTGGTGCGTGCCCATGCGCCACTCGGCCGCCAGCCTGCCGGGAGCGGTTCTCCACAATTCGGCCGTGCTGCTTCCGCCGGTGACGAAGGTCCGCGCGGAGGAAACCGCATACCAGAAGAACTCGGCCACGGTTCGGAACCGCGCGTCGCTAGTCAGCTCGAAGCGCCGCGCCGCGCCAATCACCTGCGGAACGTGCGTGTTCATGTGGAGCCCGCGCAGCTCGTCGCGGTGTTGCGCGAGCGGCGTGAGGAACTCCTTCTTCTGAAACCGGTCGCCCGCTTTCGCCCAGCGAAGGTCGCCGGTGAGCGCTGCGAGATTGAAGAGCGACTCGCTCATGCCGCCGAACTCAACCCGCAGAATCTCCTGCATGTGGGCTTCGGTCTTGGACGCGCTGTACCGATCCGCCCACGCCGCCATGCCGGTGGCGACTTCGAGCGCCTGCTTGTTCCCGGCGTGCACCTGCATGTCGAGCAGGCCAGCCAGTATCTTGTGGTAGGTGTAGAACGGCGCCCAGACGTTTCTTCCCGCGTCCAGCCGGTCGTAGAACTCGGTGGGATACGCGCTCAGAAAGCCGCCGGCCAATTTCGCCTGGCATTTCGCAAGTTCGGCGACGATCTCATCGCCGCGCGCTTTCATCTCCCGATCCCCGGCTGAGGCGGCCCTCAGAGCGCACGCCGAGAGATAGTGTCCGATGGTGTGGCCCCTCAGTTCTCCGTGGGGCTCCTCCCATCCACCGAGAGGCTGCGCGGAGCTGGCGAGCCCGGCATTCAGGCGAAACGTGTGCAGCAGCCGGTCCGGCGTGATCCGCATCAGGAAGGCGCGGTTGGAATCCGCCGCCTTCAGGCACGGACCCGCCAGGAGCCGCACCTGCGACAGAGGATATGGCGTAGCTCGAAGCTCGGCGTCCTTCCTCGTGAATGTGAGCGTCTCCGCGAACGGCAGCGGCTCGGGCTGCGGCGGCCGCCTGGCGGGCGGAGGAGGAACCTGCGGGGCGGGCGCGGCCTGCGCGGCGGGAGCAGCCGGCTGCTGCTGGGCAAACGCCGCGGGCGAACCCGCGATGGCGGCGGCGAAGAGCCGCCTGGTCAATTCGGGCCCGTTGTTCATATATATCTCCTTATTCGAATGCGATCGTATATTCCTTGCGCGGTTCAAGGCGGACCTGCCAGACGCCGCCGGCTTCCGAAACGCCTCGGCCTCAGGCATTCAAGACATGCCGGGGCTTTATCGTATTCCCCTGACAAATCCCTTACTTTAGCGTTTTCGAACCGTATTGTAACCGAGTTTCCCTTTCGTGCGGGTCAACTGCCGCTGGATGCTGGGGGAGCGCGTGCACGTCGCATGGCTCGAACTCTCGAACGCGCAAACCACAGGCTTCTCTCCGAGCGTTGGTCGGGCGCATTAGAGACCGGACTCAGGTTCGGTGATCGGAGAACGCACCCGATACCCTGCCCCGATGGGTTCAAACCGGACGCACTGACGAAATCCACTCTTCAGTTAACGGGCGGGAGAAAATGACGAGTTTAGCTTTCTCCGTTTTGAATTCCGTTTCTGCGTAGCGCTTGGGGAGCCCATCGTTGCCCGAAGCATCCGGCGACTGCAAGTATAATACGCGTTTCAGAGCGGCAACCCCATTTTTCACGGAGGGCAAAATGCGTTTTCAAAAAGCGTCCCTGGCGGCGATCCTTGCGGGCGCGGTCGCGCTGATCGCTGGCGCTTTCCCGGCCTACGGGCAAAGCGCGCCAGCCGCCAAGCCGTCCCAAGCCGCGCCGCTGCTGAAGCTGCTCGGCCGCTTCAGCGCCCCCGGCGTGCCCGCCTTGGGCCCTGCCGAGGCCGAGGTCGCGCCTCGCCAATGGAACCAGCCCGCTCCCACTGGACTGCCCGGCAGGGGAATCGCCCAGCGTCCCATGCTCTATATCGGAGAGGGCTATAACAAGATCCTCCTCGTCAACGACGGCAAGATCGCCTGGAGCTACTCCACCGGCTCCGGCTGGGAATACGACGACGTGTGGATGCTTTCCAACGGGAACATCCTCTTCACGCGCATGCAGTACGTCGCCGAGGTGACTCCGGAAAAGAAGGTTGTCTGGCGCTACGACGCTCCGGAAGGGACGGAAATCCACACCTGCCAGCCGATCGGCCTCGATAAGGTAATGTTCGTCCAGAACGGACTGCCCCCCAAGCTCTTCGTGGTCAACATCAAGACCAAGGCCGTCGAGGTTCAGCACGATTTGCCTGCGCCAAGCATGACCGATAAAAGCACGATCCACGCCCAATTCCGCCGGGCGCGCTTCACGGCCAAGGGGACGTTTCTGATTCCGTTTCTGGAGATGGCCAAGGTTGTGGAGTACGACAAGAACTTCAAAGAAATATGGAAGTACGATATCCCGACGCCGTGGGCCGCCGTCCGCCTGAAAAACGGCAACACGCTGATCACGGACGAGAGGGACATCCTCGCTCGCGAAGTGAACCCGAAGGGCGAAACCGTATGGGAAGTGCGGCCGGGCGAACTGCCGGAGCCCTACCGGTACATCAACTCACAGAGCGTTACTCGCCTGGCCAATGGCAATACGATCGTCTGCTCGCGTGGAACGGAAGGGAAGACGCCTCAACTCGTCGAAGTCACGCCGGACAAGAAAGTGATCTGGGTTCTTCAGGATTGGGCGAATTTCGGCCCGGCGACCGGCGTCCAGATTCTGGATGAACCCGGCCTGCCCGAGAAGCCTGGGGAATCGCTGCACTGATTTGGAAGTGGAAAGTAGCGGCAATCGAACGGCCTCGCTTCGACCCGATGTTCGAGATCGCTTCCCGGGCGAATCGGGAAGCCCTCAATCCGTGCAGAGTCCCGGCCCGCCGAGGCCATCGGTGCGCATGAAGCCGTCCCGCACTTCGAAGATGCCGGGGAAGCGCTTCTCCCATCCCTGGTTGGCCGTGGGGACGTATTCCCGCGCGTTCGCCTCGATCGCGGAAACGCCGGGGATGTGCGCCGCGATTCCGACGGAATGGACGAGCGCCGCCCCAGGACACGTGAGGTCCTGGACGCAACGGAACATCCCGTACTTCTGCGCGGCCGCCGCCATCAGAAGGGCCTGCGACTGGCCCTTGCATGCTTTCAACGCGACTCCGGTATAGCCCATCTGGCGGGCCAGCAGGAGGGCATCGAGTCCGGTCAGCGACTCGTCGATGACTACCGGCTTCAGCTTCGCCGCTTCGAACATCGTGTTCCTGCGATCCGCAGCCAGGTCGCGCGCCGTGGGTTGCTCGATGTACTGCACGCGCTCAAAAGCCGAGGGGGCTTTGGCCCGCACTCCATGCTCGAAATCCAGCAGGTATCCGACGTTCGGGCAGCGCTCGTTGAAATCGAGCGAGTAGAGCCAGTCCGCTACGCCGCGGCGCGCTTGCGCTGCCGTGGCGACGCGCTCGACGGAAGCCAGGCGTTCCACGTCCCACGCCAGGTCGTTGCCGTCCAGCTTGATCTTGATCGCCCGAACGCCGTTGTATGGGATCCAGTCCTCGAGCGTCTCCGGCAATCCGTCGCCAACCGGTTTCTTGATCTCGGCCGCGGTGAGCGCGTCCGAAGCGCCGACGGAATGATACATGCGGATTCGTGGCGCCGGCGCGCGCAGAACATACCGGTCCAGATACTCACCGCGGAAGTCCGCGTTGAGGTAGCGCGAAAGATCGTAGCGGACGAACTCCTTGCCGCAGATGGCAAAACTATTCCGCTCGTGCAGGCGGCCGAACGCGTCGTGTAAAGCCGCATCGAACGGGCTGGCCGTGACCAGCGTGCAGAGTTTGGGAATCGGGCGCGGCAGCGCCATGGCGCGCGCGGTATCCTCAGCCGCCCGGAGAAACTCCGGCTCCAGCGTATGGTTGGTTTCGAGCGGGTGCGCGTACTCCCGGAAATCCCGCAGGATGCCCGCGATTCGCTCGGCGAGCGAGCGCATGGCGGCCAGTGTGGTCTGGTAGGGGATGTCGGGCGCGGGAAAGGACCACACGTTGCCGAGCGGCATGGAGCCGAATCCACTCGCCGATTTGCCGCCCTTCGACCCGATCCGGCACCGCACGTTCAACAGCGTGACGCGATCCACCTCCCGGCCCCCGAACTTGTACGGCGCCCGATAAAGATAGTCCCTGAACTCCGTGGTGATTTCTTCGATTCGCGCATCCGTCGCTCGGGGCGCGGCGATTGCCGCGGACATGGCCAGAAATTCCCGGCGGCGCATGGTCATAAGCCGGCTTTGGAAAGGTAGCCGCGCAGCTCGCCGAGATCGCGCGTCATGGCGGCGTACGCTTCTTCCGGCTTCCCGCCGCCCATGGGATATTCGAAGTGCATTTGCACGGGCCCGTTAAAGCCGCGCTGCTTCACGATGCCAAAGAACTCGGTGAAGTGAACCATTCCCTGGCCCAGGGGCTTCCAAACGGTCTGCCATTCGCCCTTGGCATCCTTGCCCCACTCGAAGTCCTTCACGGCGATCCCTCGCAGGTAAGGGCCGATAATTCGGAAGCTGTTCATCCAGCCGCCCAGCCCGCCCTCGACCGTGGCATGGGCCACGTCGAAGTTCACGCCTACTGCGTTCGGGTCGAACTCCTTCAGAAGGATGTACAAATCCCAGATGGAAGCGCCAACCAGGTTCTTGCCGGAGTGCGTATGGTACATCGCGCAGGCCTGGTAGCGCGCGTTCAGCGCCGCCAGCGAAGCGATGCGGCGCTTCATCTCATCGAGTTGCGCGGGGTAAGGCCGGTCGGGATCGTACTTGAAGCCAGCCCAGCGGTATTTGCGAATTCCCAGATTAGCCACGACGCGCAGAATGTCTTCCGTATACGGCGTAGACGAATCGGCGATATCGGTGGTGACCATCGGAAGTTCCAGACCGTGGTTGCGGATCTGGGCGACGAGCGGCGGCAAGTCCTGGCGCACGCGTTCGGGCTCCACATGGCCGCCCTGGCGAACGGTGAGATCAATTCCGTCGAATCCAATCCGGGCTGCGGCCGCGGCAAGTTCATCACCTGCCAGGAAAGCGAGATGCTTGGAGAAGATAGCGACCTTGAGGCGCTTCTGGCCGGCTGTCTGAGATGGCGCCTGCGCCCGGCCGCGCAGGCAGACGCCGGCGGCCGCCAGCACAGCTCGCCGGGAAAGCTCTGTACGCATGTCCTTTCAACCAATCTACAATGTCGGAGTAAGCGAATGGAGGCTACAGTGCAGAACCGGAGGACGTTTCTTATGGCGGCCGCTGGGGCGGCCGTGGCGCCGGCGTGGGGAGCCAACGACACCCCCGTACTGGCGCTGATCGGCGGACGCAACCAGGGCCGTGGCGTGGCGCTGCGTACAATTCAAGCCGGGGGCCACTTTAAGACTTTCTGTGACCTGGACCCGGCGATCCGTGAAGCCACCGGCGCCGCTCTCGAAAAGGCCCAGAACGGCAAGCCGCTACTGGAAGAGCATTTCGAGCGCGTCCTGGAAGACAAGGACATCGACGCGGTGGTGATTGCGACGCCGGACCACTGGCACGCGCGCATCGCGCTGCTGGCCTGCCAGGCGGGCAAGGACGTGTACTGCGAGAAGCCGCTTTGTCAGACCATCGAAGAAGGCCATCGCATCCGCGACGCCGCGCGCAAGTACAACCGCGTCGTGCAAGTCGGAACCCAACGGCGCAGTGGGGAACATTTCCGCAGCGCCGCGGAGTTGGCCGCTTCCGGGAAGCTGGGGAAAGTGCCGCTTGTCAAGGCGTGGATCGACCAGATCCGCATCGGGGTTGGAAAGCCCGCCGACGGCGCGCCGCCTCCCGGCGTCGATTACGACCGGTGGCTCGGGCCCGCTCCGAAGCGGCCCTTCAACGACCTCCGTTTCCATTACACCTGGCGCTATTTCTGGGATTACGGCAACAGCGAAATCGGCAACCAGGGGATCCATGTTCTGGATGTGGCGCTTTGGGGGATCCAACTCATGCGCGGCTTCGAGCCCAGGCAGTGCCTGCCGACGCGCGTGTCCGCAACCGGCGGCATCTACTGGATCGACGACGCCAAGGAGGCGCCGGACACCGAAATCGTCAGCTATCAGTACGGCGATTTGATGTTGAATTTCGAATTGCGCAGTTTCGCCATCGACTACCTGCCTGCGCGAACGTCCGGCCCTCGGGTTACCGACAATATCAAGGCCGGCGGTCCGACCGATTTCTTTACCGCGTACTACGGCACGGAAGCGACGCTCCTCGTGGGCAACGACGGTTGGGAGTTGCACTGGAAGGACGGCAAGGTCGAAACCCGCAAGAGTACGGAGATCCTGCACGAGGCGAACTTCCTGGAATGCATCAAGAGCCGGCGGCGCCCGAACTCGGATGTAGAGATCGGCCGCCTGAGCACGATGCTCTGCCACCTGGGCAACATTTCGTACAAGCTGGGCCGGGACGTGAAGTTCGATCCCACTACCGAAGCATTCGGCGACGATCGGGAAGCGAACAGTCTCCTCTCGAGGCGCTACCGGGAGCCGTACGGCCTGCCCCAGGTCTGAGAGGCGGCCGGGAGCGGAACCGCTGCCGCCCGTAGCGCTCAGCAGCGCCCCAAAGCCCGGTGTCCGCGCCCGGGGACTCTAGGTTTCAAGGGAGATGAAGCCCTAAACTTGCGGCTCCGCTTCGAAATGATGAACGCCCTGATCGCGGAGATCGAAAAGAAGGGGCTCACCCAGGCGCAAGCCGCGGCGCAACTGCGCGTCTCTCGACCACGTATCTCCAACGTCATGCGGGGCAAGCTTCACCTGTTTTCGATCGACATGCTAGTCGGTCTGCTCTCCGCCGCCGGCCTGCGAGTCGAAATGAAGGTGCGAACAGCGGCGTGATGGTCCGGCGACCGAACCGTATGGACTTCACTCAGGCGGACTCGTCACCTTCGGGGGCAGCCGGAGCGGCGCTCTCCAGTTTGGCAACGACGTACGCGCTCAGGCTCCTGCCTCGCCTTAGAGCTTCCATCGCCACGCGGCGATGTAATTGGGGCGGCAGGCGGACGGTGAAGGAACCGGAAAACGGTTTATCCGGGTTCTCCCCGCGCGAGGCGCAGAACTCCAGATAGCCGTCTACGGATTCTTGAAAGGCGCGCTTCAGTTCCTTCACCGATGCGCCCTGGAAAGCGACCACATCGCGTGTGTTGAGCACTTCGCCAGTGAACGTTCCGGCGGCTTCATCGAATCGCGCCACTCCTTCATAGCCCTTGGCGGTAATTGATGTGGCGCGGAGATCGTAAGCCCCACGCTACAATCGTGGCGTGGAACCAAGGGCTGAAGCGGACCTGGCGCGCGCGGTTCTGGCGGGAGAGCCCGAAGCGTTCGAGCGCTTCGTGGAGCACTTCCGCTCGAAGGTGTTCCACTATAGCTGGTTGATGTGCGGCCAGCCGGAGGACGCCGAAGAGGTCGCACAGGACACGCTGCTCAACGCCTTCGAGCATTTCGATACGCTACGGGAACCCGAGCGCGTGCGCTCCTGGGTGTTCCGCATCGCCAAGAACGCCTGCCTGATGCGCCGCCGGAAAAGCGTCTTCGCGCCGCCTCAGGAGCTTTCGCTCGAGGAGTTGGAACCTTACGACGAACCGTCCGGCGAGGCGCGTCCGCCCGACGCTCAGTACCTGCGATCCGAACTGCGGGCCGTGCTGGACCGTGTGATTCTGGAACTCCCTCAGGTGTACCGAGCCGTCGTGCTGTTACGCGATCTGGAGGAGTTGTCCACCGAAGAGACGGCTCAGATTCTCGACCTGAGCACCGACGTGGTAAAGACCCGCCTGCGCCGCGGGCGCGTGGCCTTGCGCCAAAAAATGGATTGCTATCTGAACGCGCACTGCCTGGAGGACCAGCCTACCCCGAGTCCGGCGCCATTGACCGCCGGCGAACGGGACAAACTCTACGCAGTGTGGCGGCACGGCCTGGCCGGCGCGAAGCAGTAGTGCGCTTGCAGCCTGCCCCACCGGGTCATATCCCATCGCTTAGAATGGGATAACTTCGATGGTCTCCGATTCGAACGAACGGGAACAACTGAAACAGGATCTGGGACTCGGAGGCAAGTTCTCCGAGCGGACCCGCGTGCGCCTGCTCAATCGCGATGGGGCATTCAATATCCGCCGCAATAATCTGAGCCGGTTCCATCCGTACAACGCCTATCACACGCTGCTCTCGCTGTCGGTTCCGCGGCTCATCGCCCTGATGGCCGGCGGCTACTTCGCGACGAACTTCGTTTTTGCGTCGCTGTATTGGCTGGCTGGGCCGGGCGCGCTTTCCGGCGCCGCGGCCGACCCGGCCGGACGGTTTGAAGACTGCTTCTTCTTCAGCGTTCAGACCATCGCCACCATCGGCTATGGAAGGATCACGCCGAATACGCCATTGGCCAATTTCCTGGTAGCGATTGAGGCGCTGGTCGGATTGCTCGGTTTCGCCGTGCTGAGCGCGCTCTTATTTGCGCGATTCGTGCGGCCAACGGCGAAGATTCGTTTCAGCGCGAAGGCGCTGATTGCGCCTTATGAAGACGGATGGGCGCTCATGTTCCGCCTCGCGAATCTGCGCAATCACGACTTGACCGATGTTCACGCCATTGTGTCGTTTGCGCGATGGTCGGAGTGGAAGGGCGGACGGCGGCGGCGCTTCGACCAGCTTTCGCTCGAGCGCGAGTCCATCATTTTCATGCCGCTGCACTGGGTGATCGTGCACCCGATTACGGAGAGCAGCCCGCTGCACGGATTCACGCCGGAATCATTGGCCGCGGCCGACCCCGATTCGTGTGCCTCATCACGGCCGACGACGAGACGTTCGCCCAGACGGTCCACGCCAAAACCAGCTACGACAAGAGCGATCTCGTCTGGGGCGCGCGTTTCCGCGACATGTACATCCCCGATCCGGAAAAGGTCGCGGTGGACCTGAACCGTCTGCACGATTTCGAGATAGTGAACGGACCCATGTCCATTTGATCCTACGGCATTCACGCGGGACGAGTAACGCCGCATAGACCCCAGATCCCGAGAACGCCAAAGTGGGGCAGGCGCTTTCGCCTGCCAACCCCAAAC
>CAWAOP010000007.1:0-42546 GCA_963783505.1 Terriglobia bacterium | reverse complement strand
CGCCAGGCCCATCAGCTTGTATTCGCCGGAATTGACCCTGAAACCGGTGTAGTACGTGAAGGCTGAGTAAAGAAGGCCAAGCGAATGCGGAAAGTTGATCTCGCGGAGCACTTCGAGTTTGTTATTGTCGCCGATTGCCACCGAGGTAGTGGCCCACTCCCCAAGTCGTTCTATCGTTAAGATAGCCGCTTTCGAGAAGGGTGAGGGGAAAAAAAGGCGCTGGCCGCGTGACTGAGATGGTGTTCGGCGAACAGCAGCCGGCTTGGGTCGAATCCCGCGTCGAAACGCTTCAGCCGGTCGTGCAGAAGGTCCTTCTGAAACAGTTTCCGCGGATCCACAGCGGCATTGCCAGCTTGAAGGAACTGAAACCGCGTGGAGACATTGCCGTGTACGTCTCGAGCAGCCGCTCGAACTTCACAAAGTGCTTGTCGTAAACACCACATGGTCGATCTGTCCCAGTCCCACGCCCTCTTCCGCCAGGCACCAGGCCAGCGAGTTGCGCGGAAAGGCCGAGTCGTGTTTTTTGTGCGTGAATCGTTCTTCCTGAGCGGCGGCTCTGACTTCACCGTCCCGGATCAGCGCGGCTGCGCTGTCGTGATAGAAGGCGGAAATGCGAAGTATCCGCACTGGTCCTCTAAAAGATGGTGTAAATGAACGGCGCGATCGCCGACTCTGCGCCAGGATGAGCAATCCGCCAAGCAGGAACATCATCACCAGAAGCGGCACGAGCCAGAACTTCCGCCGCGCCTTCAGGAAAGACCAGAACTCGGCTAAAAAGGACATGTCGTTCTTCGCTGCCGTTAAAACTGCTGATTCATTGTGCGGGGCGCGGGTCCAGGAGGATTGCGGAGAATCCAGTAACTCGGACCGCTGTCCGGTTTGAGCTTCAGAGGGTCCTTGCCAAACAAGCGCAGCAGGAAGCCCATCGGAGTAAGGACCAGAAAAAACAACAAGCCGATCACCACCGGGTTCACGATCCGGCTCAAAAGGAACGCCAGTTTCATCCAAAGCCGGTTTGCGCCGCTGAATAAAGTCGGGCGAAACAGAGTGATCAAGAGGAACCCGCCGCTCGCTGCAACCGCCCAAACCCTTGCCGGCCGGCCGCGCAACAGAGGCAACAGGCCGTCAGGGCAAAAAAAACGGTGAACACCAGCCCAAACGAACGGTCCGAGGGGGCTTTATCGTCCAAGTCTCTCGTGAAATCTTCGTGGGCGATCACGGCAAAATCATTCTACCATCGTTCCGAAAACGCAGCCGCCGGTTCGGAAAGGGGCACAGGGACGGGCGCTGTCTTCCGGCCGATCATGATGTAGAGACCGCCATCCACGCCACCCTTGAGCAACATCTCGATTTCGGCCAGAAGCCGGGTTACCCTCGTACCCTTGTCGTGAGGTTCGAACAACTTTTCGTCCGTCGCGAATGGGTCGGATTTGACCTTGGGAATGCTCGCCAGAAACTCAAACCCGTTCGACTCGAACCAGCCGATCAACTCGCTGAACGTGTGCTTGCTTTCGTGGGGATGCTTGTACTGATCCATGAACCAAGCCCGCTTGCGTGCTTCGTTGTACTTCCGGTTGCGCATGTGGTCGTCGAGAAAGGCAAACCCTTCCCCAAACGTGGAGAATATCCAGCGCCGGAAATCCGTGGGCAGACGGCCGATCCGGTTATACAAACCGATCAGGACAAAGCCTCCGGGCTTGACCAGCCGCGCGATCGACTGAAACCCCCTCAGCGGATCGCCAGTGTGATGCAACGCTCCGTTACAAATCACCATGTCGAAAGCGCCATCGACGAAGCATGGCCGGAACAGATTCATTTGCAGGAATTGGCATGGTTGATACCGAACCGGTCTCGAAACGCTTTACCCAGCCGCAGCGAATTCAGGCAAAGGTCCGCGCCGAACACCTTGCGTTTCCAGGATTGCCCCAGAAAATTGGTCAGTTGCCCGGTTCCACAAGCCACTTCCAACACCAGGGAGCCGGTCGGGACCTGCTCGTCCAGCAAGCGCGCGAAAATGCCTCGACTGGCTTTTTCGGCCAGACTTTCGCGGGAATCCATATCGTCATAATTCGGAAAGGGATTCACTTCGTAGAACGCCTGGACGGCTTCGGTAACGTCCGTGCGATCGGTCCAGCCTTCGTTGGGGCAGAAAAGGAGGGGGATTCCTTCATCCGAGAAGGGGTAAACCGCTCCGCAGGCTTCACAGGCGATCATCGGTGCGCTGAACCGAATTCGGGCCCTGCAGCCAGGGCACGCCAGGATTGCCTCGTTCTCCTCAAACAGATCGAGCATCGAAAGCCCCCATAACCTGATGACTCAGCATCGATTGTACAATAACGGAAATGGAACAGTTGGCGGCTTCCCGAGTCTCACCGCTGAAGAAGTGTCTTTTTTACTCTATTCCGTTCGCGGTAGTGCTGGTGTTCTTCGAACTTGGCCTCCGCGCGCTAGGCTATGGGCCGCTGCCCGCAACCAACATAACTCTCTCCTCAACCGGGTATTTTTGCGTGGCGGATAAAACGCTCGGTTTCAGAAATCGGCCCGACGGAGTATATGTCAACGCCGCATTCGAACGCGCGCCGGTTGTCACCACCGACCATAACGGCTATCGCAACGGGTTCTCTCCAGCGAAAGAGACAGCCACACTGTCATCTTCGTCGGGGACTCAGCCACCTTCTGCGCGGAAGTCAACGACAACGAGACGGGTCCTTCCGAAGTTGCCAGGATTCTGTCGCTCAAAGGCCTGAATGCGCACGTTGTGAACGCCGGAGTCAGAGGCTATAGCACATTGCAGTCGAAACGAATGCTGGATGAAACAGTCAGGCGATTCCCGGGGGCCGAGGTAGCCGTTTATGTGTACTCCGACAATGACCTCTACGAGAATCTGAATTCCATCTATCTACCGATGATTGCGCCGACTGCCTCATGGAACGAAGAGGCGGCCAGCGTTTTCGAGAAGGAAGTCGATTCGGAGCCGGTTCCATGGGGGAGCGATTTTGTGGGTGTCGCCGCGCGCCCGGGAACGGCGCTGGGCAAGAGGATACTCGCAGCCTCCCACTCCGCGCTGGCGTATAACATCCAAAGTTCTGTCCGGACGCTGTTGGAGTGGAGATCCTCAAAGGGGGCCGCGAAGGGCGGCTCCCCGCCGATCGCTTCACACGAGTATGCATTGCAGCGCAATGGCGATAAGGTACTGGAAAGCCTGATCGTCCGGATGCGGAGTACATGCGAGAGAGCCGGCGTGCGTTTCATGGTTACGCAGTTCACGAACGGTTCCAAGGCAGGAATAGATCGATGGCTGGGAGAGATCTGCCGGCGGTCCGGTGTGCAATTCATCGCAATTAATGACAAATTCAAAGGGAGCCCCGGGCAGTACGAAGTGCGATTCGCCGGGAATCTCCTGCGGGAAGGCCACTACAACACGCTCGGAACGCGAACTTTCGCCGAGGGTGTCGCCCCGAGCATTTACTCCGCGATCGCCAGTAAGTAAGTTGCCGGGAGGTTGGCCCGTCGCTCAGCCGCGCTCCCCGACGGGGAACTGCGCTTCGAACAGCAACGTCTCCATGTCGGTGAGTTCCCGGATGCTAATGCGCCGCCGCGTGTCCACAGGGTCAAGAGACTCGTAGCCGAACTCCTTCATATAGGCTTCGAAATCGGCGACATCGAAGCCCAATTTCCGGAGCGCCCACGGCTTAATCTCACAAACGATCGGCGGTCTGTGACTCGATCCTGTCAGGAAACGTTCCAGACCCTTCAGCACCATGAACTCGAAACCCTCGACGTCGATCTTGATTAGCTTGATTCTTTCCGGCTCCGGTATATTCTCCCGGATATAGTCGTCCAGCCGTTTCACGGGCACAGTCGAGCGGACACCGCCCTTGATTTCGGGCATGCCGGGGAGAAGGGTCGCATTTCGCGATTCTCCCACCGGATCGTAGGCAATCGTCGCGTCGCCTTCCCTGTCACCCAGGGCGACATTGTTGAAGACGAACCGGAACTCGGGGTTCATGCTGCGCAATAAACTCAACCGCTCGAAGCACATTTTCAACGGCTCGAAGCCATGCACTTCCCCGCCGGTTCCGACATACGACGCCGCGACCGCGGAGACGTATCCCACATTCGCCCCAACGTCCAGTACAATATCGCCGGGCCTCAGGCGCTCCTTGAGAAACTCGCACAGATTCAGATCGTACGTCTGCGTCAACATCGCGCGAACGTCCTCATCGACGAGGTACGGCTGCCACAGGACTTCGAATCGAACGGAGCCGTTGATCATGATCGTCACACCAGTCCGAGGGACCGACGCCATTCTTCGCCTGAGACGAGCGATCGCCTTTCGCAGAAGCAGGCGAGGGTGTGTGATCAGTTGATGGAGTCTTATAGACTGCATGGTCTGCCCGGTGAGGACAACATCCAGTTTACTATGCCCCTTCGACACGGGTTCTCGCCCCTAATCCGTCCGTATCGCCACAAGAAATCAACCGCTGAGACGCGGAGACGCAGAGCTTTGTTGAGTTCTCCGCGATCTCCGCTCGCTCGGCCGGCGAACCTGCGGAGTGAGCAGAATCTCCAGAAAGATATTGCACGCTTTTGGCCGCTTGTAGCGCCTCCGGGTTCGCGCAGAGCCCGCAAAGGGTTTCTAATTCGCTCCTTCTCGGCGTCGCAGCGCCTCGGCGGTTATGTTGGGTTTTGCCTTACGGACGGATTACGATCATGCGGGTCCCCAATAGCGCTTCATCGGACTCGGCGGAACCGGCCATGATAAGTTGGGAAAGAGGAACTCTAATCGGTTCATGCCGGCCGCGAACCCCGCAGTAGTGCCCGCTCCCGCAGCAGGCCCCGCGCTCCCGACTGGCCAAGAGGCCAACCCCACGCGGGTGCTGGCCTGTTATTTTACGCTGGTTCTGGTCTTCTTCTATATCAGTTCGGTCCACCAGTTCCTTCCCGTGAACGTGTACGAACTATATCTGTTCGGGCTGCCCGCCTTCGCGGGCCTGCTGATGACCGGCGGCGTAGCCAGCTCTCAAGGAGCGCCCCATCAAGTATTGGACGTTCTTTGTCCTGATCATGATCGTGGTCACGCCGTTCAGCAGTTGGAAGGCCGATTCAGTCAACCTGGTGAAGATCTACATTCGGTCGAATTACAGCGTGGCCGTGCTGACGGCGGGCGTGATTCTTACGTGGCGGGAATGCAAGATGCTGATGCGTGTTCTCGCCCTAAGCGGCGTCACGCTCATCTTGTGCGCGAGGCTTGTGCAAAAAATCGACTCCGAAGGACGATTGAATCTCCAGTCGGGGACGATCCAAAACTCTAACGATTTGGCCGCCGTCCTGATCCTGGTTCTGCCGTTCGTGCTTTGGTATGTTCTGGCCGGCAGATACAAGATTCTCCGCCTGGCGGCTTTGCCGATTATGGGTCTGGCTGGGTCCGAGATCCTTCATTCCGGCTCGCGCGGCGCGCTCGTGGCGATTGGCGTCACGTCGTTGTTCTATCTCTGGAAGGCGTCCTCCAGGCAACGAATCGCTTTTTTGGCGCTGGTTCCCTTCGCGGCGGCGGCTCTTGTGGCCGTCGCGCCCAGTATAACTATCCGACGCATGCTCGCGTTCTCCGAGGACGATGCTGGGCCCAACGCTGGAGTCGTCGCTGAGGCTCTCGAATCGTCCGACATGCGCAAAGAGTTGCTCAAGAAGAGCATCGAATACAGTTTCTCGCACCCATTGACAGGGGTCGGCCCCGGCCAGTTCGCGAACTTCGAAGGCCAGCACAACCTGGCTCCAGGCCAGGCGCACGGTATGTGGCACAATCCCCACAACATCTTCACGGAGGTATCGAGCGAGTGCGGATTTCCGGCGTTTGGAATGTTCACGGCGGCGATCGTTTCCACGCTCGGCGGCCTGCTTCGGACGTTCAAGGAAGCTCGCCGGAGGCCGGATTGCGAGGACATTCGGATGGTGGCCTTTTGCTTTTCGATGGGGATGATCGGCTTCCTTACCGCGATCACATTCCTCAACTTCGCGTATCTGTACTATTTACCCACGCTCACCGGGCTAGCGGTCGCGGTTGTGCGGGCGGCGCGATCGGAAATGGACGCGCGAGAGCGGCGTTCAGTTTCCGAGCAGGTGGTGGCCCCGCTGCCGCGGAGGGCATTCGCGTGGACGGCGTGACGCTTCGCGGCGGGGGCTGCCGCGGGGCGCGCGTCCGAGCCGGAGGAGATCCCACGGGACCTCGCTGTTTGAGTCCAGCGGAGTTGCGCTGCGGTGGAACTTGCGACGTCAGCCCGCCCGTCGAGAACTCTCAAAGCCCTCGAGCGCCCGCCGAACCGAATCGCGCAGTATAGGGAAACTGTAATCCCGCTCCACTCTCGCCCGGCCCGCTGCTCCGATCGCGCGGCGGCGCGGATCGTCGGCTAGGAGCTCCGCGATGCTTTCCGCCAGGGCAAGCGGATCGTCCGCAATGAGGATTTCCCGGCCGTTCTCAAAGCTGAGACCTTCCGCGCCCATTTGGGTCGAAACCACCGGCTTCCCCATTGCTCCCGCCTCCAGGATTTTGAACCGCGTCCCGCTGCCAATAAGCAGGGGAACCACGAATACGGAACAGGCCGCAAGAGCCTCCCGTGCGCTGCCGCCCTTGATGAACTCCACCTCGGCTTCCCGCTCCCGCTTTTTGCGGAAAGCCGGTGGAACGGGATGGTCCGGCGAGAAGATCCGAAACCGAACCCGGCAACCGCGTCTCCTCAACTCGGGCAGGACCCGGGACGTAAACCACTCGACAGCTTGCCTATTGGGAAACCAATCCATTCCGCCCATGAACAGAAGCACGCCGGGGTCGCCGCCGGGGGTTGGATCATATTCCCGGACATCGACGATGTTCGGTGCCACCGCGACGCGCGAGTTGGGGGACATGCGCCGGAAGGCCTCGGCATCCGTTTCCGAGCACGCCAGAATCAGCGCCGACCGCGCGGCCGTTCGTCGCTCCCACTCGCGCAGCTTCGCCATTTCCAGGCGGCCGTAGATCCAGCGCATCGGGTTGCGCTCGAATTGCAGATAGCGCTTGAGGTGGAGGTGCTCAACGTTGTGGGCGTCGACGATGAAGGGCGTACGCATATCCTCCGGCGCGTTGACCAGGGTGTAGGGAGTCGCGATGAACGCGTCGTACATCCCCGAAGCATCGCAGGAGCGAATCTTCTCCGCGGCCCACGCCGACCGGAAACGCGCAACGGTGTAAGGCAGGCGCGAGGGCAGATTTTTCAAGCGTCCCGGAACGTTGGTCCCCTGGGTTGGCCTATGCAGACGCATCGGAGCGCGAATTACCTCCCCGCAGACGGCCCGCAGTTCGTCCCAGGCCGCCGGTTGGTCCGGCTCGTCGGGGGCCATCAGGTCCACGGTGTGCCCTTCCTCGGTGAGCGCGCGGATCATGGCCCAATAGCGCATGCGGAGGCCGTTGATGACAGGCAGAGGCGGAGCGACGGCGAGATAGAGAAATCTCATCGAGAATACCGCCGGCCGTAGCCGGAGAAGCTTCCAGGCGCGAAAGTCGAACGCGCGCCCCGGGGCCGCAGTTGGACAAGTATAACGTAAACCGGTTCGCGCTTCGAAACCAAGCCTCGACGGTTTGCGATCCAACCGTAATCCGTCCATAACCGCCCTGGTAGAGTTCTCGGGCTAACCGCAAAGGCGCGGAGAGCGCGGAGATTACGCGGAGGAGGCTCATTGCTCCGCAAACTCGGCTTCCTCGGCGATCCACCCGGTAGGTGGCGAGGCGTTCGGCGATTCGCACGATGCCCCCGGAGCGGTATCGAGTGGCAGCGCGGAGCCAGCGGAGGCCGTAGAGAACGAATATTCTCATTTCCTCCGTGTCGTCTCCGCGCCCTCCGCGGTGAAAAAGCCTTACGGACGGTTTGGGGTCCAACGCGGGGAGGATTCCGCGGCTCTCTGATTCGATCCGGTGCTATCTTGATGGTTACGGTCTCCGATCACCCGCTTGTGCGGGCTCGGGATGCGCATTCTCCCGAAATCCGGACTGCGGGATGAGGCTGCTCTACATACATAGTTCGGCGGTGCCGCCGCCGCCAGACCCGGCCGTGGACCGGTTCGCCCTCATGCCGGAGTCGCTGGAGGGCGATATCCTCCAGCCCATTTGGTTCGAACGTCCCGAGGAAGTGGATCGAGAGATGGGCCCGGGATCCTACCCGGTGTTCACGCGAGGGAGGTTCCGCTACCACTGGTTCCTCGTCAAGCGGCATGGCCGATACCGTCCGAAACCCGAGTGGATCGGCTTTTATATCCGCAAGGGCCTCGAGTTGCACCGCCAGCGGCCCTTCGACTGCGTGATGACTTACGGTCATACCGCAACGGGGATGTGCGGCGCGGCTCTGAAGCTGCTAACCGGCGCCAAACTTGTGGTCGAGATCGTTGCGCAGCCGGAGAAGATGTACCTGGCCGAGCGGGAACGCCACCGGCCGATCGACTATGCCAAGCGCGCGTACGCGGATATCTGCCTGCACATCAGCCTTTGGATGGCGGACAGGGCTCACCTTCTTTTTGCCAACCAGCTTTCGCCGTATCCGCTTCTTCGCAAGACTCCGTCGTCGGTGTTTCACGAGTTCGTCCCCTTGGCGTCTGTTTCGCGGGGAACCGGCGGTGGCGCCCCGTATGTGCTCCACGTCGGGGTACCCCTGGTATCCCAAAGGCATCGATGTATTGTTAAAGGCCTTCCGCGGGCTGGCCGCGGATTTTCCGGACGTCTCGCTAAAACTGCTCGGACACCACCCTCAGAAGGAGCGCCATGAGGAGATCGCGGCGGATTATCCCCGGATCGAAATCCTCAAGCCCCGGCCCCATGCGGATGTGCTGGATATCATCCGTGAAGCCACCGTTCTTGCGCTCCCAACGCGAAAGGAGGGCATGGGGAGGGTGATATTGGAGGCCATGGCTGCGGGTGTGCCCGTCGTGGGTTCGAATGTGGGCGGCGTTCCCTCGCTGATTCGCGACGGCGAGAACGGATTCCTGATTCCCGTGGGAGACTCCGCCGCTCTGGAGGACCGTCTGCGGCGGCTGCTTTCGGACGCCGAACTGCGGCGGAAGATGGGGGCAAGGGGCTACGAAATCGCGCATTCCGAGTTCTCTGAGGCGAGATACGTCGAGGGCTTCGAGGAGATGATCCGGAAAACCATCGACGGCATTCGGTAGGAAGCTTCGCAGGGAGCGCCGGAGTCAGCGCCCCGCCGTGCGGATCAGATAGTCCCGGATTCCGGTGTAACTCGTAAACGAATCGACTTCGCCGTAATCGATCTCCACGGCAAACTCCTCCGCGATAACGCCAAGCAGCGTGGCCATGGCGATCGAATCCCAGTTGGGCACAAGGTCCGCCGTGGCTTGCTGAATATGCGCGGCTGTCAGGCCCGGAAACACCGCGGAGAAACAGCGGGTGAGGCGCGCGTCGATGTCGTTCATTGGTATCGAACCTCCACGGTATGGTACAGGCGCGGGCAAAGCCGCTTGAACGCCGCCTTCTCCAGGCGCGCTCCCGGCGCCGGAATCTCCAGGCTCGTAAAGAGCTCTTTCACCGGCTGGTTGCGCTCGGTGGGCGCGTAGTCGAACGAGATCTCTTCGAGTTGCAAGCGGTCAAACAACGAAGCCAGCAAGCGGTGCTCAATGCGGCGGGCGAACGCCCGGCAGCTCATCACCCAACACTCCAGCCGCAGCTCGGACCCTTCCCGGCGGCCCAAAGCGACCGAGATGACACCCAGCGGACCGAAGCGGTCGGAATACTCGACCGCTAGAAGCAACGCGCTGGGACGAGCCAGCGCCTCCTTCCATTCAGCCTCCGAATAGCGCCTTCCGTTGAGGTTGAACTGATTCGTCTTGTTCACCAGATCGAGGGCGCGCGGCGTGGCGGCGGCCTTTCCAAAAGCGATGCTGGCCGTGGCGGCGGCTTGCGAAAGGAACTGCTCGAAGGAGTCGGACGCGGCGGTTTCCGCATCTCTCCACGCGGCTCCGGCCCGAATGCTGTCGCTCCGCAGCAGGTCCTCTTGGGATACGCCGCACTTGCCGAACCACAACCGAAGCCGCTCCAGTAGCGCGGGGAAATCCGCGGGTTTCCCGCTGAACAACAGACACTCGATGCCTGGATGGGCGGACTGCACCTCGGCTAGCTCCATCGGGCTGTCGTCAATGAACACTACCGAATCCGCCGCTATGTTCCAGGTTTTCAGAATGGCTCGGATGGACTCCGATTTAGGTCGCCAGTGGGACTCTATTGGGTATAGGAGCGCTCCGGGCATGCGTAGATCGGGGCGCGCCAACGCCTGCCGGACTAGCGCCGCGTCGTTCTTGCTCGCCACGGCCACCAGTGCCCCGCGCGCCGCCAGAGCCTCCAGAGCCTGCTGATATAGACCGTGGACGAGGGCGTGCGAGGACAGGTCCCACCCGATTCCATCCACTCCGTTTTCCCCCAGAACGCCGGACCAGAACACGCCGTCGAGATCCGTGATGATGCCCTTCTTCAGCGGGGCTGGCGCGAGCAGAGCGGCCAGCGCCTCAGCCACCGCGCTTGCGTGTGCGACCGCGTAAGGAAACCCCGCCCCGATTTCCGAGTTCAGATCGCGGCGCGAGGCCTTTGGCGAGGTCGCGTCCAGTGCGCTGCCCACCACGCGGATGCGGCCGTCCGCGGCCAGTTTTGCGGCGAAAGCAGCCAGCCGGGCTTCGAGCTCCAGTTCCAACGGGCCGGCCCGGAACAGCTCCGCGAGCGCCGCGGGGGCAGGCGGAAGCGTGGGAAGCGAAACGGCGACGGGCTGGGATTGCGAAAGATCGGCCATGGCCTCGCCGAGGCGCGCCAGCGCGGATTCGACGGTGGCGGGAATATCGGACAGCGCGGAGGGGGTCCACCCGCCGAGTTGGCGGAAGCCCAGGTGCGGATCGAGATCGGACCATTCGATGGCGACGGCCGTCCCCGCGCCATCGCTTGCGAGCGCTCGTCGCAGATTCCCGGCCAGGTCTCCAAACTGCCCGGTAAGCAGCGTCACTTTCGCGGCCGGGAACCGCGACTGAAGATGCCCCGTAAGCAGGGTGCGCAGATGCAGAGGCTCGAATCCGCAAGCCAGGAAGTATCGCAGCTCCGGGCCGGATTCGCCGATCCGCGCGCGAGCTTCATTCACCACGTTGAGCGCTTCGAGAAGCTTCATGACCCACGTTCTCAGGTATTGCCCAGCAGGAGTTTCTGCGCCAGCCAGCGGCGCTCCATCCGCCGCCGCATTCCATCGTTCAATTGGACCACGCCGCGCCGCTCGGCGATGGCGTCGAGCAGCGCGCCAACGGGAACAAACCAACCGTTCTTTCGCGAAAGCCGCTCCATCAGTTTCCGGAAGCGCGGCTCGATGCGGCCATCCGAACAGAAGCGATACGCAAAGTGAGCGTACATGATCGCCGCGCCGCCGGAAGCTTCCAGGCGGTCCTGGTTCCTTTCCGAAATGGCCCGGACGAAGGAGTCCACGTTGTGGCCGAGAGTGGAAGCATACCAACGCTGAACGTACGGCCGGGCGGGATCGAAATAGGGCATCCACGGGCATTCGGCCAGCGTATCGAGACTCTTAAAGACGAAGTTGCGCATGTACCGGATGCGCTCCCGGCACAAGTCGGCCCAGAACTGGCGGTGGCCTTCGACGTGGCCATGGAACGCGCCGCGGTTCTTCCCTCGCGTCAGCAGGTTGTAGGCCAGCTTGTGCGACTTTGTTGACAGGCGCTCGTCTCCCCAGTACACGCTCTCCGCGTTTTCAAAGTGTTGGGAGGCGGCTACGGGCCAGCCCCCGAACAAAGCCCGAAAAGTCTCCAGACCTTTCAGCGTCCGTTCGCGCACGCTAGAGCCCGGCGCGGCCCCGTGCCACCCGATCTCAAATCCGCGCTCGCGCAGCCCGAGCACCCAGTCCAGGTAATTCGGATCTTCGCAGGTTACCTCCGCGCTAGACTCCGGATTTCCGGCGCACACGAAGACGCCCTTGGTGGTTCTGAAACCGCAGTCTTCGAGGAAGCGGTAGACCGGCTCGCCTCGTTTCCTCGTCTGATAATCCGGGTCGTCAAATACGGTGAAGGCGAAGTCTTTGCCTTCCGGCCAGGCGATTCGGGCCGGGATGGGGGCGCGCTCCGCGTCAGAGATGGATCGGCCCATCGCCATCCCCCCGTGTGATGTGCGCGCGCCGCACGTTCTCCTGGAACGGATCGAGCATAGCCGCCAGAGGCTTGGAAACAGCCAGCACGTAATTCGAGGGACCGTTGAGAAAGCCCAGGCCGCGCAATGCTTCCACCCAGACGCCGTGGCTTTGGTTGGAGACGATCAGGTCCACGTCCTGCCGCATGAGGAAACGGGCGGCGGCCTGGGCCACCGTTCGTGCGTCTTCGTGGCGCGCCAAGCAGTCCACCAGCGCGCCCACGTGGAGATCGCCGAAGCGCCGGTCGCCGGACATGCGCGTGTGAATCGTGACAGCCCAGCCGATCGGCTTGCCTCCCAAGGAAATCCTGAGCCGCGAAATGCGGGCCATTCGCGGCGGGTAGAGCGCATTCAACGCGGCGCTATTTCGCACGCCGATCATCGAAAACGATCCGCCGCAGGAAGCCCAGACTTCATCGGCCCAAGATCCGAATTCCCGTTCCACGGCGCACTCGGCCTCTGGCGCCGCGGTCCCGCTCTTTCGCAGGGCCTGCGCCAATCCGACGGCGGCCCAGGCGGCTCCGGTGAACGCGGCGATGTCGAGCGCCGCTCTGCGCCACGGTGTGGAGCGCAAGGAATCGATGTTGCGGAGGACGCGGCCGGGACGCCGGGCGAAAAACAGAAACGGGATCTCGTACAGGCTCCAGCCGAGAGCTTTCAGGAATAGCGGCAGGCGGCGCTCCAGGCCGCCCATTCCCAAGGCGAACAGATGTCGGTAATTGGAAACGGCGCTGGCGGCCATTTTCATGCTGACAGGCGCGTAACGCTTGTCAACGACTCCTTCCGAAAGAGACAAGTTGTAAAAGGCCAGTGTGCGGACGTCGCCATCGAAGGAGAATTGCTGCCGCCGCGCCAGATAGCCGCCGCGCACTTCGCCTGCGTCAAGCGCCAGCCAGGCGTCCCACGGCAGCGGACCCTCCCGGCTTCGATCGAGGAATCCAGGGTCGAGCGGCAGTTGGTATTCGCCCCATCCGCCGGTCGAAATGCGTTCGTTGAACATCCGCACGCGTTCGATGAACTCGGCCGTATAGGGCGCGATCTGAACTTTCATCGGCCTGGAATCCGCCACATGGAACTCGCTCCGCGCCGCCCGGATTCCGCGGCGCTGGGACCTCGCCGCTAGGATACCGCAATCGGGCAACACGATACCGCAAATGCGCGCGGCAGGATGGTGAAGCGAGTTTCCGCAGAATGTTCAGGCCCGTGAGCGCGCGCCGAGGCGCGGTTCAGGGGCCGCCATCTCCGCCGAAAATGACCACCAGAGAGACGCGGCGGTTGCGCGGGTCGTGAGGATCGCCGGGGTAGAGCAGTTTCCGGTCGGCGAAGCCGCGCACCTCCGCCGCCTGTTCGGGGCGTACGCCATAAGCGTGCAACAGGCGGCGCGCGGCGTTGGCGCGATCCACGGCGAGCTCCCAGTTGCTGTAGCCCACCGTGGGGCTGGCGCCGCGGAACGGGAGCGAATCCGTATGGCCTTCAACCACAACTCCGTTGGGCATTTTGCCGATCTCGCCCGCCAGCACCGCCAGCAGGCGCTCGCCGGCCCCGGTGGGATTCGGACTGCCGGTCTCAAAAAACATCCCTTGCTCGGTTTCCAGCAGATCGATGCGCAAGCCTTCGCCGGAAACGCTGAACGCGATATTGCCGCGGATCTTGCGGAATTCCGGCATCTGGCGCAAGGCCTGCTCGATCCGCGTCTGAACCTCCTCCGCGCCCGGTTGGTGCAGGACGAGTTCTGCCGAGGGTCCGGCCGAGTCCCCTCCCCCACGAAGCTTGCGGTTATAACCGCGGGGATCGTTGAAATAGCCGCTCACGGACGATTTGACCCGATTGCTGGCCCCCATGATCCAGAGCACGATGAACAGAGCCATCAGCGCCGTTACGAAGTCGGCATAGGCCACCTTCCAGGCTCCGGCCCGGCGTTTGGGAGCTTCCGCGCGGAGCCTCCGCGCCTCGAACACGAAAGTTTGCGGTTCAGGCGCGGGTGGCTTTCGCATGGGCGGGCTCCTGGACTGCCGGACTGGACGGCCTGGAAGCGCCCGGCGCGGCGCCGGATTCGGCCGCTTTTGAATGGCGTCCGATGGCAACCTCCAATTCTCCAAACGATGGCCGCAACTCCACGGGGATTGACCGGCGCGCGTACTCCACGGCAAGCACCGGCGAGGAACCCCGGGCGAACGCCGCGATCGCGGTCCGCAGCGCCTGGAAGAACTGCGCCTCCTTCGCGCTCTGGTTCTCCATGCGCGAAGCTACCGGTCCCACCACGCCGTAACAGAGCAGAATGCCCAGAAAAGTCCCCACCAGCGCCGCGGCGACCTTTTCTCCGATTGTCTCCGGCGCGCTTCCGATAGCCCCCATGGTAATCACCACGCCCAGCACGGCGGCCACAATGCCCAGCCCCGGAAGCGCATCGGCGACGGAGCTCAAGGCGCTGACGGGCTCAAGCCGAGCCTGCCGCTGCACGTCGATATCCAGATCCATCAGTTGATCCAGTTCGTGCGGCTTGGTCACGCCGATAACCAGCATGCGCAGCGAGTCGCACACGAACTCGAGCGTGGCGCCGTCCGCGAGGAACTCCGGATACTTCTTGAAGAAGGGGCTGGCATCGGGACTGTCCACGTGGCTTTCGAGCTGTGCGTTACCGGCGCGCTGCGCGAACTGAAAAACATCGTAAAGCATTCGAAGAGAACGCAGGAACGATTCGCGGGTGCGCGCCGGCTGGCGGAACGCGGCGGCCGCTCCACGCGCCATCTTGCGAATGACATCTGGGGGATTCGCGACGACGACGATTCCGGCGGCCGCGCCGCAGACGATCAGTAACTCCGCCGGCTGCATCAGAACGTAAGGGTTCCCCCGTTCCAAGAGGAAGCCGCCGAAGACGGCTACGAATACCAGGGCAATACCTAAGAACGCCAGCATAAGCGCGAGAACGGACTAGGGTGAGTTTCCGATTCACTCATCGTCCCGAACCTCGGGTGCAAGACGATGGGGAAGCGCGGGCCTGTGCGGCCCGTCACAATCGGGATAAGGACTATGGTGGCGGCGCGCGGACTCGAACCGCGGACCTAGGGATTATGAGACCCTCGCTCTAGCCAGCTGAGCTACGCCGCCGGGCAATTTCAAGTTTAACAAAGCCCGGCCGGGCGGGCCGCAATTCGTCCGTAGACCAAAATCCAGATTCACCGCCGAGGCGCTGAGACGCCGAGAAGGAGCAAACTAGAAACCCTCCGCGGCCTCTGCCGGCTCGGCGCGAGTCCGAGGGCGCCACAGGCCGCCAAAAGCGTGCAAGACCTTTTCGAATGATCTTCTCATCCCGCGGGTTCGCCAGCCGAGGAAGCGGAGATCGCGGAGAACTCAAGAAAACTCTGCGTCTCAGCGACTCAGCGGTGAGTTTCTTGTGGCGCTATGGACGGGTCGGGGGCGTTTCCCCGCGGCTGCCGGCTCGGCCCGCCGATCTCCTAGGGTTTCTACAATATATTCGGGCTCCATTCGTCTCCAGGAGTGGATGATCGAGGCAGCGAGCATCGTGGCGATGAACGACCAGGACCGGCGAATCTCGAAAGCCGTCGCGGAACAAGGCTCCCGGCTGCGCAACTTCATCCGCCGGCGCGTGCCCGATCCTTCGGACGCCGAAGATATCGTGCAGGAGGTCTTCTACGAACTCGTGGAGGCCAATCGGCTGCTGATGCCGATCGAGCATGTGACCGGCTGGCTCTTTCGCGTCGCCCGCAATCGCATTACGGATCTCTTCCGCAAAAAGAGGCCCGAGACGTTCAGCGACGCGACAATCGAGGGCGAAGAAGGCGAGACGCTTCGCTTCGAAGATCTGCTGCCTTCGCCCGATGCCGGGCCGGAGGCGCTTTTCGTCCGCAACGCGCTCGTTGAGGAACTGGAAGACGCGCTCGACGAACTACCCAAAGAGCAGCGCGAAGTTTTCATTGCCCACGAGTTCGAAGGGTTGAGCTTCCAGGAGATGGCGGCGGAAACCGGCGTGAATCTCAATACGCTGCTGGCGCGTAAGCGCTACGCGGTGTTGCATCTGCGCGAACGCCTGCGCAGCGTCTACGACGAGTATTCGAGGAAATGAGGAACCCTAAATGAAAATGAACAAGAAGCTGATCTGGATCGCCCCGCTGGCCGTCGTAGCCATACCGGCCTTTATTGCGGCCGGCGGTGAGGTGGTGCGCCTGTTGTGGAATTACCTGTGTCCGGCGCTGTTCGGCTGGCCGCGAGTGACTTTCTGGCAGGCCCTCGCGCTCCTGGCGCTCACCCGAGTTCTGTTCGGCGGCCTTGGCCATCCTGGTGGGAATGGCCCGCGTTTCCGCCGGCGGATGGAAGAACGCTGGGACAAGATGACCCCCGAAGAACGCGAGAAGTTCCGCCAGCGCATGGGCCGCCATTGCGTGGATGCGCCCCCCGCCGGTGATGCCGGCCAGGCGGCGTGATGCCGCGACATGGGGCCGGTATGCGAATCGTTCCATTGGGTTTCATGGTGGCGAGCGGAGCGTGTCGAAGAGGTTCCGCCTATCCTCGTTTGAGCACGACGCTGCCCTCGCCGGTTGTTTGAGTGACAATAGGGCCATGACCGGAATCCAGTACGTGACGGATGAAGAGGGACGCAGGGTTGCCGTTCAGATCGACCTGCAAAGGCATCGGGAGCTTTGGGCGGACGTCGAAGATGTACTGGTTTCCCGCTCCCGGCGGCGTGAAAAGCGGATTCCGCTCGATGAAGTAAAGAAGGCTCTCATCAAGAGCGGGAAACTGGCGCGTGGGTAGCTATCACGTCGCCTTGGCGGCGAGCGCTGCGAGGGAACTGCAATCCCTTCCCGCAAACGTAGTTTCCCGAATCGTGCCCCGGCTTGAGGGTCTGACTGCGAATCCACGGCCGCCGGGATGCAAGAAACTCCACGGCGGGAAGCGCGAGTGGCGGATCCGCATTGGCGATTACCGGGTAGTCTACGAAATTGACGACCAGGCGAGAACCGTCGATGTGACGAGAATCGCGTACCGGCGGGAGGTTTACGGGTAGCGTCTCCGGGCGCCCGCGTAGCGATTCACGGTCGCAGTTCCAGTTCGGATGCGAGAGAATATTAGTCGAGATCGTGGTATGGACAGGTCCACAATCATAGCCAAATTGCGGGCGCATGAAGGCGAACTGAAAGGCCGCCGGCATTGAGCATCTCATCCTGCACGGCTCTTTCGCTTCGCGGTCCGCAATCGATGGAGTCTCGGACGTGGACGTCATCGCCGAGTTCACTCCCGGACGCGTTTGTCGCTCCTGCATATGGTCGCGATGGAGCGACTCCTGGCGGACTTGCTGGGGCCCGCCTCAACCTCTCCCCGGCAAGGGGGCTCAAGCAACCCGTCGCATCCAAGAAGCTTCCCGGGAGGGCATTCCGTGCCTTTTAGGGAGCCGGCGCTTTCCCTACGAACTCCTGGACGCAGGCGAGATGGTCGCGGAGTTCGTGCGGGGCATGGATTTGGAAGCCTTTCGGGACGACTCGAAAACGGTAGCCGCTGTCGAGCGAAAGCTTCTGATTATCAGCGAAGCGGCAATCCGGCTAGGGGAAGACGCCGGCGTTTGTGCCCCGGTTTGCCCTGGCCCAACATCCGCGGCATTGGCAACTGGCTCCGGCATCGCTACGACAGAGTGGATGTCGAAACCGTTTGGAACACAGTGGTAGACGATCTTCCAGTACTCGGGTCGGGAGTGATGCGCGCACTGGATCGTCTCCCACCGGAATCGGACACGCCGGCTTCAGGCTGAAGTACCTTGCCGATTCGACCCGTTCGGCTCTGTGCGCGGCGTGCAGATCTGGAATCGTCGGTTCTGCATGTAGTCCAGCCGCACGAGCAGACTCATTCCATGTCAGGGACGCAGAAGCCTCCTCTTTATGTCTCCTTCATCCACCTGATCCTGTAACGAAGAGCTGCTCCAATTACCTCACCCGTAAATTCCGGGAAGGGGAACCCCGCCCGATCCGGCCGCGCCCTCCTCAAAGATCATGGCCCGAGCCTCGGCGCGCAGGGAGGACCCAAATGCATTTCTCAGGGGGAGAACATAAAGGAGGTCGTCGCCCTTCCCTGGGCAACGCATCAAGTAGTACTCGTAGCTTAGCAGGCGTGTCGCGGACCGCCCCCAGCGCCTCCTCGAAGCGCGCCTCAAAAACAATGGCGGGGAGCTTCCCGACGCACCCCTCCTTCATAGCCCCGGGGTCCTCGCCCATGACCGCCTTGCTGAGCGCAGTGCTGCCCGAGTTATCCGTGAGGAGAGCGTTCGCCCCGAAGCCGGCGAGGAGCATCTCCACTGCGGCGCTGTGCCCTCCGCTGCAGGCCAACATTAACGCAGTCCATCCGCCTATCTTGCTCATAGCGTCAGGATCTGCGCCGGCTTCGAGCAAGGGCCGCACGACGTCATGGTGACCTTCCATCGAAGCCAGAATCAGTGCCGTATCTCCGTGCCTGTTCTCCCATTGACATCGGCGCCGCAGCTATTAGTCGTCGAACCTCAGAGCAACTCCCCCTGTACGCCGCCAGCGCAAGGGGTGTGAACCCGAGGCTATCCCGGGAATTGACACGAGCGCACTTGCACACAGCGCACCGTTCGGGGTCCCGGCTCCAATCGTGGCCGCCCGCCCGCGTGCGCCCGCACTGGGCGCACCGTTCGCAGCCCTCGGACCAGTCGTGACCATGGAACAGGCACCTGAACCCCATCCGGGTTCACAGTATCACAGCTTAATGTTGCGTGATAGCGGGAACCGGAAGCTGGGCAACAGGAGACTACCGGCGACCGCGAGGGCCTCCTGATCTCATCGCGCTGGGCGGCGAACTGGTGCGGCGTGGGACCGACGTGCGAATCGTTCCATCCGCTCGCAAAGCAGTCAGGCCGTACGGCGGAGTTATACCGAGTGGGATTGATGCTTCCGGATGATCCCAGCCAAGGCTCGGAGCGCCTCGTTCGCGTCGCTGGAGCTTCGAAATGCCGCGGCCACGTCCGGTTCCAGCACGACTACCCGGCTGCCGGCGGCGTATCGAGACGCGTACTTGTTTCGCCGGGCCTGACTGAAGTCATACTCCGGCAGTATTTCATCCGGCTCGACAGCAGCGGTCTCTGGCTTTCTAGGACCCCCTTCTTCTTCATACTCTCTCCGCTGGCGACGCGAGGCCGCTCTTGGCCGCCCCAGAGTACAGGTGTCCTACCCGCTCATCGCGGCCAGGAATTCGCCGTTGCTGCGGGTTTTGCCTAGCTTGTCCAGGAGCAGTTCCATGGTCTCCACCGGAGAGAGCGGAGCCAGCACCCGCCGCAGGATGAACACGCGGTTGAGCTCTTCCTTCGGCAAAAGCAGCTCTTCCTTGCGCGTTCCGCTCTTGTTGATGTCGATGGCGGGGAAGACGCGCTTATCCACCAGCTTGCGCTCGAGATGGATTTCCATGTTGCCGGTGCCTTTGAACTCTTCGAAAATCACGTCGTCCATGCGGCTGCCGGTATCGATGAGCGCGGTGGCGATGATGGTCAGCGAGCCGCCTTCTTCGATGTTGCGCGCGGCGCCGAAGAACCGCTTGGGCCGCTGCAACGCGTTGGAGTCCACGCCGCCGGAGAGCACTTTGCCCGACGGCGGAACGATGGTGTTGTAGGCGCGCGCCAGGCGGGTGATGGAATCGAGCAGAATCACCACGTCGCGCTTGTGCTCGACCAGGCGCTTGGCTTTCTCGATGACCATCTCGGCCACCTGCACGTGACGCGTGGCCGGCTCGTCGAACGTGGAGCTGATTACTTCGCCGCGCACGCTGCGCTGCATGTCCGTGACCTCTTCCGGCCGCTCGTCGATGAGCAGCACGATGAGCGTCACGTCGGGGTGGTTGGCGGTGATGGAGTTGGCGATGCTTTGCAGCAGCATCGTCTTGCCGGTACGAGGCGGCGAAACGATCAACCCGCGCTGGCCTTTCCCGACCGGCGTGAGCAGGTCCATGACGCGCCCGGAGTAATTCTCCTTGAGCGTCTCCAGCTTGAAGCGGGAGTTGGGATAGAGCGGCGTCAGATTGTCGAAGAAAATCTTGTTGCGCGCTTCTTCCGGCGGCTCGAAGTTGATGGCATCTACTTTGATGAGCGCGAAATAGCGTTCGCCCTCCTTGGGCGGGCGGATCTGGCCGGAAACGGTATCGCCCGTGCGCAAATCGAAACGGCGAATCTGGGACGGCGATACGTACACATCGTCGGGACCCGGCAGGTAGTTGTACTCGGGTGCGCGCAGGAAACCGAATCCGTCGGGCAGGCATTCCAGCACGCCCTCGGAGAAAATCAGTCCGCTCTTCTCGGCCTGGGTTTGCAGGATTTTGAAGATCAGTTCCTGCTTGCGCATGCCGGCCGCGCCGGCGATGCTCATATCCTTGGCTACCTGGTTGAGTTTCAGGATGCTCATGTCCTTCAACTCGACCAGATCCAGCGTGGGCGCGCCGTTCTTGGACGTCTGTCCCTGCGGACGGCGGCGATGTCCGTGGCCACCCGGCTCGGGCGCCGCGGCTGCGACAGCCACCGGCGGCGGGGCGCCCTCTGGGCCGGGCGGGCGCGGCGGCCCTTGGACATCGGCTGGCTTGGCCTCGGCCGGTTTCGACTCGGCGGGAGGCGCCGCGGCGACCGCGGGTTTGACGGGGGCTCGCTCGGGGCGCTCGGCGGCGCTTCGCTCCGGGCTTCTCCGGCTTTTCGGCTGGTTCGGCGGTTGGTTCGGGCGGGGCCGCTTCGCGCGCGGTCGGTTTTTCGGGTTTGTCTTGTTGTGGAACGCCGGCTACGGCGTCTGAAGAGTTTTCGTTATGGCTTGCCAAAGTTCCCTCACTCCCCGGCCCGTGACGGCCGAGACGATCAGCGGTTCGGCGCCCTCCTTTCGGATGGCCCGGATTCCGCGCTCCTGCTGCGATTGATTCAATTTGTCGATCTTGGTGGCGACCACCAGGTAATTCTTGCCGTGACGCTCCAGCCATCGCATGAGTTCGAGATCGCTCTCCATCCATCCACGACGGCTATCGATCGTCAGGCAACAAAGCTTTAGGGTTTCCCTCTGCTCCAAATACGTTTCGATCAGGCCCATCCACACCTGGGCCGCCTCCCGGGGAGCCCTGGCGTAGCCATAACCCGGCAGGTCGACCATGTAAAACTGGTCCTCTACCCGGTAGAAGTTGACGGTGCGCGTGCGACCCGGCGAAGCGCTAGTGAACGCCAGCTTCTTTTGACCTGTCAGGGAGTTGATCAGGCTGGACTTCCCGACATTACTTCTTCCTAAGAACGCGATCTCCGGCAGCCGGTCGGAAGGAAACGCTTCCGGCGCGCCCGAGCTCGTTACGAATTCCGCCTTCAATTGAGCATTCAGCCTTCAGCGCTTAGCTGACAGCTCTTAATGCGCCAAGCTTTCCCCGGCCGGCGCCATGGCCACTTCGGGCGGCCCGGCCAGCATGGGAAGCTCAGCGACATCCCTCTCTAATGCGATTTTCAGCACCTCGTCCATCGATTCCACGAAATGCAGCTTCATGGAGGCTCGGATGGCTTCGGGGATGTCCGGGAGGTCTTTCTCGTTCTCCCGGGGAACGATTGCTTCCATAATGCCATGGCGGTGCGCCGCCATCAACTTTTCTTTCAAGCCGCCGATCGCCAGAACCTTTCCGCGAAGCGTGATTTCACCGGTCATGGCCACATCTCCGCGCACGGGAATCCTGGTGAGCGCGCTGCAAATCGTGGTGGCCAAGGTGATGCCGGCCGAAGGTCCATCCTTTGGAATGGCCCCTTCGGGAACGTGGATATGAACGTCCAGACTGCGATAGAAATCCCTGGGGAGTCCCAGGGTGTGGGCGCGCGATCGGATATAGCTCATGGCCGCCTGCGCGGATTCCTGCATGACCTCGCCCAGCTTGCCCGTGATGGTCAGCTTGCCTTTGCCGTCCATGAGCGTGCATTCGGTCGCCAGGAGCTGGCCTCCCACTTCGGTCCATGCCAGTCCGGTAGCGGCGCCTATTTCGTTCTTCTTCTCCGCTACGAGATCCCGGAACTTCCACGGGCCGAGCAATTCGACGACCTTGCGTCCGTCTATGGTCACCTTCGGCAGAGTCTTGTTCTCTTTACCGCTTTGCTCGTTCACCACCTGGCGCGCCACCTTGCGGCACACGTTGCCGATTTCGCGCTCCAGATTGCGGACGCCCGCCTCGCGCGTGTAGTACTGAATCAACGCGCTGACGCCTTCGTCGGTGAACTCAATCCGCTCGGCGTTCAGGCCCGTCTGCCCAATCTGCTTGCGGATCAGAAACCGCTTGGCGATCTCCATCTTCTCCAGTTCCGTGTATCCGGAGAGCCGTATGACTTCCATGCGGTCCTGGAGCGCCGGAGGAATCGTATGCAGCACGTTGGCCGTGGCGATGAAGAAAACCTGGCTCAAGTTGTACTCGACGTCCAGGTAATGATCCACGAACATGAAGTTCTGCTCGGGATCGAGAACTTCCAACAGGGCGGCCGACGGATCGCCGCGGAAATCCATGGACATCTTGTCCACTTCGTCCAGCATGAAGACCGGGTTGCGCGTGCCGGCCTTTTTCATCATCTGCACGATCTGTCCCGGCAGGGCGCCGATATACGTGCGCCGGTGGCCGCGCACTTCGGCCTCATCGCGCACGCCGCCCAGCGAAAGGCGTACGAACTTGCGGCCCGTGGCCCGCGCTATGGACATTCCGAGCGAAGTCTTGCCGACTCCCGGAGGCCCCACGAAACACAAAATCGATCCCTTTGGATCTTTCACCAGCCGGCGTACGGCCAGGAACTCCAGGATTCGCTCCTTGATCTTTTCGAGACCGTAATGATCCGCCTCAAGCACTTCCTCGGCGAATTTCAGATCGCGGATTTCCTTCGACTTCCGCTTCCACGGCACGGCCAGCAGCCAGTCCAGGTAGTTGCGCGAAACGGTGGACTCGGCCGACATGGGCGGCATGAGTTCCAGGCGTTTCAATTCGGCGATGGCCTTTTCCTTGGCGTCCTGGGTCATACCCGCGGCGTCGATCTTCTTGCGCAGCTCGTCGAACTCGCTCTTTTCGCCGCGGCCCAGTTCCTTCTGAATGGCCTTGATCTTCTCGTTGAGGTAATACTCTTTTTGCGCCCGCTCCATCTGGCGTTTCACGCGGCCCTGAATGGTGCGATCCACGCTGAGCTTCTCGAGTTCGATATCGAGCAATTCGGCGATGCGCGTGAGGCGGTCGATGGGATCGAAGATCTCCAGCAGCTCCTGCTTCTCCTCGACATTAAGCTGCAGGTTCGCCCCGATGGTATCGGAAAGCTTGCCGGGATCGTCGCCGCGGACGGCCGCGTTCATGGCCTCGTAGTTCAGGTTCTGGCTCAGCTTTACGTACTGCTCGAACAGGCCCACCGCGCGGCTCACCAGCGCATCGAGCTGCCCTCCGGTCTCCAGCTTGTAAGAAATTGTGCGTATGGTCGCGCGGAAAAATCCCTCGTCGTCGGACACGGTGACTACTTTGCCGCGCTCGACTCCCTCCACCAGCACTTTGATGTTGCCATCGGGTTGCTTGAGGCTCTGGACAATGTTGACGATGCAGCCGACGCTGTAAATCTCGTTCGGCCGGGGCTCGTCGATCGAGGCGTCGTGCTGAGTGGCCAGGAAGATCTTCTTGTCGGCCGCCATGGCCTCTTCCAGCGCTCGAACGCTCGACTCGCGCCCCACGACAAACGGGGTCATCATGTACGGGAAGATGACCACGTCGCGGATGGGCATCATCGGCAGACGCTTTGTATCGGATTTTTCTTTTGAAGCTAGCATTGTCCTCCCCGGGAACTGCGACTCGAATCCCCCCGGGTCCCCTGAAGCGCGGCGGCGGGCAGAGCGCTAAGGCGCGGCCCTATCCGGCTTTTTCCAGCAAAGCCAGATTGATCTTTTGATTCAGCACCATTTCCTTGGTGACTTGGAACTCCCGCACCTTCTTGTATGAGGGCAGATAATACATCAGGTCCAGCATCAGATCCTCGAGGATCATGCGAAGCCCGCGCGCGCCCACCTTGCGCTCCAGCGCCAACTCGGCGATGGCCTCCAGGGCGTCGTCGTTAAATTTCAGCCGGACGTTTTCGAACTCGAAAAGCCTCTGGTACTGCTTGACAATAGCGTTTTTCGGCCGGGTGAGTATCTGGACGAGCGCCGGTTTTTCCAGGTCCTCCAGTACCGCCGCCACTGGCATACGGCCGATGAACTCAGGTATGAATCCGAATTTTATCAGGTCTATGGGCTGCACCTGGCAGAGCAGGTCGTAATCGCGCCGGCTGTGAATGGGAGCCCGAATGACGTTCGACGGTTCTTCCTGCAGGAACCCCATGGATTTCTTGCCCGAGCGTTTGGCGATGACCTTCTCCAGGCCCACGAAAGCGCCGCCGCAAATGAACAGAATGTTGGTGGTATCGACCGGCGTGAATTCCTGGTGCGGATGTTTGCGGCCGCCCTGAGGCGGCACATTGGCCGTGGTGCCTTCCAGAATCTTGAGCAGCGCCTGTTGCACGCCTTCCCCGGACACGTCGCGGGTGATGGAAGGGTTCTCGTCCTTCCGGCAAATCTTGTCGATTTCGTCGATGTAGATGATCCCCTGCTGGCACTTCTGCACGTCGCCATCGGCGGCCTGCAAGAGTTTGAGGATGATGTTCTCGACGTCCTCACCCACGTATCCGGCTTCAGTCAGCGTGGTGGCGTCCACAATGGCGAACGGCACCTCCAGCACCTTCGCCAGCGTCTGGGCCATGAGCGTCTTGCCGGTCCCGGTGGGCCCGATCAGCAGAATGTTGGACTTCTGAAGCTCCACCTCGCCATTGCGCAAACGGTTCATGTGGACGCGCTTGGAGTGGTTGTATACCGCTACCGCGAGCTTCTTCTTGGTGGCTTCCTGCCCAACCACGTACTGATCCAGGAACTCCTTTACTTCCTGCGGCTTAAGTATCCGGTTGGGCTGCGCTTCGCGAGGCTCGGCCTTATCGTCCTCGAGAATCGAATTGCAGACGGCGATGCACTCGTCGCAGATGTAGGCTCGGGGATAATCGCTCGGGGAGGAGATCAGCTTGCCGACTACGTCTTGGCTCTTGTGGCAGAACGAACACCGCAACGCTTCAGAATCGCTGCGCTTCACGTGGCCTTCTCCTCTCCAGCGGCCAGCCGCAAGGCGGCTGCGCTGAGGGGTGCGACACCCGCGTTCGCCTTCATTATCGTCCTATTAGCCATCCTTGGCAATCCATCTGGAGCCTGTCAAAGTACGAATAGGCCAGTCGGATCCATCCCCCATACACCTCTTCGACCACTTTTGCCGTGACCGGACATTCCCGCCCTCGCCCGCTATCGGCGGCCGAGTGGATTGCACTTCCGGCTCAGAACGCCGGCCGCCAGCCGGCGGCGGCCAAAACCGGCCGCCCCACTATCCGCTAGTTTTCCGCCGTCTTTCGGGCGTTCTCGAACAGAAAGCTCAAGGTCTTCTCGGTTTGGATATGGTTCGCGATCCGTGAGATCGCGCCATCCTTTTCGAGTTTCCGCTGGAACGCCGCCACCGGCTCGCGCTCCTGGCGGGCCAGACGCTCTACTTCCCGGTCCACTTCGTCACGTGTAGCGCCAATAGCTTCGCGCTCGGCGATCCGGGAAAGCAGGAGCGAGGCCTTGACTTCCGCCGCGGCCTTCTCCCGGTGGCTTTCCCTCATCTGTTTCCAATCGAGCTTCACGGAATTGGGATCGATCCCGGCGTTCACCATCCGCCGGACGAACTCTTCCAGCCGCGCGTCGATCCGCCGCTCCACCAGAACATCCGGCGCCGGGAAATCGTGAGCCGCGGCGATCTTCTCCACGATCTTGTTCTTGGCTTCCAATTGGGCGTCGTACTGGCGCTGGGCCAGAATGCCCTTGCGGACGGAGTCGCGCAGCTCCGTCAAATCGCGGAAGTCGCCCAAGTCTTGCGCAAACTCGTCGTTGAGTTCGGGTAAGTCCTTGCGGCGAATGCCCTTAACCGTGGCGTGGAAACGTACGTTGCGGCCCGCCAGGCGCGGGGCGGCGTATTCCTTGGGATACTCGACGTCGAATTCCTTCTCCTCGCCTGGAGTCATGCCGCGGAGGTTTTCCGTGAAAGCCTCGACCGTATCGGCGTCGCCGATCTCGAGCACGAGCTCATCCTGCTTAACCGGCTCGCCTTCGACGCCCGAAATGCTCTGCATGGCGACCACGGCGAAGTCGCCGTCCTGAATCGGCCGCGGGTCGATGTTGACGTATTGCGCCTTCTGGTTGCGAATTTCTTCCAGGCGCTTGACCACGTCGTCGTCCGAGACTTCGGGATCCTGGTAGGCCACTTCGATGCCACGGTAATCGCCCAACTCGAAGGCGGGGATCACTTCGAACTCGGCGGTGAAGCGCAACGGCTCGCCCTCGTGCAGGTGTACGTCCTTGATGTCGGGCGTTCCCACCACGTTGAGGTTTTCCGCCTCGAATTGCTTGTTCAGGAACTTGGGGACGAGGGCTTCGAGCACTTGCTGCCGGATATCGCCCGAAAACTCGCGCCGGATGATGGACGCGGGAGCCTTGCCAGGGCGGAAGCCTTTCAGCTTGGCGCGGCTTTGGATTCCGCCCGACACGCGGGCGATTTCTGCGGCCACTTCCTGAGCGGGGATCGTAATTTCAAGAGTGCGTTTGCAGCCGGAGGGATCAGCCAACTGGATGTTACCTCGGGAATGAAGCGTGGTTGAAGTATCATAATACCACGTATAATGACGCTATCAGACTGGCATCAATAGGTTTCTTATTCCTACTGGCGGCTTTGCTGACCCTCTGGGCCCTGGTGGCGCGGCGGGATTAGCGGTGGGTCCGCCCCGACGGCCTGCCCTGCGGCGAGTACACTGTTTGTTGGCCCTCAACATTCAATCCGCGCTTCTCGACGTTCTGCTGCTTTGGATTCTGACGGCCCCGCACGAGTTCGCCCACGCCTGGACGGCGGATAAACTCGGCGACGATACGCCTCGCCTGCAAGGCCGGCTGACGCTGAATCCTCTGGCGCACGTCGATTGGCTGGGCACTGCCATCCTCCCCTTCCTGACCGCGCTTTTCGCCGGCGGCTTCCTGGGCTGGGGCAAAGCGGTGATCACCGATAACCGCAAGCTGCGCGGAGGGATGCAAGGCTTGGCGCTGGTCGCTCTGGCGGGTCCGGCGAGCAACATTGTGATGGCGGTGATCCTGGCCGTGTTCACCCGTCTGATTCTGCCGATTGCGCGGCCCGTCGCGGAGTTCACGGCCTCCGGAGTTCAACTCAGCATCTACCTGGCTTTGTTCAATCTCCTGCCGGTACCGCCCCTGGATGGTTCCAAGCTCCTTCTGGCCATGAAGATTCCGGTGAAGATCTACGTGGAGATTGCGCGGGTGGGGTTCATGGCGCTGGTTCTGCTGGTTTCGGTATACGGCGTCGGCCGCTGGATGAACCACGTAAGCATGGTCGCGGCGAGAGCCATTTTCCAGGCGCTGCCGTGATTCCGGCCGGTTGCTTAAGCTTCCGGCGACCAGGCGCCGCGCCGGAACGTAACTGGGTCCGCCCCGCGCAATACGGAGTGCAACTCGAACGCGGCGTTCTTGGCCGGGTAATCCGTCCGGAAATGCGCTCCGCGGCTTTCCTCGCGGGCCAGGGCGCCGCGGGCGATTAGCGCGGCCACTTGTTGCATGTTGCGCGCCTCGGAGGATTCGGGGTCGCAGGGCGTATCGGCGCGTTTCTCCAACAGACTGATCGCATCGCGAAGGCCTTCGCCCGTCCGCACGATTCCGCAACGCTCCCACGCGATGGTTTGAACTTCGCTCCGCGAAAGCCCGCCGGGCCAATCGCGCCCGGCCGGCGGGGCCGCTTCGCCCGCTCGCAACGGAACGGTTTCGCGCATGGCGCGGCCGGAGCGGGCGCCGAACACCACTGCCTCAAGCAGGGAATTGCTCGCCAAACGGTTCGCTCCGTGGACGCCTGAGCAAGCGACTTCGCCTGCGGCGAAAAGGCGTTGGATCGACGTGCGCCCATTCAGGTCCGTCCGCACCCCGCCCATGGCATAGTGCGCCGCCGGCGCCACGGGGGCTGGCTGGCGGCCCAGATCGATTCCATACTTCAGGCAAGTCTCGTATATACGCGGAAAGCGCTCGCGGATGAAAGCCGTGCCGCGGGGCGTCAAATCCAAATACACGTTTTGCGCGCCATCCACCTTCATCTCAGCGACGATGGCGCGGGCCACCACATCGCGCGGAGCCAGCTCCTTCATGGGATGGACGCGCTCCATGAACCGCTCGCCACGCGAGTTCCGCAATACGGCGCCCTCGCCCCGAAGAGCTTCCGAAAGCAGAAAGCACGGCGCGCCCGTGAGCCGCAACGCGGTCGGATGGAACTGGACGAACTCCAAATCGGAAATCTCCGCGCCGGCGCGCCAAGCCAGGGCGACGCCATCGCCGGTGGCCACCTCGGGGTTGGTCGTGTTCCGGTAGACGCAGCCCAGGCCACCCGTCGCCAGCAGCGTGGCGCGGGCGTGGATGCGAACCGTTCGGCGCCCGCGGGCATCGTACAACTCGGCGCCCGCCGCTTCGCCATCGCGCATCAAAAGGTCCGTGCAGACCGCGAAGCTGCGGAACGTCGACGTTCGGGAGAGAGGCGGCCTTGTGATACAAGCGCCCGCGCAATCTCGCGGCCCGTCGAATCGCCGTGGGCGTGCAACACGCGGTTGCGGCTGTGAGCGCCCTCGCGGGTGAAGGCCAGCTTCGACCCCTCGCGGTCGAATTCCGCGCCCCAGTCGATCAACTGCTGGATGGCGGCCGGGCCATCTTCCACCAACGCCCGGACAGCCTCCGGCTCGCAGAGGCCGTCGCCCGCGGCGAGCGTATCGGCTTCGTGGAGGGCGACCTCATCGTCGTCGCTCAAAGCCACGGCGATGCCGCCTTGCGCGTATTCCGAGGAAGACTCGCTGAAGGCTTTCCTTGGCGATCACCAAAACGCGGCCCGCCTCGGCCAGCTCGATGGCCGCGCGCAGGCCAGCGACGCCGGCTCCGATCACCAGAAAATCGGGGTCCATTCAGTTAATGTGATGATATCAACCGCAGGGTTGTTAGAGCGATCAGCCGTGAGGGATCGGATCTCTGATCCGTTGATCGCTTGAGGCCTTTCGCTGATGGCCGATAGCTGATGGCTGATGGCTGTCTGCTACTTCTTCGCCGCGTAGTCTTTGCTGAAGTTGTTGCGCGCGTTCAGCACGGTGAAGGAGCCGTCGGCGTGGGCGGAGACTTTGATCCAGAATGCAGGGCCGTTGTGGCCTCCACGTCCGCCCCCTCCGAACCCTCCCATGCCACGGCCCGCTCCAGGCATTCCGCCCGGAGCGCCAGAGGCCGCCTGCGCGCCAACTCCTGGCGCCGGCGGTTGCGGCGGTACGGCCGGCGCAGCCGCTTGCGGAGGCGCCGCGGGCGCGCCGGCAGGCGCAGCCTGGGGGGCGGCGCCAGGACCTCCGGCGCCACGGCCCGCTCCGCCGCCGAAGCCCTGCTGTCCACCGCCCGTCAGCGACGCGGCGAGCGTGGCCGGATCTTCGATGTTCGCGATGAACAATCCCGGCGCATTCAGTTCGAGCCCGCCAGCATAAGCCCAATGGAGCTGCCACACGTCCTCTAGGCCGGGCGAACTCCACAGCGTCTGCATGGTCTGCGGCACCCCGCCTTTGCGCGAACCGTTGTTCATCACGGTGACGCGCGGCGCGAGCGCATGCACCAACGTGGGCGATCCCGATTGTTCGATGCCATGATGCGACGTGGTGTACAGGTCCACCGCGCCGATCGGGTTATTCGGGCACATCAGTTCTTTCTCGTTGTTCCAGGTGAAGTCGGCCAGATTGATCGTCCGGAATTTGCCGTCGGTAAACAGCAGCCCCACGGCTTGCGGGTTCTCGGGGTCGATGCGGCTTTCGTCCCGCTCCTTGAAGGTGGCGCACTCCGGGTTCGGCTTGCCGCCTCCGGGAAGAGGCGTTTTCAGGCGACTTAGCCGCCGAGTTGATTACCGTCACGTCCAGACCTGCGATGGGAATCTTATCGCCCGGTTTCACTACGGTATGGCTGGCCTTACCGTAAAGCTCCGCATAGGCGGCCTGGAAACCCTGCACCTGTTCCCTCGGCTCGACAGTCGGCCCATGATCGATGAAATGTTTCACCGGGATTTGCTTCACGATTTCCTGAAGCCCGCCGACGTGATCGCTGTGATAGTGCGTGGATACCAGAAAGTCGATTTGCTGCAAACCAGCGTCGTGGATCGCGGCCATGATGCGGTCCGAATCGCGCCCACCCGCGTTGCCCGTGTCCATGAGCAACGACTGCCCGGAAGGAGAGACATACAGAGCGGATAAGCCGCCTTCCGTGTCGATGAAGTAAATCTCGAAGTTCTTTTGATTACCAGCCTGGCCGGCGCACAGCGCGGCCGACAGAACCAAAGCGAATAATACGACGGCGAATCTTCTCATGGGCGCGTCCTTTGAAAGAACGGATTTCTCGCGGCCCCGAATGCGCAACCGGCGATTGCGACGCGCGAGGGGCGGCGCCTCCACGATAACATGGGCCGCCGGGATGCGCGTTTTCTACCGGCCCGAGATCTGGTAATTGGGCGGCGGAGCGAACAGGCTGGGATCAGGCTCGCCGAGGCGGATGTTGGTCAGCCGGAACGTCTCTTCACCGGTACGCGGATCGCTCTTCTTGGTCATGACCATGGTCTTCAATTGATCGGAATACCAGCGCTCGGTCAGCACCTGGATAGGGCGGTCGTTGCCGATAGCGCCGACCGGGATGCTCTCCGTGTTTCGCGTGCCCTCCGCGATCACACCTTCGATGTTCTGGGGCCCGAGCGCTTCGCCTTTGGCCAAGGTTACCGTGCCGTTCTTGTCCGTCATTGAGAGAGTGCAACCGGCGCACGCTTCGGCTTCCGTTACCGTCGTGCGGATCTTGAATTCGTGCATTGCGTCTTGGGCCGCGGCCTGGGCTTTGAGCTGGGCCTGCGCCGCAAGATCCTCGGCGTTCTTTTGAACCTGAACCGTGCTTAGGACGATTTTTTTCGCGCCGGCCGCGGGAACGCTTGAATCCGCGGAGTTACTGCGCGGCAGGACCTTGACCGCGCCAGCCGCATCCGAGTCCGAACTCGAGACCGTGCCGCCCACGACAAATGAGTAGACACCCGGGGAGTCTCCCGTCGCCGTCACAGTGACGCGACGCGGCGTCATGGTCGCCATCTTGCGGCCGGTGAGGGTCTTCGGGGAAAGGGTGTACGAGGCGCCGGCGACCGGGTCGGCGATGGTTATCTCGTCCGGAGTCTCTCGCCGCACGCGCCCCTGGCCATCGCGGCTGATGGTGACGCGCTCCTCGGTGTGAATACGGGTGCCGTCGGCGAGGGTCTGGTTGAACTCGGTCACCTCTTCGGCGGAATAGGGAGCGCCCGTAACCGGGGAGACCATCATCTTCTGACCGGCGGCCGTCACCTTCGCCGACTGGGCCGCCAGCTTATCCAGGGCGGCTATCATCTTATCCCGCGCGGCGGGATCCGACGAGTAGTTCTGTGTCAACACTTGCGCTTCTTCGAGCCTCATCTTTTCCAAGGTCACGGCATCCTGCGCGGCCGCACAGCCAACAACCATCAGCGCCACCGCTGTAATTGAAATCGCTCGCCTCATTTTCCGTCTCCTTCCACAACGTTATAGCTCACCAGACTGATCGCGCGCGGGCGACCGTCCGGGCTGAAAACCACGTCGGCCGGGACACCTTCCGGTCCCAGCGCCACTCGCTGGATGACGCCCAACTCTATCGGGTCGTCGTCCAAAGCGAAAAAGTACTCGACCTCCGGCTGCCGCTCAGTTGCTTGTTTGACTGGCGCGGGCGATTGCCTGGCGCGCGGCATGGGAACTTCAGCCAACGGGCGCGGGTCGGGAACCCGCGCCACCTGCACCACCGGTTGCGTCGCGTGGGGCAGGTTCCCGACCTGCCCCTCTCTTTTAGGAAGAGCTACGAATAGAGTCGCCAGGCCAGCCGCCAGTGCGAGCGCCGCCGCGGCCCGTCGCCAAGCGCTTACGCCAATCCGATGCGGAGAGGCGAGCGCCGACGTTGACCCCTCGGTCAGTTCATTCATCAGCGCCGCGATGCGTTCGGCCCGCCGCGTCAGCTCTCCCAGTTTTTGTCCGCAGGCCACGCAGCCCGCCACATGGCCGACAACCGCCTCCATTTCGGCGGGCGCTAGCTCGCCATCGAGATGGGCCCTCAGTTCGCCTTCCGAGCGGCATTTGTTCATATCGAATCTCCATAACGCGCCCGGAACTTGCGTTCAAACGCCGCCTCCGCGCGCGCCAGCAGCGTGCCTACCGAGCTTGGAGCTATTCCCAGGGCGTCGGCCATTTCGCGATAGGCCGCTCCGCTGGATCGCAACAGCAGCAAACGCGCGTCGCGTGGCTTCAGCGCCTGCAACGTTTCGCGGACGCGCGCCTGGCGCTCGGCCTGCAAGAGGTCATCCAGCGCGCCGGGAGCATGGCCCGAACGCAACCGCTCTACTCCGGCGGCTTCCTCCCGGCGCAGCCTTCGCGAACGGCTGCGCAGAGCATCGAAGCCCGCGTTCACGGCGACGCGGTAGAGCCAGCGCAGATCCCGTCCGCCCAGAATCGCCGGACGGCGCATCAGCTTGCAGAAGACGTCTCCGGCGATATCCTCCGCCTGTCCGCGGTCTCCTACCACCCGCCAGAGCACAGCTACGATGCGCGAGTGATGCTCACGGAAGAGCGCTTCGATCGACGGCTGGCCGCGGCTGGGGAACTCATCGGCGCCGGCCGCCGTTTCCGTCAGCGCGAGTTCGTCGGCGGGTTCCACTACGTAATTAACGACGCGCATCCGGCCTTTGTGACAGCATAGCGCCAGGCTGCGCCTTGGGTCGCGCCGGAAAAATCGCCTGCACGTTTTCGCCGCTCCGGCAGTATTCTCTATCAGGAGATGAGAGCGCTGGCATTAACGGCATCCGCAGTTCCCATGGATGGGCTGGACACGCGGACGGACCCGGTCGCGGCCGCGCGCCGCGAGGACCTAGCCGCGTTCGAAGGGATACTCCGGCAGTACGAACGCCTCGTGTTCGCCACGGCGCTACGGCTTTTGGGAAACCGGGAAGACGCCAAGGATTCGGCGCAGGAGGTCTTCCTAAAGCTGTACCGCAATCTGGGAAAGATCGAGCGGAGCGGCAGCATTTCCGCATGGTTGTACAGGGTAACGGTGAATGTCTGTCGCGACGCTCGACGGGGAATCCTCCGGGCCCAAGCTACCAGCGGGGGTGTCGATCAGTTGGATTTTGCGGCGGACAGGGCGCCCGGTCCGCTTGAAGCGCTGAGCGAAGCCGAACGCCGCCGCGCGCTTGAACTGAGCCTGCGCCTGCTTTCGGGGCGCGAACGGGAGGCCGTTGTGTTGCGAGATCTGGAAGGGCTTTCGACGGACGAGGTGGCGCGCGCGATGGGGACGAGCGAAGCGACAGTGCGATCTCACGTGTGCCAGGCGCGCGTGAAAATGCGGGGCTTTCTGGAGCGCTATTTCCGGAGGCGGTCATGATGTGCGGCGAGTGGGAAGAAAAGCTCGGGCTGCGAGCGGGCGGCGATCTGGCGGCAAGTGAAACGGCGGAACTCGAAGGGCATTTGGCCGAATGCGCAGGATGCCGCGAGGCGGCTTCGCAGTATGGGCCGGGATGGGCCGTTTTGCGCCAGGCCCATGCGGAAAGCGTCACCGAGGCCGACTTAGCCAGCGTCCGGGCGCGAGTGATGGAGAAGTTGGAAAGCCGGCGGCGAGGCGCGTTTTGGAACTGGAAGTGGGCGTGGGCGGGCTCAGTGGCGGCTGTGGCGACGGCGGTTGCGTTTTTCGCGCCGGTGGTAAACAGAGGGCCTGTTCCGGTTGTTGGCGTTGGCGCTGCGCCGCCCGTTGTGGGGCAGGCTATTCAGCCTGCCGCCGGCTTTATAGCCGGCGCGCCGCTCGGAAGAGCGGCGGCAGCCCAAAAGGGCTGCCCCACTGGAAACTGCGGAGCGCCGAAACAAGTGGTGGCACAGGCGCTTAGTTCAGATACGCCGAACGCCGAGACGAATCTCGGCGCGGCAGGCGTGGACGCCCGCGCCACGGCGGAGAGCGAAGCACAAACCAAGGCCGAGCCGCTGGTGGTTAAGTTGTTTACCGACGACCCAAACATCGTCATTTACTGGATTATGGAATCGACAGGAGACTGAAATGAAACGACTATTTGTTAGCAGTAGATTCCTCGCACTTCCCCTCGCGGCCCAGACGCAGGTGCCGAAGAAGGCCGGCCCTCGCAGTTACAAAATACCGCCCTCGCTCGGCCCAGCCTAAATCGCCAAAGCCAAACGAAGTCCAGAAGCTATTTGTTCTGAAATACGCGGACCCGAACCAACTCACCGACTAATCTCAATCTTCTCGGGGAGCGTAACGGAGAATTCGGCCATGCACGCTCTGGCGGTCTCCGCTGCCGCCTCGTCGATAGCCGCCATTGAAGACGCCATCAAGCGGCTGGATGTGCCTTCCGCCGCACCGCGGATCATCGAGTTGATGGCTTTACCTGGTGGCTGGCAGCCCAACGGATTGTCGTCATCGCCTCCGCTGCCTAAGGAGCTGGAAGGCGTGGTTTCCCAGTTGAAGATTGCCTTTGCCTACAAGAGCTACTGCTGTGGACGAACTGAGCATCCGTTCACGCACCGGCGAGCGTCCAGTGAACACGAGCAGCTCGGGCGGGTACTCTTCATCTCTGAGGGGCGGTCTCCCCGCCATCACCACGCAGCTCAATATCGATTCTTCAGTCTTTTCGCCGAGGAACCCGTCCGGATCAGCTGGCACGTTTGGATGCAACGTGCCGTGGGAAATGCCCGTCCTTGGCCTGGTCTCCCGGCATGTCACCGCGAGTCGAGCCCTCGAGACAGTATAAAACTTGGGCTCACGACCGACGCCGATCTCAAGGACAGGCAGAAAGTTGTACGTCGGGAAAACGGGTTTCAACCCCGAACGAAGCCCTCTTCGTCGTCCTCAGCGCCCACGTCATCCAATAAGCCCGCAAAACGCAAAAAGCCGGCGGCCCACGCCGCCGGCTTCGGGGCAGGTCGGGAACCTGCCCCACTTCCTTCTGTCTTCCGACTTCCGCCTTACTTGATCCTCTCGTCGCGCTCCACTTTTCCGTCGCGGATGTGAATCACGCGGTGGGCGTGCAGGGCGATGTCGTGCTCGTGGGTGACCAGAATGATGGTATTGCCCGCCTCGTGCAGCTTCGCAAACAGGCCCATGATTTCGTTGCCGGTGGCCGTGTCCAGGTTTCCGGTCGGCTCATCGGCCAGCAGAATCGAAGGGTTGTTCACCAGGGCGCGCGCTACGGCGACGCGCTGGCGCTGGCCGCCCGACAGCTCGCTGGGCTTGTGGTACATACGGGCTTCCAGATCGACGGCGCGCATGGCGCGCTTGGCCTGTTCCAGCCGCTGCTCGGAACCCATGCCGGCGTAAATCAGCGGCAGTTCCACGTTGTGCAGCGACGTGGCGCGCGGCAGCAGGTTGAAAGTTTGGAAAACGAACCCAATTTCTTTGTTCCGAATGCGCGCCAACTGGTCGTCGGTCATCTCGCTGACCAGGTTCCCGTTGATGTAGTAGAGACCGCCGGACGGCGTATCCAGGCAGCCGATCAGGTTCATCAGGGTGGACTTGCCGGACCCCGACGGGCCCATGATCGCGCAGTACTCGCCGCGCATGATCTCGATATCCACCCCCGAGACGGCGTGGATTTCGGTGTCGCCCATGATGTAGGTCTTCCAGAGGTTCTGGGTCCAGATGACTACGCCCCGCTGCTTCAGTTCTTCGCCGCGCTTCAGTAGTTCCTTTTTATCCGCTTTGACTGCCATGGATGATGACTCTCGTTTCTTAGGACTTTTGCTCCGCCGTGGTGGTCTTGTTGTCCACTTTGACTGGGGCCTGATTCTTGATGGTCCGGATCACCTGGTAGGTCCCGGTCACCACTTCATCGCTCGCGTTCAGGCCGCTCAAAACCTCAATATCGGTAGCCCCGGTGATCCCGGTTTCCACCTTATGAAACACCGCCTTGCCGCCGGAGATCACGAAGACGCCCTGCAGTTCTTCCTTCTTCGCCTTCTCCGCCGCCGGATCCAATTTCGTGGCCGCTTGAGCGCTCGAATTATCCGTCTCCGGCTCGAGATCGCCCTTCTGGCGCACCGTCAGCGCTTGGATCGGTATAGTAAGGACGTTCTGACGGGTGGCCGTGGTTATCTTCGCCGAGCAAGAAAGTCCGGGGCGGACCTCATCGGGAGGATTATCCAAGGCGACAACCACCTTAAAGTCCTTGGCTTCCTGGCTGGAAATGGCGCTTTGGGAAGCGGCCAGACCGGTGGAACGCAGAATGGCGGTGTTGCCGATTTCGGTTACGTGGCCCTGAAAAGTCTTGTTGGGGATGGCGTCAATGGTGATTTCGGCCGTCTGGCCCAGTTTTACGCTGACAATGTCGGTCTCGTCCACCTTTACTTCGGCCGTGATCTGGGACATGTCCGCGATCGTCATAATCAGCGTACCCGCTTGATTCTGAAGGCCTGGAACCACATTTTCGCCCACTCGGACGGGGAGATTGGTGACCACCCCATCGATGGGCGAAAAGGAGCTGTGCTTGTCCAGGATGTCCGTGACCCGTGTCAGGGTGGCTTTGGCTTGGGCGATGCGTTTTTGAGAGGAAGCAAGGTTTGCGGCGGCCTGGTCTCTTTGCGCTACAGACTGGGTGAGCCGATCCTGGGCCTGCGTGAGGGCCGCCTTTTGGGCGTCGTAGGCATACTTCTTGGCATCGAAATCCTGGCGGGCGAGCAATTGCTCTTTGTACTGAGCCTCGCTACGGTCGTAATCCGCCTTGGCGGAATCCAGTTGGGCCTGGGTTTGCACAATCGCGCCCCGCAACATGGCAATGTTGTCGTCGGCAGCCTTGAGGCCCGCTTCGCTGGCGTTGGCGTCGGCTTCGGCGGAACTGAGGCTGGCCTTCTGGGCGTCCACGTCGGCTACGGGCTGAATATCTTCGATCTTGGCTAGTAACTGGCCCTTCCTGACGTGGTCGCCTTCCTTGACCGGAATCTCCGTGATATCGCCGATGGCGTTTCCGCCTATGTTGATGTAATTCTTGGGCTTAATCTCGCCGGAGGCGGTCACTGTGGCGGTCAAATCCCCGCGGGTTACACGGCCGCTTTGGACCGTCACAACCCCCTTTTTGCTGTAAACGACGCTGCTATACACGCCGCCGCCCGCCACGGCGACGGCAATCACGCCGATAATGACCTTTCTAGTAGTTGTCACGCCGCAAACTCTCCCTTTCCCTGTCTCGGGTTAAGACGCAATCGGGCTCGCGGGAGTTCAACCCCCATTCTACACCGCGAGGTCCGATTACCCCGTTTCAGCGGATCGCTCACCCGTTTCCTAAAAAGGGTGACGCGAGAGAGCGCCCTCGATTAGCGCATGAAGGTCCGATATCACGCCGCTCGCGGTCCGAGCCAAAAGTTCATTCTTTGGATCGGCCCAGCGCCGCTTTCACCGCCGCGGCGGCTGCGGTCGCCGGAACGTCCTGCGACTTCTTGGTCTTGCGCTCGATCAGCTCCACATTTCCGGCGGCCAGTTTCTTGCCCGCGACCACGCGGAAAGGCGCGCCGATCAGGTCGGCATCCTTGAATTTCACGCCGGGGCGTTCGTCGCGGTCGTCCAGCAGAGCGTCTATGCCCAGCGCTTTGCACTCTTCGTAAATGCTCCGGGCGGCGTCCATTTGCGCGGCGTCGGCATTGTTGGCCGGCGTCACGACAACGTCGAATGGAGCGATGGCCGCCGGCAGCACGATGCCGTCCTTATCGTGGAACAATTCGATGGCGCAGGTGAGGATACGCTCGACGCCGATTCCGTACGAGCCCATGATGGGCGCGATTTCCTTGCCGTCGGCGTTGAGCACCCGTAAACCCATGGATTCGGAGTACTTGTAGCCGAGCTTAAAGATGTGGCCGACTTCGACGGTTTTGTGCACTTCCAGCGCGCCGCCGCAGGAGGCGCAGCGGTCGCCGCTTACCACCTGGCGCAGATCCTGGACTTCAGCCTGAAAATCCTCGCCGAGCGTGACGTTGCGCAGGTGGTAGTCGTCCTGGTTCGCGCCGGCGATCATGTTGCGGCGGCCCACCAGCGCCTGGTCGGCGACAATCTTCAACGTGGTGACGCCCACCGGGCCCAGCGAACCCGCTTCGGCCCCAAACCACTGGCGAATCTCCTCGGGATGAGCCGGGCGGAACTCGGCGTCGCCCGAGTACGCGCCGAACTTCGCCTCGCTCAGTTGATGATCGCCGCGCAGCAGCGCCAGGAAAGGCTTTCCCTTGGCAACCAGAACCAGGCTCTTCATTTGTGAAGTTTCGGGCAGCCCGGTGAACTCCGCGACTTCGGCGATAGTCTTCCGGCCAGGCGTATGGAACGGTTCGGGCGTGTGATCGCCTTCAGTGTCGGCGGTTGCAGGCGGGGCCGGAGTTGCGACGGCCTTTTCTACATTCGCGGCATAACCGCAGCCATTACAAAATGCAACCAAGTCCTCTCCCGCGTCGGAGACCACCATGAACTCGTGCGACTGGCTTCCGCCCATCGCGCCCGAGTGCGCTTCAACGGCGGCGTATTTCAGACCGCACCGGTCGAAAATCCGGCAATAAGCCTTATAGTGCTTTTCATAAGCCGCATCCAACCCGGCTTGATCCATGTCGAAGGAGTACGAGTCCTTCATGATGAACTGGCGGACGCGCAGCAGGCCGGACTTGGGGCGCGGCTCGTCGCGGAATTTGGTCTGGATCTGATACCAAATTTGGGGGAGATTCTTGTAGGAACGCAGCTCGCCGCGTGCGATGGTAGTCATGACCTCTTCATGGGTCATGCCGAGGCACAGGTCGCGGCCGAAACGGTCCTTCAGCCGGAACATATTGTCGCCCATAACGGTCCAGCGGCCGGACTCCTGCCAGACTTCGGCGGGATTAAGCGCCGGCAAATACATTTCCTGGGCGCCGATGGCGTCCATTTCTTCGCGGACAATCCGCTGGATCTTCAGCAGCGAGCGCTGCGCCAGCAGGAGATAGCTATAGATGCCGGCGGAAAGCTGGCGGATATAGCCGGCGCGAAGCAGCAATCGATGGCTGGCCACCTCGGCTTCAGCCGGGTTTTCGCGCAGCGTGGGAATGAATAAATGGCTCCAGAGCATAGACTTGTGGCGGGAAAGTCAATTCTAACATGATAGAATCGAGGCTTCTCCCAGTGATCTGAAGTAGGTTTGGAGCGGAGCCAGCCCGAAGGGCGGCAGAAAGTAGCCCATGGCGCAAGCCATTGGGGTTGCAGCGCAAATTGGGGAGCCCCGGCAGGGGCGAAAGAACCGAGCGCCGCGGCTTCCGTGGCTCTTACGCCCCTGCCGGGGCTGGTTGGATTCCGGCTGCTTTCCCGAGCGCTTTCGCGCTGGGCTACTATCTGCCACCCCCGTGGGGGCTCGCGCTAGTCTGGCGTTAGAGAAGCGGCGCGGGTGAAGAGATCGATGATCGGAGGATTCTCAGAATGACGGCAGCGGAAACAATGGCGCGGCCTCTGGCCGAGGTGGACCCTGAGGTCTACGCGGCCATCGGGCGTGAGGTGGAACGGCAGCACTCTCAGCTTGAGATGATCGCAAGCGAGAACTTCACCTCGGAAGCCGTGATGCAGGCCACGGCCAGCGTCTTCACCAATAAGTACGCCGAAGGATATCCGGGCAAGCGCTATTACGGCGGCTGCGAGTTCACGGATATAGTCGAGAACCTCGCGCGCGAGCGGGCCAGGAAGCTATTCGGCGCCGAGCACGCCAACGTGCAACCCCATTCGGGTTCGCAGGCGAACGAGGCGGCTTACGCGGCCGTCTGCGCGCATGGCGATACGGTGATGGGGCTGAACCTCGCGCACGGCGGCCATCTGACGCACGGCCACAAGCTGAATTTTTCGGGCAGGAACTACAACATAGTTCCGTATGGAGTGCGCAAGGAAGACGAACGAATCGATTACGACGAAGTGTCCCGCCTGGCGCGCGAGCACAAGCCCAAGATGATCATCACCGGCGGCAGCGCCTATCCGCGCACGCTCGATTTCGCGCGCTTCCGCGAGATCGCCGATGAAGTGGGCGCGGTCTTCGTGGTGGACATGGCGCACATTGCCGGGCTCGTCGCGGCAGGCCTGCACCCTAACCCCTGCCAGTGGGCCGATATTGTCACTTCCACCACGCACAAGACGCTGCGCGGACCGCGCGCCGGACTCATCCTGTGCAAGGAGAGATTCGCCGCGGCCATCGACAAGAGCGTGTTCCCGGGCGTGCAGGGTGGTCCGCTGGTGCATGTCGTGGCGGCCAAAGCGGTCTGCTTCCTGGAAGCGCTTCGACCCGAATTCGTGGAATACCAGAAACGGGTGCTGGCCAACGCGCGCGCTCTGGCCGCGACGCTGATGGAAGCGGGATTCCGCGTGGTCTCGGGAGGCACCGATACGCACCTGATGCTGGTGGACGTGTTCTCCAAGGGCATCCGCGGCAAGGAAGCCGAACAGGCTCTCGACCGCGCGCGCATCACCGTGAACAAGAACGCCATTCCGTTCGATGTCAATCCTCCGTTGAACCCGAGCGGAATTCGGCTCGGCGCTCCGGCCGTTACGACGCGTGGATTCGGAGAGGCGGAGATGCGCGAAGTGGGGTCGCTGATCGCCGAGGTCCTCGGCGGCTTGGCGGACGAAGAAGTCATCGCTTCCGTCGGCCGGCGCGTGGGCGCGCTCGCGGAGCGTTTTCCTCTGTACCGTTGGAAGGTCGAACCAATCCGAGCGTGAGGGTCGCGCGGCATGGCGCTGCACATCGCAATCGACGCCCGCCACTTGGGCGATTTCGGAGTCGGGGCGTACATCAGCGGCCTGGTGCGCGCGCTGGCCGAAATCGATTCGGAAAATCGCTACACGCTGATTCGCGGCGATAAGGAAGTGGTCAAGTTGCCGGCGCTCCCCGGCAACTTCGCTTCCGTCACGTACAAGCACTCCGATCAGGAGGTTCGCGACCACATCGCCTTTCCGTGGCGTCTGCGTGCGCTCAATCCGGACCTGGTTCACATTCCGCTCAATCGCGTTCCGTGGATGATGCCTCGGCCCTATGTGGTAACCATTCACGACATGGCAAACCTCCTTTTTCCGGAGACCGGCTCCAAATTCCGTCTGCGATTGCGGCGCGCGCGGTTTCGGCGCGGGCTGGAGCGGGCGGAGCGGATCATCGCGGTTTCCGACGCGACCAAACGCGACGTGGAGCGGCTGATGGGCATCGCGCCCGAACGCATCCGGCGGGTCTACGAAGCGCCCGATCCGGGGTTTCTGCACGGCGCGAAGCCTACCAGTCCCGAAGAACGCCTCCGCATCATGGAGCGGTATCAGATTACGTACCCGTATCTTCTCTATGCCGGCGCCATCCGGCCGCACAAAAACGTGCCGCGGCTGGTGGAAGCGTTCGCGGTGGTACGCGGGCAACTGGCGTCGCATCCCGTGTACAAAGACCTGCGCCTGGTGATCATCGGCGATACCATTTCGCAGTATCCGGCCGTGCGGCAGGCCGTGATTAAGAGCCGGGTGGCGCAGATGGTCCGGTTCCTGGGCTTCGTTCCGTTCGACACGCTGCGCTGCTTCTTCGAGTCCGCCGCGGCCTTCGTATTCCCTTCGCGATACGAGGGTTTCGGCTTGCCGCCGCTTGAAGCCATGGCATGCGGTACGCCAGTGGTGGTCTCGAACGTCAGTTCGCTGCCGGAGGCCGTGGGCGACGCCGCCGTCTTCGTGAACCCTCTCAATGTCTTCGATATCGCCCGCGGCATCAACGAAGCCCTCCTGGACGACCCCTTGCGCGCCGACCTCATCCGCCGCGGCCACGAGCAAGCCGCCCGTTTCAGTTGGGAACGCACGGCCAGAGAGTCGTTGGAAATCTACCGGGAAGCGGCGGGGGGCCGCTAGCCCAACCTTCGCAGTTGGGCACGCATCCCGCCGTGAAGCCGTTTGTTTTCAGCGACGGCATGCCCAAGGTCTGCACTACATTTTCAGTTGAGGCATGGTGTCGGCGGGAGCCATAACCAGGCGCGGCGGCGGTTGTTGGGGCAGCGCCAGCCGCAGTTGGTGCAGCAGGAGCGCCACGTCCGCATCCGGCTCTGTGTAGCGCGGCATTACCAGACAGCGCCCATCGGTGGTCGGCAGCCAAACATCCAGCGCTTGGATGGCCGCCAGTTTCTC
>CAWAOP010000006.1:0-40144 GCA_963783505.1 Terriglobia bacterium | reverse complement strand
GGAAGTTTGCCGAATCTACATCGCTTCTTCAATCGCCGCGCGGAGAGCCTTTTCTTCGGTGAATCCGTCGAAGCGCTTTTGGAGTTTGCCGTTCTCGTCGAAGACCAGCGTGACGGGCAGCGAATCCAGGCCGTACTTCTGGTTGAACTCGTCTTGGCCAGCCGCGACGTGTATTCGATGGTGCTTCTTGAGGAAGGCGGGACGCTCTTGCGCGGCGTCATCGTCCATGGAGACGCCGATGATGGCGACTCCCTTGGGTCCCAGTTCCTGGTGGATCCTGTTGAAGCCGGGGAGTAATGGATGCAGGGGGCGCACCAGGTGGCCCAGAAGTTGATGACGACCACTTTGCCGCGAAGAGCGGAGGCGTCGAGCGTGGCGCCGGCGAGGGGCTTGACGGGTGGATTCCGGACTTGGAGTTTGCTGCCCCCGCTCCGCCGCCTGCAGCGATCCGCTCGGTTGGCAGGCGAAAGCGCCCCGCCCCGCTGGGCTCCGGCTTGACCGCTTGGAATGGTCACGGCGGCGCCTTTGCGCAAGAACGCGAGATACGCTTGCGGGTCGCGCGTGACTCCGGCGGAGGTGGCGATCACATTCTCATCTGCGTCCACGATGGCGTAAAACGGTACGGCGCTCGTCTGGAAACGCGTGAGCTCCAGTTTGGCGTTGGCATCGGATGCCGCATCCGTTCCGTCGGTATAGAGTTCCACCAACACGAAGCCGCCGAGAACCGATGCGATCTCCGGCTGCGAGAGCATATTGGCCTTCATCCAGTGGCAGTTCGTGCAGGCGTAGCCGGTGAAGGAGACGAAGACGAGCTTGTCCTCCGCTCCGTGCGCGGTCGAGCGCGCCGCGGTAATCGTCCTTCATCCAATCGAGCGCCGAGCTCTGCGCTCCGCCCGAAGTCTGGGAACCGGCCGCGGGCTCGGGAACGAACGCGTCCAGTTCGCCCAACCGCCCGCCAAACATGCCGGGCGCGAGGCTCAGCGCAAACGCGAGGAAAACCACGCCGGTCAAGAGGCGGCCGAGCCCCAGACGATCATCGGGTTTGACGCCTTCCAGCCGCAGGAAGCCCAACAAATACAACCCGGCGCACGCGAACAGCACGATCCACAGCGCGAGAAACCGCTCGCGGGTCAGAAGGCCCCAGTGCGCGGCCTGATCGAGGCTGCTCAGGTACTTGAGGCTCGCGGCGAGGATCACAAACGCCATCACCACCTTGACTCGCGCCAACCAGCCGCCGCTCTTCGGAAGCCGTTTCAGATAGGAAGGGAACAGCGCAAACAGGAAGAACGGAAGGGCAAGTCCCGAAGCGAAAACCACCATTCCAATGGCCGGGCGCGCGCCTCCGCCGGTGGCCGACGCCGCCAGCAGCGTGCCCACGAACGGCCCCACGCACGCGAACGAAGCGAGCGAGAACGTAAGCCCCATCAGCAACGAACCGGCCAGGCCGCCGCGTTCGGAGGATTGATTCGAGCCTGGTGAGAATCGAAGAGGGAATCGTGATCTCAAACGCGCCAAACAGACTCATGCCGAAGGCGATGAACAACGCCGAAATAAAACCATTCACCCAGGGATTCGAGCCGAGCCGCGCCATCCCGAACGGTCCGACAACAGCCGTGACCAGCAAACCGATCCCGGAGAACAGAACGACGATGCCCAGGCAGAACACCGCGGCTTTCCATGATTGCGGCGCGGCGTCCTCCCGACTGCCGGTTGAGGAAGTAGGACATGGTGATGGGGATCATCGGGAAGACGCACGGGGTGAAGATGGACGCCAGGCCGAATCCGAACGCAACCGAGAAGGAAAGCCAGCCAGCCTTGATCCAATGCGCTCGATGGAGAGCTCGCGGAAGCCGGCGGCGGGGCTTTGGCGAGATCGTATCCCGCAGGAACATCCAGCGCCGCCGCTCCGGCTGCCGGGCCAAACACGGGCGACACGGCTCCCGACCATCGGCCGGCCACGCACTGCTCGTCATTGCAGGTTTGAAAGCGGATGCGGACAGTGACCGGAAGCGGACCCGCCTGGACGCCATTCGGGGCTTTGACTTGAAGCAGGAAGGCGACCCGGTTTTCGAAGGTGTCGCTCTCTGCGTTCAGGTTCTTATCGAAAGCCCGCTTCGGTTTGGGTTGATACACGCCCGCGAGTTCGGCAGGTTCGGTTTCAAACGTAGCGGGAATGCCGGCCGCGAGGACACGGCGTAGAGGTGCCAGCCCGGCTGGATTTGAGCCGTCGCGCGAATCCAGGCCATGGGCCCGGGCGAAGCTGGAACCGGCGCGGCTTCGAGGGTCCAGGAAGCGCGGTCCTGGGCGTGAAGGGCAATGACTAACGGTAGAAGCGCAACAAGGACACCCGCTACGCGGGTTGGCGGGCGGAAGCGCCCGCCCCACTTGGGCAGGCCGGGAAGCGTCGCTCCACCTACGGCGTCTCATGGGCGCTGCCGGTAGGGTGGTGGGCCCTGTGATGGACCACCTGCCGATGGCCATTATCGCCGAACGCAGAATTGGCCAGTTCCACGGCGATCAACTGGTTCACCTGGCCTTCGGAAAACTCCTTGGCCACCCGGATGGCATTGCGGATGGCGTTCGCGTTCGAGCGGCCGTGGCAAATAATGCAAACGCCGCGCACTCCGAGCAGCGGCGCGCCGCCGTATTCGGAGTAATCCAGGCGCGTGCGGAAGTTGGTAAACGCTTTCTTGGCCAGCGCGTAACCGATCTTGCCGGTGATGGTGGCTTCGAGCGAATCGCGAAGCACGTGGCGGACCATATCCACGACGCCTTCGCTGACCTTGAGCGCGACGTTTCCCACGAAACCGTCGCAGACGATGACATCGCACTCGCCCACGTACAGGTCGCGGCCCTCGACGTTTCCGATGAAGTTGATGTTGAGCGTCTTCAGCAGGCCGGCGACGGAACGCGTGAGGTCGTTCCCTTTGTGCTCCTCTTCGCCGATGGAAAGAACGCCTACGCGCGGATTGGATCGCCGGACGATGGTTCGGGAGTAAATCTCGGCCATCACCGCGAACTGCGCCAGTTGCCGCGCCGAGCAATCCACGTTGGCGCCAACGTCTACGACGACCACCGGCACGCCCTTCATCGTGGGGAACAGCCCGGCCAGCGCCGGCCGGTCCACGCCGGGCACGACGCCCTGCACGATTTTCGCGGTAGCCATTACCGCGCCGGTGTTGCCCGCCGAGACCAGTCCGGCGGCCGCGCCGCTCTTCACCAAGCGCGAAGCTACCCGGATCGAGCTATTGGGTTTGGAGCGGAAGGCCTTCGCGGCGCTATCTTCCATGGTCACGACGTCGGGGGCGTGAACCACGTCGATGGGGAGCTGGCCGTGGTCCTCGTACAGCGCGAGTTCGCGGCGGACCACGTCTTCCTGGCCCACCAGAGTGACTCTGACGCCCAGCGTTCTGGCCGCGCGCACGGCCCCTTCGACTTCGGCTTTGGGGGCGTGATCCCCGCCCATTGCATCTACGGCAATGGTGATCATGGTTTGGAGACCCTATTCTTCGGCGACTTCCACCACTTCGCGGCCCTTGTACTGGCCGCAATGCGGGCACACGCGGTGCGGCAGCTTGGGCTCATGGCAATTCGGGCATTCCGAAAGGCCGGCCGGTTTCAGCGCGTCGTGCGTCCTGCGCGCGGCTGTCCGCCGTTGAGAGTGTCTTCTTTTGGGATTCGGCATCGATCTACCTCAATCAATATCTTGCTTACGGGGGACGCGCTCGCGGCCCGAGGCCGGCTTCCCCTCAGTGTTCCAATTCTCGCAGCGCTCTCCAGAGGCCGCCTGTCTCCGCCTGCCGGCATTCGCAGTGCGTTTCATTCCGGTTGCGCCCGCAGACGGGGCAAATCCCCTTGCAATCCTCGCTGCAAACGCGTTGCATCGGCAACGCCAGAAGGAGCTGTTCCCGGAGGATGTCCTCGAGTTGAATGCCATTGCCTTCGTAGAACCCAATCTCGACCTCGTCCTTGCCAATCTCGATCTCCTCGTCTTTGGCGATCTGCGCCATTGGGCAGTACTCCAGATCGAAGGAACCGTCAAGAGGGAAGTTCGCGCTCCCCAGGCAACGATCGCACTGGGCGACCATCAGAACGGAATACCGCCCCTGGATCCGCACTTCCCCCTCCGAATGCGGGACCAACTCCGCGGAGCCCGTCACGCGCAAGGGCGAACCTTGTTCCATCTCCGCGCCTGAAAAATCGATCCGTCCCGGCTGGAAGGCTTCGTCGAAGCGAATCTTCCGCAGCGCCATCTCTTTGACACTGAGGAACATATGGGCAGACTGGACTCTCGGGCGCGAAACGGAACCATTATAGCAAATCGCCCGGCCCGGAAGGCTTGAAATGGATCGCTTGAAATGGATCGCAACGGTTCCTTTCCGATACCGCCTCTCGTCCTTCCCCAAGCGCTCCGGGGAGGCCATTTCCAGCCGGACCGGTAAAACGGCGCCACGCCTTCCGAATCCGGTGGCCATCCGGGTCAATCTATATCAACCAGAGGGGGAAACCAGGGATGCTTAAGTTTGTCTGTACTACTCTAGCCGTAGTTTCATTATCGGTCGCCGCGGAGCCGTCCGTCCGCTCCATCGGCGGCGAATACATCGAAGCCCGCACGGCGGAAGTCTGGGTGGGGCCTTGCTTCGCCAACGGCGAAGTCGAAATCAACGGCAAGGAAGCCATTCTCGGCTGGAGAATCGACCGGGGCGAGTGGCAGGGCGTCAATCTGGAAGGGCTGTCCGTCGCCGCCGTGGTGCGCGCCGAACACACCATTGGTATGGTGAGCGAGCCCGTCAACCCCGGCCGGGCGGTCCTGATCGTCGACGAGCGCGCCACCGGGCCGCAACGCGCCGCTCTGGCCGCTTTCGCCAAATCCATGGCCGGCGATCTGATTCATGAGGTGGTGAAGGTCTACTACTCCCCCATCCAGTTCGATATCGAGGATGACGACATTCACGAAGGCGCCGCGCGGCTCAGTGCGGGTTCGCTGGCCGAGGTGGAGACCCGCGCCCTCAATGAAGGCGACGTCCACTGCGGCAACGAGACGATCTTCTATCCGCCGATGAGCGCGGGCCTGGAGCACTCGATGCCCGCGTACGCCGAAACGAACACCTATCAGGGCGATGGCCTCAACGAGCGCTGGCGCAATCCGTACAAGCGCAGCGGCTTCCTGGGCATCTTCAGCGTTCCCAGCGGCCAGACGGAAACGCCGACGGCATCGAACTGAGACCCTGTCGCGGAGTAGCCGTTGCAGTCTCAGAGCGCATGAATTGTATCAGGGCATGGCTTCAGCCGCTGATCGCATATGAATGTAAGGGCTTCATCCCCTGCGGGACAACGGCCAGGGGCTGAAGCCCGTTGTTTTTGCGCCGTTATTTGGCATGGCTAAAGCCAAGCCCCTGATACAAATCGAAAAAACCCGGTCCCATCGCGCGCTACCTTCGTATTAGTCCAGTGAGAAGGCAAGATGGCGGCGGTGGCGAGCGCGGCGACGGTTGAGAGGGCCGATTTCGGGATGGTGGTTCGCGAACACCAGTCCATGGTGTTCAGCATCGCCTATCATTTCCTGGAAGACCGCGCCCTGGCCGAAGAAATCGCGCAGGATGTTTTCCTCCGCCTGTACAAAAGCTGGGAACAGCTCGAATCGCCCGAGCACGTGAAGTTCTGGCTGCGCCGGACGGCGTCGAATCTCTGCATCGATTTCTGCCGCCGCCGCAAGTTTCAGCCGCGCATCGGTCTGGATGACATTCCGGAGCCTCGCTCGCCCGCGCCAAGCGGCGACCCGATGCTCTCGCGGACGCTGCGCCAATTGGTGGCGTCGCTGCCGGAAAAATGGAGGGCGCTGATCGTCCTCCGCTACCAGGAAGAAATGGAATTGGAGGAAATCGCGAGCGCGCTGGACTTGCCTCCGAAAGCCGTCAAGAGCCAGCTCGCGCGCGCCTTGGATTTCTTGCGGGAGAAGGCTTCCCGCGCATTGGGAGAAGTGGCATGAGCAAACTGGATGACGCGCTGCGAGAAGCTCTGCGGCGCGCGGAGCCGCCGGAAGGGTTCGCCGAGCGGGTGATGGCGAAAGTGGAGGTCCGCCGCGCCAGAGCGGGATTATGGGGCGCGCTGGCCGAAGCGTTCCGCTCGCCTCGGCTGCAATGGGCGACGGCGCTGGCGTGCATCCTCCTGCTCGCGGGCGGTTACGAGTTCATGCGCTGGCGGACCGAGCGCGCCAGCGGCGAGCGCGCCAAGCAGGAGTATATGCTGGCCCTCCACATCGCCGGCGGCAAGCTCCACGCCGCTCAGGCGCGGGTCGAACGCATCAGCCACGGAACGCAGGAAAACTGATCCGGGCCCAGGGGCGCCCCGGCAGGGAGTGTCATCGAAAGGAGACATCTATGAAACTGGCCGTACTTTCCATATCGATTGCGCTGGCCGTAGCGTCGGCGCAGGACATCAAGTTTCCGCCGAGCTTCGACAAGCTGGCCGCGAAGGCCAAGGAGTCCACGGAACTCACGCTGGATTCCAACATGCTGCAACTGGCCGGCAAGTTCCTTTCCAGCACTGGCGACGAAGCCAAGGCCAAGAAGCTTGCGGCCGGGCTCAAGGGAATTTACATTCGCTCCTTCGAGTTTGACAAGGAAGGCGAGTATGACGCTTCCGATGTGGAGGCCGTGCGCACGCAACTCAAGGCGCCCGAGTGGAGCCGCGTGGTCAGTTCCAGGTCGAAGAACGGGGAACTCTCGGAAGTGTATTTCAAGACTTCCGGGGGGAACGAGGCCGGCGGCCTGGTCGTGATCGATTCGGAGCCCAAGGAACTGACTATCGTCAGCATAACCGGCTCCATCACGCCGGAAGACCTGACGATTCTCGGCGGCCAGTTCGGCATTCCCAATGTCGATGTGTCGAAAGGCAAGGGAAAAGAATGAGGACCCGGCTGGCGGTATTGATTCTGGCGGCCGTTGCGGCGGCCGCTGCCGCGGACCGCGATTTCGACCGGTTGGTGAACGCGGTCCAGTCGCATTTCGGGGTCACGCAGACGCACATTCCCTTCCTGGGCATGGCCAACTTCTTTGTGAAAGCCGCCCATCCGGATGGAGTCGCGGGCTTCCACCTCGCCGTGTTCGAAGATCTGAAGCTATCGCCGACCGACCAGGGGGCCGAACTGGACCGGCTCATGCGGGATTGCTCGGCCGGACTGCGTCCCCTGGTAATGACACGCTCTCGCCGGAGCAACGAACTTACCTATATCTACGTCCGGGATTCCGGCAAGACCGCCAAGCTGTTGGTAGTCAGCTTCGAGCGCAACGAAGCCACAATTGTCGAAGCCCAAATCGGCATGGACGCCCTCATCCGTTCTCTCCGCGAACCGAGTCACGCCGCCAAGTCCATCACGTCGCGGTAAACGGGCCGGCGCTCGCCGCACGCGGCCGGGTGCGATGATGGAGTTTCCATGTCCGCCGGCGACAAACAAGCATGGCTCGACGCCGCGCGAACGGCCATCGAAATAGAGGCCGCCTCGCTCTCGCTCGCCGCGGCCCGGCTCGATGGCGAAATCATCCGCGCCGTCGAACTGATCCTCGCTCATCCCGGCAAGGTGGTCGTCACGGGCATCGGAAAATCCGGCCACATTGCGCGCAAGATTGTCGCCACGCTGTGCAGCACGGGTACGCCCGCCGTTTTTCTTCATCCCGCCGAAGCCGTACACGGCGATCTTGGAATCTACACGCGCGGCGACCCCACGGTCATTGTTTCCAATCACGGCGCATCGACGGAGTTGCTCACGCTGGCTCCCTTGCTGCAGGAGTTTCACTCTCCGCTAATCGGCATTTTGGGCGCTCGCAACTCGCCGCTTGCCAATCAGGTTGACGTTCTCCTGGACGCCAGCGTGGCGCGCGAAGCCGATCCGCACAATCTGGCCCCCACCGCCAGCGCCGTTACCGCCCTAGCGCTCGGCCACGCCCTGGCTATCGCACTCATGAGCGCCCGCAATTTCACTCCCGAGGAATTCGCCGCCTTCCATCCTGGCGGCCAGCTCGGCCGCAACTTGAAAATCGGCGTGCGCGAAGCCATGCACGGCCCGGAGGAAGCCGCCTTCGTCGCTCCTTCCGCCTCGCTCAAGGAAGTGATCGTCGCCATGACCCGCCGCCCGCTCGGCGCCGCCTGCGTGGTGGACGAGCACGGCTCGCTGGCCGGGTTTATCACCGATGGCGACCTGCGCCGCGCGCTCTCGGCCCACGACGATATTCGCGGCCTCCGCGCCGAAGACGTGATGACATCCAGGCCAGTCCTCGTCGGCCCCGACTCGACGCTCGGCGAAGCCCTCGAAATCATGGAGCGCCGTCCCTCGCAAATCTCCGTCCTACCCGTAGTCGATTCCGGCGGCCAAGCCCTAGGCCTCCTGCGCCTCCACGACGTGTACTTAGGCTCGAGATAGTGGGGCAGTATCCCGTCCTGCCCCCCGGCCGCAGGCCGGCGCTTTTCATTTCTGCCCTTGAGCCTCCGCGCGAAATCCCCTACGCTGGATGAAATGAAAACCCTACTCGCGGCCGCTTTGCCGTTCCTGGCAACGCTGCTGCAATCCCAGTCTCCAGCGCAGCCCAACGCGGCCCGCTCAGTCCACCTCCGTTACCAGGGCCCGGCCGCCACGGTGTTTTACAACGAGCTCAGCGTGGATCGATCCGTCCCCGACAGCTATTTCATGGCCTGCGGTTTCCGCCAGGGCTATTTCGGCATCCAGGAACTTGGCCCCGGCCAAAACAAGGTGGTTCTGTTCTCCGTCTGGGATCCCGGCGCGCAGAACAACCAGACAGCGGTCCCCGCCGACCAGCGCGTTGAAACTCTTTACAAAGCCGATGACGTTCTAGTCCGCCGCTTCGGTGGCGAAGGCACGGGAGGCCAGAGCTTCTTTACTTATGACTGGAAGGTGGGCCAGACCTACAAGTTCATGGTGCAGGCTACCGTGGAGGGCGATAAGACCTCCTTCGCGGCATACTTTTTCATCAATGAAACCGGGGTCTGGAAGCATTTGGTCACTTTCCGGACCATCACCGGAGGCTCCGCGCTCACCGGCTTCTATTCGTTCATCGAGGATTTCCGGCGCGACGGCAAGAGCCTCCACGAGGTCCGGTTGGCGCGTTTCGGCAACGGATGGATCAAAGGATCCGATGGCGGCTGGTTGCAGCTACTCGAAGCGCGCTTCACCGCCGATTCGACGCAGGTGGACAACTACGATGGCGGCGTATCGAATGGCGATTTCTACTTAGCCACCGGCGGAGAAACCGTCAACAAGACGCCGTTGCAGGCCCTGATTCGACGGCCAGCCACCACGCTCCAACCGCCGCCGATGCCGTAAGAGCCTGCCAGGGAAAAACCATCGCAATCTCACATCGCATGGGTTGTATCAGGGCATGGCTTCAGCCGTGCCGCAGAGGGTATACCAACCTGAGGGCTTGAGCCCCTGCGGGGGGCCGACCGGGGGCTGAAGCCCATTGTTCTTGGGCCATTATTCGGCATGGCTAAAGCCAAGCCCTGATACACGGCTGAAACTGAGGGAGGCACTGCTTGGCACCGCTATTCCCCGGCAGGCCCTGACGCCACGGCTTAATCCCCTGGCGATCTGGCCAGCTCGGATGTGGTTCTCCCGCCGTACCAATGGTTCACTCCCGGAGACCATCTTACCGAGCCTTGCGTAATAGAGCGACCCTCTACGGGCTCCGTGGGGCAGGATGGCATCCTGCCGGGGCCCAGGGGGCACCCCGGCAACCGGCGCTTTTCGGCCCTGTGCACACGTCCGAAGGCGGGTTTCCAACCCGCCGCAGGTTGCCAACCTGCCCCACATGCCCGCGGCTATCGTCACCGTATATTGCGGGCTTCAATAGTCTTCAGCCTGAAGCTGCCATACTGGTGTCTTGTGCCCTTCGAAGCGAAGAGGCTGCCGTTCTATCTGACCTTCGCCGCCGTCGTCGCGGTGCTGTGTTCGAACGCCGCCTCGAATGTCCTCATCGCCGCGGCATTCGTCGCGTTGCTTTACCGGCGCATCCGCCACGGTGACGAGTTGCGCTTCCCGCCGGTCAAACTTCCCCTTGCGCTCTTCTTCGCTCTCACCGTGCTGGCGGTTGCCTTCTCTGGTCACACCCTGCATGAGGGCTGGCCCGGCATCCGCAAGTTCTATCTATTTCTGTTCCTGCTCTTGGTTCCGAGCGCGTTCCGCGCCGTCGCGGGAAGTGTGGGCTCTCATCGCCGCGATGGCCGGGATGATGACGCTATCGGCATTGCTCAGTTTCTACCAGTTCTGGGGCAAAGTGAAAGCGGCGGAAGCGCTGCACGCCAACTTCCGCGAATACTACACGCCATCGCGCATCACCGGCTTTACCAGTCACTGGATGACTCTCTCCGGCGAAGAGATGATAGTGCTGCTGTTGCTCGCGGCTCTCATCCTCTTTGCCCCGCGCCGCCGCGCCGCGCTTTGGCTCGTGGCGGCCTGGGCCGCGATTGCCGCATCGCTCCTTCTCGGCTACACGCGCTCCATGTGGATGGGCGCCGCTCTCGGCCTGGCGTATCTCGTGTGGTTGTGGAAGCCGCGCTATCTTCTCGTTTTGCCCGCGGCGGCCGTGCTGCTGCTCTGGATCAATCCCGCCGGGTTAGGCGATCGCATCCGGTCGATCCAGCAGCCCGCGGGCGATCTGGATTCCAACCGCTTCCGCGTGGTCTGCCGCATTGCGGGTTGGGAGATCGTCAAGGCCCATCCGTGGCTCGGCATCGGCCCGGAACAGGTGAAGGCGCAGTTCAAGAGCTACATCCCCGCGTCCGTCGCGCGCCCTCTGCCCACGGGCGCGTATATCCATCTGCACAACGTCTACTTCCAGTACGCCGCCGAGCGCGGCCTGCCGGCGCTGGCCGTTTTTCTATGGTGGCTCGGCAAGATGTTCCTGGATTTCGTCCGCGCGGCCCGGCGCTTGCGGTCCAACGCGGGCGGCGGCCTGTTCGCGTTGCACGGCGCGATCGCCGTCATGCTGGCGGTTCTCAGCGCAGGCTGGTACGAACACAACCTGGGCGATGGAGAAATCCTGACGCTGTTTCTGACGGTCTGCGGCTGCGCGTACGTGGCGATCCGGCAAGCCGCGGAGGAATCGCAGGGGCTTACGGCCCCGGCGCCATGACACCGCCGCGGGCGGGACGGCGCTCTGGGATCTGCGCCTTTGAACAGCCGCACGGGGCGAGCCGGCTAAGCCATCGGGATTCGGACCGCCTTTGGGGGGGAAAGGAAGCGACTCCGGGGCGGGATTTTCCTACGCGATCACGGCGGCAGGGTGAGCGAATCCCGGGCGGGCGGGGCTTGGATCGCGCGACGGAGCCAGGCAGACGCGGATCTGCACGGACTCGCCTTCAAATCGGAACGGCTGTACGATCCAATCGCTCCGACCGACGCTTCTCGGCGTGAAGTTGCGGCCGTAAACAACGGTGGGGATGCTCAGGCCGAGAGCCCCGACGCGCTCTTCGACCATGGTTTTGAAATTCCCGATCACCATGTTGGTGAATTCGCCTACCGCGTCCAGCACCTCTTCGTCCACCGAGGTCGATTCGGTCATGAGCATGCGCGAGCAGATCTGGCGCGCGAACGCCGCACTGCAGATAAACCATCCCGCGCCCGTGTACGCGCCTCCCAAACCGACGACGGCCAGTACGCCGTCGCCCACCGTGGGCGCCTCCGTCTCCGTGCGCCAGGGGCCGACCTCCATTTCGATGCCCACCATCGTGGAGAAGACCTCCGTAGCGGCGCGCCGCAAAAAATCGACAATACGATCGTTATCCATCATGAGACAATCCCCGCCAGCTTCTCTTTGATCTCGTCCGCGGTGAACGGCTTCCTCACATAGCCGCTCGCGCCACGCTGCACCGCCTCGAGTACTTTGGCCTGGCTGCCCTCGGTGGTGATCATCACGACGGCGATATCCTTCCAGTCCGAGCTCGCCTTCACCTCCGTCAGGAAGCGCAGCCCATCCATATTCGGCATGTTGATATCCGAGAGGATCAGTTGCACCTTCTGTTTCCGGAGACTCTCGAGGGCCTCCATGCCGTCGCCGGCCTCGAAGATCTGACCGAGCGGAAGCTCGGCCTGCTGCAAGACTCTCCGCAGGATCTTGCGGATGGCCGCCGAATCGTCAACGATCAGTACGTCCATGGGCTAAACGGTCTTTCTGTTTGGTCTCCACCCTTGCTTATCGGCAGAACTGGGCGAGGTCGGGGCGAATTTCGGCCAATGCCGCGATCGTTGTCGCGGCGGGCGCAGTCTCCAAATCGCAGCGCTGCTCGCCCGACCGGCCCGCTACGCGCACCGCTCCGGCAAACCGGCTGATCTGAAAAACGGCTTGCGCGCCGTACTGCTGCCGCAATGCGTCCGCCTGCCAGCCGGACGCATCCACGACGCGCAAGCCGCCGGAGGATTCCACCAGAACTGCCGTCTCCGCGGGCTGCCCTTCGCCAGCCGCACTCGAGGCGATTTCAAAGATCCCCACGGCGTCCTCCAGGAAGCGGTTCACGCTTTTCCTTATCGGACGCAAGCGGAGAATCTGAGGCGGCGCTCCGCGAAAAAGCGGCTGCCCGAAATCGTTCAGTTCGTAAGCCTTCCCCGCAGCACGACGATGGATGCCTTGGGAAGCTGGTACTCCGTGCCGGCGCCCTGCGACGCGATTGAGGTCTTCGACGGCGGACCGTCGGGCTCCGCATGACCGCTGGAGCCGCGGCCCCGGCCGCCGCCGCCCGCGCCGCGTCCGGCCGGCGCCGGCTGCGCGTCCGCGGGAACCGGGTCGGGGCGCCAGACCCACTCGGCCGCTCCGAATGCAACACGGTCCACCGCGCCGGAGAAATAGCGAACGCGTCCGCTCACCGGATCGGCGAACCTCACTCTCACCGGCGTGGTCGTTTTCGGGGTCCTTGTTAATCGCCATGATGGACCACTGGCCATCCGGGCGCTCCACGGCGTACGCGGTCACCAGCGTGTGTCCGTCCTGGTCCTTCACGTCGCTCGATACCTTGTACAGCTTATGCGCGGCGTCCACCGGCTGGACCCACTCCTTGGCGATCACCTGGGTAGCCAGGTACTGAGGCATGTAGCTTCTCACGTGGCCATCCTGATCCATGGGCAAAAAGCCTCCGCCGCCCCCTCTGCCCGGCGAGGCGATGTAATGGAAATAATACGTGCCGCTCGCGCCCGCGGTCATCATGGCGCCGACATAATCCGCCAGCCACAGCCCCGCTTTCACCGTCCCCGAACCGCCTTCACCCAGGTCGTTGCCTTCGGTCATGAAGAAGGGAATATTCGGCGGCAGGCCGTTATCCTTCCAGGCCTGAACTACGTGGCTCACAAAGTCCGGCTCCCAGTAAAGCGAACCCCAGTCCCGGCATTGGGGGTTGCCCTGGCAGGGGTAGTGCTCGAAGGAAAAGAAGCTGAAATCCTTCAGGCTTCCGTGCGCCGTAAGGTAGTTGACGAAGCGGCGCGTGAAGGAGACCTCTCCGTTCCCGTTCGCCCATGAATCCACATCGCCCTGCGTTCCTTCGTACGCCGGGCCGCCGAGCGGCGCCGAGGGGGTCAGCTTGTGGATGGCCCTGGCGAACTGGACGTACAGCGCGGCGTAATCTTCCGGCAGCACGCGCTGGCCGTCGGCCTCCTCGCCCATCTCGATCCACGAGATCGGATATTTCCGCTTATAGAGGTAAGCGATCTCGTTCGCCGCGTCCTCCGGAATCGTATAGAGCACCGCGACAGGTATCATCGCCGGCAGACCCCGCGTTACGCCGCAGGTGAAGAAGAAGTCGAAGCCGATCTGATCGCCCCTGCCGTAGTCCAGATCCTTGGCCGAGTGCCACGGGTCCACCGACGAGGGCCACGTGATGGTCTGCTGCCGGTTGGGCTGGTGCTTGACAAGATCCGTGAATTCGCCGTCGTCCGAAATGGTTCCAATGTACAACTCGTCGATCGCATATCCGACGCAGTCACGGCGGTCTTCCGGTCCATGCGTGTCGCAGGTGTTCGACGACTCGAGCATCCAGATGCGGAGATAGCGCGCCGGAATCTTCCAGTTGACCAGCTTCAGCGTGGCCACACCGCCTTTACCATCGCCGATCGCTCCCATCGGAAACGTCTGCCACGCGCCCTTGTCGATGCCTTCGTAGAACGGCTCCCGCTCGCCGGTCCAGAACTGGACGTAATACTTCTTCGCGTAGGGATTGGCCCAGGCGATGCGCATGGCGTTGACATCCTTCTTCGCGCCCAGGTCGATCATGACCCATTGCGGATGAAGCGAGTCGTCCTCGCCCGTGTAAGCCTTGGTCAGATAGGGGTTGCTCTTCCAATACGACTGTGGGTCGCCGTCGGTGAGCCGGCTCCAGCCGTTCCCATCGCCCTGGGTGGCTCCGCGATGCGGAAGCGGATACGCCCAGGAGTGTTTGATCGGTTCGCGGCTGGTATCGGCGCTTCCCGTGAAGTACCCTTCCTGTTTGGCCGCGTTGCTCCACGTTCCCCGATCGTTCCAATGCCAGGCTTCGATCATCAACTCGGTGTTCTGGCGATACGTGACCGTTCCCCAGCCCGCGCCGAGGAGTTCCTTCAGCACCGGATCGGTGAGCAGCTTATCCGTGTTCCGCTCATTGGCCTCTTTAGTCGCTCCGCCGCGCAGCCGGTCGATGGCCCCGCCCAGCGCACGCGGCGGACTGAACGAGTTCGCCACGTGCGATGGCGCCGAATCCACAACGAGGTTTCCAGCGGAGGGCTGGCCCGAGAGCCAGACCGCCAGACCCGAACCAAGAAGCGTTGCGAGCAGTCCCATTCTTGTCAATGACATAATCACCTCGGTGGTCCGGCGTTCGTCGTCAGTGCTCGACCTTCCGTCCGTCAGCTCCGGCCGCCTTCTGACCGCTCAAAGCTCACAACTCTCCAATTGCTACCGGAATCCGACGACTGACGACGCACGACGGACGACGTGCGACTCACCTCACTGCTTAATAATCGTCCCGTCCCGCCGGCGCACTTCGCCCCAGCCGCCGTTGAGATTATTTCGGCCGTTGGTGAACGGAGCCTTGGCCGCGGCCGCCTCGTCGATCTCGATTCCCCATCCGGGCTTCTCGCTAACCCAGAGATATCCGTCCTTCATCACCGGGACAACCGTGGAAGATCTCTTGCGTCCGGGCGTTGAACTCCGAATACTCCTGGATGCCGAAGTTATAACTCACCACGTCCAGGGTCACGTTCGCCATGTGGCCGATCGGCGAAACGTCGCCCGGCCCATGCCACGCCGTCTTGACGCCGTTCAATTCGCCGAGAATGGCGATTTTGCGCGCGGGAGTAAACCCGCCCGCCTGCGACACGTGGACGCGAATGTAGTCGATGAGATGTTCCTGCATCAACGGCTGCCATTCGTGCGGACTATTAAAAAGCTCTCCCATGGCGACCGGCGTGGCGCACTGTTGGCGGATCTGGCGGAAGTAGGAGATGTCTTCCGGAGATAGCGGATCTTCGACAAAAAACAGCTTGAACTTCTCCACGTCCTTGCAGAACTGCACGGCCTGGTTGGGCGAAACCCGTTCGTGCATATCGTGCAGAAGCTCGACTTCGTCGCCCAGTTGGGCGCGGCAGGTCTCCAGCATCTTCACCGCGCGCCGCAGATACACGGCCGGTTCGAATACGGCCCCATCGTGCAGCGCCGCCACGCGCGGGCCGTTCGCGCCCGCGCCATAACCCGACATGCCCGGCACGCCGATCTCGACGCGAACGTTTCGAAAGCCCTGGGCCATGTAGCTCTTCGCCGACTCGACCACCTGCGGGTAGTCCGCGCCCGATGCGTGGGCGTAGCAATCCGCGGCTTCACGGCACTTCCCGCCCACAAGCTGATACACGGGCATATTCGCCTGCCGGCCCTTGATGTCCCAGAGCGCCTGGTCCACGCCGCTGATGGCATTGTTCAGTACGGGACCGTTCTTCCAATAGGAGCTGTCGTAACAGGCCTGCCAGATATCCTCGATCCGGTCCGTGGTCTTGCCCATCAGGAACGGCTTGAGATATTTCTCGACGGCGGGTTTGACCAGATCCGCGCGTTGCGTGAAGGTGGCGCACCCGTAGCCGTAAAGGCCGTCCTGATCGGTCGAGATCTTCACCACGGTCAGCCGCACGCCGGCCGGAGCGCACTCGATCACGCTCACATCCTTGATCTTCGGCGCGGGCATTCCCCGCGTGGCTTGCGCCACCAATTGCTGCGCTTTCTGTTCCCTGGGAAGCGCCAGCTCGATGAGCCCGGCGGCTCCCATAGTTTTGAAAAGGTCGCGACGACGAATCGGCATCTACGGATTCTCCCCGCGCACGATTCTCGCATATGGCGCGCCGCGATTCTACTGGTCTGCGGCAAGCGGATTAACGAATATCCAGCGCGCCGTGGAGTGGGCGTCCACGCCTGCCATGCCGGCTTTCTTGCCGGCATGGGGCGGCCAAACGTCGGCACGAATGTCGACGTGGCAAGCCGAAGGCTCGCTCCACAACCTCGGTTGGAAGTGCGGAGGCTAACCGATGATGCAGGTTATGAAAGCCCCGGACCACCAGGGAAGGAGATCCGGCAGAAGGGATTACGGTTGGCGGCGCCGCCGTGAAGGAGTGGCCTGGCCATCCGGGCTGCGTGGGGCCTGACTGGGGTTCTCATCGCCTTCTTGGGGCGGAGCGCCCCGGCGGCGTCTCATGATTCTGTCAAAGGCGCGGAATTCGGCACGGGCCTTCCGGTCCTCGAAGAACCGCGCCGTCGCCAGGGCCGATACTTTCTCGGCCACGGCCGACGCCACGAACTGGTTGATGCTCGTTCCGTCTTCCCGGCTCATGCGTTCGACCGCCGCTTTCAGCGAGCGCGGCAAGCGCAAGGGGTACGTGTTCGTTTCCGCCATTATCGTATCCTCGCTATCGCTTCCCTCGGAAGCGTCAAAGCTTGAACAATTCCCGCAGCCGCCGCGTTTGCACCCGGCTGACCGGAATTTCGGTCTGCTTGCGGTCGTCCATTCGGAGCTGGTAGCTGGATTTGAACCACGGCACCACTTCCTTGATCCGGTTGATGTTCACCAGGTAGGAACGGTGTACCCGCCAGAACGTGTCGCGGTCGAGGCTTTCCTGAAGGTCCTCGATGGTGCGGTAGTTGGAGACTCCCTCCATCGTCGTCGTCACCAGGGTGATGACCCCATCGTCGATGGTCGCGTAGACCATCTGGCTGGAATCGACAATGAAGTTTCGGCTGTTGGCCCGCACCAGCAGCTTGGTGCGCGGGCCGGGCTGGCCGGCGGGCCGGCTGGTGGATGCGCCCGCGCCCGCGGCTACGGCGGCCGGCTCGACGCGCTTCTCCTGAATCGCTCTCCGGACTCGCTCCAGGGTTTCCCCTAGGCGAGCTTTGTCCACGGGCTTCAGGAGGTAGTCTTGCGCTTCCAGCCGGAACGCCTCCACGGCGTACTGGTCGTATGCCGTGACGAACACGATGTGCGGCATCTCCGCCTGCGCCTCGCGTAGTTTTCGTACTACGCCCATGCCGTCCAGTCCGGGCATTTGGACGTCCAGAAAAGCGACCTCCGGCTCCAGCTTGCGGATCAGGTTTACCGCTTCCAAACCATTGGAACCAGTAGCAATAACTTCAACTTCCGGGAAATCCCTGAGCAGGTAGGAGAGTTCTTCTCGGGCGAGTTGTTCGTCGTCCGCGATGATGGCCGAAAGGGCGGCGGTGGCGCGTTCCGGCATTAAGGCGCTATTATAACATTTCGACCGCTTGCCACGGACCGCGTGCGCGCCTGTGACCCGCCAAGGATTACGGTCGCGTTACAGCCGCGAGGAACGCGCTGACCGGGGAGCTGTCCGGAGAACGAATTGCCTAAAGAAGAGAGCGTCCGAATTGCGCCCGCGGAGGGCAAGCTTGGCGTACTGATTCCCGGCATTGGAGCGGTCACCACCACGTTCATCGCCGGGTTGGAAGCGATTAAGAGGGGCCTGGGGAAGCCCATCGGGTCCCTGACTCAACTGGGGACCGTCCGCCTGGGGAAGCGCACCGAAGGCCGCAGTCCGGCCATCCGGGATTTCGTCCCGCTCGCTGGCATCGACGACTTGGTGGTGGGTGGTTGGGACATCTTCGAGGATAACGGCTACGAAGCCGCAGTGAAGGCCGGCGTGCTCGAACCGGCTCTCCTGGATCGACTCAAGGAACCCCTCTCGGCGATCAAGCCGATGACCGCGGTTTTCGACCCGGATTACGTGCATCGCCTGCACGGCCCCAACGTCAAGACCGGCGGCTCCAAAATGGACTACGCCGAGATGGTGATGGACGATATTCGGCGGTTCAAAGCCGAGACCGGCGTTTCCCGGCTGGTGATGATCTGGTGCGGATCCACCGAAGTTTTCCACCCGGCGGGCCCGGTTCATGCCAGCCTGGAAGCCTTCGAAAAAGGCCTCCACAACAACGACCCCGAAATCTCCCCCAGCCAGATCTACGCTTACGCGGCGCTCAAGATGGGCGTTCCGCACGCCAACGGCGCCCCGCACATCACCACGGACATGCCCGCGCTTCTGGAACTCGCACGCAACAGGAACGTTCCGCTCAGCGGGAAGGATTACAAAAGCGGCCAGACGTTTATGAAAACCCTGATTGCGCCCGGCTTGAAGTCGCGCATGTTGGGGCTCAACGGATGGTTTTCCACCAACATTCTGGGCAACCGCGACGGCGAAGTGCTGGACGACCCGGGATCTTTCCGCTCCAAGGAAATCACCAAGAGCTCGGTTCTCGAGTACATCCTCCAGCGGGAGCTTTACCCGGATTTGTACAAGGACTTTTACCACAAGGTCCGCATCGAGTACTATCCGCCTCGGGGCGACGCCAAAGAGGGTTGGGACAATATCGACATCTTCGGGTGGCTCGGCTATCCGATGCAGATCAAGATCAATTTCCTGTGCCGGGATTCCATCCTGGCGGCGCCGCTGGTGCTCGATCTGGTCCTCTTCATGGATTTGGCCCAGCGAGCCGGCATGCGCGGCATACAGGAATGGCTGAGTTTCTACTTCAAGGCCCCCATGCACGCGCCTGGACTCTACCCGGAGCACGACATCTTCATTCAGCTCATGAAGCTGAAGAACACGCTCCGGTGGATGCGGGGCGAGGACCTCATTACGCATCTGGGGCTGGAATATTACGACTAGGTGCTGTATCGTTTAGTAGAAGCCCATTCGCGTTGCGGGTCTGGCGGAAAAGCGCAGGCGCATTTTGCCGCGCGGGTTCCCGCCGAAATGTTTTTCCGCATCGCTGCGTCTAACAGTATTGGGAGATTATGAAGGTACTGGTCATCGGGGGAACCCTCTTTATCGGTCGTCAACTGGTTGACGAACTGGTAAAGGGGGGCCACGACGTAACGATTCTTCACCGCAAGCCGAAGCACGATTTCGGCCGGCGCGTGGAGAATCTCATGGCTGACCGCAACGACGTCGAGTCCATGCGCGAGGCCCTGCTCGGCCGGCAGTATGACGTTGTTTTCGACAACGTATACGATTGGGAGCGGGGAACCACCGCCGCGCACGTCGAGGCGACGGTCGGTCTTTTCAACGACCGTCTTTCCAGATACATATTCCTATCGAGCGTGGCCGCGTACGGCGACGGCCTAAATCACAAGGAGAGCGATCCGCTCGCGCCGGATTACCACTCCGACCCATACATCCGGAACAAGGCCATGTCCGAGCGGTTCCTTTTCCGGATGCACGTCAAGAACGGCCTGCCTGTGGTTACGTTCCGGCCGCCGTTCGTCTATGGTCCGGGGAATCCGTTTTACCGGGAGCAGTTCTTCTGGGATCGCCTGCGCGCCGGCCGGCCCATCATCATCCCCGGCGATGGTCATCGCCTCATGCAGTTCGCATACGTGCGGGACCTCGTGCAAGCCATGGTAAACGCCATGAGCGAGCCGCGCGCGGTGGGCGAGGCGTTCAACATCGGCGAGTCGCGCCCGGTGACGCATATCGATCTGGTGGAAAAGATGGCTCGCGTCGCGGGCGTCGAGCCGGCGCTGGCCCGCATTCCTCGGGACGCCATACTGTCCGCCGGCGGCAATGCGATGAGCGAACCCTTTTATTTCGGCGAGTACCTCGACCTTCCGCCCATCACCGAGTACATGGGTAAGACTCCGCGGGTTCTGAAAGTTCCGGTGACGCCATTCGAAGCCGGTCTCAAGGAAACCTACAAGTGGTATCTGCGCAACCACAAGCCTCGCACGGCCGGCTTCGAATTCGACGACCGCCTGCTAGGCTTCGCCCGCGCAGGATCTACGGCGCAGGTGTAAGTCAGGGGCCAAATTGGGGGCTGGGGATCGGGGGCTAGGGGTTGGGGAGAACTCAAGGCCGTCGCTCCAGCCGGTAGTTTCGTCTAGTGAAGAACGTATCGGCGTCAATCTCTCAACACTCGAACGGCAGTTCCGATCCTGCTTACCTGCGGCCGAAGGCCGCACCCCGGCCCCCTACCTCGCCTGCGTAAACACTTGCCGCTTGGCCGGCGGCATCCACGTCACGTAGGCCACCGGCGGCGATGCGTCGTGCAGGTCGGTGAATCTCGAATACGTCACGAAATAGGCTGGCCCGATGCTTGGCGCCTTGCGCCAAAACCATCCTGAAGGCGAGGCGGTGGAAGCGGGCTTGGGCCGCTCCGGCCACCAACTCTTCCGCTCCGTGGGAACCACCGCCGCGGCGATGTGGCCCGTGTGTTCCAACTCCGCCCAAGCATCGCTCTCCAGCCCGACGGTGATGTTCGCGCGCGGAATTCCGGCCGCGAGTAACGCGCCCATGGCCCGATACCGCGCCCGGCTCGCCGCGTAATAATCGTGCGTGGTGGCAACGCCGTACGCCGCCATTACAACCAGCACGGCCCATGCGGCCAGAGGCGGCGAGCTCGCGATTCGGCGCTGCTGCCGCCACAGCAGCGGGAAAATCACCACCGGGAACAGAGGAACCAGGTAACGGTCGAACAGGATTCCGCGGTAGAGCAACACGGCGCCGTAGATCAGGCACGATGGCGCCATGAGCCATAAGAATCGAAGCATCCCGGCGGCTTCGTCCCGCGCGTCCATTTGCACGAAACGCGGAAGCCTCGCCCGCCTCGCGGCGCCGGCGATGTTTGCGAGCGTCGCCGTTCCACCAACGACCAGCGCCAACTTGAGCAGCGCGCGCACAAACGGGGTCACGACGACCGGCCTCGCGCCGAGCGCCTCGCCGACTCCGTTGAGCACGCCGAACAGTGTCACGGTGTTGCCCACCAGCAGGTCCTGCCGAAAACACCAGTGCAGGGCCGCCAGCGCGGCCACCGTAGCGAGCGCAAGAATCACCGGACCCCGCGCGTGCGATTCCTTGCCCCAGCCGAGCGCTTCGAGCGTCATGGCCGGTAGCGCGAACAAGGCTCCGCCGACCGTCAGCCATACAACTGAGGCGAGAGCGTAGATCGGGAAATCGGGCCATCCGGGGGCTTGGGATCCGGTCAGCAACTGTGCGTTGGGCTGAGATAAAAACCACTTCAGGCACAGAGCGCTCGCTCCCACCGACGCGCAGCCGCACACGGCCGCAATCGCGACCACCAGTTTCTCGCTCCGCCGCAGCCACGCTACCGCCGCTAACGCCACAACCGGAACCATCCAGACCACCTGACGGACCGAGCCGCCGGCAACGCCAGCCGCCGCCGCGGCCGCCATCCACGCGCCCGCGCGAACCGGTCCCCGGCCTCGCGCGGCCCGCTCCGCGCAGTACACGCAGGCCAGCCAGAAAAAGTAGCTCGGACCATCCGTCATGAACGAGGCCGAAAGCGGAATGAACAGCGGCGACACGGCGACGGCAAGCGATCCGAATGCCGCATACGCCGCGTTCAAGCCGGCCCGGCGCGCCAGCACATATAAAAGGAAGGCGCACCCGCCCGCGAACGGAAGCGTGGAGAGCCGAACCACCGTGAAGGAGAACCCAAACAGGCGGATCAGCGCGGCGGCCCAGGTCGCTTGAACGCCCAGCATCGGCTCGCTCCATCCGCTGTAAGTGAAGTGGCCGGTTTGAGCCAGGCCGCGCGCGGTCCAGGCGTACGACCAGTCGTCGTTGACGCCCATTTCGAGCATTGGCATGCTCGCCAGGACGCAGGCTATCGCCAAAGACGCGCACGCTATGGAATAAGTCCTGTCTCCGCGCATGTCCGATTATTCAGTATCGCCGTTGCACCGGGTGTTCGCCATTGAGTCAGTGAAACGCCGGGCCGGATTCGAGTATGTTCGCTATTTATTCGCCTAATTGAATGCCAGACCCCGCAGCGTTCCTGCTATGACCCGCCCATTCCCGGCCGGGGTCCCGATCCCCAATACCCGAAGAACCCTCGCTGTGGAGAGAAGTGGAGCGACACCGTAGAATCCGAATCTTAGACCCGGCCTGAGGGCATTCAGTAACGGTCCGGCCTGGCCACTTGATGCCACCTTAGCCACTTAGTCCTGGCAATAAGTAAGGTTTCGCCTTTTATTTGCTTTTTGTGGAAAAGTAGCTATCTGGTTGTAAGTAGCAGACATGCAGTGACCTGACTGATAAGACACTCCTCTCCAACACCTTAAAGAATTTGCTTGAAATTGGGTGACGAGTTAGCGTACCATTCTCTGTGTGGATCAAAGTGGCCAGGGCGGGTTTAGGGTAGAAAGAGTTGGTCTCTAGTGGACTCCGCGAACCAAATCTCGGTCATCGCAGGCATGCCGCTAAGTATGTATACCACCCGCGCGGACGAGAAAGGCCGCCTAAAACTTCCCACGGATTTCCATGACTGTCTCTCCAAAGCGGGCTTTGCGAGGTTTTTTGTCACGTCACTAGATCGCCAGATCGGCCGCATATATCCCATTCTCACATGGAGGGAGAACCTCCGGCTTCTCGATACCTATTGCGAAGACCCCGACGCGGCCGATGTGGTCCGGTTCAATGCCGACGATCTGGGCGCCGAGGTTGATATGGATTCGCAGGGGCGCATGATGCTCCCCGCCGAGTTGCGCCGCGAGCTGAAGCTCGACTCCGGGGCGATCCGCCTTCGCGGCTCCGGAGCCTACATCGAGCTCCTTGGCGAGGATGCTTACAACAAGCGCAGGGAGCGCGCCGCGGCGAACGGACCGGAAGCGGTCCTCAAACTTCAAAAGGCTGGCATGAAGTGAGCGCGTATGCTTCACATTCCGGTCATGCCGAGCGAAGCGCTGGCGCTGCTGGCGATTCGTCCCGGCGGGAAATATCTCGACGCGACCGCGGGGCTGGGCGGGCACACGGGTTTGATTGCGCAACAACTGACCACGGGTTTGGTGATCTCGAACGACCGCGACTCGGAATCGCTCGAGATGGCGCGGCGCAACACGGAGCCATGGTCGGAGCGCATTCGATTTCATCACGGAACGTTCAGCGATCTTCCCGCTGCGTTGGATGGAGCGGGATGCGCCAAAGTGAATGGACTGCTCGCCGATCTGGGAGTGAGCAGATTTCAATTGACATCGGAATCGCGGGGTTTTTCGATCTTGACGGACGGCGAACTGGACATGCGAATGGATCGCAGTTCCGGGGGCATGACAGCCGCCGATATCGTCAATCACACCGCCGAAAAGGCGCTCGCCGACCTGATTTATCGGCTCGGCGAAGAAAGGGGGGCGCGGAAGGCAGCCAGAGCAATCGTCCGAGCACGGCCCATACGGAGCACGGCACACCTGGCCGGTGTGTTGGAGCGGGCCGTGCGCCGGACGGGCCCGATTCATCCCGCCACCCGCACGTTCATGGCGCTGCGAAGAGCCGTGAACGACGAAGACTCCGAACTCGACCGGCTTCTCGAAATCGGTCCAACGCTGCTGGAGAGCGGCGGCCGCATGGTCGTAATTTCTTTTATGTCTCTAGAGGACCGAAAAGTCAAGATTCAATTTCGCGCGCTTCAGCAGGCAGGCCGCGCGACGATTCTCACCAAGCATCCTTTACAGCCGGAGGACGAGGAACTCGCTCGCAATCCGGCTTCGCGCAGCGCCAAGTTGCGGGCGCTGGAGATTTTGTGATGGCCATCCGCTTGAGGCGAGGCGGAGCCAGAGAGGCGGCGAGATAAACATGGCGACTCTCCCATCGTTCCTTCGAAGAGCGGTAGCCGGGCCGAAGCCCGGTCCCGTACCGGTTCCCGAACCGTACGATCCGTTTCGTTTGCGCGCGCTTCCACACGAAGACGTGTACTTCTTTTCCAAGAAGATCATGAACGAGCGCGTCGAGCGAGAGCCCGATCCGCGCGAAGGGCGCATTTGCCGGTCGGCGGTGGGAGGCGCGTGCGCGGTACTCGCGATGCTCGGAGTCCTTTTCGCTCCAAACGTGGCCAACCGCCTCGCGGGATACCGTTTGGAAGAACTGCGGGCGGAACAAACGCGCCTGCTCGAAGAGCGCCGCGTGCTTGATCTGGGTTTGGCCCAGGCGTTGAGCCAGCAGAATCTCGACCGTCTCGCGCAGGAGCGCGGTCTGGTGGTTCCGGCGCCGGGTCAGGTGGTTCCCCTCCAGCCGAGAGACGAGGGGTCGGTAGCTATGGTAAGGCGCTAAGCGGAGCGGGGGGCGTGGTTGGTTCACGCGGGGAGAGATGGCGGAGCGTCGTCTGCGTTGGTTCGCCGGATTCGTACTCCTTTGGGGCGCGATCATTCTGGCCAAGTTGATATCGGTTCAAATCGTCCATCACGACCGCTATGTCAAGGCGGCGCGAGTCCAGCAGGAAGTTCCGGAAGAAATCCTCGCTCCCAGAGGCGCGATTCTCGATCGCGCGGGCCAGCCTCTCGCGCTGAGCGTCCCCGTTTGGTCCGTCATTATCGATCCGGTTCACGTCAATCCCGAGACATCGTCCGATCTGCTCAGCCGCCTGCTTCACCTGGACCGCGCCGATCTCCGCGCGAAAATTGAAGCCGCCCAACAGAGCAACCGGCGCTACATGTGGGTGAAGCGCCGCATCACGCCGGATGAGCACGCGAGCATCCGCCGCCAGCCCGTGGACTACATCGTCATGGAGGAAGAGAACATCCGGCGCTATCCCGGAGGACAACTCGCGGCACATGTCCTCGGCTCGGTGGATTTCGAAGAGAAAGGCAACTCGGGAATCGAAAAGGCGCTGGATGACGAACTGCAAGGCGTGGCCGGCAAGGTTCGGCTGATCACCGACGTGAACCGCCGGACCATCGCCTCCGAGGCGATAACGGAAGCGAGGCCCGGAGAAACCATCACTCTGACCATCGACCAGCGCACGCAGTATGTGGCCGAGCGCGAACTGGCGGCCGCGGTCCAATTGCACAACGCCGTATCCGGCAGCGTCGTGGTGATGAATCCCGCCAACGGCGACATACTGGCCCTCGCCAGTTATCCCACCTATGACCCCAACCTTCCGCCGCAGCCCGGCGACGATCCCTCCGCCCGCCTGAATCACGCCGTCTCCGTGCCTTTCGAGCCGGGTTCGGTCTTCAAGGTGATGACGCTCTCCGCCGCGCTCGAAACCACCGATCTGCGGCCCGATTCTATGATCAACTGCCACGGCGGCATCCTCAGCCTGCCCGGCCGCGTGATTCACGATGCGCACGTCGGCGTTATGGGCGTGGTTCCCATGAGGGAAGTGCTGGCCAAGTCCAGCAACATCGGCGCCATCATGATCGGGATGCGCGTGGGCCAGGAGAACATGTACAACTACGTCCGCCGTTTCGGCTTCGGCGCGAAGACGGGCATACCGCTGCCCGCCGAATCGCACGGCAGACTGCGCAAGCTTTCGGAGTGGGGCAAAACCTCGCTGGCCAGCGTTTCGATGGGCCAGGAGGTGTCGGTCACCACGCTCCAGCTCGCTCAGGCCGGCGCAGTGATCGCCAGCGGCGGTCTGCTAGTGAAGCCACGCCTGTTGCTCAAGAAAGGCAATAAAACCACGGCGCCGGATAAGCCCGTCCGCGTGATTCAAGCGGATACGGCCGCCACCATGCGCGAAATGATGTTGGGCGTGGTGGAGAACGGCACCGGGACGAAGGCTCAGCTTTCGGGATATTCCGTGGGAGGCAAGACGGGTTCCGCGCAGATTTTCAATTTCGCGGAAAAGCGCTACGAACACGCCTACAACGGCTCGTTCATGGGCTTTGCGCCGCTCGGCAATCCGGCCATTGTGGTGGTGGTCACGCTCAACGGGACGCACGGCGAATCGGGATTCGGCGGCGTCGCGGCAGCTCCGGTGTTTCACGCCGTGGCCGCCGAAGCTCTGCGCATTCTGGACGTTCCGAAGGACCGGCCGGAGCAGCCGGCCAGGAATCTTGTGGCTAAGGCGCAATTGGCCAAGATACCGGTGGATGGGCCGCCGGACGACACTGGCTCCGGCGCGCCCAACATTCTCGACGATCGGGATGAAGGCGACGATTCCGCGCCCGCCGCGGCGCTCAACGAAAAGGTTCCCAACTTCCGCGGCATGACCGTGCGCGCCGTGCTGACTGAAGCCGCCGCCCGCGGCGTGACGGTACTCCCCGCTGGAAGCGGCATCGCGCGCAATCAGAATCCTCCGGCCGGCACGATGCTGCAGCCGGGCGCGCGCATTAAGGTGGAGTTCCAGAGATGACGGGGACAGCCATCATAGGCGTTAAGATAAGGCCACTTCCCGACAATTCCGTGGCGCAGGCTGTCAAGCCTGCAGGGCCGAGAGTCGTCTCGGCCTCTAGAAAGTCGGCTCGACAGCCGACTCTGCAAGCCTGGAGGCTTGCGCCACTGGCCGGGATCGGCCTTTTCTTAACGTTTATGCGGACAGCCATGGCGTCCCGCGGTCTCGGAGGGACGGCGGCATGAATCTCGGCGAGGCGCTGGCGCAGGCCGGGCTGATCCGGCCGCTTCCGCCGGACCTCGCTTCAGCGGAGATGGCCGGCATTGAATACGATTCGCGCCGCGTGGCGCCGGGCTATCTGTTCTTCGCTTTCCCCGGGAGCCGCGCCGATGGCCGCGATTTCGCCCGCCAGGCTTTGGAGCGCGGGGCCGCCGCCATTGTCAGCGAAGCCGAAGCTCCCGCCGATCTCGCGCCGCGCTGGATTCAGGTCGAGCACGGCCGTTACGCGCTCGCCATGGCGTCCTGGGCTTTCTACGGCAATCCGGACAGCCGCATAGAAATTTGCGGCATCACCGGGACTAACGGAAAAACGACGACCGCGTTCCTGGTGGATTCCATCCTGCGCGCCGCCGGCAATACCACCGCGCTCATCGGCACCATCGAATACCATCTCGCGAACCGCATTCTGAAGGCCGCCAACACCACGCCCGAGTCGCTCGACCTTGCGCGCATCCTCGCCGAACTGGAACAGGCCGGGGGAACGCGCGCGGTAATGGAAGTCTCCTCCCATGCGCTGGCGCTGGGCCGCGTCTACGGTCTCCGCTTTCATACCGCGGTGTTCAGCAACCTGACTCGCGATCACCTGGACTACCACGGCTCGATGGAGCGGTATTTCGCGGCCAAGTGCGCTTTGTTCGAGGGCCAGAACGCGCCGCCGCCGCGTTTCGCCGTGCTGAACCGGGACGACGAGTGGGCGCGCAAGATTCGCCCGGCGGCGGAAACGGAAGCCCTTTGGTATGGTTTGGGCCGGGAAGCGTCGCTGCGCGCAACCCACATTACCTCCACTCCCGCGGGGCTGAGATTCGAAGTGCAGCGCGGCAAACTGCGTTTCGAAGTGCAGTCGATGCTCATCGGAAGAATCAACGTTTACAACATCCTCGCCGCCTCCGGCGCGGGGCTGGCGATGGGGGCGCCTCCGGAAACCATCACGCGCGGCGTAGCGTCCCTGCGCGCCGTTCCAGGGCGCTTCGAGCGCATAGACGAAGGACAGCCGTTTCTGGTGGTAGTGGATTATGCGCACACGGATGCGGCCCTGCGCGGCATTCTCGCCGTGACGCGCGGCCTCAAACCGAAACGAATTATTACGGTCTTCGGATGCGGCGGAGACCGCGACCGCGCCAAGCGTCCTCTGATGGGACTGGCCGCGGCGGAAGGCAGCGACTACGTGGTCCTGACCAGCGACAATCCACGCTCGGAAGACCCGCTGGCCATCATGAACGACGCGCTCGTCGGAATCCGCCGCACCGATACCCGGCACGCCATGGAGCCGGACCGCGCGGCGGCTATCGCTCGCGCTCTGAAGGAAGCGCGCGCGGGAGACGCCGTCATCGTCGCCGGTAAGGGCCACGAGCCGTACCAGATTCTCAAGGACAAGACCATCCCGTTCGACGATCGCGAGGTGGTGCGCGAAACGCTGCGCGGCTTCGGATTCGGTAAGAGCGAGTAGACCATGACGTTCGACCTTCAGGAAGTCGCTCGAGCTCTGAACATCTCGACTGATCTCGCGGCGCTACCCGCGACTGGCTGGAGCGTCGATACAAGAACGCTGGCCTCGGGCGATCTCTATTTCGCTCTGCGCGGCCCGAATCACGACGGGCACGATTACGCAAGGCTAGCCGCACAGAAGGGCGCCGTGGGCGTAGTCGTCGAAAAGCCAACCGGCGCGCCGCGCGAGTTATTGGCGCGCGATTCGCTCGCCGCCCTGCAAATGCTTGCCGCCTGGGCGCGGCGCCGATGGGGCGGAACCGCGATCGGCGTGACGGGGAGCGCGGGAAAGACTACGACTAAGGATGCCATCGCGCACTTGGTCTCCGCCGATCGCCCTATCGGCAAAACGACCGGCAATCTAAATAACCACGTCGGAGTTCCGCTCTCGATACTGCGCCTGCCGGCCGAATGCCGCGCAGCCGCGCTCGAAATCGGAATGAATCACGCCGGCGAAATCCGGGAATTGTCCGCCATGGCGCGGCCCAATATCGGCGTAGTCACCAACGTGGGCTACGCGCACGTCGAGTTCTTCGGTTCCATCGAGGGCGTCGCCGCCGCCAAGCGCGAGTTGATTGAATCGCTGCCAGCAGATGGCGTGGCCGTGCTGAACGCGGATGACGAGCGCGTCTACGCATTCCGCGAGCGGCATCCCGGCCGCAGTCTCACCTTTGGCTTTTCGGAGCGCGCCGATGTGCGGGCCGAAGCCGTCGAGTTTTCGGCCTCGGGCGTTCGCTTTCGGGCCGTGGGCGTGGACTTCGAAGCCCAGATCGCGGGTCGCCACGGCGTCATGAACCTGCTGGCCGCGCTTGCCGTATCTCACGCATTGGGGATCGCTCCAGAACGCCTGAAGGAAGCGGTTCATTCGTTCTCGCCCGGAGCCATGCGTGGCGAGCGGATGGTACACAACGGCGTCACCGTGTGGAATGACTGTTACAACTCCAATCCGGAAGCGGCCCAATCCATGATTGACGTGCTGCGGGAGACTCCCGCGGGGAAGCGCATCGCCGTGCTCGGCGAAATGCTCGAACTGGGCGGCGCCTCCGAAGCGCTGCACCGCCAAGTGGGAACCTATGCGGCCGGGAAGGGAATCGATCTGCTCATCGGGGTGCAGGGCATGGCCCAAGCGATGATCGAGGCCGCCCGCGGCGCGGGTCTTCCCGCGACTCGGTTCCTGGACGACCCCGCCGAGGCCGGCCAGTTGGCGCGCGGCGAAGCGCGCCCCGGCGACGCAGTCTTGTTCAAAGGCTCGCGCGGCGTCCACATTGAGCGCGCACTGGAGGTCTTTCTGAGATGATGCTCTCAGCCCTCAGCCCTGTGGGGCAGGCTGGCAGCCTGCGGCGGGTTGATAACCCGCCCCGGCGAGGCCGATTGCCAATCGGCCGCAGGTTCCCAACCTGCCCCACGCCGCCTGCCGCACCGCTCCTCGATCGAAAGGAGAATGCTCGAAAGCGCACTGCTGACGGCTGAAGGCTCCGATCCCCATGCTCTACTATCTCTTCTACATCCTGCTTCACCGTTACGTGACGGCGTTCAACGTCTTTCGGTACACCACCGTCCGCACGATGCTGGCGAGCCTCACCGCGCTGGTTTTCGGACTCGCTCTGGGCCCGTGGATGATCCGCAAGCTGCGCGAATTTCAGATCGGGCAGTATATCCGCGAGGAAGGCCCGGAATCGCACAAGAAAAAAGCCGGCACGCCCACCATGGGCGGCGTGCTCATCGTCGTATCGATCGTGCTTCCCACTCTGTTGTGGGCCGACCTGGGTCACATCTATGTCTGGGTGGCGCTGGCGGCGCTCGTCGGCTTCGGCTATGTGGGCTTCCTGGACGATTACGCGAAGGTCAAGCACCAGCAGAACCTGGGCCTCACCGGGAAGCGAAAACTGGTCTACCAGTTCCTCATGGGCTTCCTGTTCGCCGCCATCCTGCTGGTTCTGCGGTCCTACGGCGATTTTTCGACGGCGATGAACATCCCGTTTTTCAAGCATTTCTCGCCCACGCTGCTCATTCCGTCGCTCATGTCCAATTCCTGGACCTTGGTGCTTGGCGTCGCTCCGTTCGCTATCTTCGTGGCGCTGGTGGTCGTGTTCTTCTCGAACGCGGTGAACCTGACGGACGGCTTGGACGGACTCGCCATCGGCTTGATGGTGATCGCCGCCGGCGCGCTCACCGTGCTCGCCTATGTGGGAGGCCACGTCAAACTGGTCGAGTACCTCCAACTGGACCGCAACCCGCACACCTCGGAACTGACCATCATGTGCGGCGCCATGACCGGCGCCAGCCTCGGCTTTCTGTGGTTTAACGCGCACCCGGCGGAGATCTTCATGGGCGACGTCGGCTCGCTGGGACTGGGCGGCGCCATGGCCGTGATCGCGATTCTGATCAAGCAGGAAGTGCAGTTGCTCTTTATCGGAGGCGTTTTCATTCTCGAAGCCGTCTCGGTGATTCTTCAAGTCGGCAGCTACAAGCTGCGAGGCGGCAAACGCATTTTCAAGATGGCGCCGCTGCACCATCACTTCGAGAAACTGGGTTGGACCGAATCCAAAATCATCGTGCGCTTCTGGATCATCGGCCTTGTGCTGGCGCTGTGCGCGCTAACAACGTTGAAACTGAGATGACCCTTCGCGGAACCAAGTCGCTGGTAGTGGGGCTGAAGAAATCCGGCCTGGCGTCGCTCGTTCTGCTCGCGCGCGAAGGCGCGGAAATCGCGGCTACCGATCTCAAGCCGCTCGACCAACTGCCCGGCGCGGCCGAACTGCTGGAGCGGCTTGGCGTTCCCTTCCGCCTTCAATCGCCGGGGGTCTTCGAAGGCCGCGAGCTCGTCGTGGTTTCGCCGGACGTTCCCGCCGATTTGCCTCCGCTCGAAGAGGCTCGGCGGCGCGGCGCGCGCGTCATTGGCGAGGTCGAGCTTGCCGCATCGTTCCTGCGCGGGCGAACCATCGGCGTGACCGGTTCGAACGGCAAGACCACCACCACCAGTTTGATCGGCCACATCCTGACTCATGCGGGCCTCAAGACTCAGACCGGCGGAAACATCGGAACGCCGGTCACCGCGATGGTCGATAGCTCTTCGGAAGACGGCTGGAACGTTCTTGAGCTTTCCAGCTTTCAGCTCGAAACCAGCTTCACCTTCCACGCGCACATCGCTCTCGCGCTGAATGTCACTCAGAATCACCTGGACAGGCATCGCTCCTTCGAAAACTATGCCGCCGCCAAAGGCCAGTTGTTCGAGATGCAGAGAACCGGGGATTACGCCGTCCTGAACGCCGAGGACCAGGTCTGCCGCGGCTACGCGAAGCGTACCCCTGCCACTCCGCTCTGGTTCAGCGGCGTGCGCGATGTCTCACCCGGAGCGTGGCTTCGCGGGGACGAACTGCTTCTCGATGGCGCCCCGCTCATGGCGGCGGGCGAAGTCCACATCCTGGGCCGCCACAACCTGGAAAACGTGCTGGCCGCGTCGCTGGCCGCTTCTCGCGCAGGCGTCGAGCCCGAGGCTATCGCCGCCGCCGTGCGCACGTTTCAAGCGGTCGAGCACCGTCTCGAATTCGTGCGCCGCGTGAGCGGAATCGACTTTTACAACGACTCGAAAGCCACCAGCGTGGACGCCGCTCTCAAGGCCCTAAGCGCGTTCGGCGGCGGCTTATGGGTGATTCTCGGCGGAAAGGACAAGGGCCTGGATTACACGCCTCTGCGCGAGCCTCTCGCCGCCAAAGCGCGCGCTGCGCTGCTGATCGGCGCGGCGGGCGAGAAGATCGCCGCATTTCTGGACGGCGCCGTTCCGCTGATCCACGCTGGAACCATCGAGGCCGCCATCGATCATGCCTATCGCGAGGCCGGCGCGGGCGACACGGTCCTGCTAGCCCCGGCCTGCGCCAGTTTCGATCAGTTTCGAAGCTTCGAACACCGCGGCGAAGTTTTTAAGCGGCTCGTGAACCAACTCGCGCCCAAGGAATGACATGCCACTACGCCTAAGAACAGACTGGATCCGAGTGGGGCAGGCGCTTTCGCCTGCCTATGCCGCGTCGCGAAGCAGACAGGATTTGACATGCCATTACGCTTAAGAACAGACTGGATCCTCTTCGTCGTCGTACTGGCCATGGCGTCGTTCGGACTGGTGATGCTGTACAGCGCCTCCTCTTTCATGGCCGGCGCGGAACCGCGTTTCGGATCGAGCTGGCGCTTCGTGCTTCGCCAGGCCGGCTGGTGGCTCGCGGCCATCACCGCGATGCTGATTCTGAAGAAGACTTCTTACCGCAGGTTCCTGAATCCGGCCGTGGCATTCTCCGCCATCGGGCTGGCCGTCATCCTGCTTGTCGCGGTCTACTTCCTGGATTCCGCGCATCATCGCTGGCTGCACCTCGGACCGGCCAGCCTCCAGCTTAGCCTTCAACCTTCGGAGCTGGCCAAGCCCGCGCTGGTCGTGTTCCTGGCTTTCTTCGTCACCTGGCGAGGCCGCGCTATCAGCCATTTCTGGCATACGCTCCTTCCCGCGGCGGTGGCTGTGGGAACCGTTCTGTTTTGGGTGGTGCTGCCCGATCTGGGAACCGCGGCCGTGCTGGGCGCCGCCGCGCTGGTGGTGTTTTTCGTCGCCGGTCTCGAATGGCGCTACTGCGGCATCGTCGCGGGTCTGGCGGTTCTCGGGCTGCTTATTTCCGTCGCCGTCCAGCCATACCGGCTTCGCCGCGTGGTGAATTTCGTCGATCCGGATTTCAAGATCATCTCCAGGCTCGATCCGCACGGGTACATCAAGTCGCGCACGGATAAAAGCCTGCGCTCCCAGAACACGAACTACCAGGCCGAACAATCGCGCATCGCCATCGGCTCCGGCGGGCTGGCGGGCGTCGGCCTCATGAACGGCCGCGAGAAGCTGTTTGTACCGGAGGTGCACACCGATTTCATTTACGCCGCGGTGGGCGAAGAGCTGGGCTTTTTCGGGACGGCGGGGGTACTGCTCGGTTTCGGGGCCATCTTCTGGCGCGGCATGAGGGCCGCCTGGCGGCTGAAAGACGATGCGGGGCGCTATCTCGCTCTGGGCGCTACGGTCGTGGTCGTATTGCAGGCCATGATCAACATGACCGTTGCGTTGGGCATCACGCCCACCAAGGGCATCCCGCTCCCCATGATCAGCTATGGCGGCAGTTCTCTGATCGAGCACGCTCGCGCTCATGGGCATCCTCATGAACGTAGCGGAGCATGCGGGGTAAGAATTGGAAGCCAGCTTCGTCATGTTGGGCGGCGGCACGGGCGGACACGTGATTCCGCTCCTCGCCGTCGCGCGCGAATTGCGCAAGCGGGGCCGCCGCGTCTGGTTCATTGGAACCGAACGCGGCCTCGAAGCGCGTCTCGTGCCGGCCGAGGGTTTCGATGTGAAGTTCATCCGCATCGGCGGACTCAACCGCGTGGGCCTGCGAAAACGTCTGTCCACGCTGTGCCGCCTGCCCATCGCGACGGCCGCGTGCTTCCCCTTATTGCACGGCGCCGCCGCAGTCCTCAGCATCGGCGGTTACGCGGCCGGTCCGCCCGTCGTGGCGGCGCTGGCCCGGCGGATTCCCGTGGTCATCATGGAGCCAAACGCCGTCCCGGGCTTCACCAACCGGGTAATCGGGCGCTTCGCGTTCCGCGCCCTGATCAACTTCCCGGAGACCGCGGCCGGATTCCCCGGCGCCCGCACCGAACTCACCGGCATACCGATCCGCGAAGAATTCTTCCGCATCGCTCCAAAGCCTCGCGCCAGCGTCCTTTCCGTTTTGATTACAGGCGGAAGCCAGGGCTCGCGCACGCTGAACCAGGCCGCCCGTGAAAGCTGGCCCCTGCTGAAGCAGTCGGGCGTTCCCGTGCGTACGATGCTTCAAACCGGCCCGGCGGCCTTCGAGCCGTTGCGCGACGATTTCGCCAAGACGGGGCTCGCGGGCGAGGTCGCCCCCTTCATCGCCGATATGCCCGCTGCATTCGCCGCCGCCGATGTGGTGGTCAGCCGCTCGGGCGCATCCACCGTTTCGGAACTGGCCGCGGCCGGCAAGCCTTCGGTATTAATCCCGTTCCCATTCGCCGCCGACGATCATCAAACGCGCAACGCCGAAGCCATGGAACGCGCCGGAGCGTCGCGCCTGGTTCGCGACTCCGAAATGACCGGCGCGGCGCTGGCCGGATTGCTGGCGGATTTCGCGGGTACGACCGAAACGCTCGAATTTATGGGCCGCGCCGCCCGCGTCATGGCCAAACCAGGAGCGGCCGTACGGGCCGCCGACATTCTGGAGGAGGCCGCGCGATTGCGCGCGGATTTTCGTTGACAGAAGAGGCGCAAGCCGAAACAATACTGTAAGGAAATGTTTTTTCGACTCCAACGCGTCCACTTCACCGGAATCGGCGGCATCGGCATGAGCGCTATCGCCGAGGTCCTTCTGAACCTCGGCTATGAGATCACCGGTTCCGACCTGCGCCTCTCCGCCACCACCGAGCGGCTTTCTTCGCTCGGCGCGCGTATATGGGAAGGGCACGACGCCTCCCACGTGGCCGGCGCCGGCGCCCTGGTGGTGAGTTCAGCGGTGGATGAAACCAACCCTGAAGTCCGCGAGGCGCGCCGACTGCAAATCCCGGTCATCCTCCGCGGCGAGTTCCTGGCCGAGTTGATGCGCCTCAAATACGGAGTCGCGGTAGCCGGCAGCCACGGCAAGACCACCACCACGTCCATGATCGCCGCCATCCTCAATCACACGGGGCTCGATCCCACGGTGATCGTCGGCGGAAAAGCCGCTGCCATGGGCGGTTCCAACGCCCGCGTGGGCAAAGGCGACGTTCTGGTGGCCGAAAGCGACGAAAGCGACGGCTCGTTCCTCAAGCTCGCTCCCATCATCGCCGTGGTCACCAACATCGATCGCGAGCATTTGGATCACTACTCCGGCATCGAGGAAATCCGCGCCGCGTTCATCGAGTTCGTCAACAAGGTCCCGTTCTACGGCGCCGCTATTGTCTGTTTGGACGACCCGCAGGTGCAGGCCATACTCCCCTTCATTCGCCGCCGCACGGTCACGTACGGAACCACGTCGCAGGCGTACATGCAGGCGCTCGATGTCGCCTGCGGCCCGTTCGCCAGCGAGTTCACCTTGCGCCGCGGCGAAACCGATCTGGGCCGCTTCCGCCTCCCGGTTCCCGGCCGTCACAACGTTTTGAACGCTACCGCGGCGGCGGCGGCGGCGCTGGAGCTCGAAGTCAAGCCCGACGCCATTCGCGAAGCGCTTGCGGCATTCAGCGGCGTGGACCGCCGGTTCCAGACCGTCGGGCAGGCGGACGGCGTTACCGTGATCGACGATTACGGCCACCACCCCACCGAAATCCGCGCCACGCTCGATAGCGCCCGTCTGTGCGGTTTCCGGCGCATCCACGCGATTTTCCAACCGCACCGGTACACCCGCACGTTCCACCTCATGGACGAATTCGCACGCTCGTTTCACGAGGCGGATACGGTGTTCATCATGGATATTTACGCGGCGTCGGAAAAGCCCGTCGAAGGCGTCACCGCTCAGGCGCTGGTCGAGCGCATTCGCCAGTTCGGCCACCGCGGCGTCGAGTACGTGGGCTCGCTCGAGCGCGGAGTGGACGCCATTGTGGCGGCCGCGGCGCCCGGCGACGTGATTCTCACCATGGGCGCCGGCAGCGTATGGCAGGCGGGCGAGAAGATCTTGCGGAAATTGAGGGAGCGTGCGTCATGACGCGCGAGAAGAAAGTTATTTCCGGAATTCGCTGGCGGCTCTGGCTGGGCCTGGCGGCGGCTTTGGCCGCCTGCGCATCGACCGCCATGGGCGCGCTGGCCATTCATCACTACGCCGTGAGCGATTCGCACTTCACGCTCTCGCGCGAATCGAGCGATGCCATTGCCATCCAGGGGTTGGTCTACACGCCCCGCGCAAAGGTGATGAGCGTCTTCGAACAGGACTTCGGCCGCAGCGTATTCACCATCGCGCTCGCCGAACGCCGCCGCCGGCTGCTGGCCATCGACTGGGTGGAAGACGCCTCCGTCACGCGCATCCTCCCGGACCGCCTGCTCGTGCGCATCCGCGAGCGCAAGCCCGTTGCGTTCGCCGTGCTTCACTCCGGCGCCATGCTGGTGGACGCATCGGGCATCTTACTCGAGCCGCCCGAACAGGGCCGGCTCGCGTTTCCGGCGCTGAACGGATTGTCGCTCGAGGATACCGACGCGCAGCGCCGCGAGCGCGTTCGGGCCTTCCTGAACTTCCAGCGGGACATGGGGTTTCTCGCCAATGAAATATCGGAGCTGGATGTCTCCAATCCCACGGATTTGAGCGCGGTGACGCAAGTCGGCGGCCGGGCAGTCGAATTGATTTTAGGCGGCGGCGATTTCGCCCGCCGCTATCGGGCGTTTGTAAACAATTATTCCGAAATACACAGCCAGTCCCCGGAGGCTACCGTGTTCGATCTCCGGCTCGACGGGCGGATTGCAGTGAGGTAAGGGACAGAAAATGGCGGCAAAACCGATTTATGCGGCAGGGCTGGATGCCGGTTGCAAGGTGCGCCTGGTTATCTGCCTGTTGGAAAACGGAGGGCTGCGTTTCCTCGGCGCGGCCGAATGCGATTCCGAGGCTTGGTCCAAAGGCACGATCGCCGATCAGGCCGCGCTCACGGAAGCGGTTCGCGCCGCGCTCCGTGCGGCCGAGGCCGGCGCGGGCGTCTCCATCGAAACCGCGGTCGTGGGCATCGGCGGCCCCACCGTGCGCGGCGCCAACGCTCGCGGCGGATGGGACCTGGGCTATCAACGCGAGATTGCGCAGCGCGAGGTCAATCGCGTTGTCGAGAACGCCTCGCGCGTGGAGTGGCAGCAGGACCGCATGTTGCTCCAAATGTCCATCCAGGATTTCGTCGTGGACGGCCACCCCGGCCACCGCGACCCGCGCGGGATGAAAGCGTCGCACCTCGAGGTCAACGTCCACCTCATCACCGGCTCCGTTAAGGAGCACGAGAAACTGGTGGGCGCCGTGAATCACGCGCATCTGGCCGTGGAAGAGACGGTCTTCAAGCCGCTCGCCGCTTGCTACGGCGCGGTGCTGCCCGAGGACCGCCGCGAGGGAATCGCGATCGTCGATATCGGCGCGCAGTCCACCGGCCTGGTGGCTTACTACGGCGATGCCCTTCACCTGGCCACCAACATTAAGATCTCCGGCGACCACTTCACGCGCGATCTGGCCCAGGCGCTCTGCCTGAGCTTCAACGACGCCGAGCGCATCAAGTTCGAATACGGCGCCGCGATCATGGCTGCCATCCCGCAAAACCTATGGTTGGAATTGCCCCCTTACGAAAGCCGCGGGGCACGCGAGTGCTCCGCAAGCTGGTCTGCCAGGTGCTGGAAGCGCGCTCCGAGGATCTGTTCCGCTTCGTGCGCGGCGAGCTGGAGCGCGTGGGCATGGAGCACGCCCTGCTCGGCGGCGTGTATCTGACCGGCGGCGGCGCCAGGCTTTCCGAAGTGTGCGACGTGGCGGAACGCGTCCTCCAGTGTAACGCGCGATTCGGCCTCCCAATCGGCATTCGCGATTGGCCCGAAGATTTGAACGATCCCGAGTGGAGTGTGGCGGCCGGTTTGGCTATGTACTCGGCCAACTTAAAGGATCAGGCCCGTCGCCAGCGCGACGGGTCCGGCTTTCTAGCGAAGATTTTGGGCTGAAGTAATTACGTACCGACGCACCGGCCCCCGACCGAATCCGAGCCGCGACCGTAAGGGAGCGGTGGGTTGAGGCAATTACGCATTGACGCACCGAGCCGCGACCGCAAGGCCGCGGCGGGCATTGAGCTTGAACTACGAAGGAGGGAAACGCCATGGTCATCGGCGCCGCGGAAGTGGACGACCTGAAGTACGCGATGGAGGAGGATTCGCGCGCCGGCGCGCGCATCAAGGTGATCGGAGTGGGCGGCGGCGGATGCAACGCCATTTCGCGCCTGGTTCGCGAAGGGCTCTCAGGCGTCGAGTTCCACGCCATGGATACCGACGCTCAGGCGCTCTCCGCCTGCCAGTCGCCCAACAAGCTGCAACTCGGCCCCAAGCTTACCAAGGGCCTCGGCGCGGGCTCCGATCGCGAAACCGGCCGCCAGGCCGCGCTTGCCAACACCGATGACATCGTCGAGCTCCTCCAAGGCGCCGACATGGTCTTCGTCGCGGCCGGTCTCGGCCGCGGCACCGGAACCGGCGCGCTGCCCGTCATCGCTTCGCTGGCCAAGGAGCTCGGCGCGCTCACCGTTGCCGTGGTCACCAAGCCCTTCGCTTTCTCCGGACCTCGGAGCCAGGCGATCGCGGAGGAGAGCCTTCAAACGCTGACCTCGTGCGTCGACGCCGTGATGACCATTCCCAATGAGCGCCTGCTTGCGCTCATCCCCGAAGGCGCCAGTCTCTTCGATGCATTCAAGGCCGCCGACGACCTGCTCCGTCAGGCCGTCGAGGGCGTCGCCGATATCATCAACTCCACCGGCGCCATCAACTGCAATTTTGCGGACATCAAAGCCGTGATGGCCGACATGGGCTACGCCCTGATCGGCACGGCCACCGCCGCCGGCCCGCACGCCACAGTGGAAGCCGCCCGCCAGGCCATCGGCTGCCCGCTGCTGGAGGACACTCGCATCTCCGGCGCCCGCCGCATCCTGGTGAACGTCACCGGCGCGAACACTCTCGGCCTTCACGAGCTCAATAAGGCCTGCACGCTGGTCCGCGACGCCGCGCAGAATCCCGACGTGTGGTTGAACCTCGGCCTCATCGTCAATGACGCCATGGGCGACGCCGTGAAGGTCACCGTGATCGCCACCGGCGTCCGCCAGGAGCCGCCGCAAGCCGCCGCGCCTCCGCCCGCCCCGGCGCAAGCCGTCGAGGCCGCTCCGCCCTTCGAGCCTCCCGTGAGTTACGAGCCCGCGCGCGCGCCGGAGCCGGAACCCGAAGCCACTTCCGCCGCCGAAGCCGAGCCCGATATGGACGACTTCGATACCCCTGCGTACCTGAGGCAGGGCAGAGCCTTGAACTGAAATGGCGGCTGACGGTTTCCATTTCGATCTGAAGGCGAAGCGCACTCGCTTGAGCGACGGCGATCTTGTGGCCGCGCTGCAATCTGCTACTGAAGTGCTTGGGGAACGCTACTTTGCTTCTACGCAGTACGATGAGCTACCCGGAAAGCGCCCCCGCTCCGCAACGATAATCGAACGATTCGGTTCATGGAAGAAGGCGCTAGCGCTCATCGGCATCAGCGGAGGCAGAGAAAGGCGGCATTCGCCTGATGCGCTAATAGCCAATCTCGAAGACGTATGGAAGAAGTTGGCGTACCCGCCTGGCAAGAGACAAGTCGCAACTCTCGGGGAGCGAATCTCTGAATCTCCATACAGGCGCTACTGGGGTAGCGTGCGCGGGGCATGCGAGGCCCTTGCGGCTTTTCACGATGGAAAGATCTCAAGGGAGAAGCTGCTCGCCGGAAATACCGAACAACCTGCCCGCGTAGCAATTCCGCTCAAGGATAAATGGGCCGTCTTGAAGCGTGATGATTATCGGTGCACAAGATGCGGTGCCAGCCCAGCGAGAGATCATCAGGTTGAGCTTGAAGTGGATCATATCGTCCCGGTTGCGAGAGGAGGGGGGAATTCTCTCGAGAATCTTCAGACCCTCTGCCGAAACTGCAACCAGGGCAAGAAAGACCGATGATGCGCTTCAACCTACCGGCCCTTGACCGCCTGGTGGTCAGCGGCTTTAATAACATGCATTATCGGTTCGCCTCCCCACTTCCTAGCGCGCCTGTGGAGCGAGCCTCCGGCTT
>CAWAOP010000005.1:0-10274 GCA_963783505.1 Terriglobia bacterium | reverse complement strand
GGTTGCACTCCACTGAGAATTAAGTGGGGCAGTTCTCCAGACCTGCCAAGGGCGTGAATGCCGGGGGTCAGCCCGTGAAGCCGATGCGGCGTCTTGGTGCGGACGGGGACGCTTTCAGTTTCTTGATCTCGTCCACCAGCACCCCAAGCGCGGCTCCATGGCGCTGAAGCTTGATCTCGACTTGTTCGAGCCTTCTTGCCAGGTCCTTGTGAAAGGACAAGGTTTCACGGAGCTTTACGAAGGCTCGCATGATCTGGATGTTCATGCGGATCGCCTGCTCGCTCCGGAGGACGGAAGAGAGCATGGCGACTTCGAGCTCCGTAAAGGCGTACAGCGTAGAGCGCCTCGGGCCGCCCCAACTTGAAATCACAGTCTGTGATTTCAAGTTGGCGTTCTCGCCGGCGTTCAATTGAAACATGAAGTCGTCAGGGAAGCGCTCCATATTGCGCTTGACTGCCTGGATCGGAGCGCGGGGCTCTACACCATAGATCTCCGCCGGATCGGGGCTTAGCATTACTTCCTTGCCACGGACAAGAAAGATCCGGCGCTCGAACGGTTCGGGCGCGACTACTGGGGAGATTGAATTCTTGGGCATGTTGTGACCCGTTTGGGGCCGCAAAAAGAGCATAACAACAATCTCCGGAGCATTGCGGCCGCTCGGTAGCGTTACACTGAGTGTGGAGCGCGCGGGTGGAGAAGCCGACTTGCATTGTGACGGGCGCGAGCCGGGGCATTGGCCGCGGCATCACGGAAGAACTCGCCAAAACCCATCGGGTGATCGCCACGTATCGCGGACGGCGTGACGCCGCGGAATCGCTGCGCGATGAGGCAGGCTGCGAGATTGTTCAGTGTGACATTGCATCGCGGGCGGATCGGGAAGCGCTGATCCGCTTTGCGCGCGACCGCTTCGAGTCGCTCGATCTGCTGGTGAATAACGCCGGCATCGCGCCGCGCGAGCGCCGAGATCTGCTGGAGGCCACCGAAGAGAGCTTCGATGAAGTGCTCGCGTGCAACTTGAAGGGTCCGTATTTCCTGACGCAACAAGCCGCGAGATGGATGGCCGAATCTGGCAAGGGCCGGATCGTCTTCGTGACTTCGATTTCCGCTTACACGGCATCGACCAACCGCGGAGAGTACTGCGTCTCCAAGGCCGGTTTGAGCATGACGGTGTCGCTCTTCGCTTCGCGCCTCGCGGATGCCGGGATACCGGTATTCGAGGTACGGCCAGGGATCATTCGCACGGATATGATCTCCGGCGTGGAGAAAAAGTACGAGGACTTGATCGCCGGCGGCTTACTGCCGCAGCGCCGCATCGGTCAGACAGCGGATGTTGCCAAGGCCGTGCGTGCGATCGCCGACGGCCTGTTAGATTACTCCACCGGCCAAGCGATCAACGTGGACGGCGGGTTTCATATGCGGAGACTGTAAGGGTGGGCGATTGAGTTTTTGGCGCGATGCGAATCTCCCTATTCGTCACCTGCTACAACGACATGCTGTTTCCCGAGACGGGGAAGGCGGTGGTGCGGGTGCCGAGCGGCTCGGACATCGGGTCGAGTTCCGGCGCGAACAGACTTGCTGCGGGCAGATGCATTACAACACCGGCTACCAGCGCGACGCATTTCCGATGATGGAGCATTTTCTGAAGGTCTACGGGGATGCGGAGACCATTTGCGCGCCTTCGGCGTCCTGTGTGGCGATGATTCGCGACCACTTTCCGAAAATGGCGGAGGCGTCCGGTGAAGCGTCGCTGCGCGCGGCGGTGCGCGAGGTGGTTCCGCGAGTGTTCGAGTTCACCGAATTGCTGACTGACAGGCTCGGAGTCACCGAGGTCGGCGCGTTTTTTCCGCACTCAGTGACACTGCATACTTCCTGCCATGCTATGCGCTCGCTTAACATCGGCGATAAGCCCTGGAGACTTCTCGAAAACGTGCGCGGAATCCGACTGACCGAACTGCCCAACCGCGAGCAGTGTTGCGGTTTCGGCGGGACGTTCGCCATCAAGAATCCGGATGTTTCCGCGGCGATGGTTTCCGAGAAGATTCGCTGCATCCTGGACACGCAGGCGGAGGTGTGCGCGGGCGTGGACAATTCCTGCCTGATGCACATCGGCGGAGCGATGAGCCGGCTGCGCGCGGGCGTGCGATGCCTGCATGTCGCCGAAATACTCGCTTCGACCGAATCGGGGAGTGCGTCATGAGCGTTCGCGTGGGGCAGGCGAGCCATGCGCCGAGCTTCCCGGCCGCGGCCAAGAGGCTGTTAGCGGATGCGCAGGTCCGGAGCAACGTCCGGCGCGCCACGGAGACCATTCGCGCCAAGCGAGCCAAGGTCGTTGCGGAGATGGCCGACTGGCAGGAGTTGCGCTCAGCGGCTCATGCCATCAAGGAACACACGCTCCGCTATCTCGATTTCTATCTGGAGCGATTCGAGGCGAACTGCACGCGTGCGGGCGGCCGGGTGCACTGGGCGCGGGACGCGGACGAAGCGAACGAGATCGTCATTGACTTGATCCGGGGCACGGGACAGTCCGAAGTCATCAAGGTCAAGACAATGACTTCGGATGAGACGCAACTCAACGTCGCGCTCGAAGCCGCGGGAATCACTCCGCACGAAACCGACTTGGCCAACCTGATCGTGCAACTTGGCGAGGACAAGCCATCGCACATCGTCGTGCCGGCTTTGCACCGCAACCGCGCGGAGATCCGGCGCATCTTCATGCGGAAGATGGGCCTAACGGAACTGAGCGACCGGCCGGAGGACCTGGCGGCGGCTGCGCGCGCCTATCTGCGCAAGAAGTTTTTGAGAGTGAAGGTAGGATTCAGCGGGGCGAACTTTGCCATCGCCGAGACGGGCTCGATTTGCGTGGTGGAGTCGGAAGGCAACGGACGAATGTGCGTGACGCTTCCTGAAGTCCTAATCACGATGCTCGGCGTGGAGAAAGTGATTCCTTCGTTTGACGATCTTGAAGTGTTCCTGCAGATTTTGCCGCGCTCGGCGACGGGCGAGCGGATGAATCCATATAACTCCATTTGGACCGGAGTGACCGATGGCGATGGGCCGCGCGAGTTCCACGCGATTTTGCTCGACAATAATCGCACCGGAGTTCTGGCGGATGCGGAAGCTCGCGAAACGCTGGATTGCATTCGCTGCGGCGCGTGTCTCAATGCGTGCCCCGTTTACCGGCAGACGGGCGGGCATGCGTACGGTTCGATTTACAGCGGTCCGATCGGAGCGATTGTCAGTCCGCAGCTTCAATCGATGGAGCATTCGAAGTCTCTGCCGTATGCGTCGTCGCTGTGCGGCGCGTGTTACGAAGCGTGTCCGGTGAAGATCGACATTCCGGAGATATTGATTCATCTGCGAAGCAAATTAGTAGATGCCGGGTATCCGCCACTCGCCGAGCGGCTGGCGATGAAGGCGGCCGGCGTGGCGCTTTCGAACGGGACAAATTTCGCGGCGGCGCAGAAGCTGGCGCGCATCGGTCAGATTCCGTTCGAGCGCGAAGGCAAGCTACAGCATTTGCCCGGCATGTTGGCTGGATGGACGGCGTTTCGCGATTTGGCCGCGATTCCGAAGGAGTCGTTCCGGGAGTGGTGGTCGCGGCGAAAGGAGGGCGGAGAGGAATGAGCGCCGTATCCCGATGCTCTTACGCCCCTGCGGGGCCGATTTTCTTTGGCGAGGTCCCCAAGGGCTTGCGGCGCCCCGAGGGCACCCGGCTATTATCTTACGGCCCTGCGGGGCTTGGGTCCGCGGTCGCCGTTTGCGGTGTCACCGTGTGCGGAGAGCACGGTGAGGGCTTACGATGACCGCGAGGGAAGAGATACTCGCGAAGATCCGTCGCGCGGTTGGTTTGCGGCCGATGGATCGGGTGGCGGATTACGCTTCCATAGCGCGGGACTATCGAACGTCTGCGACTCTGGACGGGGACGCGTTGCTGGGGTTATTTATTGACAGGCTGCGCGACTACGGGGCCGGAGTGTACCGATGTGGCCGCGCCGAGCTTCCGGCGGCGATAGCTCAGGCCGCCGCGGCAAGAGGCAAACGCAGGCTGCTGGTTCCTTCGGGTCTACCTAAGGATTGGCTGCCGGATGAGATCGAGTTCATCGCGGACCGGCCGCACGATCACGCGGAACTGGATGCCGCCGAGGGAGCGCTGACAGGCTGCGCGGCGGCGATTGCGACAACAGGGAGCATTGCGTTGACTCACTCCGGCGCGGAAGGCCGGCGCGCGGTGACTCTGGTCCCGGACTATCATCTCTGCGTGGTCCTCGCCGAGCAGGTGATGGAGACCGTTCCCGAGGCGTTCCGCCGGCTGCACGCGGCCGGGGCCGGTGTAATTACAACAATTTCAGGGCCTTCGGCGACCTCGGATATCGAGATGACCCGAGTCCAAGGCGTCCACGGCCCTCGGACGCTGGATGTGATTCTCGTGGAGTAATCCCAAGCCGCCGCTTGTCCCCTTTTTCCGAGAAGCAGTTTGTGCAAACGTGCACGGTTTTTGGGGACGCCTTTGTTGAAAAGTAAGGGCTTATCGGTTTTTCTCCGTGCACGCGTGCACAATTCCCCTTTTCTTCGCCCAGCAGCGCCCGGTGGATCATTGTGGGTCGGCTCATAAGGAACTGCTCTCGTATTCAGTATGCCTCATAGCATTGAAAAGACCAGGGCTAGAGAATGCTGTTTGTGAGTTTAAGTAATTTGTTTTGTTATGGGGAGGAATATTTCGAAGCGCCGTGACTGAGCCGGGGACCGCGCCCGGCTGCGGGAAAGATGCTGCCCGGCGCGATGCGCGGCCCCGCGGTCCGTTCAAGCGATTGATTTGTGACCTTATCTGCCCGAGTTCGGTTTCGCGCTATTCGGTCACGCAATTTCTTAGCTCCATAGCGCATAATTAACGATTTTTAATAGCAAATGTGGTTGACAATACCCGCAGAGGCGGCGTATTAATGTACCAATTCCCCGAGGGACCAATCCAGCAGAAAGAGCGACTGTCATGCACCGCTTGAAATCAACTCAGAGACCGCCGATCGAAATATCCCAAAGCCAAACAGCGCCGCTGGCCGTCTCGGCTGTTTCCATTTGCCTCGCCGAAAGCGCACGTGGACACTCAGCGGCGGCCGCCGTACGCGGCTTCCGGCTGTGGTCGCCGTGGCTGAGCGCTTTATTGCTTTGCTCGGCCGTTGGCTACATGGATGCTCAGACTAGCGCTCAACCGAGCGCGCCCGCAGCCAAAACCGACGCCGGCGCCACAGTTCCAAAGCAGATCACCGACGCGCAGACCGCGGGAGCGCCGCTTTCGGCGACGATCAATGTGGCGGACAACGTAAACATCGAGGCGGTGATGCTGCCCAAGGACATTGCGCGTGGTGTTTTTGGGCGGAAGGTGGCAGACAGTTATGCGGTGATCGAGGTCAATATCTCGAATCGCAGCAACGACGCGGCCTTGATCCTCCAAAGCCTCTACATCGACTTGAGCCAGTGGGGATTCGCCGGCCCGCTTGGAGGCGCCAAGGACCAGGACTGCGGGCAGCCGGGAAAAACCTACGTCTCGTGTTCCCAGGCGAGCCAGGTGGCCAGCGTCGAATACCGCATTGTTCGCGGCCAGATGTTGGATGCCCAGCCGTGGACTACCAGGAATTGGGCTCTGCGCGCCATGCAAGCCATGGGCTCGATCGGCGTGGCGTTCGCTTTTCCGTTTACCAAGGACGTGGTCGCGGGGATAGGAGCGTGGAACGGGGCGGTGGTCCCGGGATACCAGTCGCTGTTTCCCGACGCTCTGGAAGGCCAGATAGAACGCATCAGCGATTTCGGGTTCCGGGACAACAAGGTGATACCGCAGCAAAGCTCGGATATCGTGGTCGCTTTCTTTCCGATCGACCGATTCCTCACGCCGTCGCTGCGCGAGGTCTTTCTGGCTCACCCGTCCTTGTTTTTCAATCCGCCGCAGATGGCGCTCGACCCAAAGACGCAGAAGCTGATAGCGCCAATTCTGATCAGAGCCTTCGGCAGCCAAGACGCCGTCGACAAGGCTTTTCAGAAACTTCTCGGCGCGCTCAAGAATGCGGCCGCGGCCAGCACCCCCGAAGCAGCAAAGAAAGCGGTAGAGGACGACACGCTGTTCACTTTTCTCAACACCCTTTCTCTCAATAACGTGCATGTCTCGGTAAGCGGAATTATGACGGTGGATCAACTGTCGGTTCCCGCGTCGATCGACTCGACCACTTTGGACAAAGCCACCGCGGATCTGTGGGCGATCGCCGGCGATAAGAGCGGTTCGATTAGCGGGAAGTTTCTCTCCGGCGGCATTCCCAAGATCGACCTGGACGGGGTCAGCGACATAGCCGTGACCAAAGACGGCAGTACCGGTTCGCTTCTGAAATTCACTTTTAAGCTGGCGAAACCAATCGACCCGCCGGTGGCATTCGGCCTGACTGTAGAGAAGGACGCAAAGAACGGAACGACAGTGGAAAGCAAGAAGTACGCCGTCAACTCGACTTACACGCTACAAGCTCCCACAATCACGAAGGTGCAGCAAGCCGCACCCGCCACGGTAGCGACCGTCACCGGGACGAATTTCTATTCGAACTCCAAGAACAAGTTCAGCGCCAAGATTCGTCCCGAGGCGGCCAAAGACGATAAGAGCGACATCGTGGTCGGCACGACGGCCCCAAGCTCGGCAACGAGCTTTACGCTGGATACTTCGAAGTTCGATAAGACGGTTGTGCCGGGCTGTTACGTGGCGCTCGCGGAAGTGGGCGCGCTGCTTTCCGCTCCCTCGACGGACAAACTGATGGTGGCGGCGACGCCGAAGATCACCAAGGCGGAAACGGCGAACGGCGGCAAATCGCTGAAAATCACCGGAGAACAACTGGTGAGCCACGAAGGACTGCGGCGGCAGCGATCCGGCCTTTGAGTTGATCAAGACGGACGGAAGCGTCCTTCCCGACGCAATACCGCTCGTGGCCGGCGCGACCGCGACGGAAACGACCATTGCGTTGCCAAACGGGCTCGACGTGAAGACGCTGAAATCCGTGCGGCTCAAAGGCACGACAGCCGCGGTGGATATCAGTCAGTAGCGGCGAGCGCGCGGGCGCGTCTCCGAGCGGGATTATTGAGGCCCGCATCTTACCGTGCGGCGCCGCATGGCCTCAGGCCAGCGCTCTATCGAAGACGCGATCGCAGAGGCCAGGGCCGGCGGGTGGGGCGGACCTGCTGCCTTGTTTTTGTGTGAAGGCGCGTTCGAGAACCAAAAAGGCAGGCCAGGAGGCCCGCCCCACATATAAGAGGCATTAATGAGGTATACGCGCCAGGTCCGGTTCGGAGTAGTCCTTTACGGCGGCGTGTCGCTGGCCGTGTACGAAAACGGCGTCGCACAGGAACTGCACCGGGCCATCCGAGGCGATGGCCCGTACGGACTGCTGAAGTGGCTCACCGATTCCGACGCGGTGGTGGACATCATCAGCGGGACTTCGGCGGGCGGCGTGAACGGCATCATGCTGGCCTACGCTCTGGCCAACAAGCGGAGCTTCGCGCCTTCCGCGGACCTCTGGCGCGATCAGGCGGACATCCAGGAGCTTTTGAGGAAAGAGAACGACGAGAAAGCGACCTCGATCCTCAGCAGCGATTACTACCAGGAAAAACTCGAAGAGTGCTTTGCGAGCCGGCTAGTCCCGGACGATCAGGCGCCGGACATCGGGGAACTCAGCCTGTTAGTGACGGGCACGGACGCGAACGGCGACGTTTACACGGTGTACGACGACGAAGGCCACGCCATCGACGTGAAGAACCACCGCGCGCTCTTCACGCTTTCCTTCCGAGGCGAACGCAAGAACGACCTGGGCAGCGCCAAGCCGGCGGACCTGGCGAAGCTGGCGCGCCTCACCTCGTGTTTCCCGGCGGCTTTCGAGCCGGTTCAAGTCGGCGAGAAAGACAAGCTCTTCTTTCGATGGGGGCGGCTGCGACGGCCCGCGGTGTATTTGGACGGCGGGATTCTGAACAACAAGCCGTTCACGTTGACGATGGACGCGATCTTCCGGCGGACGGCCGCGCGCGAGGTGAAACGGTTCCTGATCTATGTGGAACCCGACCCGGAAATGTTCGACCCGCCGCAAGGAGAACCCCCTTCGCCCACGGTGGTTCAGGCCGCGACGAACGCGCTTCTGAGCATCCCGCGATACCAGAGCATTGCAGGGGACCTGGAGGCGATCGAGGAGCACAATCAAAGGGCGCAGAGGATTGCAGGGATGTTGGACACGATGCCGGCGGCGGATCGGGCGGCGCAGGACTGTCTGGACCGAGCCGGCGTCCTGCCGGACGGAGAAGGCGACAAGACATATCTGGCGGCGCGGTTGATTCAGATTCGCGACAGGGCCGTGGGATGCATTCTAAACGACGCGAACGGGAGGCCGTACATTTCCAAGCCGGAGGACCGGCGTTCCGGCGCTATCCTCATGCAGAGCTTCGATCGCTGGCCCGGCGATCCGCGAGCAACGCTGGCGGCCTACGATGTAGCTTTCCGTATGCGCCGGGCGGCTCATGTTTCCAAGGCTCTCATGCGCCGGGCGCGAGGGGGTGCGGCGGTTCCCGGGGCCGCGTGGGACTTGGTGAATCACTATTTCAAACTCTACGAGATCGCCGAATGGGCGATGCTCAGGTGGCTGGACAGGTGGACGTATCCCTGGCGGGAACTGGGGCCATCGCATCCGGATCTGGACATGCTGGCGGACGACCAGCGGAACGGGGAGTTGAGGTCCATCTCGATCAAGGTTTGGGGGGACATCGAGGAGAAGATGAGATGCGTGCTTCGATCGGGGGTGGCCGTTCCCGCCGAGGCTACGCGCGAGGCGCGGGCGAAGTTCTACCGGGATCTTCGCAAAATTGTGGAGCCGGACGGGTCCGAAGCGGAGACTACGGCCGCAAACGCCGCGCCGGAGGATTCGCAAGCGGCCGAGGAGCCGAAGAACCTGCTCGACGCAATCGACGATCGCTATAAGACTGCAATACGGACATTCGGCTACGCGGAGATTGCAGCCCTGCTGAGAAGCGAGTATTGCCGGTTTCCGGGGATCGACCGGCAGGTGTTCCCGATATTGATGGGAGCGGGGTTCGAGTCTACCGACATCGTACAGGTCGTTCGATTCAGCCCGCGCGACGCGCAGCGGGGATCCAGCAAAGGGCCGGTCGAAAAGAAGGTTTGCGGAAGGACCCTGGCGCTGCTTCGGAGGGTTCTTCAAGAAAAGCTGGCGCGCCAACGATATTATGATTGGCCGTCTGGATGCGTCCTGCCAGCTCACGGAGTGCTTGCTATCGCGGGAGCGGCTGGCGGCTGTGGGCAAGAGGACGGACGTGGATGCGGCGGAGTTGGTTAAACGCTTCCCGATTGCAGGCGACGCCACGGGACCGCTGGCGGCGGCCATCGTCAAGTATCGGGCGGACCCGCGCTCGGCCACGCAAGCGGATTGGGAGACGCTGGTCAACCTGATCGTCGAGGCGAGCCATGACGAGATCCTCAAGGTCGAATGGCCCCACGTCATCGAGTGCGCCATCGAGCAGGGATACCGGTGGGGCCAGTATGATCGCAACACGAAGGCCCCGGTCCATTCCTTCGACCGGAAGAACCTGGTTTGGAACCGTGGGAAGGCCAAGCCGAGACGAGGTGGTGGTGGCCACAGCGGCGGAAGCCCTAAAGGCTGGCGACCGTACCGCCGTTCACTCCAGGCGAGATCGCGGGCCGGCCTCTCACGGAAGAGATCCCGGGCACGGTACTGGAGGAACTTGGAGGCTTGGGGGCCATACGGGCCGGCAAGAGCGTGCTGGCGTCTATCGCAAACATCGAGGCGCGACGGGCCGTGGCTGGGAGCCCGCTATACAAATGGCCGTTCGGCAGGATTGCCGTGTTTCTCTATCGTTGGGCGCGAATGCGGGAGGCTGGAGCCCGACTGGGTGGTGGTGGCCAACGCCGCGGTTCTCACTACGTGCCTTGCGGGGCTTGCGGTGGATGCGGCGCTGCTGTTCGTTTTCCAGGCGCATCTGCCATTGCGGGTCTGGGCGTGGCTGATTGGAGCGCCGGTTGGCGCGTTGCTGGTCTGGTGGAAGTTGTTTCGGAGGTAGCGCGGGACGGGGCCACATAGGCGCAAGTAATCTCGCGGCGGTGGCCACGCGAGCGCCCAGGCGACTCCAGGCCGGTCACTTTTTCGGCTCCGCCTGAAGCTTACGCGCGCGAAGGCAGACCGGGAGGTCCGCCCCACTTCCAGGCCCTCACTTCTTTAGCTCCGCCTGTA
>CAWAOP010000004.1:0-117388 GCA_963783505.1 Terriglobia bacterium | reverse complement strand
GCGGAAAGCCGCGCTGGTTTACGACTATGGCCCGCAACTGAAGGAAGGCGTTCCCGAGAGCAAACGCCGCTGCTGTTACTTCTTCCCGGTCTACGCTCCCGGGGGCGTCTCGTTGCTGGACGACTTCCCGCAGGATCACTTTCACCACCGCGGGTTGTTCTGGTCCTGGCCCGTCGTCAAGACCGGCGGCGCTACGTACGATATCTGGATGAAGTTCACCGCCCGGCCCCGTCAATCCAAAATGCCGGCGGTAACAGCAAACGCAAGGGAGGCCGCGCTGACGGCGGACAACTTCTGGGAGGCGGATGGCAAAGACATTGTCAAAGAGCATGTGGTGATGCGCGCGCTGCCGGTCCACGGCGAGACTCGGGACGGGGATTTGGAAACCTGGGAAGCCATGGGAGCGCCCGTGACGCTTGAAGGGTCCACCGAAGCCGGTAAGAGCTACGGCGGAGTCAGCGCCCGGTTTGCGCCGCGCACCGATACGATCGTCCGCGCGGACGGCCAGACGATCGCTCAAGACGAAGACCGCACTCCTCGAAAATGGGCCGAATTCGAGGGCGTTTACGGCGGAAAGAGGGCCGTGCTACGGATCACTCCGGATGAGAAGAACCCCGGCGCTCCCCACCAGTGGTGCCTTCGGAATTACGGCTTCGTCGGGGCATCGTTCCCCGGCCGCAGCGATACAGTGGATCACTACACGCTCGATCCCGGGAAGCCGCTGACGCTCAAGTTCCGAGTAAGTGTTTCCGACTTGCCCTAAAACCGCTCAGCCTGATCTGCGCGATTATTTGCAGACTCTCTACGCGCCGGCCTGCCCGTTGAAGAGGGCGAATTTGCCAAAACCGCTAACAGCCTGTGGCGGAAGTGTGCCAAATTGCGGAATACCGACAGGCGACCTAATGGGATCAACGAGTTCCGAGCGGCGTTCTGTGAACTTCTGAGTGCTGCCACAGACTGTCAAGCCTGATCCGCCCGTTTTCGCGGTTGACTGGATAATTGCGCAGATCAGGCTGAGCGGTTTTTCGTGCGACCGAAAAAGGATACGCAGGTAACAATCGGGTAACATGAGCCCTGTACACTCCTTCTTGAAAGGAGAAGCAGGCATGAAATTCAGATTCACAGTTCTGGCGGCGTCCATTGTTTTGGCGGCGTCCATTCTGCTTCTGGCGGGCATCGCGCCCGCACAGACGGCCGCCGAACTATTGCAGAAGGGAATCTACACCCAGCAGACCGCGGGCAAGGTGGACGATTCGATTGACATCTACCGCCAGGCGATCACGGCCGCGGGAACAGACCGCGCCGTGGCTGCGCGGGCGCAAATGATGATTGTCAGCGCCATGATCCAGAAGGGCGATTTTGCGGGAGCCGCGCGCGAATTCAGCATGTTCGCCGCGAATTACTCGGACCAGAAAGACCTCATGACAGCGACGAGCTCGCTGATGCGGGCTATCGCGACCTTGCGGACGGGCATCGCGCAGGCGCCGCTGCCGCCAAGACAACCGACGCTTGGAACGCTTCAAAACGGGGTCTACCATCACACGGCCACCGGCGTCGAGGTTCATCTCAGGGATGGTTGGACATTCACCGGCGATGCCGCTGCAGGAGGCGGCGGCGACTCCGCGACGTTCAGCTACGGCGGCGGCAGCTACTACATGTGGCTGCGCAACGACCCTCAGGCGGACATCGACGTGGCACTACAACAGGACGAGCAGTTCAGGATCCACGAAACCCAGGGCGCCGGCGCCCTAGCTAACTTCCGGATCAAGGAGAGCGTCAGCCCGTACAGGTGGAACACCAGGGACGGCAAGGGCAAAGGCCTCGCGGTCGTCTTCGAATACGGCAACGCTTTTGAAAATGTCGAGTACGATATTTGGGTTCGCACACCTACCAACCTGGTTTTCTTCCGGGCTAGGTGTCCGGCGACTCAGCTCCTATCGGCACAGGACGCGCTTTCGGTTCTGGCTACCGACACCACTGTCCCATAAAAAGCATGGCCCTCGGCGCCAAACTCGGGCAGGACCGCAGCCTCTGGGTGTTGACGCTATTCCTGTTCGTCGGCGTACTGCTGCCCACCGGTTGCGTGCTTTGGTTCATGAATGCCGCGGCCGGCAGCCAGGCGGAGACGGCGCGGCAGAGCGTGGCGGAGGCGTATCGCGGACAGTTGCGCCTGGTTCGCGACAGCCTCGATGGTCTCTGGCGGGCTCGCGCGAATGCGGTTCCGCCTCCGTCCGGAGGCTGGAACCCTTCCGATTTCCCTCGCGTGCTGGATGCGAGCGGGGCCGATTCGGTAATCCTCCTCGATAAAACGGGCGCCTCCGTCCGCTGGCCGGGCGGGGCGCCCGTGCTTTTTTCGCCCAATGAAAATGCAGGCTGGGACCACGCGCTCTTCCTGGAACGCCAGCGTCAGTTCACAGAGGCCGCCGCAGAGTTCGGAAAGCTGACAGTCGGAAGCCAGGCTCCGAACCTGGCCTCGCTCGCCGCGCAGGCCCAGGCGAGGTGCCTGGTACAGAGCGGGCAAAAGCAAGCTGCCCTGGCGGTCATTCTGGACAAGTTCTCCTCTCCCTCGCCTCAGTTTGACGCTTTGGGCGGATTCCTGCCGGCGGAGGAGCAGTTGCTCGCCGTCCATTTACTCAAGCCCTCCGACCCGCGGTTTGCGGCGGTGCTTCGGCGTCTCTCGGTGTGGCTGAGCGACTATTCACTGCCGATTCCATCCGCACAGCGGCTCTTCCTGATGACCGAGTTGGCGTCGCTATCTCCCTTTCGACTCGAGTTGCGTAAGCTCGCGGCGGAACGTTTGGCAGCGGACTTCGAAGCCACCGAACCCGCTCGAGCAAATGGTGTTGGCTTACAGGCCTGCCAGATGCGCAACGTGTGGAAACTGCCGGTGGCGGGTGGAAGAGCGATCGCCTTGTATCGCGATGAATCCGTGGCGCGGACTCTGAATGGAGTGTTGACACCGGGAAGCGGAGGCAACGCCGTTTTCTCCCTGAAAGCGCCCGGTCAAACAGCGCGGGAAGGGCGGCCGGGTCAGGTCCAGTTCGATGCGATTCCCGCCGGCGAGATGTTGCCGGGTTGGGAGGTCTCGCTGTCGCTTGCGAACGCGCGCGACTTCGACGTTGCTGCCCGCGGCAGGCGCGCTGTTTACATTTGGGCGGGATACCTGGCGGCCGCGGCCATCGCCCTCGCCGGCTTCCTGGCAATCGCGGCCTTGCGGCGACAGGCCCGGCTGGCGCGACTGCGGACGGACCTGGTCGCGGCGGTTTCCCACGAGTTGAAGACGCCCCTGGCCTCGATGCGCCTGTTGCTTGAAACTCTCATCGAAGATGGTTTCCAGAACGAAAAAGCGGCTCGCGAGTATCTCGAATTAATCGCCGGCGAGAACCTGCGCCTCGGCCGCCTGATCGATAACTTCCTGGCCTTCTCGCGCATGGAGCGCAGTCGCCAGAAGTTCGATTTCGCGGAAACGCACGCGGAAGACGTCGTCCAACCGGCGATGTTCGCGATGCGCGAGCGCTTCCGCGCCCCGGATACGCACGTGGAAGTGGATGTGACCGCCGGCCTGCCGCCGCTGTGGGCCAACCGCGACGCAATAGTCACGGTTCTGTTGAATCTCTTGGATAACGCTCACAAATATACCGGGCGGGAGAAACGGATTTCCCTTCGCGCGTTCCGGGAAAATGGATGCGTGGTGTTCTCGGTACAGGACAACGGTATTGGCATCGCAAAGCGGGACCAAAAGCGAATTTTCCGAAGCTTCTACCGCGTGGATCAACGACTGGCGCGGGAGACCGGCGGCTGCGGGTTGGGCCTGAGCATCGTGGACTTTATCGTGCGCGCGCACGGCGGGTCGGTGGCGGTGGAAAGCCGGCCCGGCGCGGGCAGCACGTTTCGGGTGGCGATTCCCTATGAGGGCTGATACGAGCGGCAATCCAAGGCGTCTGCGAATCCTAGTTGTCGAGGATGAGCCCGCGATGCTGCGCGGGTTGAAAGACACTTTCGAAACCCGCGGGTTCGAGGTGCTGACCGCCGCCGATGGCGCGACCGGCCGCGAGTTAGCCATGAGCGCGTCGGTCGATCTGATCCTGCTGGATATCATGCTGCCGCGCGTCAACGGCTACGAAATTTGCCGCGATGTCCGCGCGCGCGAATTGGAAATGCCGATCCTGATGCTCACCGCGAAGGGCCAGGAGGAAGATATCGTGCTCGGGCTGAACCTGGGGGCGGACGATTACATCACCAAGCCGTTCCGCAGAGGCGAACTCATCGCGCGGGTGGACGCATTTCTCAGGAGGAGCAAGTTCAAGAAGAGCGTCGTAACCTTCGACGACTTCGAACTGAACCTGACTTCGCGCAGGCTGTTCAGAGCCGGGCGGGAGATTGAGCTGACAACCAAGGAGTTCGGGCTGCTTGCCTTCTTGCTCGATCGGCGGGGCGGCGCGCTCACGCGCGATCAAATCCTGGATGCCGTGTGGGGCCGTACCGTAGCCGTCACCCCGAGGAGCATCGATCGCTGCGTGGCCACGCTCCGCAGTAAGATTGAGCGCGATGCGCGAAGGCCGCGCTATATCCAAACCATCCGCGATATCGGCTACAGGTTCGAGGGTTAGGTAACTCGCTCAGCCTGATCTGCGCTATTATTCGCGCACAACTCAGGCGGCGGCCTGATTGGCGATGAACGCGAGATGGGGCTGACGTTGAAGCTCGCTGATCGCCCATACGGGTCGCTTCGGGGGCCGCCCAGGGAGCCAGTGGCGGCCGAAGTGCTCGGAGAAAGTGCGGACGAATCCGTCATCGCCAAAGGGACGGCCCGCGTACGTGCACTGCCGCAATCGGCTCGCGGGTGCTTCGCTTTCGGCGGCGAGAATCGCCGCCCAGTCCATTCCCTCCGATTCGAGGCGCCACCACGCCAAGTCTGTAGCCAGGCTCGGGTCCGGACCGCCGAGATGCGCCGCGGCGCTCGACCAAAGGTAGTCCGCCGCGGCTGGCGCCATGCCGGCGCGGACGGGGTTGTTATCCACGTATGCGAGTGCGCTCCAGACGTGGGAGCGGCCCAGCGCGCAGGCGAAGAAGCGGTTCTGCCAGAGGTGGCCGCTGCGGTCGTGTCGTGCGTTGAAGTACTGGGCATAGCGGCCATGCACGCGGCGAAGCAGGACCGCCAGCGAGTCCTCCCGGGCGGGCAGGACGACAAGATGCACGTGGTTGGTCATGAGACACCAGCCGAGGAGCGAAGCCTCGACGTCTTGAAGATTGCCGCGGAGCAGGCGGAGATAGGTTATGCGGTCGGTATCGTCGGAGAAGGTGAGCCGGCGGTCTACCCCGCGCTGGGTGACATGGCAAGGGACGCCCGGGAGGATGCAGCGATCACGGCGTGGCATATGTGGAAAGATCGGCGGCAGGCCGGGGAACCTTAGGAAAAATCGCGCAGATCAGGCTGAGCGGTTTTTGAGCGGTTTTTCAGTTTGCTAGAATTTCGTGTCGGTCCGGAGGAGACGAGGGTATGTTCAGAAACACCGCCATATTTCTTGCGATTGTCCTTTTGCTTGCGCTCTGCGCCGGAGCGCCGGCGCGGAACTTCACCGGTGAACTCGGGAACAAGGCGACGTTTGAGACGCTTCAGGAGGCTCATCAGAACTCGGCGGCCGTTGTAAGGGCGTCGCAAGCTAATAACGGACCTGGTCCCGGAGCGATTGCCCCCGGTGGTCCGGGTCGCGGCGGAGTTGCCTCCGGCGCTCCGGCGGGCGCGGCGGCGCTTCCGGGCCGCGGAGCCGCGGGCACTGGCGGCGCGACAGGCGCTGTAGCTCCGCGTCCAAGAGCCTACGCCGGCCATCCCGCTCTGGACAAATACCCCGAGGGGACTACGTTCGTCTACCGCTCAGCCAACATGTACGGCGGCCGCGCGGCGGCGAGAATGAACACGAACCTCATCGTCTATGTCGAGCAGCGCTTCGACAATAAGGACGCGGCTTTTGCCTGGCTCAAATCCGCCGGCCTGATCGCGATTGCGGACGAAGCCACGGGCAGCATCGTGCTCGTTACGCCGATCAATCAGAAATTCGGCAGCGCCGACGTGGCATCCTACTACGCCCTGCAGACGGCGATGCTGGCGCAGCAGGCCTCCGGCGTGCAGGCTGACGGGACTCCCGCCTCTTACACCGACGCGGAGTACTTCGGCGGCTTCGCCTATGTTTATTTCGTCGGCGTGGACGGCGGCGCGACGTTCTTCAACAACTACATCGCCGGCACGTTCGATTTCGCCAGCCGCATCGCGGGCGCGTTGCTCATTGGCGGCGGGATGGACGAGGTCCGCAAGGTATCGACCTTTATTCCGGTCTATATGGTGAACGCCGCCGACGGCGCCATCGAGAAGTACAAGGCCGCTAACAGCGTCAATGCCACAAAGGGGCTTGGCGACATCGTCACCCATTACAATCAGGCCCAGCCGCTTCGGCAGGTCGTGCTGGCGAATGCGAACCCCGTCAATCTTTCGGGTCTGATCGGCGCGGCCTATCATGACATGTTCATCAAGGCGATGCGCGTGCCGGTCGCGCTTCAGGGCGTGTACAGCGTGGGCACGCCTTACGCCGGGTACAACATGGACGAGGCGCCGTACTCATTGTGCGAACGCAATGCGGTGATCAAAGGCGTGACAAAGAACGGCATCCATCTGATTCCGCACCAGGGTGAGAACCGTTTCGCCAGCATGAAGACACAGGCGGGCGAGTATCTGGACACGTGGTATGAGTACGTGCCCGATGAAGTCCTGAACAAGACCGCGCCGAAAGGAACCGTGCCGTTGATCCTCGGCAACCACGGCGGCGGCGACGAAGTGCGGCAATTCGTGGATGAGATGGGCCTGCTGGCGCTGGCGGGAAATGCGCGCATAGCCGTGGTGGCGGCGGACCATCAGAGCCTCCCGAACGATATTCGCGGCCCGGCGCTTACAGAGCTGGTGAAATATATGCTCGCCACGTATCCTTCGCTCGATCCCTCTCGCGTGTACGCCATCGGCTACTCGATGGGCGGCGGCGCGACGTATACCGTGGGCTATTACGATCCCAAGTTGTTCGCGGCCATCGCGCCGATCGCGGGTACGAACGTCGAGCCGACCGACGCCGAAGCGGCGAAGTTCGCCAACACCCAACTGCCCATCTACCTTTCGACGTCCTCGTACGACGTGCGCCGCCTCGAAGCCGCCGAAGGCCGCATCAACGACAATCTGGCTAATCAGGTGAAGCGCTGGGCGGGCTGGAACGGCGTCGCGCCTTTCAACTTCGACTTCAACACTTACAAGCTTTCCGGCTTCAAGGGCGATTCCTGGACCGTCGAGAAGCTCAATAACGAGCACGCCTCTTTCACGTGGGCTCTGAACAACAACAAGGGCTACCCGATGGTGGCGCTTAATTACGTCAAGGACCCGATCCACGCGCTCTATCCCGAGTACGCCAGGATCGCCTACGAATACATGAAGCGCTTCTCGCGCGATCGGCAGACCGGCGCGATCAGGTACGATCCGTACGTCAAGTAAGGCCCCTCCGCCCACGATCCGGTCGCGGAAGACGTGGCTAGCCGCTAAACCCAATCTTCACCATTCAGTATTCAGCCTTCAGTATTCCGCCTTCCCTCTTCCAACCCCCCGGCCCCGCGAGCGTAGCGAGCCCCCCGAACGTATGCACTGCTATGTTTACCCTTGATATCTAGCGGTAAATACCGGGCCGAGGTTAACATTTACCTCGTGGAAGCTTGGGTGTGGGTCCTGTTGCCCGGCCTCGTTGCGGTAGGCGTGGGCTTGCTGGCCTGGTTTGTCATGCAGTCGCGCATGGACGTGGCGCTGGCACACGAGAGGGAGCGCATGGCGAATCAGCGCGGCAGGATTTCCAAGCAGCGTGGCGCGCTGAAGGCCGAGCGCAGCGCCATGGGGAGCGTGGTGAAAGCGGCGGTCGTCGCCGCGGAGGAGACCGCGCGGCGCAAGGCTCTCGAAGAGTTCCTGGGCGAGTTGCGCGTGGAGCAGCGACGGTTCACACGCGAAAGCCGTCGCCTGGGCGGCACGGCAAAGTCGTTAGTGCTCCAGGAGCGGATGTACTTCAAGAGCGTCCCGCTATCCGGCTGGATCGAGCAAGAGGCGGCGCTCGAAAAGGGAGCCGACGTGGAGCGCCTCGCCAGCAGCATGACCGTGTTCGAGCGCGGCGTAGTCAACATCGCGAGCGTTGCCCGGCCCTTGAAGTCGATTCCCGCCGGCTCCGAAGCTCGCCACGCCGCCGCCAAACCCGCGTAGTTTCGGGACCGCATCGGAAAACGCTACAGCTTGGTGGGACAGGCGATCGCCTTTTGTCGCCTGTCTCTCCGGATCGAGCTGACAGGCCACGAGAAACGATGGCCTGTCCCACTGCAGGCCGTGGCCATTCTGGGCCACGTATCGTACGGTCAGTCTATTAGCGGAGCCCGCCGATTTCAACGACCCGCCCGCGTACCCTGACTGGTTCGTGACAAGATAGTAAGAACCCTCATGCGAATCGTTGGCGTGGCTAGCGCATTCCCGGACTACTATTATCCTCAGCCGGTGTTGACCCAGGCGATGGAAGACTACTGGGGCGAACGGCTGGAACAGCCGGGCTTCTTCCGAAGGCTGCATTCCCGTACGGGCGTGGACGGTCGCTATCTTTCCATGCCCATGGAAGCGTACGTACAACTGGGCGCTTGGGGGGAGGCTAATCGGATCTGGCTCGAAACGGCGGAGAAGGTGGGCGGCCAGGCGCTCCAACGCGCGGCCGATATGGCTGGAGTCGATCCTCGGCAAATCAGCGCGTTGATCGCCGTTTCCGTAACGGGCATCGCCAGCCCGTCCCTGGACGCGCGCCTGATCAACCGGATGAACCTGAACCCGAACATGCGGCGCGTGCCGATCTTCGGCCTGGGCTGCGTGGCCGGGGCGGCCGGAATCGCGCAAGCGGCGGATTACGTGCGCGGATGGCCCGGCAAAATCGCGGCGCTGGTCTCCGTGGAGCTGTGCTCGCTCACCATCCAGCGCGACGATTTGTCCATGGCCAACCTGATTTCCGCGGGCCTGTTCGGAGATGGCGCCGGGGCCGTGCTGGTGGCCGGTTCGGATGTCGATTTGCCCGGTCCCGAGATCGTCGCCACGCGGTCCATCTTCTATCCCGAAACCGAACGCGTGATGGGATGGGATATTTCGGAGAAGGGATTTCGCATCGTCCTTTCGCCTGAGGTGCCGGACATGGCGCGCAATCATCTGGGCAAAGACGCGGACGCCTTCCTGGCGGACCACGGGCTTACGCGCGGCGATATCGGCTGCTGGATTCTGCACACGGGCGGTCCAAAGGTGCTGGAAGCCACGCAAGACGCGTTGGGCGTGGACCGTGAGGCTCTGGCGGCGTCCTGGGAATGCCTCCGAAGAGCGGGCAATCTCTCTTCCGCTTCCGTTCTCATGGTTCTCGAAGAGGTCATGCTGCGCCGCCGGCCGCCGGCTGGGACGTGGAGCATCCTGGCGGCGATGGGGCCGGGATTCTGCTCGGAATTGGTCCTGCTTCGCTGGTAGGCCGCGCCTGATTCTCGCGGCCCGTTCCCGTACCGCCTTTCCGTGCCGCGACCATAGGGAGCGGTCGGCGAATGGCGAATTTGCCGCAGCCCGTCCGCGCAAATCCGAAGCCGCTCGCGCCGATGGCTCGAATTTCGGAGTCGAGCCCGGCTTGACACCGGCGTCGCTCGCAGTTACGATCCAAGGAACGCCGTTCCGAGCGGCTGAGTTACTGGCTGGTGGCCGGAGGGGGCCCCGCATGAATTTCCAGATTGGCGAAAAAGTCGTCTATCCCAGCTATGGGGTGGGGACGGTCGAGAGCATCAGTGCGCGTTCCTTTGGCTCGAACTTCGAGCGATTCTACTTGCTCCGTTTCGCGAGCGGCGGCATGACCGTCATGGCTCCGCTTTCGCGGGCTGCCAGCATGGGCTTGCGACGGGTGAGCAAGGGCAGCGAAATCTCGCGGATACTCTCTTACCTTTCGTCGGGCGAGTGCCCGGTGACGCCCGACTGGAAAGTCCGCTTCAAACAGAATTCGGAGAAGATGCGCAGCGGCGATCTTCTGAAGGCGGCCGAAGTCCTGAAATGCCTGCTGCTGGTCCTGCGCCACCGGCCGCTCTCGTTCCGCGAAAAGCGCATGATGAATATCGCTAGGCGGCTGCTCGTGTCGGAGATCTCGATCTCGCGCGGAGCCCCGGAGCAGCTTGCCGTAGGCATCCTGGCGCGATCGCTGGAAAAAGCCGGCCTCGCACTGCCCCGCGCGGAATAACCGCTGGCGGCTGGGCAATCCGGACTGCCGAGTGTTATATTTCACGCTAACCGCACGCGCGTAGTCCGCGCGGCGCGAGGAGGCGTCATGTTTTGTCAGCATTGCGGAGCGCAGGCCCCCGAAGACGCGCGCATTTGCCCATCCTGCGGCGCCGCGTTGGGCGCTGCTTCATTGGGCGCCGGCCAACCCTGGGCTCCCGGTCTGGGAATTGAGGTCAACTGGGTTCGCTGGAACCGGTGGATCAAGCAAGGCTGGAATCTGGTCACGGATAATCTGGGCCTTTTCATCGGCGCGGCGTTGGTCCAGGTGGTGCTCCAGGCGCTGTCGCAGGCGGCTTTGAAATTCGGTCTAGGGACCGGGCAAAACACGTCTTCCTGGAGTTTCGGGCCGAGAGACTATGTAGCGATCACGCCCTTGAGCGTCATTCAAGGGCCGCTGCTCGTGGGCGCTTTCATCATTTGCATCCTGAAACTGGCTGGCCGCGATGCGAGCGTGGGCGATCTTTTCGGCGGATTCCGCTTCTTCTGGCAAGCGGTCGCCGCCTCCATCGCGATTGACGCGATCGGCTCCTTGCCCGCGCTCGCTGTTTCCCTCGTAACGCGGAACCTCTCGGTCGGCTGGGCGCTCCTGAGCGTCATTCCGTGCATCCTGATCACGGTTCTCTTTGCGTTCGCATTCCTGTTTCTAGCCGACAAGCGGATGGGATTCTGGACTGCGATGCGGTCGAGCGCCGCGCTCGTAAGTGCGGATTATTTCGGCTTCCTGGGATTCCTCGTCATGCTGGTGCTGATCAATATCCTGGGCGGCATCTGCTGCTTCGTGGGAGTGCTGGTGAGCATGCCTGTTTCGATGGTTGCCCTTACCGCCGCGTACCGCGAATTTGTCGGGTTTGACGAGCGGAACCTGGAAACACTGTGACGGGCGCGGGGTCTATCCCCTGTGGTCTTTTCCCGCCGGAACTGCAGCGCACGGGCGGCGCGGCGTTGCTGTTGCTCGCGCTGTGGCGCCTGCCGGTCTCGGCGCTCCCTGCGTACCGGCTCTGCATCTTCCGCCGGCTCACAGGCCACGCCTGCCCGTTGTGCGGCATAACCCACGGCCTCTTGGAATTGGCCAAGTGGCGCTGGAGCGAGGCTCTGGCTTACAACGCCCTGAGCCCGATGGCGCTGGTCATGATCGTGGCTCTGTTTTGGAACACGCCGTTCCGCTCGAAGCTCTGGACCGCTGGAATCGCGGCCTTCGCGCTGTACGGGGTAGTGCGCTTGTGCGCCCCGGGCGCCTAGGTTATCTGGCGCTCCGCTCCCTAACGGTCGCGGCTCGATCAGTGGCTGAACGCCTCGCACCGAGCCGCGACCGTTAGGGAGCGGAGCGCTGGGTTGGCCTCGCTTACTGATCCAGCATCGGCGAGCAGCACGGCGTCTGTACCGGCTTCGGCTCCATCAACTCCGCGCGGGTGAAGTTCGGATCGTACATGTTAAGCTGCCATTTGCCGTCGCGGCCGATCTTGGGCTGCTCGGTGGTCTTAAAGCCGTGGTCGGTAACCTTCTTGAAGCCGTCCGCCACGCTCGGCACACCGAGGGCCATGTGATTCATCACGCCTAGAGTCCGCGCCGAAGGGTGCGGCTGGTTGAGCATGTACTCCAGCCAGTCCCTGCCATCCGGCACGCGCATGTCCACCCAGTCAACACGCGTATCCGTACCGCCCCCATGCCAGAACTCGTTGAATCCGAGGACGTCGTGATAGAACTTATTGGCGAGAGCCTGGTCCTGGATGGTAAAGCCCACGTGAATCATGTGCTCGGAGACGCGCGTGTCGGCGAGGAACTTGCCGAAATTGCGGCTGTGCAGCGAGCCGGGCCGGTATTCCACGAACCGCACGTCATGCCCTTCCGGGTCCTTCACCATAAGCGTCAGATTTCCGTTGTTGTCCGGCTGCAACCGGTCCGGAACGGCCACGCCATGGCTCGCCAGATAGTCGCGTAATTGAGCGGCATTGGTCGTCTCGAAGGCGATGTGCATCAGGCGGTCTTCGTTCGGATCCGTGAGCGCCGGCGTGACTTCGATGTACTGATGGTCGTTCACCTTGAAGCAGGCTGCCGCCGGGCCGCCCGCGGGATTCTCGATGCTGAACGCCTCGGCGAACCCTAGATATTTTCCATAGAAGTCGCGCGCTGCGGCAATATCGTTGGTCCTGATCGCAATGTGCGCGACGCCCACGATGGGCGGACGGCTAACCGCATTTTGAGCAATCGCAGCGACGGCGATTAGAGCTAACGGCGTCAGACGAAAAATGATATGCGTATTCATAAGTTGGCTTCCCTGTTCGGCGTGTCGGCTTGGCCCAGTATAACGCCGGGCGCTCGTCTTACCGGGATCAGGCCCTCCCTCGATCAGAGAGCGCGCCAAAATGGGCCCTCCCCACGATCTCCGGCCAAGCCTCAAGCGTTGAACGCACCTGCGCTGTCCATGCAGTCGCGGAGTGGGGAGTTTGCCCCAATCGGGGTAGCGGTGATGTTGAGAAATCCATCAACCCCTTTCTTTTCAGTCCCGCTATGCTGGTAAACTGATTGCTTACACTAGATAAGCGATTTCCGGGCCTGAGTGTGCGATTCGCCGCGCACGGGCCTCGAAGAGAGAAGGTGGATGCCTGTGTCAACCGCCGCTATCGATAACAAAATGGAATACTTACGAGCGCTCCCGGGCGACGACGTCCGGCAGGTTCTGTGGCGCTTCGCCGAGCGTTACGACCTTCAAATGCTGGTTCAGTCCACGCGCGCTGTGGCTCGGGGACCGGTGGCGCGCCTGGTGGCGCAGGGCGCGCGCAACACCCACGATTGGACCCCCGAGAAAGCCGCCTTGCTCCAAGCCTTCGACGAATCCGGCATCACCGGCGTCTTCATGGAGCCGTCCGAAGGCGGCTTTATAGAAGGTCCCAAAAACCTCGCTCTGGCCCTCGTGGCCTTTGAACTGGCATGGGTGGATGCGGGCGCGGCCACAGGCAGCCTGGCGGGTTGCCTGGCGCTTTCGCCCATTCACGAACGCGGCACGCCCGAGCAGAAGCAGTTCTACATGACGAAGTGCGCGCCGCCGCAGCCCGGTGAAGACCGCAAGCCATGGCGCGGCGCGTTCGCATTGACGGAACCGATTCCCTACGTCGGCGTCGAGACCGGCATGTTGGGCGGCAAGGTGAAGATCGCCGAATGGAAGGAAGGCGAGGAGCCCCTTCTCCAGGTCAACAAGCGCGGCCGGTTCATCACCAACATGGGTTTCGCGAACTTCGTGACGGCGGCGGTGGAATCGGACGACCCGCGCATCAAGGGCACTTGCATGGTCATCCTGGAAGAGACCGACCCGGGCATCTTCGATCGCGGCGCGCCCACGCGCAAGCTGGTGCACCAGCTTTCTTCCACCAACGATCCGGTGCTCAGCCTGAAGGTTCCCGCCAGCCGCATCATCGGCGGCTATTCCATAAAGGATGGCGTCATCATCCCCCGCTATAGTCACGGCGAGATCATCGAAGCCGTATTCCGCCGCACTCGCGTCACGGTCGCCATCATGACCTCGGCCAAGCTGCTCTCGGCCGTGGAGCCGGTGATCCGCTACGCGCGCGGCCGGTTCCGCGGTGGCTCCATCGCCACGCCCGGTTCGCCGCGCTACGAGTTGGGATTGCAGCTTAAGCAGGATGTGGTGCACCGCCTGGTGGATATTTGGGCAACGGGCGAAGCCAGCGCCTCGCTCGGTTTTGAGGCCGCGCGGGTGTTCGACAAAGTGGACCCGCTCGAAAAACAAAAAGCCGCCATTTTCGCCGAGCGCGGCATCGGCGGCGGCACGGCCGGCATGAAGGCCATGCGCAAAGTCCAAAAGGATGCGCTGGGGTTTCTGGCGGGCAAGCGGCCCGAATTAGCGGACGACGCGCTGGTGCAGTTCGCGCTGCTCGATAGCGTCGCCAACGTTTTCTGCCCTGCCTGCAAGCTTTGGAACACGGGCCACGGAGCGCGCATGATGCGCGAAGCCGTCAGCCTGATGGGCGGCTACGGCATCACCGAAGATTGTCCCGGTTTCCTCGGCCACAAGTGGATGGACGCGCAGCTTGAAGCGACTTACGAAGGACCGGAAGCCGTCCAGCGCCGCCAGCTTAGCATCACCATGACGGACGATCTGTTCCTGGCGCAGTTCCGCGAGTGGATTCGCGAGATGCGCGGCATCGCCAACGAGCGGCCTGGAACCGGCGCCTGCGCGCTGGCTACCGCCATGCAACTGTGGCTGTGGACGCTCAATCACTTGCTGGCGTCAACCGACGCCGACGGCGCCAAGCTTTACCAAAGCGCGCGCCAGGGCGTGACGTTCCCGCTGGCGGACGCGCTGTGCTGGCTGCTTTCCGTCCGCTGCCAGATTCTCGACGTGCTCGAACTGGAACGCAAGGGCCCCGAGAGCCCCACGGTGGCCGAAGGCCTCGCCGGCCTGCTCGCCTTCTTCACGGATCTCTGCCACGTGCAGTCGGCGCGCGCCGCGGGCGAAGTGGGCCGCATCTGCGCCGAGTTGGTGTTCGGATACAACCGCCATCCCGCATGGGATACCGAGGGCTGCGCGTCGTGTTACCAGTCCGAAGATCTCGAGGCGATGGAAAGCCTGATTCCGGGTATCGCCGGGATTGCGCGCGGATATGCGGACGTGATCGAAATCGGCGGCGCCCATCCGGCGAAAGCCGGCCCGTGCGTTCGCTTCAACGGCCTCGAGCAGTTCACGCGTCTGCGAGGCCGCATGGATGGCTGCCTGACCGGTTCTCAGCTCGCTAAGGATCGCGCGGCCGAAGCTCTCACCAAGGTCATGATCCCCGAGGCGCTGGATTATCCGGTATGAGCGACGAGCCGATCATCGACCGCCAGACAATGGATGTCGACGTCGTGTGCGTAGGCTTCGGCCCCGCCACCGCTGGATTCCTGACTACGCTCTCGCGGGCGCTCGTGAATGGCGACGGAACGCCGGCGATTGAGAGCCCATCGAATCCCGGTCTGCCGCTTCAGGTGATGTGCTACGAGCGCGCGGACGATATCGGCTTCGGAGTCTCCGGCGTGGTGACGCGGGCGCGCGGCATTCGCGCTTCGCTTCCCGATCTCGATCTCGCGAGCATTCCCATGGCGGCCGCGGTGAAGAGCGAGAAGGTGGTTTACCTGCTCGACCCCGTGGGCGCGAGCCGCCGCTCGCTGGCGTTGCGCGCCGGAGATCGTCTTCTTAAAGTACTTGGATTGGGAAAGTCATTTGCATACGAGCTTCCCTACGCCCCTCCGTTTCTGCACAAGGAAGGCGGCGTGGTGATGTCGCTCGGCCAGTTCATCGAGACCGTCGGCGGGGAACTGATGGCGAGCGGCGCCGTGCAGATCTGGCCCGGCTCGCCGGTCGAAGAAGCGCTCGTCGAAAACGGGCGCGTGGCCGGCGTGCGTTTGTGCGATCAAGGCGTGGACCGCGACGGAAAGCCCGAAGCGGGCTTCATGCCGGGCATGGACGTGCGCGCGGCGCTGACGGTGGTGGGCGACGGCCCGGTCGGAGCCGTGGGCCGTCAGCTCGACGAAACCTTCGGCTTGCCCGACGGACATCGTCATCGCGAATGGGCCGTGGGCATGAAGATGGTGGTGGATCTTCCGGAAGGAACGCACGCTAGAGCCGGGAACGGTGCTTCACACCTTCGGCTATCCCGAGCCGGAGATCTTCGGCTTCCTGTACATCCATCCGGATCGCGTGGCGACGGTGGGCATCTTCGTGCCCTCGTGGTTCCGCAGCCCCGTGCGCACTTCCTACCGCTACCTGCAGCACTTCATCCTGCATCCGTATCATCTGGCAATTTCTCCAGGGTGGAAAGCTGCGTTCATGGGGCGCCAAGTCTTTGCAAGAATCCGGCAAGCGAGGCGAGCCGTTCCTGGTGGGCGAGGGCTACGCGCGCATCGGCGAAGGCTCGGGCAGCACGAACGTACTGACCGGCTCGGGCGTGGATGAAGCGTGGACAACCGGCTCGCAACTCGGCGAATCCGTGATCGAGATTCTGAAGCGCGGCGAGCCGCTGAACCGCGAGAATCTCGAAAAGACTTACGTGGCGCGGCGGCGCGCGAGCTGGGTGGAAGAAGAGGGCCGCGTGGCGGAAAAGGCGCGCGACGGATTCCACCGCGGCGTGGTGACCGGACTGATCGGCATGGCTCTGGCAGGGTTCAGCGGCGGAAAAGCGCACGCGGCCGGCGAACCGCGCCCGGTGCTCAGCCTGAAGGAGTATTTCGAGGGCCGCATTACTTCGGAAGAGATCGACCGGATTGTGGAAGATTGTCGCGTACGGGGAGTTTCCGCGCATGATGCGCTGATGGACCGCTGCGGCTGGCCGGCGATTCCGTTTGACGGTCAACTGCTGGTCACGCATCAGGACGCGTTGCTGATGGGAGGCAAAGTGCAGGCCGCGGCCGGCTTCGCCGATCACGTCCGCATCCAGTTCCCCGATTTCTGCGAGCGCTGCGGCTCCAAGCTTTGCATCGAGGTCTGTTCCGGCCAGGCGCTCACGCCCGGACCAAACGGCGTCCCTGCGTTTGACCGCGAGAAGTGCGTTCACTGTGGCGCCTGCGCCTGGAACTGCCTCACTCAGTTCGATGACGACCCGCCGCGCGGCAACCTGGTGTTCAAGGCTGGATCGGGCGGGTTGCACTCCACTGAGAATTAAGTGGGGCAGTTCTCCAGACCTGCCAAGGGCGTGAATGCCGGGGGTCAGCCCGTGAAGCCGATGCGGCGTCTTGGTGCGGACGGGGACGCTTTCAGTTTCTTGATCTCGTCCACCAGCACCCCAAGCGCGGCTCCATGGCGCTGAAGCTTGATCTCGACTTGTTCGAGCCTTCTTGCCAGGTCCTTGTGAAAGGACAAGGTTTCACGGAGCTTTACGAAGGCTCGCATGATCTGGATGTTCATGCGGATCGCCTGCTCGCTCCGGAGGACGGAAGAGAGCATGGCGACTTCGAGCTCCGTAAAGGCGTACGGCGTAGAGCGCCTGGGGCCGCCCCAACTTGAAATCACAGTCTGTGATTTCAAGTTGGCGTTCTCGCCGGCGTTCAATTGAAACATGAAGTCGTCAGGGAAGCGCTCCATATTGCGCTTGACTGCCTGGATCGGAGCGCGGGGCTCTACACCATAGATCTCCGCCGGATCGGGGCTTAGCATTACTTCCTTGCCACGGACAAGAAAGATCCGGCGCTCTAACGGTTCGGGCGCGACCACCGGGGAGATTGAATTCTTGGGCATGTTGTGACCCGTTTGGGGCCGCAAAAAGAGCATAACAACAATCTCCGGAGCATTGCGGCCGCTCGGTAGCGTTACACTGAGTGCTCGGAGCGCGCGGGTGGAGAAGCCGACTTGCATTGTGACGGGCGCGAAGCCGGGGCATTGGCCGCGGCATCACGGAAGAACTCGCCAAAACCCATCGGGTGATCGCCACGTATCGCGGACGGCGTGACGCCGCGGAATCGCTGCGCGATGAGGCAGGCTGCGAGATTGTTCAGTGTGACATTGCATCGCGGGCGGATCGGGAAGCGCTGATCCGCTTTGCGCGCGACCGCTTCGAGTCGCTCGATCTGCTGGTGAATAACGCCGGCATGGCGCCGCGCGAGCGCCGAGATCTGCTGGAGGCCACCGAAGAGAGCTTCGATGAAGTGCTCGCGTGCAACTTGAAGGTCCGTATTTCCTGACGCAACAAGCCGCGAGATGGATGGCCGAATCTGGCAAGGGCCGGATCGTCTTCGTGACTTCGATTTCCGCTTACACGGCATCGACCAACCGCGGAGAGTACTGCGTCTCCAAGGCCGGTTTGAGCATGACGGTGTCGCTCTTCGCTTCGCGCCTCGCGGATGCCGGGATACCGGTATTCGAGGTACGGCCAGGGATCATTCGCACGGATATGATCTCCGGCGTGGAGAAAAAGTACGAGGACTTGATCGCCGGCGGCTTACTGCCGCAGCGCCGCATCGGTCAGACAGCGGATGTTGCCAAGGCCGTGCGTGCGATCGCCGACGGCCTGTTAGATTACTCCACCGGCCAAGCGATCAACGTGGACGGCGGGTTTCATATGCGGAGACTGTAAGGGTGGGCGATTGAGTTTTTGGCGCGATGCGAATCTCCCTATTCGTCACCTGCTACAACGACATGCTGTTTCCCGAGACGGGGAAGGCGGTGGTGCGGGTGCTCGAGCGGCTCGGACATCGGGTCGAGTTCCGGCGCGAACAGACTTGCTGCGGGCAGATGCATTACAACACCGGCTACCAGCGCGACGCATTTCCGATGATGGAGCATTTTCTGAAGGTCTACGGGGATGCGGAGACCATTTGCGCGCCTTCGGCGTCCTGTGTGGCGATGATTCGCGACCACTTTCCGAAAATGGCGGAGGCGTCCGGTGAAGCGTCGCTGCGCGCGGCGGTGCGCGAGGTGGTTCCGCGAGTGTTCGAGTTCACCGAATTGCTGACTGACAGGCTCGGAGTCACCGAGGTCGGCGCGTTTTTTCCGCACTCAGTGACACTGCATACTTCCTGCCATGCTATGCGCTCGCTTAACATCGGCGATAAGCCCTGGAGACTTCTCGAAAACGTGCGCGGAATCCGACTGACCGAACTGCCCAACCGCGAGCAGTGTTGCGGTTTCGGCGGGACGTTCGCCATCAAGAATCCGGATGTTTCCGCGGCGATGGTTTCCGAGAAGATTCGCTGCATCCTGGACACGCAGGCGGAGGTGTGCGCGGGCGTGGACAATTCCTGCCTGATGCACATCGGCGGAGCGATGAGCCGGCTGCGCGCGGGCGTGCGATGCCTGCATGTCGCCGAAATACTCGCTTCGACCGAATCGGGGAGTGCGTCATGAGCGTTCGCGTGGGGCAGGCGAGCCATGCGCCGAGCTTCCCGGCCGCGGCCAAGAGGCTGTTAGCGGATGCGCAGGTCCGGAGCAACGTCCGGCGCGCCACGGAGACCATTCGCGCCAAGCGAGCCAAGGTCGTTGCGGAGATGGCCGACTGGCAGGAGTTGCGCTCAGCGGCTCATGCCATCAAGGAACACACGCTCCGCTATCTCGATTTCTATCTGGAGCGATTCGAGGCGAACTGCACGCGTGCGGGCGGCCGGGTGCACTGGGCGCGGGACGCGGACGAAGCGAACGAGATCGTCATTGACTTGATCCGGGGCACGGGACAGTCCGAAGTCATCAAGGTCAAGACAATGACTTCGGATGAGACGCAACTCAACGTCGCGCTCGAAGCCGCGGGAATCACTCCGCACGAAACCGACTTGGCCGACCTGATCGTGCAACTTGGCGAGGACAAGCCATCGCACATCGTCGTGCCGGCTTTGCACCGCAACCGCGCGGAGATCCGCGCGATCTTCATGCGGAAGATGGGCCTAACGGAACTGAGCGACCGGCCGGAGGACCTGGCGGCGGCTGCGCGCGCCTATCTGCGCGAGAAGTTTTTGAGAGTGAAGGTAGGATTCAGCGGGGCGAACTTTGCCATCGCCGAGACGGGCTCGATTTGCGTGGTGGAGTCGGAAGGCAACGGACGAATGTGCGTGACGCTTCCTGAAGTCCTAATCACGATGCTCGGCGTGGAGAAAGTGATTCCTTCGTTTGACGATCTTGAAGTGTTCCTGCAGATTTTGCCGCGCTCGGCGACGGGCGAGCGGATGAATCCATATAACTCCATTTGGACCGGAGTGACCGATGGCGATGGGCCGCGCGAGTTCCACGCGATTTTGCTCGACAATAATCGCACCGGAGTTCTGGCGGATGCGGAAGCTCGCGAAACGCTGGATTGCATTCGCTGCGGCGCGTGTCTCAATGCGTGCCCCGTTTACCGCCAGACCGGCGGGCATGGTACGGTTCGATTTATAGCGGCCCGATTGGCGCCATTGTCAGTCCGCAGCTTCAATCGATGGAGCATTCGAAATCTCTGCCGTATGCGTCGTCGCTGTGCGGCGCGTGCTACGAAGCGTGTCCGGTGAAGATCGACATTCCGGAGATATCTGATTCATCTGCGAAGCAAATTAGTCAGATGCCGGGTATCCGCCACTCGCCGAGCGGCTGGCGATGAAGGCGGCCGGCGTGGCGCTTTCGAACGGGACAAATTCGCGGCGGCGCAGAAGCTGGCGCGCATCGGTCAGATTCCGTTCGAGCGCGAAGGCAAGCTACAGCATTTGCCCGGCATGTTGGCTGGATGGACGGCGTTTCGCGATTTGGCCGCGATTCCGAGGAGTCGTTCCGGGAGTGGTGGTCGCGGCGAAAGGAGGGCGGAGAGGAATGAGCGCCGTATCCCGATGCTCTTACGCCCCTGCGGGGCCGACTTTCTTTGGCGAGGTCCCCAAGGGCTTGCGGCGCCCGAGGGCACCCGGCGATCATCTTACGGCCCTGCGGGGCTTGGGTTCGCGGTCGCCGTTTGCGGTGTCACCGTGTGGGAGAGCCACGGTGAGGGCTTACGATGACCGCGAGGGAAGAGATACTCGCGAAGATCCGTCGCGCGGTTGGTTTGCGGCCGATGGATCGGGTGGCGGATTACGCTTCCATAGCGCGGGACTATCGAACGTCTGCGACTATGGACGGGGACGCGTTGCTGGGGTTATTTATTGACAGGCTGCGCGACTACGGGGCCGGAGTCTACCGATGTGGCCGCGCCGAGTTTCCGGCGGCGATAGCTCAGGCCGCCGCGGCAAGAGGCAAACGCAAGCCGCTGGTTCCTTCGGGTTACCTAAGGATCGGCTGCCGGATGAGATCCAGTTCATCGCGGACCCGCCGCACGATCACGCGGAACTGGATGCCGCCGAGGGACGCTGACAGGCTGCGCGGCGGCGTCCGACAACAGGGAGCATTGCGTTCACTCACTCCGGCGCGGAAGGCCGGCGCGCGGTGACTCTGTTCCCGGCTATCATCTCTGCGTGTCCTGGCCGAGCAGGCGACGGATACTGTTCCCGAGGCGTTCCGCCCGCTGCACGTGGCCGGGGCCGTGTAATTACAACAATTTCAGGGCCTTCGGGACATCGGATATCGAGATGACCCAGTCCAAGGCGTCCACGGCCTCGGACGCTGGATGTGATTCTTGGGGAGTAATCCCGAGCCGCCGCTTCTCCCTTTTCCGAGAAGCAGTTTGGCAACGTGCAGGTTTTTGGGGACGCCTTTGTTGAAAGTAAGGGCTTATCGGTTTTTCTCCGTGCACACGTGCACAATTCCCCTTTCTTCGCCAACATCGCCCGGTGGATCGGGGTCGGCTTATAAGGAACTGCTCTCGTATTCAGTACCTCATAGCATTGAAAAGACCAGGGCTCAGATGCTGTTTGTGAGTTTAAGTAATTTGTTTTGTTATGGGGAGGAAAATTTGAAGCGCCGTGACCGAGCCGGGGACCGCGCCCGGCTGCGGGAAAGATGCTGCCCGGCGCGATGCGCGGCCCCGCGGTTTGTTCAAGCGATTGATTTGTGACCTTATCTGCCCGAGTTCGGTTTCGCGCTATTCGGTCACGCAATTTCTTAGCTCCATAGCGCATAATTAACGATTTTTAATAGCAAATGTGGTTGACAATACCCGCAGAGGCGGCGTATTAATGTACCAATTCCCCGAGGGACCAATCCAGCAGAAGGAGCGTCTGTGCATGCACCGCTTGAAATAGACTCCGAGACCGCCGATCGAAATATCCCAAAGCCAAACAGCGCCGCTGGCCGTCTCGGCTGTTTCCATTTGCCTCGCCGAAAGCGCACGTGGACACTCAGCAGCAGCCGCGTACGCGGCTTCCGGCTGTGGTCGCCGTGGCTGAGCGCTTTATTGCTTTGCTCGGCCGTTGGCTACATGGATGCTCAAGCTAGCACTCGACCCGGCGCGCCGGCCACCAAAACCGACGCCGGCGCCACAGTTCCAAAGCAGATCACCGACGCGCAGACCGCGGGAGCGCCGCTTTCGGCGACGATCAATGTGGCGGACAACGTAAACATCGAGGCGGTGATGCTGCCCAAGGACATTGCGCGTGGTGTTTTTGGGCGGAAGGTGGCAGACAGTTATGCGGTGATCGAGGTCAATATCTCGAATCGCAGCAACGACGCGGCCTTGATCCTCCAAAGCCTCTACATCGACTTGAGCCAGTGGGGATTCGCCGGCCCGCTTGGAGGCGCCAAGGACCAGGACTGCGGGCAGCCGGGAAAAACCTACGTCTCGTGTTCCCAGGCGAGCCAGGTGGCCAGCGTCGAATACCGCATTGTTCGCGGCCAGATGTTGGATGCCCCGGCGTGGACTACCAGGAATTGGGCTCTGCGCGCCATGCAAGCCATGGGCTCGATCGGCGTGGCGTTCGCTTTTCCGTTTACCAAGGACGTGGTCGCGGGGATAGGAGCGTGGAACGGGGCGGTGGTCCCGGGATACCAGTCGCTGTTTCCCGACGCTCTGGAAGGCCAGATAGAACGCATCAGCGATTTCGGGTTCCGGGACAACAAGGTGATACCGCAGCAAAGCTCGGATATCGTCGTCAGCTTGGGTTCCGATCGACCGATTCCTCACGCCGTCGCTGCGCGAGGTCTTTCTGGCTCACCCGTCCTTGTTTTTCAATCCGCCGCAGATGGCGCTCGACCCAAAGACGCAGAAGCTGATAGCGCCAATTCTGATCAGAGCCTTCGGCAGCCAAGACGCCGTCAACAAGGCTTTTCAGAAACTTCTCGGCGCGCTCCAGAATCCGGGCCGCGGCCAGCACCCCCGAAGCAGCAAAGAAAGCGGTAGAGGACAACACGCTGTTCACTTTTCTCAACACCCTTTCTCTCAATAACGTGCATGTCTCGGTAAGCGGAATTATGACGGTGGATCAACTGTCGGTTCCCGCGTCGATCGACTCGACCACTTTGGACAAAGCCACCGCAAATATGTGGGCGATCGCCGGCGATAAGAGCGGTTCGATTAGCGGGAAGTTTCTCTCCGGCGGCATTCCCAAGATCGACCTGGACGGGGTCAGCGACATAGCCGTGACCAAAGACGGCAGTACCGGTTCGCTTCTGAAATTCACTTTTAAGCTGGCGAAACCAATCGACCCGCCGGTGGCATTCGGCCTGACTGTAGAGAAGGACGCAAAGAACGGAACGACAGTGGAAAGCAAGAAGTACGCCGTCAACTCGACTTACACGCTACAAGCTCCCACAATCACAGAGGTGCAGCAAGCCGCACCCGCCACGGTAGCGACCGTCACCGGGACGAATTTCTACTCGAACTCCAAGAACAAGTTCAGCGCCAAGATTCGTCCCGAGGCGGCCAAAGACGATAAGAGCGACATCGTGGTCGGCACGACAGCCCCAAGTTCGGCAACGAGCTTTACGCTGGATACTTCGAAGTTCGATAAGACGGTTGTGCCGGGCTGTTACGTGGCGCTCGCGGAAGTGGGCGCGCTGCTTTCCGCTCCCTCGACGGACAAACTGATGGTGGCGGCGACGCCGAAGATCACCAAGGCGGAAACGGCGAACGGCGGCAAATCGCTGAAAATCACCGGAGAACAACTGGTGAGCACGAAGGACTGCGGCGGCAGCGATCCGGCCTTTGAGTTGATCAAGACGGACGGAGCGTCCTTCCCGACGCAATACCGCTCGTGGCCGGCGCGACCGCGACGGAAACGACCATTGCGTTGCCAAACGGGCTCGACGTGAAGACGCTGAAATCCGTGCGGCTCAAAGGCACGACAGCCGCGGTGGATATCAGTCAGTAGCGGCGAGCGCGCGGGCGCGTCTCCGAGCGGGATTATTGAGGCCCGCATCTTACCGTGCGGCGCCGCATGGCCTCAGGCCAGCGCTCTATCGAAGACGCGATCGCAGAGGCCAGGGCCGGCGGGTGGGGCGGACCTGCTGCCTTGTTTTTGTGTGAAGGCGCGTTGAGAACCAAAAAGGTAAGGCCAGGGCTGGCCCGCCCCACATTGAGGAGGCGCCAATGAGGTATACGCGCGAGGTACGGTTCGGAGTAGTCCTTTACGGCGGCGTGTCGCTGGCCGTGTACGAAAACGGCGTCGCACAGGAGCTCCACCGGGCCATCCGAGGCGATGGCCCGTACGGACTGCTGAAGTGGCTCACCGATTCCGACGCGGTGGTGGACATCATCAGCGGGACTTCGGCGGGCGGCGTGAACGGCATCATGCTGGCCTACGCTCTGGCCAACAAGCGGAGCTTCGCGCCTTCCGCGGACCTCGGCGCGATCAGGCGGACATCCAGGAGCTTTTGAGGAAAGAGAACGACGAGAAAGCGACCTCGATCTCAGCAGCGATTACTACCAGGAAAAACTCGAAGAGTGCTTTGCGAGCCGGCTAGTCCCGGACGATCAGGCGCCGGACATGGGGGCCCGACCTGTTCGTGACGGGCACGGACGCGAACGGCGACGTTTACACGGTGTACGACGACGAAGGCCACGCCATCGACGTGAAGAACCACCGCGCGCTGTTCACGCTTTCCTTCCGAGGCGAACGCAAGAACGACCTGGGCAGCGCCAAGCCGGCGGACCTGGCGAAGCTGGCGCGCCTCACCTTGTGTTTCCCGGCGGCTTTCGAGCCGGTTCAAGTCGGCGAGAAAGACAAGCTCTTCTTTCGATGGGGGCGGCTGCGACGGCCCGCGGTGTATTTGGACGGCGGGATTCTGAACAACAAGCCGTTCACGTTGACGATGGACGCGATCTTCCGGCGGACGGCCGCGCGCGAGGTGAAACGGTTCCTGATCTATGTGGAACCCGACCCGGAAATGTTCGACCCGCCGCAAGGAGAACCCCCTTCGCCCACGGTGGTTCAGGCCGCGACGAACGCGCTTCTGAGCATCCCGCGATACCAGAGCATTGCAGGGGACCTGGAGGCGATCGAGGAGCACAATCAAAGGGCGCAGAGGATTGCAGGGATGTTGGACACGATGCCGGCGGCGGATCGGGCGGCGCAGGACTGTCTGGACCGAGCCGGCGTCCTGCCGGACGGAGAAGGCGACAAGACATATCTGGCGGCGCGGTTGATTCAGATTCGCGACAGGGCCGTGGGATGCATTCTAAACGACGCGAACGGGAGGCCGTACATTTCCAAGCCGGAGGACCGGCGTTCCGGCGCTATCCTCATGCAGAGCTTCGATCGCTGGCCCGGCGATCCGCGAGCAACGCTGGCGGCCTACGATGTAGCTTTCCGTATGCGCCGGGCGGCTCATGTTTCCAAGGCTCTCATGCGCCGGGCGCGAGGGGGTGCGGCGGTTCCCGGGGCCGCGTGGGACTTGGTGAATCACTATTTCAAACTCTACGAGATCGCCGAATGGGCGATGCTCAGGTGGCTGGACAGGTGGACGTATCCCTGGCGGGAACTGGGGCCATCGCATCCGGATCTGGACATGCTGGCGGACGACCAGCGGAACGGGGAGTTGAGGTCCATCTCGATCAAGGTTTGGGGGGACATCGAGGAGAAGATGAGATGCGTGCTTCGATCGGGGGTGGCCGTTCCCGCCGAGGCTACGCGCGAGGCGCGGGCGAAGTTCTACCGGGATCTTCGCAAAATTGTGGAGCCGGACGGGTCCGAAGCGGAGACTACGGCCGCAAACGCCGCGCCGGAGGATTCGCAAGCGGCCGAGGAGCCGAAGAACCTGCTCGACGCAATCGACGATCGCTATAAGACTGCAATACGGACATTCGGCTACGCGGAGATTGCAGCCCTGCTGAGAAGCGAGTATTGCCGGTTTCCGGGGATCGACCGGCAGGTGTTCCCGATATTGATGGGAGCGGGGTTCGAGTCTACCGACATCGTACAGGTCGTTCGATTCAGCCCGCGCGACGCGCAGCGGGGATCCAGCAAAGGGCCGGTCGAAAAGAAGGTTTGCGGAAGGACCCTGGGCGCCTTCGGAGGGTTCTTCAAGAAAAGCTGGCGCGCCAACGATATTATGATTGGCCGTCTGGATGCGTCCTGCCAGCTCACGGAGTGCTTGCTATCGCGGGAGCGGCTGGCGGCTGTGGGCAAGAGGACGGACGTGGATGCGGCGGAGTTGGTTAAACGCTTCCCGATTGCAGGCGACGCCACGGGACCGCTGGCGGCGGCCATCGTCAAGTATCGGGCGGACCCGCGCTCGGCCACGCAAGCGGATTGGGAGACGCTGGTCAACCTGATCGTCGAGGCGAGCCATGACGAGATCCTCAAGGTCGAATGGCCCCACGTCATCGAGTGCGCCATCGAGCAGGGATACCGGTGGGGCCAGTATGATCGCAACACGAAGGCCCCGGTCCATTCCTTCGACCGGAAGAACCTGGTTTGGAACCGTGGGAAGGCCAAGCCAGACGAGGTGGTGGTGGCCACAGCGGCGGAAGCCCTAAAGGCTGGGACCGTACCGCCGTTCACTCCAGGCGAGATCGCGGGCCGGCCTCTCACGGAAGAGATCCCGGGCACGGTACTGGAGGAACTTGGAGGCTTGGGGGCCATACGGGCCGGCAAGAGCGTGCTGGCGTCTATCGCAAACATCGAGGCGCGACGGGCCGTGGCTGGGAGCCCGCTATACAAATGGCCGTTCGGCAGGATTGCCGTGTTTCTCTATCGTTGGGCGCGAATGCGGAGGCTGGAGCCCGACTGGGTGGTGGTGGCCAACGCCGCGGTTCTCACTACGTGCCTTGCGGGGCTTGCGGTGGATGCGGCGCTGCTGTTCGTTTTCCAGGCGCATCTGCCATTGCGGGTCTGGGCGTGGCTGATTGGAGCGCCGGTTGGCGCGTTGCTGGTCTGGTGGAAGTTGTTTCGGAGGTAGCGCGGGACGGGGCCACATAGGCGCAAGTAATCTCGCGGCGGTGGCCACGCGAGCGCCCAGGCGACTCCAGGCCGGTCACTTTTTCGGCTCCGCCTGAAGCTTACGCGCGCGAAGGCAGACCGGGAGGTCCGCCCCACTTCCAGGCCCTCACTTCTTTAGCTCCGCCTGTAGTTGGCGGTAGGCGGCTTCGTCGTAGTTGGTTTTGAGGCGCTGGCGGTTTTGCGTTTTGGGGTCGCCGGGTTTGGGGCCGGAGGCTCTTAGCGCCATGCCTAGAAATGTCGTTGCCTCGGCATCCTCGGGATTGCGGGCGGCGGCGGCGCGGAAGCTGTCGGCCGCGGCGGCGAACTGGCCGGAGCGCAAAAGATCGTAGCCGATATTGAAGTGGTAGTCGGGATCGGCGTCGTCGCCATCCAGCGCTTTTCGGTAGCTCGCGAGCGACGCTTCCAACTCGCCGCGCTCGGATTGCGCGGCGCCGAGGTTGTTGAAGACCTCATTGAGCGGGATGGCGGAAGCGACTTCCTGGAAGGCTTCCTCGGCGGCTTTGAAGTCGCCCGCGTGGAAACGGCACAGGCCAAGGAAATAGCGGGCTTCGAGATAGTGCGGGTCCGAGCGGGTCACCCGATCGAGCCAGCCGGCGGCGCCGGGGTAGTCCTTCTGTTCCCAGTACATTTTTCCGAGCCGGAAGCATGGCTGCGAGTAATGCTCGGCGAGGCGCGCCGCCTGGGCGAAGAAGTGGCGGCGCTGGTCCGTGGATTCGGAGAGCAGACCGCGAATGTAATTCTCCAGGGCGTCCAGCCGGACGGGCGGCCTTTCCTTGAGAAAATCCTCTTCGGAAGGAGCGACCGTGGGGTCCAGAGACTGTATGGCGCGCCAGGCGAGGCGCTCTTCGAGCACGGCCAGATCCTCCATGGCTCCGACCTCGCTGAACGGCTCGCCCTGCGTCAGCCGTTTCAGGTCGACGATGCGCGCGGTGATGCGCAGGGAGTTCTTGGCTTGGTCGGCCGGGTCGGGCCCGGGCAACACTTCGAAATAACCGTAGATCACACGGGAGGCGTCCAGTTCACTGCCCAGCTTGATGACGGAGGCCAGGGTGAGTTCGGCTCCGGGCCGCAAGGACAAGCGGCGATAGGCCTCCAGGCGGTCCTCGCGATCGAGTGCGAGCAAGCCTTCCGAGGCGAGCGCGTCGTGCACGGCCTCGGCGATGCTTTCTCCGATCCAGCTCAATGCCTGGGAATTGGAGTGATTGAAGAAGGGGATGGTGAGAACGGTTTCGCCGTGAAGCGCGCCGAGACAGAGCAGGAGACCGGCCAGCAGACGGAGCATCCAGAACTGATTCTAACAGCGAGAGGCCGGGCCCCCCGGCTTTCAGCGCGCAAAAAGCGTGCTCAGAACTTCTCCCAGTGGAGGACTTCCGCGAGCGGGCGTTTGGCTTTTTGGGGGCGTTCGGCGGCCTTGCCCAGGGCCACCAGGCTTATGAGTTTGAAGCCTTCGGGTACGCCGAGCAGGCGGCGAATCGGATCCGCGTAGTGTTTTTTGTCACCAGCCACCCAGCACGATCCGAGGCCGTGCGCATGCGCGGCGACGAGCATGTTCTGGGTGGCGGCCGAGCCGTCCTCCAGGTAGTATTTCGTTTCCTTGCAGAAGACCGCGATGCAGGCGCCGGCTTGAGGGATGAATTTCCCCCAGTCGGTGAGGTTCGCGACTTCACGCAGCCTTTGAGGGTCGGCGACCACGACGAATTCCCAGGGCTGTAGGTTGTTGGCGGTGGCGGCAAGCCGGCCGCAGTCAACGATTTCTTCGATGGTCTGGCGCGATACGGGTTCGCCGGTATACGAGCGGACGGAGCGCCGCGTCTTGAGAGCTTCCATGCAGTCCATAGCGTATGAAGCCGTCAATGTACCACCGTGCGCGGCCGCGAGGCGCGGATGGGCTCGCGCTGCGAAAAGAGAGTTACAGAAAATGCGGGAGAAGCGGCTTCGACGCACGATTTCTATTGACTCCGGGGCGAGCCTATGTGAGCATATTTTCAGTACTGGGAAAGGAGGTGGTCCAGGACAATGGGAAGTAAATTAAGACCGCGAGAGGTGGCCGACTTTTAGAGTCGAAGCTCACACGTAGCGATTCCGTCCAGTCTCGGAATCGGGTTCCTGCGGACCGGCTAACTCTTGCGTCAGCCAAGCCTCAGGTTAAGAATCAGGCTGGTGAGCCCCCGCGGAGAAATCCGCGGGGGTTGTCGTCTTTGCTATACTGAGAATTCCGAAAGGCTCCCCTCAGAAAATGAAGGCTGGCATTCACCCCGCTTACAAAGAAATCAACGTCATTTGCGCTTGCGGGCACACGTTCAAGACGCGTTCGACGAGTAAGACCGATATTCGCGTGGAAATCTGCTCCTCCTGCCACCCGTTCTTCACCGGAAAGCAGAAGCTGATGGACACCGCCGGACGCATCGACCGCTTCGAGAAGAAGTACAAGGCTACGCGCGGCGCCAAGAAAGAACAGCCCGCGGCCTGATCCGGCGGCGTACGCGACCGGCCTCTTTCTTCTTTCAGCTTCCACGCTCGTATTCCACGACGGGCCGTTTCACACCCCACGTCTCTCGAAAATGCCTGTCTGCCATTGGCGCTTCGCGCCTCGGCCCGGCTGCCGCGGAGCGCCTGATCGGCGCCCTCGAAAACACACGAGTCGGATTCTGTAAGCCCTGTGTTTTCATTACAATCGTTGGCCAACAGCGGCGGCCAGGGAACACGACTGAAGTCGTGCCCTGATACAAGGCAATCGCTCCAGTTTCCATCCTTGTGACGAGGGCTTCCTTCATAATTGGGCTGATACAAACCATCAAACTTCGGAATGCAGGGTAATAAACCCGAACCGAGGCGCCGGTGAAGGCGTGCGCCACGCGTGGTATGTGGAATTGAGAGCTAGGAGTGAGCGCGCAGACGCGCCTGCTCCGCTTTGCCCGGTGGCGCGCTTACATCTTGGGGCCGGGGGGCGGCGGACCGCCGGGGCCCATTCCGTTCTTTTGATCCTGCTGTTCGTGCTGCTTCCGCATGCGCTCGCGCTCTTCGCGGAACTGTTTGTACAACACCCGCTGATCCGGCTTGAGGATGGCGTTGACCTTGGCTACCAGTTCGTCGTTGAGGGCCTGGTTTTCGGTGTTGCGCTTCGCGAAGACAGGCGAGGCCATGTCTTCGGCGTGGCGCTTGGCCTGAACCTGGCGCATCTGGTCGTCCACGTCGTTGAGGATCTTGGTGAGCTGCGCGGTTTGGCTGTCGTCCAGTTTCAGACGGTCATGCATGGCAGTCAGATAGCGCTGGCGAAACTCCGCGGGTGACGGGCGCCGCGACGAGTTGGGAGCGGCGGCGGGTCTGGACAGGATGTATGCGCGCTGAGCCAAGGCGCCAAGCAGGCCTCCGCTCACGAAGACAAACAGCAGCGAAAGAACGGCAGTGAGTTTGGACTTCGGCACATGTCACCGGCCCGGATCGGAACGATCCAGCAGCGCCGGGCTAACGATATCCGCGGTATCGGCGGTATTCGTGTCCGCCATCGCCTCGACGTAGGTATCGGAATAATAAGGATTCGGACGCGGAATCGCCAGGTACACGCCCAACGCCACGGACAGTGCCAAAGCCGCCGTTACGAAGGCGCCAGCCATCCTCCGGAAAGAGAACGTGAATCGCTGGCGCGAATCGATCTTAGCCCACAGATTGGGCATGAAATTCACACCAGGTTCCGGAACTGGACAGTCCCGATAAGCCCTGAACAAGGCGTCGAGCCGTTCCTCTCCATTGCGCCCCATTGCGTTCATAATGCCTCTAACCGCCGGCTTCCGCCGGCTTCGTCTCCGACTCCGATGCTCCGAAGGCTTTCAGTACCCGTTGCCGGGCCCGAAACAACCGCACCTTAAGAGCATTTTCGTTGACCTTATAAATCTTTTCAAGTTCCTTGAGCGAGAGACCTTCCACTTCTTTCAACGTCAGAAGAATTCGATCCGCTTCCGAGACCGCCCCGAGGAGCGCATCCACGGATTCGCGAACCTTGTTATGGTATCTCTCATCCCGCTCTACCTTCCCGCCCGCGACGGCATCCGCCATCACCACCTGCTGCTCGGACAGGTCGGACATCCGAAACTCCCGGCGGCGGCGCTGCTTCCGCAAGTAATCGTAAGCGGCGTTCACCGTCAGGCGGTGCAACCAGGGTTCGAAAACCTCCGCCAACTTCAACTGGTCGAGGGAAAAATAGAGCCGCAGAAAGACTTCCTGCGTCACATCCTCGACATCTTCCGGACGGGAGATCAAGCGAGCGATGGTTCCCATCACCCGCTTCCGATAAGCCAGTACGATTTCGTTAAATGCCGCGCTATCACTGTCTTGCGCGCGCTTGATCAGCCCGAAATCTACCAGCATTCCTCACCGGAATCGCCGGCGCCCGGACTCACGGCCTCACAACTGGAATGGCGTACCGGCAAATTGTTAGGTTACAAGGCTTTGCCCGGAAAGGCAAAATCGAGCTTTCCCCTGTGCGGGGAGCTTCTGGCGTCCGTCGAGAGCCGAATAGGGAATTCACCTGATTCGGACCGGAAAGACTGCCCACTCTATCACCCACCGGGCGGCTTACATGGGCTGTGGTTCCGAACCTAAGCAGTGACCGTATCTGTCGCCCAATTCTATGTGATACTTGAATAGATCACATGAGGAATGCATCGGTCCGAGATCTACGGTATCGTTTCCCGGAAATCGAGAAAATGCTGCGGGAGGGCGAGGAGATTGCGATCACCAAGCGAAAACGGGTGATCGCGCGCCTGGCACCGGAGCGGCCGGCTGCTCGCGCCGCGCTGCCCGACTTCCTGGCCCGGCTGGAGGGAATCTACGGGAACAAGAAACTGAAGGTCACCGGGGCGGATCTTATTCGAGCGGATCGGGACAGGTTTTGAGTTCCTACGTGGATTCGAGCGTCCTGGTATCTCTGTATGCTCCGGACGCAAACTCGGGCGCGGCGGCGGCGTGCGTACGCGATGCGAGCGGACCGTTTCCCCTGACGCCATTCGGTGAAATGGAGGTCGCGAACGCCATCCATCTCCGGGTGTTCCGCCGGGAGATCACGGCGGCGCAGGCGTCGGCCGCACTGGCAAGTCTCGCGTCGGACCTGGCGGGGGGCGTTTTTGTTTCGGTTCCCATGCCGGCCGATGCTTATAGCGTGGCCCGGCGATTGTCGCGGGAACACACGGCGGCGCTAGGAACGCGTGCGCTCGACGTTTTGCACGTCGCCTCCGCGCTGGCGATGGGCGCTAAAGTCTTCTACACGTTTGATCGCGCCCAGAGCCGGCTGGCTCGGGCCGCTGGGCTGGCCGCGCCGATCCGAACGCGATAGCTCTGGGTGGTCCCGAGAGGCTGGCGAAGGCAGACGTGCTGAGCCTTACGGACCCTGCTCAGGCGGGCGGCCTTACTCTCAATGCTTGCTTCAGTTGCCCCAGCAACATTTCCCGCTTAGGCTTAACGGATATTGCTTCGGCGACGGCTGTTTTTCTCCAGTTCCCCAGAAGGGCAAGGCCCGCAACAGGTTCCAGCTGCCGTTTGAACGCTTCCAGGTTGTACGCAAAGTTCTCGTGGAAATCGCAGCGCTGCATCACATCCGGCAGCAATGCGAGCATCATCTGCAGGCCAGCAGCCTGCAAGAGTGAGTAATTCCTGCCTTTATCATCAGCCCACGCATCCGGAAACGTCTCCGCAACCGCCTGGAGGTAGGCAATCAGTAACCGCTTACGTTCGGCGTGATTCTTTTCGTAAAGGGGGCCGCCGGGCATCACGAGACCCTTGACAACTGGCAATAGTTGGCCGACTTTCACCCATTTGTTTTTCTCCTTAGGGAATCGAAGAACACGATCTTTCAACGGCGAGTCCGGTGCCTCATCCAGCTCATGGATGAGTTCCACGCAAGCTTCCTCAAGGTCAGTGTCGAGAAGCCCCAGAATTGCCTTCATCTGGATCAAGAGGTCGCGATTAACTGGCTTTTGATTCACGTTAATCTGAACAAACATCTCACCGACAAGTTCGTCGGTCGCGTTGTGGAGAGCGACGACCGCCATCTCAAAGGTCTCGCCGTCGGAAATACGGCGATACTCGTCCCTGAATGAGAATAGCCGATGCTGGCCGTCCACGACGAACGCATAGTCACCTTCATCAGAAGGGAATACGATGCTCGCCGAGCCGTCACCGTTCTCGGTGACCTCAACGGCCGCTTTCAAGTTCAGGATTATGTTGTTTGGCAATAGGCTGCTCTCGCCCTTGGCGAGAAATTCCCCGATTTCCTTCAGCCGGACGACTTCTGTAACCCGCTGTAGCCCCTTTTGCCTATCTCGGGCCGCAGCCTCCACGAAGCAAAGTGGCTCAAGTTCTCTCGCATCTATCGTGAAGTAATAGAACGTTACCTGCTTTTGCTTAAAGACCTTAGCCGTGACCGTTTTCATTGCAGCCTGCCTCCGTTATGTTGCGCCGATGTGTCTCCAGACGTCGGCCCACCGGAAGCGATTACCTCGCGACCGGTTGCAGCGCTGGCACAAGAACCTGAGATTGTAGTACAAGTCCGACCCGCCCTTTGAGAGCGGCAGGATGTGGTCGATTTCAAGGGGCACCTCGGGTGGGCGCTTACCGCAGAAGGCGCACGCCTGCTCGGAGTGCACGGCTATCATGAGGTAGTCCTGAAACGTGAAGGCCCTCCGCCTTCTCGTTTCAATCGTGAGTACAATGCAGTCCCATATATCGCGCACTTCTTCCGGCTGCAAGGCAGCCTGAAGCTTCGAGTTGGCGAAGCGCCAGAACTCCATTAGGCCGTCCTGTTGCCGGGACCATTCCCAGAACTGCTCAGGGCGAGGCGTGACACGGTTAATCCGTTCTTCGCCCAAAGCCCACCTTATTTCATGGAGGATCAAATTCATGTCCAACCCCAGTTGCGAGGCTAGAATTTCCACCTCCAGTCTCGCCTGTGGCGAGGACGAACCTATACTTGGCCGGGCGGGGACCACACCTATCCATTCACGCCAATGAGCGCGTTGACCATAACGGCCACCATGCCCACCGGGATGGCCACTTTCCAGCCGATATTCATGAGCTGGTCGTAGCGGTAGCGGGGGAACGTTCCACGGAACCAGATCATCAGGTAGATGACCGCGAACACCTTGAACAGGAACCAGAACAAGCCGATGACCGCGGCATTCACGACTGGGATGACGAACGGCACGGCGCAAAGAACCAGCAGGACGACCACGGCCAGCATCACCCACCTGTGGATGGAACTCTTCAAGCGGCCGGTCAGGCGCAGCGAAAGGGCCGCGGACCCCAGGAACAGCGCCACCGGAAAGACCACGTTGAGCGGGATGGCCAGCCAGCCGATGCCAGGGAACGGACGAAGCCAGCCGCCCAGGAACAGCGTGACCGCTACCGAGGAAACCACGAACACGTTGGCGTACTCGGCCAGGAAGTAAAGCGCCCAGCGGAAACCGCTATATTCGGTGTGGAACCCGGCCACCAATTCCGATTCGGCCTCGGGAAGGTCGAACGGGGCGCGATTTGTTTCGGCAGTCGCGGCGATGATGTACACCGCGAAGGGCACGATCATGAATCCGAAATTCGCGAAGACTCCCCAGACGCCGTTTTCAAGCTGGGACCGCACGATACCCTGCATACTAAGCGTGCCCGCCGCCATCACGCCGGAAATCAAGGCGAAGCCGAGCGCCACTTCATAGCTCACAAGCTGCGCGGCGCTGCGGAGCGAGCCGAGCAGCGAGTAGTGGCTGTTCGAGGCCCATCCTCCGAGTATGATTCCCAGTATGCCCACGGCCGACATCGAGGAGACGATCAGCAGGCCGACGTTCACGTCCGCTACGGCGATGTTCCTGGCGAGCGGAAGCACGGAGAAGGCCGTCAGCGCAGTAATGGTGGAAACGCATGGCGCGAACCAGAACAGCCAACGATCCGAATCGGCCGGAATGATGTCTTCCTTGAGCAGCAGCTTAAGCGCGTCGGCGATGGGTTGCAGCAGGCCGTGCGGGCCCACGCGCATGGGCCCCAGGCGTACCTGGAAATCCGCGAGCACCTTGCGCTCGATCAGCGTCAGGTAGCCGGCTACCAGCGGGAAGGCCGCGATAATCACCAGCGTCGTCACCACCGGCGCGAACAGAGGATGTGAGAGGATCGCGTGCATATCGTCCTTACCTCAACAGCGACGTCCGCGCCAGTTCGAGGAACGGCTCGGGGTATACGCCGATGGCCAGCGTCAGAAATCCGGCCACGCCCAGCGCCACGCGCAGGCCGGCGCCGAGCGCGAGCGGGGCCTTTTCGGTTTCCTCGCGCGTGAACATGCTGCGCACGATCTTGAAGTAGTAATAGATGGCCACGGCCACGTAGAGAGTCGCGATGACCGCCAAGGTGTAGTGGCCGGTCTGGATCAGCGCGAGGAAGATGTAATACTTGCCGAGGAACCCCGCCGTCGGCGGGATGCCGGCGAGCGAGAGCAGGAAGATCAGCATGAGTACGGCGTAACCGGGGCTCTTGTGCACGAGGCCGGCGATATCGTCCAGATCCTCGCCGATGATGTTCTGCCGCCGCAGCGCTGACCACCACCAGGAACGCGCCCAGCGTCATGAAGGTGTAGACCATCAAGTACACCGCGATGCCGTTGATGCCGGTTTCGTTGCCGGCCACCAGGCCGAGCAGCATGTATCCGGCGTGCGAGATGGAGCTGTACGCGAGCAGCCGTTTGATGTTGGTTTGATTGAGGGCGGCCAGGTTTCCGATGGTCAGGGTGACTACGGCGACCACGGCCAGCAGCGGCTCCCATTCGGCGCGCAGCGAGGCCAGCGGACCGAGGAAAATGCGCAGCAGGAAGGCGATGGAGGCGGCCTTGGATGCGACCGCGAGATACGCCGTGACCGGCGTGGGCGCGCCCTCATAAGCGTCCGGAGCCCACATGTGGAAGGGCGCAACGGAAATCTTAAACAGCAAGCCCACTGCGGTGGTAGCGAGCGCCAGAAAAACGATCGGGTCCCAGGCCGGCCGGGCTTCAATGGCGGCGCGGATGTCCAAGAGCTTCGTCGAGCCGGCGATGCCGTACATCACGGAGAAGCCGTAAACGAGGAAGCCCGAAGAGAACGCTCCGAGCAGGAGATACTTGAGCGCCGCCTCGTTGGAACGCTTGTCTCCGCGCAGGAAGCCGACCATCACGTAGAAGCTCAGCGCCATCAGTTCCAGGCCGATGAAGAGCGTCACGAGGTCGGTTCCCGTCGCCAGGAAGTACATTCCGCACTGCGCGAAGAGGATGAGCCCGTAGTACTCGCCGTGATGCTCGCCGGCTATCTCCAGGTACCTATAGGAGACAATCGCGACCATGATGGCGGCCACCACGAAGATGGCGTTGAAGAAGATCGCGAAACCGTCCACGGTCACCGAGCCGCCGAAGCCCGAAAAATCCGGCAGGCCACTGGACGCCAGCCAGGCCGACTGCCTGTATAATCCGAAGCCGGCGAATCCTTCCGCCAGCGCGACGAAGATGAGAAGCCACTTGCGCTGGCGCGGGTCGGGGAAGATCAGAAAATCGAACAGCAGAATCGCGCAACCGAACAGCGCCAGCATCACCGCCGGAATGATGGAGAAGTGGTCGATGGATGTGTAGAACTGGCTGAAGTTCATCGGGCGCCTCCGGCGGCTGAAGCCGCGGGGGCCGGGGGCCGGGGGCCGGGGGTCGGGGACTGAGGCATTCCGCCTAGCGTTGGCGTCTGGGCTTGAGCGAGTTCCATTCGGGGTTCAGCACCCCTATCCCGCGAGGCGCTGCCTAGTCCCGGGGGTTGTGCCGCAGCCGCTCGCCCCCCGGCCCCCGGCCCCTGGCCCCCGGCCCCCAAACCGGCCCCTGCGTAGTAATCCGGCCGTACCCGCTGCACAATCTCAGACACTGGCTGCTTGAGGATGTCGAAGTACGGCTTGGGGTAGACGCCGATCCAGACGGCCCAGACGATGAGCGGCGCGAAGACGGCGATTTCGCGCAGGTTCAAATCGGGCAGGCCGAGGTTCTTGCCGTTGGTCACCTGGCCGAGCATGGTGCGTTGATAGAGCCACAGCAGATACGCTGCGCCGAGGACCACGCCCGAGACTGCGAAGGCGGCCCAAGCCCGGTTCGCCTCGAATGCGCCTTGCAGAATGGTGAACTCGCCGATGAACCCATTGAGCAGCGGCAGTCCGGCGGAACTGAGCATCGCGAATGCGAAGACGATGGCGAACTTCGGCATTACGTGCGCCAGACCTCCGTACTCGGAGATGGCCCGCGTGTGGCGGCGCTCGTAAATCACGCCGATCACAAGGAAGAGCATGCCGGTGGAAATGCCGTGGTTGATCTGCTGAATCACGCTCCCGGCGATTCCGTTGGGGTTCATGGCGAAAATGCCCAGCGTGCAGAAGCCCAGGTGGCTCACCGAGGAGTACGCTACAAGCTTCTTCCAATCCTGCTGCATCAGGCTCACCAGCGCGCCGTAAATGATGCCGATGATCGAAAGCACGGCCAGGATTTGCACGATGGTCTTGTCAACCGAAGCTTGCGGCAGCAACGGCAGCGAGAACCGGATGAACCCGTACGTCCCCATTTTCAGGAGCACGGCCGCGAGGATCACGGAGCCCGCCGTAGGGGCTTCCACGTGCGCATCGGGCAGCCACGTATGGAACGGGAACATGGGCACTTTGATGGCGAAGCCGATGAAGAACGCCCAGAAGACCCATTGCTCCATGCCCAGCGTCATGTGCACGCGCAGCAGGTCGGAAATCTCAAAGCTGTAATAACCGAACTGCTTGAAGTGCTGGAAGTAGAGCGTCAGGATGCCGAGCAGCATCAGCACCGAGCCGGCCAAGGTGTACAGGAAGAATTTGATTGCCGCGTAGAGCTTTCTCGGGCCGCCCCACACGCCGATGATGAAGTACATCGGCACCAGCACGAGCTCCCAGAAGATGTAGAACAGGAAGAAATCGAGCGACATGAAGACGCCGATCATTCCCGTCTGCAACAGCAGGAACATCGCGTAGTATTCCTTGACGCGGTCGTCAATCGCGCTCCAGGAACAGAGAATCGCCAGGAAGCCGGTAACGGTGGTCAGCATCAGCAGGAGCAGGCTGATGCCGTCGATGCCCAGGTGGTAGTGAGCGCCGAGCGAAGGAATCCAATCGAACCTTTCTTCAAACTGGAAACCGGGAACGCCCACGCGGAACCGCAATGCCATCGGCACGGAAACGGCGAAACCGGCGAGACCCGCCAGATTGGCCCACACGCGGATCAACGTCTTGCTCTTGCCGGGGATGAAGAGCAGGACGAAAAGTCCGGCCAGCGGCGTCAGGAGTACGAGGCTGAGTAAATGCTGCTCCATATGCTTAATGAGCTACGTAATATCCAAGAAACGCCAGAACTCCAACCACCACGAAGAACGCATAGGCCTGCACGCGGCCAGTCTGCAAAATGCAGGCCGGATAGGAGAGCAGTTTCACGATGAAAGAGCCGAGGCGCACGGCTCCATCGACGATCCACGTATCCCACCAGATGGAAACGCGCGAAGTGAAACGCGTCAGCCACCCGGCGCCGTTGACGCCGCCATCCACCACGGTCCGGTCGAACTCGGCGCAGACGCTGCCAAAGCCCTTGCCCAAACCGTTCACGAAGAGAATGTCGTAGAGTTCGTCCACGTACCACTTGTTGTATGAAGCGGTGTACAGCGGCTTGATGGACTGCGCGAGCGAATCGGGGATCTCGGGCCGCCGGACGTAGAAATACCGCGCAATCCAGATACCGAGGATGGCCACGGCTACCGAAAGACCCATAAGCATCCACTCGGAGGAAGCGTCGTGCGCGGCTTCCTCCACCGCGGCTGCCCCGGAGGCGAACATAGGCGCAAGCCAGCGCTCGAAGGCCTGGAAGCCCCTGCCCAGGTTCCAAAGCTTGGGAGTCCCGAGCCATCCGGCGAGGACGCTGCCGGCGGCCAGCAGAGTGAGCGGCACGGTCATGGAGGCGAGCGATTCGTGGATGTGCGCGGCGCGCTCGGGCTCCACGCGCGACTTGCCGTAGAACGTCATGTTCATCAGCCGCCACATGTAGAACGCGGTCATGCCGGCAGTCGCGAAGCCCACGCCCCACAACAGCTTCGAGCCAAGCGGCGCGCTAAAGGCCTGCCACAGAATTTCATCCTTGGAGAAGAAGCCCGCAAAACCGGGGATGCCGGCGATGGCGATGGACCCGGCCCACATGGTCCAGTGCGTGATGGGGATCCTGTTCTTGAGCGCGCCCATCTTGCGCATATCCTGCTCGCCGCCCATGGCGTGAATCACCGAGCCGGAGCCCAGGAAGAGGAGAGCCTTGAAGAACGCGTGCGTGAAGAGATGGAAGATGGCCGCCCAGTACGCGCCCACGCCCAGCGCCAGAAACATGTACCCGAGTTGGCTGACGGTGGAGTAGGCTAGGACGCGTTTGATATCGTTCTGCGTCAGCGCGATGGTCGCCGCGAGCAGCGCGGTGGCCGCGCCGATTCCGGCCACGATCGCGGAAGCGTGCGGCGCCAACTGAAAGAGCGCCGAAGAGCGCGCCACCATATAAACGCCCGCCGTGACCATGGTCGCGGCGTGGATCAGCGCGGAGACCGGCGTCGGGCCTTCCATGGCGTCCGGCAGCCAGATATAGAGCGGAATCTGCGCGGATTTTCCGGTGGCGCCCACGAACAGCAGCACCGCGATGGCGCTCAGAACCCCAAAGCCGGCCGTCTCCGCGTGGAACTGGCCGCCGCGCAGAAGGCCGTTGACATCCGTGAAGCGCAGCGTGCCAAGCACGGACATCATTAGCAGCATTCCGAGAATGAAGCCCGAATCGCCCACGCGATTCACGATGAACGCCTTCTTGCCCGCGTCGGCCGCCGATTTCTTATGGAAATAGAAACCGATGAGCAGGTAGCTGCACAACCCCACGCCTTCCCATCCCACGAACAACAGAATGTAATTGTTCGCCAGCACCAGCATGAGCATGAAGAAGACGAAGAGGTTCAGGTATCCGAAAAACCGGTAGAAACCGTTGTCGTGGTCCATGTACCCGGTGGAGTACACGTGGATCAGAAAACCAATTCCGGTTACGACAAGGATCATTACCGAACTGAGGGGATCGAGCAGAAAGCCCCAATCGGCCTGGAAGGTCGCCAGATGCCCGTTCGCCATATGGAACGGCAACCCGGCTACCCACGTGAACTGAATGACCTGGTGGACGCGGTTCGTAAGATGCGCAAGCTGCCAAACGGCCCCGGCGGAAAAGATGAACGACAGCCCCACCATGCCGGGGCAGAGCAGTTTGACGATGAATTTCAGAGGCGATTGCGGATGCCCGTGGCCGTGCGCGTCATGGTGAGGCGCGGCTCCATGGCCGTCAGCCCCATGTCCGTGGCCGCCGGCGATGGGTTCGACTCCGGGAGCGATCGCCACGTCCGACGCGGGCTGCGGGTCGAGCAGTTTTCCAAAGGCCAACATCAGCGCCGCTCCGAGGAGCGGGAACAGCGGAATCAGCCAGATCTGGTCTAGGAAGTTCACGGGATGCTCACCACTTCAACAGGTCGATTTCATCCGCCTGCACGGTTTCTTTATTGCGGAACAGCGCGATCAGAATGCCCAGCCCCACGGCCGCCTCGGCCACCGCGTCCGTGATCACGAAGACGGCGAACACCTGGCCGTTGATGTTGTTCAACGCATGCGAAAAGGCCACCAGGTTGAGGTTCACCGCGTTGAGAATCAGCTCGATGGACATCAGGATGACGACGATATTGCGGCGCGTCAGAACGCCCACCGTCCCGATGAGCAGCAGCGCCGCGCTCACCGCCAGGTAATGAATCGTAGTGACGGGATGCATGGTCAGACTCTTTTCTTGGCCATCAACACGCTGCCCACCACGGCCACCAGCAGCAGCAGGGACGCGATTTCAAACGGCAGAAGGTACTCGGAGAACAGCGAATCCGCCAGGGCCTCCGTGTTACCGATGGCCGCCGTCACCGGAGCCGCCGCTTCCGCGATATGCAGCTCGGCCCGCCCGCGATAAAAGAAGTACGCGAGCTCGGCCGCGACCGCCGCCGTCGCCGCCAGGCCCACGGCCCACCCGCGGTTGAACTGGCGCTCCTTGGCCGCCTGATCCAGATTGACCAGCATGATCACGAACAGGAACAGCAGCATGATGCCGCCGACGTAAAGAATGATCTGGACGACGAACAGAAACTCGGCGTGCTGCAACAGGTAAAGCCCGGCTACGCCGAGCAGCGAGCAAATCAGGGCGATGGCGCTATGGATGGCGTTGCGCCGAGTGATCGTCAGCAAGGCCCCGCCGAGCGTGAGGATGGCGAACGCGTAGAAGAGAAGCGTATCGATCAGCATTTGTATTGCGTCGGGCGCGGGCCCTCTTCGAGCGCCTCGCGGTCCCAGATCAGGCCCTCGCGGCTATAAGTGGCCAGTTCGAAATCCTGCGTGAGTTCCAGAGCGTCCACCGGGCAGGCGTCTTCGCACAGCCCGCAAAACATGCAGCGCGACAGATCGTAAGTAAAGGTCGTCAGTTCCTTGCGCTTGGTCTTCTCGTTGCGCTCGCTGCCCACCACGATGAGCGCCTCGGGGCACGCGACGGCGCAGAGGTTGCAGGCGATGCAAAGCGTCTCGTTGTTCTCGGGATTGTTGTTGAGCCGGGGCGCGCCGCGATACCGTTCCGCAACCTTGGGCCGCTCGGCCGGATACTGCTCCGTGTAGATGTATTTCGGGTTCTGGTTGCGGAACGTGACCATCAGTCCCGTGAACAGGTCCACCAGAAAGATCTTTCGAAGAAGCTTGACCATACAACGCTATCCGCTTTCCGCCATCCGCTTTCCGCATTCCATCCACCGGTTCCAGTGGCGGATAGTGGACAGCGAACAGCGGACAGCTACCTATCCACTTCCCCCAAAACAATATCCAGCGTGCCGATGACGGCTACGATATCCGCCACCAGGCCGCCGCGAACCATCCGGTCCAGCGCCTGCAAATTCACAAACGAAGGCGGCCGCACGCGCACGCGGTACGGCTGCAGGCTGCCGTCACTCACTACGTAATATCCCAGTTCGCCTTTCGGCGCTTCGATCGATACATACGCTTCGCCCACGGGCGGCTTGATGACCTTGGCCACTTTCGCCATGATCGGCCCTTCCGGAATCGCCGCCACGGCCTGCTCGATGATGCGCGCCGACTGCCGCATTTCCTGCATGCGCACCATGTACCGGTCGTAGGTATCGCCGTTCTGGCGCGTGGGGATTTCGAACTCGTACTTCTCGTAGCCCGAATAGGGCTGCGCCTTGCGCAGATCCCATTTCACGCCCGCGGCCCGCAGCATGGGGCCGGTCACGCCATATTCCTTGCACTCGTCGGCGTTCAATACGCCTACGCCCGTCAGGCGGCCCTGCCAGATGCGATTCCCTGTGAGAAGTTCCTCGTACTCATCCACCTTGGGATAGAACATCTTGCAGAAGGCGAGGATGTCTTTCTCGAAGCCGTCGTACGTTTCGTACTGCAAGCCGCCGATGCGGAACGCGTGCGTGGTGAGGCGCGCGCCGCAGTATTTTTCCAGAATGTTGAGGGCTTCCTCGCGCTCGCGGAGGCAGTAGAAGACCGGCGTGATGGCGCCGATATCGAGCGCGTGCGTTCCGAGCCACACCAGGTGGCTCGCGATGCGGTTCAGTTCCGTCATCGCCACGCGGACCGCCTGCGCGCGCGCCGGGACTTCCACGTTCAGCAGTTTTTCCACGGCCAGGCAGTAGCCCAGGCCGTTGCTGACCGCCGCCACGTAATCCATGCGGTCGACGTACGGGTTGAACTGCGCCCAGGTGCGGTTCTCGCCGATCTTCTCGACGCCCCGGTGCAGATAGCCGATGACGCAATCCGTACCCAGGATCTTCTCGCCGTCCAGTTTCAGGATGACGCGCAGCACGCCGTGCGTGGAGGGGTGCTGCGGCCCCATATTCAGGACCAGTTCCGTGGAGTCTAGAAAAGTGGAGTCCGGCATATGGGGATCACTGCCCGCTTTCGATGCCCAGATTTTCCTGGACCCAGCGCTGGTCCTGCTGGAGGATCGAGTAGTCCTTTCGCAGCGGATAGCCTTGCCATTCCTCGGGCATCAGAATGCGGCGCAGGTCCGGATGGCCGGCGAATTCGATTCCGAACATGTCGAACACTTCGCGCTCCAGCCAGTTGGCGGTGAGATGCACGCCTACGGCCGTCGCCGGCTTGAACCCGTCCGGGATGGCGGTTTTGATGCGAATGCGCTCGTTGCGCGCGAAGCTGTAAACAATGTAGACCAGGTCGAAGCGCTCGGGCCGCTTGGGCCAATCGACGGCCGTGATATCCACCAGGTAATCGAAATCCGCTTCCAGTTTCAGGTATTCGAGGATGGCAATGGCCGCGCCCGGCGCCGCGACGATGAAATTCTGGCCGAGGTAGGAAGACGTTTCCTTGATGCTCCCGCCGAAGTTCTCCTTCAGCGCGGCCGGAAGGTCGCCGTCCCAGGGCGTCGCGGCCATGACGGCGGGAGGCTTGGGAGGCGCCGCGGCGGGCTTCGGCGGCGCGGGCTTGGGAGCGGCGGCCGCGGGCTTTTCGGCCGGCTTGGCGACCGGAGTATCACCAGCGGGAGGCGGCGCGGACCCTTCGGGTTTGGGCTCGTCGGGCATCAGGTTTCCCCCCTCGACAACCTCGCGGGAACTCTACACTTAGCATCTGCCTAGGAGGGGTGTCAAACCGCCCGGAGGACGCGCGAAAATGCGCGAAAGCCGGTCCGTGAACCAGCTTTCAGCCGCCAAGAATGCGGCTCAACTCGGGCGAAAGTTGATTTCGCAAGCTTATGGGGCTGAATCCAGAGGCCTTGTATCAGGGCACGGATTCATCCGTGCCGCAACGGTCCGATTTCATGGGCTTCAGCCCCTGAGGCGACGGGTTGGCGGTGCACGGCGTTTCCATCGAGGGAAACACAGGGGTTAAAACCCCAAAGCCTCGCTGCTTGCGGCACGGATGCAATCCGTGCCCTGATACAACGCGTCGAATTTTGGGACGTCAGCGGGGAGTGATCGGTAGGAACTCCAGAAGTCCGGAGCGGCACGGTGGATCACAGGGGCGTCGAGCGACCCGACTCGTAATCGCGAAGCGCCCGTTCGGCGAGGGAGCGGAGCTTCCCATCTCTCCAGTCAGCCTCGATTTGGGCGTCCCAGGCCTCGGCGTCGAAGGTGGCGAACCAGTCCCGAAAGGCCTTTAGCTCCTCGAAGCTGAGGTCCTTCACCTGCCCCTCGATATTCTCGACGCGGCTCATACTAAGCTCCAGTTCTTGATTATAACGGCCTGGGGGCTTGGCCCCGGAACACTGAGGGCACAGAACAAGTTCTGGCGCACGGTGCGGAACGTGCGCCGGCTCGGGGGTCAGGCCACCATCAGTCGGCGCCCTTTGGGCTCGGGGACCGGGTCTCCGAATTCCTTGGCCGTGTCGATCCACAGGCGGATCGCTTCATGCGCCTTGCTCAGAGCCGTTTCGGCGTCGTCGCCGTGCGCCGAGCAGCCCGGAAGCTCGGGCACGTCGGCGACGTAAGCCTGATCCTCATCGCTCCAGTAGATGATGATTTCGTACTTGATCATGGCTTCGTGGCGGCCGGGGCGTTCGCGCGGCTCTACGCAGTCCTCTTGCACGATGCGTCCCGGGTGGGGTGGGTTTTTCAAGGGCATGGCAACCTTCTAATGTACTTCGTCCCATGGAGCGGCAAGTTGACTGTAGCCCTTCGCTCCCTTACGGTCGCGGCTCGGCTAGTGGCTGAATCCCGCTCACCGAGCCGTGACCGTAAGGGAGCGGGGTTATTGTCTCAACGCTTTACTGGCCGTCGCTCTCAGCCTCTGCGAATTCCCGATCACTGACAGGCTCGACAGCACCATCGCTCCCGCGGCCAGGATTGGATTCAGCACTCCGGCCATGGCCAGCGTAATGCCCACTGCGTTATAAGCGAACGCCCAGAACAAATTCTGTCGCACGATGCGGAACGTGCGGCGGCTCAGGTCCAGCACGTCGATGACGCCGGTGAGCGAGGGCTTCATCAGTACGAGCGGCGCCGCCTGCACGGCGATATCGGCGCCGGAGCCGATGGCGATGCCCAGATCGGCTTGGGCCAGGCTGGGAGCGTCGTTGACGCCGTCACCGATCATCGCCACCACTTCGCCTTTTCGCTGAATCTCGCGGATCACTTCGATTTTCCGGTCGGGCGTCGCCTCGGCGACCCACTCGGCGGCGCCGATGGCTTCTGCGGTGGCTCGCGTGACGGCTTCCGAATCGCCGGAGAGCAGCAGGGTGCGAATGCCGCGCCGCTTCAGCGCTTCGCAGACGGCGGCGGCCTCGGGGCGAATGCGGTCGCCGAAGAGCAAGCGCGCCCCGAACGGCGCCGGCCCAGCCGAAGTAGACGCGGGTTCCCGAAGGAGTCGGGCAGGTTTCCGACCTGCCCTGCTCGTCTGGGTGGGGCGGTCGGGAACCTGCCCCACTTGGCTTTCGGCGAACGCTCGGCTGCCTAGAAAGTAGGTTTCGCCATGGACTACGCCTTGGATGCCCATGCCTTTGTGGACGGTCACGTCGGTGGCGCGCAGAGGCGACGGCCCGAGCGCGCGGCCGATGGGATGCTCGGAACACGCCTCGATAGCCGCCAGTTCCGCCATGCGGCCTGCATCTCCGACGGTTTCCAGCAGCGTGAACTCGCCCGCGGTGACGGTGCCGGTTTTATCCAGCGCCACAACATTGAGCGTGCGAACTGTTTCGAGCACGCGCGCGTCGGCCACCAGGATTCCGTTCTTGCCGGCGGCGGCGACCGCGGCCGTGAGCGCGAGCGGCGTCGCGATCCCCAGCGCGCACGGGCAGGCGATCACCACCACGGAGATGGCGTGCATCATGGCAGCGCCGGGTTGGCCCGTTCGCAACATCCAGCCGGCGAAAGTCAGAACGGCGAGCGCCAGCACCACGGGAATGAAGACGCGCGCTACGCGGTCCACCGCGCGCTCGGTCCGCGTGCGGTGAGCCACGGCCTGCTCCACCGTGCGGACGATGTGCGCCAGCGCGCTATCGGCGCCCGCCCGAGTGGTGCGAATCTCGAGCGGGCCGCCCACGTTCATGCCGCCGCAGACCACGCTATCGCCGGGCTTCTTGGCGCGCGGCGCGGATTCGCCCGTCAGCACGGATTCGTCCGCGTGCGAAACGCCCTCCACCACAATGCCATCCGCCGGAATGCGCTCGCCCGCCTTGACGCGAAACACGACGCCCGGCTTGAGCGCCTCCAAGGAAACGAACCGCTCCGAAGCGCCCTCGGGGCCGTCGACCAGCACGCGCGCTTTGTTGGGCATCAGGCGGTAGAGCAAGGCGATCGCGCGGGCGGTCTTGTCCTTGGCGCCTCGCTCGATCAGCTTCCCGGTGAGCACCAGGGTGACGATGGCGCAGGCCGTATCGAAATAGACGTGCAAGCCGCCGGTGAACGCCACCACGGCGCTATAGAAGTACGCCGCCAGCACGCCCATGGCAAGCAGCGATTCCATCCTCAGCGTGCGCTCGCGGACGCCCGTCCAGGCGATGCGCAGGATCGGCCAGCCGCAATAAAACACCGACGGCGTGGCCAGCGCCATCAGCACGAACGGAATGAACCGGCCCGAATCGGTGATCTTGTTGAAGTAGCTGGCGTACACCACCAGGCTGAACAGCATCGCGTTCATCGAGAGGAACGCGGCCAGGCCGGTGCGCAGCAGCAGGTCTTTACGCTCGGCGTCCGAACGGCCGCCGGGACCGGCGTAGGCCGAAGCCTTGTAGCCGAGCGAGGCCACGCGCTCGACAATGCGCTCCGGCGGAATATACTGCGGCGCGTAACGGACGCGCAGCAGGTCGCTCGCGAAGATCGCTTCAGCCGAAATTACGCCGCGCGTGCGCGAAAGCGCGTGATCGATCAGCCAGCAGCAGGAAGCGCACCACAGGCCGGAAAGTTGGAACACGGCCTCGCGCGTCTCGACGTTTTCCGGAATGGTTTGCTCCGGCGCGGAGCGGTTGGAGATCAGCCCAGCTTGAGGCTCTGCCGGTAGATTTCCGTATCGCGGAAATCCTGGCCGGAAGCCAGGATGCCGCTCTCAAAGAGAATGGCGTAGACGTTCTCGCAGCCCGCGCAGCAAAAGCGCCGATCGCCCGATTCGAGGCCGCAGAGGCTGCACGTCATGTCGAATGGACTAGGCGCCCTTGCTCGTCGAGCATCTGTGGGTTGGCCTTCTTCGTCTCCACGTAAGCGAAGATCAGGATTCCGATGAAGATAGCCGAAATCAGCGCCAGGAATGGAATCAGCGGCGGTACTCGTTTCATGGGGCCTCCGTGGGGGCGATGAAAGTCAATGGGAAAGTGTCCGACGTGCGGCCGGGAAGCGTGTTGGCGACGATTTCAAAGTGAGTCACCAAGTCGCGGGCTGTGCCGCGCGGAGCGGAAATATCGAACTCGCCCTGCGCGGTTTCGCCCGCCTTCAAGGCGACCGGATTGCCCGCCAAAGTCATAGTGGCCTGCGGCAGACCCTGCATGGAGAACACCACCGATGACTGTTTGGAAGATCGGTTGGCGACGGTGTAGCGGAAGTGATTGTAGATTCGGCCATCGGCGCCCGCGCGGTAGAGCGTGGAGCGGTCGGCCGAGACGCGCACCATCACGGCGTGGCGCATGGAGAGCGCCACAAACAGCCCACAGGCGTAGAACGCCAGGATGAGCGAGAGGATGACGCGCTTGGCGTCGAACGGGAAACGCGGCCGGCCATCCACGCCCCACGAATAGTGGATCAGGCCGGGCTTCTTCAGCTTGGCCAGGATCTCCTCGCACGAATCGATGCACTCGCCGCAATGCACGCACTCGATCTGGAAGGGCGACTTGCGGATATCGATTTCCATCGGGCAATCGCGCACGCACTTCCTGCATTCGATGCAATCGTGCTTTTCGTCGCGGTAATTCACCAGGAGCGTGGCGCCGTCGCTCAGCATTCCTTGCAGATAACCGTACGGACAGACCGACGCGCAGAATTTCAGCCGGACAAACGCGAGATCGAGGAAGGCTAACAGCGTGACGCTCGCGCCCGATATGCCGCCAGCCGTGTGCAGATCGAATGCCAACAGCCGCCGCGCCAAGTCGCGCGGCTCTACGAAATAGGCGATGAATATGAATGCCAGGACAACGGAAGCGGCCAGCAGCGCCGCGTAGAAGGAAGCCGTGGCGAGCCAGGGCCGGCGCTTCAGCTTGCGGCGCAGCTTCAGTTGGATCGCCATGGCCGCTTCGCTGAAAATCATCTGCGGGCATAGATAGCCGCAGTAGATGCGCCCGAAGATCGCCGACGCCACCACGATGACGAACATCAGGAACATCATGGCGAAGAAGACGATGCCGAACTCGCTGATCCACAACTCATAGCCGAAGAAGTAAAATCGCTGACGCGGAATATCGAACCGCATCACGTTGAAGAACGGGAGCGCGAGGAAAATCAGGAAACAGATCAGATGAACGCGCTTGCGCAGGCTGTGCCAGTTAGCCATGGCAAATCGGTTTGCCGCTCAGGCCGCGCCACAAGAGGACGGCGCCGAAAACGGCCACGGAAAACGCCGGCAGACGCTGAGTCCAGCGGCCCATTCGGGCCCCCGCTACAGACGATAACAGGCCTGTAGCCAGCAATGCGCCCGCCGTTCCGAGCCCGAACGCCAGCATGGTGAGGGCTCCGGCCAGTGCCCCGCCGGATTCGAGCGCCTTGAGCAGCGCAGCGTAAATGAGACCGCAGGGAAGGAATCCCAGCATCAGGCCCATGACGAACTTGGCGCCGGCGCGCGGATCGAGAAGAAACTTGCCGATGGCGCGGGTGAGCCGCTTGGTTGCGCCTTGCGGCTGAATCCGCACAAGCGGCGCGGAGGGCCCGAAGCCGATCATGAAGACCGCGGCCAGGATCATCGCCGACCCCGCCACCAGCCGCACGCCGGTGGCCAGCCCGGCCATCCGTCCCAACATGCCGATGACGTTCCCCACGGCTCCGGCCAGCGCGCCCAGAAACATATACGTGAGGATTCGGCCGGCGTTATAGGCAGCGTGGGCGGCCATGCGAGGGCCACGTAGCGTCACGCTGTAGGAGAGGACGATGGGGCCGCACATCCCCAGGCAATGGAGGCTGCCCGCGAGGCCCAGGACGAAGACCGCGCTGAATACCAGCGGCGTCACGAGTTAGCGCTCCAGGCGGGGTGGGGCAGGCGCTTCCGCCCGCCAATCGCGCCGCAGGCGCGCTTCGCGCGCTTGGCAGGCGGAAGCGCCTGCCCCACCTTACAGTCAACGGCGTCAGCCCGCATACGCCACTTTCGGATTGCGCGATTCCACGCTGACGCACTCGGTGTGGAAATCGAACCGCTTCATCTCGATGGCATGGGTGGGGCAGCGCGAAGCGCACATGGCGCATCGGATGCATGTGGTCTCGTCTTTCAGCATGGCGCCGCCCAACTGGTCCAACTCCTCGGGGGAATACTTGCCGATATCGCCGAACGCTTCTATGGCGTTCCGTCTCCATGTGTCGTCCTCGACGAGCTTGCTGAGGCCCACCAGGTGGATCAGGTTCTCCGGGCAGACATCCACGCAGCCGTTGCAGGCCACGCACTTCGAAGTATCGAATACCGTGTTGACGTTGCAGCGCAGGCAGCGCGAACCCTGCCGGCGCGCTTCCGCTTCGCCGTAAACTTCCTCGACGTTTTCGAGGCCGCGGCGCGCCGCTCGCTTTCGAGCGTCGGCGGATTCGTGCGCTCGATGACGTTCCAGCCCTCCGCCATGGCGTAATACGCGGGGCTCCACTGCTTGCGAACCACCATGTCCGTGCGCGACGCCGCGCAGGAAATCGTGCATGGAACGCGCGGCGATCTGCGCGGAAGCGATGGCGTCGATGAACAGCCGGGCGCCGTGCGCGATATCGCCGCAGGCGAATACGTCCGGCGCGGTGGTCTGATAGGTTTCGCGATTGACCTTGATGAGACCGCGCTCGCTCTGGACGCCGTCGGCCGGATCGAGGAACGAAAGATCGGAAGACTGGCCGATGGCGAAAATGATGCTGTCCGCCGGAATGTCCTCCACGTGGTTGCTCGTCGAATGAGGGATTGAAGCGGCCTTCCGCGTCGAACACCGAGAGACAGCGCACCGTGCGCAGGCCGGTCAACGTTCCGTTTTCGTGCAGAACGGCGCGCGGCCCGCGCCGATTGTGCAGGTGGATGCCTTCCTCCGCGCCCTCGATGACTTCGATCTCGTCGGCGGGCATCTCTTCCCGGCTTTCAGGCACACCACGTGGACTTCTTTATCGCCGCTCAGGCGGAGAGCGGAGCGCGCCACGTCGTAGGCCATGTGTTCGTCGTTGATGGGACGGACGGCCGAGCGCGCCACGTCGTAAGCCACGTTGCCGCCGCCGATCACAACGACGCGTTTCCCAAGCGGCAGCGGCTTGCCGGCGTTGAAGGCGCGCAGAAAATCCATGCCGTCGATCACGCCGGGCGTTTCGGCGCCGGGAAGCGCCAGCTTGCGGCCCTTGGGCAGGCCGATGCCGAGGAAGATGGCGTTGTAGCCTTCGGCGCGCAGGCTGGCGATGCTGAAATCGCTGCCCAGGCGCATATTGCACTTGAGCGTCACGCCCAGGGAGAGAATGGCGTCGATTTCGTGGCGCACCAGCTCGCGCGGCAGGCGGAACACCGGCACGCCGGCGGTGAGCATGCCGCCCGGCTCGGCGTCCGCTTCGAAGACCGTTACCTTGTAGCCGATTCGGGCCAGGTCGTGCGCCACGGTCAGGCCGCGACACGCCGGCGCCCACCACGGCGACGCGCTCGGATATCCGCCCACGGCTTTCCGGTTGGGCGGCAGCATGCGGTGATCGGCGGCTTCCCGGTGCAGCGTAAAGTCGCCGGTCTCCGGGCCGAACTTCTCGGTGACGAATCGCTTGAGCGGCCGGATGGTCACCGGCGCGTCCAGCGAGCCGCGCCGGCAGTTGGCTTCGCACGGCGCGCCGCACACGCGGCCGCAGATGGACGCGAACGGATTGTGGCGCGCGCGATCCGGTAGGCTTCCTCGTAGCGCCCTTCGGCGATGGCCGTCACGTAGCCGCAGGCGTCCGTGTGCACCGGGCAAGCGTGCCGGCACTTGACCATCTCCATCCAGTATTCGGTGGCGTCCGGCACGCGCACCTGGTAGAAGCCGTTCTGCATCGGGCGATCCTTAGTCGTGCGGCTTGCCGAAACGCGAAGACCACGACGATGACGCCGTAGACGACGATCATCGCCGCGATCAGGTACATCAGCGCGCCCGAGGCTTCGGTGGCGGCGTTCATCGCGCGCACCAGCGGGCCGCGGTCGGAGTGGTTGACTTCGCCGTACATGTACATGAGGAAGTAGGCGATCGCGCCGCCGGCGATGACGATGATAGGCCAGCTTCAGGAAGCCGGGGACTTCGGTTCCTTCGCGCTCGGTGATCCAGCCGCCGGCGTATTCTTTGATCTTGGTTTTATCGGGCGACATGCGCATGCTCCTGCGCTTCGGGAACCGCCTGGGCGCCGTCGCGCTTCTCTGATTCGTCGAACACCTGATACTTGATGTCCTCGCCGTCTTGCTCCAGTAGCCGTCCTTCCACGAGCGGACGAAGAAGAACACCGCCGCCACGAAGCAGATGGCGAAGAAGAAGATAAGCGAAATAGATGCTCGGCCAGGTGTAGTCGGTCATCGCTCGTAGTCCTTATCGGGCCGCCAGTCCTTGGCGCGGCCGAGGGTCTGCAGATAGGCCACCAGCGCCGTGAACTCCTCTGGGTTGTTGACGATCCACGGGAACGGCGGCATCACCGAGCCTGGCACCAGGTCGCGCGGATTGCGGAAATGCGTGCGATGCCACTGCGTGTCGTACTTGCCGCCGACGCGCGAAAGGTCGGGCCCCGTGCGCTTGGTGCCGAACATGTGCGGGCTTATCGTAGACGAACTCGTCCGGCGTGGAAATGGGCGAATCCACGCCGCGCCAGCCGCTGCGCTTGGTGTCGGCCACCAGCGTGCGCGTCTGCTGCGTGTGGCAATACCAGCAGCCTTCGCGCACGTAGATGGCGCGGCCCTTCAGTTCCTGCGCCGTGTAACGGCCTGCAGCTTGCCGGTGGGGCCCTTGGAGGGGTCGTGGTTCTCGAACGGCCGGCCCCAGCTCTTATCCACCAGCGGCGGAACCACGGTGGTCAGCAGCCCGCCGATGAAGAACAGCACCAGGGCCGCGGCCACCGCGAACGTCGCGCTGTTGATCGGCTTTACTGAGCATAATTCGCCTCCCTCGGCCACCGCTCCGCGCGCTCCGATGGCGGTCGCCATGATGTTGTAGGCGAACGAGACGATGCCGCAGAAGATCAGCGTTCCCGAGAAGAACCGCACCAGCCACACCGGCTGAGCGCCACCACCGTGTCGATGAACGGGATGGACGGGTTGTTCCACTGCCAGCCCTGCCAGAAGCCGCCCAGCCACAGCGTCACGAAGAAGCCCAGGCCGCCGATCATCATGAACCAGAAGCTCCAGTTGGCCAGCGCCTCGCTGTGCAGCGGCGTGTTCCACATGCGCGGCACGATGTAGTAAGTGCCCGCGATGGCGAAGAACGAGAAGCAGCCCAGCAGCGCCATGTGCGCGTGGCCGGGAATCCAGTCGGTCTTCGAAACGATGGCGTTCACGCTGCGCAGGCTGTGCATGGGGCCCTGGAAGCAGGTCAGCAGATAGAACACCACGCCCGACATCAGGAACTTCAGCGGCACGTTTTCGCGCAACTGCTGCCACTGGCCCTTCATGGTGGCGAAGAAGTTGTACACCACCGCCCACACCGGAATCAGCAGCATCAGCGAGAAGGTGATGGCGATGGTCTGCAGCCACTGCGAGATGGGCCCGTGGAGCATGTGGTGCGCGCCGGTCCACACGTAGACGAACGCCAGCGACCAGAAGCCGATCATCGACAGCCTGTGGCTGTAGAGCGGCGTGTTGGAAGACTCTGGGAATGAAGTAGTAGGCGATGCCCAGGCCGATGGGCGTGAAGATCAGGCCCACGGCGTTGTGCACGTACATCCAGTTCAGGTTGGCCTGGTTGACGCCGGTGGTGAACTCCACCGCGAAGTTGCCGGTGATGTAGACGAAGGCCGTCCACAGGATGCATGCCCATGATGTACCAGATGGAGACGTACATCTGCTGGTACTTGCGCGTGGCGATGGTGCCGAAGATGTTGATGCCGAACATCACCCAGGCGATCACCACCAGCACTTTCGAGCGGCATGCGGCAGTTCGGCGTATTCCAGGCCCTGGTTGTAGCCGCCCAGCAGCGCCACCACCGCGCCCAGGATGATCACGTTCCAGAGCACGGCCGTGGCCACGCCCAGCTTCTCGCTCCACAGCTTCACGCCGCACAGCCGCGGCACGATGTAGTAGGTCAGCCCCATGTCCGCCGCCAGCAGCCACCCGAAGAGCATTCCGTTGACGTGCAGCGGGCGGAGGCGGCCGTAGGTGAGATATGGAGCCGTGCCCAGCAGATCGGGCCAGCAGAACTTGGCCGCGATGGTCAGCGCGACGATCCCGACGATGAAGAAGTAACTGATGGCGCTCAGCAGGAACCACTTCGCCGTCGTATCCGTGTGAATCACCGGCGGAGGCGCGCCGCCAACGCCAGCGGCTTGAGGCGCCCGGTCACTTGGTTGCATTCGGTGGACTCCCTGCTTTCGCGTTCAGACTGCGAATGAAATTCATGATGTCGCCCACGTCGTGCTGCGACAAGCCGTAATCGATCCAGGACGGCATGGCCGTGCCCTGCGACGCCGTAGAGGATGGATTCGAACAGCCGCCGGTCGGCCGACGCTTGGCCACGAACCAGCTGTTGCGCAGGTTGCGCGGATGCGGGCATGATATCGAGCGAGTTCGGCCCCTTGCCGTCGGCCTTGCGCCCGTGGCAGCCGGCGCAGCGCTGCAGGAAGATCTCCTCGCCGTGCGCGATGGAGGCGCTGCGTCGAGGCCACCGGGTTCTTGTCCGGCACATTGCGCGGTCTTGAGCTGCCTTGTCCGGCTCCTTGGTGAAGGTCTGTGAGACGTAGTCGAGCACGCCGTTGACCTGGTCGTCGTTCGAGAGCCTTGCCCCAGGCCGGCATGGAGGTGCCCGGCACGCCTTCCTTGATGGACGTCGACGAAGCGGTCGCGCGGCTTGGAGTTCATGAACGCAGGCTTGGTGAAATCGCGCGGCGAGGGATCGAGATACCAGGCCACCTTGCCGTTGCCGTCGCCCTTTTCGCCGTGGCAGCGCGCGCAGAGGGCCTTGTAAGTTTCGTCCGGCGCCATCGTCGGCGGGCGGCGTCTTCAGGCTCGCCAGATACGTCGCCGATGCGCTGGAAATCTTCGTCCGGGAAGCGGAACGCCGGCATGATCGAATCGGGCATGCGCGACCGCGGATTCTTGAAGTGGTCGCCAGCAGCCAGTCGTCGTCGCGGATCAGGCCTTCGTAGCTGAGGTCCGGCGCGATGCCGCCGTCCTTGTCCCCCAGCTTGTGGCAGGCGGTGCAGGCGCGGTCGGCGATCAACTGCTCGCCGGCCTTCTCGCCAGCGGTGCCGGGCGGAATCACCACCGCGACATTGGCGACGTGCGCCTTGTAGCGGTCGAGCGAGGTCTCGGCGAAATTCACGCCGCGGCGGCTCTTCAGGAAGATCACCAGCGCCTTCACGTCGGCGTCGCCCAGGTTGAACTTCGGCATGAACGAAGTGGCCAGGTTGGCGCGCGGCTCCACGATGCGACTCCCACAGGTAGTCGATCTTGATACTTCTTGCCGGCCTCGGTCAGATCGGGGCCCAGCGTGCCTTCGCTCATGCCGTCGATCTTGTGGCAGCCGTAGCAGTTCATGGCGTAGAACAGCTTGCGGCCGCGGTTGACGTTGGGCGTGCCGGCGAAATCCTCGTCGGTGTGGCACTGGGCGCAGTTGGCTTCCATGTACTCCTTGCCCTTCAGCTTGGGCGCGAAATCCTTGCGCCAGTTGGCCTGCGTCACGTAGCCCAGCAGCGGCTCGGGCCAGAATTCGTCCTCGCCGTGGCTGTAGATCGGTCTCCAGGCCGCGGCCCTGGCCGTCGTGGCAGACGGTGCAGCCGAAGTCGGAGAACTTGTGGCGGCGCTCCCAGTGGCCGTTGCGCTGGACGTCGCCCAGCGCGGCGGAGTAAGGATGGGTCTTCAGCGGCTGGGCGTGACCCGGTGAAGCGCGGATCGTCGGCGGCGATGTGGCAGGTGACGCAGCGGTCCACGCGGGTGTCGCCGAAGCTGCGTGACGATGATCTGCTCGATGCTGCGGCGTCGCGCGTTTCCAGTTCGGCCTTCTCTTCGCGGTCGGTTGGCCAGCGACCTGCGCCTGGTCGAAATAGGCCGTCTGGTGCCGCTCCCAGTGGTGGAAGAACTGGTCGTAGAAGACCACGCCGTGCACGATCAGTATCACGAAGCTCGCAATCGCCAGTGCCAGTCGCATGCGCGTCAGTCCTCTCAGAACGGAGACACGAACGACCAGTTCGGCCCGCGGAAGAACGTGCCGATGATGATGAAGATCACGTTGAGCATCACCAGCGTCAGGAAGATCGTGTTGGCCAGCAGCCGCTCCCGGGCGAACCACTTGCCCACGCCCGTCGGGTCGCGGTCGATATAGGGCAGCCAGCAGCAGCAGCACCACCATGATGGTCGGCACGCCGATGCCGCCCCAGAACGCCGAGTAGCTCACCATCTCCTGCAGGCCCAGGAAGTACCACGGCGCCTTGGCCGGGTTGGGCGGATGCATCACGTTGACCGGCTGTTCCAGCGGCGCGTTGAACAGCAGCGACACCACCAGGATCGCGGACACCGTCAGCACGAAGACGAACAGCTCGGCGATCAGCAGGTTGCGGCCAGCTGTATACCGAGTCGTCCGGCACGTTGCCGACCTTGGTGAACGGTCCGCGCACGAAGCCCTGCAGGCCGTAACACCTCGCTTGCCTGGCTCGATGCGCATCTGCACGACGCCCGATTCCGGCTTGGCCGGAGCCGGCGCTTCCGGCCGCGACAGGCCGCCATCCTTGCGGATGCGCCAGAAGTGGATGGCCATCAGCAGGTCAGCACCGCCGGCAGCACCGCCACGTGCAGCACGTAGAAGCGCAGCAGCGCTTCCTGCCCGACGGTGGTGTCGCCCAGCAGCAGGAACTGATCTGCTTGCCCGATCGAGCGGCGCGTAGCCCGCGATGGAAGTGCCCACCGTGATGGCCCAGAAAGCCAGCTGGTCCCAGGGCAGCAGGTAGCCGGTGAAGCTCAGGAACAGCGTCACCAGCAGCAGGACGACGCCGATCACCCAGTTGAACTCGCGCGGCCTCTTGTAGGCGCCCGTGAGGAACACGCGGCACATGTGCAGGAAGACCATCGCCACCATGCCGTGCGCCGCCCAGCGGTGCATGTTGCGCAGGAAGATGCCGAACGCCACCGTGCCGCGCAGATCCAGCATGCGGTCGTAGGCCTGGGTGGTGGAGGGCACGTAGTAGAACATCAGCAGGATGCCGGTCACCACCAGGATCAGGAACAGGAACAACGAGATCAGCCCCAGCCCCAGCGTGTAGACGGGCCGCAGCGTGTTCCTGTGGACCTTGACCGGGTGGATGTGCAGGAAGAAGTTGGTGAAGCTGGTGGAGCGACCGCTCCAGGTCGTTGGAGGGCAGCGGATTGCGGAAGACGGAACTCCAGACGTTGGAGGGCAGCTCCCGGACGGCGGTCCACAGGCTGGTTCCGGCGTTCCTGGCTGGCAGGCTGGCCTGGCTCACTTTCGCAGGCGTGCTCATACCGTTAAGTAGGTTCCGGGCTCGACCTGCGTGTTCTTGTCGACCTCGACCTCGCCGTTGGGCGCGAGGCTCACCTTGAACCAGGGCAGCGGCTTGGGCGCCGGGCCGCCGGTGACGTTGCCGTCCTGGTCGTAGCGCGAGCCGTGGCAGGGGCAGGCGAAGCCCGTGTCGGAGATGCCCACGATGCAGCCCAGGTGCGTGCAGGTGGTGGAGATGGCCGCCATCTTGTTGCCCTCGCGCACGATGCAGACGCGCTCCACGTCGCGCGCGATGCGCGTGCCGGGCGGAAAATCGTCCGGCTTGCCGATGCTGAACCGCGCGCTGGACCGTAGGTGACGCGCGGCTTGAAGAAGACCAGGTCGGAGACCACGGCCAGCACCGCCGAGCCGAACAGCCCGACGCTGGAAAACCAGGCGAGCAGCTTACGCCGCCGCCATCCGGTCTTCGTTGTCGGAAGCTTCGTTATCTTCGATTTGGCGCCGCCGGCATTGGCAACTCTCCTTGGGGGGAACCGCGGGATCCTCCAGGTCGCTCCAGAAAACCTGGTACTTGGTGTCCTCGATGTCCCGGAAATAGTCCTTCTTTACCGCCAAGATGAATGCGCAGGCGGTGGCCGCCGCCATCAGCAGGCTGGCGCAGACGGCGAGCGCAGGTCAGATCCATGGCTGGTTCGAGGCCCTCGCACCTGGTCTGTAGGAGCGTGGCCCTTTCCCCAAGGAACCCGCGAAGCTGGCGGCCGGGGCGAAAGACATAAGACACGAATCAGGTCCGAATAACGTTTGCACTATTATGCACGCAAAGCGCCAGTTTAGGGAAGGCGGAATAACAGGACTAGTTAAGTCCGGATTACGCCGGACGGGGCATATCGCGCACCCAAATGGGTGAAAACGCCTGTGGGGCTGAGGCGGGGAGGCTCTTCAGCGCAAAAGTGTCTGGGACGCTGCCGAGGGTGCCAGCGCGAGGGCGAGGATCGCCCAAGTCCAGCCATTCCCGAAGGTTAAAGTGGTGAATTGGCGCATAGGTCGGGTGTATACTGGATTGCCCGCATAGGGGTGCGGACGGCCCGGGTGTTTGCCTCGCGAGAGGATCGACTCCGCACTCCAAGCGCGGAGTCCGCTAGTCCCTGGCTGGAGGAATTGGAGGAAAGCAAACGATGAGAGAAAGACTCTCGATGGGTTTGGCCGCGATAATCACGGCAGGTCTGTTGATTACCGCAGCCACTCCGCCGGTCGCGCATACCGGCCATATCGACGACAACGGCAGCGTCATTGCCGCTGAGCAGACCATCCACGTAAAGAAGGGCCACACGGTGACCTGGCAACGGCAGACTGCCGGCAAAATGACGTGGCACGTGCAATTCGACGACAACAAGAATCCTTGCTCGGGAGGCAGTGAGTTCGGACACGACCGCGTGAAGACGTGCACGATATCGGCGGGGTGCGACACCGCAAATAATCCGAACTGCCGATATCCCTATACGTCCGCGCTCTCTAAGAACGGCGCGCCGCACGATCCGGATATCGTAATCGATCCGGACGGCGTCCTGGCCCCGAAGAAGAAGAATTAGCGCACTCGGCGGACTCATGGAAAGCGGGAGCGGCGCGGGGGCTGGTTCGAGAATGGAGCCCGGCTACCGCGTCGCCCATTACGAGATTCGCGAGCGGCTCGGCGAAGGCGGGATGGGCGTAGTCTACCGCGCCGAGGATATCCGTCTGGGCCGCAGCGTAGCCCTCAAGTTCGTCAAGGCCCACTACAGCCAGCGCTGGGAACGCGAAGCCCGCGCCATTGCCGCGCTGAACCACCCGAACATCGCAACGCTTTACGACGTAGGCGAGCACAACGGCGAGCCTTACCTGGCCATGGAGTACGTAAGCGGCACGCCGCTCCGAGGCCCATTGTCTCCCGCCGAGGCCGTACGGTACGCCACCCAGGCAGCCGATGCGTTAGCCACGGCGCATGGCGCTGGGATCGTGCATCGCGACCTGAAACCTGGCAATATCCTGCTCACCGGGAAGGGCGCGGTGAAGTTGCTGGATTTCGGGCTCGCAAAGCTCACCGACCCGGCCGGCGGAGGCTCCGGTTCCGGTGGCAGCTTCGCGTCCACTCAGTCCGTGGCGATTTCCGGCACTCCGGGCTATATCGCGCCCGAACAATTGAACGGCAAGCCCGGCGACGCGCGGAGCGATATCTTCGCGCTCGGATGCGTCTTGTACGAACTGGTGAGCGGGCGCAGGGCGTTCCCCGGCGAGACCATGGCCGCCTCGCTGGCGGCGACCTTAATGGCTCAGCCCGCTCCATTGGAAGGCGCGCCACGGGCTTTGGCTCAACTCATCGAACGGATGCTGGCGAAAGACCCCGCGCAGCGGCCCGAGAGCATGGAGGAAGTTCTCCGCGAGCTGCGCACCTGCCTGGAGGGCCGACCGTGACGGTCACGGTTCCGCGGCCCCGCCGTTCGAAATCGAGCGCCGCCGGTTTTTGGGGACGGCAACCATCGCACTCGCGATGCCTGGCCGGGCTCTTGATATTCATGCTGTTCCGTCACGGGGCCTCCATTCCCAGCGAAAAGAAGATCGCCGTACTTCCCTTCCGAAACATCGGCGACCAGGCCGCCAATCAGGCGTTTTGCGACGGTGTGATGGAAACCATCGCGAGCAGTCTCACCGAAATCGAGCGATTCCACGGGACGCTGTGGGTAGCGCCGGCGAGCGAAGTGCGCCGCGAGGGGGTCTCCAGCTCGCGCGATGCGGCGCGAGCGCTCGGAGTGAACCTGACGATCACGGGCAGCGTTCAACGCGAGGGAAATCGCGTCCGTCTGATCGCGAACCTGGTGGATGCGCAGACTCTCCGGCAACTTCGTTCGGTACAGGTCACACGCGGGCTGGACGAGCTGAGCGAGCTTCAGGACTGGCTCACCCAGGCCACCGCCGACATGCTGGACCTCGAACTCCGCCCGCAGGCGCGGCAGGCGCTGGCGGAGGGTCGACCACCATGTCCGCCGCGTACGATCTGTACCTTCAGGCGCAAGGACATTTGCAGCGGCGCGCCGCCGGCGATGTGAATCTGGCTGTCGATTTATTCCGGCAAGCCATTGCGCGGGACCCCAACTACGCACTCGCGCACACCGGTCTGGCGGAAGCGTACTGGATCCCTGTATCGAACCACGAAGGACACGCAGTGGGTAGCTCCGGCCCGCCAGAACGTAAACCGGGCGCTGGAATTAAGCGACCGGATTCCAGAGGCGTATCGCACGCTGGGGATGATTGAAAGCGGTTCGGGACGGCCGGATGAGGCCATCTCGGCGTTTCAGAAGTCGCTGGACCTGGACCCCTCCAACGCCGCCACCTACGGCGAGATGGCCCTGGCTTACGAGGCCGCCGGCAGACTTACCGACGCTGAAGAGTCCGATCTGAAGGCGACCACTTTGCGCCCCGGCGACTGGTCCACCCGTAGCGCCCTGGCGCTTTTTTACTATCGCCATGGCCGATACGCCGAAGCGATTCCGCTATTCCGCCGCGGACTGGAACTGGCTCCCGACAACATATCGCTCTACACCAACCTTGGCGCAACCTACTGGATGAACGGCCAATTGGACGAAGCCGCGGCCAGTTGGGAGCGATCACTGGCGCTGCGCCCGTCTCCCAGTGCATACAGCAATCTCGGCACGGTCTACTTTTACCAGGGGCGGTGCCAGGACGCCGCGCCCATGATGGAGCACGCGGCGGAAGCTCAGCCCAGGAACAACGACTTCGCCGCCAACCTGGCCGATGTCTACGCGTGCCTCGGCCAGACCGAAAAGGCCAAGGCGGCGTACGAACGCGCCGTAAGCCTGGTCGAGGAGCGTCTCAAAGTAAACCCCGGAGATCCGGAATCGGTGAGCGCAAGGGGCTTGTACCGGGCGCGGTTAGGCGACCGGCTCCGAGCGCTCTCCGACACCGGGCGCGCGGAAAAGTTAGGACCCGCGAACCGAACCGTTTTCTGGCACGCCGCTCTGGTCTACGAATTGTGCGGCCGCCGCGACGACGCTCTCGACGCGCTCGCAAATGCCCTGCGACTTGGCGAACCGCTCAACGAAGTCCGCAACGAACCGGCCCTGGCCCGTCTTCGAACCGACCCTCGCTACCAAAGCCTGATCTCCGCTAAAACCAAGTAACGCCAACCGGCGCCCGGAAGCCCTTTCTCGGTCCGCTACTGCTTCCGAGCCGCCACGAAAGTTCCCGATTGCACCTCGCTCGCCATCGTTCCGCGCATCTGGTTCGGGTTTTCGAGCTTGCCCTCGTACCTTACTGTAATGTCGGGCCGTTGAGGCGGGCTGAACCAGAACTTGACGTCTTCCCCGGCCACGCTCCCCTGTACCCTCCAGTGTTTGTCACCGAAAACGCCATCCAGCCTGCCACCCGACTGCAACAACGTCACCATCGGCGTATCGATCTCTTTCCCGTTCTTGTCGTGGTACTCGATTTGCCACGTTCCCGACAAGCTCGGGCTCGTCCCCGTCTGCGCCACGGCCAAGATCGCCGCGAACGCGCACACTACTACTGTCAGCATCGGCTTGAACATTTTGCTTTCCCCTCTCCCAGGTTGGCGGCCTCAGCCGCCGAGTTTGGTCACCACGAAACGCCATGCGGCGCACAGCGTTAGCGGATGCTCCAGGCTCCACGTCAATCCCGAAAAAATCGCCAGATTGGCGGCCAGCGAGGCTGCCGGAACCGCTACGGATGGCCGCGTCAGTTGAAAAGGAACGACAATCCACAGCGATTCCACCAGCGCGCAGTGCCACGCGCCGGCGACCGCGAGCCATCCGCCTTGCGACGCCGCGTCTTCAATCTGCATGGCGAAGGTCCCCGCCATCTCCGCTGCCCATCGCTCGCGGATCGAAGCTGGGTACAGACGGAGCAGCGCCTTGTAAAGCGCGGCCTGCACACGCGCGGCGCGGCTCATGGCCTCACCTCGGCGAGGCGGGTACGCAGGGCCTTGGTTTTCTTCATCAGCGACTCGACCCTGGCCAGCTCCGATTCCAACGTCGCGACGCCGCCGCGTGAAAGACGGTAATACCGCCTACGGGGATCGGAGCCATCCTCGCCTTCCACTTCTTCCACTAATCCCTGCTCCAGCAGCCGCTGCAGCGTGGTATACAGCGTCGCCGGCCCCATCCGGAAGCTATCCTCGGAGAGGCTGCGCGTGTCCTGCATAATGGCGTATCCGTGTTTCTCGCCCTCGGCAAGCGCCAGCAAGGTGAAGAATACTGCCGGCGTCAACGGGGACCCATGCGAGAGAGCCATATATCACTTTGGAATATATCAATAAATGATACATCTGCCAAGTAGAATCTTGACAGTGGAATCTTGACCAGCCTGCTCAATCAATCGTTTGCGCGCCCGAATCCGGGTGAAAGACCGCGAACGTAAGTGCGAAGCGAGCCGCTCGACTCACTGCAGGTGAACGCGAACCATCGGCCAGCCGCCGTTCAGACTCGCAGCTCGTAGCCCAAACCGCGCATGCCGTCGATGATCATCGCGCGGACGCCGGCGATCTCGTCGGACGAGAGCGTTCGCTCGGGCGAACCGACTGTCACACGGAAGGAGACGCTCTTGCGGCCTTCTTCAAGCGGCGCGCCGGAGTACTGGCGCACGAACTCGGTGGATTCCAGGAGCGGTCCGGCGAAAGATACGAGCCTCGTTTCCAGGTCGCCCGCGCGCTCGCGCAGGCCGGCTATCACGGATAGGTCGAACGCGCTCGAAGGGTAGCGCCGGATCGGCCGATACTTCGCGTCCTTGGCGCCGAGCTTCCGGATCGAGCGCAGATCGAGATCCAACATCGCGGCCCGGCCGGTCTCCACCATGGAAGGATGCAACTCGAAGAGCCGTCCAACCGTTTCGCCGCGCCAAGAGATATCGGCCGCGCGCGCCGGATGCTCGAAGCTGCGCGCTTCGGCGGGAACCGTTTTAGCGCCGGGCAAAAAGCATTCCGCGGCGCGCTTCAATTCGAAGAGGCTGGCCGAGCCGTCGCCGCTCCGCTCGTACATCGCGGCAACAAGATGCGGGATCTCGTCCGGCAGGCCTTCGGCGCGCCGGTGAATCTCCATGCCGATTTCAAACAGGCGGAACGAATCGCGCCGCTTGGCATTCTCGCGGACGTTCTTCAGAATCCCGTGCAGCAGCGATGTGCGCAGAAGCGATTGATCGGACGCGATGGGATTCGTCACCCCGACGTGATCGCGGGCGCTCATCCCGAACTCCCCAATCGCTTCCTCGCTGACGAACGAGTAGTTGTACGACTCCGTGAAACCCAGGTCCACGAAAAGCGCGCGCGCCTCGTGATGGAAACGCCGCTCCGGATTCTCGGGCGGGGGCGCGGAGTGAATCAGCGGCGCTTGCGGCGTGATGGAGTCATAGCCCAGCATCCGCCCCACTTCTTCCGCGAGGTCGTCCTTAATGGATACGTCTTTGGTGGCGCGCCAGGAAGGCGGCGTCACCACGAACGCGCCCGGCCCGTCGTCTTCCACCTTGAATTCCAATGATTCGAGGATCCGGCGGGTTTCGGCGGCTTCCACCTGGCGGCCCAGTTTGCGCTCCAGCCAATCGAGCGGCAGGCGGATCGGGCTCGGCTGAACGATCGGTTTTCCCACGTCCGCAACGCCGCCCACCAGCCGGATGCCCGGCGAGATCTCCTGCAGCAAGCTCAATCGCGCGCGCGAGGCCGCGGACGGTGTTGTTCGGGTCCTGGGCCTTTTCGAAGCGCATGGACGCGTCCGTACGCAGCTTGATGGCGGAGGATGTCATGCGAATCGAAGGCGCCAGGAAGTTGGCGCTCTCCAGAACCACGCGGCGCGTCGTATCGGAAATCATGCTCCCGTAACCGCCGATCACTCCGCCCAGCGCAATCGGCCCGCCTGCGTCGGCGATCACGATATTTCCGGGCCCGAGCGCGTACGTCTCTTCGTTCAGCGCGCGGAACGGCTCGCCCGCGCGGGCGCGGCGGATGAAAATCGTATCGCCTTTGATCCAATCCGCGTCGAAGGCGTGCATCGGCTGCGCCAGTTCGGCCATGACGTAATTCGTCATGTTGACGACGTTGTTGATGGGGTTCAAGCCCAGCGCGCTCAACCGGCACTGCAGCCACGGCGGAGAAGGCTGCACCGTCACGTTTTCGAAGACCAGCGCGCTGTAACGCGGGCACAGATCGAGATCTTCGATTTCGATATGGATCGCCGCCGGCCCTTCGGGAAGCAACTCGAGATGCACCGGGTCCTTGAGTTTCAGCCCCTGAATCGCCGCGGCTTCGCGAGCCATTCCGACGTGGCCCCACAGATCCGGACGGTGCGTGATGGACTTGTTGTCGATTTCGAAAACGGCGTCGGGAAGGCAGCCGGGAAGCGGCGAGCCTACTTGCAAGTCCAGTTCGATGATTCCGGCATGGTCCTTGTTGATACCGAGTTCCGCGGCGCTGGCCAGCATGCCGTCGCTCTCGACCCCGCTGACCACTTTCTTTCCCACGGGCACGTAAGCGGTGATCACGCCCTCGCGGCAATTCGGAGCGCCGCACACGACCGCCCTGCGCCCGTACCGGCCGGCCTCGACGACCGCTTTCACGTTGTGGCTGCCGGGGATCGGCTCGACCGACGCCACGCGCGCCGCGCAGGCTCGCTCCAGCAGATCGCCCCAACGCTCGATGCCCTCGCATTCGGCCGTCTTCATGGTGATGAGCCGCTCCAGCGGACCGGGAGCCGCCGCCAGCCCATCCACCAATTCGCGAATCCAGTTGTAGGAGAACTTCACTTTTCGCTATCCGCTATCCGCTTTCCGCTATTCGTCGTCAGTCTTCGGTATTCCGCCTTCAGTATTCTGCCTTCAGCCTTCCTTCTTCCTTCTCCTGTCTTCTGTCTCCTGACTTCCTGCTTCTGCTTTCAGAACTGTTCCAGGAACCGCAGGTCCCCGCCCTGCAAGTGCCGGATGTCATCGATCCCGTATCGCATCATCACCAGGCGCGTGAGGCCCAGACCGAATGCGAAGCCGTTCCACTCTTCCGGATCGATGCCGCACGCGCGCAGCACGTTGGGGTGTATCAGACCGCAGCCCAACTGCTCCACCCAGCCGCTCTGCTTGCACACCGGGCAGCCCGAGCCGCCGCACAGAAGGCACCGCACGTCCAGCTCGAAGCCCGGCTCGACGAACGGGAAATAGCCGGGCCGCAGGCGCACGGTGACTTCGCGCCGGAAGACCTCCGTTAGCATGGTCTTCATGAAATAAATCAGGTTCGCCACGGAGACTTCGCGATCGATCATCATGCCTTCGATCTGGTAGAAGGTGTGCTCGTGGCTGGCGTCCACGCTTTCGTTGCGAAAGACGCGGCCCGGCGCGATCATCCGCAACGGCGGGCCGAACCGCTCCATGCCTCGCACCTGCACCGGCGACGTATGCGTGCGCAGCAGCAACCCGTTTTCAAGCCAGAACGTATCCTGCGCGTCGCGCGCCGGATGCGTGGCGGGTATGTTCAGCGCATCGAAGTTGTGACGTTCCGTCTCCACCTCCGGCCCGTCCAACACCGCGAAGCCGAGCGAGGTGAACAACTCTTCCAATTCCTGTTGGATTTGCGTGACCGGATGGAAGTGCCCGCGCCGCGGCGGCGGGGCCGGCAGGGTGAGGTCGATCCACTCGCGTTCCAGGCGCGCGCGCATTTCGGCGTCCGCGAATTCCCGCTTGCGGTCTTCGAGCGCCGCTTCGAGGCGCTGCTTGGCGCCGTTGAGCAGCTTGCCGGCGCGCGCGCGTTCCTCCGGCGCAAGCTTGCCCATCTGTTTGAAGAACCGATCAAGCGAACCCTTGCGTCCCAGCGCCTCGACGCGCGCGGCTTCCAACTCCTCCAGCGTTCGCGAGGATGCGATGCGAGCCAGGGAACCGCTTTCCAGTTCCTGAATTTCCCGTTCCAACATGAGTGTGGAGTCTTAATTCTAGCAAGCCGAATAATGGCTCGCGCGCGTTCGACTCAGCCTCGACTCGGAATGGCGCGAAATCCCTGCGAGGCCGCGGCTGAAAACTCGCGCCCGCCGATAGATCCGGCTGCCAGTTCCCGCGTGATATCAAGGAGGTTATGAATGTCCTGCGGGCGCCGGAAGCGTCGCGCTAGCCAGATCGGCGACTTTGTCTTGGCGGCGAAATTCCGGTCCACTAACCCTCGCAAGACGACTTCCGGGGCTACACGTCAGATAGATCTGAAGACCACGGCCGGGACGAGACCGCTATCTATGAAAACGTCCGCGTGGGAAAGAATCCGAGCTAATTAATCCCAAACTAGCCGATACTCCAAACCAGATCGCCTGCCAAGTCATCCCCTGGATTCCACCGTTACCACCTGCTGTGCTCTATTGCCGTGAAGACCCCTGCCGGCAAGTACAACATTCCGAAAGGCTGGTCAAATACGTACGAGGTCGCAATTGACAATGCCGACTTGTCCTCCCTTGAAAAATGGGCGGCTAACCCCAATTGCATCCAAAGCGAACTTTGCGCCGCAGAATTGGAGAAACGCCGCAAAAGGAAGGAAGCTCTCGCCGAAGCCAGTCGTGTCCGTCTGGTCGTAGAACAGGAACGCCTGGCAAAAAGGCGTGAAGCCCTGGAATTGTCCCCGTTCGATCCACGCACGGAAATCTCGGCCGACGCCAAGCATATCGCCCGTCGGATCGTGAAGCATATGTGGATCATCTTCGTTTTGCTGCCGGTTGCCTTCGGACTCTTGTATGCGATAGTGACATCGAAGTAGCTTCAGCAAAGAAGGAACAACATGAGCAACGATCTGGTCGCCGTTATAGTATTCGTTGCCAACCTCGTCTCCTTCATCTGGTTCGGCAACACGCTTACCTCGATCAATCACCGCCTCGGGACGATTGCAGACCATACCGAACGGCAAACCCGACTGCTGGCGGCGCTAGCGAATGCTGCTACTGACGATTCCAAAACACGTTGAGGGGCGCCATCCCTATCACAATCTGCAATCAAGGCGCCTTTCAAGTACTACCCGCTAGCCGGCCGCGCAAGGCCCGTATCTACCGCGCTTCCGGGGCCGCATGAGTATTCGGCGCCGGCCGAGCCGGCCAACAATGCCTCCTTACGCCGCCGCTGAACCATGGCGCAACGTTATGATAGAAACAGGAAACGCCATGACTGCTATCGATTGGTCTCGATGCCCCGCCGTGGAGAGCATCCCCGGCAAGGTGAGTGGGGCCTGGGTGTTCAAAGACACCCGGATGCCGGTCGCCACGGTATTCGAGAATTTGGAAGCTGGGCTGACCGTGGAGGAAGTCATGGAGGAATTCTCCGTCACGCGCGAACAGATCAACGCGGTTCTGCATTTCGCGGCAACGAGCTTGACGGCGCCATTCCGACCCCCAATGCACGAAACGCCCGCCGATGCTCATTCTCTTTGACCACGGGACGCCCCGGAGCATCGCCCGCTGGCTCGATGGCCATACCGTCGTAGAAGCGATAGCGCGAGGATGGGATCGATTATCCAACGGCGCGTTGTTGAAAGCGGCTGAGGAAGCCGGGTTCGACCTGCTGCTATCCACCGACAAGAACATGCAGTACCAACAGAATCTGAAAGGTCGCCGAATCGCCGTCGTGATTCTTGGAAACTCGCAGCGGCCTATCGTGCATCGTTACATCGATCGAGTCATAGCGGCAGTGCAGGCAGCCAAACCCGGCAGCTTTGCCGAGGTGGACATTCCGTACGAGTAGGCTCCTGGTCTTTGTCCCCCAGTGGACGAGCGACGAGACCACGGTCGAATCTCACGGATTCGGGTGCGCCCCCTACGCCGCTTCAAAAACCAAACGCAAATACGACTTCGCCTGATACTCGATGCGAAGGGGCAGCGGCAAAGCGCCGCGGTCGGGAATCCAGAGGCGGGAATTCGGTCTCTTTGCCGCCCGCGGCGCGTAGCGCCTTGTCTCGGAGCCACCCAAGGTAGTACCTTTGTCTTGAGCACGATGGCACTTCAAGACGCTCGCCAGCACGAGGTCGCGTTCTGCGCCGAGGTGAAATCCTGGTCGGATAGCATCTTCCAGCACGACCCGTCACTCCCTTTTGATTCGGCGGCGATCGAGCAATATGGCTTGGGGAGCCACAAGCGGCACGACCTGCGGGTATACGCGCGGGCCGGTGCGGGCAGAGGAAGGCTGGTGCTTTGTGGGGAAGTAAAGCTCCCGGGCACGGCGTTTGGCAGTTCCCCATTTAATCCAGCGCTGCTGACGGACGCCCATGAGAAGGCCACCAATGTAGCGTGCCAGTTCTTTTTCACCTGGAACGTAGAGCACCTGGCGCTGTTCGACCGCTCGCTCTGGGACCGTCCGCTACATGAGCAGTGCATTGGCGAATGGCATCTCGGCGAGCGCCTGGACAGCCCTGCCGATGTCGCTCGCTCTTCGGTCCTCGATAAGATCCGAGACGATTTTCTGCCCCGGTTCTACCGCGATTTCGCTGAGATCCTAACTGGGGTGCGGCGCAGCTTTGCAAAGCCTCCGGACGAATTCTATATATCGGTGCTGGAGAGCCACCTCGCCGGCCCAATGGGACCAGTCAGAATCACCCGGGAGTACCTGAACAGCAGGTGCTTGAACGATAGAACCTTCGACGTCCAGCTAAGGACTTGGATGGCCAAAGGCCAACAATGGAACTTCGACCGAAACGATCCGCGCTCGTGGCAGGGAGCGATTGATCGCGCAGCGCGTAGCATGGTCTACGTGCTGAACAACCGCATATTGTTCTATGAGGCCGTGCGGGCTCGGCGCCATGCGCTGCGGGAACTGAAATTCCCCAAATCGGCGAAGGACGCCGCTGACGCCGCGGCGTACCTCTCGCGACAGTTTCGGGAGGCGATCCGCGTCACCGGCGACTACGACACCGTGCTCATGCCGGAGCAACATGAATGGGCGGCCCAAGTAACGCTGGCCGGGACCGACGCCATTCATGCATGGCAGCGGGTTATCGATGGCGTCGAACGGTTCGACTTCCACAACATTTCGGCGGATATTCTTGGGCACACCTTTCAGCGGCTGGTCAGCCCCGAGGAGCGCCACAAGTTCGGCCAACATTACACCGACGAGTCGATCGTCGATCTTATCAATGCCTTTTGCATCAGGGCCGGGTCCGACAATGTCCTGGACCCCGCATGTGGAAGCGGGAGTTTTCTCGTTCGTGCCTTTTATCGTAAGGCTCACCTTGACGGCTCGCTTGCCACGCACGAGAACGTCTCGGGTCTTTTCGGTTGCGACATCAACCCATTCCCCGCGCACCTTGCGACGCTCAATCTGGCTGCGCGCGATCTCGAACAAGGAAACTTCCCCCGGATCGCCCGCAGGAACTTCTTCACAGTGGAGCGCGATAAACCGTTCTGCGGCGTCCCGAAAGAGACGCGAGACACGCGGGGGCGGCGGGAGAGGTGGGATGTTGTCCTGCCGCCCTTGGATGCGATCGTAGGCAACCCTCCGTACGTCCGCCAGGAACAGATCCCCAATGAGCGCGAGAAGGGCGTAATAGCCGACCAGGCCAAGGAATATATCGCGCGGCGCGCGGAGCGAAGCTGGCCGGGGATTGGTCTTTCCGGTCAGAGCGACTTACATCTGTATTTTTGGCCGGTGGCGACGGAGATGTTGAAGGAGCGGGGCTGGTTCGGATTTCTTACTTCTTCGAGCTGGTTGGATGTGCGTTACGGATTTGCGCTCCAGAGGTGGATTCTGCGGCATTTTCGTCTCGCGGCGGTCATCGAGAGCATCGACGAGCCTTGGTTTGAAGATGCGAGGGTGAAGACCGCCGTAACGCTCATGCAGCGCTGCGACGACACACGGGCGCGCGATGCGAACCTGGTGCGATTCGTGCGGTTGTTGAGACCCCTGGCTGAGATCCTCGGGACCCGTGAAGATGAAGCACAAAAGCAGGATGCGGCGGAGCGACTCCGAGATCTAATTCTGAGGACGAAATCCGATCGCTCTACCGGTCATCTGCGAATCATCGTAAAACGCCAACGGGACCTCTGGGATGAAGGCGTGCGCATCGGCGAGATGTTCGCGCGGCAGAAAGCGCTAGCCCAGTCGGCGCCCGACTCCGAAATCGAAGACAACTGCGGCCAGGAGGACAGCGGTTCCGGCGAGCCGTCGGTTCTGTCGGACTTCGGCGGCGGCAAGTGGGGGCGCTACCTGCGCGCGCCGGATTTTTATTTCGAGGCGATGCGGGAGTTCAGGGGCCGCTTCGTGCGTTTGGGGGAGATCGCGGCGGTCAGACGAGGAATTACCAGCGGATGCGATGATTTCTTCATGCCGCGCGACGCAACCGAGCGCTCCCTGAGGGAATTCGCCAACGAGGCGGCGTGGCGAAGCCTTCCGGCGGCAAGCGTAGGCAAGCGGAAAGACGTGGCCTCGGGAAAAGTCGCCGTAATCGAGGCGGGCGACGGTACGCTGCATTGCGTGGAACGCCGATATCTCCGCCCGGAAGTCCATAGTCTGATGGAGGTCGATCGGCCCACGATCACCGCCGCCGACGTGGATCGCTTTGTCCTCTGGGTCAACGAACCCCTGTCCGCGCTGCACGGCACACTCGTATCCAAGTACCTCAAGTGGGGCAGCAAGCAGACTTTCGCGTCGAAGAAGTCGAAGGCTGTTCCTGTACCGCTGCGCTCAACATGCAAAGGGCGCGATCCCTGGTACGACGTCACCGGGTTGGAGCCGGGGATTGGATTCTGGCCCAAGGCCCAGCAATACCGCCATATTATACCGGCGAACCCCGACTGCTTGCCATGCAACAACAACCTTTACGACGTTCATCTCCTGACGGGCGAGGCACTAGCGAAGCGCGCGCTCGTTCCGATCCTCAATTCCACCCTCATTGCATTCATCAAGTCCTTTTACGGCAGATATGCGGGCACTGAAGGAAACCTGAAGACTGAAGTGGTCGATGTCGTCATGCTGGAGATCCCAGACCCCAGACGAGCCACCGAGGCCCAAGTCATGAGACTGGAGTCGGCCCTCGCCCGCATCCAACGAAGAAAGGTCACCCATCTCGTGGAGCGGGAACTGCTGGAATGTCACACCGCAGAAGAGGTCAGAGAGGCGGCCGGCAGGCCTCTTACGATCCCGGAAGAGCTCCAGCAGCAGGACAGGCGCGAGCTTGACGATGCCGTCTGGGAGGTCCTCGGTGTTACGAGCAAACGGCGCAGGCAGGAGTTGACGAACCGTCTCTATACGGAGGTGACGCAGCACTTTAGAGCCATTCGCGTCGTTGAGGTACAGAAGATGGAGCAGCGACGGCGTGCAAGCGGCTCGTCGAACGTCGCGCCTGCCAACCTGGCGTCCGGGGCTCGGGAGGAGATGGATTCCGCGCTGGACGGTGCGCTTGGGAATTCGCTCAAGCGGTGGAGCGGAGGCACTTGGGTCGTCGATCTCCCCGATGGGGAAGCCCGCATCCCCGACGAAAACGATATGTTCGACCCGCACACAGTCTACTTCGGATCGAAGCCCGCCGTTCCAATCGAGTGTTCCAGCCGCGCGCAGGCCGAATTGATGTACGCCGTAGCGCAGACTGGTCTTCGTGGGCCGGTACACCTTCCGGATGGCGAGGCCGATTGTCAGCGGGTTATGGGCTTGCTTATTGAGCGGTTGGCGGCATGGCGCAAGTGGATCGACGAAAAAGTGGAGTTGATGGCCGCCGACGCGAACATCAAGGAGCAAGTCGCCGCCATCTTATGGGGGTGGTTCATCCACGGGAAACCGGACGAATCAGGCGTGCCTTCGGATTCTCCGGCTGCGGGCCGGCCCCATAGGCGGGCGCGCAGGAAGGGAAAGCCGCCCCGCGATGAGGCCGCGGAGCCTTAGACGGAGTGCCCATGGGATACAGACGCTCCCGCCCACAGATCCGGACCTTTCCAACCTTGCGCCCGCCTCATCCCTCCGCCTCAAACACCAGCCTCAGATACGATTTCGCCTGATACTCGATGCGTAGCGGAAGGGGCGGCCTGGCTCCCTCCGCGATCCAAATTCGGAAATCCGTTTCCTTGCCTCCCGCCTCGCGCCGAACGCTTCCGTTCACGCGCACTACACGCGTTGTCTGGGATATGATACGCCGCTCGCGAAAGTGCGCCGTGGCGCTCGCATCCGGGGTGCGCGCGATGCGCAGCCGGTAGGACCGCCCGGAGTAAATGTAACGGCTCTCCGCTCCGCTGGGCGTCGGGAGCAATTCGGCCAGCGCCTGCAGGAACGATTGCGCCATCCCGGCGGCCGGTCCAGCGCTGGCGTGCTTCTCTTCACTGGCCAGCGCGCGCCGCGCTAGGTCCATCAACTCCGCGCGGCGGTCGCCCCGGATCGCAGCCGGGGCCATGAAATGCGCCGTCGCCGTTTCGGTTTGGCCGCCGGAGATCCTGCCTTCAATGGCGGCGTACGCCTGTTCCGAAGCGCTCGAGTGGAGCGCTTTGCGCGCCTCCTCCGGGGTCTCTTCGCCCGAACTCGTCATCACTCCGAAGTAAATGGATTCGCCGCCTCCGCTCGCCGGCAGCCGGACCAGTTCGCGAATGATTCCCACGCGGTTCAAGCCCGCCGCGCGCTCGGGCGTCGAGAACCCGGCGAATTCGAGCAGCCGGAGCGCGCCGCCATCGTCGGATTCGCGCCACGCAACGCTGCCGCCGCCCACGCCCTCGCGCCGCAGTAGCGGGACTCCCAGCAGGTAGATCTGCGCGTCGGCGCGGTACGTGCGCTCGACGCTCCGCGTGGCCGTTCGCTCGGATTCCCAGGTTAATGGCGCCGGCCCTGCGGGTTCGCCGCCGTCGCTCCGCAATGCCGCCGCGGCTCCGGCCACGATCCGCGCAAACGCTCTTCGCGAAAAGGTCCCCGGAGACTTACGCGGGATCGCCATCGTTGCGTTGCCCCATGCGCGAAGAATCGGCTGGCCCCACAGTAGTGCAGGGCCGGCTCAGCGCGCGCAAGCGTCCTAATCGGATCCGTCGGCAGGCGGGGCGGCCTCCACCGCGGGAACCGCCAACCCCGCTTCGAAACTCAACGCCTGCGTCGCGGGCCGGGTTCCGCCCCAATTGGTGAACGAACTCCTCACCAGGTGCGCGACCGTTTTCCGGTTGGCCGCGATCGCCTTCAACCAGCCCCAGACGCCTTGCCGCGGGAAATAAATCCCACGGAAGAACAGCCGCGCGATGAAGTGGCTGATCTGGTACGGAACCGGCTCATGCGCGATGGATTGAATGGATCTCCACGTAGCGTCCGGACTGTACGAGTTCCACCACGCATACCGGACTTCTTCCTGCACCTCGGGAACGGTCATGTTCAGCGGCGTGTGCGCCATCTGAAAGGGAGCGAACTCCAGCCAGTGTTTCGGCCGTGTCAGCCGCCCTTCCTTCCGCAAACGGTCGTAGAGAGGCGTGGCCGGGAACGGCGTGATCTGTCCGAAAACGGGAAGCACCGGCGGCCATTCGCCGATCTGGCCGAGCGTGCGCTCGCCCACGCCTTTGGAGTCGTAGTCCAGCCCAAAGATGAATGAAGTGATCGCGTAGACGTTCCGGCGCGCCAGGCGTTCCAGCACCGCGGCGTACTCGCCGGGCTTATTGAACGTCTTGTTTACGCTCTTCAAATTGGCCGGGTCCAGCGACTCCATGCCGATGAAGATCCACTTGCCGCCCGACTCCGCGATCAGGTCCACCAGTTCCTCGTCGCGCAGCAGGTTGGCGCTGATCTGTCCCACCCACGACATCTGCGCGCCCGCCGCGGATGATGTCGCGCAACAGCGACTTTGTCCGCTTGACGTTGATGGCGAAGTTGTCGTCCACGAAGAACACCGCGATCTTGCCGCGCGTCCGGTCGCTTCGCGCCTTCAGCCGCAGCATCTCTTCCACGATGCTTGCGTTCGAGCGGAATCGCACCGAGTCGCCGAAGAACCCCGTGACCGTGCAGAACTCGCATCCATAAGGGCAGCCGCGTCCGGATCTCGATGGGAATAATGTGGAATGTTTCCCAGCCCGTCTTGTAATGATGCATGACGGGGCGCGCGAAACCGGGAATCCGGTTGAACTGTTCGAGATCGAGCGACTCCCAGGGGATTCTTCGGGTAATCGCCGAGATTGGGCTTGCGCTCCTGGCCGAACGCATCCACGGGCGCGTACACTTCCTTTAATTCTCCGCGCGCCGCGTCCTCCACGATCCTCGGCCACGTTTCGTCCGCCTCGCCCAGCGCCACGGCGTCGGCGTGGCGCTGCCCCCCGTCGCGCCCGAGCGCCTCGTCCGGCGCCTCGGTGACATGCGGCCCGCCCATCACCACCGGTATGCCCGCCGCGCGCAGTGCGTCGGCCACCTTGTAGGCCTTGGCGATCATACGGGTCATGGCGCCGATGCCTACCAGCCCAATGCCGCGTTGGCGCGCCCACTGCACCAGTTCGGCGTCGGTCATGGGTTGAGTATTGCCGTCGATCAGTTCGACTTGATGACCGGGCGGCGTAAGCTCCTGGAGTAGAAACATCCACAGGTGCGGCATGAAATTGCGGGTCACGCCGTTGTCGGGGTTATACAGCAGTATTTTCAAGAATTATCCAGGGGCGGGAGTCCCCTCGCGCCGTCCCAGCCGGCGCGGTCGGAGTGAAGAGGCGGAGTCAAGCGGTCCGATTCAGCGGCTGCGTTCCCGAGTTTTCGGTCCCCATAAGCCTAGCACAATCGAATGGTCAATGAGCTAACGGCTAGTGGTTAAGGCTGCGGGGCTAAAGGCTGGGCCGTTGCGGGGTAGGTGATCTCGCCGTCGGTGAGCGTCATCAGCAAAGCCCCGTTCCGTTTGACCCAGGCGAACGGAATGTTCTTTCGATAGCGCTGTGGATAGGGATCGGGGTATTGCTCAAGCCACTTCTCGAAGAACTCCTTCAGTTCGCTTCCGTGCAGCCAGCGAAGGTTAACCAGCCTCAAATTGTCTGCATGTTCGAAGAAGAGGTGGCCGACTTTCATGTCGTTCGCGAGTTTCTGTTTGCCGGTGTTTTTGTGGTACTGATATTCGTAGCTTCCCCCACTCATTGCCGATTTCACCTCGTTGTTGGAGAGGTCAATGCCCGCCGCCAGTTTCTTGCCGACATCGCGGACAAGAATCGAGGCGAACACCTCCCAGTCCGAGGACATCACGGCGCCGCCTGGCCGCACGTTACGTGCCGCGTACAGGCGCAGCTTACCTTGGAGGGGGCCATACATATACGCATGAAAGAACATCAACGCCTTTTCGAAGTCCAATCCTGAAGGTGGGCCGCTGTAGGCTGCTTTCGGCATTGCGTTTATGCTACCCGTTTGCTGAACCGATCGGGCGCCGCGGACTCCGCAAGCGGACGGAGCAAGTGCTCACCAAGCCAAGCCACAACGGGCACCGCAAGCCCGTCGCCAAACAGGTGATAGGCATCATTGTATTTCTCCGGCAGCGGATAATCGGTAGGAACACCCATCAGCCGCGCGGCTTCCATTGGCGACAACAAGCGTGAGCGGACGTTCTTCCCTTCAACTACGAGAATTGTCTGCCGGCTGGAGCCACCGACGGGGGTTCTCAGGCAACCAGCCACCTGATCGAATCGGACTTCCGCCCTCTGCACCTGCTCCCCGCGTTCGTTCGGTCGCATTCTCCGATAGATGGTCCCGATAGTCCTTCTCCGCAGTCGCTGTGCGTCCTTTAGCTTCGCCATATGAAGCGGGGACATCATGGCGATAATGTGCTGGGTCTGCTCTTTCGAATGCCATTCAACGCCAGTGGGGTCTTCCTCTATCAAAGTCGCCAGTGGCCGGACGGGTTCGGTCGGGGTTGGCAGTTTCCACCAAATCCAGGCGCCCTGCAACCGTTTTGGCAGGCAGTTGAAGGCATTTCGCAGCGCCTTTGTGTGCCACGTCCCCGACGCCTGCGCCAAGGCTAGCTGCGGCGGGGCAGCGACATCCTCATGAAGACCCACAATAAATAGTCTTGGCCTTGATTGCGGCAGGAATCTTGCGGCGTCAATGACGAGAGCGCCTACCCGATAGCCCCCGTCCGCCAAAGCGCCAATGATGGTTCCGAAGTCCCGTCCACCGTGCGATGTGAGCGTACCGACGACATTCTCCAGCACTATGATTTGCGGAATCCGGCCAAGGCCGATGATGCTGCGTATTAAACTCCAAAACGGTTTGAACGTCCCGCTCCGCTCACCGGCGAGCCCGGCGCCGTTTCCGGCTAGGGACAGGTCCTGACAAGGGAAGGATGCCCATATCAGGGTTGGCGCGCCGGGGAGGTCGTCGGCGGTCAGATCGGCAACGTCGCAGACCCGCAGTTCATCGCGTCCGAATCTGGCCCAGTAGGATGCCGCCTTTTTGGAGCACCATTCGTTCGAGAACGCGCACCGCCAACGAGGGCCCAACCCAAGCCGGGCCATCCCGCCACCGGCGAAAAATTCGTAGAAGGTAAACTGCCCCGCGGCCATCCTGTCAAATTTTAACCGTTCGAATTCCCACGTGTCTACCCTGCATTTCTCACACCCGTTCGTCGCGAGGCGTGAGAGGGCCGCGGGGGGGCGCCCTTTGGGCCAGGTGAGCGACACGCCTTCAATTTGCGCTTGGCCTCGAGATGCTATCGATGACCAACACCTCTATCGGCATCTTACGCCCCTCCAGCCTGAGGCCGAGTTGCTCCTGGATGGCGGTGAAGACGGATGGGCCGAGGTCCGCATCGGGCGGGGTTGTGTCGGGCGTCCACGTGAGTTCGATATCGTAAAGGCCGGACAGTCCGGTTTTGTCGGCTACCGGCCGGTCAAGTTTCGCGGACAGAAGCTCCGCCAATCTCTGCATTGAGACCTGTCTGCCTAAAATGCCGGGGCGGTTGGGGTAGACCCTGCTCCCCGCCTCATCCGGCGCCGCTTCGCGGAGCTTCGGCCCGTTCTTTCCCACCACAAGCTCGTAGGCTGGCAGAACTCTTGTCTCGGTGTGTGCGGCTAGCTGAAAGCGGTTGGCCAGCATGGACTGAAGCATCGATCTCTGCTCGGCGTCGGAAGCGGGTCCGGACGATTTGGCGATAATGTCGTAGCGATCCCGATCGATCCAGGCCGGTCCAAAGATCCGATAGCGCTCCAAGGAATATGCGCGCGCAATCGCATCCTTGGGCGTGACACCCGTGAGCGTGACTGTTCCCGGATTGGCGCTTCTGCCTATGGCGATAGCTCCGCCGCCGCTCGGGACGCTGGGCTTTATGGACACGGCGTCGAATTCTCGAGACTGGGTGAGCTGAGATACTGGCGGGGCTTGAAGCCAAGCCGCGGCCCCAGCCACATGCGCGATGGACACGAGCGTCGTCAGAACGGACCACTTCATTCCGCGGTCCTCCTCACCGGAGATTGTACACAAACAAGACGAGGACCGCCTCGTTCCTGCGTCCCCGCGCCCTGCTAGAATCCGTTTCATCCACCACCCGGAGGTCCCATGAGAAACCTGTTACTCGCTTTGCTCGCTTCCGCATTCGCTATGACGCTATTCGCCCAGGGCGCACCGCCGCAGGGCGGGGCCGATTCGCCTTACGCGATGGAGTATTACTACAAGACGCAGTGGGGACATCAGCAGGAGTTCCTGGACCTGTTCCTGAAGAATCACTACCCGCTGCTTCTGAAGGAGGCCGAGAGCGGCCGCATCTTATCGGTGAAGATCGAGACTCCCGCGAACCACATGACCGAGGATAACCGCTGGGATTACCGTGTCACCATCCGCTTCAAGAACTCAACCGTTGCCACTACGGCGAACCCGGATGAGGACCGCTTGATCCACCAGCTTTGGCCCGATCAGACGACTTACAAGCGCGAGGAGCAACGCCGATTCGAGATTCTCATTTCGCACTGGGACCTGCCGGTGACCGATATTACGCCGGCGAAGAAGTAGCCGCGCCGGTCTCCTTTTGGCCGGTCATGGGCAAATGCCCATCGCGCCGCGTGTAAGTTGTTGAATCATAAGCCTCAAAAAATGCCGAGATGGGCAAAATGCCCATCCTGCCATTTACGGCGGGCGAATTCGAGCGGTGCGCAGGCCGGATTCCTATGATAGTGTGAGGCCAGGGGGTGCGCTATGAGGGAAAGCGCTCCAACGCCGCAGATCAACATGTCGAAGATGCCGGTGGGCTCCGGCATTGCGGGCGGGATTTTCACGCTGGCGATCATGACCATTTGTCTCTTCGGAATTCCGGCTCTACGATATTTCCTGCTGGCGGCTATCGTCTTAGGCGGCGCGCTTGCGCCGATCATCAAGTCCGTCAAGCATGAGACTCCCGGCAAGGCTTGGATTCCTTCCGACACGAGGAAGTGACTAGCGGTTCGCTCTCCGAGGTGAAATTGCCGCTGCGCGCTACAATCGGCGATACGTGAAGGAGCCGCTGGTAGCGCCCGCGGCCGCTCTAGCCGCCGGAATTCTGGCTTCGCGTTTCGTCGCCTTCGAGCAACCCGAATTGTTCGCAGCCGCGGCTGCATTCGCGGCGATGGGCGCCGTTGCGTTGTGGCGCCGGTCGCGAGTGCTTGCGGGCGTCTGTTGCTGCCTCGGTTTCTTCTGCGCGGGCGCGCTCTCTAGCGTTCTGCACGCTCCCGGCCCGCCGCCGGAACTCGACGCGGAAGCCCGCGAAGTGGTGATCCTGGGCGGCTGCGTAGTCGAACCGCCCGCCATCTCGGGCGAGCGCGAGCGCTTCACCTTGGAACTGGAGCCTCGCGCCCGCGCTCAGGTCACGCTGTACACCCGCGCGGGCGAGACGCTCCCCTCGTTGCGCTACGGCCAGAACGTCGAACTGGATGCGCGCGTTCGCAAGCCGCGCAATTACGGCAACCCGGGCGCCTTCGATTACGTGCGATACCTGGCGCGGCAGGATGTCTACTGGACCGCTTCCGGGGCCGCCGGAACCGTGCGCGTTCTCCCAGGCCGCTGCGGCTCGCGCTTCGAAGGCTTTCTGATGGACGCGCGCGCGGCGGCGCTGGGCCGAATCGCGTATCTCTACCGGGGCAACGGCTATAACAGCGCCATGATGCAGGCTATTCTCATCGGGCAGTCCTACCAGCTCAAGCGCGTGTGGACGGACGACTACCGCTCCACCGGCACCTTCCACGCCTTGGTGATCTCCGGAACCCACGTGGCGATTCTGGCGGCGTTCTTTCTGTTTCTGCTGCGTCTCTGCTTCGTTCCGGAAAGCGCGGCTCTGGCCGCTACGGCGGCCGCCGCCTGGCTCTACGCCCTGATCACCGGATGGCACGCGCCGGCCATTCGCGCCGCCGGCGGCCTGTCTCTGCTCATGGTCTGCGGCTATTTCTTCCGCGAGCGGCGCCCACTGAATTTGCTCGCCGCCGTGGGTCTGGGATTCTTGATCGTCGATCCGGAGCAGTTGTTCGACGCGAGTTTTCAGCTCACGTTTCTGGCGGTGGCGTGCCTCGGCGCGTTCGCGGTGCCGCTGGTGCGAGCTACCTCGGGCCCGCTCGCCAGGGGCATTCGCGATCTCGACGATCGCGGCCGCGACCCGTATCTCGATCCGCGCGTCGCGCAGTTTCGCGTCGAGATGCGCCTGCTCGCGGAGACCGCGCACAGGGTCCTGCGGGTTCCCACTCGCCTGGCCACCATCGCCGTGGCGCTTATCGCGCGCGTGACGCTGTTCGCGATTGAAATTGCCATGGTGTCCGCGGTCATCCAGATTGGAATCGCGCTACCCATGGTGGTCTATTTCCATCGAGTCGGGATTTCGGGCCTTTCCGCCAACATCTTCGTGGTTCCCATACTGGGCGTGGCCGTGCCGCTAGGCTTTGTCGCCGTCTTCACGGGATGGGCGTGGATCGCCAGGCTCGGCGGGGCGTTGCTGTGGCTCTCGCAAAAAGTTGTCTTTTGGCACGCGCGCGTCGAGCCCAACTGGCGCATCCCGACGCCGCCCGTCTGGCTCGCCGCCGCCTTCTTGTTGGCGCTCGTCGCCGCGGCGATGGCGCGTGGCCGCTGGCCGCGCACGGTGACCATCGCGGTAGCGGCGGCGCTGCTCGCGCTGCTCTTGTGGCATCCCTTTCCGCCGGAAGTCCGTCCCGGCCAGCTCGAAATGACCGCCATCGACGTGGGCCAGGGCGATAGCCTTTTTGTCGCGCTTCCGGCGGGCAAGCTCATGCTGGTCGACGGCGGCGGCATTCCCGTATTCGGCGATCGGTCGCCCTCGCGGCTCGATATAGGAGAAGATGTCGTGGCGCCGTATCTCTGGGAGCGCGGCGTCAAGCGTCTCGACGTAATGGTGGCGTCGCATGGCCACGCAGACCACATCGGCGGCCTGCCTTCTTTGATCTCCGATTTCCGTCCCAAGGAATTGTGGACCGGAGCCGAGCCGGATACACCCGAATGGCGCGCCGTGCATGACGCCGCCTCCCGCGCCGGAACGACTATTGTGCAGCTCACCGCTCCGCGCCGGTTCTCCTATGGGGGAGCGGAGATCCAAACTCTCGCCCCGCTCGCCGGCTACGTCCCGTCCGATACCGCGAAGAACGACGACTCGCTGGTCCTGCGGCTCCGTTTCGGCGACAACGCCTTTCTTCTCACCGGCGACGTCGAGCGGCCCATCGAGCACTGGATGCTGACCGAAAACGAAATCGAGCGGACGGCCGTGCTGAAGGTTGCGCATCACGGAAGCCGCACTTCCAGCACTGAGGAATTCCTCGATGCCGTCTCGCCCGCGTTCGCCGTCATCTCCGTGGGCCTCGATAACAGCTACGGGTTGCCGAGCCACGATGTGATCGACCGTCTGCGCGCGCGCGGCGCCATGGTTTTGCGGACGGATCGGGACGGCCTTATCGGCATTCGGTCGGACGGCCGGCGGATTCAGGTGGAGACGAATCGGGAGATGAGCAAAAGCGCCGTTGAACCGGCGTGGTAGGAGGATTCCCGTGTAACGCCGCTGGCTACAGCGCCGGCTTTCCTTGGTACATCATCGCCGCCGGGCTGAATCGCGCCTGAATGCGCAGGCCTGCGATTTGGGTAAGGAACAGAACTTCGATATCGCCAGTCGCCGCCGATAACGCATCGCGCGAGAAACCGAACCGGAAGGTCCGTCCGGCGTTGTCCCTTTGCACAATCTCGGGGTGGATCGCAGCTTGGTTACCCACTGTGAGAGTGGCGTCCCGCTTCAACGCGTCGAGCGCTTCCTGCGTTGACGCTCCACCCGCGTCCAGCTTGATTCGGGCAAGCAGCGTTCCGCTTACGTTGATGACGCAACGGTTGCCCAGACCTCCGGGCAGCGGAGCGCGAAGCGCATCGAGCGCCGGCCTGGCGCTCTCCCACAGCACTGTGGCCTTCAGCGTCTCGGGGCCGATCCGCCGATCCGGCGGAACGGGCGCGCCGACGCGCTCGCCGCCGCGCGGGAATCCGATGGCGCTCGCGCCGGCGTTATTGCCGCGCGTCCTGCCGGGCCCGTGCGCCGGCTCTTCCGCGCCCCCCAGCGGCACGGCCGGTCCCGCCATTTCCGACGCCGCGCCCGAAGCGTCTGCGAACTCGATAGTCGCCGGCCTCGCCCACGGTGAATCCGTGAGCAAGCGGGCAATCTCGTCGTCGCTCCACCGATCGGGCGGCTTTGCGTCCCAGAAATCCGCCGCGCAAAGGCTTGCCAGCAAGCCGCAGGCGAGAACGAACAGCGCGCGCCGGCCGATGGTCAGCCCGGCGCTGGATGGATGCATTGAATTCCTCACTATCGATTGGACGGGTCTCCCGCTACGCCTCGTTTCATCCAAGTGTAGTGCGTCGCCCTCCCGCTTGCGCCGGGGGACCGGTTTCGCAATAATACCTTACAGAAGGCGATCTGCGGGCGGCTTGGCCCGCTGGAGGCGATTTCGCGTGAGACAGACGCTACTTTCCTCCCTGGAGATGTGGACGGACGCTTCCCAGAAGCACAATACCCGCCGTTTCCTTGCGGGTCTTTCGTGCGACGAGCTTCAGTACATCGCGGAGTTCCTTGGATCGTCCGTGCTCGATCCGCTAGTCACAGGCGGATCGCGCGAGCAGTCGGCCGCGCTCGTCGCGGAATTCCAACGCGCCAAAGGCTGCGCGGGAGCGCGAGCCGACGACCAGGAATGCAAGGCTATTCTGCTGCTCGAGTACCTCTGCCGCGGCGGCGGACGGTGTGAGCCGATTACGCGCGCGGCGGGGGCCTGACCGCGCGGCGCTACTGCACCACGCCGCCGGAGGGCTGAGGCTCCAGCTTGATCTGCCCGAAGGCCGTTTCGTATTGCGTCACGTTCTGCTGCAGCACGTTCAACAGCGCTTTAGCCTGCTGCGGGCTGAGATAAACCCCCTGAAAGTTGTGTATAACGACGTTGTCCGGGTTCGTCTGATTGATTCGTCCGAACATCAGGAAGAAATCCCAAAGGTTCACACGCACCTGCACGCTGTTGGCGTACCCTTCGCGGTACTCGGGCGTGTTGACAAGCTGAATGTTGGGGGCGGAAGGCTGGTTCATATATATTGATTCTTGCGCAAGACGGGCACATAGGGCCACTTCTTGTTTCGGGCAGGCAAAAGCGCCCGCCTCACTGAAGCGGTCTCCCTGACTCTTATGCGGGCCTCCGCTCCATCACTGTCGCGGCTCGGTCCGAGGGCAGGCAAGCTTGCCCGGAGTTCGGTAGCGCACGCGGGCTCGAAAACGCCGTCTGAAAGGCGGCGGCGGGCAAAACTGCCTGCCCCACTCGGCAACTACTTCACTTCCGCAATGCCGGCTTGCTTGAGTTGAGCGTTCAGAGCCGTCAGATCGGTTGTCTTGAGCGCGCTCCAGAGGCCCAGCAGGTCCGCGAGCGCTTTGCGGCGTTCGGCGGCCGCGGCCACTACTTGCGGGCTTGGCGTGACATCGGCTTCCTGAAGCGTGCGCATGAGCGTCGTGAGCGGCGCGGCGGCGTTCGAAAGCGTCGGCGGGCCGGCCGGCGCGGCTCCGCGCCCACCGCCTCCACCGCCGCCGCCTCTGCCGAAGCCCCCGCCTCCACCGCCGCCTTCAATCGCGGCGGCTTTCGTATCGAACGCAGTAATGGCATCCGCCACCGCGCCCTGCGCCTTGCCCTTCGCCTGTTGCAATTGGCCGCGGATGGCGCGGACTTCTTCAAGCGTCATCTGCGCCTTGATGGCGTCGTCGTACAACTGCTTGGAGAGCGAGCTCTGAAGCTGTAATCCCGCCAGCGGAGTCTTGACGCGCGGATCCATCTTCACCACGAACGGCTGCTTATACTCGTGTCCGTTCACCGTCAGCTTCACGGTGTAGGCGCCCGGCGCCGCCCAGATCGAAGTGATCGAAGGGGCCGTATCGTGCGCGATGGCCTGCATCGGATAATTCGCCCGACCGCCTCCCCGGCCGCCGCCCGCCGCAAGCGGCGTATAGTGCATATCCCACAGGAAGCGATGCATGCCCGGTTCCGCGGAAAGCGGATGCGGCAGGCGCACCCAATAGGTTGGAATCGCGAGGTTCGGGTCGATCGCTTCCACGGGGTCCGCGCTCGAATACTTCCGCACCACCGCGCCGGCGGCGTCGAGGATCTCAAGCGTAACCGGCCCGGTGGCCGCGGCGCCCAGGTAGTAATTCAGAATGGCGCCTTCCGGCGGATTCTGCCCGGCGGCCTCATCCGGCGGCAAAGGCGTGTCGGTGTTCATGTCCCACCGGACGCGAATCGCGGTCTCGGGCTCGAAAAGATACGCCGCGGCGGCGGAGGCGGCCTCCACCTGGCGCAACGGCGTGATGTCGTCGAGAATCCAGAACCCGCGGCCATGCGTGCCCGGCGATCAGGTCGTCGTCCTTCACGAGGATGTCGCGCACGGACGACGGCGGCCATGTTCAGGCGCAGCGACTGCCAGTGGTCGCCGTCGTCGAAGGAAACGTAAACCTCGCGCTCGGTTCAGGCGAAGAGCAGCCCTTTCTTCTTGGGATCTTCGCGGACCGCGTTCACCGGAGCGCCATCGGGGAGTCCCGCGACGATCTCGGTCCACGTCTTGCCGCCGTCGTGCGTGCGCAGAATGTGCGGGCGCATGTCGTCAAGCCGCAGAGTGTTGATGGCGGCGTAAGCGGTGAGGGCGTCGAAATGGCCCGCGTCCACGATGGAAACCTTGGCCCACGCAGTAACCTGGGGCGGCGTGACATCCGTCCAGTGCAGGCCGCCATCGGCAGTCACCTGAATCAGTCCGTCGTCCGTGCCGGCCCAGATGCGATTGATATCGAGAGGCGATGGCGCGATGGTGTAAATCACGCCGCGCTGGGAAGCCTGTACCTGGTCCTTATATTTCCCGACGGCCGCCGGGACATCCCAGGTCTTGCGAGTGAGATCGGGGCTGACCTGCTTCCAGGTTTCGCCGCCGTCGATGGTCTTCCACATGGTGTTGGCGCCGAAGAAGAGAACGTGCGGATCGGCCTGCGAGAACACCACCGGCGCGGTTCGCAGCGTGCGGAAATCGCCGCCGCGCCCGCCGGCCGTGGGCGATACGCTGGCTACCTGCCCGGTGCGGCGGTCATAGCGCGTCAGCTTGCCGCCGAAAATGAGATTCGGGTCGAGCGGATCGGGCACGGCGAAGCCGTACTCCTCCACGCCCACGGGATGCCATTCGCGGAAGGTGATCTGGCCGTCGTTGCCGCGGCTGGCGACGCAGGCCGAACCGCTTTCCTGCTGGCCGCTGCATACGTGGTACGGGAAATCGTTGTCCACGTTGACGTGATACACCTGCGCGGTCGGCTGGTTGTACCACGAGCTCCACGTTTCGCCGCCGTTTACCGTGACGATGGCGCCCTGGTCCGACACGTCCAGAATGATCTTCGGATCGTTGGGATTGATCCAGATGCGCTGGTAGTCGTCGCCGCCGGGCGCGCCGCGAATGGCCGGTCCAGGTCTTGCCGCCGTCCGTGGACTTCCACGTCACCATGCTGGCCGTGTAGAGCATGTCGGGGTTTTTCGGATCGACGGCCGGCACTGGCAGATCGCCGCCGCCGATGCGCGCCGCCGGGCGCGTATCCGTGGTGGTGCGCGCCCAGTCATCGCCCGCGTCATCGGAGCGGTAAATGGCCGTTCCCTGGCCGAAGGCGACCGCGGCGTAGAGGATTCGCGGATTGCTCTGCGAGATCGTCAGATTCGCCTGCGTCACGGGAGACGCGAAGCCGTTCGTCAGCGGATGCCAGGTGGAACCGCCGTCCGTAGATTTGAAGATTCCGCCGCCGGCTCCGCCCCACGAGGCGTTCTCCCACGGCCCTTGGCGCGCCTCCCAAAGCGTCGCGTAGACCACTTGCGGGTTCGACGGGTCGATGACCACATCGTTGCCGCCGGTGTTCTCGTCCTTATACAGGACCTTCTCGAATGTGCGGCCGCCGTCGGTGGAGCGGAATATGCCGCGCTCAGTGTTCGGCCCGTACGGGTGCCCCAGCACGGCCACAAAGAACCGGTTCGGGTTGCGCGGGTCGATGGCGATCATGGGAATCTGCTGGCCGTCGCGCAGGCCCGAGATGCGTCCACGTCTTGCCCGCGTCCGTGGATTTGTAAATGCCGTCGCCCACCGAAAGGTCGGGGCGCTGCAGGCCTTCGCCGCTGCCGACGTAGACGACGTTGGGGTCCGATGGCGCGACGGCCACGGCGCCGATGGAGCCGGTGGGCTGGTCGTCGAAAACCGGCTTCCAGACGCGGCCGTAATCCGTGGTCTTCCACACGCCGCCGTTACAGACTCCGATATAGAAGACGTTGGGCTGACTCGGCACGCCGGCCGCGGATTTGGTGCGGCCTCCCCGGTAAGGCCCGATGGACCGCCATCGCATTTCGGCGAACAGCTTGGCGTCGTAAGAAGCGGCAAAAGCGACGGACGCCGCCGCGGCAGCAAGCGCGATTAGAGCGATAGATTTCCGCATGATGCTCCCTCCGTTCGAGAATAGCGCAGTGCCACGAGCGGGGTTGGGGACTAGGGGCTGGGGGTTGGGGGTTGGGGGCTTTGCTGGCCTGCGACGGGTGGTCATCTCTTGGGACATTGTTTGCTTTCATGTACTTCCTGGGTTCGTTTGGTATCCCCGGGGGCACCGGTGCTCGCGCGGCGTGCGAAATGGATGGGACGGTGGCGCAGAATTGGCGGTTCGGGCAGGTGGGGCTGCATGTGAGGGCTGAAGGTCATCGAATTGACGTGGACGGGCGGCAGTTCCGCCGTCTACAGGATACATCACCGGCTCGCGGTGGCTCGGTTAAGTCCAATGCCATCAATGAAAACCATGCTATGATTGGCGGTTCAGGCAGCGGCCGATTTGCGAATGGATGTGAGGGTGGGCACAGGCGGTGGGATCGCTGTCGGAGTTACTGGCCCTGATCGGCGGGGTGTTCGGGTGGCTCCCGAGGGTAGCCCGGGGCCCGTCTCCCAGAGGGGGACGGCTGGGGCGCTTGCTGGTGGGAAGGGGATTTCGCGGCCGGGAAGCATATTGGACCGAACCGCTCCTATCCTGTCCCCCCACTGCAAGGTCTGGTTCGGGAAACAGGCCTCACATTGAAATCAAAGGATGAGATGAACTGTCTCGGGTGTTCACGGGGAACCGAGAGGATCAACTGTCGTCCGCAGGTTGACACAGAGTTCTTTCGACGGAGGGAAACTCGACTAGAAGCGTGTCGAGCGTCGAACTGCGCTGCCCCAAGCACCCCTCGGGAATCTGATATACAAGTCGCCGTGCCTCATCTGAGCAGGCTGCAACTTGCTCTTAGGCCTGAAGTCGGGAGGGCTGTCCCGCTTCCGTCTTGCGACGGCTGTAACCTCTCCGCGTTATTCTGTGTGGGCGCGGAGGTTTACTCTATGGACGAACCTGGCGGCTCGGCCCCAGCCTTGGTTTTAGCGCTCCGGGACCGGAAAGGCGACGCCTTCGTGAAGGCGCTGGCGCGGTATGGCCCGTTGATCCGATGGCGCTTGATGTGGCAGCAGGGCCTGTCCGAAGCCGAAGCCGAGGAGATCGCGGCCGAAGTAATCGAAGACGTAGCAATGTGGAAAATAGACGGCTACAAGGGCGATGGATACGGGTTCGCTGCATGGCTTCTGGCAATCGCCGTCAACACAGCCCACTCGCGGCGCCGAAAGGAGGGTGGGATGGGGCCGATCGATTCCGCGTCGCTAGCCGCCCCGGCGCAGATGGAAGACGCGGCTTCAGAAGACAAGGATGGTGCGAATGGCCCGCACGCCCAGCGCATTCAGGCTCTCTATGAGGGAATTCGCCAGCTTAGTAGTGACGATCAGGCCATGCTGCGGATGGCGTACGGGGCCGAGGCGAAGACATGGGGCGAGATCGCAGAATATTTCGGAATCACGGCCGATGCGGCCAAAGTCCGTGGATGCCGCGCTCGAATCCGGCTCAAGAAGATCCTGACCACTACGGAAGGTCGAGAAAATGACAATGGAGGTGAGCGCCATGCGCAATGACGAGACTGACTATCCGGTGATCGCGGGTCTCAAGGATGCCCTTGCAGTCGCCGGTGCGTCCCCCGAATTCGAGGCGCGGTGCTGTCAGGCCGCCGTGCGTGGGCGGCGAATGAGCAGCTGCGTTCGGACGCGAACGAATGGGAACTGATCCTTATGAGTTTGTAGATTACCTCGACGCTGGCCGGGCGCTTGGGCATTGAAGCCTCGGACTTGCTTCGAGGGTTCGGAAATCGCCAACCTTGCGACGGTGGAAGAAGCCCGGTTAGCGGGGCGGTTGGCCAAGAAGATCGGCGTACCGAAGCCCGAGTTCCTGGAGCAGGTCGGCATAGGGTTAGCGGCGCTGTTCGGCGAAGCCACGGCCGTCCTGGCCCGCGAGATCAATGGAGCGGGGCCGGCGGCTGCCGTGGGCTCGTGCGAAGCCACATTGGCGAGGCTGTCCAAGGGACCGGAAGCAGCTGCCGTGATTCGTTCGGTACTGGCGGCTTCGGAGGGAGAGTATGACCGGGGATGAGACGGACTCGGCACCGCGCGCTTGCACAGGCGACGAGCGTGTGGTGTCTCATCGAACACTGGTGGGGCGATTGGCCCTCGGCTGGCGCTCTACTAATCCGGATGTGGCACACGATTTGGTCTCGCGCTGGCGTTCTCGCCTCTCTTGCACGGTGGAGAACAGGGAGACAGGCGACGGTTGGGTGACGTTCGTCAGCGATCTCGGCGAGATTAAACTTCCTGGGAATGGACGCCGCGCCCTGCATCGTTGTCGGCGGGAGCGGGCCGGCGATCGAGGAGAAGCTGAGGAGTTCTGGCGGGCGAACTCTTCTGGCGGCAATCCGATGATCGCGGCGGCCTCAGAGAGGTGGCAGAATTGACTCGCTCATCGATTCTCCGAGGGCGATTTGTCCTTCTACTTCGGCTTCAGTCGTTGATTAAGAGCATGAACCCACAGGGCACTGAAACTCGAATTGCAGGTATTGCAGGATCCGGTTTCTGAGGCCTCGGGGAGCGGCCCGCCGAGAGCGCATGTTCTTCGGCCGCGGGAATACCTGGACCGGCTTACTTACGTCCCCTCTAGCATAGTCCTTGCCGGTCCCGGCCAATTGGGCAGACATCCCTGTTACGGCATTACCGTCGCCCTTTGGTGGAGACCAAGGACCCGGCGGCTCAGGCGACGTTTTACATCGATTTGTACCGCATCAAGGAAAGAAGCGCGGATGGCGTGGCTCAATTCATTGCCGTATCGATCGACGGCTCGCACCAGGGGCGCAACGTGAACTGCGAGCGCATCGAGCATTTTTTTCAATACTGGCGCGGGCATTTCCAACGGCCGGTGAACCTCCTGCTCGACGAGGTTGACGGCGTCGTTGGGTTCGGCATTCTTGACAACATCGAAATGGCGGCGCGCAAAGGGTACTGCCGGTTGGTGATGGCGGGCAGGAGCGAACTGCTGTTCTCTATGCTCGACGACTCCGCGCGTTCGCTCGCCGAATGTCTCTGATGCGGCTCGAACCGCTGGACGATATCGAGGCGGAACACCTCTTCCTTCGTCCATTCGAAGATCTGGGCATAGAGGTGCGGGACAGGCGCGCCGTCCTTCAAATGATGAGGGACCTCACCGGCAGTCTTCCGCACTTGGTCCAGTTCTACGGAAAAACAATGGCCAACGTCCTGTTCGACCAGTCGCAGTCGTCTTGGACACTAAAGCGCTGGAGTTGGCCCGGGATGCGTTCGAAACAGCCGGGTTCTTTTTAAGTTTCGTCAGTAATATTGAAGACCGAAAGACGCGCGAGGTCGCGCTGGCTATTCTTCGTGTGCCCAGCCAGCCGCTAACGGTGGACCAGATTCGCAGCCTGGCTTCCCATAACGGCCTGAATCTGTCGCCGGCGGAAACATGGCGGACATGCAATGACCTCGTGATTCGAAGTATCCTGTCTTGGCGAGCGGGGCTCTTTCAAGTTGCCAGCGGTTCGTTGTTGCACCATGCGCGCTCCGGCGGCTTGGTTCCGGGATACCGCAGGCTGGTGATAAAGAAGGCGAGTTGACTATGGCGGCGCCATTTCATTACATCCATGTGACGCGGCAATTCATCGAGGAAATAGCGAATCGGGTTCGTCGTGGCGAGAGCTCTCTTCTGCCTGGGCCATCCGTTTAGTGGGCGATCTTACGTCTGTAGGGAGGTTGTCCGCCGTCTTGGGCAGGAGGTTCGAGGCAAGGCGGTGCAAATCGATTTCGCTACCGCCGGACGGATTTCGAACTCAGAAGGGCTTAGCGAGGTCATACGGCTTGCCGTTGACGCCGTCCAATCGCAGGTGGCCGGCGCAGAGGGCCTTCTTGGCCCGCTCGATGGTCTCGGAGTCGCGCAACCTCTCTTGATCGCCAAGAATGTCAACAGGTTGGCGCACAATCTCGCGCGGCAGTTACTCCAGGAGATCCGGGTGGCGATCCAAGACCGCCGCCTTGTAGTTATTTTGACGGGTGAGCACGACCTTGAAGAGATGGTACACGGTCCCAACTCCGAGCTGGACATCGATGGCCGCTACGTCATTCAGGGTTTTGGCCTTGAAGAGTTTTCCAGCCTTTGCGCGCAGAATTCCATATCCGTTCGGTTCGAGGTTCCGGAAGAGGCGGTGGAGTTGCTTTGGACCTGTACCGGCGGAAACATCGACTTGCTCCGCGCGGTCCTGCTCGCCGTCCAGGATCACAGGCTCATTTCCGACACGTCCCTTGCCGAACCTATGTCGGTACCGTGGCTCTCGAATTGGCTCCAAAAACCGGAAACTGCCTCCCAACTTGTATCTCAATCCACGCCACCCGATCGCGAAGTTCCTCTCTCTCCCGATGTGTGGATCTACTAGAGCGTCTGGTTCCGATAGAATCGTCGAGCTTAGTGATCAAACCGTCCTCCTGGCCAGCTAACTTTGGGGCTCTGCGATCCGCGATGGACGAGTCTAATTGTCCTGGCGTTGTGGCCAGGGCGGCTCGCCTGTATTATGACAGTCGCGCCTGGGGGTCTTTATGCCACGCTGGCAGGTGGCAGGAAGCGGTGGCCATAGCTGAAGGTTCCGGAGGCCGAACGCCTTAGCCACGACAACTCTCGACAAGACGCCCACTGATCGGATCGATTACAGGTTAGGAAGCTTCATGCGTCAGGCGCGGATGAGAGCGTCGAAAGTGCGCCGCATCTTCGCGAGCGACGCCAGGTTGTTTGTTTTCAGGATGTAGAGTCTGGCCATGGCGGCTTGATGGCTGGGAGCCCCTCACCCCCTACGACGAATTGCGAGATCAGACATGCGATCGCGGTAATACGCGAACTTCCCGCGGAGAGTGCCGGCCAATCGACGGTGACTATCCAAGCGCCTCCAACCTGGGAACGGGCGGAGTTGGGCGTTAGCCTTCGCGGGCTCTGGAAAGATCAGCCGATGGCAGTGCTAATGGGCGATTTCAGAAACCGGGAGTTGCTGTCCCGGGAGCGCACGCGCATCGCACACGAGCTTCTGGGGCATTTCAAGCAGGCGCATGACCACGCCACAGGTCTTCAGCGCGAAGCGAATGCGGTTGCAGATCAGGAAGGCCTTCGAAGATATTACGCAAGAAATCATCCAGGCGTTGGAGTCCCAGATTCTGGATGTCGACGGCGTTTTTAAGTACGCAGCCAAGGGGCTGCGGAAGTTGGGCTACCGCCGAATCTTCTTTTCACTTGTGGATCCTAAGGGGGAGCACATCGCGGGTGCTTGGGACGATGCCGCGGGATCCATTCTTCAATATCGCAAGCAACAGTTGGTGGCTGCTGGACGACGCGAATGTCGATGTTCAACCTTACGTCGTGCGGACAAAGAACCCGATCATTGTTGCCGATGCACACAAGCACCCGCTCGTGAATAAGAAGGTCGTCCAACCGGCGGGGCTCTTGGCGTTCGCCCTCATCCCTTTGATTGGCGCTGCCGAAAGGGTAATCGGCACGTTGCACTTCGAGAGGCAAGACCAGTCGCTGCCGTCCGCGGAGAGTTGAAGAGTTTTTCCAGTTCGGGAAGACCATTGCGGCGCTGATCCAGCACGGGGAACGCGTTCACCTGCTGCAAGCGTCCACCGACGCGATTCCTGAGCCGCTGTTGATCATCGACCCTCGCCGGCGCGTCCGGTATGCCGATACTCCGGCTGTCGCTCTCTTCCCCGATCTGGCGCCGGCTGGTTCGGCTCGCTATCGAAGAAGAGGAGCCGTTCGCACCGGCTAATCTCGGGAATTCGATCAAGAATGCCCTGGACGGGGAAGTCTCGATTCGACACATTCATGGCATCGGCGAGGATTCGCAATACGATGGCGCGGTGGGGGCTCAGCCCGTACGGAACTTCGGCAGCGAGATCGTGGGAGCCCTGCTGCACATCGAGGATCTCAATTACTTCTATCGCGTGGTTGACGCTTTAGGCCGAGCGGCTCAAGCTGTCGACCGCGCGTCCGCTTTGGTGCGGTTGCTCGAAGCCACGCGCACTCTCGGCCATAAATGGGGCCGCCTGTATCTGTTTCAGGACGGACCACGGCCTGTCTTGGTGGGCCAGAAGCAGTTCGGCTTCGCGCCGGGTTCCGACGAGGAACGGCTGTTCGAGCGGGGGATATGCATCGAATCTCCGAAATCCGAATCCGACGAATCCTGGGCGGCGATGAGCGGGGAGTGCCCGTGGTGTTCAGCTACACGGGGCGAGACGAATGCTTTAAGACTGATCGCGGGCTCCAGGTGCAAGGGGTCGCTGATCCGCATTGCAGCGGAATCCTGAGGAAACACAAAGGGGAGTACTGGATCGATCTTCCTCTGTTGGCCGGGCAGAAGGCGCTGGGCAAAATCAGCCTGGAATGTAGCGCCGATCTGCGCCCGGATCATCTGGATTTTCTGAAGGAGTTTGCCGCGGTAGCCTCGCTGACCCTGGAGGGGTTCGTCATCCGGGAAGGCGTGGCGGCGCTTCAGGAACAGGAGGCGGAGCGTGCCTTGGCTCAGCTCTCTCACAGTCTCGGGACTAAGATCGCATGGCTCTGGCCGGCGCTGCGGAAGTACCGGCGATTTGAACGCGAATTCCCTAGTTTGGCCGGCCCGAACGACGAGTTCGAGTGCGACCTCAAGGATACGGACCAGATCCTGCAGCGGAGCAAACAGATGCTGCGGGGAATTGTCGTCTCCCCGGCGCCCTTCGATCTGGTTCAGATGTTCCGGCGGCTGCTGGCCGATATCCCTTTCGGCACTGTCGATGGGCCGGAGACTCTCGAAGTCGCCGCCGATCCTACGCACCTTCAGAACGCCTTCGCAGAAATCATCTCCAACTCGATCAAGGCGCAATCCAAAATGGAGTCGCCGGAAATCGAGGTTTCGCTCGTTGCAGCCGTCACGCATGGCACCGAGACGGTCCGGATTGTGATCGCCGACCGAGGTCCCGGCGTTCCAGAGCGATACAAGACCGACATCTTTAAGGACTTTTTTTCGCACGATCCCGACAACCACCCCAGTACGGGGCTTGGATTAGGGATGGTACGCCGGGTGGTCCGAGCTCATGGCGGGCGAGTAAGGGAAAATGGCGCGCCCGGCACGGGAGCTCGATTCGAAATTGAGTTTCCGCGGTCCGTAGGCCGCTCCGAGGAGGCACCCAAATAATGTACCTAGTGATGATCGTTGAGGACGATGAGCCAACCAGGAGAAGAGTCGCCGACGAGATCGCCGCTGAAATCTCTGAGATCGAATTTCTGCTGGCGGGTTCGTTCGAAGACGCGGAAAAACAGATCCAGGAAGCCCTTGCCGACGGGCGGGATGTTCATGCCGCCATCCTCGACAGCCAGCTACCGCGCGGGGGCAGATTGCTGATCTGCATGGATCTATGCGACCGAGTCTCAGCGAAGTTTCCTAGTATCCTTTGCTCCACTGCACCGCGTTTGCTGGGGACCCAACCGTGAAAGAACACATAGACCAGCGACACAGCGCAAGGCGCATGCACGAGTTCTTCCCCAAGACAGGCAAGTGGGTCGATTCCGTGATCGCCGAGTTACTCCGCGACAAAGTCGAACGGGGGCTGGACAAATGCTTCTCGGTTGGCCGGGGCGTGGCACATCCCATGTTCCGGCGCGGCGGAGGGACGTTCGAACTGGCGGAGCTTACGCAGGATATCGAACGATATTGGAAACGCCTCCCGCCGGAGACCAGGGAGCGCATTCTCTTCGATTTCGATATCGACGAAGGCGACCCGGAACGAGTTGTCGTTTCGCTGGGAGGGAGAGATGCCGATTAGCTACTCGGGGCCGGCAAGGCGGAGCTTCTCCCAAATCAGGCGGCTTCTCACGCCGTGTCCGGTGGGTTCGCCTCCGCGGGCGATCCTGCACTCCGCCGACCACGGCGCGGCCGGTGGATCGGGCCCGGGGTGCCACGGAGTCCGGTCACTTGCGATGCTCGACCTGTACCGAGACTCGATTCTCTGGATTATGGATCGCCTGGCGGCCCCGCCGATCGGCCTTGTGCCACTGCCCCGGCCCGTCCCGGTTTTCGTCTTCGAGCCCGCCGAGTATCGCGGTCTTTCCGACCCATTCACCGGGCCATATTCAGGGGGCCAGCTAATGATCGTGTTACCATGCCGGACTGGGGCGTCGAGCCGGGTGCTGGAGTTGGACTATGCCGCCAGCGCGGCCGTCCACGAGATGTGCCACGTCCTCTGCTTTAGCCAGCCGGGAATGCGCGGCAACCTGGACCGCGGGTGGCATTGGATTGCCGAGGGAACAGCGGTGTGGGCAGAAACCCTGCTCGAGTCGAGTCCCATAACGCCGCGTCCTTGCAACGAGTACCTGTACTATGCTCTGGATTGGTGCGACCGCCCGGAGGCGCCGCCGGATTCCGAGACCGGGATGTACCAGTCGTTCCTGCTGGTCCGCTACCTGGTGAATCGTTTCGGGGGTGAGGCGTTCATCGGCAATCTCTGGCGCGCCGCGAAGTTGGGAGAGAATCCCTGGGATACAATTGAATTCCTGACCGGCCAAACAAGAGACGATTTGTTCACCGACTATGCCGCGGAAGCTTATCTGCTGAACGATCCGGCGAGCTTGTGTTACTCACCGGGAATATTCGCGCGGTTCGGACCCCGCGCGCTTGCTGGCGTGCTCACCGTGCCGCCGGGCACAACGAAACCGCTCTCCGGCTCGGTATGGGGCTTGGGCTGCCGGTACTACAGAATCGATGCGCCTGGCGCGTCGAGCCTGTCGATGAACTGCGCCGGCGGGGAGTGGGGTTCCGATGTGACCCTGGCCGCCGGGCTGGCAGCTCCCGGCTACCAGCGAGTTGCGCCAACAGCCCATCAACGGGGAGCCGGAATACTCGTTATGCCGCTGGCACCCGCCGCCGACCACGCATGGCTCGGAGTGTGCGGAAATGCCGGCCGGGGCAACACGGAGTATTCGCTGGAGGTCACCGCAATCTAATCTTGCGGAGGGAAGCCGGCGGCCCGCGCCACTGGGAACGCCGGACTCCCCTTCGATGGCAGCCTCAGGCGGCCCTCCGTAGTTCGTATAGCGCGCGCGGCGCCAACTGCGACCAGTTCACCACCTGGACCGTCTCCGTGTCGCGGGCTAGCCTGTACCCCATGAAGACGCCCGCGGCTACAGCCACTTGCGCCATTTCCCAGAGCTGTCCGAAGGCCAACGGCGCGGCCAGAAGCTCCAGGACCCCGACCAGCACAACAACCATGCTCCACATTTGACTACCTCCGCCCGAGAGAATGCGAAGGCGTTACAGACGCACACGCATTCTAATGTCGGCATCAGCCCTGCCGCTATCAACCCGCGTGACTGACACCGCGTCGATTCAGATGGCCGGCACGGCCCGCTTTTGAGAACTTGGATATTGCGCTGACTCACCTAGGCGGGACTGCGGGCGGCTTGCGAGGCTAGCGACATCCACGGGTCGGGCGTCATTTCTCCGGTATGCCGGGCGGATGGAGTTGTGGATAGTGGCGTGGCATGGCGCTCACAACTCCGGCATTAACACCCGCGGGGCTTGACGATGGCGCGGCCGGCAGCGAGCAACCGGCTGGCGCATCGGCGGCGCATTTCGTTACGCTGGCTAGATGCGGGAACTGATGCAGTCGGCGGCGGAGCGGGCCGTGCGGTATCTCGAGGAAGTCCAGGAACGGCGCGTTGGGCCTTCGCCGGAGGCCGTCGCGGCGCTCGGCGCTTTTTACGAGCCGTTCCCCGCGGAGCCTTCGCCGGCCGAAGATGTCCTGCGAACACTCGATGAATTCGGATCTCCGGCCACCATGGGAATCGCCGGTCCGCGCTTCTTCGGATTCGTGATCGGCGGGGCGCTGCCGGCGGCGATGGCCGCCAATTGGCTGGTCTCGGCGTGGGACCAGAATGCCGGGTTGTTCATTGCCAGCCCCATTGCAGCCGCTCTGGAAGAGGTTTCGCTGAGCTGGCTGCTGGAGGCTCTCGGCCTGCCATCCCATTGCGGCGGCGCATTCGTCACCGGGGCCACTGTGGCCAATTTCACGGCGCTGGCCGCCGCACGGCGGGCCGTTCTTGCGCGCGCGGGTTGGGACGTGGAGGCCAAGGGGCTTTTCGGCGCGCCCGAGGTGCAGGTTGTGGTGGGAGAGGAAGCGCATCCGGCGGTTATCAAGTCCCTCGGCATGTTGGGAATGGGACGCGAGCGCGTGGTCCGCGTTCCGGTGGACAGTCAGGGCCGGATGCGCGCCGGCGCTCTCCCGGAGTTGCACGCGCCTACTATTATTTGCGTGCAGGCGGGAAACGTGAACACGGGTTCGTTCGATCCCATCGCCGAAATCTGCGCGCGCGGCCATGCGGCTGGGGCGTGGGTCCATGTGGACGGCGCGTTTGGCCTGTGGGCCGCCGCCAGCCCGCGCTATCGGCATCTGGTAGAGGGAGTTCACGAGGCCGATTCCTGGGCCACCGACGCGCACAAATGGCTGAACGTTCCTTACGACAGCGGACTGGCCTTCGTGCGCGACGCCGGGAATCTGCGCGCGGCCATGAGCGTGACGGCCGCCTATCTGCCGTTGAGCGAACATCGCGAACCTTCGCACTATACGCCGGAGCTTTCCCGCAAGGCTCGCGGCGTCGAGGTGTGGGCGGCGCTGAAGAGCCTGGGCCGATCGGGATTGGCCGAAGTGGTCGACCGGTGCTGCCGATGCGCCAAGCGATTTGCGGACGGACTGTCCGCAGCCGGATACGAAATCCTGAACGACGTGGTATTGAACCAGGTTCTGGTTTCCTTCGGCTCGCCGGAGGAAACCGGGCGCGTAGTCGCCGGAGTGCAGGCCGATGGCGTCTGCTGGTGCGGCGGCACGGTCTGGCAGGAGCGTCACGCGATGCGCATCAGCGTATCGTCGTGGGCCACCACGGAGGCCGACGTGGACCGGAGCCTCGAATCGATTCTGCGGGTCGCGGCGAGTGAGGGCGCCGGGCGGTAATCAAAACGCGAAAGGCGTGCGGGGCATGGCGCCTTGACAAGAAGAAGCAACGCGATTCGGCAAGCGCTCCCGAAGACGCTCTTCAGTGGGGCAGGATTCCGTCCTGCCCTCGCGCCGCAGGCGCACTTCGCGCGCGAGGGCAGGACGGAATCCTGCCCCACAGGGCTCCGGGTCTTCATCTGGATCGGCGCGCCGCTATGGCCCGTGAGCGCTCCATTACTGTCGCGGCTCGGCGAGGGGCCGCGCAATTTTCGCGGGGATCAGTAGTTGGATTTCGGCGGTTGCGGTTGCGCGTCGGTAAGGTACACCGCACGAGTTGGGAACGGAATAGCGATTCCCTCTTCGCGGAGTTTGGCCAGGATTCGTTTCCGCAGCGCGTTGCGAACGGGCCCCTGGCTGGCGAAATCGTCAACGCAGAAATAGAGCGTGAACTCGAGCGCGTATTCGCCGAGTCCGGGGTCGAACGCCGCCGAAGGCGCCGGTTCCGCGCGCAGGCCCGCGATCTGGCCGATGCCTTCCGTCGCGGCGCCCAACAGGATGCGCTCCACCCGGTCCGGATCGGCGTCATGGCTCACGGCTACTTTGAGGGACGCGCTCAGCCACTTCTCGGGAAGATGGTAGTTGGTGACGATGGCCTGCGCCAGCTTGGCGTTCGGCACGACGATCAGGTTGTTCGATTGCGAACGTAGCGTGGCGGTCCGCCATCCGATGTCCGATACGTAGCCTTCTTCCCCGGTGTTCAGCTTGATGTAATCGCCGAGCCGGACGTTCCCGGCGACGGATACGTGGACCCCGGCGAAGAGATTCGAGAGCGTATCCTGCAGCGCCAGAGCCACGGCCAAGCCGCCGACGCCTAAGGCGGTCAGCATCGGCGTGATCTCGACGCCGAAGAGCTTTAGCAAGGGCAGAAGTCCGAGGATCATCACGGAGATCTGCGCCACATTCTGCGTCAGGCTGGTGACGGGCAGGGCGCTCGTGACCTGCTCGCCGTAGTGGCGAACCAGATCGCGCGCGAGCCGCGCACACATCAGAGTGAAAGAGACGATCCAAAGCGCGGCGAGCAGCTTCGGCGCGATCTTAGAGGCTTGCTCCGGGACGTGGGAAGACTGGATGGCGAAGTGAACGGCCAGAATCACGGACCAGATCAGCGTGGGCGCGCGCAGGGCGTCGCCCACGATCAGTCCCGGCCGGCTATTCGTACGCCGCGTCCAAAGGCGAACCGACCGCAGCAGCAGTTGGCGCACCACGAGCGCAGCCAGAACCGTGGCGGCGAAGACAATCGCCGGCTCGATCCAGATTCGCGGGTTAGCCGCGAGCGAGCGCAGGATGGCCTGCATTCCGTTCCTCCCTCCTCACGATTGTCACACCTACTCAAATCCTTTTGCACGGGTGACGGCTCGCCAGCGTCATCCGTATGTGCGGAGAATTGCGCCTGCGCTGTGCCTCGTTGCGGCTGGAATCCTGAGCGCCGCGGAGCCCTCCGCGGCCAGCCTTTATTCCAAGGGCCGCAAGGCCGAGCAGGCCGGGCGGATGGCCGAGGCGTATCTGTACTATTCCGAGGCGGCCGCTTTGAAGCCGGGCGACCGTACGTACTGGCAGCGCGCCCAGACCGTGCGCGAGAAGGCCGATACGGAGATTCAAACAGCTTCGGCAGCGTCTGCTCATCCGGCGGACGGCCCCATCTCGCCCTTGCCGGCCTTCGTCGCCAGGGCTACTCCCGCCGACTGGTTGGCGGCCCAGGCGCCGCTGCCGCCCACGCTTGCGCCCGCGGGCGCGGCCCTCAAAGATTTTGACATCCACGGCGACGCCAGACAGGCATTCACGGAAGTCGCCCGCGCGTTCGGCCTGGAGTGCATATTCGACCCGGAATACGAGGCCACCAATCAGTTGCGGATCCAGTTGCACGGGGTGGACTACCGCGACGCGCTGCATGGACTGGAGGCGGTCACCGCGTCGTTTGTCGTTCCGCTTACCGAAAAGAAGTTTGAAGTGGTTAAGGACACCGTCCAGAAGCGCAACGATCTGGAACCGGCGGTCGCCGTTTCCATTCCAATGCCGGAGGCGCTCAGCCAGCAGGAGTTCAGTTCCATCATCACAGCGGTTCAAGGCGCCATGCTTCTCGAACACGTAGCCTTCGACCAGGATCGCTACACGCTCGTGATTCGCGACAAGATTTCCAAGGCGCTTCCCGCCCAAGAGCTGCTGGAGAAGTTGCTGCGCGTGCGCCCCGAGGTGATGCTGGAGTTCGACGTGATGGAGGTAACCCGCCAGGATTCGTCTACGTTCGGCGTAAATCCGGAGACGCAGTTCCCGCTGGCCGCGCTTACGACGTCGCTGCACAATTCGCCCTCGATTCCCACGGGCATCGCCGGCCTTCTGGAGTTCGGTGGAGGCAAAACGCTGTTGGGGCTGGGCGTGGCGAGCACGGGCCTGGTCGCCACTATGTCCCAGAATTCGAGCCGCGTGCTGATTCACACGACGCTGCGCGCGGAAGACGGGCAGACGGCGACGTTTCTATCGGGCGAAAGCTATCCGGTGATGACCTCCGGGTTGTTGGGCGCCCAGGGGATCGCCACGCTCGCCGGATACTACCCCCAGTTCCAGTATCAGGACTTGGGTCTGACGCTCAAGGTGACGCCATCGGTGCACGATGACACCGAAGTCACGCTGAGCATCGACACGCAGTACAAGGTACTGGCCGGCGGCTCGCTCAACGGTATCCCCGCGATCTCGCAGCGTTCGCTGAAATCGGAAGCGCGGCTGGAGTTCGGCGAGTGGGCCGTGCTGGCCGGAGTGCTGAGCCCTCAGGAAGGGCGCACGCTTACGGGAATCGCCGGGCTTTCCCGAGTGCCGTTCCTGGGTTCCCTCCTGAGCATGCACACGAACACGCGGAACGATAGCCAGGTGCTGATCCTGATTCGCCCGTTGCTCATCACGCCCCCAAGGCCCGGCACGGGACCGGTTTTCATGGGCCCGCTCAACAGGCCGGTGACGCCGCTATAGGATCCTGCGCTTGGGCAGACAAACGCGCGCGCCTTGCCCCGGCGGCCTTTCACTTCCTGCGTGCGGCCTGCGCCGGGACACCCGCCGCCACGTAGAGGATGGGAAGCGCGACAAGTTGCGTAAGCACGGAGAAAGCTACGAGCGCCGTCAAGGATACGTCATGCAAGACGCCCATGGCCGCGCTGCCCGCGAACCAGGCCATGCCGTAAACGGTATCGTAGACGCCGAAAGCCGTGCCCCGGCGGTCCTTTGGAACCACGCCTGCGAGCACGGCTTTGAACGCGGTATCCTGCACGCCCATTCCAATTCCCCAGAGAACCACGCCGGCAACCGCCGCCACGGGGCCGCCCAGAAAGACGAGCGGAGCCGCAAACGCAGGGACGAAAAGCCCCGGCCCGAGGGTGCGCGGGCCGAACTTGTCGAGGAGGCGTCCGAAAACGAGCCCGGCGAGTCCGGCCACGGCCATCGCAACGGCATAGAGAACGGGGATGGCTCCCGCCGCCAGGACCTCCGCCTTCCGAAGGTGAAAGCCGATCAGCGAGAAGTCCGCAAAGCCGGCGGCGATCATGGCTCCGCCCGCCACGCACAGCCAGTAAGTTCTGGAGGCGCCGGCGGCGCTCGGCAGCGCGGCGTGGCCGCTATCGAGATCCTGCGGGCGGGGGTAAGCCAGGCGGGCGAAGGCCAACGTCAACAAACAGAGCAGCGCTGGAATCAACAGGCTGGCGAATGCGTTGTGATAGCCTCCATGCCGGTAGAGGATCGACGCCATGGTAAGAGGGCCAATGGTGGCGCCGGCCTGATCGAGAGCGCCATTCAGTCCGAATACCCACCCGCTGCCGATGAGGGGGCTGGCGTGGGACAGCATGGCCTCCATGGCGGGTTTGCGGATGGCGCGGCCGGTCCGTTCCGCGATGACCAGCGCCGCCGCGGCCGGCCAGTTGCCGGCCAGCGCGAGCGCCGGAGCCGCAAGCAAGTTAATGGCGTAGCCAATAAAGACGAGCGGCCAATACAGGCGCGTGCGATCGGCGACGTAGCCAGAGATGGAGCGCAGGCCGTAGCCCGCCAGTTCTCCAAACCCGGCTGAAAAACCGACCACGGCGGCGCCGGCGCCGAGCGATCCGAGGAATGGCCCCGCGATGGAGCGGGCCCCTTCATACGTCCAGTCGGCAAAGAGGTTGATGACGCCTATGAGCAGGACGAACCTGAATGCGAGTTGGGCCGCGTTGCGCTCGGTCACGGGGGAATTCTCTAAAGGACTATCCTACAGCGGCTCGCATGTTACAGAGCCGGTTTGCGACTGTCAGGCCTCCGCTCCCTCACGGTCGCGGCTCGGCTCGATGACATGCGGTATTTTGCGCGGCTCGGTAAGCCGGGACGGACGAGTGGATAGCGCGGACGCTCACTTCGCTTTTGCGGAGACTTCGAGCGGAGCGCCGTTTCTGAGCTCATCCGTCGCCTGCTTCACGATCTTGTCGCCGGCTTTGAGATTGCCGAGTACTTCGACCAGGTCGCCATCGGGCGCGCCTTTCTTCACATCGACCCATTCGGCCCGGCCATCGCGCTGGCGAATCACGAAGGTGCGTTCGGTGGTTGTTACGACGCTGGTTTTCGGCGCGAAGAGCGACGGCTGGGCGCCGCGAACCGGCCACTTTATGGTTGCGTACATGCCGGGGGCCAGAGCGCCATCCGTGTTCGCGACATCCAGCTCGACCGGCATCGTACGGGTGGCGGCGTCCAGCGCGTGAGAGAGGCGGGCGATAGTTCCGTTGAACGTGCGGCCGGGGTACGCCGGCGCCTGAAACGCGACGGCCGCTCCGTTGGCGATGGCGCCGACATCCTCCTCGGGAACGGCCGCCACAAGCCTGAGCCGGGCAATCTGCTGAATGGTGAGCAAAGGGACATCGTTGCCGGGACCGACCAGCGCGCCGGGGTGAACCGAGCGCTCGGTCACCACGCCATCGAAGGGCGCGGCGATCTTCAGATACGCCTCCAGGTCGCGAAGGCTGCGAACGGAGGCTTGGGCGGCGTCCGTGGCCTGGCGGCGGGAAGCGACGACGGCGCGGGCCGCATCGGTCTGCTTTTCGGCGACCACGAGCTCATTGCCGGCGATGGCGCCGGGCGTGGCGGCAGCCGCTTTCAGGCGGTTGTAGGTGCTCTCGGCGGCGGCGAGTTGAGCTTCGGCTTGCAGCCGGTCCGAGTCGGATGCTTGAGCCTTCGCTTCGGCCTCCGCAATGCGCGCGGCCATTTCTGGCGCGCTCAGTTCGGCGAGGAGATCGCCCTGCTTGACAAAGCTGCCACGGTCCACGAGGATTCGCTCGACATAGCCTGCCACGCGGGCGTGGATGGCGACGCTGAGATAGGGCTGGATTTCGCCGGGCAGGTCAATGGTCCGCGAGACGGGCTTTGCCGTGACGGGGACCAGAGTGACGTTCTGGGCAAGGGCGAAAGCGGCGAAGAGGAAGGCGATAGCGAACAGGCGGATGTGTCCGGGCGTGAATGGAGCCGATCCACTTGGCCTCCGCTCTATCGAAGACGCGACCAAGCCGGCCTCTGGCCGGTGTACCGGCAGGAATGCCGGTACGCAGCCAAGATTGGCCGCCCCACACAGACCGGGCGTCTTGATTACCTTTGGCTGGCCGCCACGCTCCCTTACGGTCGCGGCTCGGCTCGCGGCGGTCTGGGCTCGCGATCCAGTAAGTAGTATCGTCTGCATTCCGACTCCTGTCTTCTTACTTCCGACTTGTGACTTACCCCGCGTCATAGTATCGGCTCTCGGGATCCTCGGGATTCAGCGAAGGAGAGGCGGTGGGCGCCTTGCGCTGTAACACCGCGTAAATCGACGGCAGAATGGTCAGCGTGGCGAACGTGGATGCAAGGAGACCTCCGATGACCGCCCGCCCAAGCGGAGCGGCTTCGGAGCCGCTTTCGCCGAACCCAATAGCCATCGGCAACATGCCGAAGATCATCGCCGCCGCGGTCATCAGGATGGCGCGCAGCCTGCCCGCGGCGCCTTCGCGGGCCGCATCCAGCGTTGGCATGTTCTCCCGGCGCGCGCTCTCCGCAAAGGTGACCAGAAGAATCGAGTTCGCCACGGCGATGCCGATAGCCATGATCGCGCCCATGAAGGATTGGATATTGAGCGTGGTTCCGGTGGCCTTCAGCATCAGTAAGACTCCGCAAAGCGCGGCCGGAATGGTGAGCAGGATGGATAGCGCGAGACGAACCGATTGAAAATTGGCGCACAGCAGGAGAAAGATCACGACGCCGGCCAGCAGCAGGCCGATTTCCAGGCCGTTGACGGTCTGTTCGAGCGGTGGAATCTCGCCCTTCATTACCACCTTCGATCCGCGCGGCGGCGCGCCCGCGGCGGTTACCGCAGCATTTAGTCGAACCGCCGCTTCGCCGAGTGTAATGCCGTGGATGTTCGCCGTGAGGCTAACGATGTGCTGGCCGTTGAAACGCTCGATCAGGCCGGGAATCGTACCCAGGCTCATGCGGGCCACGTCGCGCAATTCGGTATCCCGGCCGCCGCCTCGCATGATGGGCAAGGCGCCCACCGATTCGACGCTCTGCATGCGGTTCTGCGGCAGCTCGACCTGAATCTGAAATGCGTTTCCGGAATTCGGATCGCGCCAGTAATTCGGCTCCGTGAACCGCGAAGAGGAAGTGGCCGGCACCACCGAGCGAACCACGTCCGACATGGTGAGGCCGAACTGGCCTGCCCGGTCGCGGTCCACGTCGATATCGAGCGTGGGGTAATTGTACTCTTGCGCGAATTGCAGGTCGCGAAGGAAGCTCAGCTTGGCCAGTTGCGCGCGGACCTTCTGGGCGTACGCGTAGTCGTTCGCCAGATTGGCCCCTTGCACGGCGACCTCGACGGGCGTGGGCGATCCGAAGCTCATGACTTGCGAGACGATATCGGCGGCTTCGAACGACGCCTGGCAGTCCGGCAATTCGCGGCGAAGGTCTTGGCGGATGCGCTCGCGCAGAGCCTCGCCGCGCGGCGCGCCCGGTTTCAGTGCGACCTGGATGATGGCTTCCTGAGGACCGCTGGTAAAGAGGTGAATCAGATCGACGGGATAGCTGGGAGGAACAACGCCCATGAAGTCGCTGGTGATCGCGACATTCCCGGGACCGGCGGCGTGGCGAATGACGTCGAGCGCTCGCAGCACGGTGCGCTCAGTTTCTTCGATGCGGGAACCGGCGGGCGCGCGCAGGCGTATCCGGAGCAACGCTGCGTCGGCGTTGGGGAACAGCTCGGTTCCCATGCGAGGCAGCATCGCGTAGAGCAGGCCGAAAGTGGCCGCAACGTAAGCTATCGCCAGCGGCCAGCGGATTTTCAGAACGAGGCGAAGATAGTTTTCATAAAGCGATCGAAGTTTTCCGAACAGACCCTCGCGCTCTTCGCCGGCGTGGGTCTCGCGCATCAGCCACGTCGAGAAAACCGGGACCAGGCTGCTCGAAAGCAGGTAGGACGCGATCATCGAGAAGCCCACCGCCAAGGAGAGAGGCGCGAAGAGCTGGCGGCTGACTCCCACCATGAAGAACGACGGGACGAATACCGCCAGAATGCAGAACATCGAAAGCAAGCGGGCCAGAGCCGTTCGGCGGCACGCTTCGACAACCGCGCGGGCGCGGCTGACTCCGGGCTTCATGCGCGAATGGATATTCTCGATTTCGACGGTCGCTTCATCCACCAGAACGCCGACCGCGAGAGCGAGACCTCCCAGCGTCATGATGTTGACGGTCTGGCCCGAAGCCCACAGCAGGACGACTGCGCTCAACAACGCGAACGGGATGTTGAGAACGACGATGAACGCGCTTCGCCAGTCGCGCAGGAAGATCAGGACCATCAGGCCGGTCAAAACGGCGCCCAACGAGGCTTCGAAAATCAGGCCGCGAAGCGAGGCGGTGACAAAGGGCGATTGATCGAATTGAAGGCTTACGTCGACATCGTCCGGGACGACTTTCTTGAAGTCCGGAATGGCCTTCTTCACGGCGTCGATGACGGCGAGCGTGGATGCATCCGCGCGCTTGGTTACCGGAATGTAGACCGTTCTCTTTCCGTTGACATGAGCGTAGGCGGCGATGATGTCCGTTCCGTTTTCGATGGTGGCGATGTCGCGCAGGTAAACCGACGTCCCGGATGCAGGATGGACGGGCGCATTTAGGAGCTCGGACAGGTTCGCGCCGAGAGCGGCATTGGTGCGGGCGATACGGTTCGTGTCGCCCGTCCACATATTCCCGGAGGGCATCACCAAAGTCGCCTTGCTCACGGCCGAGATGGCGTCCTCGGGTGAAATGCGGTACTGGCGGAGCTTGCCGGGGTCGAGCGTTACGACGATGGTCCGCTGATTTCCACCGAAGGGCGGCGGCGCGGAGACGCCCGGGAGGGTCGCGAACAAGGGACGGACGCTATTGAGCGCGAAATCCTGCAACTCGCCCTGGCTTCGCGTGGTGCTGCTGAAGACGAGTTGGCCGACAGCCACGCTGCCCGCGTCGAAGCGGGTGATGAATGGCGGCACCGTGCCCGGCGGCATGAAGGCGCGCGCGCGATTGACGTAGCCGACTGTTTCGGCCATGGCCTGCGCCATATCGACTCCCTCATGAAAAATCAGCTTCATGAGAGCGGCGCCTTGGATGCTCTTGCTTTCGACTCGCGCGATGCCCGTGATGTAGAGGAAGTGATACTCGTAGTAATACGTGAGATAACCTTCCATCTGAGCCGGGTCCATTCCGCCGTAGGGCTGAGCGACGTAGATCGCCGGTTCGCCGACCTTCGGGAGGATATCGACGGGCATTCGCTGGACGGCCAGAAACGCAAAGAGTGCGATGGCGACGAGAGCTACGACCACCGTGAGCGGACGGCCGAGAGCGGCTAGGACAAGTCGCATGTCTCACTCCTCAGGCCGGTCATCGGCTTGCCTCCGCTAGAAACGGCTGGATATCGCCACGCGCGGCCGTAACCTCAAGACGCGCGCGCCAGACGCTCAGGCGCGCCAGGCTATCGTCAATTTGCGCCTGAACGAGGAGGCGCTGAGCCTGCGCGACATCGTCGATGGGGGCCAGCCCGGATTGGTAGCGGGCGGTCGCCTGGTCCAGCGCGACGCGGGCCGCGGAGACCGCTACCGGAGTATTCGCGGCTACTCGCTTCGCTCCATCCAGCGTGGCAAGTGCGGCATTGAAGCGAGCTTCCAGGTTGGCGGCGATCAACTGGGATTGCGCCTGCCCGGCGCGAATGTTCGCGGACTGTATGGCCTGTTGTTCGCTCAATGCGAACTTATCCATGGCCCCGAATGTGACCGTGAAGCCCACGGCGTAGTTCTGTACGTTGGGCAGCAAGCCGTTCAATCCGCCGAGCCGCGAGCCATTGGTGAGAAGCCCCGTTCCGCGCGCGGCAACTAACCCCTGCACGGAGAATTGCGGCGCATACGCGCGGCCCATCGCGTCGAGCTGAGACTGCGCTTGCGCGACCGCGGCTTTCTGCTCCAGAGCTAAGGGATTCGCCGCCGTCTCAAGCGGCGGCTCCGGGGCGTCGGGTGGCGACTCGGCCAACAGCCTTCCCGGCGAGAGGATCGCCTGCGAAGGCGCGACTCCCAGGAACTGCGCGAGCGTGGAGCGGGCCACGCCCACTGCCTGCTCGGCCAGCGCAAGCTGCGTTTGAGCGAGGGCCAGCTCGGCCTGAAGCCGGGACTCGTCGGCGCCGGGCCTGAGTTCGGCCGCGGTTAACGCGTGGATGCTTCGCAGAAGCGCCTGCCATCGCTCCACGGAAGCTTGCGCCGCATGGGTCGTCTGGCCGGCGGCCACGGCCGTGAGAAATGCGTCGGCTGTGGCGACCGATACGTCATAGCGAGTTCTGGCGGCTTCGGCTTCAACGCGGGCCCGAGTGGCCGAAGCGGCGGCTACGTTGGCGGCGCGAAGGCCCAGATCGAACGGTTGCCACGATGCGAGCAACGCCGACGCCGCTATCCCAGACCGAGCCGAAGTTATCCGAGGCGACGCCGCCGACGGGCGGGATGACGCCCTGAGGCAGCAGCAGCCCATAGAAGGCGTTGCGCGTGGCGCGGTTCACCTGAGCCACGGCGTCGACGCGCGGAAGGTACGCCGTTTGAGCCAGACGAATACCGGCCGCGGCCGCGTTCACTTGCTCCTGGGTCACGCGAATGGCGGGGTAGCTTCGCAACGCCTGTTCGACGGCCTGGGCTACGGTCATTCCGGCGGCCGGCGGCATCTGCTGTGCGAAAGCCGGGAGCGCCAGAACGCAAATGGACAGGAAAAGCGCGTGGCGCGGCTCCGAGAGGGCGCCGACCCGAAAGAATGTCGAGATGAATCTCGACACAGCAGGCCCGGAGGCCCGCGCCACAGGCGTGGCCAGGGTGCGGGAAAGGGCTGTTCTCGGCTTACGCACGGCGAAAGTCTCCTTCGAGCAACTCTTCGACGAACTCGGCAACCTTGACCTTCGCGGCCTTGAGAGCTTTTCGGCCCAGCGGCGTGGCGCGATAGACCTTCCGAAGAGACTTCCCGTCGCGCTGTTCCGAGGCCCGCAGGTAGCCTTTCTTTTCCAAGCCGTGGAGTATGGGGTAAAGAGTTCCGGGGCTGATCCCGTATCCGTGGCGGCGCAGCTCCTCCAACATTCCCAGGCCGAAGATGGGACCCTCGGCCGCGTGATGCAGGACATGCAGGCGCATCAGACCGGAATAGAGATCGCGATCGACAGCCGGATCTTCAAAATCGAGCTTCGTTTTCGACATTCGATAACGAAATCGAGTATAGAGGCGCCGGAAGGCGTTTGTCAATAGACCGTCAACGGGCCCTGGCCACCGGCCCGGAGTGGGGCACTGCATGCACACACGATGTTCCGGAATCCGCACAGCGAAGGCAATGACGAAAGGCTATGACTTGGCGCGGCTTCGTGGCGCCTGCCTCCGGGCTTGCAGAGTCGGCCATGCGCGATCGAGCTGGAATGGGTAAATCGCGGCGAACCTAGAGCGAACCTGGAGCGGCGAACGTTTTCTCCATTCGAATTGTGTATAATCCGCAAATGCAAGTAATACCCTGGAGGACGATCGCTCTCGGCTCGCTGTTGCTCATCTCGGCCAGCTCAAAAGGAGGACAGGAAGTGCAATCTCCGCAACCCGAAAAGTCGAATCCGCCCGTCAAAATGGAGCAGCGCGGGCGCATCCTTGGAATCGGCGGCGTCTTTTTCAAATCCGCTCGTCGCGATCGGATGCGCGAATGGTATTCGAAGCATCTTGGACTCGCCGACACAGGCGGAGGCGCGATGCTTCCGTGGCGCGAACACGACGACCCGCAAAAGGAACATGTTACGGTTTGGACAATCTTTTCCGACTCCACCGACTACATCCCAGCCACGCAACCGTTCATGGTCAACTACATCGTGGACGATCTGGATGCTTTGCTCGACCGCTTAAAGCAAGAGGGAGTAATGATCGACGCCAAACGAATGGATGAATCCTACGGTCGCTTTGCCTGGATCTATGACCTGGATGGGAATAAGATTGAGCTCTGGCAGCCGACAGCAAAGCCCTAAGGACGGGAAGGCCCCGTTCTAATTCTCGGAAGGTCGAGACGACTCTCGACCCGGCAAGCCAGGCGGCTTGCGCCACGGTAGCAGCGCGGACGGGAAGCGGCTTCGCAGAGTGGGCAGGAGTAGAAACGACCTTGCCCGACGGGGTCCTCACGTGGGCTGCGGCATCGGATACACTGAGCGGTCACGAAGGAGGTTCCATGAACCGGATGGCAACCGGCGTATTGGCCATGGCGGGCGCCGCGGCGATGGCGTTCGGCGTTTATGCGCAGACGCAGCGGGCTCCGGCACAGTCGGGGGCGTCGGCCCAGACCATGAAGCAACTGGTGCGAGGCACGGAGTACGCCGCCGCATCCATGATGCCGCAAGCGACGATGGCGGCGGAGCACATGTTGCGGGATGGGGGCAACGCTTTCGACGCCGCAGTCGCAGGGCAGGCCGCGCTGGGCGTGGTGCAGCCGAACATGAACGGGCTCGGCAGCGACGCGACTCTACTGATTTACGACGCCAAGGCCAGGAAGGTTGTGTCCCTGAACGCCGAAGGCACGGCTCCGAAACTAGCCACCATCGAGTGGTATAAGACTCATCGGGGGGGCAAGATCCCGGTTGACGATTCGCTGTTGGCCGCCACCGTTCCGGGCGTTGTGGACGCCTGGTACATACTGCTCTCGCGCTGGGGGACCAAGACTTTCGCGGATGTCCTGGCGCCGGCTATCGAGCTGGCGGAGCGCGGCGCGCCGCTGGGGCGCACGTTGAACGCGGCCGTGCTCTCGAAATATCCGTCTACCGCCGCGGTGTATGCACCCGCCGGAAAGCGCTGGGCCGATGGCGAAGTGTTCAAGAACCCGGACCTGGCCCGGACGTTCCGGCGTCTCGTGGAAGCCGAGAAACAAGCCGCCCCGCAAGGACGCCTGGCGGGGCTGAATGCCGCGCGCGACCGGTTCTACAAAGGCGACATCGCGCACGAGATGGCCGATTTTTCCGAAGCGAACGGCGGTCTGTTCCGCTACGAGGATTTCGCCAACTACACGGCGAAAGTGGAAGAGCCCGTCTCGGTCGATTATCGAGGCTACACGGTCTATAAGAACGCTTCGGCGACTCAGGGTCCGGCGGAGTTGGTCGCGTTGAATATGCTGGAAGGCTACGACCTCAAGAAGATGGGCCTCAATTCAGCGGAGTACATCCATGTCTCGGTTGAAGCCATGAAGCTGGCCATGGCCGATCGCGACGAGTATCTCGGCGACATGGATTTCATCAAGATCCCGTTCAACGGGCTGCTCTCGAAGGATTATGCCGCCGCGCGGCGGAAGCTGATCGACCCCCAGAAAGCGTCGCTCGACTTCAGGCCCGGCGACGTGTCGCCGTACGCGCCCGGATGGCAGCCGATCAAGAGGCCCCTCGATGTGGATATGACGGGCGACGCGAGTCACGAAGGCGATACGAGTTACATCGCCGTAGTCAACAAGGAACGGAATATGATTTCCTTCACCCCCAGCCTACACAGCGCCTTCGGCGACAAGGTGGTAATGGGTCATCTCGGCTTCATCTTCAACTGCCGCGGAGATTACTATTCGCTGGTGGAAGGCCACGCCAACGCGCTGGCGCCGGGTAAGCGCCCGCGCAGCACGCTGCAAGGAACGCTGGTCCTGAAGCAGGGCCAGCCGTTCATGATCACTGGCAGCCCCGGCGCGGACGATCAGTGCATGAGGACCATGCAGACGTTCCTGAACATCGTGGAATTCGGCATGAACATGCAACAGGCGATCGAAGCTCCGCGATGGAGCACGCGCAGCTTCCCGGCGTCGCCCTTCCCGCACACCATGTATCCCGGCGATCTCTGGCTGGAAGGCCGGATTCCAGACGCCGTTCGTGCGGAACTGGCGCGGCGCGGCCACAAGGTCTCGATGCGTGGCCCATGGAGCATGAACGACAGCGCCGGGATCGTGGTGGAACCCGCAACCGGTACTGTTAGCGCGGGCGCGGACCCGAGGACAACGGCCACGGCGCTGGCGTGGTGAGGAGCCGTCAGCTATCAGCTATCAGCTTTCAGCCATCAGCGCTCAACGCGCGGCGCCGCAGTCGCGCTCAGCCGCGAGCGCCGGTCCGAAGACCGGCGGCAGGCCAAAAGGCCTGGCCCCACTCGGCGTCACCCGCCGTAAGGCATCGGGGGCACTTTTCCAAGCAGACGGGAATAGACCGTCAAAGCGCCGCGATGGTGCGCGGTGTGTTCGACCATGGCCCAGACGAGGTCGGACATGGGTTGGCCTCCCATGATCGGACCCGGCGGAAGCGGCCGGGAAAGATCCTCGGGACTGCACGACCTGAAGAATTGGACGGCGTTGGCGAATGCAGTTTCCAGCGTCTGCCGCGCGGCGGCGATCGAGGTCACCGCGGCGACTTCTTGGGCGATTTTCTCGAAATCGAGGTCGAACCCCTCGGGGCGGGTTACGCCCTGTAGAAACCAGTCCAGCGTCTGCGCCGCGTGCCCAACCTGCTGCGCCGCGGTCATCATGCCTTCCTGGGGACGGAAATTGGAGTCGGGTTCTTCGAGGACTCTCGTGGAGCGGTCGAAGAAGTCTTTGCTTGCGAGGAGTTGTCCAGCGAAATCGTAAGGTTTGGGATTGGGAGTCATGGACAGCACTATATCAGAAGGCGAACAAAAAGAGAAGATCTATTTTGAGTGTTCTTGAGGCGCCCCGCCGCAAGGCTGCCGGCTTGTTTCCTTGGGTTTAACTCGGAACCGCATTCAGGCGCCGAACTGCCCTACTTCAGGATCGCCTTCGCCGTACCCACGTTGTTTGCGCTGTCGGCTACCCGTATCACCACCAGGTGCTCGCCGGGAGTCAGGCCGGACAGGTCCAAGGTGAAGCGCTCGCGCGGGGAGTCGATGACTCCGTCGAACGGGCTCCACGGGAATCCATCTGGTCGGCGTCGAGCGAGTATTCGCAACGGCGCAAAGCCGATGCGGCATCGGCGGCGTCAAACTCGATATGCGCCGTTGCGCCATCGCGGCGGGCGACGCGAATCGTGGCGACGGGCGGCGTGTTATCGATCAGAGTGGGCGCGCTTACTAACTGCGCCTCGCGGGCGGATGATGGAGCGTTGAACTCCCGGTCCGATGCTATTACCCGGAAGTAATAACGGCCGTCGGCGAAAAGATCGGAGTCGGTGGAATAGGTCGTGTCGTGTAAGTTGCCCTTCAATAACTTCCACTGAGATTCGTCTTCGCCTCGGAAGTACAAGTCATAGACCAGGCGATCGCCGTCAGAGTCGTCGGCCTGCCAGGTAATCGAGATCTGCGGCGCGGCCAGGCGCGCGAGCACTTGGGTGGATGTACCGGCGGAAGTCGATCCGCTATCGGCCGTATCGGTCACCGTCACGGAATACGCCGCGGAGGAAGCGTTCCTGGCGGCCTGGGCCGCGCCCGCCTGCAACGTGATGTTGATGCCGCGCACGACGGGCGGAGAATTCTGGGGGAGATAGGTTACGGTGACGCCATCGACGGCGGGCGTTGCGCCCGCGTGGCCGGTCAATTCAAGCTTCCATTGAATGAAGCGGGCGTTCGGGCTCGGTATGCGCGAGCCGGCGGCGTCGGTGAGCGGCGCGGACCAATCGCTCCAGGTACGATCCGGTCTCGCGGAGTTCCCCGTACGAGTGCGAAATGCCACCGAGCATCCGGCGGGCGTCTGGCCGCGCCAGCTCATGCCTCCCCAGCGGGAGACCGCGCCGGCGTCGTGCACGGGCGACTCATAAGAGCCACTTTCGCCCAGCGCTTCGCCGAGCTTGAAGATGCTGCCCATATCCGCCGTGGCCGCCAGCACGGAGTTTCCGGATGGCAGCAGGCGCGTGGTTTCGCCTTCACCGGCTTCGGCCAGCAGGGTGACGCGCAGGTCGCGGGCAAGGCTGTAGATGCGGCCGCGCGCGTCGGTGGAGAACAGAATCCGATCGCCGCGCGCCAGCACGTCGTAGACGTTTTCCTCCTTGGATGTCCAGAGCGTCTCGACGGTGTTATCGGGGTTGATGCGGTAGACGGCCGACTTATCGGCGTTCGCGGCCTCGCCGCTTGCGCGCGTGGGCGGAGCGGCCGGAGCGGGCGGCGCCGCGGGCGCCGAGCCCAGTGGCTGCGGGGGCTGCTGCGGCTTGGTGGGATCGGGCGGTTTGAGATCGCCCGCCTGAGCCCGCACGGTGACGCTTTCGGTGATCGTCGGAATTCCGCTGTCGCCGGAGGCGCTCCGCGCCGCTTGCGCCGCTTCCTCTTGCTTGGCCATGGCGCCGCCCAGCGCGGCGGCGTAAATGGAGCCATCCGGCATCGGGACGATGGCTCGAATCTCGGGAAGCCCGGCGTCGTAAAGAACGAATGCCCGGTCCTTGGCCGTTATGCGATACAGAATTCCGTTGGGCTCGGCGCCCGCAAGCAATCGGCCTTGGGCATCAATTGCCAGGCCGGTGATGTGCGTTTCGCCCGTATCGTAATACAACTCGCCGTTGCCCGCGGACCGCACGCGGAAGATCTTCCCCTGATTTCCGGTACCGACGTAGAGCGCTCCATCCGGCCCTACGGCAAGGGACCAGACGTAGCGCGTCTTGGGATCGAAGTAAGGCGTCGCCTTGCCGTTTTCGATGCGATAGACCGCGCCATCCGGAGAACCGGCGGCGTAAACCACCCCGGCGCGATCCACGGCGAGCGCGAAAACCTCCGGCTGGCCTGCCGTCCAGACCACCGACGATTTACCGTCCGCGCCGATGCGGTAGACGCGGCCGCGGTGTCCGGTGGCGGCGTATAGCGTTCCATCGGGAGCCTGCGCGAGGCTCCACACAACCGGTTCGCCCGAAGCGAACAAGGACTCAAGCGCCGGCGCCAGCGCAAGCCGGCCATCCCGGCTCAACGATATCCCGGTGAAGCGGCCTTTGATGAAATCGTTGTAGGCGCTCATCTCCCAGGCGGCGGGGCTGCTGGCGAAGAGCGGACACAAGAGGGCGGCGGCGAGAAGTACGAAGACGGCGGGGCGCCCCTTGGGCCTACCGACGTTTGGGGCCGGATGCCGGTACGAATACCGGCATGGCAAGCCATAGGCTCGCTCCACGTCAAGCTCATACGGAGTAGATCTCATTCCTGTATTTCCACCTGAACGGTCTTCGACCCGGTCACGGCCATATCGCCCGCATCGATTTCCATCTGAGCGACTTTCGAGTTATGCGTCTGGCCGATGCCGGCCAGCGTTGCCTGCGCGCCCGCGAGAATCAGCGCGGCCGAAGCCGGCGGATCCGGCAGATCCGCGCCTTCGAGTTGATAGGCGGGCGTGGCGCGCCACACGCGCACGTATGCCTTGGTGTTCGGGTGCAGATCGTTCACGGTCGCGATCACTCGATCGGGCGCGCGTGGCGTGGCGCTCAGCACCTGCCGGAAATCCGTGAGATTCGTTGTGGTAGAGTCCGCCACGGTGAAGAACAGGGTGCCCGGTTCGGCGCCGGTAGGCACGCGATAATCCACCTGCTTCACGGTCTCGCTGCCGTTGTCTCCAACAAGAGACACGTACAGGCGAATGTCATCTCCCGGCTTCGCCTTCTGGCGAGAGACGGTGACGCCGTCGATGGTCAGTTCCTTCTTCTCGTCGAATGTCTCGATGGAAAGCGTAACGCTTTTGAGCGACAGCGCGTGGAAACCGCTTTGCATCACATAAGCCGCGGGCACGGCGGCGGCGATCGAAGCCTGCGAAGCGGCGCCGCTATCGGCTGAGTAAATGTTGGAGATTCTGATGGGAGCCGGCGCGCCGGAGAAATCGATCTCGCCGCTCAGCCGGATGCTGGAGGCTCCCACCGTCCGCTCGGTGGCGTCGATGGCCGAGGAAACCGCCATCTGAATCAGCAAGGGCGATAGCAGCGGATCGTTCACCATCCGCATCTGGTACGAGTCGATGGGGCGGCCGTTGCGCAAAACGGAAATCGAGATCGGCGTCAGATCGGGCAACTTGCCTAACTCGCCGGAGATCGCGGTGTCCCGGTCCTGATTGATCGTCCCCATCCATTCCTTGGAAGTCGAAAGCTTCGACGAGGTATTAAGCGCCGGCAACAGCGCCACCACCTCCGAGCGCGCAAACGGAAGAGCGGTGGTTCCTATATCCAAGAGACGATGGCCGAAGGCGTAAATGCGATTGCCATCGATGTAAGTTACCGTGCCATCCGCTCCGGCGCTCATGTCTCCCGACATCAGTTGCACGCTGATCATCGACCCCGGCTTGAGATTGGCGGGATTGCCCAAGCCCGGCGGCGCGCTTCCGCTGGAGACGGCCCCCTGAATCGGGTCGAGGCCGAGCGACCGCAGTTGCGGAGCGAACGCTTCGAGCGTGCCGTGGGCGAAACCGCCGAAAGCGATGGGCGTGGCGATATCGACCAGCCGCGCTTCGCCGGCCATCGCCGGTTGAGGTTGGGGGAATAGATGAAGCAAGTCCCGGTCGCCGAGCGCGGCCACACGCCTTGCGGGCCGATCCCGTTCCGGCGCGGGCGCGACCATTTCTTCAATAGGCCGGATGCCGGCGATGGGGTCCTTTTCGTAAGTGAATGCCAGGGCCACGGCTCCGGCGAGTTTGCCGTCGAAATAGACCGGGCTTCCGCTCATCCCTTGCATGACTCCGGTGTGCTCGAGCGGGCCGCCGGAGAGCTTGGCGAGAATCAGATTTTGCTTCGGTCCGACGTTATCGAGCACGCCGAGCACTTCGACCTGAAAATCTTCGATGCGGTCGCCCGAGAAGACGGTCTTGCCGATGCCGTGCATTCCGGGCTTGACGTCTTTGAGGGGAAAGAAAGCGGTCTGTGCGCAAAGGCCGGCGGCCAGCGCGAGAACTCCGGGGACCGCGAAGCGAAGCACAACTACATTGTATACGCGGCAGGCCGGAGAGCCCGATTGTCGGGGTCAGGAGTCTTCGCCGCCTGAAGGCTCAATCGGTTGGGCTTCGAAAAGCGCTTCGAGCAGTTTTCGCGCCTCATCCTCGCGGTCGCGGGGAACCTGAATGCGGACCAACTTGAATAGGAACGGATCGATGTCGTTTACCAACCTGGTGATCTGGCCGAGCACGAAGAAAGGAATGCCCGCGTCTTCCAGAGCGCCCTTCGCTAAAGCGAGCTCGAAACTGTTGCTGGTCTCCAGAACGACGACAAGATCGAGATTGGGGTCAAAGGGATCCGGCGGCTCGGCCGGGGCTACGCCGGGCAGGAGCGCGACGTGGCAATCCGAGCATTCCGTAAAATGTTCGCGGTATTCGGTCCCGCATTGCGGACAGTACATAACGCGCCTCCGGCTTCAGTGTAGCGCGCCGGCATCTCACCGGACGATGGTAAACGCCCGGCGGCGGTTCGGCCCGAAACGAAAGATGGCAAAATCGTCGTCCAGCCGATTGGTTTCGGTTCCGCCGCCTGCAACCTGGGACAGCGCCATTGCCCATGAAAAGCGAAGTTCAGTGCTACATTGTACCTACGGCTGGTCTCCGGACTTCGCCGTATAGGAGCGATTCTCATGTTGGTTCGACGTCGGTGGATTGTCTTACTTTGCGCGCCGGTCCTGGCCGGTTTCGGCGTGCTGGCGCAACAAGGCGGATCGGGCGGCCAGTACCCGGCCGGCTTATTGGCGGGATTGCAGTGGCGCGATGTCGGCCCGTTGCGCGGCGGGCGTACTTTCGCCGTGTCGGGTCATGCGGATCAGCCCGATACCTTTTATATGGGCTCGGTGGGCGGAGGACTGTGGAAGACGGAGAACTCCGGGCACACCTGGTATCCCATCGGCGACGAAGGAATCCCCATCGGCTCCATCGGAGCCATCGACGTGGCTCCGTCGAATCCCAACGTGATTTACGTGGGCACGGGCGAGAGCGATATTCGCAGCCAGATTTCCTACGGCGACGGCATGTACAAGTCAACCGACGGCGGCAAAACCTGGAAGCACATCGGCCTGGAGGCCACGCGTCAGATCGGCCGCGTGCTGGTGGATCCGACCGATGCCAACCGCGTTTACGTCGCCGCGCTCGGGCACACCTACATGCCCAACGCGGATCGCGGCGTGTTCCGTTCGACCGATGGCGGCTCCACGTGGAAGAAGATCCTTTACAAGACCAGCGATCCGAATAATGTCGGCGCGGTGGACTTGGCCATCGACCCGAAGAACCCGCGCGTGATTTACGCGTCGCTATGGGCTACGCGCCGTCCGCCATGGTCGGTCTACGCGCCGACCAATCTGCCGGGCGGGGGGCTCTACAAATCCACGGACGGCGGCGATTCCTGGAACCAGCTTGGCCGGGGCTTCCCGGCCGACGATTTCGTCGGACGGATCGGCATCGCGGTTTCGCCCAGCAATCCCAACCGGTTGTGGGCCGTGCTCGATCATCTCGGCTCGGCGTTCCCCACGACGGGCGCGCGCGGGGGCGGAGGGCCGGGAGCCGTTACCGCGGCCGAAAACGCAGCCACGGGCGGACGCGGAGGAGCGGGCGGCGCCACGGAAGCCAAAGGAGGCGTGTACATATCCGATGACGCCGGAGCCACGTGGCGGATGGTCAACAACGAGAACCGGCTTTGGGGCCGAGGGTGGTACTTCGAGCAGATCGCCGTGGATCCGAAGAATCCCGACCGCGCCTATGTCGCGAATACGGCCGAATACATGACTACCGACGCGGGTAAGTCCTGGGTCCCGATCAAAGGCGCCCCCGGCGGCGACGACTATCACCAGCTCTGGGTCAACTCCAAGGACGGAAATCGCATGGTGTTGAGCAGCGACCAGGGCACGGTAGTAAGCGTCGATGGCGGCAAGACGTGGAGCACTTGGTATAACCAGCCCACGGCGCAGATTTATCATGTGGCGGCGGATAATCGCTTCCCGTATTGGCTCTACGGAGCGCAGCAGGACTCGGGCGGCGTGGGCGTTGCTACATGGTCGAGGATGGGCGCGCTTACTATGCGCGATTGGGAGCCCAAGTGCCTGGCGGGTGAAAGCTCCACGGTGATTCCAGACCCTAAGGATGGCAACATCCTGTACGGCAGCGGCGCCTCCCGCTGCGACCAAGC
>CAWAOP010000003.1:0-9939 GCA_963783505.1 Terriglobia bacterium | reverse complement strand
AAGCGCAGCCGGCATCTTCAGCGCGCCCAGCGCCGCCTCCAGGTCCGCGATCAGGTCTTCCACGTCTTCCAGGCCCACCGAGACGCGGATCAGGTCCGGCGTGATGCCCATGGACTCGCGCACCTCGGCGGGCATGGAGGCATGCGTCATGGTGTACGGGGTGCTCGATCAGCGATTCCACGCCGCCCAGCGATTCGGCCAGCGTGAAGACGCTTGACCGCTCGAGCAAGCGGAACGCGGCGTCCTGGCCGCCCCGCAGGCGGAAGGAGAACGTGCCGCCGAAGCCGGTCATCTGGCGCAACGCCAGCTCGTGCTGCGGATGCGATTCCAGTCCGGGATGCAGCACCCGCGCGACCTCGGGCTGCGCCTCCAGCCATTCGGCGATCGCCAGCGCGTTGCGGTTGTGCTCCTCCATGCGGAGGGCCAGCGTCTTGATGCCGCGCAGAACCAGGAAGCAATCCTGCGGGCCGGCGCAGGTGCCCATGGCGTTTTGCAGAAAGCCGATTTGCTCGGCCAGAGCGCGCGTCACTGCACCATCGCCGCGCCGCCCACCACGTCCGAATGGCCGTTGATGTACTTGGTGGTCGAGTGCATCACGATGTCGACGCCCAGTCGAGCGGGCGCTGGAAATAAGGCGAGAGGAAGGTGTTGTCGCAGATCGTTATGGCGCCGTGGCGATGGGCGGCCTCGGACACCGCGCCGAGATCCACCAGATTCATGAGCGGATTGGTGGGCGATTCGATCCACACCGCGGCCGCGCCTTCCGCGAGCGCCGCTTCGAACGCCGCGGCGTCGCGCAAATCGACGTAACGCGCGGCGATGCCTTTCTCGGCCAAGACCTTCTGGAAAAGTCGATACGTGCCGCCGTAGAGATCGTTGTGCACGATCACGGTGTCGCCCGACCGGAACATCATGCAGACCGTGGCCTCGGCGGCCATGCCGGTGGCGAAGGCGAAGCCGGCCGCACCGCCTTCGAGCGCGGCGAGGCAGTCTTCAAGCGCTTTGCGCGTGGGATTGCCGCTGCGCGAGTAGTCGTACGGCCCCGGCTGGTTCACTCCTTTGAAGGCGAAGGTCGAGGTCTGGTAAATGGGCGTCATCACGGCGCCCAGGTGTTCCGCGGGCTTGTGCCCGCCGTGGATGGCCAGGGTTTTGAATTTCATCGGGTAGGAAAATCCTATGGTCTCACGGTTCAAGCGCGTCGCTCGAAACATAAACCGATTACCATTACCTAAGTGAAGAGCACCGGGGCTCCTATTGGTCATTCCAGGCTCGCGCGGCCGCTTGCGCTATTGCTGGCCTGTCTCGCTGCTTCTCTCGCCGGCGCGCAACAAGATCCGCTTCAGCGCGTTGACGAATCCCTCAAGCGGGTCACCAGGAAAAAGCTCTACTTCACCTTCGAAGAGCGCACTCGATGGGAAGAGAAGTTCGGCGTGAGCTTCGGCAAGGCCGTCAATCAGCAGGATATGCAGAGCCGGCTGCGCATTGGGATGGGCGTCAATCCCACATCGTGGCTCACCGTGTACGCCATGGGGCAGGATGCACGAGCGCCGTTCTACGGCCTTCCCGCGCCCAACAACATGCGCGACACCATGGACTTGCAGGAGGCCTACGTCAAACTCTTCGATCGCCGGGAGACCGGGTTCGGCGCCGCGTTCGGCCGCTCGATGCTCGATTACGGCGAGTCACGCGTCATCGGCACGCCGCAGTGGACCAACGTCGCCCGCACCTACGACCAGGGCCGGCTCTACTACCGCACGCGCAAGGCCCGCATCGAGCTGCTGATGGTCTCGCCGGTAAAGGTCCTGCCCGATGCGTTCAACAAGCCGGAACTGGGCGAGCGCATCTGGGGAACCTACGATGTGTTCACGAAGATATGGCGCGGCGCGTCGTTCGATGCCTACGCGCTGCGCCATTCGCAGAACAAGATTGGCGGCTGGACCGGCGCGGGAACTTTGGGGACCGATAGCTACGGCGGCCGTTTCTACGGACCGTTGGCCCACGGGCTTGCATATAGCTTCGAAGGCATTGGCCAGACCGGCCACCTGGGCCTCGCCACGCAGCGCGCTTTTGCCTGGTTTGCGGGCGTCTCGGAGAAGTTGAATGCGGGCCGCACGCCGGTCAGCCTATCGGCGGAGTACAAGGGCGCCTCCGGTACGAAACTAGGTTCGACCAGCAGCGGGACCTATGACCAGATATCGCCCGCGAACCACGACAAGTTCGGCCACCAGGACCTGTTCGGCTGGCGCAATCTGAAGACGTTCAAATCCCTGGACACGGTTCGCGTCACCAAGCCGTTCGCGCTGAACGTGATGTACACCAATCACTGGCTGTACAGCGCGGCCGACGCTCTGTACAACAGCTCGGGGTCTTCCATCGCGATCTCGAAGACGGGAACGGCCGGGACGCATGTCGGACAGGAACTCGATTCGTTCGTGACCTACGATTTGCACGGCCACACATTCGGCGCCGGCTTCGGCCACTTTTTCAAAGGCGAGTTCATCGACAACACCACGCCGCACATCAACCCGCGGTATTTCTACGTGTTTCAGCAGTATTCGCTGAAGTGACCCGTGGGGCGGGCCGCAGATGGTTTTCACCTTGCCGCGCGGGGGGTGAGTGTATTCTGCTGTGGCTTAGTACCACTGGGTCACAAAAAACTGCGGCAACTTGAATATAGCCAGGTGTGACTGTTATTTATGGGTGCCGAAAGACACCTCCGATGCTCGACTTGCCGTGGGCGTGTAACTCTATTGCACCGGGAACCTCGTTGTTTTTGGCATCCCGGGGATGGCGGCGGTCTTCAGCCTCGATTCGCGAAGCAACTCCGCGGGATGTTCACACCTTCGTCGCTGCCGCGTCTTCCTCAATCGCGCGCACCGCAATCTGGTCCGACCTCGCCAGTAGCCAGGCCGCCGTGCCCCACATGTTGAGGCACATGCCGGCGGCGGCGAACAGCGCGTTCGCCGGGGCGTTGAACGCGACCATTGCTGCCAGGCACACAACCGTTCCGGCGATTCCGGTGAAGTAGTAGCGCCTTACCCGAAAGAGCCGACCGAGTGGCAGGAAATGCAGGCTCACCGCGATGCCCAGCGCCGGCCAGATGAGGTCGAGCCGATGAAGGTACTCGACGCTACCCACCGCGACCGAGCACAGCGCCATCTCGATCAGCATCGCCCACCTGAACCCTCGCCGGATCCGCCGCAGCGAGCTCCGCTGCTGTTCCGTCCCGTTTTTCATCTCGGCGAGGCTGAACCCGGCCGACTTCCGCCGCAGGCAGATAAAACCCCACAGCAGCAGGACGAGCCCGATGATCCCGGCTGGCGCCAGGATCTCCGGCCGGTGCACCATTGATCCGACGATCCCAAGCCAGAATCCGCCCGCCACCGCCAGAACGAGCACTCCGTTCGACAGTCCCCACATGAATTGGCGGTAGGACATGCAGGCGAGTATAGCAGGCTGCCGAGAAACTAATCGGGATGGATGGCCGCAGGGGTGTGCGACACAAGAGTGATGAAACCCTCCATTCCGAAGGAACTTGCGTGAAACCGAGCGTATCGGTACGCAAGGAATTGCTCTTGGCCTTGTATCAGGGCATGGCTTTAGCCGTGCCGTCGAATCGCGAAGAATTCTTGGGCTTCAGCCCCTGCGAACCCAGGAAAGCCGCAGTGGCTAAAGCCTTTGGCTTCAAACGCTGCGGCACGGCTCAAGCCGTGCCCTGATACAAAGCGAGCCTCCAAGCTCCACTTCTATGTCGCACGCCCTGGCCGCAGACGAACGCGGATTGAGGATAGGAAGCCGGCATTCCTCGAATCCGCGTTAATCTGTGCCACGATAACTCGATTTCTTCACTCCTTGCGACGATTCTCCTTGCGACAATCTTCCGGGCGCACCTCAGGAGGCGCCAGTTGAGTCGCGGCGCGGCGTCCGCGAGGCGGACAGTTCTGTCCGCCGGCTAACAGCCGGTTTCTGGCACGCGGAGCTACCCTCCGTCGCCGCCTGGTAGGCGGCGGCAGCCACGATTGACCGCCCCACTTGTTGGGAAAGGCTCACGGCTCCCCCCACTCCGTCTCCAGCATCCGCGAGTACTCGCCGGAGGCGTAAAGCTCGAAATGGAAATCCGCGGGGGCAAGAGCCGGGTACGGCTGGAGTTCAATGTAGGTCCTAAACATGCCGTCCGCGTAGCGGTGATAGCACCGAAGAAACTCCTCGGACAGCGACTCGACGGCGGGAGGCCACGCAAAAGCCGCGTTCAAGCCCACTGCCCGCGAGAAGACGGAGGCGTAGTCGGAGACGCCCCATACGGTGAGTTTCTCTTTAACGTTCACGGGAGGATCTCCCGTAAGGAACGCCGCAAAACTCTGTCTGGGGATCTCCAGCGGGGCGAGAGCGGCGATGTTCGAAGTCCACTCCTGGCACTGCTCGATCCAGCGGAAGATGTCCTTGCCCAGGAAGAACAACATGCGGAGTTCGGCGTAGCGGCCCGAAAGCAAGCTTCGCGTCAGCGTCTCTCGATCCGTGCCGTCGTTCGGGATCAGGCCCGCCAGCATCAGGGCGGCCTTGGAGTTCTCAAGAAGCGTGGAAGGCGGAACGCGGTCGTTGAACGGATGGAGGATTAGCGGCGGCAGGTCCCAAACGGTCCCGCCGGAGGCCTTCAGAGGTATGGGCATGAATACTCGGCCAATTACATATCGGCCGTTTCTTTCCACACTTTAGAGGACTGTTGAAAAGGGGCCGGACTTGTCTGCCCTCCTTTTCCACAAACTCCTAGCGACTCCGGGCCGCGGAGTGCGGAGGCCGGCGCCCCGCGGCCCGGCTATGACCCTCCGCGATCCGGTCACGATCACAAGGCGCGCCGCCGCCGCCGAATGAGCAGCGCGACCGCTCCGAGTCCGACCAGCGCTAAGGTTCCGGGTTCCGGCGCCGTTGCATCGAACTCGCTGGTAACGCTGTAGGAAGCAATCTCCGTCCCGCCGGTGATTCCGGTGTCCGAATACATTCCGCGAAAATCGGTCGCTTCGTTGTCCAGAGTTGCGCCGCTGTAGACCGTCATGTTTCGGGTGATTTCCACTCCCATGCCCCACAGTGAGTCGAAATCCGCGCTCGTGGGCACATAATTCGCGGGATCGAAAAGATAGTATTGCGCCGTACCCTTGACAAACGTGTAACTCCCATCGGTCTCCTGAAATGAATAGATCTGCTGGGCTTGGAGATACTGGTCGGAATTTCGCGTGTAGGGCCCTATCTCGTAGAAACGGTCCATTGATCCGTAAGGGGACCAGGAATCGGTGGGCGACATCCGGCCGCTCCAGGTCTCACTGACTTCGACGATGTCGCCCAACGCCAATCCGGTCGCGGTCGTAACGGTCCATGGCGCCGCGCCATTCTCATAGGTCGGATCCGCCCAAATCGACATTTGATCCGCCGTGCCGACAGTCTGACTCACGAAGGTTCCGGCTTCGATCGCCGAAGCGTTCGCTTCATAGGTCGAGACGGCGGACGGACTTGTCAAGTACGGACTCGCCTGGACGAAGACTCCGCTCTGGAATACAATGCCGGCCCGGAGCGTGACGGCGCAGAACAACGCACCAACGATAATTGTCAATCGCATCGGTTCCTCCTGCCAATGCGCTCGACCGGGCCGATCCGCGCTTCATGACCTAGCCCGAGTCAGTCGCGCATCTGGTGATCTACGGCAATGATTATAGGTCTGTCGGCGGCAGATTAATAGGAGTGACAGGGCTAAAATCCGGACAATGGGTACCAAGTACGGCCTGGCGAGCAAGTCCGCCGGCCGTTTGTGCTAACTCGTTTGAAACTCATCGTTTACCGACAAGTCACGCGAGACCGGCCGGGTCAAGGTTGTACTAGTACGCTGGATTCATTTGTTGAGTTTGGCGGTGCGGAGGCCTGTATCGGAGCCAAAGAAGGCCCGATTGCGCTCTAAGAACTTGTTGAAAATCGATTCTGGGCCGCAGATGAGCGCGGATGAACGCATTTGTTTTTAATCGGCGTGAATCCGCGTTCATCCGCGGCCAAGTGCATTCTTCGAATTCTCAACAAGCTCCTAGGGGCGCTCTTTGTGGCCCCGGTGGTCGGCGCGGTTCCCTCGGCGGCGACGGCTCCGGCGCTGATCATCGTGGGAAGCCTCATGATTGGCGTGGCGGCGGAAATCCCGTGGAGCGATCCCGAAGTCGCCGTCCCCGCGTTTCTCACGATGATGGCGATTCCCTCTGACATTCAGCATCGCCAACGGGCTGGCCTTCGGCTTTGTCTCCTACGCCGCCGTCAAGGTTCTGCGCGGCAAATTCAGAGAGGTGAATTGGTTCGTCTACGTTCTGGCCGCGCTGTTCGTCGCGCGTTTCGTCTTTCTGGCGCAGGGATAAGTGGGGCGGGGCTTCGGCCCTGCCGCCGCGCTTTTGCGCGGCGCGCGGAGCCTTTTTCCCGCCGAGCGCCGGGGAGAATTCCGGCGGCAGCCCGAAAGGCTGACGCCGCGAAACTTCGCCGTTCGTCGCCAGTTGAAAACTGTTTGGGATGTAACACGTTCCCGCCGAATGGTTGAGCGTATTTAATGAAACGTACCGCTCGGCTTAAGAATCCCACGTGTTGAATAGTATTGAGGAGAACATTCATGCTGCTTCGCCATCTTGCCCTGGCTTCGGTGCTCGCGTCTCTGGGAACGTTTACGGCGCTTGCCGATGAAGGCGATCCGCCCTCGCGCGTAGCCCGATTGAACTATACCAGCGGATCGGTTTCCTTCCGGCCGGGAAGCGTCGAGGAATGGACGGCCGCAAGGGTCAACTATCCGCTCACCTCCGGAGACCACCTCTGGACGGAAGCCGGCGCGCAAGTGGAAATGCACGCGGGCTCCACGGCCATCCGCATGGCGCCGGAGACGGCGTTCGCCATCGTCAACCTGGACGACCAGGTGGCGCAGTTCAGCCTCACGCAAGGCGCGATCGAAATCGGCATCCGCGACCTCCCGGTTGGGGAGACCTGCGAAGTCGATCTTCCCAATGCGGCCGTTTCCCTTCTGCGGCCCGGCGTATACCGTCTGGAGGCGGATGGCGACCGCATGGTCTCCACCGTGGTCGTGCGTTCGGGAGAGGCCGAGTTCCGCGGCCAGGACGCCGTCTCGCCCACGCCCGTGCGCATGGGCCAGAGCGCGCGGCTTGCCGGCGACGCGCTGCCCGCGGTGAGCTTCGGCGCCCTTCCGCCGCCGAGCGAGTTCGACCAGTGGTGCGATATGCGAGACCGGCGCGAGGAGCAGTCCCAATCCGTGCGCTACGTCTCGCGCGGCACGATCGGCTATGAGGACCTGGACGCTTATGGTGGCTGGCGCAATGTCCCTCCTTATGGCTGGGTTTGGGCGCCGCGCGTGGCCGCGGGCTGGGCGCCGTACCATTTCGGCTACTGGGCCTGGGTGGAACCCTGGGGCTGGACTTGGATTGCGGATGAGCCGTGGGGGTTCGCGCCGTTCCACTATGGCAGGTGGGCGTTCGCCGGCGGCGGCTGGGTGTGGATACCGGGGGCGATGGCGCCGCGGCCGATGTACGCGCCCGCGCTCGTGGCGTTTGTCGGCGGAGGCGGGTTCACGGCCGGGGTTGCCTGGTTCCCGCTGGGGCCGGCTGAAGTCTACCGTCCCGCCTACCATGTCAGCCCGATGTACATTCAGCAGATCAACGTCGCTCATGTTCGCGTGGTTGACGTCAACGTGGTGAATGTCAGTTATGTGAACCGCGCCGTGCCGGGAGCCGTAGTCATGGTGCGCGAAGACGATTTCATCCATGCGCGGCCCGTGGCGGGCGCGGCATTGGCCGTGGACGCGAGAGCGATGGAGCGAGCCCAGGTGTTGGGGCATGCCCCGATGGTGGCGCCGGTGCGCGAGAGCGTGGTCATGGGCCCGGCGGCGGTTGGTGTTCACGCCCCGCCGGCGCGGATCGTCGAGCGCGCCACGGTGACGCGGATGGCGCCTCCACCTCCGCCCGTGCCGTTCCGTATGAAGCAGGACGCGCTCCGGGCCAACCCCGGCCGCCCGCTCGAACCCGCGGCCGTCGAATCGATCCGCCGCGCCGCCCCGGCTCCCGCCGTGGCTCCGCGCGGCGGCGGATTGAGGCCCGCCGAAACGGCTCGGCCCGCGCCCGCTCCGGCGGCCACTCCGCGAAATGACCGTCCCCCGGCGGCGCGGCCAGCCGATGTGGCACAGCCCGCTCCCGCGCGGCAATCCGAGAAACCGATGAGTCTTGAGCGTCCCACTCCCGCACAGCAACCGGAGCAGCCTCGCACCGCGGAACGACCAGCCCCCGCGCGCCAGCCCGAACCGGCCAAGAAGACGGAAGCCCAGACGCAGCAGGCTCCCGCTCATCCCGCCGCGGCGCCCGCAATGGAAAAAAAGGCTCCGCCAAAGAAAGACGAAAAGAAAACGCCGGATAAACAGCAGTAGCGCGGGCCGGCCCTGCGCTACTCTGGGTGGCAGGCTTCAGCCCAATACCGTTCGCTGCGCGCCGTGGCGCGGGCTGTCCAGCCTGCAGAGCCGAGAGTCGTCTCGGCTTTTCTTGCGCCGCATCGTCCAAGGAAACATCGGTGGGCTTCAGCCCGCGGCGCGCGTGGAAAGTCAGGCAGACGCTTCCGTCTGCCCTTGCCGCTCATTCGGGAAGATCCGTCGGCGCCGTTCAGTACCGCGCCTTATCCGCCTTCCGTTCCCACGGCTTGATCGATGAAGGAAGACATTTCCGGTACCCAGTGTAGTGCGGCGGGAGCAGAGCGGAGTGAAGTCAGCCGCGGACAGTAGGCGCTCGGCACAGATCCGTCTAATCCCCGTTTAGCCCCCGGAAACAAGTCCCGCGAACCCGCCCGCGCCCGTTGCACAGCCCTGTACACCTCCGCATTTCGGCGCTATCTTGTTTCTTGGCGCCGGCCCCCCGGCGCCGCTCTCCGGAACGGAATTCATGGCCCTCAAGAAATCCGAGCTTTACGGCGCCCTCTGGTCCTCTTGCGACGAACTTCGCGGCGGCATGGATGCCAGCCAGTACAAGGATTACGTTTTGGTCCTGCTGTTCATCAAGTACGTTAGCGATAAATACGCGGGCATGACTTTCGCCCCCATCACAATCCCCAAGGGGGCCGGCTTCCAGGACATGGTCGCGCTTAAGGGCAAGCCCGATATCGGCGACCAGATCAACAAAAAGATCATTGCGCCCTTGGCCAACGCCAACAAGCTCTCGGCCATGCCCGATTTCAACGACGCCACCAAGCTCGGCTCGGGCAAGGAAATGGTGGACCGCCTCACCAACCTGATCGCCATCTTCGAGAGGAAGGAACTCGACTTCAGCAAGAACCGCGCCGAAGGCGACGACCTCCTCGGCGACGCCTACGAATACCTCATGCGCCACTTCGCCACCGAGAGCGGCAAAAGCAAGGGTCAGTTCTACACGCCCGCCGAGGTGTCCCGTGTCATCGCGAAGATCGTGGGCATCCGCGAGGCGGCCGTCACCACCAGCACCACGGTTTACGACCCCACTTGCGGCTCCGGCTCCCTGCTCCTGAAAGTAGCCGACGAGGCCGCCGTAAAGCCCACCCTCTACGGGCAGGAAAAAGACGCCGCCACCTCCGGCCTGGCTCGCATGAACATGATCCTGCACGATAACCCCGGCGCGCTTATCGAGCAGGGCAACACCCTGGCCTATCCGAAATTCAAGAGCGGCGACATTCTGAAAACCTTCGATTTTGTCGTCGCCAACCCGCCCTTCAGCGACAAGCGCTGGAACGCGGGCGTCAACACGGACGACGACCCGCACGATCGCTTCCGGCCCTTCGGCGTGCCCCCCGCCCGCCAGGGCGATTACGCCTATCTGCTCCACATTGTCCGCTCGCTCAAGAGCGCGGGCAAGGGCGCGTGCATTCTGCCCCATGGCGTGCTGTTCCGCGGCAATGCCGAAGCGG
>CAWAOP010000002.1:0-44658 GCA_963783505.1 Terriglobia bacterium | reverse complement strand
AAATGCGAAGGTTGGGCTAAGTGCGGCTCGGAAGTAGCGCCGGAACGGAAATGGCCGCGCCCGGGGGTCTCGCCTTGCGCTGCGCACGTGGCGCGGCCAGTCATGGCTGCCGTCTCGGCATCCGTGCCGAGATCCTCGGAATCGATGATTTAGAAGAAATCCCGGTATCTAAGTGGCATTGAGCGCCCACGCCTTCGCATCCGTCAACTTCCGCTGCCGGGCGGCGGCCAGTCGGCTCAGCCAGGCTTACTTTCTCGATTCCTCGTTCCCGATGTCCCACATTGCGTCCAAATCGCGCCGGCTGTAGGCTCGGAAAGCGATCAGGGTGTTCGTGGCTTCGATGCCGGCTATCTTCTGGACGCGCCCTGCCACCAGGTCGGCCAGTTCCTCATGATCGGGCACGCGCGCGATGGCGACGAGGTCATACGACCCGGCGACGGAATAAGCCTCGGTGATGCCCGGCAGGTCGATCAGCGCCTGAGCGACCTCGGGCGTGCAGCCTTGCGCTGTATTGATAAGAACAACAGCCGTTACCATAATCCTCCGCTTCACTCACTCGGGCGAAGCGCCGCGGTTGTCGTGCCGCATGGATCTCGCAACGATCCAATCCACGAGACCGAGATGGCGCCGCCACGATTCTAGCAAACGGAAGCGCCGTCACACGTCGAACGCGCTCTCCCGCCCAAATCGCCCGATCGCCGCCAGGACTGCCTGCGCGAAGAGCGAACAGGCGCGATTCTCGTGGCCAACGCCCCACAGATCAGGTGGAAACCAAGGCACCCCCAAACCCAGTTGCTCGCTCGACTCAAAAACATTTCGTTTTGTTCCCGTCACTTGCCCGGATCGAATTTCGGACTCAATCCCCTGTCGTGTTATTGCTCAAGGTGGTGAGAGGGGCGCCGCACTCTCGCCGGAGAAGGACGCCGTGCTTCCGGAGAGCCGGAGTGACGGCCCGCCCAAATTGGGTTCGTTCCACCAATTCAGTTACTGAGCCTCGCATAATAGCGCGCGCCATCGAACCGAGCCGCGACCGGGGGTGCCCTTTGGGCCGAGCGGAGGCCCGGCCGTAGCAAGCCGGCTCTGTAATATTCGGCCTTCAATGAATTTGGTTGGCGTAGGCTAGGCTAGCAGTGCTCAGAGACCGGCCCGGGCCGAATACCAGCGCGTGGTGGCTTCGGTCCGTGTCCGCTAACAATATTCTCTTCTTGCGCTTGGGAGGGGAAATGGGTTCGTTTCGCAAAACACGCTTCCGCTATGGAAACGCGATGAGTTGCCGTGACGAAGCCGCCTGGATCGGAGAAATTGGCTTCGTTCTGCAAATCCCGTCATTAGAGCGGCCGAATCGCCGCCACCCCAATCCCTGGCCCTCAACCCCCAAATTGGCTTCGTTCCGCAGTTTTCGCATCTCGCTCTTTTGCTTCCTCTCCGCGGGCAGCGAACGCGCTCACCGAAGCACGGCGCCCCGAACAGCGCTATCCTTTTTGTAACCCTCCCCCGCGCGGCTCGGATCGAAGTCCGGCCGTGTGCGAGGATTTGAGCCGACGATGTCTTTTGTCCACCTCCATTGCCACACCGATTATTCGCTGCTCGATGGCGCTTGCGATGTAGAGCACCTCGTCCAGGCGGCGGTCGAGCAGAAAATGCCCGCCATCGCCATGACGGATCACGGCAACCTGTTCGGCGCGGTCAACTTCTACAACGCGGCCAAGGCAGCGGGGATTCATCCGGTAATCGGTTGCGAGGTCTACATCTCGCAGCAGGGACACAAGACGCGTTCGGATACGGACCGCTACAACCACCTGGTGCTTCTGTGCGAAACCCAGGAAGGCTATCGCAACCTCATCGAACTGGTCTCCACCGGTTATCTCGACGGGTTCTACTATAAGCCGCGCATCGATCTGGATCTGCTGGCGCAACATTCCAAAGGCCTGATCGGCATGTCGGCGTGCCTGAGGGGCCACATTCCGGAGACGCTGCTCTCGGACAAGCGCGACGACGCCATCCGCCTCGCGCATACCTACGCGGATATCCTCGGTCACAACAACTTCTTCCTGGAAGCTCAGGACCACAAGATGGAGCAGGACCGCCGTCTCATTCCGGAATTGAGCCGGCTCTCGCAACAGACGGGCCTGCCGCTGGTGGTCACCAACGACTCGCACTATTTGCGCCGGGACGATGCGCGCGCGCACGAAATCCTGCTCTGCATTCAGACCGGCAAGGGCATGAGCGATGCGTCGCGCATGAGATGGGGCGCGGCGGAGTTCTATCTCAAATCGCGCGACGAAATGATGGAGTTGTTCGGCGAACTGGAAGACGCCGTGGACCGGACCGGGGAAATTGCGGCGCGCTGCAACGCCAAGCTGGAGAAAATCACCGACCCGTTCCCCAGGTTCGAAGTGCCCGAAGGGCACTCCACGGATACCTATTTCGAATTCGTCGCGCGGAACGGCTTCGAGCAACGCCGGCCTCGCCTGGAAGCCCGGCGCGCGCAGGGAAGGCTCAAGCACGATCTCGCGGAGTACGCCGAGCGGCTCGATCGCGAGATTCGCATCATCCAGCAGATGAAGTTCTCCGGCTACTTCCTGATCGTGTGGGACTTCATCCGCTATGCGAAAGCCAACGGCATACCGGTGGGGCCGGGACGAGGGTCGGCGGCCGGGAGCCTCGTGAGCTACGGCATGGCGATCACCGATATCGACCCGCTCCAATACGGTCTCCTATTCGAACGGTTCCTGAATCCGGAGCGCGTCGATCTGCCTGACATCGACGTGGACTTCTGCATGAACCGCCGCGGCGAGGTGATCCGCTACGTGACCGAAAAATACGGCCGCGAGCAGGTGGCCCAGATCATCACCTTCAACACCATGGGCGCGCGAGCGGCTATCAAGGATGTCGGCCGTGCGCTGGAGATGCCGTATCAGGATGTGGACCGGCTCACCAAGTTGGTGCCGAACACTCTCAACATCAAGCTCCCGGACGCCATCAAGCAGGAGAAGGGCTTTCAGGAAGCGGCCCAAAAGGACGCGCGCATCGCCGACGTGCTCGAAGTGGCGCAGCGGCTGGAGGGCTTGGCTCGCAATTGCTCCGTCCATGCGGCCGGCGTCGTGATCGCATCGCAGCCACTGAAATCGTTAGTGCCGCTCTACAAGACCAACCGCGACGAAATCGTGACGCAGTTCGACGGCGCATCTCTGGGGAAACTGCAATTCCTGAAGATGGATTTTCTGGGCCTGACGACGCTGACTCTGATCCACGATGCGGTGCGCCTCATCCACCAACGGCACGGAGTCGATATCGTTCCGGAAGATCTGCCACTGGACGATCCGGCCACGTATCAGATCTTTTCCAAGGGGTTCACCAGCGGCGTGTTCCAGTTTGAATCCGGGCCCATGCGCGACATCCTGCGCCGCTACCAGCCGACTCGGCTTGAAGACCTGACGGCCCTCAATGCGCTGTACCGGCCCGGTCCGATTCAGGGCGGGATGTTGGACGATTTCATCGAACGCAAGTGGGGCCGCCGCCCGGTTCAATATGACTTGCCCGAATTGAAGGAACTGCTCGAAGAAACCTACGGCGTCATCGTCTACCAGGAACAGGTGCAGCAGATCGCCAACCGGCTGGCGGGCTACTCCCTGGGCGAAGCGGATTTGCTGCGCCGCGCCATGGGCAAGAAGCAGCCGGAAGAAATGGCGCGCCAGCGGCAGCGCTTCATCGAAGGGGCACTGGAGCGCAATTTCCCCATTAAGAAGGTTGAAAAGATTTTCGACCTGATGGAGCAATTCGCCGGTTACGGTTTCAATAAAGCGCATTCGGCGGCATACGCTTTCCTGGCATTCGTGACCGCTTACTTGAAGTCCCACTACCCGGTGGACTTCATGGCCGCGTTGCTGACTTCGGAAACCGGGAACACGGCCAAGGTGGTGAAGTACATCAATGAATGCCGCGACATGGGCATCACCGTACTGCCTCCGGATGTGAATCACAGCGAGTGGAGCTTCACGCCGGATGGCGAGGCCATCCGCTTCGGCCTGGGAGCGGTGAAGAATCTGGGGCAGAGCGCGGTGGAAGCCATCGCGCGGGCGCGAGCCGCATCGGGGCTGTTTCCGCTCTCTCGATGAGTTCTGCGAAAAGGTGGAGTTGACCGCGCTCAACCGGCGGATGATCGAAAGCCTGATCAAGGCCGGCGCCGCGGATTCGCTGGCCGGCACGCGAGCGCAGAAAATGGCCGTAGTGGAGATGGCCATGGAGGCTGGCCAGCGCGCGTTGCGCGACCGCGAGAGCGGTCAGGGCGGTCTATTTGGGGAGATGATCGCGGCCGAGGAACACCATGCCGCGCCGCTGCCCACCGTTCCCGATTGGTCGGACAAGGAAAAGCTCGGCGGCGAAAAAGAGATGCTCGGGTTTTGGGTGACCGGCCATCCGCTCGATCGGTACGCGGACCGCGTCGGCGAGCTGGCGACGCACGATAGCTCGTCGCTCGACGGCTTGACGAAAAACGCGGAAGTGGCGCTCTGCGGCGTCCTGAGCGCGATCGTGCGCAAGCGGAACAAGAAGAACGAGCCGTGGGCCGCGCTGACATTGGAGGACCGCAACGGGCCCGTGGAAGCCATGGTCTTTGCGAGCAATTACGAACGGCTCGCTCCGGAGCTTGTCGAGGATCAAGCCGTTCTGGTGCGGGGCTTGGCCCTGCCGGAGGAAGGCGGTCCGACGAAGATTTCGGTGCAGGAAATCGTGGCGCTCGACAACGCGCGCATCGATTTGCCTTCGGCGATTTCTATTCGTATCTGGCTCGGCCGAAACGGCAAGGATGGCGAGAATCGGGCGCAAGCGCTCGAAGAACTCTTCCGCCGCAAGCCGGGAGAAACGCAAGTCCGATTGCGCCTGGAACTGCCCCGCGATTTCTCCGTGCTCCTGGACGTCGCGGCGAAGGTAAGGCCGGACAAGGAATTCCGCGCGCAAATCCAGCGCATCTGCGGCCCGGACGCGATGGAACGGGTGGCAGGGTGAGGGAGCGCAAGCAGGAAGGCTGAAGGCGGAATACGGAAGGCGGAATAAGAGCTTCTGGCTGTGGTCCTCGCCGTGCCGCCATTCAGCCTTCAGTATTCCCAGGAGTTAACGATGCCAACCACCCTTCCCGCCGTCTTCTTCGGCCACGGCAATCCCATGAACGCCTTGGCGCACAACGCCTACACCGAAGCTTGGGCTGCCTTCGGGCGCGAGACGCCGCGTCCCAAAGCGATTCTCGCCATCTCGGCGCACTGGTATGGGCCAGGCGCCGGCGTGACCGTAGCCACGGCCCCACAGACGATTCACGATTTCGGCGGCTTCCCGCGCGAACTGTACCAGGTGCGCTACCCGGCGCCTGGCGATCCGGATCTCGCGCGGCGCGTCGAACGGTTGCTTGCTCCCGTGCCGGTGGCGCTCAACGAAGACTGGGGCCTCGATCACGGTACGTGGGCCGTGCTGCGCCATGTGTATCCTCAGGCGGATGTTCCTATCGTGCAATTGCGCATCGACCAGACCAAGCCCGCCGAGTTTCATTACGAACTCGGCCAAAGACTGGCGGCGTTACGCGAGGAGGGAATACTCGTTGTGGGAAGCGGCAACCTGGTGCACAATCTGCGCGCCTACGCGTGGGGCGATCGGCAGGTAGAACCGTACGATTGGGCCGCGCGGTTCGAACGTCAGGCGCGCGAGATGATGCTCGCGGGCGACGACCGCGCATTGGTCCGATATCGAGAGTTGGGACGCGACGCCGCGCTTTCCATTCCAACGCCGGAACACTATCTGCCGCTCTTGTATGCCCTCGGAATGAGGCGCGAGGGCGATGCGATCCGCTTTCCGGTAGAGGGTGTGGACGGCGGTTCGATTTCGATGCTGGCGGTCCGCATCGGGTGACCATTGTACTGAACGTACCGTCATTGCATAGCATTTGCCACTCTGCTACCATCAAGTTGGCAGATCGGATTCCTCTCCTTGAATTGCCTCATTTCCATCCTATGGAGTACATAATCAACTGAATGAGCTTTACCGTATTTCTCGGCAATCTCCCCCTCTGGGTCACGGCGGACGATATTAAGCAGTGGCTGGCTGCCGAGGATCTCGTGGCCGACGCCGTGAAAGTGATCCGCAATCACGAAACACAAGAGTCCAAGGGCTTCGCTTTTGTCGAGGCGCCCACCGCGGACGAGATGCAATCCATCATCCGCCGCTTTGATCGCGCGCCGCTCGAAGACCGCCTCTTGCGCGCCAACCCGGCGCAGCCGCCGAAAGGGAAAGACGCGCGTCCCGCGCCTTCTCAAGCCTCCTCGGCTCCACCCGCAATGAACCACGCTGCGTCGCAGCGCCCGGAACGGCGTAAGCGCGGCGGTAAGAACCGGGATCAGACGCCCCGCAGCGCTTTCGCGACGGAACTCGCTAAAGTGCTCTGAGTTTCGGGACTGCGGCCGGGCAAGCGCTGCCGCCTACCCCTTCACGCCTGTGAATGCCAATCACAGGCCTGCGCTGATTACCCACATGGAATCAATTAGTTAGGCATGGATAATGGCGTGCCTGCCCATATGGCATGAGATTAGCCTGGGTTGGGTGTTTGGTGTTCTCCAGTCTGCTCGCCGCCGGGACGCCGGATGGCGATCCGAACGTCAACACGCGTTACAAGGTCGAGACGATCATCGTCTCGGGCAAGGGCTGGTCCACGGACTTCGCCTCGTCCTCGGGCTCGAAAGTCAGTCTTGGGCTGGGCAAGCGCATCAAGGCGCTCATCGGATCCCAACTGAGCACCGCGGCTCTCGACGACGTATCCAGACGCCTTCGTAAAGAACTCCAGGCCAGCGTGACGCGGCGAGTCGAACGCGGAGGCAGCCCGGAATACGTCAAAGTCGTCTACCAGGTGCGAGAGCAGCCCCACTCGATCGATGGCTCCGTCACCAAGTTCAACTACGACTCCCGCGAGGGATGGAGCGGCGCCGCGCAGACTTCAATTCAGAAATCGCAGAACGAGTTCGCTTTCGGCGTGGCGAGCGACGGCGACGATCTCGCGGAGCGCTTCGCGGGCATCATGGCGCGCTACGAGAACTCCCGGCTGGGGACCGACCGCGTGCGCCTCCGCTTCGAGTTCGATAGCTATCACGACCAGTGGAACAACGCGACTCTGGCCGCTTTGCCTCCCGAAGTCCCACACTCCCCCGAGCTAGCGCTTACTTCGACGCCGTACCGCTCCCGGCAGAGTTTCACGCCGGTCGTGGAATTCGACCTGACGGACTCGATCGTCATGACCGCGGGCGTCGGCTTCGAGCGCTTCGACGATGTCTATCCGGCCGCGCATACCGAGGCCGCCAACGCCGTCACCGCCGCCGTGCGATATGATCGGCGATTGGGGGCCTCGGAAGTCGAACAATGCTTCGACGCGGGGTACGACCTGCGCGCGGCCACCAAACTCTTTTCGAGCGATTTCGTCTATTCCAGACACAAAGGGAACTTCCGGTATACGCTCACCCGCGGCAAGCACATGCTGCGCGACGATTTCTCCATGGGAGCCATCGAAGGACGCGCCCCCCTCGACGATAGGTTTTACCTTGGAAATAGCCGTACTCTAAGAGGGTGGAGTATGGATGAGATCGACCCGCTGGGTGGAAACCGGATGGTCCACAATTCCGTCGAGTATCGATATGGAGCCTTTGAGGCGTTTTACGACGCTGGGGCGGTCTGGGACGAAGGGGAGCCGGGCGTGACTCCCCGCAATGGGATCGGTTTCGGGCTGCGCCACGGCCCCTTCGAGATGGCGCTGGCGTTTCCCGTTCGAAGCGGAAGGGCCGATCCGACCTTTATCATGGGCATGAATTATTGATGCGTCCGCATAAGCGGAGTAGGACGCTCGGCCGTCGAAGCTGGCTTCTGGCCAGCCTCGCCCTTTGTCTGCCCTGCGCGCGCGCAGCCGAATCCATTTCCATTTCCTACGACGGCGAGAACCTGCGCCCCGTGGCGGCGGGCGTGCATTTTCTTTCCGGCAGCTCTCTGGACCGAATGAAAGACGGAGAGGCCGTCACCTACTCCTCTTGGCTCTCGCTATACACCCTCAATCGCAGCGATCCACTCCGCCTGCGGTCGGACAGATTTGTCATCAGTTATGACATCTGGGAACAGAAATTCAAGGTGACCATTCCCGGCCCGGCGCCGCGGTCGAAGACCGGTCTTACGGGGCCGCAAGCGGAATCGTGGTGTCTGGAGAACATGGCCATCAGCGCCTCGGGCCTGGCTACGGACACGCCTTTCTTTCTGCGGCTGGAGTTGCGGGCGCCCAAACCGAAAGAATCTTCGGCTGCGGCGGCGGACAGCGGCTCTGGCATTAGCATTCTGAAATCTCTTCCGGAGCTGTTCGGGCGGAAAGCGGAACCCGGCGAGCCGCACTGGGGACCATACGAAAGCGCCCGGCAGCGCCTGTCCGACCTGATCCGAACGACGGGCCGGGGGGCGGGCAACGGGTGAACCGGCTCCGCAACAGGCTGATCCTCATCTTTGTGGCGGCCACGCTGGCGCCCCTGGCGGCGACCATATGGGTGACCACCTCCCTCCTGGAACTCAGCGTCTCGCTTTCTTCCACCGACGAGCTGGATTCGCTTTCCAAGTCGCTCGAAAGCACGGGCCTCGAGTTCTACCAGCGCGCTCGCGCCGACCTGAAGCTGCGCTCCCAATCCGGCGAAGTGAATCCGCGGAAGTACTTCGCCGCCGAACGCAGCGCATGGCCGGAAGCAGTTCGATCGTTCGCGGACGGCGAAGATCCGGAGAGCTTCGCACTGGGCGGAGCCGGGGGTAACCGCCTGGACTATTTGGTTCGCCACGGAGACGGGGTCTGGGCCTACTCGGCCAGCTTAGGCGACGTCGGCATGGATCGTATCACCGCCCAGCTTCGGGAAGCGCGCGCGGTGGTGAACAAGGCCAAGACTTACGATTTCCGCCGCGGCTTGAAGCTCAGCTACCTGGCGCTCGCCGCCGCCATCTGGCTTGTCTCTCTCTCTCTGCTCGTGTATCTGGCGTATCGTATCAGCCGGCCCATTCAGGGGCTCACTGCGGGACTGGGCAGGCTTGCGGCGGGCGATCTCGCGGCGCGCGTCGAACCGGTCCGCGACGACGAAATCGGCCGCGCGATCCAGGCCTTCAACCACATGGCCGAACGGCTCCAGGAAAGCACGGAGCGGTTGGTCTACCTGCGCCAGATGGCGAGCTGGCAAACGCTGGCCCGCAAGATGGCGCACGAAGTGAAAAACTCCCTCACTCCGATCCGGCTCACGGTGGAGGAGATGCTCGCGCGCACGGACGAGCGAAACCGGCCGTTCATGCTTCAGGCCGCGCAGATCGTGGTGGAGGAAATCGAGACGCTCGAGCGCCGCATTCGCGCGTTCTCGCAGTTCGCCGCGGAGCCGCCCGTGCGCCCCGCTCCGATCGACGTAAACGCGCTCCTCGAGGAACGCATAGCTTTCCTCAAGACGGCGCACCCGGAAGTGACCTACGAGTGCCGCCTGGCAGGGGACGCGCCCTCCGTGATGGCCGATCAGGATTTGATCAAAGGCGTCCTGACCAATCTCCTCGAGAACGCGGCCGAAGCCGCCGGCGACGGCGGACGGATCCTGGGAGTCACCGCCGCCGACGGCGGGCGCGTCGCCATCGAGGTGCACGATTCCGGGCCGGGCCTGAGCGAACAAGCCCGGTCCTCGATTTTCCAGCCCAGTATTACGTTCAAGAAGAAGGGCATGGGCCTCGGACTTTCCATCGCTCGCAAAAGCGCGCTGCTTTCGGGCGGCGATATCGTTATAACGAAGGGAGAGCTGGGCGGCGCGGGATTCCGCGTGCTGCTGCCGGCTTCCGCCAATGGCATCCAAACGCATACTGATCGTGGATGACGAAGAGAACATCGGGCGCTCGCTGCGGATGATTCTCGAACGCGAAGGTTACGCCGTGAGCGTCTGCCGCTCGGCCGCGGAGTTCCGCAAGCACCCGGACCAGCTTCGCGCCGACATCTATCTGCTGGATTTGAAGCTGCCCGATGGCAATGGCATCGAACTGTTGAAGGGCGTGCGGCAGGAGGGCTCCACGGCGCCGGCCATCATGATCTCCGGTCACGGAGCCATTGCGGACGCCGTGGAGGCCACGCGCGCGGGCGCCTTCGATTTCCTGGAGAAGCCGCTCGGCCGCGACCGGGTGTTGCTGGCCGTCAAGAACGCGTCCGAGCAGGGCGCGCTGCGCCGCGAAAACGAACGGCTGCGCGAGATGGTGGGTATTCCGCAAAAGATGATCGGATCGAGCCCCGCCTGGACGCGCGCCGTCGAGCAGGCTACGCTGGCCGCGCGCTCCGACGCCCGCGTGCTGCTGATCGGCGAATCGGGCACCGGCAAGGAGTTGCTGGCGGCGCACATCCATACTTCGAGCCCGTTTTCCGCCGGCCCCTTCGTCAAGGTGAATTGCGCGGCCATCCCCACGGAACTGCTGGAAACGGAGCTCTTTGGCCACGAGAAAGGCTCCTTTACGGGCGCCGTGGGAGCGCGGCGCGGCAAGTTCGAACTGGCCGACGGCGGGACCATCTTCCTCGATGAAGTGGGCGATCTGCACGGCGCGTCGCAGGCCAAGCTGCTCCGCGTTCTTCAAGAAGGCGAGTTTCACCGCGTGGGCGGCGAGCAGATCATCCATGTGAACGTGCGCGTGGTTTCCGCCACCAATCGCGACCTATCGGCGCTGGTGCTTCAGAGCAAGTTCCGCGAAGATCTCTACTACCGTTTGAGCGTGGTTCCCATTCGCGTGCCCGCATTGCGCGAGCGCCCGCACGATATCCGTCTGCTGGCCGAATACTTCCTGGACGATTTCTGCTCGCGGAATAATTTCCGCCGCAAAATGCTCGACGAAACGGTCATGCCCTCCCTCGAAAGCTATCACTGGCCCGGGAACGCGAGGGAGTTGCGCAACGTGATCGAACGGATGGCGATTCTCGCGCCGGGAGATCGCCTCACGCGCGAGTCGATTCCGGTGGAGATCCGCGTGCAGCGCGAAGCAGGGCCAAAATCGACGATTCAGGAGGCTCGCGAATCCGCCGAGCGCGAACACATCCTCAGGGCTCTCGAAGAAACCAACTGGAACGTCTCCGGCGCCGCGAGGGCGCTGGGAATGGAACGCACAAACCTGCACAAGCGTATTCGCGCGCTGGGGCTTACGAGGACGAAATAGAACTGGGGCCAGCCACTCCTGGCTGCCGCCGCCCTTGTTGGCGGCGTGAGCGCTCGCGGTCGAAACGCCGGGCCGAAGCCCGGCGGCAGGCCAAAAGGCCTGACCCCACTGGTTTCAATTCTCAGTCGGCTTGCTGTTCATGTGGTCAACCACCAGCACTTCGACCTTGGTTTTGGAGGGCAATATTTTCAAGCCGAGTTGCCGCTCCATGGCGGCGAAGTACCCTGCTTGATAACGTTCGCCGGCGGCTGCGTCCCGCGCCCGCACCTCGGCCATGGATTCCGCAGAGTTGTCTGCGTCCCGCGCCCGCGCCATGGCCGCATTCACCTCTGTGGTGTCGAACGCGGCGTAAGTAAGGTCAAAACTATAGATTCCGGCCAAGCCGGTCTTATCCAGGACCGGGCGCGAGAACCAGTCCTCCAAAGTGGAACTGAATTGTGAAAGAGGCTGCCTCCTGTACGCCTCGCGCCTGATGGTGGGATTGGAAGGATTGCTTGGGCCAAAATGGCCGACGGCTTCGGGCGGCAAGATCGGCCAGCCGTCCTTGTCTTTCGGTAGCGACCTCAGCCAGAGCGGTCCCGAGACGCCGGGTGGTGGTACGCTTCTGCTTGGATCCAGCGGTACGCTGACAGGCGCGATCTTCGGTCCGTCTTTGGCCACCACCAGATCGAAAGCCGGAACCTCTCGAACCTCCATGTGCGACACGAGCCCGAAGCGCTCTACCAGGAGGTTCTGAAACATCAGGTTGAACTGATCCTTCGTAGCGCCCGCCGGGACTTTGGCGACGATATCGTACCGGTCTCGCGGGAGAGAGTCGGGCAGAACGTATAACCACCTGTGATGCTTGTCGAATGCCGCTGTGATGATTGAGATCAGCGGGTAGTTGGTGATCGTCAGTTGTCCTGGGCTATCCGTGCCAGGGCCGCCCCTGATCGAACCCATCCCCCGGATTGAAGGATCGGACTGCTTGACGGAGGCCACCTCGAACGAGGACGGCGGGGCGGGCGTCTGAGCGACAGCGGCAACGGCCACGAACGCGAACAAGACCCGGCGCGACTTCAGCCTCATGGCGTTACTCCGTTGAATGCCGTTCAGTTATCCGTGGGCTTGTTGTTCACGTGGTCCACAACCACTACTTCGTACGGTCCCTTGGAAAACGCAACCTTCAAACCGATCTGCTTTTCCATCGCTTCCAGGATGTACGGCGCCATACCCGCCGCACCGGCCGGCAAGCCCGTAGGTGCGGCGGGCATGGCCATCCCACCTTCGCTCACCGGCTGCTCGCGGAGGGCCATCAACGGAGAACCGTCCTCCCTCCGCGACTGGAACGTAATGTCGAAGTTATAGAGCCCGGCGAGCCTAGTCTTGTCGATAAAAGGACACTGGAGGACGCCCTTGAGGAAGTCCGCCAGCAGCGAGATAGGCTCGCCTCGGTACATAATCCGGGTGTAGGGAGGAATGGTCGTGCCAAACCTGCCCACCGCTTCCGGCGGCAGGATCGGCCAGCCGTCCTTGCCTTTCGGGAGGGCGCTGACGTTGATCTGGCTGTCACCCGCCTGCGCCGCCCCTGCGCTGGCCGCCGTCACTTTGGCTCCGTCTTTCGCCACCACCAACTCGCAGGTCGAGACTTGGCGCGTTTCCCTGTGGAACGTCATCCCAAAGCGCTCCACGAGCAGGTTCTGAAGCATCGGCTCGATCTGGTCTTTCGTGGCCCCGGCCGGGACCTTCGCCACTATGGCAAATTTCCCAGCCCGGGCTGAAGCTGGAAGTTCGATCTCCCAAGGAAAGATCCTGTTAAACGCTGTGTTGATGAGCACCGCCAGCAGGTAGTTCGTGCAAGTGAACTGCCCCGGCGTGTTCGTTCCAGGCCCTCCCGAGCAACCCGCGCCACGAGCCGCCGGGTCGGATGGTTTGACCGAAGCTACCTCGAATGCGGGCTTCGACGCGGGCGCCTGCCCGAACCCCCCAACGGCCGTCCCGGCGCCGAGAAGGGCCAGAACTGCGGACTTGGAGATCTTCTTCGTCGCCTCCCTAAGGCGCTTGCGCGGGCCAGGAGGTTACAAACAGGCGCATCGCCGCCAAAGGCATGCTGCAACCCGAGCCCGCAAGGGCAATAGAAAGTAGGCCATGGCGTGAGCCATCGGGTTCGCTACCAGCAACGGACAAGCCCTGTCAGGGGCGACAGAACAGCTCGATAGAGAGCCTAATAGCCGGACGTTCTTACGCCCCTGGCGGGGCTCGACCGTTCTTTATCGCCTGCCCGACGGCTCACGCCGTGGGCTACTCTCTACCGCCCTCCGGGCTCCGTGAGTCTTCAGTCACACAGCCAGCGAAGTTGCTACGCCCGCTCGATTACTTCGCGGTAGAACTTCTCGTATTTGGGGATGATCTTGTCGGTGCAGAAACGTTCGGCGGCGTTCCATCGGCCGGCTTTGGCCATGCGGTAGTGCAGGTCGTCGTTGGTCAGAAGCTGGAGCGCCCGCTGGGCTTGGCCTCCGACATCGCCGACCGCTTCCAGGAAGCCATCTTCGCCGTCGGTGATCAGTTCGGGAACCCCTCCGGTGCGCGTCGATATCGGCACTACGCCGCAAGCCATGCCTTCCAGCGCGGCCAGTCCGAAGGACTCCAACTCGCTCGGCATCAGCAGTACGTGCGCCAGCGGGATCAGCCGCTCCACGTGGTTCTGCTTGCCCAGGAATGTCACGTGACGATCGATCTTGAGCTCATGCGCGAGGTGCTCGGCCGGCGCACGGTCCGGGCCGTCGCCCGCCATCAGCAGGTGAGCGGGAGCGTGCTTGCGGACCTCGGCCAGAATGCGGATGCAATCCAGCGCGCGTTTGACCGGGCGGAAATTCGAAAGGTGCAGCATCAACTTCTCGCCGGGCGCGGCGTATTCGGCCGCGCCCGTCTTGGCGTCGTTGGGACGGTAGAGTTCGCAGTTCACGAAGTTGGGAATCACGCGAATCTCGTTCGCCACGCCGAAAACATCCACCGTTCGCCGGCGCAGATCCTCGCTCACCGCGGTGATGCCGTCGGAACGTTCGATGGAGAATTTTGTGATCGAAAAATACGACGCATCCGAGCCCACCAGCGAAATATCCGTTCCATGGAGCGTGGTGACGAACGGAAGCCGCCGCTTGGCGGCCAGTATCTGCTGCGCGAGGAGCGCCGCGATGGAATGCGGGACGGCATAATGGACGTTCAGGACGTCCAGTTCGTAGGATTCGGCCACATCCGCCATGCGCGAAGCCAGCGCCAAGCAATAGGGCGGGTATTGAAACAACGGGTACGTGGATACTTCGACTTCGTGATAGTGGATGCGCGGCGTGCCGGGGTCCAGGCGGATGGGATTGGCGTAGCTGATGAAATGGACCTCGTGGCCGCGGCTGGCCAACTCCATGCCGAGTTCCGTGGCGACGATGCCGCTGCCGCCGTACGTCGGATAGCATGTAATCCCGACTCTCATGTCTCTCCTATTTGGATGCGCCGCGGACCCTCCGATCCGCTCCCCCAAGAAAGTGTGAAGAAAACGCCCGCGCACGGGCGAGGCAGACGCCCAGAGGGCACCCGGCGCCTGCCCCACTACTGAAAGCGCGGGCGTTCCGAGGTGGCGCAGGCGTTTTCGCCTGCGCTTGTTCAAATGTTTCTCGGCTTCTCATGGCAACGGAACCCGGAACTTCAGCCCCACTCCGCGGCCGGGGTGCGACTCAAGCGTCATCTCCGCGTTGAGCGTGCGCGCGCGCCGTTTCAGGCTGGCCGGACCCAGCCGCAGCAGTTCCAGTTCCTCGAGCGTGTAGGACCCGGAGAAGTTGAAGCCCCGGCCATTATCGTCCACGGAAATCTGCAGCGCGCCGTCCGTCTTCTCCACGGCGACGGCCACACGGGACGCTTCGGCGTGCTTCTGCGCGTTATGCAACGCCTCGCGCAGCATCTGAAGGACTTCGGTAGTCGTCTCCTGCGGCAGCCCAACGGGGGTATTGGTCCCCAGGAAGGCCACCGGGATGCCGCTCTCTTTTTGGAAAGCCTCCGCGGTGCGGCGCGCGGCGGCCACCAGGTTGGCGCCTTCCACCGCCAGCGGGCGCATGCTGTTGAGGAATGCCCGCAAGTCCCGTACCTGCGTCTGGGCAAGCCCCTGCAACTGTTTCAGGTCCTCCACGCCGGCCTCGAAATCGCGCTCTAGAAGTTTACGCAGGATCTCAAGCCGCATCTGCATGCTGATAAAGCTTTGGAGCGGGCCGTCGTGGAAATCGGACGCGATGCGTAGGCGCTCCTCCTCGCGGGCGCCGCCGGCGGATGCGCGCGCTTCCTCGGCGGCGCGCCGCAGGGCCTCCAATTCCGCCGCGTGTCTGCGCTTCTGAATGGTGAACACCCACCCGAGCGCTCCTCCCACGATCGCCGCGGGTTCGCCCATCCGCAGCGCGGGGTTGGGAGCAATCGCGAAAAACACGGCCAAGGTCGCCGAGACGATAATCACCTCGATCGGGCCGTAAAGAGACATGGCTTCCGCTAATAGAAAGAGAAAGCCGGCCGCGATCGCGCCTTGGAGACGCCCGCCCTCGAAGTTGGCGAGCGCCAAAAAGACGACCGTATCCAAGAAGAGAGCAAACAACCCCAGCATCCCGCCGGGGGCCGCGCCGCGAATCGCCAGGAAGAGGGCATACGCAAGGTAGAGGCCGATGCCGCAGACGAGGGGCCACGGTTGCTCGCGAACAAAAATATAAAGCGCGACAAGCGTCCAACCGCTGACCAGCGCCCGCGCCCAGGCGATGCACTTGGGCCACGCGGGTTGAGCGGGGGCTGCCACGGCTCTACTTCCGGTAGAGGAAGAGCGTGTGGCTTCGCCCTTCACCATCGTCGGCGATGTTCACGACCTTCTCGGGAGTCCAGTTCTTGAACTCGAAATCGTGAGATACGATGCGCGCGCCCTTCTTCGTCTGCCGGTCCAGCAGCGGTTGCGCTTTGTCGATGAAGCCAGGCAGCAGGTAGACCGTAACCAGGTCCGCCGTGCTGTAATCCTGTTTGAGCAAATCGCCTTCGACGATGGAAGCGAGCTTCTCGAGTCCCAATTTCTTGATGCGGTCGGAGCTTAACTTGACGAGGTCCTTATCGAGTTCGACGCCCACGGCCCTGGCATGAAACTTCTGGGCGGCCATGATCACGATACGTCCGTCGCCGGAGCCCAAATCGAACATTTTTTCCCCGGCTTTCAAATCGCCAAGCTCCAGCATCTTTTGCACGACGGAAGGCGGGGTCGGATAATACGGAGCGAGTTTCTCGGCGTCGCCCTGGGCTCGAAGCGCGCCACACCCCAGAATCGCGATAGCGGCCAGGACGCAGAACCTTCGCATAACCCCGTTTGTATTACTGTATCACCTCAGGCGCGGGCGGCCCGGAGCGGCCGCGAAAGCGCGAATTACTATTGCCGCACCTTTTCCAGCGGCACGCCGCGGCGGCACAGCTCGCAGCCGGCGGCGTCGGAGTAGTAGTGGGCATCCATCTTGGCCAGGTAATACAGCGGCAACGAACCGAACCCCATAGTCGCAGGCGTTGGCTGGTAGATCATCACGGCCAGGCCGATGACCTTGGCGCCGTAGGATTCCAGCAGCGTCTTCAGTTCGGTGAGTTTGGCTCCGCTTCGCAAGATATCGTCCACCATGACGACCGGCTCGCCGGGTTGCGGCTGAAGGTATTGCCGGAAACGCAGCGGCTCGCCATCGTTTTCGCGCTCGGCCCAGTAAACCTGTTTGGCGCGGGCGGCCTCACACACTCCGAACGCCACCGGAAGGCCGCCGGTGGCCGGAGTCACGATGGAAACCTGCGGAAGAATGGCGCGGATTTCGGGATGCGCCCGCAGCAGACGGCTGAGACTGACGGAAAACATGCGCTGGTGCTGGTAATGGCGCAGCGCCAGCGCCGTCTGGAGATATCCATCCGAGTGCAGCCCGTTGGGATACTCGAAATGGCCCTTTCGTAACGCTCCGGTCTCGCGGAGCACGCTCACGACTTCTTCGTCGGTAGGAATCAGGTGCATAAATGCCTCGTAGTCACAAGCTATCAGCCTTCAGCCGTCAGCTTTCAGCCATCGGCATTCACAACGCCAGGAACTGAGAACTGACAACCGATAGCTGACAACTCCTCGTCAATTCGCCCCGGAACCTGCCAGCACCCGGGGTATAGTCAGCAAAAGAACCTTACAGTCCAGCGCCAGGGACCAGTTGTCGATGTACTCCATATCCATCTTCATCCACGTTTCGAAATCGACGTGGTCGCGTCCCGAAATGGCCCAGGTACAGGTTAGCCCGGGCCTCATGCGCAGGCGGCGGCGCTGCCAGCGTTTGTAGCGATCGACTTCGTCCGGCACGGCCGGCCGCGGCCCGACTAAAGACATATCTCCGCGCAGCACGTTCCACAACTGCGGCCACTCGTCGATGGAGAACTTGCGCAGGAAGCGGCCGAGCGGCGTCAGGCGCGGGTCGTTCGGAATCTTGAAGGCGGTTTCCCGGGCACTCAAGTGTTCCAGCGCGGGCTTCATCCGCTCGGCGTCCCTGCACATGGAGCGGAATTTATAAAGCTGAAAACGCCGGCCATTCAATCCGCAGCGGATTTGCCTGAAAATCGCGGGACCCGGAGATGTGACTCGGATAAGAATGGCGACGAGCGCCATGAACGGGGCTAGAATTACGCCGGCAATGAACGCGATCGCTACGTCCATCGCCCGTTTCGCAAGCAGCCGGATTTCATCGTAAGGCGCGGCCGAAAACGTGAGAAGCGGCGTCTCGCCGAGCCGGTCGAGCGAAACGGCGCTGTTCACGTGGGGGAAGAAATCCAGTGCCAGGCGCGTGCGCACGCCCTCCTCGTCGCACAGGAGGAATGTCTCTTCCAGCGCCGGCAGTTTATCGCTATCCACCGCGAAGACGATCTCGTCCACCACGCGCTGCCGCAAAAGCGACGGAAGATCCTCCGCGGAATAGACTCTTCGCGCTCCGTCGGTAGAATCCGCCTGCCCGGCCTGTCCGCCCGGGATTTCGCTCATCAGTCCCAGCAACTGCACACCGTGGTCCGCAAAAGCTTCGAGGCCCCTCGCCATCCGCAGGGCGCGCTCGCCGGTTCCAACCACCAGCACGTAATGCGGCGCCGCGAAAACACGGCGCAGAGGTCCGGCCGCGCGGCTGGCGGCCAGGCGGAAAAGAGCCAGGAGTATCCAGGCGTAGACCGTCAGCAAGGCCAGGAACGGACGGCTCAAGTCCAGGCGCAGAGCGTACTGAAAAATCGTAACGCCGACAGCCGCCACAGCGCATTGGCGGAGCGCGCCCCACAGCGCCGCCCGCGGGCTCCACGCGCTCAGCTTTTCGTAAACGGAGAGCCAGCGCCCGGCGGCAAGCCAGCCAAAAACCGAAAAACCCAACAGCAGAATCTGCCGGTCGCGGGTCAGAAAAAACGCGCGTTCCAGGCGTAGTGCGAAGCGCGTCGCGTACGCCGCCCAGAAAGCCAGCCCGATCAGGATGACATCCGATAGCGCAAACAAAACACGCAATTTACGCTGTCTGGTGAACATCCGGAACTCGAGCGCTACTTCCTGGCGGCTATCTTCTTTTCCAGGGCGGCCATCAGGCGGGATTCCACATCGGCCGGAATCGGATATGGTTCCATGCCCTGGAAGATCTTGACGGTCTTCTTGGTCGTGTCGGCCACCACCCAACAGTTCGGGCACTCCGTGATGTGTTCCTCGAGATGAGCTCGGGTTCGGGCATCGACTGTCTCATCCAGGTAGTCGCCCAGTTCGGTGAGGAAATCCTTACAGGTAAGCAAAGACATCGTTCCCCTTGCGCCTGAAGTAGCGCGTCAGTTTTTCGCGAAGTTGCAGGCGCGCGCGTAGCAGCCTGCTCTTTACGGCCGGCACGGAAAGCCCGAGGGCCTCGGCCGTCTCCTCGGTGGAAAGTTCGTCGATATCTCGCAGGACGAACACCGACCGGTACGGCGCTTCGAGACTGGCTACCGCGCCTTCCAGAATTCCGCCCAACTCTTCGCGCGAGTATTGCTGCTCAGGGTTTTCGTCCCACGCCGCGATCTCGCGCACCAGAGTGTCGTCGCCGGTGTCGATGGTTTCGTCGAGCGAAACGGATCGGTCGGTCTTCCTCCGGCGCAGCTTCATGAGCGCCTGGTTCACGGCGATGCGCACGATCCAGGTATAGAACTTCGAATTGCCCTGAAACTGGTCGAGGTGCTCGTACGCTTTCAGGAAGGTCTCCTGCAAGACGTCCTCGGCATCCTCGCGGTTTTGGGTAATGTGTTGAGCCAACCGGAAGATTTTGCCCTCATACCGGCGCACCAACTCGGAGAACGAGCGCGCGTCGCCGGTTCGCGCAAGCGTGACCAGTTCGCTTTCGTCGATGCCCGCAAGGGCTGGAAGGGGCATAAGGAGGGCCAAAACTTTATGATAGCGCGGGCGCAAGCGACGACGCTGGCATTCGGGCCACGCATTCGCGACGGCCAGTATTCCGCCCGCATCGCTCTGCACCGCGGAGACGCGGAGAGCACCGAGATTGCGCGGAGTATGATGATAGCCGCGCTCTCTGCTGGCCCCGCGACCGCCTGCGCGGACCTGGGGAAGCCGGAAGTTCCAGGATGCTCTGCCACCCACCGGTTGGAGATTGGAGGGAGCGAAGGCCGCAGAGAATTGCTTCATCTCTGCGTCCCCCCGCGTGATCTCCGCGGCTCCGCGGTGAAAAAGCTCTACGGGCGGATTACGCGATTACGGTCAGGGCTTGCGCTCTCGAAAGGGGCTATAATGCGGGCCATGGCGGAGTTTACAAGAAGACATTTCTTTTACGGGACGCTACTGGCTGGCGCGGTCCCGACTGGCGGATTTGGAAGCGCGCCCGCGTTGCCGAGCGTCGGTTACAAATCTCCGAACGAGAAGTTAGACATAGCCTCCTTCGGAGCCGGAGGGCAGGCGGGCGTCGGCATTAGCTCTCTTGGCGGTCCGGCGCCGCGCGGATGCGGCCAGAATATCGTCGCGCTCTGCGACCCGGACGACCTGCGCGCCGCGGCCGTCTACCGCCAGTACGACAAGGTCCCCAAATACAAGGACTTCCGAAAACTCCTGGACAAGGAAGAGAAGAACATCGACGCCGTGCTGATCGCGTGCCCGGATTTCATGCACGGAACCATGGCGACCTGGTGCATGGAGCGCGGCAAGCACGTCTATGTGCAGAAACCCATGACCCGTTGCGTGTGGGAGGCGCGTCAACTCAAAGAGGAAGCCAACTACTATAAGGTCGCCACGCAGATGGGCAACCAAGGCTACTGCCAGGAGGGCACGCGCCAGGCCGCGGAAATGATCTGGTCCGGAGTTATCGGCGACGTCACCGAAGCGCACGCCTGGACCAACAGGCCGGTATGGGGGCAGGGTTTTCCGGAGATGCCCAAGCCGGAGGATCCCCCCAAGGAACTCGATTGGGACACTTGGCTGGGCATAGCGAACTATCGTCCCTTTAGCACCGCTTACGTTCCGTTCCAGTGGCGAGGCTGGTTCGATTTCGGCTGCGGCGCGCTGGGAGACATGGCTTGCCACGTCCTGGGCGCTCCCAATATGGGGCTGATGCTCAGCGAGCGCGCTCCGACAAGCGTGGAGTGCATCCTCAAAGAGGGTAAGAGCAAGTATTCCTACCCGACCAAGTCCGTCATCAAATTCGAGTTCCCGGCGTACAAGACTTTCCCGAAACTGACTCTGTATTGGCATGACGGAGTCCGTACCGGATTGCCCGACGAATTCTGGCCTGCCGATATCCCGGCGGCCGAAAGGACGGAACGAGCCTATACCGCGACGCTCCAAACGGGCCGAGGCGGAGGCGGCGGCGCGGGCCGCGGAGCTGGCGCGGGAGCAGCCGGCGGTGGAGGCCGGGCGGCGGGAGGCGGCGCGGGGGCCGCGCGTGGTGGCGCGCAGGGCGGATCGACGGGCGTGGCGATTACACGTCCCGGCGAGGACGCCTATGCGCAGGCGCTCAACCAGCGCACGGCGCCTTTCAACTCGACCGCCAATAGCGGCGTGCTGTACAAAGGCACGAAGGGCTACATGATGACCGGCGAGTACGGCGGCAATCCGCATCTTCTCCCGCTGGCCAAGATGGAGGGCTACCAGATGCCTCCTCAGACGCTGGTGCGGCATCCCGAAACGTACATGGACTGGGTGCGCGCATGCAAAGGCGGGGAAAGGGCGGCTTCCAACTTCGACGTCGCCGGCCCCTTCACCGAGTGGATCGACATGGCGTGCCTCTCCCTGCGCGTCGAAGGCCGGCTCGATTGGGATTCCGCCAAGATGCAAATCACAAACAACAAGGCGGCCAACGAACTGCTTAAGCCCTCCTTCCGAAAGGGTTGGAGCTGGAAATAAGCGGAACCCGAGACCGAACGCGGAACGCGCTGGCCCATGGACAGGCCTGGGCCAGCGTACTGTTTCCCGATCCTACACTATTAGACTGAAGTTCCGACGCCAGGAACTTCGTAGATTCCGTCGAAATCGGCGAAGTAGCGCTCAACGGCCAGCGATGGCTCCGCCGTGCCCAGAATCTCCGCCGCGCGCGCCAGATCGGCCACCACCGTCTCCGCCGTAGCTCCGCCATAAGCCCCGCAATCGGCGTGGCCAATCAGAATCGCCCGTTTGGGTTGGTGCAGCGCGAGCGAGATTCGAACCATTCGGAGCGCGTAGTCGCGGTCGGTTTCCCGATCGGGCGCCGCAAGAGCTTTTGCGCCGCCGGGAATCTTCATATGATCGTAGACCGCCACTCCCCGGCGCTTCAGGAACTTGCGGACCGCCAGATCGAAACGGGCGTCATAGCAGGAGATCACACAGGCATCGGCTGTGTAGACTTCCCGCGGGCTGTCAAAGTGCAGCAACTTATCCATGGCTTGCCGGCCTCCCGAGCCGGCTTGTTGCCGGGGGGATCCAAGTATCAAATTGTCTCAGCCCGAGTTCTTAAGTTGAGAAGGCCTTGTATCAGGGCATGCCCGGGAGCCCCTTGGGCGGCGTGCCGTACAAGGCTACCCAACTGAACGGTTTTAGCCGCTCTCCAGAGTCAGGGGATAAAGCCCTCGTTTCTCTCAATCGTCCGGCACCCTCGAAAACACCCGGGGCGACTCCTGTAAGTCCTGTGTTTTCATTACAATCGTTGGCCAACAGCGACGGCCAGGGAACACGACTGAAGTCGTGCCCTGATACAAGGCATTGACTCCAATCAGGTTCCATCATGAAGACTCGATCATGCTAATTCAATGTCGGATTTGCGTCTCAGTGCTTCCCGAACCGGCGCGGCGCGCTCGGCATCTTGAACGATCGCGGCGCGGCAGGCGCGGGTTTGAACGAGCGGACCGACGGCGCCGAGGGACTCACGTTCCGGCCGAACGATTTCGGAGCCGCGCTTTCGCCTTGCCGGGTCGCGGGAGAGGCGTACTGCGAATCGCGGAACGAGCCGCTCTTCGATGCGTACTTGGAATCCTTGAACCCGCCGCTCTGAGCGTAAGAACTTCCAGAGTAGCGTTCCTGCGTTGTGGAACCCGCGGTGCCGTACCTCTGCCCGGAGCCGTCGTTGCCGTAATAGGTCTGCCCGCGGCTCTGGTAGTCACGATAGCTATCCCACTCACCCCGTTCCAACGGCCGGTAGCCGTGCCCGAAGAGCAGGTCGCGCATCAGCGCGTACTGGCCATAGAAGACCCAGAAATCGCGGCCGTCGCGATGTTCCCAGTATCCGTACTGATTCGTCTGGCCCGGCGGCGCCATGTAGGCGAAGCCGGCCGGCTGGGCGACGCGCTCGGATTCGGAATCGTATTTGCCCGCCGGCTTGTGCTCGATGGCCATGCCGAGGTCTTTTTCCATGGCCTGGTAGGTGGGCCGCGGAACCTGCACCCAGCGGTCGTCGGATGTCGTGGTTCCGGCCTTCGCCGTGGGGCTATCGAGATGAGTCCGTACGGTGCGGAGCTTCTGATCCCATTCTTTGGAGGTCCCGATTCCACGGGTCTCCATGTCGACGAGGAGCTTGTCCCAGTTGTCATACAACTGGCCGGTGAGGGCTTTGAGATCGTCCGCCTGTTTCGGAAGTTCGGCGTTGGTGCGGCCGATATAATCGGCGGCGACAAGCAATGGCGTGTAGCTCAGGTTCGCCAAATTGCCGGACGCGGCTTGTTTGCGGGCATCCGCGGATGTATCCCAATAATGAGCGCTGTCGCTTACCCGCCCGGTGAGACTCTTGAGCCTGAGGTCCAGATCGCTTTGTTTCTCGGGCCAGTCCGTTTCGGCCTTCTGAACTGCCGCGCCGATAGGCGCCAGGTCGTAGGCTTTGACCGCCGCATAGTTGCGCTCCATCTCCTGGAGCGTCTGCGGCAGGCGGTCCTTGAGGCCGGCCCAATGGGCGGCGTCCTTCTGCACGTTCGCGGCTTGGGTGACTGCTCCAGTCCGGAGACCGCGCTCTTCGCCGAGTAACGCCTCGACGCGGTCGCGGTCCTGCCGGCGGTTCTGCTTTTCCATGGCCGTCAGCAGTTCCACGTCGTGCGCCGCGGACTCCAGTTGGCGGTCGGCCCCGGTGAACTCGGTAGCCCACTGACCGCTGACCGCGAGGTTGTTATACAGATCCGGGTCGGCAGTCTTGCGCGCGTCGATGTCCTTCTTGGCCGCCTGCGCCTGCGTCTGCGCGGCGGCGAGCGCGGTTCGTTCGCTATCGATCCGATGCCTTGCCGCCGCCGGCAGGTTGTCCAGACCGGCGAACAGTACGACGAAGATGCCGATCGACAACGCGGCGGCCCAGAATTTGAGAGCTGTTCGGCTCATGGAGATGACTTTCCTTTTGGGCGGATTGCTGCCTCAGCTAGCCGCCCGCAATACCAAATGCCTTGGCAGGTCTGGAGACCTGTCCCGCTACACCCGGCCGCGGTAGATGGTGACGTCCGCGGGCGCGACCCCCGTGTAGAGCGTCACGCCGAACGGTTCGCCTTCCATTTTGCGGACGGCCAGCATGCCCCGGCCGCCCTGTTCGTGGAACTCCCAGTAGTAGAATCCGGGAGCCTGGGAGCCGTCGTCGCGCCACACGCGCGCCTCGCGGCTCAGGCGGTAGAGCCACTCTTTATTATCGAATCCAAACGAATCGCCGGTGTTCTGGCGTTCGTCCATCTGAGCGATGTCGTCTTCGGATAGGCCCAGATCCTCGATCGCGATCTGGCGCGGGTCGGAGTGGAGCCAGACTTCGACATCCTCGTCGCCACCCACGCGCAGGGAGACCCGGCGTTCGCGATACGGGCCGGAGACTTCAATCCAGCGGTGCGCGCCGGCTTCCACGCGAACAAACCGGTTGGCCGTGAAATCGAGATCGGTCATGGAATCGCCCGCGGTGGCGATGGAAAGGACGTCGCCCGCGCGGGCGTCGGTGGGCTTCAGGTGCGCCAGATCCTGCTGCGGCGCGGCTGATGGCGCCGCCCTGAGGGCGCCCGCCGGTTCGCTAGGTCTCTTGAAAAGTTGCATAAGGACAATCAGAAGCAGGACGCCCAGAATCGTGACCAGTGTCAGCGTGATCATCGGGCGGTCGCTCCGTTACGCCTTGGCTTTCTCGTCCGCCGATTGCTGCGCGGACAGGCTGGAGGCGGGAGCCGCCAACTCCTTCGGAATATAAGGAGGGGCTACGGCTTTGGGCGGTTGCCGCTCTTGCTTCAGCGCTAGAAGCTCCGCGTCCACGCTGTGGCCGCCGAGTTGGGCGAACTGCGCTTCCAGATCGTCGTCTTTGCCGGCGCTGGCGAGCTGATCGAACGCTTTGGCGGTGGCTTCTTCCTTGGCCACGGTCTGCTCGAAGCGATGCAGCGCGCTGAACGCGTTATCGGCGTTGCCCACGCCCGCCATGGCTTCGGCGACCTTGCGCTGCGCCGCGGCGGCGTTCTTGCGCGCCACGAGCGTCGAAGCCGTGCGCTCGCCTTCGTCGATTTTGGCTTTCAGTTCGCCGACCTGTTTCTTCAGCTTCTCGCTGGTTTCCTGCGCCTGCTGAACGGCCTGCTGCATGGAGGCAGCCTGCTGATCGCACTCGGATTTCTTGGCCAGCGCCTTGCGCGCCAGGTCTTCGTTGCCCGCGTCCAGCGCCATGCCGGCGCGGCCCTTCCATTCCTCGCTCTGGCGCACGTACTTTTGGTACTCGGCGTCGAGCGAGTTGTAGTTGCTCATGGCCGCGGCCGACGAGCGGACCACGTTGTTCAACTCGGTCTTCATATCGGCGATGGTCTGCCGGACCGTCGCCTCGAAGTTGGCGTCCTCCAGGGCGTCCACGCCCGCGTTGGCCTGGCCGCGCGCCACGCGTCCCATGCGGCCGAAAATGTCGGAAAGAAATGCCATTGTCGTCTGTCCTCACTTTCCCAAGTCGCCCAGCAAGCGGCGCGCGGTCATCACGTCCACCAGCAGGAAATGCACGCAGGAGAGGATGTCGTCCTCTTCCTCGCGGCTCAAGTCTTCAATCTTGCAGAAATTGTTCAGGGTCACGGCCGCCTGGCCGCCGCCGGCGTCGTAGATCTGAAAATGCGAGGTGGAGATGCCGTTATCGGCGGCCAACATGCGCTCCATGACCAGGGGCGTGATCGCCGCGCGCGGAACCACCGTGCAGGTGAGCGACAGGAATACGATATCGTCCTGAAGCACGGCCTGAAGCGAGACCCCGCTTTCCAATTGCTTGATCTTCAGCGTGTCGGGCCCTGGCTCGGAGACCTCATAACCGGCCTCCGCCAGCAGGGCGTGAATTTGGCCCAATCGAGGGCTGGATGTAGCTGTCATAGTTCGTTTACCGGAGAATGCTCCCTTGCGATTACGCGCGCCGAGGGGCGAAAGTTCCGCCCGACGAAGCCCGCCGCCGCAATCACGATATCACGAGGCGTGTGAAGAACCGATTACCGCCGCCGCAATATCGCAATATGTAATCACTATATTGCAATTTGTGATGGTTGTCAAGAAGGATTTTTCGGGGGGTTGAGAGCAGGTGGGCGGCTGGGCTCCTGGCGCTTGCGGCAGAGGACCAGGTTCCCGCGGCCGAATCCCCCGAATCGGGCGCTTTCGAAGCTTTCCGCGCCCGGAGGAGGTGGAGTTGGGCACTTCCCGGAGCGCCGCAGCCTGCCGGGACACAAAATGAGACAAAACGGCCTTTTTGTTGGATATTGAGTGTATAATCGATGCCGACCAGGATGGCAGGGAACGATGTACCAGGGCGCGTGATGGGCGCCGGTCGCGCGCAGGCAATCTTCATGGGCCTTCATGTACTGCGGCCAGTATTTCCTCTCGTGAATGTCCGAGAGGCTGAATTTCCAGTTCTTGTCCGGCTCATCGATGCGCTGTAGGAATCGCTTTCTTTGTTCTTCCTTGGAAAGGTGGAGAAATACTTTGACCGTCCGCGTTCCGCTGCGGTACAAGTGGCTCTCAAAGTCCACGATGGAGCGATATCGCTCCTCCCAGACGGTCTTCCGGCCGCGCAACTCTTGCGGGAGGCCCTGGCTGCGGAGTATCTCCGGATGCACGCGAGCGATCAGCACTTCCTCGTAATAGGAACGATTGAATATGCCGATCTGACCGCGTTCGGGCAGCGGGGACCGATCGCAAAAGACATCGCACCGTGGCGTCACTGACCTCCTCCACCGAATCTTGCTTCGGGCAGGTCGATCCCGGCAGCGCCATGTTGGGCTTCAGGATCACACCCTCCAACATCACCCGTTGGGTGTAAACCTGGGCGACCTTGGAAGAATTCGGCCAAGCGGTCGCGCAACCCGTCCAGGCCTTCGGTAATCTCATCTCCGGGATGGCCAGCCATGTCCTTTGCGCCGAGGTCAACCTTTATGCCGGGAATGATCCCCGCATCGGTGAGGGCCTGGGCAAAGGGAGCGCCGCTTGTCTTCTTCTGGCGGATGGTCTCGTCGTACAGGATGGCGCCACTGATGCTCTCAGCCAAGCCGGGCGTGGTCACAATCAACTCGCGCCAGGCGCGCCGGGCCTCCGCGCTTTGGGGAATCCCCAACTTTGCGAATCGCTTGTTGCAGGTTGGATTACTTTCATCCATTGCGAGCAGGCCTTTATCGCCCCCGACCAGCGCCGTCGCAGTGTCTATCGACTGTTGCGCATTCATTTGTTGCCGCTCCATTTCCAGTTACGAATCTCCGGCAGGTCCTCGCCGTTCTTGTCGATGTATTGCTTGTGTTCGATGAGCTTATCCTTGAGCTGCTGCTTCAGGTAGATGCCTTTGTCGCCAGTTCGCGGCACGCGGTCCACTGTGTCCATTACCAGGTGGAACCGGTCCAGTTCGTTCAGCACCGTCATGTCGAAGGGCGTGGTGATGGTGCCCTCTTCCTTGTAGCCGCGGACGTGGAAGTTGTTGTGGTTGGTCCGGCGGTAGGTCAGGCGGTGAATCAACCACGGGTAGGCATGGAAGGCGAAGATGACCGGTTTGTCCTTGGTGAAGAGTTCGTCGAAATCGATGTCGCTCAACCCGTGGGGATGCTCGGATTGCGGCTCCAGCTTCATCAGGTCCACGACGTTGACCACCCGGATCCTCAGGTCGGGCAGATGCTCGCGCAGGATGGAGACCGCGGCGAGAGTCTCCAGCGTGGGCACGTCGCCACAGCAGGCCATGACCACGTCAGGCGCCGTCCCCTGGTCGTTGCTGGCCCACTGCCAGATTCCGATGCCCTCGGTGCAGTGCTTGACGGCGGCGTCCATCGTCAGCCACTGCGGCGCCGGATGCTTGCCGGCGATTACGACATTGACGTAATGCCGGCTGCGCAAGCAGTGATCCATCACCGACAGCAGGCAATTTGCGTCCGGCGGAAGGTAAACACGCACGATTTCGGCCTTCTTATTGACGACGTGGTCGATGAAACCGGGATCCTGGTGTGTGAAGCCGTTGTGATCTTGCCGCCAGACATGCGAGGCGAGCATGTAGTTTAGCGAGGCAATCTTGCGACGCCAGGGCAGTCTCGATGTTACCTTCAGCCACTTGGCATGCTGATTGAACATCGAATCGACGATGTGGATGAATGCCTCGTAACAATTGAACAGTCCGTGGCGGCCGGTGAGAAGGTAGCCTTCGAGCCAGCCCTCGCATTGGTGTTCGCTGAGCATCTCCATCACGCGTCCGGCCGGCGCAAGAAATTCGTCGTTCGGCACGGTCGCGGCGTCCCATTGGCGATTGGTCACCTCAAAAACGGCTTCCAGGCCGTTGGAGAGCGTCTCGTCGGGCCCAAAGACACGGAAATTCCGCCCCTCGCCGTTCAGCTTGGCTACATCGCGCAGGAACCGCCCGAGAACATGCGCGTCGCCGATGCCGCCCACGCCCGGAGAGGGCACAGCCTCGGCATAGTCGCGGAAATCCGGCATTCGCAGATCCCGCAGCAGAATCCCGCCGTTGGCGTGCGGATTCGCGCCCATGCGCCGCTCACCCTTAGGCGCCAACTCAGCCAGTTCCAGTTTCAGGCGGCCTTGCTCATCGAAGAGTTCTTCCGGCCGATAGCTTCTCAGCCAGTCTTCCAGCAGTGTGAGATGTTCGGGATGAGTGGCAGGGTCCGAGAGCGGTACCTGGTGCGCGCGGAACGTGCCTTCCACCTGCAGCCCATCGACCACCTTGGGCCCGGTCCAGCCCTTCGGTGAGTTGAGGACGATCATCGGCCAGCGCGGACGCGCGACGTTCCCATTCACGCGCGCATCCTGCTGGATGTGTTTGATCCGCTCGATGGCCGTGTCGAGCGTCGCGGCCATCGCCTCATGCATCAACGCGGGCTCGCGCCCCTCCACGAAGTAGGGCGTCCACCCGTAGCCGCGGAGCAACTGATCCAATTCTTCACGAGTGATTCGGGCCAGGACGGTGGGGTTGGAGATCTTGTAACCGTTGAGGTGCAGGATCGGCAATACCGCGCCGTCGGTGGCTGGGTCCAGGAACTTATTGGAATGCCACGCCGTGGCTAGCGGTCCGGTTTCACTCTCGCCGTCGCCGACCACGCAGGCAACCACAAGATCCGGATTGTCGAACACCGCCCCGAACGAGTGGCTCAGCGAGTAGCCCAATTCGCCCCCCTCATGGATCGAACCCGGGCACTCCGGCGATGCGTGGCTCGGAACTCCTCCCGGAAACGAGAACTGGCGCAAGAGCTTCCGCAGTCCGGCCTCATCCTGACTGATATTCGGATAAATCTCGCTATACGTTCCCTCCAGGTAGGTGTTGCCTACCACCGCGGGGCCGCCGTGTCCAGGACCGGAAACGTAGATCATGTCGAGGTCGTATTTCTTGATGATGCGGTTCAAGTGGGCGTAGATAAAGTTCTGCCCCGGTGTTGTACCCCAGTGCCCCAGAAGCATGTGCTTTACATCCGCTAGAGTCAGCGGCCGCTTCAGCAATGGATTGTCGTACAAATAAATCTGGCCGACCGACAAATAGTTAGCGGCGCGCCAGTAGGCGTCGATTTTGTGGAGCAGGTCTGGAGTCAGTGTGTGAGCTTTCGGGTCCGGATCCTCTCCGTCCGCCACCGCGGGTGTTTCTTGGAGCGGATCGGGTATCGGGGTATTAGTCTTCATGCTTTACTCCCTTTATTCGCCGAATCAGTCTTTTGATGCTTGATGATCCGCCATCGATCGTCACGAGGCATTCGTTAGCGGGTTTCACGTATAGCTCACTCGATTCGCAATCCGATCGACGCCAGTTCTTCGCATGTGGATCTGTAATTCTCGTGAAGAACGCTTCGAATCCCCAAACCGCCGGCAATCTGGACGAACATCGGCGTATTGTCAATATAAACCACCTGCCGGGCTGGCGCCTGAGAGATGTCCAGCGCCATCCGAAAGATCTCCGTATCGGGTTTCCGGAGGTGGACGAAACAGGAAGAGATGAAAGTATCCACTAGCCCGCCCAGCTTAAACGTGCGAATTCGATTTCCATTGACCTCGCGGGCTTCATTACTGACCACGGTGATCTTGAGGCCGTGCCGGGCTTTGAGTTGAGCGAACAGGTCGATCATTTCGGGGTAAGGTTTCGATTACGAGCACGTGAACCGCCGAAACTGAGCTCGGGTAAACGGCCGCTTTTTGTAAAAGATCACCCGGTCTGAATACTCTTCGAAGGCTAGCTTTCCCTCCTCGTGGGTTTCGAAAGTCAGGCGATGCCGCTCCTCCATCTCGGGCCATTCCAACGAACCCACTTGAACGGTAACAACGGCGTTCGGGTTGCCCGTGGCCGAAATGGTGACGTTGATTTCGCCGTGCTGCACCGTTGCTGTCCGGTACTGGACGCTGGACTGGCTTCGGAGCGACATCCACGCCCCGAGCCCAGCGGCACAGAGCACGACCCCGCCGAAAATGACAGTTCTCTTTCCCATCATCAGGACGGAGAGGAGCTCGTTTTAGGCCGTTTCGGTATGTCCTGTCTTCACGCCAAACTCCTCCGCCAGCACGAACCGCCTGCCGTCTGTACTCCACGTCGGATCTGCTGCTGTTGACGGTCGCGCCATTCCGGGAAGACATGGTTCCTGCAGAAGAGGTTGGCCCTTCTCGTGCACATCGGGTGACGGTTGAAGTCGGCGATACGCCGAAGCCGATGGATAATCGGCAAAAGGAGACGTAATGCGCATTCGCGTTATTTGTTCGCTGTTGTTTGCGGCCGGATTGGTTTTCCTATCGTCCCCATCTTTCGCACAGCCTGGGGCCCCCACCATGGCGCCCCCTGAGCTACCCGCCTACGAGCAGCCCATCTGCCCCGGCGACGGTTATATCTGGACGCCAGGATATTGGGCTTGGGATGGCGAGTATTACTGGGTGCCGGGTACATGGGTGATGGCTCCCGAGGTCGGGTACCTCTGGACTCCGGGCTACTGGGGCTGGGGCGGCTCCGGATTTATGTTCAATGAAGGCTACTGGGGCATGTCGGTAGGTTTCTATGGCGGGATCGACTATGGCTTCGGGTACTTCGGTCGTGGTTATGAAGGCGGACGCTGGCAAAACGGCCATTTCTTCTACAACACGTCGTTGAATCGCGTGGATGCCAACGCCATCCACAACGTTTACAACGCGAGAGTGGACGAGAGGGTTAACCGCGTTAGCTTCAACGGCGGTAACGGTGGGATCAACGCGCGCGCCACCTCGGAGGAAGAGGCCGCCGCTCGCGGCAAACGCAGCGGGCCTGTATCCGCACAGACTCAGCACGCGTACGCCGCCCATAACGATCCTAAGCAGCGGCTTTCCGCGAACCATGGCGCGCCGCCGTTTGCCGCCACGCCTCGGCCCAACATTGCGACGCATCCTAAGGAACTGCCGCCCGTCCAACGCCCCGCCGTGGCTAGTACGGGGAACGCGAAGCTGGACCAGCAATACCAGAAGGAGCAGAACCAGGCAGTCGCGAAGCAGAACCTGGATCGGCAGAAGCTCCAGCAGAAGCAGGACCAGGAACATCAGCAGTTGACGAAACAGAAAGCCGCTCCGGAGAAGATGCAGCAGGTGGAACAACAACACCAGCAGCAGACGCAGCAAATGCATCAAGTTCACACGCAGCAGATGCAGCAGATTCAGCAGCGACAATCGGCTGGCGGCGGAGCATCTCGTGGCGGAGGCGGCGGACGCCGGTAATCGACCTTTCGCTAAAGGGCGGTATGGACGAAACCGCCCTCGCCAAGGGGGTCTGGAACGAGATCGGCGATCCAACCGGCTGCTCGGGGCCGCTCGATTGCGCACCGCGCGCGCGAGTATTCAACGAAAGAACCCAGCCTTAAGGCTCTCGATAAGAACGTGCTGAAGATGTTCGATCATTTTCCTCCGGGCGGGAGGAAGTAAGCCCATCCACTGCATGGATTCCTAAGGGCGCGAAACAATAAGCGCTGCCGGAATGGATCCCCCGAGCGCGGAACCTGAGCATAGGCGGCGCGCAAATCTTGCACTCCGAATGCGGGATTTGCCGATCCGCAAGCCCGCAAGCGCCCGCACGTCCGGTGCGCCCTCGCGGAGAGAATACCGGCCCGCTCAGGCCGGGTGGCGAATCGCTGTCAAGCTGGCGCCTGGACACATTTACTGCACTGGACTGGAAACCTTGGCATTTGGGCTCGCCAATCGGGGCGAGGCCAATGGAAGGGCTGGCCTCGCCAACTCTCGATCGGATGTCTGCCCCGAGGCGGCCTGTGGGATTAAGGACCGATGGCGGGACTTCCGCGCGCTTGTCTTCGAGGATGGCGACAATCGCTTCCGTCTCGGCGCGCTTTGCGCCATTTTGTCTTCTGGTGATCGCCATCAATGTCGCCGCGACGCGGTCAAAATCCTCGTTGACCTGGCGCTTGATGCGCAGGGCCCACTCCACCTGATTCACCGTGCCGCTCATTGAGGCGGGGTAGGGGTTGAGCGCGCCGGGCACGGCTCCGCCCTCGCCTTCCCACGATTCGATTTCCGGGCCGGTAGAGCCGCTCATTGATGATCCGCCCGCTTCTCGCCCGTCCGCCAACCGCTTCGTCGCTCTCCGGCCCGCGGGCAAGCCGTGGCTTGCCCGAATGAGCGACTCAACGGTCAAGCGGACTAACGGGTTGCGGCGAGTACGGCTTCTTGCTGTTGGGAAGCGTGGACGGAAACCTCCACGGGCCGCGCCGTCCGCATGATTCCCTTGGCTCTTTCTACTTCCTCCGCCGTCCCATGAGCCATGAGCAGGAACTTATCGGACTTGATCGCGGACTCGTATTGCACGATGCTGTCTCTAGGGATGCCAAGGCTGTACAGCCCTGCGCCAATCGCGCTCAGTCCGCCCACCGCGACGGCCCCCTCAAGCGCGCCGATAATCCAGGCGACTAGAGGCCCAGCTACCAGCACCGGTCCGATTCCTGGAATGGCGAAGAAGGCCAACCCGAACAGCAGCCCCCAGAGGCCGCCCCAAAAGGCTCCGGATTTGCCCCACCGCTTCATGCGGTCGCCGGCGTTGTAATAGCCGACAACCTGCTCGTCGGTGTGGTAATCCTTGCCGACGATGGACAGTTTCTTCATGTCAAATCCAGACCTCTGAAGTTCCTTCAATGCCTCCTCGGCCTGGGAGTGGTCTTCGTATATGGCTACAACCGCGTTCTTTTCAGACATGCATTCTCCTTTATTCCTCTCGAAACCTCGCTCATTGCGGCGGCCAGGGGCCTGCCACTAATGGCGCCGGCCTCCGATACCGTTTCCTTACTCGTTACTTCCCGGCCGGCTTTCTCGCGGCGAATACTTGTTCAGAAGGGTCATCAAAGGGCCGGCCGATTGGGGCGCGGATCTTCCGCCGGTCACGATGTCCCGGTTCTCCAGCTTGCTCCCGTAGAGCGTGGCATTGTCGTCCAGATCCTCGCGCAGGGTAGCGCCCTCCAAAGCGACGCCGGCAAACAGGCCTTGAGACCGCGACCACGATAGAATCTCAGCGTGCATTTGGGCGTCGGTTTGAGCTGTGGCTGTCCGGCCCACGGGACCGGCGGCAACCGAACCCTCGGCGCCTAACGTGAACTTGCTCTCGAGCAGTTTGTCCGCGCCGCGCTCCGACATCACCAGCATGATCAGATCCGTCTCGGAGCCACCGATCTGAAACCCAAAGCTGCCGCCCTCAATGCGAACCGTCGCGGGCGCGGACCAGCCCTCGCCGCTCTTGTTACGGCAAGACAGGTAACCCTTGCCAAACTTACCGCCGACTATAAATGCGGCGGTCTTGAGCCCTGGCACAATGACGATGCAGTGCGCCTTATCGAGCAGATCCCGCGGAATCCCTTTGTCGGGCGTCGCCATTACCTCCGAGAAGACCGCACCCGCCTCGCCCATCCGTCTGGCAGGCTCGTTATCGATCGCCAGCAACGACGTTGTGAGGGCCAGGCCGGCCGCAGCCACTATGACTAACTTCATTCTCTTGCCTCTTCCCGTCGCACAAGTTTGTCGCGACTCGACTGCTATAGCACGGCTACCGCCATCCCGGCCGGCTATGGCCCGAAGCCGGCAGGAAGTGACCACTAAGATGCCGCATTTGTGAGGCAGGTGGCCGCTTGGACAACTGCTTTAGGCGGCATTGCCGAAAGCCTCCCTCACCCGCGTTCTCTCCTGCCCGCCTTGATCGGCGGCATCCTGGCAACGGATACAACGGGACGCCCATGGCACGGCCGCGAGGCGTTTTGGGCTTATCGCCCAGTCACACTCGATACAGGCTCCAAAGCTGCCGTCGCGAATTCGTCCCAATGCGGCTCTTACATCCCGCAGCATGGTGGACTCACGGTCCACGCTTCGAATTGCAAGATCTCGTTCCGACGCGTACTGAATCTCGTCCATTTGGTCCGCGAATCTCTCGATATCGATGCCCTCCGTCGTCCGTAATATGCGAACCAGTTCCGCCTCTTTTCTCTCGAGGATCTCTTTTACCCCGCCCATCTTGGTCGGCTCTGTCTTCATGGCCTTCCCCCCGCCCCCCTCGGGCTGTCTGCCGTCTCATGCACGAGGCGGGCCAGAACAAAACCCCTGTATTTGGGCGATGAGGACGCTGAGCCAGCGCGCGGCTCGCAGAAATTCACGGGCCTGGAAATGCAAGATCTGCACTACTGTGCGGAATTTGCCGCCGGTCACGCTGGCTCCGCCCCCCGCGCGCTGCAATCCAACGGTGGCCACTAACGTGCTTTCGCCATAACCGGCGAAGCCATAATGCGGTGCAAGAAATCGATCACTCTGCTTATCGCAGTCTCTGTTTTTGCGGCCCCAGCGGCCTACCCCTATTCCGTTCTCACGCACGAGGCCATTATCGATTCCACCTGGGACAGCGCCATCAAGCCGCTGCTCCTGAAACGCTTCCCGGCCGCCACCGTGGAAGAGTTGACGCAGGCGCACGCATACGCCTACGGAGGGTGCATTATCCAGGATCTGGGGTATTACCCGTTCGGCAGCAAGTTCTTCAGCGACCTGACGCATTACGTCCGGGTCGGCGATTTTATCCTTAACATGATTCGCGACTCCCAGGACCTCAATGAGTACGCTTTCGCTCTCGGAGCGCTATCGCACTACGCCGCCGACAATAACGGTCACCCGGAGGCCGTTAACCTGGCGGTTCCCATGTTTTACCCGAAGCTCGGGGTGAAGTTCGGAAAGACGGTGACGTATGCCGACGATCCCGCCAGCCACGCCAAGACGGAGTTCGCCTTTGACGTTTTTCAGGCGGCCAAGGGCCGCTACGCGTCCGCTGCGTACAAGCAATTCATCGGATTCCAAGTCGCGAAACCCTTACTCGAGCGGGCGTTCGAGAACACCTACGGACTAAAACTCGACAAAGAATTCCTAAGCGTCGATCTGGCCATCGGATCGTATCGCCGCGCGGTTGGGACCGTCCTCCCGGCTCTGACCAGAGTCGCCTGGCAAATCAGGAAACAGGAAATCAGAAAAGACGCTCCCAGCGTTACGCGCAAGACGTTCCTCTACAATCTGTCTCGTTCCGATTTCGAAAAACAGTGGGGCGGTACGTACCAGAAACCGGGGATTCGGTCAAGAGTCCTGGCAACCATGCTCCGCATCGCGCCAAAGGCGGGTCCGCTCGGGCCGCTCGCATTTGAAAGGCTGACTCCCGAAACCGAAACGCTGTACATGGCCAGCTTCAATTCGACGATTGACCGTTATCGCCAACTGCTCTCGGAGGTGAACGCGGGCAGCCTGAAACTGCCGAACGACAATTTGGACGTAGGAAAGTCTACCAGCGCTGGAAACTACAGGCTGACGGACGCCGTCTACGCCAAACTGCTCCACAAGTTGCAGGGCCACTACACGGAATTGCCTCAAGAAATCCGAAGCGACATCCTGGCTTTCTACAAGGATCCTGGCGCTCCCAATTCCACCAAGAAAGATGTCAAGGATTGGGCCAAGGTGCTCCATGAACTCGATCAATTGCGGGCCGTAGACCTGGATTTGCGAGGCGCAGCGGTCGCCACAGGAATGGCGCCCCTGGGCAACTGAACGGGCCCCCCGCGCCACAAGGGTTTGGGGTTGCCCTCATCGCGCCGCCGGCGGCTCCTGGTCGGTGGGAATGCCGGCGAGGGAGCGATAGAACGCAACGGCCCGATTGATGGAGGACGATTCATGTCCCGTGGCCAGCCGGCTGGCGTTTCTTCCAGTGCGCACAATGCTGTAGTAACGCCAGACGTCGTCCGATTCCCGATCCAGAAAGTAGATCCACTGCATCTCACCCGGATCGAAGAGCGTCACAAATAGATAGCGGATTACGCTGACATTCTCGACATCGAAGACGAGGCGGTCCGCGGACGCCTCCACGATGCGCATTTGGTAGGTGGACGCTCCAGAGAGATTATCGGTTTGTTCCAGGTAGAGCACTTTCCCTTGCGTCATCTCACTGGGCGCGAAGTCCTGGCGGCGGTAACCCGGCTGCGGGCGCGTTAAGGCGTGAGCGCTCAGGATCAAGGTCTGCCAGTTCTTGTGCGTAACCGACCAGTAGCGCATGCCCGCGAGACTTGAGATTGCCCCGATGCGGCGTAGCAAACCATCCACACCCGCGGTATAACGGAATCGTGCGGCGGTAGCGATCAGCGTGGAGAAGCCCGGCGCAACCCAACCCGTGCATGTGGGCGGCATCCACTCGCGACTGGACTCGGATAGGAGCCAGGACTTCACTGCGGGCGGACTATCCAGCCCGGGATAGACCGGAACGGGCTCCCTTCCGCACGGCGGCTGTGGTCCCGATTGCGCATAGCAGTACGCCTGGCAGAGCAGCATTACCGAAATTGCAAGCCGAATCATCTCTGTCGCCCCGGGGAACCCGATTTGAAAAGCACACGACGGTAGCTCCGTCTACCGGCATACGGTATCCGCTCTTCTCAAGTGCACGTGCGTGGCCGCGTTCAAACGTGCGATACGGCATCCATGTGGACGTTCAGGCTCGGCAGGACTTTCACCCGGGGTGCATTTCCTGCTTGCGGCGCGGCGGCTCTCCTCGCGCTTACACGCGGTTGCCTTCTTGCGTTTCGCGGATTCCATCGAGGCCACAAACGTGCATCAGTGATGCTGGAATCGAGGTAACTCAGTTTGCTTACAAGAACTCTCGCTCATCGGTCGGTGTTGCTGGCCATTGTCGCCGCCGGAATCCTGGCAGGGTGTTCACACGCCGTCAAATCCCCCGACGTCTCCCGCGACGTCCGCGCAGCGCTCGACCATGCCGGCCTGCAAGCGGTTTCCGTCACTCAGGATCGCGACAAGGGCGTGGTGACTATCGGCGGACACGTTGCCGGTGACGCCGATAAATCGCAGGCGGAGGCCATCGCGATCGCCTCGGCCGGCGGACAAGTGGTTTCGGACCAGATTGCCGTGATTCCGTTGGGCGGCGAAAGCGATGCCAGAGCGATGAACCTGGACCTGGATAAAGGCATCGAGCAGAACCTGGATGCCGCTCTCATCCAAAGCAAGCTGCACGATAGCGTCAAGTACTCGGTCAAAAATCACGTCGTGACGCTGACTGGCCAGGTCGATTCACAATCCATGCGCCGGACGGCCGGGACAGTTGCGGCCGGCGTTCCGAACGTTCAGCAGGTAGTGAACGAACTGCAGGTTAAGAATCAAAAGGCAACTTCCTCGGAGTGAGGGAGCGCCTTTTGCGGGTCCGCTGGGAAATTGGCGATAGTGGTCCGGTGGAACGGAGAGTAACATGCGATGGATTTTGGTCGTTTCGATGGTGGCGGTTTCGGCGGCTAGCGGCCTGGCGGCCACCGACGCGCAATGCACCGAGATATTGCAGCGCGCGCTGAATGCCAGCAACCCCGAGACACGCACCCACGCGGTGTCCGCGTTGAGTCTGGCGTATGGGAGCGGGCCGTTGTTCGACCAGTTGCAGCGGATGCTGCACGACAAAGACGTCGGAGTGCGGCAAGCCGTGGTGGCCAGTCTTGCGGATGTGAAGAACGAGAGCGCAACGGCGGCGCTGAAGAAGGCTTTGGAGGACCCCGTGCCGGAAGTCAGCTTCGCGGCGGCCAAAGCGCTGTGGGCCCGCAAGGACCCCGCCGGCAGGGATGCGCTGCTCGCGATTCTCTCACGGGAAGACAAGAACTCCTCCAGTTTCTTCTCCAAACAGAAACGCGAGGCCTTGCGCATGATGCACACGCCTCGGACTACGCTTTGGTTTGCCGCGCAGCAGGGTATAGGGTTCGTTCCGCTGCCAGGGCTGGGCGAAGGCGTGGCTTCCATGCAGGGAATCCTGGCGAGTTCGCGAGTGCCCGGACGCGCGTCGGCGGCATTACTGCTGGGCGCCGATATGGATCCCGCTACCGTCGACGGGCTCCGGGACGCGCTCACCGACAAGGATTCGTCGGTCAGAGCCGCCGCGGTGCATTCGATCAGCCTGCGAGACAACCCTGCCCTAAAGAAAGAACTGGAGCCGCTCTTGGAGGACGAGAAAGAGTCCGTGCGGTTGCGCGCGGCCGCGGGTTACCTGAGATTGTCGGCAATCGAGGCCGGGGACAGTACGACGAAGCTCTCGACGGCGGTCGCTTCGCCCGGCGCCGCGGAGCGGAAGAAAGAAACTCTCGACCTTAAACCCGGCGCCGTCAAGTCATTAGGGCCTGCCAAGAAGTGACGTTGCCACGCTTTCCAGGATTCCACCCACGTGGGTTGTGGGGCGGCGGCAGGCGCTGAGAGTCTGCGCCACGACGGCCTAATGCTCTGACCGGTAGATTCGTTGCTATTCGGAAACCGCTCCATTACTGTCGCGGCTCGGATCGGAGCCGGGCCCAGAGTGCGCCCCGTAAGAGAGCGGTTTCTCGCAGGAGCACTCCATCACGCGGACGTAGCGCTAGTCGGCCGGAGGTAGCGTGAAGCGGAATGTCGATCCCGCCCCAGGCGTCGATTCCACCCATATCCGGCCGCCGTGCCGCTCGATGGCCTTCCTACAGAATGCCAGGCCCAGTCCGTTTCCGGGGTACTCTTTCCCGTGCAGACGCCTGAAAGCTCCGAAAATATGTTCTTGGAACGGAGGGTCTATACCGGGTCCGTTATCTTGTACCGAGAATACCCACTCGCTCTCTTCCCGTCTGGATGAAAGATGTACGCCTGGAATTGCCGCGACGCAGTATTCGATGGCGTTTCCGATCAGATGGCGCAGGACCCTGGCCAGTATATCGAACTCGCCCATCACCGCCGGCAAAGGGTCATGCGTAACGATTGCGCCACGCTCCGTTATCTGTTTTTCCGCCAAGAGGATGGCTTGGCGAAGGACCGCTTCCATGTCCGTCCGGCACGACTGCCGGTCGCCAGTTCCCGTGGCCCAGTAGTCCACCACGTCGGTGAGCAGCGACTGCATTTTCGCCGCGCCAATCTGAATGCGCTTTAGGAATACGTCGGCATCGGAATCGAGGCGGCCGGCGTACGTCTCGGTCATCAGTTGACTGTACGAGGCTACGTCCCGGAGAGACTCGCGCAGGTTGTGGGCGGCCATGGAGACGAACTCTTCGAATTCCATGCCGTCCCGGTCCAACTGGCGCTGGAAATCGAGGCATCGGCGCGATTCCAAATCGAGCGCATTGCGTAAGCGCTCGACCACGTCATCCGTGCGGTTCTGGCCGGAGCTATCCATTCTTAGTCTCCGCGTCGGGGTCCGGGTCCATTCTGGCCACTAGGAATCGTGAACTTGAAAGTAGCGCCCCGCCCCGCTTCCGATTCCACCCAGATTCGTCCGCCCTGCCGCTCGACCACCTTCTTACATATCGCAAGACCGATGCCCGTCCCGGGGATCTCGCTCCCATGAAGGCGTTTGAACATGCCGAACACCCGTACGGCGTCTTGCGGATCGATGCCGATTCCGTTGTCCCGCACCGCGAACAGCCACCCTTCCGCGCCGTTATCCGCCGAGACGTGGATTCTTGGCGTTTCCTTACCCGTGTACTTGATCGAATTGGAAATGAGGTTCTGGAAAAGCTGCATCAGCGTAACCTCTTCGGCTACCACAGTCGGCAACGGGTCGGAGGTTACAACGGCGCCGCTCTCCGCGATGGCCGCCTGAAGGTTCAACAGCGCCTTCGCGAGAACGGCGCCGCTGTCAATCGCGGCCACGCTCTCGTGCTGGCGCTCGGAGACCTCCCAATAGGCAAGCAGGGCCTTGAGCAGGGCCTCTATTCTCAATGCCCCCTCGACGGAATAAGAGATGTATGTGTCCGCCTCGTCACCCAGCTTTCCCGCATATTCCCGACCCAGCAGTTCGGTAAAGTTTACTACCATTCGCAGGGGTTCCTGCAGGTCGTGCGTCAGCGCGTAGGCAAAATGCTGCAGCTCCGCATTGGTCGTCTGAAGCGCTTCCTGCGCCTGTTTGCGGTCTGTCGCATCCTCGATCGCCAGAAGGATTGTCCGCGCTTGCGCGTTCGGATTGAAGATCTCGCTCGCGTTGAGCAGCATCACTTTCCGTCCGACATGTTCAAATACGTGCGTCACCTCGAAGTCCCGGAACGCCGAGTGCGCGGGGAGAATGTTCTCCAGCAACTCGCGCAGTTTGGGGATGTTCCATTGTCCATTCCCCAAGTCATAGATCAGGCGATTCTCGGTCTCCTCTCGAACGGCCTGAAACGTCCGGTAGAACGCCTTGTTCGCTTTCACGACTTGCAGGTTCTGATTCAGGATCACCAGAGGCTCCCGCACCGTTTCCACGATCGCTTCGGCGAAGTCGAGACCGCGCTTGGCTGCATCGATATCGATTAACAACAACACGGCTCCATCGGTCGCGCCGTCCGGCCCCACGGACGGGAGGATGCGCAGCGAATACCAGCGGCCGTGCGGGTCGCGGATGGCGATCGGTTTGCGGTTGCGCCCCTCCATCGCATCCAATAGTAGCCGCCGTAGATCGGGCAGTTCCATGTGAGGCTGAAGATCGGTGATCGGACGTCCGACGTCGGATGGGATTATGTTCAACATCGGTTCCACGGCGCGCGTAAAGCGGCGAATGCGCAGGTCGCGCCCAACCATGACTAAAGGTATGCTGATGCTCTCGAGGAGATTGGTCAGGTCGTGGTTGACTTTGATGAATTCCACGTTGCTGATCTTCAGCTCTTCGTTCAGCGTGTTCAGTTCTTCGTTGGCCGATTCCAGCTCTTCCTGCGCGGTTTCCAGTTCCTCGGTGCCCGCCTGCGCCTCTTCGTTTGCCGCCCTAAGCTCTTCGAGGGTAGCCGCATGATCCTCGACGATCGATTGCAGATACTCCTTGGTTGCCGCAAGCTCATGCCGCAGCCGGACGCTTCCCACGGTATCCTGCACCGCGGGCTTGTGCGTTGCCGCCAGGGCCCGGTTCGGCTTGGCGTCCTCGAACAAAACCAGGAAATAGCGTTCCTTGGCAGAGGATGAGTTCCCGAACGGAATTACCTTGATCGCGACGTCCTTTAACTGTCCCCCCTCTTCGATCCGGAAACCGTCTTCCTTGGCTGCGGCGTTTCTTTGTCTGGCAGTTCGAATCGCCTTACCCAGACCCGCAATCAGGCCTTCGCGCGTCATTCTTAGGAGATTCCGATTTGGCGCGCCCGGCGAAAGCTCCAGGTACGGGGATGTGCGGCCCCGAATCTGAATGATGTTCATGGCGTCGTTGACGATGGCGCCGGGCGGGCAATATTCGGCTAGCGCTAGCCGGTCGGCTTCTCTTAGCACGTCCGGCCCCACCGGGCCCTCGGCAGTTTTCCCGCGGAGACTCGCCCGGGCCTCGGCTCGGCGGCCTTCGCGCGGGCCTGGCGCCGGCGTGCTCGCGGCCGGCCGCATGCAGTAGATCTTGTGGGCTTTGTCCACCTGATGAAACGATTCGGAGAGCGCTCCGGTGTTTTCCGATGGACCAAGCACCAGGAAGCCCTCTGGTTTGAGGGCGTATTGCAGGATCGACAACACCTTGCGCTGCAATACGGCCCCGAGGTAAATCAGCACGTTACAGCAACTGACGAGGTCCAGCTTGGAGAAAGGCGGGTCCTGCGCCACATTGTGCCTGGCAAAGACGCACACGTCGCGGATGGACTTCGCGATCTGGCATCCGCGTTCCGTTCGGGTGAAAAACCGCGCCAGACGCTGCGGCGAAACGTGGACCAACGCGGAGTCTTTGTATATGCCGGCGCGGGCATGGTCGATCGCCGTTTCGCTGATATCGGTAGCGAAAATCTCGAATGGAATGCTCAGTTTCGCGTCTTCCAGGAACTCCACCAGGCAGATCGCGATCGAATAGGCCTCCTCGCCCGTGGCGCACCCAGCCGCCCAAATCCGGATCGGATCCTCCGGCCCTCTATTCTCGACCAGAGAGGGAAGCACCTTTTCCTTCAGCTCCGCAAAGACCTCCGGCTCCCGGAAAAATGCGGTTACGGTGATCAGACAGCTCTCGCACAGCGCCGCCGCTTCTTCGCGGTTCCGCTCGATTTCCCTTCCATACTCTTTCAGGTTTTCGAACCCGCGGAAGTGCATACGGCGCTTGATGCGCCGCGCGAGGGTGCTGTGTTTATAGTACGTGAAGTCCACTCCAGTGGCGCTCCGCACCAACCGGAGTATCCCAGTCAGTTCGGAATCCTCCGGCGGTTCGATCGCCTCCCGTGGCCCGACGCGGATCTGCGAACCACGCGCGATGGCGGCCAGTTGCCGCGCGATTCCGGCCGGCGGCAGCACAAAACCCGCCACACCGGCGGCGATGGCGCTTCGTGGCATGCCGTCATACTTCGCCGTCTGGATCTCCTGGGCGAAGGTGATGCCGCCCGCGGCCTGAATCGCCTGAAGGCCCAGCGTTCCATCCGATGCGGTTCCCGACAGAATGACGCCGATGGCCTTGCTGCCTTGGTTGGCAGCCAATGCTCGAAGAAAGACGTCGACCGGCATGTTGTGGCCAGTGCCTGGGCGGGGCGGCGTATGGATGGTTCCCTCGGAAATGTCCAGATTGCATCGTGGTGGAATCACGTAGACACGATTGGGCTCGGCGCGAGTCTCGCCTTTCACTTCGGAGACAGGCATTTTGCTTGTCTTGGATAGCAGTTCCGTCAGATGGCTATCATGCTTCGGGTCCAGGTGCTGAATGAGTACGAATGCCATGCCCGTGTCGTCCGGCAGGTGGCTGAGCAGCCCGTGAAGGCCTCCAGTCCGCCGGCGGAGGCTCCCACGCCAACTACAATCGGGCGGGAGCTAACCTCTTCCTCGCGTTCCTTGGATCCAGGCCGTTTGATCGCCAGCGCAGACGCCGGACTGACGGCCGTTCTGGAGGTCTTCCCTGCCGGCGTGGCCCGCCGCTTCAGGCCGGGCGAGTTAGCCGAACGCTTAGAACGTGCTATCTCGCCCGGCCGGCCGCTGCCAGTATTCTTTGCCACACGCCACCATTACCTTTCTCGCCGGAACGAACGGGCATCATGATGCGAGCAGATTCTTGATGATCTTGCCGGATCTTATCATAAATTGATCCAACCCGGAAGGCTTTGTGATGAACTGAGTAACTCCGAGGTCCTTGAGTTGAGACTCGTCTCGTCGGGATTGAGAGGAACTCCACACGCAGACCGGAACGCCGCCGAGGTGACTGGCTTCGCGGATCTCCCGCAAAATGTCTTCGCCGGTGTCTTTTGAAAGGTTCAGGTCCACCAGGATCAGATCCGGAATTGCCGCGTCCGCATAGGTCCCCTGCCGGCGGATGAAAGCCGAGGGCCTCGGCTCCGGTCGGCAGGTGAATCAACTCGAATCGGAGATCTTGCTTCTTCAGCGCCCGATCGAGGAGGAAGACGTCGGAGTCGGTTGTCTTCAATAACGACAATCCGGGCGGCGGATACAACCGTGTCGGGTTTCAATGCGCACGCCTCCTCGCTCTCATCATTTCACAGTCGATAGTGCCGGCGTTGCCGCGACAAGACCTGCCGGGCCCTTACGATAAACCGCTTGGGCGCCGACCCGACATAGAAGAAGGGGTAGCAGGTCACCATCGTCAGCACCTTGTCGCTTGACGCAGCCAGTACCCCGACGTCGTTGGGTCCACAATCCGTAGCGATTCGACCTCATACCTGAAATCGCCGCGCAGCGTGGAAAACCGATCTCGTCGTGGAGCCTCAAATCCTTCAGCGGGCGAAAGCGCGTCGCGGTGTCCGGCGAGACCCACGTTGCCCGGCTCTCCCGGCAGCGCCGTGCCGGGAATATGTCCGATCCCGCGCCGGAGAGTGGTTCTGCTGATCCCTTCCATCACCACCGCGGACAAACGTCGAACGCGAGGATTCAATGCGGCCGATCAGACCATCGGGCTCGGCGGCAGGCGCTTCCGCCGGGGAAGCGGAGGACTCCGTCGGACGCGCGCTCGCGCTCGCCGCGAGCCGATCGCGCAGCAAACGGTCGAGATTTCTGTTCGCGCGCGCCTGGAAGATCCAGGCGTCCACCAGAGAGAATGCGCAATAGCCCAGAAGCAAGACGCCGCCGGCAAAGAGAGCGCGCTGGCACCACTTCAGAATGCGCCTGAGCGGTTCTTTCGCAACTAC
>CAWAOP010000001.1:0-62014 GCA_963783505.1 Terriglobia bacterium | reverse complement strand
ACGCCATTCTGCAACAATCCGCTCAGCGTTTCCAGCAACTGCACGGGGCGGTAGGCGGCCTCGCCGCGCGCGCGGTGCAACCGGTCGAAGAACTCGGCTGAGTCGTAAAACGCCAGGTCCACCTCCGCCGACTTATGGTGGATCAGGCCGTTGATGTAGTCTTGCGCGAGTTCGGACTGCTGAGTGCGGAGCCAGCTCATGAGGCCGCGCAGAATCTCGGAGAGAGCCGCGATGGCCGCCAGTGCCAACGCGGTGACCACCGCGGCCGCGCGCTTCTCCCAGGCGCCCCTGGACTTGATGGCGGCCAGGGCGCTCTTCACCCAGTGGGCAGGCTCCGGTACACGGTCCCTGCCGGGAGCAACCCCTCGACCACGAGCAGCGCGGCCCACAGAAGCGTCCAGTGTTTTCCCGCGCTCCAGACCAACTCCAGCGCGTCGGGCAAGCGGCGCAGTTTGCGCGCAGCATTCCGCAACTTCTCGCGGATAAGAGCGTTCAGCAGGGATACGATCGAGCGGCCTCCGGCTGTAGTTGAGCGCCATGCGCTACGCTGCCAAGGCTTCCAGGAGTTCGAAATGGCCATCGTAGCACGCGCGGAGCCGTGAGACGCCTGAAAACGCCGGAAGCCGCGCGCCCAAGTGTGGGATTCCGTCCGCCACGCTCGCACAAAAACTTGAGAACTTCAGTCCGATCCGCCGACTACAGTAAATACCGAGATGAGTCCCGTCTATGCCTGACGGCCTTGCAGGCTTCGCCCTTGCCGTTCAGTCCAGCGCGGCCGAGCGGGGCTCCAAAGCGGAATTGCTGGGCGGCGCGATCCCCGGATGCGCCGTCAAATCGTCTATTGGCATCGACCTCACGGGGTCGAGACGCTTTCCATTTTCTGTCGCGGCAGGAGTTCCAGATTCCCTACCGCAAGATCGATCTCCTCGAGTACGGGCAAAACGTGAGCAGGCGTTACCTTGCCGCGGTGATGATTTCTCCCGTCCTTTTGCTCAGCAAGGAGCGCAAACACTTCGTGACGCTCGGCTACGTGGACGGCGACGATCACGAGCAAGTTCTCGTGGTGCGCGTGGAGAAAGACTGCATACGCGCCGTGCCCAGCGGCCTGGAGGCGCGAACGGGCCGCCGCGTGGAATACCAGGACGACGGCCCGCGCTTCCGGAAACGGCTAGATCATGGACCAGAGAAGGCGCATGTTCCGGGGAATGCTCGCAGGCTTGCTGGTGGGATCGGCAGCCCGTTGTGCGTGGCGCAGACCGAGGCGGACCCGGTCCCGTCGAGTCGGCCGGACTGAAGCAGCTCCTACCATCCACCGGGTCTATGTGGATCGGCTGACAGGCGGGGAAACCGGGCGCAGATGCGCGATATCGTCATCAGCGCGCTGGCGGCCTCGAACCTCTTTGTGATCACCGAAACCGAGGAACACGCCGATGTGGTTCTTCGCGGGGCGGCGGAAGACCTCGTCTTCAGCGAGGCGCGATCCTCTTTGGATAACGTTAATGTCCGGGCCAACGTCGGAACGGGAAGGACCACGAACAACTCGCGTGGGCAATCCGTCGGCGTGGGTCTTGGCGAAGGGGATACAGACCGCTTTTTGAAACGGCGCCACGAAGCGATTGCCTCGGTCCGCCTGGTGAACAAGGATGGAGACGTCATCTGGTCCACCACCGAGGAAAGCCTCGGCGCGAAGTTCCACGGCGCCGGCGCCGACGTAGCCGACAAAATCGCCTCGAAGCTCAAGGACGATTTCGAACGCGCGCGCAAGCTGGCTCCCTAACTCCCGCCTCTCCCCGCTTGTGTGAAAACGATCCGTATTGTATCGTTTGATGATCCGGAGGTTTTGGCGCTCTCCGGATGAAAGGGATGCACATGCCTTCGATACGAAGAAGCAGGGCCGCCGCACGTTTTTCAAGCGCGCCGGGATGGGCGCGCTCGGAGCCGGATTGTGGTCCGGCATCGACCTGGAGGCGTACCCGCAGAACGTCAACACCAACTCGAAACCTTCGGACCTGCGAATTACGGACATTCGGATCGCGTCGCTGAGGCAGGTCCCCATGAACTCCCCTATCATCCGCATCGACACGAACCAGGGTATTTACGGCCTGGGCGAAGTGCGCGATGGCGCCAACAAGAACTACGCGCTGGAATTGAAGAGCCGGATCCTGAATGAACCCCTGTAATGTGGATAGGATTTTCCGCAAAATCAAGCAGTTCGGACGGGCCGCGCGGGAGGCGGCGTCTCCGGCATCGAAGTGGCCTTTGGGATCTGGCTGGGCAAGGCGTATAACGTACCCGTGTACCAGATGATCGGGGGCAAGTTTCGCGACCGCATGCGCATTTACTGCGACACCACCGAATCCGACGATCCCAAGGTATTCGGCCAGCGGCTGAAGGACCGCGTGACGGCGGGCTTCACCTGGCTCAAGATGGATCTGAACGTGACCCGGCGCCGGGCGAGGCGACTTCTCCGGCCGGCATTCAACAGCAGTACGGCGGACTGCCTATGGAGCATCCGTTCATGGCCACGGAGGTACGGAGAAAGGCCTCGCGGGTGTGTTGATTTCGTCGGACAGATTCGGGAAGTCCTGGGCATGACGGTCCCGCTTTCCATGGACCACCTCGGCCCCCTCAGCGCCAATAGCGTCATCCGCGTGGGTAAGGCGCTTACCAAGCAGAACATCTCCTGGATGGAAGACACCATCCCATGGCAGGAACCGAACACTCAAGAAGATCGCCGACTCCGTGGATATCCCGATCTGCACCGGCGAGGATATCTTCCTGAATGAGCCCTTCGAGGTCCTTTGCCGCGAGCACGCCGTGGACATTATCCACCCGGACTTGTTGACTTTGGGCGGGATTCTGGAAACCAAGCGCATCGGCGACATGGCGCAGGAATTCGACGTTCCCATGGCCTTGCACTGCGCTCACTCGCCCATCGGCGCGATGGCTTGCGCACACGCCGCTGCAGCTACGGAGAACTTCCTGGTTCTGGAGAATCACGCCGTGGATACTCCGTACTGGAGCGACCTGGTGGACGGCATCGATAAGCCCATCGTCAACCGCGGCTACATTACGCCGACCGAAAACCCGGCCTGGGCATTACGCTGAACGAAGCAGCCTGCAAGAAGCACATGATGCAAGGCGAAGGATGGTTCGATCCGACGGACCAGTGGAACAATAACACCTCCAGCGACAATACGGAGCTGAGAGTGACTGCAACCGCGGTCCACTCTCTCAAAATCGCAACCTAGCCGGCCTCCGGCCGGTACGCCGGCTGAAAGCCAGCGGCAGACAAGAATGTCCGCCCCACTCAGACCGGGCATCTTCAATACCTCTGGTGGGCGCCGCGGCCGGTGGACACTCTGTAGTGAGTCCGGTTGACCAGCGCCGTCCGCGCGCGCGACGGACGAGATGCCGTGGCTGCGGGCGGTTCACGGATCGCGGGGCAGTCCCGGTGCCGGCTACCAGCCACACTCCCGGCGGCGGCCCCGAGCGAGCCGAAAGACCCCGACTACCAAGGGTGAGAGGGAGGCGGTTGTCCGTTTTCATCGGAATCCCCGGGTCGCGAGCGATGCACAGGGGGCGGGGAGAGGGCGGCGCACCCGGGAGGCGATCCGGCGGCGGCGCGGAGGCCGGATCTTCGGATCAGCCGCCGCGCGCGGGGCTGGATTTTCTACGGGTGGAGCAGGGTTTTCAGCGACTTGCCGGGTTTGTTTGGCATCCCCCGGGGGGACCGAATCCGTTTGTTCCGGCGCGACGGCCGTGGCTTCGAGCGGCGGCGGGAAGGCGGCCCGCGCCGCCCGGAGCGGCGCTGACGGCGCGAAGAAGCAGCAAGTTGCGGAGCGCGCGCTGGTACATGGAGTGGAGGCGGGTCTCGTAGCGGTGGAGCAAGGCGAGCGAGCCCGAGCCGGTAAGCGAACGGAATGCGCCGGTTATGCGGTCGAGCGGTTCGGCGGAGCCCTCCTGAGCTATGGCTTGGTCCATCAGGCAAGTTTCGATGGCCCAGGCGCGGCGGAGGCGCCAGTACGACGCAGCCATCTCCTCGATCATCCCGAGCTCGACGCCGTCGGCGGGCTGAAGGCGTTCGAGGTGTTGATCGAAGAGGGCGCGAAAGCCTTCCGAGGATTCGTCTTCAAGAACAATGGCGCGGGCCAGCAGTCCGTGGCGAACCGCGTTGCTTGAGACCCGGCGCTTGCCCTCGGGTGTGACCGGGCCGCGAGACTTTGCGCCGTTGGCGCGCGACGCGAGTATGCGTTTCAATGACGGCATGTGAGTATCCTTTGGGCCAGGAGGCCCGAAAACGGGAGCCGGAAGCCGGGAGCAGCGAGACCGCAGCAAAGACAGGGACTTCAGGCTTCAAAAGTGGGAACGGGAAATGGAACGTGGGGCAGCACTTTGCTCCGCCCGTTTCCAGGATAGCAACCGGGGACAAGCGCTATGGGGTTAAGTGGTTTTGTTTCAGTGACTTTCGTGTTGGGAACGGAAATATGGCGGGGCGCGCCCGGCGGGATCGCACGAGCGCCGGAAGACCGTTCCAGGCGCCGAACCGGGCCGAATTCGAGGGGCTTGGCGGCACCTGGGCGCGGGGTACTCCCGGTGGGAGAGGCGGGCGGCGAGCATGTGGGCAGCCGGCTCCGCAAAGTAATATCATGAGCTTTCGGTCCCATTCTCAATTAGATGCAGAGGCCGCAGCCCACCTATGGCCAAGCTCGAAGATCTCACGCGCGGCGCCGCCGTCAAGGGAATCCTGCCCGATTGCCTCGTCACGGTAATTGACGTCAAGTGGTACGGTTCGGCGGCAATCGAGCTCACCTACAAAGACCCCGCCGGGAAGCCCAACGTCGTGCTCCTTTACCGGGATCGCGAGCCCACCCTGGAAATCGGCGAAGCCGGCAGGCCGTGGAGCTTCGACGGCGACGGGAAGCTGTTCCGGCTGGTCTCCGAGGCGCACCGGATCAACCTGGCCCATCTGTTCGATCCGCTGCTCGCCATCCACACCTCGATGGTGGACCCGTTGCCGCATCAGATCACCGCCGTCTACGGCGAGATGCTGCCGCGGCAGCCGCTCCGCTTCCTCCTGGCGGATGACCCCGGCGCCGGCAAGACGATCATGGCCGGTCTGCTCATCAAGGAACTGCTGATCCGCGGCGACCTGCACCGCTGCATGATCGTGTGCCCCGGCAATCTCGCCGAGCAGTGGCAGGACGAACTGTACCAACGATTCCAGCTTCCCTTCGAAATCCTGACGAACGACAAGCTCGAATCGGCGCGCACCGGCAACTGGTTCGCCGAGAATCCCATGGCGATCTGCCGCCTGGACAAACTGAGCCGCAATGAGGACGTGCAGGCGAAGCTGGCCAACACCGACTGGGACCTGGTGGTTTGCGACGAAGCCCACAAGATGTCGGCCACCTTCTTTGGCAGCGAGGTCAAGTACACCAAGCGCTACCGCCTCGGCCAACTCCTCGGCCAACTCACGCGGCATCTGCTGCTGATGACGGCGACGCCGCATAACGGCAAACCGGAAGACTTCCAGCTTTTCATGGCGTTGCTGGACAGCGACCGTTTCGAAGGCCGGGCGCGCGACGGCGTGCACACCGTCGATGCCTCTGACCTGATGCGCCGGCTGGTGAAGGAGCAATTGCTCAAGTTCGACGGAACGCCGCTGTTCCCCGAGCGGCGGGCATACACGGTCGGCTACAAGCTCTCCGACGCCGAAGCCGCCCTGTACAAGAGCGTTACCGATTACGTCCGCGAGGAATTCAACCGGGCCGATGCGCTGGAGAACGAAGGCCGCAAAGGAACGGTCGGATTCGCTCTGACCATTCTGCAACGGCGGCTGGCGTCTTCGCCCGAGGCGATCCTGCAATCCCTCCGGCGCCGCCGGGAACGGCTCGAACGGCGCCTGCGCGAAGAACAGATTCTCAAACGCGGAGCGGCTCTTCAGGACGACGACCAGCGCTTGCCCAGTCTCACCGAAGAAGACATCGACGATCTGGATGACGCACCCGACGCCGAGGTCGAGGAAACCGAAGAGACCGTCGTCGATCAGGCGACGGCGGCGCGCACCATCGCGGAACTCCAAGCCGAAATCGAGATCCTGAAAAACCTGGAAGCGTTGGCTCTGAAGGTCCGCCGCAGCGGAACGGACAAGAAATGGGAGGAGTTGTCGTCCCTCCTCCAGAACCACGCCGAGATGTTCGACGCGCAAGGCCACCGCCGGAAGATGGTCATCTTCAGCGAGCACCGCGACACGGTGAACTACCTGACCGAGCGGCTCCGCGCGCTCCTCGGCGCTCCCGAGGCGCTCGTCACCGTTCACGGCGGGATGGGCCGTGAGGAGCGTACCAAGGCCCAGGAGGCGTTCAAACAGGACAAGGACGTTCTCATCCTGCTGGCCACCGACGCCGCCGGCGAGGGCATCAACCTGCAGCGCGCGCACCTGATGGTCAACTATGACCTGCCCTGGAACCCGAACCGTCTGGAACAGCGGTTCGGCCGCATTCACCGCATCGGGCAGACCGAAGTATGCCATCTCTGGAACCTGCTGGCGGAAGAGACGCGCGAGGGCGACGTATACAAGCGCCTCCTCGAAAAGATCGAGTTGGAGCGGGAGGCCCTTGGTGGTGGGGTCTTCGATATCCTGGGCCAACTCTTCCGCGAGCAACGGCTTCGCGACCTGCTCATCGAGGCGATCCGGTACGGTGACCGGCCCGAGGTCAAGGCCCGCCTGCATCAGATCGTCGACAACCTGACCGACCGCAAGCACTGTCAGGAGCTTCTCGAAGAGCGCGCGCTGGCCAACGACAGCATGGATGCCTCCCAGGTCCAGAGGATCCGGGAGGACATGGAGCGCGCCGAAGCGCGCCGCCTGCAGCCGCACTTCATCGAGTCGTTTTTCCTGGAGGCCTTCCGGATCTTGGGCGGTTCCATCAAGGAGCGGGAACCACGCCGCTTCGAAATCACCCACGTGCCCGCCCTGATCCGCCAGCGGGACCGTCTGATCGGCACCGGCGAGCCGGTCCTGGGCAAGTATGAGCGGATCACCTTCGAGAAGTCCCTCCGCGCGGTTCCCGGCCAACCGCTGGCCACCTTCGTCTGTCCGGGCCAGCCACTCCTCGGCGCAACCATCGATCTCATCCTGGAACGTAATCGGGACCTCCTGAAGCGCGGCACGGTCCTCGTAGACCCCGACGACGCTGGTGAAGCAGTCCGCGCGCTCTTCTACCTGGAGCACACCATCCAGGACGGCCGCACCGACAAGGCCGGTAACCGCCGCGTGGTCTCCCGGCAACTGCAGTTCGTGGAGACGGATGCCACCGGCTCCACCAGGAACGCCGGATACGCCCCTTACCTGGACTATCGGCCGGCGACGCCTGAAGAACGGACCAGTCTGGCTGCAACGTTGGAGTCCCAAGCATGGCTGAAGGGGGATCTGGAATCGGTGGTGGTTGGCCACGCGATTGCCAATCTCGTTCCGATCCACCTCGACGAAGTCCGAAAGCGCCGCGAGGACCTGGTGACCAGGACCATGGCCGCGGTCAAGGACCGGCTGACCAAAGAAATCACGTACTGGGATCATCGCGCCAACCAGCTTAAGGACCAGGAACTGGCCGGCAAGACCAACGCCAAGATCAACTCCGGGAAGGCCCGCCAGCGCGCCGATGAGTTGCAAGCCCGCCTTCAGCGACGAATGGCGGAACTCGAACTCGAACGCCAGATTTCGCCTCTGCCGCCGGTCGCCATCGGCGGATCGCTGGTCGTCCCCATAGGGCTTCTCCACAAGCTGCTCCCGTCTCCCGCTCAGCCAAGTTATGCCGCCGCCGATGCCGTGTCGGCGGAAGCCCGAAAGCAGATGGAACTGCTTGCCATGCAGATGGTCATGGAAGCCGAGAAACAGCTTGGCAACGAACCGCGGGACGTGAGCGGCGAGAAGTGCGGGTACGACATTGAATCGAAGGTCCTGGCGGATGGCAAACTGCGGTTCATTGAGGTGAAGGGCCGGGTCGCCGGCGCCCTCACGGTGACGGTCACGCGGAATGAAATCCTCACGGCGCTAAACAAGCCGGACGACTTCATCCTGGCCGTCGGCCAAGTGGAGGACGGGCAGCAGAAGCTGGTCTACATCCGCCAGCCCTTTCAGCAGGAACCGGACTTCGCGGTGGAGAGCGTCAACTACAACCTTCAGGAGATTCTGAGCCGGGGGGAGGCTCCAGCGTGAGCGGTGAGGCGAGAATAGAAGGATACGGTCACCCATGCCAAATGAACAAACCGAATTCGTGAGCCGCTTTCAGAGATTGCACGTCACGGGATTCCGCCGCTTGGCGGATGTGGAGTTCGACCTCCGTCCTTTGACGGTACTGATCGGCGCCAACGGCGTCGGAAAGACCTCGCTGCTGGATGTCCTGACGATGTTGGCCCGGTTGGCGCAAGGTGGCCTTAACGCGACCATGACCGAGTACTCCGGCCTAGGCGCTATTCTTACTTACGGCCGCACCGAGGAACTGACGGTGGCCATCTCCATGACCGTGCGCGTGCACAACCCGTTGGAGTACTCGCTTCGCATCCGGCCGCAGAGATCGACCTACGTGATCGAAGAAGAGTCGCTCAGCCAGCGGCGGCGGCAGGCGCCACCCCTCTTCAAACACGTCGATTCCCACGGTGCGGACGTGAAGTACTTCGAAGTTGAACAAAACCGTCTGGTCCGGCCGACGTGGGACCATAATCCGCTGGAGACCTCGCTGTCGCAAGTCCCCAAGATGTTCCAGGAACCGGAGGATTTTCGCAGGAGGCTGGCTTCTTCCACTTACTACCACGCGCTGAATGTGGAGCCCCGTTCACCGGTGCGGCTGCCGCAGCCGATGCAGCCGGCTGCTCTGCCCGGCAAGCACGGAGAAGATCTGGTGTCATGCCTGTTTTATCTGAGGGAAGCCGAGCGGGCTCGCTTCGACGCCGTGGAAGACGCGCTGCGCGCCGCCTTTCCTCGTTTTGAGCGGCTCGATTTCCCGCCGGTGGCTGCCGGAACACTGGCGCTTGCGTGGCGCGAAGCCGGGTTGTCCAAACCGCTCTACATGCATCAGTTGTCGGAGGGGACCCTACGCTTTCTCTGGCTGGCAACGCTCTTGCAAAGTCCGGGGTTGACGGCGCTCACGCTGCTGGACGAACCGGAGGTGAGTCTGCACCCCGAGTTTCTGGCGCTGCTGGCGGACATGTTGCGCGAAGCTTCGCATCGCACGCAGTTGGTGGTGGCTACGCACTCCGACCGCCTGATTCGTTTTCTCGAGCCATCCGAAGTCGCCGTGATGGATGCCGACGGAGATGGCGCGGCGACCCTGAAATGGGCCGACACGCTGGATCTTGCGGAGTGGATGAACGATTACACGCTGGATGAACTCTGGAGCAACGGGCGCCTCGGAGCCAGGGCATGAAGATCACGATTCTGGTGGAAGGGAAGACGGAGACGGCTTTCAAACCGTATCTGACGGAGTTTCTGAAACAGAGACTTCAGGGGCGTATGCCCCGGCTCGACATGTTTCCCTACCACGGTCGAATACCGAAATATGACGACCTTCGGCGCAAAGTCGAGGCGTCTCTGAAATCCGGATCCGACGCCGTGGTAGCGCTTACCGACGTGTACACGGGCACTCGGGATTTCGACGACGCGACCGACGCGAAGGCGAAAATGCGGCAGTGGGTGGGGGCAAATCCGCATTTCTACCCACATGCGGCGCAGTACGACTTCGAGGCCTGGCTGTTGCCCTTCTGGGCCGACATTCAGAAGCTCGCCGGGCACAATCGGAGTGCGCCTCCGGGCCTCCCGGAACAGGTGAACCACAACCGCCCGCCATCGGTCCGCATCCGCGAAGTCTTTCGGACCGGCGCTTGCCGCGACGATTATTCCAAGCCGCGCGACGGCGGGCGGATCTTGCGCGGCAAGGATCTTGCGGTAGCCGCCGCGGCCTGTCCGGAACTGAAGTCTTTCTTGAATACAATTCTGAGCTTGTGCGGGGGAGCGTGCCTGTAGGCGGGGGTGACGCATGTAGATGGACGCGGGCACTGTGAAGTCCGACGGGATGAAGAAGCTCGTCGAAGTCGCGTCGCCGCTGGAGGCGTGCGGCGCCCGTCGCTTGGGGGAGCAACCATCATGAGTGTTCAATCCTGGCATCTCTCCGTCAATCGGGCTGAGTTCGCAAAAGCCCTGAGGTCCGTGGGGCGAGCCGGAAAAGACGTTCGCTCTGCCATGGCAGTACTGACGTTCGACCAGAACCGGCTTGCCATCGACCTTCTGGGTAGCGTCACACAGCTTCCGGCTTCCGGGGATTGGCCCAGCGAGGTACGGCTGCTCGGCGTACACCTGGAACGGCTGGCCAGGTCGTTACCCGAAGAAGACCCCCTGCCGCTGAGAGTGGAAGGGAAGCGGCTGTTTGTTGCCCGTTTCTCCATCCCCTGTGAATGCCGCCTCTCCGGAGCGGTTTCTACACCCGTCCGCGAGTTAATTCCGGCCAACGCCAACCTTTTCGATCTTCTAACGCATGGAAGTAAATCGAACCGAACCATGAAGAAGAAGCTCACCGAAGTCGCGTTGCCGCTGGAGGCGATCAATAAGGAGTCGGCGCGTGAGAAGGCGATCCGGCATGGGCACCCGTCAACGTTGCATCTCTGGTGGGCGCGGCGTCCCAAGGCGGCGTGCCGGGCGGTGCTGTTCGCTTCGCTGGTGGATGACCCATCGAGCCTTCCCGAGCAGTTCCCGACCGAAGCGGACCAGGACAAGGAACGGCAGCGGCTCTTCCGGCTGATCGGGAAACAGCTTGGCAATGAACCGCGAGTTGTGAGCGGCGCGAAGTGCGGGTGCGATATCGAATCGAAAATCGGCGCCACCGGCAAACTGCGGTTCATTGAGGTGAAGGGCCGGGTGGCCGGCGCCATTACGGTGACGGTTACACGGAACGAAATCCTCACGGCGCTGAACAAGCCGGACGATTTCATCCTGGCTGTCGGCCAAGTGGAGGACGGGCGGCAGAAGCTGGTCTACATCCGCAAGCCCTTTCGGCAGGAACCGGAATTTGCGGTGGAAAGCATCAACTACAACCTCCAGGAGTTACTTGCGCGAGGGGAGCAACCGGCATGACGCCGCGCCACGAGGCGGCATTAGAGGGGGCTGGGTTATACTCAATGAGGAAGCGGCTTCGCGATGTACATTTTGACCGAGTACCTCGACCGGGCGATGGCTCAGGCGGTATACGACAAGCTCGCGGATGGCGCTTACGGCGGACGGATTCCATCCTGTCCCGGCGTAGTCGCATTTGCCGCGTCCCTGCGCGAGTGTTCCGAGGATCTGCGCTCCACGTTGGAAGATTGGGTGCTTTTGGGGATGAAACTGGCCCACGCGCTGCCCGTGATCGCCGGCATCGATCTCAATCGGGAGCCGGCTCATGAGCCGGTGGACGCCCTGTAAGCGCCGCGACTTCATTCGTCGGCTGCGGACGCTCGGTTTCGACGGCCCTCTGGCCGGAACCCGGCATTCCTTCATGGTTTACCGCGGCCATAGACTCGCCATCCCTTCCAACACCGAGTACTCCGTCGATGAATTACGAATGATGATGGCCGAAGTGGAAGCCATCCTCGGCCGCCCGGTTACCGCCGGCGAGTGGAGCGGATTGTGAGACGGGAATCTAACCCGCATATCTCGCCGGCCTTATGCCAAGGCGCCATGGGTTGTATCGGGGCACGGCTTCAGCCGTGCCGCAGAGGGCGGAATAGACAGGGCTTTAGCCCCTGGCTCGTTACGGAAGGCGCACGTGCTCGCCGTAGCGAGCCAGGGGCTAAAGCCCACACGCCACGTCGAACGGCACGACTCAAGTCGTGCCCTGATACAAAGCCAAGCGGGGCTTCCCACGGTTTAGCGGCATCCCACCGGGCAAGGGCTGTGATATATGCGTGCTAAAACGCAATTCCGCGCAAAACAAACGCAATCCAATGCGGCTGATTTTTTATTTTCTATGATATACGCCAGGACTAATACGCAATCGGCCGGACCGCGCCAATGAAGAAGAAGCTAATCGAAGTCGCACTGCCGCTGGAGGCGATCAATAAGGAGTCGGCGCGGGAGAAATCGATCCGGCACGGGCACCCGTCGACGTTGCATCTCTGGTGGGCGCGGCGGCCGCTGGCGACGTGCCGGGCGGTGCTGTTCGCTTCGCTGGTGGATGACCCGTCGAGCCTTCCCGAGCAGTTCCCGACCGAAGCCGACCAGGACAAGGAGCGGCAGCGGCTCTTCCGGTTGATCGAAGAGTTAGTGAAGTGGGACAACTCGAACAATCCGACGATTCTGAAAGCTGCCCATGACGAGATCCTGAAGTCCACGGATGGCAATCCGCCTCCGATCTACGATCCCTTCTGCGGCGGCGGGTCGATTCCGCTCGAAGCGCAGCGGCTGGGGCTGGAAGCGCACGGCAGCGACCTGAACCCAGTCGCGGTCCTCATCACGAAGGCTCTCATCGAGATCCCGCCCAAGTTCGCCGGTCAGCCGCCTGTGAATCCGGCCGCAAAGAACAAGATGAGCGGGAAGGGCATGTGGACCGGCGCCCGCGGGCTGGCCGATGATGTTCGCTACTACGGTCAGTGGATGCGCGACCGAGCATTGAAGCGCATTGGGCATCTCTATCCAAAGGTCAACTGCCGAATGGCGGCAGCGAGGCGACCGTCATTGCATGGCTCTGGGCGCGGACAGTCACTGTGCCCGAATCCCGCGTGTGGCGCTAGGATGCCACTAGCGCGCACATTCGTGCTCTCGGCGAAGACAGGCCAGAGGACATGGGTTGAACCCAATGGTGGATCATTCCACCCGTAGTGCACATTTTGAAATCAAGACAGGCGAAGGCACAGTTCCTGAGGGCACAGTGAACCGACGGGGCGCAAGATGCCTGATCTGCGGCACGGCCGTTTCGTTCGATCATGTCCGTGAAGAAGGAAACGCTGGCCGTATGAGAGCCCAGCTGATGGCATTGGTGGTGCAGAAGGGCAGGGAGCGAATATACATTCCCGCGACACACGAACAAGAGAGGGTTGCCGCCAGCGCTACGCCGGTCGGTGCCCCCGACTCGGAATTGCCCGAACAGGCCCTCGGATTCCGGGTTCAACGCTACGGCATCGAACGGCATCGTGATCTCTTTACTGAACGTCAGTTGGTGGCTCTCACAACTTTCAGCAATCTCGTCCCCGAAGCCCATAAGCGAGACTATCGCCGACGGTGCATCGGATGAATACGCGGAAGCCGTGGCGACATATCTAGGCATGGCAGTCAGTCGCCTCAGCGATATCTGCAATTCGCTGTGCATGTGGGAGAACACCAAAACACAGGTCCGACACTTATTCACTCGGCAGGCCATCTCGATGCTCTGGGACTATGCTGAGGCCAATATTTTCGCCGACGCTGCCGGAGATTACGGTGTTAGCCTCGACAGTCTTGCCAAGGCTCTAGAACGAGCCCCGAGCCAAGGTTTCGGAGTCGCTCGACAGCTCGATGCGACCTCTGAGCTTGAGACAGGCTGTGTGTTTTCAACCGATCCCCCGTACTACGACAACATCGGATACTCTGATCTCTCCGATTTTTTCTATGTCTGGCTTCGGCGAAGCCTGATTTCAGTGTATCCCGCAGCTTTTCAGTACGCTTCTCGTGCCAAAGAAGCAGGAACTCGTGGCTGCGGCGGAGCGTTTCGCGGGCGACCGTGGAGAAGCGCAGCGTCTTCTTCGAGAGATGGACTTAGCACGCGCGTTTCGCTCGATGAGGAAAGCGCATCGCAGAGATTACCCGTTAACTGTGTACTACGCGTTCAAGCAGTCTGAAACAGACGAAGATGATGATTCCGGTGGGCCTGCGGCGACAGCCTCCACAGGGTGGGAAACAATGCTGGAAGGTCTGTTGAGGACGGACTTCCAGATTACGGGCACTTGGCCGGTCCGCAGCGAACTCGGCAATCGAATGCGCAGCCAAGGCAGCAACGCACTAGCATCCTCTATCGTGCTTGTTTGTCGCCCACGCTCGGACATCTGCGCCAATCACTACGCGCAAAGATTTTCTCGCTTCGCTCAAGAAGGAACTTCCGCACGCTCTTCGCAATCTGCAGAAGGGCAACATCGCCCCTGTCGATCTCGCGCAAGCGGCAATCGGCCCCGGCATGGCCGTTTTTTCGCGGTATAAGAAGGTTCTCGAAACCGACGGATCGCCGATGCGAGTCCGAACTGCCCTGGCGCTGATCAATCAGGGCCTCGACGAGGTGCTCTCCGAGTTGGAGAGCGAGTTCGACCCGGATACGCGCTGGGCGCTTGGCTTGGTTCGAGCAGCACCAGTTCGACGAGGGCGCCTACGGCGAAGCCGAAGTGCTGGCCACGGCGAAGGCGCTCAGCATCTCGCACCTCGCGGAGGCGGGCATTCTCCACTCCCGCGCCGGCAAGGTCCGGCTGCTGCGCCGGGAAGAGCTTCCCGAAGACTGGGACCCATCTGCGATTGGCCGCCTCACGGTCTGGGAAGTCACCCAGCACCTGATCCGGCGCCTCGACCAGAAGGGCGAGAAGGAAACGGCGAATCTGAAGGCGAAGATCGGCGGCATGGCCGAGATCGCCCGCGACCTCGCCTACCGGCTCTACACGCTCTGCGAGCGCAAGGGCTGGGCGGAAGAGGCGGGCTACTACAACAGCCTCGTGGTGGCGTGGCCATCCATGGCGTCGGAAGCGTTTGAACTTACAGAATCGTGACGGAAGCGGCGATAGGAAGGATAATGGGACTGGTTATGACCAAGCAGGAGACCATCGACGAGATTACTCGGCGCCTGGTGGAGTTCTATCGGCCGGTGCGCGTCTACCTCTTCGGTTCGGAAGCGCGCGGGGAATCCGGGCCGGACAGCGATCTGGATTTCTGCGTCGTGCTGCCGGACGACGCACCGCAGAGTCTCTACCGGGACCGGAGCGTTCATAAGCGTCTTTGGGGTCTCGAAGCGGCGGTGGATGTCGTCCGATTGCCTTGTGGCGATTTCGACGCGCGCGCGGCCCACGTCGTGGCGTCACTGCCGGCCACCGTAGTGCGCGAAGGGAGGCTGCTCTATGACGCCAGCCGAGTTGCTGCGTAGAGAGGCGGCCAAGTGGCTCCGGGAGGCGGCGAAGGACCGGTACGCGGCGCAGATCCTGATGGAGCCTGAGCCATCGCGCTCCGTCTTTTTTTGCCAGCAAGCCGCCGAGAAGGCCGCTAAAGCGTTCTTGACCTTTCGCCAGATCGCGTTTCGGAAGACTCATGACCTGAAGGACCTGGGTTTGCAGTGTGTCACGGCGGACCCAAGTCTTGGGCCGGCTCTGCAGGATGTCGAAGACTTGACGGACTATGCGTCTGCTTTCCGGTATCCGGATGCACCGTACGAGCCTGATGCGGCCGAGGCGGCGGAGGCGTTGACGGTCGCGGCCAGACTTTGCGACGAAGTGCAGCGGCGTATCGAAATCGCCCAGGAACCCTGAGAGATGGCCATCACGAATAGCGAACGAGTCGGCAAGGCTCTGGATCTCCTGAAGGACGGATTGCGCCCCTACGTGGAGCGCGAGTTGAAGGCGACCTATAAGGACCGGTGGCTGGAAACGGCCAAGCCGAGTTTCCCTGACTGGCAGCAGCCGGGCAAGGACGGCGAAGACGCTGAATTGGGATAGCCAGGCCATCCTCCAGGTGATGTGCGAGCTGTGGAACGACTGCTTCAAGAAGATCCTCGGCCCTTCGGAGCGGAGCCTGGCGTTCGAACTTCGCGACGTGCGGAACAAGTGGGCCCACCAGAAGGCCTTCTCGACGGACGACGCCTACCGCGCCATCGACAGCATTTCGCGATTGCTGGCGGCGGTCTCGGCGGAACAGGTCGAGGCGGTCGAACAGATGAAGGCCGAGATCCTGCGCGTCAAGTTCGAGGAGCAACTCAGGACTCAGAAGCGGAAGGAATCGAGCATCGCGGTGGAAGGCAAGCCGGCGACGGGACTGCGTCCGTGGCGGGAGATTGTGACGCCGCACCCGGATGTGGCTTCCGGCCGCTATCAGCAGGCCGAGTTCGCCGCCGATCTCTGGCAGGTCTATCTGGGCGAGGGTTCGGACGAGTACAAGGACCCCATCGAGTTTTATCGCCGAACGTTCATCACGGAAGGCTTGCAGAAGCTGCTCGCCAACGCCCTGCAACGGCTTGCCGGACATGGCGGCGACCCGGTGGTGGAGTTGCAGACCAACTTCGGCGGCGGCAAAACGCACTCGATGCTGGCGCTGTGGCATCTGTTTGCCGGCGTACCTGCGGGACAACTGCCGGGACTGGAAACGGTGACGCAAGATGGCGGGCGTTTCCCAGCCGCCCAAGGTCCGGCGCGCCGTACTGGTGGGCAACCGGATGTCCCCGGCCGATCTCCACAAGAAGCCGGACGGAACGGTGGTCCGCACGCTGTGGGGCGAACTGGCGTGGCAACTGGGCGGCAAAGAAGGCTACGCGATGGTGCGCAGCGCGGACGAGAAGGCCGTCAGCCCCGGCGACTCGCTGCGCCTGCTCTTCAATAAGTACTCGCCGTGCCTGATCCTGATCGATGAATGGGTGGCTTATGCGCGGCAACTCTACAACAAGTCGGACTTGCCGGCTGGCGATTTCGACGCGCATTTTACCTTCGCGCAGACGCTGAGCGAGTCGGCGAAGCTGGCGGATAAGACGCTGCTGGTGGTCAGCATTCCCTCATCGCAGAACGAGATCGGCGGCGAGGGCGGACTCGCAGCGCTGGAGCGCTTGAAGAACGTCATCGAACGGGTTGAGACGTCATGGCGCCCGGCGAGCGCCGAGGAAGGCTTCGAGATCGTCCGGCGGCGATTGTTCCAGCCGATCACCGATCCGGAACTGTTCACGGCGCGGGATGCGGTGGTGAAGGCGTTCGCGGACGAGTATCGCAAGTTCGCGCAGGAGTTCCCTTCCGAGGCGGGCAAGTCCGAGTATGAGCGCCGGATGAAGGCGGCGTATCCGATCCACCCGGAATTGTTCGACCGGCTGTACAACGACTGGTCGACTCTGGATAAATTCCAGCGGACCCGCGGCGTGCTGCGCCTGATGTCGGCGGTGATTCATGCGCTGTGGGAGCGCGAGGACAAGGGGCTCATGATCATGCCGGCGAGCGTGCCGGTGGATGCGCCCGCCGTCCAAAGCGAACTGACGCGCTACCTGCCGCCGGTCTGGGACCCGATCATCGAGAAGGATATCGACGGGCCGAACTCGCTGCCCCTGAAGATCGACCGCGAGAACCCGATGCTCGGGCGGTACTCCGCGGCGCGCCGGGTGGCGCGCACGCTCTACCTCGGTTCCGCCCCGACTCAGGACGCCACGAAGAAGGGCCTGGAAGACCGCCAGATCAAGCTGGGCTGCGTCCAGCCGGGCGAGACGTCCGGCGACATTCGGCGACGCGTTGCGGAAGCTGGCCGACCAGGCGACGTACCTCTACGTGGATGGGAGCCGCTATTGGTACGCCACGCAGCCCAGCGTGAACCGCCTGGCCGAGGAACGCGCCGAGCGGTATCACCCGGAGGACGTGACCGAAGAGATCCGGCGCAGGCTGGCGGAAGAGCCGAAGCACCGTGGGGACTTCTCCAAGGTCCATTCGTGCCCGGCTGGTTCCGGTGACGTGGTGGATGAGCCCGAGGCGAAACTGGTCATCCTGAGCCCGGACTACCCGCACAGCGCAAAGACGGATTCGAGCGCGGGCCGGCAAGCGGCGGCCGAGATCCTCAATCGAGGTTCGGCGGGCCGGAACTGCGGCAACATGCTGGTCTTCCTGGCGGCCGACAAGACCCGGTTCGTGGACCTCGACAAGGCGGTCCGTTCTTACCTCGCCTGGCAGTCCATTCGAGAAGGAAACGGTCTCGCTGAACCTTGACCCGTTTCAGGCCAATCAGGTAGAGCAGCGTTTGACGAGTTCCGATCAGGCGGTGAAAGGGCGAATTCCGGAGACGTATGTCTGGCTGCTTGTGCCAGGGCAGAAGCGGCCGGAGGCCGGCCAGGCGTTCCCCGCGGTCGAGTGGCAGGAGTTCAGGCTTAAGGGAGCAGGAGTGGCTCGCGGAGCGGGCGTCGAAGAAGCTGAAGAACGACGGGCTGCTGATCACCAGCATGGCCGGCGCGGTCCTGCGCTTCGAAATTGACCAGGTACCGCTGTGGCGCGGGAACCACGTCGGCGTGAAGCTGTTGGTGGATGACTTCGCCAAGTACCTCTACCTGCCGCGCGTTAAGAACGCCCAGGTGATTCTGGACGCGATCCAGGACGGAGTGGGCCGGCTCACCTGGTCGCAGGACACCTTCGCCTACGCGGACTACTACGACGCCACCGCCGACCGGTACCGTGGCCTCGAAGCCGGGCCGCCGCCCGACTGTCCAGATGAACGCGAACAGCGTGGTGGTGAAGCCAGACGTTGCCGCCGCCCAGATCGAGAAGGACTCCGCGCCGCCACCGACCACCGGGACAGGTTCCGGCACTGGTGAAGGTGCTGGCGCCGGGGCCGGCACGACGGGCGGCGGTACCGCTGGAACAGGAGCGAGAGACCGGCAAGGGCGCCGGGGCCGGCGACGCGAAACCGAAGGCGCCAGTGCTGCGCCGCTTCCACGGTTCCGCCAAGATCGACGCCACCCGCCTCTCCCGCGACGTCGACCTGATCGCCAGTTCGGTGGTGCAGCACCTCGCCGGGCTGCTGGACGCCAAGGTGACCATCACGGTGGAGATCGAAGCCGAAATCCCCTCGGGCGCGCCGGACAACGTGGTCCGCACGGTCACGGAGAACTGCCGGACGCTGAAGTTCGAGAATCAAGGGTTCGAAGAGAGCTAGAAAGGAGGACCCCGAGATGGCCGTGCCGCCACGCCGGTACACCCAGCGGGAGATCGACGATCTCATTGGACGGAACTCGATGTGTTCAACCGTGACGGAGTCAAGGATTTCATCCCTCCGTTCCACGCGCACGGGAACGGAGCCGTCCGCCTGGTCGGCGGGCCCATCGGGATACGGGCTCAGGTCGATTGTCCGGGCTGAAATCTCAAGGCGGATTTGGAAGTCCGCAAACAGGGAGAGCGGAATCACGCCGTCGATGCCTTCGAGAATCTGCCGGTCCACAATGACCACCGGGCAATCGCTAAGCGCAATCGATCCGATCTCGACCGATTTTGCGGTGGTCAGGTGGGCGGGCCGCGCCTTATTCCCAGTTCCGACTAAATCAAGCCCCACGCCTGTCGAGTGCCCCGATTTCCGGGCTGCGCCGCGGTCCAAAACCAGGTTCTGGGCGCCGCTGTCCAGCAGCAAGCGCAGCGGCGGCCCGCCATCGACCCGGGCCTTGAGGGTCACGCCGATCACGCCTGTTTGCGGGCTGGCCAAGGACAACAAAGTGAGCCGGTACGCCTGGTAGGGAGCCACGAGTTTCGGCGCGGATGTGGAAGTCTCGACCGGCGCGGGCAGTCCGTCCGCCGCGGTCAGGCAACTGGCCGCGATGCCGGTGACGATGCCGATCCGCAAGAAACGCATTTTCGCGCCTGCAATCCGCCGCCGTGTATTGTGACGATTGCGTTACTAGAGTATGACGAATCGGTTTCAAAAACAATGTCCTCTGGTAGTCTGCGGCAAAGAGATTAGCGATTGCCCGGCACGCCGTGGAGTGGGCGTCCACGCCTGCCATGCCGGCGTCTGTGCCGGTATCCGCGGCGCCAAACGTCGGCAGGGATGCCGACGTGGCAAGCCGGAGGCTCACTCCACGGGCGCGCCAGGAGGCGCCGAAGCCAACCTATAGCGCATGTCATTAAAGCTGCAGTCCAAATAGAGGCCTTCTCGCGGCGATTTGCCCGCTCGGAATAATCCGCCCTCGCGCGGCGCGTCTTCGAATGTGTGATGGTGGCGGAGCGCTAGTTCGATCCGACCTGCGCCGCAACGGACGGAGCTTTTTTGGTCGCTGCCTGGCCGGATGACGCGGTGGTCCTTGGCGCTGGCTTCGCGGACTGCTTGACGGACGCCGCCTGCACCGGCGCCCCGGACTTCTTGGCTGGCGCGGAAGCGGTCTTGGAGGCCGCGGGCGTTGCGCTCTTTGCCGCAGCGGCCGCGGGCGCGCTCTTCGCCGCGGTCGTTTTGGCGCTGGCGCGTTTTGCCGTCGCCGGAGCGGCCGGTTTCGGAACCGCCGGAATCGCCAGGAGATCCCCTTCCGCCGGCTCGGCCGATGCGAGTTTGTTCGCCGCCAGGATCTTGCTCGCGGGGACCGAAAATCGTTGCGAAATCGATGCCAGCGATTCGCCGGACGCAACCCGATGGACCCGCCACTCGTTGCGGCGCTCCTCCGGAACCAGTTGGAGCGCGGGGCCAAGCGCGTCGCCCGAACCCTTCGGAATGCGGAGACCGTAACCGGCCGGAGCCACGCCCTTGAGCAGTTCCGGATTCATCGCCGCCAGCTCCGGAACCGGCCTCTCGAGAATATCGGACACCAGCGTAAGGCTTGTGAGCGAGGACATCTCCGCCACGTCGTACTCCAGCGGCGGATCCGGCGCGATATTGTCGAGACCGTACTCGGCGGCGTTCTTCTCCATGATGATCATGGCCAGAATGATCGGAACGTAATTGGTGGTTTCAATCGGGAGCACGCCGCGGTTCCGCAACTCCCAGAAGTCCGCGTAGCCGGTTCGCTGCACCGCGTTCTCGACAGTCAGCGGTCCGGAGTCGTACGCCGCCATGGCCAGATACCAGTCGCCGAATTCCTGGTAGAGGTCGCGCAAATGGCGCGCCGCCGCACGCGTGGCCTTTTCCGGGTCCAGACGGTCGTCCGTGTACGCCGTGTGCATCAGGCCGTATTCCTGGCCACGCCACGACAGAAACTGCCACATACCGCCCGCCGCCTTGCGCGAGAGAGCGCGCGGAATGAAACCCGATTCGGCCTGAGCCAGGCAAAGCAACTCGCGTGGCACGCCCTCTTCGTCGAGGATCCTCTCGATCATCGCGCGGTAGCGGCCCGCCCGCTCCAGCCCGTAGCGGATCGTCCCGTGCCCCCGGCCGCTGAAGTAGTGGATGTAACCGAGAACTGCGTCATTGACGGTAAGCGGAAGCTGCGAAACCGTCGCGGCCACCTGCTCCCGAACCTTGTCTTTCAGCTTCGGGTCCACAGGAAAGGTCAGGCCCAAAATGTCTTCAAGCGGCGCTTTCTCGAAGCGAGTCTCGTCGTCAACGGCGGCGGCCCCGAGATCTTCCAAGTCGTAACGGTGGATGGCGTCCACCATGGAATCCAGGATAGGAGCGTAGGTATCCCGAGCATCGGGATTAAGGCCGGCAGCCTCCAGCATGAGACCCACCGCGCTATCGAACTCCGTGCGGGCGTTTACGAGATCTTTAACCTGATAATACCTTTGGCCTCGCTGAAGCCGATCGTTTGCCTGTCTCACCAGGTCGTTCGCGCGGGACTTGGCGTCCAAAGGCAGCGACCCATCCAGGAAAGCCGGGAGCTCGGCGCTCGGATACTCAGGGGGCGGAGGCGGAGGCTCCATCGCGTCCAGCGCAAATGCCGCGCGCGGACTCGGTGGGGAGGAAGAACATCCGCGCTTGAGTCGACCGGACCGGACTGCAAGCGGGGGCGACCACGGCGCAGATGGCGCAGGCCGAGGCGATCAGGAACGTATTAGACGGGAGTCTCATCCCGGTTCGCACCATCGTTCGAAGGAACCACCGCGGGCCGCCCCGCGGTCAACAGCCTACTCCTCTTCTTCCTCTTCGCCCGTCTTGGCGGCCTTGGCGGCCGCGATAATCTTGTCCGCCTGAAGCTGCGGAACGAAATCGTAGTGGTCGAACTCCATTGTAAACGAGGCCCGGCCCTGCGTCATCGCAGTCAAGTCGTTCTGATAGTTTAACATCTCGGCCATGGGGACCTGGGCCCGGATGAACTGCGTGGCGCCCTTCGTATCCATGCCGGAAATCCTGCCGCGCCGACCGTTCAGATCGCCCATAAGGTCGCCGGCGTACTCCACCGGCGCTTGGATTTCGACGTTCATGATCGGCTCCAGCAGCGCCGGCTTGGCCTGCGACATGGCGGCCTTGAAGGCCTTGCGCGCGGCCAGCTTGAAGGCCAGTTCCGACGAATCCACGTCGTGGTAAGAACCGTCATAGACCGTTACCTTGAAATCCACCATCGGATATCCGGCCAGATAGCCGTTCGCGGCGGTCTCCACAATTCCCTTTTCCACGGCGGGGATGAAGTTCTTGGGGATGGCGCCGCCGAAAATCTCGTTGGCGAACTCGAACTGCGCGCCCCGCGGCAGCGGCTCCATCTTGATCCAGCAATCGCCGAACTGGCCGTGTCCGCCCGTCTGCTTCTTGTGACGGCCTTGCACGTCGGCCGTCCCGCGGACTGTTTCGCGATACGGAATCTTGGGGGCCTTGAGCGTTACATCCACGCCGTAGCGCTTCTTGAGGCGGCTCACCACGACCTCGACGTGCTGCTGCCCGCTTCCGGCCAGCAGGAACTCACGCGTCTGCGGGTCGCGATAGAACCGCAAAGAGAGATCCTCTTCCAGGATGCGGTGCACGGCGTTGCCCATGCGGTCTTCATCGTTGCGCGAGCTGGCCTGAATAGCGAAGGCGATGGAAGGCTCCGGCAGTTTCACGGGCGGGTAGGCGAGATTCACGCCCTTGTCGGCCAGCGTATCGCCGGTGAGCGTCTCCTTCAATTTGGCCACCGCGCCGATATCGCCGGCGTGAATTTCCGTCACCGGCTGCAGGGTCTTGCCTTGGGGGCTCGAGATATGGGAAAGCCGCTCGGCCACGCTACGCGTCAGGTTGAACAGGTTGGCGTCATTCTTTACCACCCCGCCGACAACCTTGAAGAAGCTGATGCGGCCCGCGAACGGATCGGCGGTAGTCTTGAAGACAAACAGAGAAGGCGGCTCGCTCTCGCTGAACTTGCGGACGGTCTCCGCTCCGTTTACCGTCGCCGGCATCCCCTCGCGCTCGGCCGGCGAAGGCAGGTTTTCGACGATGAAGTTCAGAATCTGGTCCGTGCCGATATTGCGAAGGCCGGAGGCGCACAGGACGGGGACGATTCGGCGCTCACGAATGCCCTGCTTGAGACCGTCCACAATATGCTCGGCCGGCAGCGTGCCCTTGTCAAAGAACTCCTCCAGCAGGGCGTCGTTGCCTTCGGCCACCATTTCCACCAGGGCGTCGTGGGCCTTGGCGGCGGCGTCGGCCAGATCGCCGGGAATCTCTCCTTCGTTGCCCTTGCCGTCGCCATCCGGCGTGTACCTGATGGCCTTCATCCGGATGAGGTCGATGACGCCGCTGAAGTCGCGTTCGCCGCCGATGGGGATCTGAACAGGCACGGCGGCGCGTCCGAAGACTTCGTTGACGCTCGCGAGGGCCCGGCTGAAATCGGCGCGCTCGCGGTCGAGCTTGTCGATCACGATGGCTCGCGGGAGCTGGAAATCGTCCGCGAACTGCCATACCTTTTCCGTCTGGACTTCAACGCCCGCGACGCCGTCCACCACGATCAAAACCGCATCCGCGGCCACCAGCGCGGCGCGCGTATCGTTGATGAAGATGTTGTATCCGGGAGTATCCAGAAGATTGATCTTGGTCTTTTTCCACTCGGCGACCGCAATCGCCGTGGATATCGAAATCCGGCGCGCGATCTCCTCTTCGTCGAAATCCGTGATGGTGTTGCCTTCGTCCACGCGAAGCAGCCGGTTGGTAGCGCCGGAGGCGAAAAGCAACGCGGCCGCCAGGGTGGTTTTGCCGGAGTCGCCGTGCCCGGCCAGGCCGACGTTCCGGATGTCTTTGGTTTCGTAGACTTTCACGAAAGATACTCCAAGGAATCAGAAGGTTGGATTGAAACGGTATGGTAACACGCGGGAAGCGCGGGCGCGCTTCTTCGAGAGGCCCCGGCGGCCCTCAAAAGGCGCAAAAAAAGCCGGCTCCGAAGAGCCGGCAGTTTCGGCTTGGCGGCCGAGGACCGTTCCCCCCGAAAGCGTCCCTCGGACCAAGCTCACTATAACGGACTCAGCCCCACGCCGCGCCGTTGCGCCGCATAAGGGCTGCACTGTTCGGATTAATACGTTCAGTTCCTGGGCCCGACGCTTTCCGTACGCCCCGCCAGCGGTTGAATTACGCCGGCGCCGCACACGGCTACCCCGTTCCGCGCCAGACCGTTGAGGAAGTTGAACAACACGTGGTAGAACACGGTCTCCGTTAGCGGCTGGTTGCCGGGCATCGTGAAGGTGGCCGGCAGCTCTTTGGAAATCCCCAGACGCACTTCGGTCGAATACGGGCGGCCCGAACGGTCACGCTTATTCGCAACCGTAATCGGAGTTTGCATCACCGCCCCGGAGCGCCCGTTGACATAGAACTGGCACCGGGAGAACCACCCCAGATTGGCCGGGTCCGCGGCGTCAAACAGCAGCAACGGCCCCTCCCGCGCCGGGAAGCTCAGATCCAATTGGATCGTCCGCGGTCCGTCTTTGACCTTGGCTTCAAAACCGGCCTGCCTGGCTACGTTGATGATCGTCTCGGCATCAAGCTCAAGATAGATCAACTTGTGACGGCCAGCCTGGAGTACCTGCATCGCACGGCCATTGTAACGCAGCCGGGCGAAAACTCAGTGGACAATCCATCCATCGGCGAGTTGGACGATCCGGTCGCCGTAGGCGGCATTGGCTTCCGAATGCGTCACCTGGACGATCGTGGTCCCTTCACCGTTGAGCTTTTTGAATAGCTCCATGATTTCCTTGCCCTGGCTGGAATGCAGGTTCCCCGTAGGCTCGTCCGCCAGGATCAGCCTGGGATTGGCGATGACCGCCCGCGCCACTGCGACGATCTGCTGCTGGCCCCCGGAGAGCTGGCTGGGAAACAGGTCGCGCTTTCCGACGATATGGAAGCGGTCGAGAGCGTCGCAGACCAGGGCGGCCCGTTCGGCGCGCTTCACGTTCCGATAGGAGAGCGGCACTTCGAGGTTCTCGTATACCGTGAGGTTGTCAATCAGGTGGTAGCTCTGGAACACGAAGCCAATGTACTTTTTGTTGAGCTCGATCCGGCCCTTGGGTTTCATCGGATGAACCGGCTGCCCCAGGAACTCGAATTCTCCGGTCCACGCGGCGTCGAGCATTCCAAGGATGCTCAGAAGCGTGGACTTGCCCGCTCCGGACGGGCCCATGATCGTGACGAATTCTCCTTCGCGGATATCGAGGTTGATGCGCCGCAGCACATAGCTGCGTCCGAAACCGCCTTCGTAGAAGCGTTCGACGTTTCGCAATGCAATCATGATCGTTACTATTGTGCTAACGCACCGGAGCCGCGGCGGGTTCGCAAAACCTTCGCTGGGCTCCTGCGCTGCCGCGACAAACGCAGCAAGGCCCAGGCCAGCGTGGGGCTGACCTGGGCCTCTACAACCGGCGACTGACGAAGCTACTTGATCACGATGCCGCGGCGGTCAAGAAGCTCGCCGGTCGATTGATACAGCGCCAGCAGACTCAACCTCAGGCTGACCTGTGCGTTGACCAAGGCCTGCAGGTTCCCTGCAAGCGCCTGGGCGGAATTGACCACGTCGATCTGCGTATTGGTTCCCAACCGGTACTCGAGGTTTTGAGCGTCGTAGTCCAACTGCGAGTAGTCGGCCTGGACCTTCGCTAGAGCCAACTGATCCTTGGCGCCCTGCAAACTGGTAAGGGCGTTCAGAACGTTTAAGCGGAGGCCCTGTTGTTGCGTTCGAAGCGTGAGCGCGTCGCTTTTCTTGCCGATGAGAGCGTTCGCCATGGTCATGGAAGCCGAGCGCGACCGGATCGGCAGCGTCAATTGAAGGTTCATCTGGTAGGTGGGATTGCCCCAGCCGAACATCTGGCTCAGAGCGTCTCCCAGTCCGCCTGGGATGGGGGGGCCATAATAACTGGTTCCGAAGCCCCCCGTGTACAGGCTGCCGGCCCCGGCGCCGTTATAGCTGGCCGTCAGACTCAGATTCGGCAACAAACCGTTCTTCGCCGACTGGAGGGACATCTCGTCGGAGTTCAGCCGTTCGATATAGGTTTTGATGGTCGGATGGGTGGCGAGAGCCATCTGCACTTCCTGCTCCCGGTCGGGAACGATGGCCTCGGACGCGGAAAGCTCGGGAGAATCCGTCAGGACGATCGGAAGATCGCGAATGGCCGGATCGAGATCCGCCGCGACCTGTTTTCGGAGCGCATCCAGCGTTCTGCTCAGACTGTAACGCGCGCTGGAAAGCGCGGCGTCCGCCCCTGCCATGGTCGTCTGGGGCCGGTACAATCCCAGATAAGAAAGGCCGCCCAGTTGGTACTGGTGTACGTTGTATGCCAGCAGCTTCCGGTCCGTTTCCCAAGACATCTCGGAGACGAACAACTGTTCCCGGGCGGAAACCACGTTCCAGTAGGCCGTCTCGGCGGCGGACACATCCGAGATGAGCGTGTTTGCCAGACCGAACTGAGTGGTCTTCAGCGAGCTCTGCGCCTGCAGCAGCGGAAGGCGGTTGATGTAGCTTCCCCGGTTCTGAATCAGCGGCTGCGCAATCGAAAAGCTCATCCCGGAACTGAACGAGGGATTGCCGCCCCAGCTCGCCGTTTTGGAGCCATTGCCGGTGGCCCTGATGGTCTGGCCGGACGAAAGCGTCTCGCTGAAGCCGAAGTTGAGCGGCCAGCTCTCGGTCTTGCTGGTTGTGGGGAAGGGATTATTCTTCTGCGAGTCCTTGTAAGACCACGAGGGCGAAAATCCGAAGGTCGCGGATGGGTCCCACCTTCCGTAAACCGAGGTGACGTTATTCTTCGACGTTTCGACGGTCAGGTAGCTGATCTGGATGTCGGTATTGTTGGCCATCACCAGATCGACGAAATCCCTCAGGCCGAGCCGCAGGCATTTCGCCGGAGTCGGTTCCGGCTTCAACGGCTCGGGGACGTTGACCGAAGCCTTGGCCCCTCCAGGCGCTTCGGGCATTGGCCCGGATATGTCGTAGACCTTGGATGCGTCTTCCGTGAGACCCAGTTCGGTGGCGTTTTGGAGCCCCTGGTTCGCGCTGGGCATCTTGATGGTTTCCGGCTGCACGCAGCCTTCGCCCGACGCCACGAAATCCTGGAGCCGCACCGGGGGCTGCAATTCGACCTTGGTATTGGCCTTATTGAACGTCTCCCGGAAATAGGACGGCTTGGGGAACGAGCTCATCTGCGCAAACGCGCCAGTGGCCAAGAGTAGTCCTGCGATAAGAGTTCTGCGCAACATAATTTGTTTACTCGTAACGGATCGCCTCGATGGGATCCAGCTTTGCGGCCTGGGCGGCCGGATAAATTCCAAATAGCAAACCGATGAACACGGAAACGCCGAACGCGACGGCGATGGAAGAGGCCGTTACGACCGTTGTCCAGCCCGCGGCCGACGCGATCACCTGGGAAAGCCCGACCCCGAAGCCGATGCCTACCAATCCGCCCGCGATTGAAATCAGCACGGCTTCGGAAAGGAACTGGCGCAAAATGTCGGCCTGCCGGGCGCCGATAGCGCGGCGGATACCGATTTCGCGCGTTCTCTCGAGGACGGTCGCCAGCATGATGTTCATGATGCCGATACCGCCCACCAACAGCGAGATGCCGGCGATGCAAATCATGACGATCTTGAAAATGAACTGCGTTTGCTTCTTCTGCTCCAGCAGGCCGGCGGGAACGATGATGGAGAAATCGCCCGCTTCCTTGTGCGTGTTCGAGAGGATGGCGCGGACTACGTTGGAGGTCTGTATCGAATCGACTCCGGTATTCACCTTCATGTACATGCCGTCAATTTCATCGCGCAAATAGCTGGTGGCGTCCTCGAACCGCCTCATCACGGTGTTCAGCGGCGCGATGACCAGGTTGTTGCGGTTGATGGACTGGACGCCCTCCATTTCGCTATCGGAAGACGCCTGCGAAGTGAGCACGCCGATCACCTGCAGCCACGAATCGTTGACTTTCACGTACTTGCCGACCGCCGGGTCGTAGCCCAGCAGGTTCACTTTGGCCGATTCTCCCAGCACGCAGACCGGCGAGGAAGCATCGTTCTCTTCGGCGCTGAAGAAGCGTCCTTCCACCAGCTTCAAGCTGTTGATTTCCGCGTAATTCGGCAGGACGCCGATCAGATCCGGAGGCTCCTGAAGGCTCTTGGGAAGCACCGCCGTCGGCTTGAACTTCTTGCGAGGAGTAATAGCTTCCAGGCCGGGCACGTTATCGACGATGGCCCGGTAATCCCTGAACGTGAGGCCCGGAGAAATGGCGCGCACCGTGGCCAGACTGTCCGAATCGGTGGCTTCCTTCGCCTCGATGATGATGTTATTTACGCCAAGCTGATCGATGAAGGCCATCATCTGTTTTTCGGCGCCGTTGGTGATGGAAAGCATGGCCACCACCGCGCCAACGCCAAAGATCATGCCGAGCATCGTCAGCATGCTGCGGAGCTTGTGAGCGAAAAGGCTCGCAAGCCCCATCTTCAATTCGGGAACCATTCTTCCAAACAGCATGGCTAACTCCCTCCGAAACCTTTCATGGCGTCACTGGAGCCTTTTGGCTCCTCGGTCGTGCTCTTGCCTTCCTTCGCTTGCGCCGTTGGATCGGCCAGCGCGACCGTCTCCCCCGGCGCCACGCCGGCAGTGAGCACGGTCATGGTTTCGCTGCTCTTGGCCACCTGAACGGTGCGCTGCTGGAACTTGCCGTCCGGCGTCTGAATGAATACCACGTTCTGTCCGTTTCTCAAGAAAACAGCCTGCTTGGGAACGTGGATCGCGTCGGGAATCTTTTCGATTTCAACCTCGACATCCGCGAGCAAGCCTGGCCGGAGAAGCTGCTTGACGGCTCCCGAGCTTTCTTCGGGAGGGGGCGGCAGCTTGGCGTTCGCAAGGTCGTCGGCCGTGGGTACATAAGCGCGAGCTTGTCCACCTCCGCCTTGGCCGCCGCCACCGCCAGGACCTCGACCCTGACCGGCGCCGGCCATATCGCCGCCGCGCCCGCCACCAAAACCGCCTCCGCCGCCGGCCATGTCGCCGCCGCGGCCTCCGCCAAATCCAGCGCCGCCGGCATTGTCCCCACCACGGCCGCGCCCCATGCCGTATTTCTGCATCAAATCCGAAAGCTGCTGCTGAAGTTTCGCGCGATCGGCATCGGAAGCGTTCTGCATCTGTTGACGGAGCTGGGTCATCTTCTGGCGGTCCTCATCGGACATGTTTGCGCCAAAACCGCCGCCCTGGCGTCCACCGCCACCCTGGATTCCCTGCCCCTGGCCGCCGCCGGCCCCGCCGCCAGCGCCGCCCTGGCCACGACCGCCGCCTTGTTGGATAGCCTGGAGAGCTGCCAGCGTGGCTGCATCCATTCCACCGCCACCGCCCCCTCCGCCGCCGCCACCGCCCGGAGGCCCGCCAGGTCCGCCGAAACCACCGCCGCCGCCACCGCCGCCGCCGCCGCGGCCGCCGCCCATATCGGGCGCGAAGCTGATCAGGTTCTTCTTGGCGTTTTCGGCGGCCGTGTTCATGATCTGGTCAACCTGCGCCGCGCTCAAGCCAATTCCAGAAAGCAGCGTGCGCATGTTGACCCCAAACACCACATCGAATTTCTTGGACGGATCGCCGGAGAAAACGTCGGAAACCGCGGTTCCGCTCAACGTCTTGATGATTCCCGGGAATCGCTTGCCGGGAATCGCGTCGAGCTGGATCATTACGGTCTGTCCTTCCTTAAGATTGGCGCGGTCCAACTCGCCGACCTTCGCCGAAAGCTCCACCTCGGACAAATCCAGAATATCCGCCACGTTCATGCCGGCCTGCAACGTATCGCCCGTGCGGATGTCCGGCATCTGCTGGCCCATGTTGAAGTTGCCGCCGCGGTTCTGCTTGATCGCGATCAGGCCCGAGAGCGGCGCCAACTGCTTGGTGTTCAGGAGCCGTCCCTGGTCCAACTGTAGACTTTGGACGGCGCGCCGGCGGTTGGAGTCATAAATGGCAAGCTGTGCGTCCGCCTGGTCGTTGTGAACTTGAATGTTGATTTTTGTCTGATCCAGCGCGCGCTTAGACTGCTCCAGGCTCAGGTCGTAACCCAATCCCGTGATCCGGTCGAGCACGGGGTTCTGCTGCTGATTGAGTTCGGCGCGGCGGACATTGTATTGCGCCGTCAGCAGCGTGACCGCGTCCTGGCTCTTCGTTTGATCCCACGACAGCCGCTGCTGCTTGATGCTCTCGTCCGTGGACTGAATATTGAGATTGTCCGCGTCGATGGCGGCGTTCAGCTCGGAATCGTCGTACTCGACGATCAGATCTTTCTCGGTGGCGTACGCGCCCATGGCGGCCAGTGCCGTCACCTGCACGGTGCCATTCAAGTTGGGCGCATAGAGCGGATAAGTCCGGACGGTTCGTAGTTCGCCCCGCGTATAGGCGCGAATGACCACGTCGCCCTTCTGGACCTTGGCCGTGGCGATGTTGGTGGTCTTCGCCGGGCCCTGCTTGAAGTAACGGTAGCCGCCGTAACCGAGACCAACCACGACGGCCAGCACGATCAGACGAATGATGATCTTCTTCATGAAAGTTCAATCCGCGCCGGCAAAACCGGACGCACTATATCTTCTTCCTGGCCTTCTTGGCCGCCGCAAACGGGTCTTCCATCGCAACCATGTCGCCCTCCTGCAATCCGGAGGTCACGACCACTTCTTCGTCGTTGCGCTTGCCGACCTTGATTTCGCGGACGACAAATTCCTTGCCCTTTTGCAGGTAAACGATAGGCTTGCCGTTCCTGTCGAAATTCGCCCGGGTCGGGATCAAAAGGCTGTTCGGCGACCGCTCAATAATGATCTCCGCGCTGGCGCTCGTGTTCGGACGCAAACGGTCGTCCAGGGTCTGGAGCGATCCACGCGCCGGGAAGTATTTCTGAGTATTGGCCTGCTGATTGGCTCCGACGCCCGTGAACACCAGGGACGCCGCCGGGCTGATGAAATCCAATCTGGCGGCGAACTCCTTTTCCGGAATGGAGTCCACCCGAATCTTGATGTCCTGGCCCATGGCGATCTTGCCGCGGTCAACCTCATCGAGCTTCAGGTCGATGTACATCTGCGTGATGTCGGGGATCTCCATGATACTCGCGCCGGTCCACGCATTGTCGCCTTCCTTGAATTGCGGAGCGCCCGACCTTCCGGTCCTGGCGCCCGAACGGAAGTTGGGAAGAATGTTCACGACGCCGTCCGCGGGAGCCTTGAGCACCATGTTGTCCAGGTAACCCTGCGCCGTCTTCAAGTCGGCCAAAGCCTTGTCGCGCTGCTGATCGACGCGAACCAACTCCGCTCCATTTTGCACCTGATGCGCGTTGATCATCGAGCGAACCTGCTGCAACTGGCCCTCGACGTTATTCACCTGAATGCGCGCCTTCTCGCCTGAAATATAGGAGACGACGGCAGCCTTGCTGGCCTGCAACTTGGCGTTCTCGAACCCGAACTCGGCCTGGAGCTTGTTCATGGCATCCTGCTCGTTGGTCATCCGCTGGCTGGCCTCGGTAGAAGTAATGCTGTTCTGGGCCTGATCCACGCTGTTCTGGCGCTGGAGGATCTGATCCATCTGCGTGGCCGTATCGAACTCCACAACCGTGTCGCCCTTCTTGACCAGTTGCCCGTTTTTCGCCATCTTCACGATGCGCATGGTGGGAATCTGCGGCGCCGTGACCTGGACGGAATGCGTGCTCTTGATATCTCCGCGGGTGCGCACGCTAATCACGAAATCGCCCACGTGGGCGCGCGACACCGGGATCTCGACGTCGGTCGCGGCCCCGAAATGATAGGCGGCCCATAGGCCCCCTCCCATCGCCGCCAGACCGACGGCCCAGAACATCATTTTCACGCGCTTCGGATTACCCTTTCCGAGGCGTATCTCGGGTCTGATTTCTCTTGAAGCCATGATTCCTCCGGTCCTCTCCGGCCGCTACTGTTTCGGCCGATCGAGCGCCACAACGTCGCCCTTGGCCACTCCCGAGTGGATCGCGACTTTCGTAAAGCCCCGCACTCCGATTTCAACCTGCTTCTTCGTCCAGCCACCCTGTTCGTTCTTCACGAAAACGAAGTGGCCGCCGCCCTCGTCGAACACGGCGCCCCGAGGCACGCTAACCGCATTTGCTTCCGCGGACAGAGAGATTTCCGCGCTGCCCGTGAGATCCGGGATGACGCGCTCATCCTGCTTGTCCAATTTCACCCGGACGGGAATGACCCCCACATAGCCGGCCCGGAACACGCTCGATTTGGACATGGCGCCGATGCCTTCGACCGTGCCCGGCAGTTCGATGTCCGCGTACGCGTCCAGGCGGATTCTTGCCTTATAGCCGATCCGCAGCCTCTCGGCGTCCACCTGATTCACCTGAGCGTTCAGCACCATGGAGTTGGGATCCACGATGTACATGAACGGCTGCCCGGCCGTAACCTGATCGCCAATCTGAACCTGCCCCAGTTCATTGCTGTTTCGCACGATCGTGGCGTAGACGACAATTCCGTCCATCGGCGCGGTCATGGTCATCTTCTTTACGTTCTGCTCGGCGCGCTGCTGTTCCAGCTTGGACTGATCGCGGGTCAACTCCGAGCTCTTGATCTGCGAGCGCTGAATTGCGTCCACTATCGAGTCCTCGTAAACCAACTGGTCGTACGTGGCCTTCGCCTGATCCGAGCTCAGACCGTACAATTCCGCCTGGATGCGCGAGACCACCGGCTTCTGCTTCTCATCCAATATCGCCTGGTCCCAACTGGCTTTGGAGGAGCGGACCGTCTGGTCATGCTGCTCGGCCTGCGCGTCGAGCCTGGCCATCTGGCTTTTGATGCTCGCCTCGGTCTGGATGATCGTGTCGGCATAATCGGCCAACCGCTGTTGCTGCATCTGTGGGTCGAATTGCGCGATCACGTCCCCGGTCTTCACGTGTCCGCCGGCCGTGGCGAGCTTGATCAACACCAACGAGAAATCGTTCATCTGGGCCGCGCCGAAACCGGCGCCCAGCGTTTGGTTGCCGAGGCCGCCGCCGCGGCCCGCCGTCTGAGCCCCAATTGCGCCGCCCCGGTTCACATCCGTCCGGCTGCCTTGGATGCGTGGAGCGAGAATGGTTTGCTGATTGGCCGCCGTAATGGTTCCGCTCACGCGGATGGTTTCGACCACGTCATCGGTCGTCGCCGTGGCAGTCGGAATAGACGCGGCCGCTCCGCTGGCCATCTGCGCCGCTTGCTGAGCCTTGTAGTAATAGGCCAACCCGCCAACGACGACGAGCACCATCAGGAAAATACCCCACAGCGGAAACCGTCGCGGCTCCTGTTGCGGAGGTGGGACCGGGACAACTACCGGACCCGGCTTAACTGGTTGAACTGGCTGCGGTTCCGGCTGCGCTCCCCCTCTAATGCTGGGGATTGGAGAATTGTTGTAGGCGTGTGACATCACATTCTTCCGACGTTACGATTTTGGGGGCGTACCAAAAGGGAAGACGACTCGGTTGTCCGAAAGGTTATCCCTTTTCAGCAAAAGTTCCGGTTTTTTTCGGGTCGCGCTCATAGATTCGGCCGCGATTGCGCCAGACGCATCCAACAGCGGAGTACCGGCTTCCGGGCCGGACCGCAGAAACCCTCTTAAGCTATTGAAAAATAATCATATAGTTTTCGATCCAGCGATCTCCGCCCCAAGCCGCCGACCTGGCGGCTGCCGCCCGGCTCGAGAGGCGAGAGGCTCGTGGAATCGCTTATGCTATCGTGAGATACAGTGTCGTCGCCGCTGGATGTCCGACTGGAACAGTACGCCGGACCGCTCGACCTGCTTCTCGACCTCATCCGCAAGCAGCAGATCGATATTCGCGACATTCCAATCGCTACCATCACCGCCCAATACCTGGAGTACCTGGACAGAGCGCGCGAGATGGATATTGACGTCGGAGCCGAGTTCGTCTACATGGCGGCGACCCTCATCCACATTAAGTCGCGGATGCTGCTCCCGCGCGACCCGGCGTTGGCGGCCGATGGCGATGCCTCGGAGGATCCCCGCCAGGAACTGGTCGAACGGCTGCTCGAGCACGAGCGGTTCAAGAACGCCGCCGAGATGCTCCAGCAGAAGCGGTTGATCGAAGAGAACGTCTGGTCGAATCCCCAGATCAAGGCTTTCGAAGGCGAAGGGGCCGATCCGGGGCTGGCTGTCTCTCTGTTCGACTTGGTCAAGGCCTTCGGCGAAGCGTTGGAGCGCGTCAAGACCCGCCCGGTTTACGAGGTGCAGTCCGACGACGTCACCGTGGCGGATATGATCCGTTATCTGCGGATGGAATTCACCGAGGCGGGCGAGCAGCCGGTATTCATCCTCCGGGTTTTCGAGCGGCAGCGTACCCGGCGGGCCATGATCGCGCTTTTTCTGGCCGTCCTGGAGATGGTCCGAATGCAGGCTGTCGTGGTGACACAGAAGGACTTATTCGGCGAAATCGCTCTCCGGCGGCACGCCAACTTCGATGCCGTCTTTGCTTCGGACGAGCCTATTGCCGCAATCGAAAAAGACTACAACTAGGCCATGGAAGAACTAGAATTACGGGCGGAGTCTCCGGAATCGAGCGAAGAAGCGGCAGCCTCATCCGAGGCGCCAACTCCGCCCCCAACGCCGGTCCCATCCGACGCGTCATCTCCGGACGAATCGTCTATTGGCGCCGAATCACCCGCGCCAATCCAAGAACCTGTGGAGGCTGAGGCGCCCGAGCCGTCCGACGCGCCGGATGGCGCAGAAGCGCCTGCGGAAGCTGGAGCGTCGGCCCCGGCTGCTTTCTCCATGGAGGAAATCCTCGGCTCGCGGCCGGTGGAAGAACTGATTTCCGAGCCGTTTCCGATTGAAGATACACGACTTAAGGCCATTCTGGAGGCCATCGTTTACGTCACGGAAGAACCTGTGACGATCGAGCAACTAGCCGCCGGCGTTGGGCAGCCGCGCGAACGAATTCGGCCGCTGATCGCCGAGCTGGTGGCGGAATACGAAAAGCCCGAACACGGCGTCTCCATTAGGGAAGTGGCCGGCGGTTTCAAGATGGCTACCAAGGCCGAACACCATGACGCCGTCCAGGACTTTGTCAAGAGCCTGAAGCCGCCGCTGAAACTCTCGCTGCCGGCTTTGGAAACGCTGGCTGTTGTGGCCTACAAACAGCCGGTTACGGCGCCTGAAATCATGGAGATACGCGGCGTACACGGGGCCGGCGTGCTGAAGACCCTGCTGGAACGGAAGCTCATCTCCGAAGCAGGGCGTAAGAATGTGATCGGGCGGCCGATTCTCTACCGGACTACCAAGGAGTTCCTGGTTCAGTTCGGCCTGAGCGATTTGGGCGAGCTGCCCTCTCTGAAAGAACTGGACGAAATCCGGAGAATGGCGTTCGCCGACGATGTGCCGGCGCCCTCTCCCGAAGCGCCGCCGTCCGGCTCCGAAACAATCGCCGGGCCAGTAGCCGGGCAAAACCAACCCCTGGAAGATCGGGCCACGGAGGACGCCGGACCTTCGGACCTCACGGAGCCCGAGCCGCCCAGGAAAACCCGTCGTCGGAGGCGTGATGGCAGAGGAGCGGCTTCAGAAAATCCTATCTCGCGCCGGAGTCGCCTCGAGGCGGAAGGCGGAAGCGCTGATCCTCGAAGGCCGCGTGTGGGTGAACGGCACGGCGGTTACCGAACTCGGCTCCAAGGCCGACCCCGAGCGCGACCACATCAAAGTGGATGGGAGCCCAATCCATCTCCCGAAGAACCTCGTCTACGTGGCGCTGAATAAGCCTCGCGCGGTCATGACCACCTTGAGCGACCCGGAGGGCCGCAAGACCGTAATGGACTTGCTTCCCAGGATGAAGGAGCGGGTCTACCCGGTCGGCCGCCTGGACTACCACAGCGAGGGCCTCCTGCTTTTGACCAATGACGGCGAGGTGGCCAACGCCGTGATGTCCGCCGCTACGCACCTGCCGAAGACGTATGTCGCCAAGGTGAACGGCTCTCTGACCAGCGAACAGGAGCAAGGGTTTCGCGAGGGAGTTCCGCTGGGCCGGGGTTCCGGACCCGCTCGCCGCACGAAACCTGCGGGCTTGAAACTCATCCGTAAAGCTGAGAACCCCTGGTACGAGGTTCGCCTCTTCGAGGGCCGCAACAATCAGATTCGGATCATGTTCAAACACTTCGGGAAGCTGGTCGAAAAACTCCGGCGGGTGGCCATTGGCCCGATCGAACTCGGATCGCTCGCTCCCGGCGAAAGCCGCTACTTAAGCCCCGAAGAAGTCGTGCGGCTCAAACGCGCGCTCAAGCCGGCGAAGCCAAGATCGGAGGCGCGATGAACCGCGTGGCGGAAACACTCCACGCGGCGCGCACCATCGCCGTGGTCGGCCTGTCCGGCAAGCGGTTCCGGCCCAGCTACGGCGTGGCCGAGTACCTGCAACGGGCCGGCTACCGGATCATCCCGGTTAATCCCGAGGAGAGCGAAGTCCTTGGCGAGAAATGCTACGCGACGCTGGACGAGGTTCCCGATGCGGTGGATATCGTAGACGTTTTCCGGCGTTCCGAGTTCGTGCCCGAGATCGTCGAGGCTGCCATAAAAAAGGGCGCCCGGATGGTCTGGATGCAGGAAGGCGTGTACCACGAAGCGGCCGCGCGGCGCGCGGATGAGGCGGGCTTGGTGGTCGTCATGGACCGCTGCATCCTGAAGGACCACCGCCGGCTGGCGGTAACGAAGTAACAGTCGCGCGGAATCGCGCCGGCTCGGGCCGCTCATATCCGTTCAAATACTTAATCCCTTGCCTTGATTTATGGAGCGCGCTGTGTTCCGATAGCCTGCTGTGGGAGAGCGCATATGGGTTGGTGGCACCGCGTACTGAAGAACGGCGAGAGTTGGCCCTCGGGGTGCTTGCAGTCGATAGCACTGGTATTGTCACTCTCGGCAGTCAGCACTGAGTGGTTGGGTCTTTCCAGGTTCCTGGAACCCCGAATCCCAGCGGGGATACTAATTCTCCTTGCAACGTTTGTCCTATTCTTTTTGTTCGGCTACGAGAGAAAAGTCGAGAAGATCAGGGAGTCTGTTCATCAGTTCCAGCGCCATGCTGGAACGAAGCAAAACCGCCATAGACGAACAAGTTCAGAGGTGGGCGCGGGTTGGCATTACCAACATCTATAAGAACCGCCAGGATCTTGGTCAGAAAGACGCGTACCACAAGTTGCTCGGGAGCGCGGACGAGGATCTTTTGATCGTCGGGGTGACACTGAAAGACCTGCGCCGCGACGAGAGCCCACGCTCTTCCAAAATGTGCCGCTCAGGGTGTTCCGTCCGCCTCTTGATGTTGACCCCAAGCCGCTGGGAGAACAAAGAGCCCGTCCTGGATTCGGTCGAAACGGGGAACTTGAACGGAGCTTCGGAACAGCAATCAGTGGGATTCGCGAGCTTGCCAAAATGGTCGCCGAAGCAGGCACCCCGGCCGCAGCCACGGCAAGAAAACTAAACATGCACATCGCAGTTCGAGGTTCGCTTTTACGATCAGCGCGCCGGCGGTCAGCCTGACTATGGTGTCACACAGCGGCGGGGTGGGGCGGATGCGAGTGGAGTTCACGCCCTATAACTACGAAGACGCGGAGGATTACTTCCGGCCGATGCTGGATCTGGAGAACGCAGGCAATGACGGCTGGTTTAACCAGTTCAAGGTCCACTACGATGGGCTCTGGGAGAAATCGGAGCGCTATATCGCGGTGGAAGGCTCGAGATCGGCCGCAACCTGGCGCTGGATCGCGACGTAATCGCACAGCAATTGGGCTTGCCACAGGACTGGATACCGACGGGTCTAACGGGGCCCGATCTCTGACAGTAGGGTGACGATGGCGGAGCCGTTCGACTTCATACAGTCGCCGGTATAACAACTGCCCGAGGGATCTGACCTCACATCAATTTGCTAATTACGACCTCGTCGCCCACCGCCGTCTCGGTACCCGCAAGCGTTCCCGCCGGAAGTTCCAGTACCGAGTGAGCCTTCAGGCACGCGGAAACCCGCCAGGGGGCCACGGAATGTCTGATCTTACGGACGCGCTTCGCTTTGTCCAGATAGAGCAGGTCAATCGCGAACCGCATGAAGAACGTGTGGACCGATTCGCAGGGAACGATCCACAACCCATCGCCCGGTTCCAGACGAGTGTGCTTGAGCAGCCCGGTCCGCCGCTTTTCGCTGGTATCGGCCACGTCGGCCCTTGAAGCCAGCTCGGCGTTCCGGGTGACGTTGAACACGCGGATGGGCACGGTAGCTATCCGCTATCCGCTGTCCGCCGTCCGCAATCCGCGCAGTCAAAGCCTTAGCGGAAAGCGGAGAGCGGACAGCGGATAGCCCCGTTCTAGGGTTTCCCCTGCTTCAGCTTCTCGCGCTGCTCGCGCAGCACGGCCTTGCGGCTGAGCTTGATCTTGTTGCCTTCGAGAGCCAGAACCTTGACCAGGATCTGGTCGCCTTCCTTCAGCTCGTCGCGTACGTCGCGGATGCGGTTCTCGGCGATCTCGCTGATGTGCAGCAGGCCGTCGGTGCCGGGGAAGATCTCGACGAACGCGCCGAAATCCACCAGCCGCACCACCTTGCCCAGATAGGTCTTGCCCGACCTCGGCCGCGGCGGTGATGTCGGAGATGATCTGGATGCGCCTTGTTGGCGGACGCTTCGTCGGCGGACGCGACGTGCACCGTGCCGTCGTCCTCGACGTCGATCTTGACGCCGGTCTGCTCGATGATGCCGCGGATCACCTTGCCGCCGGGTCCGATGACGTCGCGGATCTTATCGGTCGGAATCGTGCATGGTGTAAATGCGCGGCGCGTACTGCGACATGTCGGCGCGCGGCTCCGGCAATCGCCTCGTACATCTTGTCGAGGATGAACAGCCGGCCGCGGCGCGCCTGCTCCAGCGCTTCCTTCATGATGGCCGTGGTCACGTTGGGCACCTTGATATCCATCTGCAGCGCGGTGATGCCGTCGCGCGTGCCGGCCACCTTGAAGTCCATGTCGCCGTAGTGATCTTCGGCGCCGGCGATGTCGGTCAGGATGGCGTACTTGTCGCCTTCCATCACCAGGCCCATCGCCACGCCGCCCACGTGCGCGGCCAGCGGCACGCCGGCGTCCATCAGCGCCAGCGACGCGCCGCAAACGGTGGCCATGCGAGCTGGAACCGTTCGATTCCAGGATGTCGCTCACCACGCGCATGGTGTAGGGGAACGCCGTCTCGTCCGGGATCAGCGCGGAAAGCGCGCGCTCGGCCAGCGCGCCGTGGCCGATTTCGCGGCGGCCGGGGCCGCGCATGAAGCCGACTTCGCCCACGCTGAACGGCGGGAAATTGTAGTGCAGCATGAAGCGCTTGGAGGCCTCGCCGGGTTCGAGCAGCTCGATGCGCTGCTCGTCGTCCTTGGTGCCCAGCGTGACCGTGACCAGCGCCTGCGTTTCGCCGCGCGTGAACAGCGCCGAGCCGTGGGTGCGCGGCAGAACGCCGGTTTCGATGGTGATGGGGCGGACCTGGTCGAACGCGCGGCCATCCGGACGGCGGCGCTTCTTCAGCATCTCGTCGCGGAAGATGCGCTCCTTGAGCGCGTCGTAGCACTTGCCGGCTTCCGCGCTGCTGCTCTTCCGGCAGGGCTTCCACCACGCGCTTCTTCAGCGCGGCGACGCGCGCGTAGCTTTCCAGCTTCTCGTACTTCTCGCGTGTTCAGCGCGTCGGTCAGCTCCGCGCGGGCGTCCTTCGCGATCGCGTCGTAGAGGTCCTGATCGAGCGCGGGCGAAGCGAACTCGCGCTTCTTCTTGCCGGCCAGCGCCACCAGCTCGCGAATGCCGGCGGCGATCTTCTTGCAGCAATCGTGGCCGAATTCGATGGCGCCCAGAACTTCCTCTTCGGAGACCTCGCTGCGCGCCGGCTTCCACCATGACGATGCCGTCTTCGGTGCCGGCGACCACGATGTTCAGCTTGGATTCGCGGCCCTCCGTATAGGTCGGGTTGGCGATGTAGGCGCCGTCCTTCATGCCCACGCGGACGCCGCCCAGCACGTAATGGAACGGAATATCGGAAATGGCCAGCGCGGCGGCGGCGCCGGCGATGGCCAGGGAGTTCGGGTCCTGCTCCGGATCGGCCGAGAGCACCATGCGCGATGATCTGCGTTTCGTTCAGGAACCCTTCGGGGAACAGCGGCCGGATCGGCCGGTCGATCAGCCGGCAGGTGAGGACTTCCTTTTCCGAAGGGCGCCCCTCGCGCTTGATAAAGCCGCCCGGAATCTTGCCGGCGGCGTAAGTGTATTCGCGGTAATCGACGGTGAGCGGGAAAAATCCGGCTCCCGGTTTGGCCTCTTCGGCCATGCAAGCGGTGACGAGGACGGCCGAGTCCCCGGAGCGAACGACGACCGCGCCGTTCGCCTGTTTGGCCATCTTGCCCGTTTCAAAGGTAATGATCCGGCCGCCCAGATCGACTTCAACTGTATGAACCATGGAAATTTTGTTCAAACCTCCAACCTCGGCTCGGGAGCGCGCACGCGCGGACGTCCCGGCCAGTCAATGTCGGCGTCCATAAAGGAGCCTTGGGAGAGTGGAGCTGACAGGGTGAATTGCGCAGTAGATAAAAGCGGAACCTTCGGGCCCGCTTGGGCCGCGCTGGCGTACTGCCGATAGAAAGCCCGCCACACACATGGCTTCGGGCTGCTTCCGACGGATGGACTAACGGCGAATGCCGAGCCGTCTGCAATACCGCCTTATAGCGTTCCGGGGATCCGTATCGCGGAGATAGGTCAGAAGCCGCCGGCGCTTGGCGACCAAGGTCTACAGCCCCTTGCGGGAACCGTGGTCCTTCAGGTGCGCCCGCAGATGCTCGGTCAGCAGCGAAATGCGCTGACTCAGCAAGGCAATTTGCGCTTCGGGCGACCCAGTGTCGGACTTGTGACGCTGATTGGCGGAGAAGATCTGCTGTTTTGCTTCGCGCGCCAGTGCCATTCTGGGGGTAATGCTCCTTGTCTTCTCTTAATCTCGTTTTGGTACGGTTACCAGGATACCACATTCGGCGGCGTGGGATTCCGGTCTCATGCCGGGCCGGCGGCGCCGATGGCGGCGGCCAGGTCCTTCGTAAACACCAGGCCGGTCAGGAACCTGCCGCGGGTTTCGACCACAGGCACCGAACGGATGCCTTTGGAGGCCAGAATGTCGGGGCGAAGAGTCACGTCAACCGTTTCCAGCGAGAACCCCATTTGCCTCTGCAATTCCCTGAGGCGCCTCTCGATGAGCGGGCAGAAAGGGCAGCCGATCGCCGTGTAGAGAGTCACTTTCACGCGCGCCGCGGAAACCGTCTCGCCCGGTTGGTCGGCGATTGGCCCGTAGCCCATTGCCTTTGAGAGGCTCGGAAACTTGCGGATGTAGATCCACTCAAACAAAGGTACGCCAATCAGCCAGACCGCCGCGAGCGGCCAGCGCGATTGATAGCCGAGATAAACCAACCCGCCCAGATACACCGCCCAGGTCAGGTAGATCGCCGCCATATAACACTGTTGCTTCATGACGATCGGCGCCTCCATATTCACATGGCGCGCGACTGGAAGCAATACCGGTTCGCCGGCAACCGGCCGCGCGGCGCAAGGGCGGCGGATAAATAATTCCAATCCCCGCCATAAAAACTTCCATGGAGAGAACGGCGCGCCGCACGCGACAATAGCGGTGATCCCTGTTGGATCTTCTCCCAGATGAGACCCCCGCTTTACCTTTGCGCAGCCGCGCTGCTATACGCGCCCGCCGCATTCGCGGCGGATCCAACTCCCGACATCGCTACTCGCCTGACGGCCGTCGAAGCCGCCGCGCGCTCGGCTCAGAGCGCCGGAGACAACGCCTGGATGCTCGTCAGCGCGGCGCTTGTCCTCATGATGACCGGCCCCGGCCTGGCCCTGTTCTACGGCGGGCTGGTGCGGCGCAAGAACGTGCTCAGCGCCATGATGCACAGCTTCGCGCTGATGGGCGTGGTGACCGTCATCTGGGCCGTCGTCGGCTATAGCTTGGCCTTCGGCGGCAATTCCTCGTTCATCGGCGATTTCCGCTTCGCGTTTCTGAATCACGTCGGCAGCGCGCCCAACGCGGATTACGCGCCCACCATCCCGCAGCAAACGTTCATGATCTACCAGTTGATGTTCGCCATCATCACCCCGGCGCTCATCTCGGGTGCGTTTGCCGAGCGCATCAAGTTCAGCGCCATGCTCTTGTTCACCACGCTGTGGAGCCTGTTCGTTTACTTCCCCATGGCGCACATGGTTTGGGGCAAGGGCGGATTCCTGAACGCCGCGCTGGGCGGAACGGTCCCCTGCTTCGATTTCGCGGGCGGAACGGTGGTTCATATTACTTCGGGCGTTTCCGCGCTGGTGTGCGCTTTGTATTTGGGCAAGCGAATCGGCTATCCGCACGAATCCATGAAGCCGCATAACCTCACGATGAGCGTGATCGGCGCGTGCCTGCTCTGGGTGGGATGGTTCGGCTTCAACGCCGGCAGCGCGCTGGCGGCTTCCGGGCTGGCCACAAGCGCCTTCGTGGCCACGCATTTCGGCGCCGCCGCGGCGGCTCTGAGCTGGATGGCGGCCGAGTGGATCCATAACGGCAAGCCCAGCATGTTGGGCGGCATCTCGGGCTCGGTGGCGGGCTTGGTGGCCATTACTCCGGCGTCCGGCTTTGTGCAGCCCTTCCCGGCGTTGCTCATTGGCGCCTGCGCGGGCTTTGTCTGCTTCCTGATGGTGACCGCGGTGAAGGCCAAATTCGGCTACGACGATACGCTCGACGCGTTCGGCGTTCACGGCGCGGGCGGAACGCTGGGAGCGCTGCTCACGGGCGTCTTCGCCACCAATCTGGTCAACGGCGGGTTCAAGGATTCGGCCGGCCACACTTTGCCGCTTGGCCTGGTCGATGGGCACGCGTCGCAGATATTAAACCAAGCTCTGGGCTGCGCTATCGCATGGGGAATGGCCATTGTAGGCACGCTGGTCATCCTCAAGATCTGCGACATCCTGATCGGCGTCCGCGCCGAACCTGAACAGGAGATTGACGGCCTGGACTTCAGCATGCACGGCGAAGAAGGCTATAGTCTGGAATCCTGATCGCGCTGCGCTACGATCAAATAGCGGAGAGAATCGCCAGCAATGAGAAAAATCGAAGCCATCATCCAGCCGTTCAAACTGGATGAAGTCAAGGAAGCGCTGAAGGGGATCGGCATCGATGGAATGACCATCAGCGACGTGCGCGGCCATGGACGGCAGAAGGGCCACAAGGAGATTTACCGGGGGCAGGAGTATAACGTCGATCTGCTGCCGAAGGTGAAACTCGAGATGGTGGTCCCGGAGAGCCGCTCGGAGGAGGTACTGAAAGCGCTGGCCGCCGCCGCTCGAACGGGCAAGATCGGCGACGGCAAGATCTTCGTGTACGAGGTAGCCGAAGCCATCCGCATCCGGAACGACGATCGTGGAGACTCGGCCCTTTAGCGGCGACGCCGCTAGCGCGCTCGAGGAACGCACGCAGTCGGTGGATCGCGCGGTTCTTGCCGCCGCGGCCGGCTTGGCGGCTCCCGATCCCGAAGCCGCGGCGGGTTCCGGCCTCGCGCTGCTGGCGGTAGGCGGCTACGGCCGGCGCCACATGTTCCCGCATTCCGACGTCGATCTGCTGTTGCTATGCGGGTCAGACCGCGCGGCGCTCGATCGCAAGACCGAATTCTCCGCTTTTCTCCAGAAGCTCTGGGACGCCGGGCTGCGGGTCAGCCAATCGGTTCGCACGGTGGAGGAATGCCTTCAGGTCCACGAGCAGAACGCGGAGCTGAATATCAGCCTGCTCGACCGCAGGTTTTTGGCAGGCGATGGCGCGCTCTTCGAGGATCTCGAGCGGCGCGTCCCGCGCTTCCTGCAAGCCAACCAGGAAGCCCTCATCGGCAATCTGGCCGGGTTGGCGCGCGATCGCCACGCGAAGCACGGAGATACCTTTCATCACCTGGAGCCTAACGTCAAGGAAACTCCCGGCGGCCTGCGCGACTATCAGGTGATCCGCTGGCTGGAGCAGTTACGCGGCGTGGGCGGCGGAGAGACGTCGCGGGAACTGCAACCTGCGTTCAACCACCTTTCACTCATTCGCCGCTGGCTTCACGAGCGCGCCGGCCGCGATCAGAATCTGCTCTCGTTTGAGGCGCAGGACGCCATCTCCGAGGAGTGGGGCGTCGGCGGCGCGGCGCAGTGGATGCGCGAGTACTTTCGTCACGCCCGGGCGGTGTTCCGTGCGGCCACGCGAGAGATCGAGGCGGTGGAGGGGCGCACCAGCGGTCTGTTCGCGCAGTTTCGCGATTGGCGCTCGCGCCTGGGCAACGCCGATATCAGCGTGCGCCGGGAACGAGCCTACTTCAAAGAACCCCATCAAATCGAATCCAACCCCGAGCTGGCGCTGGGCATGTTCGAGTTCGCGGCCCGCCACGGCGTACGGCCGGCGCTCGAATCGGCCCAACGGATCGAATCGCGGCTTCCCGCAATCGAAGCGCACTTCACCGGCTTCCGGCCCATCTGGCCCACCCTCGGCCGGATTTTCTCGCTGCCTCACGCCGGGCTGGCGCTCCGGGCGATGCACGAATCGGGCGCTCTGTGCGCGGTGTTCCCGGAGTTGAAGGGCATCGAGTGTCAGGTGATCCGCGATTTTTACCATCGCTACACGGTAGACGAGCACAGCATCGTAGCCGTCGAAAAACTGCTGCGGCCTCCCAGCCCGTACAAGTCTCTCGCGGACGAGATCGGGGCGATGGGGGCATTGGTGTTTGCCGCGCTATTCCACGACGCCGGCAAGGCCTTCCCGGATCGGGGCCACGTGGACGGCTCCGTGCGGCTGGCCGCCTCGGCCATGGGCCGCATCGGAACGCCCGCGCCGGAGCGGGACACGATCCTGTTCCTGATTCGCAATCACCTGGTCCTTTCCTTCGTCCTGCAGAGCCGGGACGTTTTCGACCCGCAGACCATCGCCGAGGTGGCCTCGAACCTGGCGACAGTCGAGCGATTGAAGGCGCTCACGCTGCTTACCTACGCCGATATTGCGGCGGTGAACCCTACGGCAATGACGCCCTGGCGGGCCGAGCAGCTTTGGCAGCTTTATCTGGCGGTTTACAACGAGCTGACCCGCGAATTGGAAACGGACCGCATCCAGGAAGCGGGACCGAGCGAGGAGCGTCCCGAGCGCGAGGCGTTTCTTGAAGGTTTGCCCACGCGCTATTTGCGAACGCACACGGAGGCCGAAATCGCCGAGCACATGGAACTCGAGCGCAAGGCGAGAGGCCGCGGCGTCGCCGTGGAAATCCGCAAGCTCGACGCGGCGTGGCAGATGACGCTCGCCGCTCGCGACCGCGCCGGTCTGTTCGCCTCCGCCGCCGGTACGCTTTCCGGATTCGGCATGAACATCCTGCGCGCCGAAGCGTTTTCCAATCGCCGCGGCATGGTGATGGACACGTTCATCTTCGCCGACGCGATGCGGAACCTGGAGCTCAACCCCAGCGAGGTGGACCGGTTGCGCCTCACCGCCGAACGCGTCGTCTCCGGGCGTCTGGACGTGAGAGAGCTGCTGAAGAACCGTCCAAAGGCCGTCCCGCCCAGCCGCAAGTCTCGCATCCCGGCGACGGTCAGCTTCAATTCCGAGGCAAGCCAATCGGCGACGCTGATCGAGATCGTCGCGCAAGATCGCCCCGGCCTTCTTTACGATCTGGCGTCCGCGATTTCCTCGCACGGCTGCAACATCGAAGTCGTGCTGATCGATACCGAGGCGCACAAAGCCATCGACGTGTTTTACGTAACCGAAGCCGGCCGAAAACCCTCCGCCTCCAAGCTGGCGGAACTCGGCGAGGCTCTGCGTCTGGCGGCCGCGTAAGCCACCGTGGAGTGGGCCTCTGGCCTGCTACTCGAATTGATATAGTACAGGTGGACTTATACTACAACGCCGGAGGTCACGATCTACCTCGACAAGGACACCGAGCGTCACGCGCGATCCGCCGCTCGCGCCAGGCGCATTCCGCTCAGCAAATCGGTTGCCGGGCTGATCCAGGAGCGAGCCTCCGCTACCTAGCCGCAGGGAGTCTTGGATCTGGCCGGTGCATGGCCCGATTTTCCGTCTCTGAAAGAGCTTCGCAAGCACCAGCGCGAAGACGCGCCGCGGGAGCGTTTCTATCGATTCGAGCCCACCAGCGTGAACGGCGCCCAGTAGAACGGGTGAGGGTAGGCGTCCCGGACGGCCGCCATGGCTTCCTGCACGGCGCGGGCCTTATCGGCCCCGGCCTTCAAACGCTCGTAGAACAACTTCATGAATTCGGCCGTGCTCTTGTCGTTCACATCCCACAGGGTAAGCAGCAGAGACTGAGCGCCGGCATAGAGCAGGCCGCGCTTGAGGCCAAGCAACTCGTCGCCGCCCACCACGACGTTCAGGCCCGTCCCGCAGCCGCTCAAGGTGACCAGCTCGGCCGGAAGACTCAATTGATACAGGTCGAAAAGGTTCAGTTGCGAGTCGCCCAGGTTGATGGAGGAGAACATCGGGTTATCCTGGCGAAACCAGCCGTGCGTAGCGATATGGATGATCCGGCTGTGAGGGCCTTTCTCTCGCAGCGCCGCGTGCGTGGCCTCGGAACCCACGAGCGTCTCGGCGCCGGGCAGCGCCGCCGCAACCGCGCGGACTTCATCCAGGATGTACGGCGCGGCATCGTCGGGAACGCCCATCACCAACGAGCCCCCGGATTCGTTCGGGGCTTTCACCGAGCATAGGTAGTATACGCTCCCGCTGGGCGTGTAGGAAATCCGGAAACGGTCTCCCAGATAGCCGTCGTTATCGCAGAGCGCCTGAAACGGCACGTAATGCAGAAACTCGTGCGGCGCGACGATCAGGTGCTCGGCGTCCAGTCCGCCGAGAAGCGGGGCGATCAACTGGCGGTAGAAATCCCGCAGATGGAAGCGGGCCGCTTCCAGCAGCTTGTGCTGGAACACTCGCACATAGTCGGCCCCCAGCCGGAACTTGGAGAGCTGAAACCGGAGCAACTGGAGCGAGCGGCGCAGCTCCGAAGCCGATCCCAGCGGGGCGATTTTCAGGCCTTTCTCCGACACGACGCACGCGTAAAACACGTCGCGCACGCGGTAAAACTGAATCAGCGCCGCGTCCTTGGGAATCGCCGAGCGGATCTGTTCGATCCCGATGGCGCCGCCGCCCTGAAGGCTGGCGTACTCCGGGTCTTCCGTACGCGCCGTGGAGATCGCTTCCAGGAGCTGCCGTTCGCACTCGCCGGCGGAGCGGCGCAGTTTCTCCAATTGGCCGTCCCTGTGACCCGCCGGGCGGCCTTCGAGCAAGCGGATCGAACTCGTGTACGCGTTGAGCCGCTCCCGGAGGGCCCCTACCTGTTCGACCAGCACGCGCCTGGTCTCACGCGCGGCCGGGATGTGGTGCGCCCGAAAGGCGATCAGATCGGCGAGGCTCCGGGATTTGGCCTGCTCGATGAACCCGAAAGCCGTCTCCGCCGCACAGCCCGGGGCGCTGCGATTCAGGCACAAGCCGACCAGCGATTCATAAACCGCCAGCTTGTCCTTGAGAAAGGCGATTTTCATCTCGTCGGCGTGAAGCTGGCTGCGCAGACCTTCGAGGCGATCGCGCGCTCTTAAGAACTCCTGGTAGGCGGCTTCCGGCGCCCCGAGCGATTCCTCGATCAGTCCCATCACGAAATGCGCCTGGTAACCCAAAGCCGGCGACCCGGCCGACTCGGCGCGCTCGATGGCGTCCAGACAGGCGTTCCGGGCGGACGCCGCGCGTCCGGCGTTCAGATCGATGCGCGCCAGCAGCAGGCGGCACAGCGCGGCCTTGCCCAGGAACGGCGAGCCCGAGAAGAAACCGAACGCCTGCGCGCCGAGAGTCCGCGCTTCCTCCAGGCGGCCGTCCTGAAACAGGACCAAGGCGCGGTACAGATCGACCATCGCAATCCACGCCCGGTTGTTCTCGCGAGTGAACCACTCGCGCGCCTCCCGGAAGCCCGCCAGCGCGGCCTCGGCGTCGCCGTGGTGGCTGCGCGCTATCGCCAGGTTGGTCAGCGCCTTGGCCGCCTCGTAACCCATATTGAGACGCTGGAACGCTCCCAGAGCGCGCTCCGCGAGCCGCGCGCCTTCCTCGCTGAGATTCAGCTCCAGATACATCTCGGACTGGTCGAGATCGCAGAGCCCTTCGTGATAGTGGTCCTCGAGCGTATGGCAGTGCTCGCGCGTGGCGGCGTATAGTTCCAACGCGCGCGTGTATTCCCCGCGCAGATAGTAGAGGTACGCGATGTTGTAGTCCGCTTCCGCCACCAACAGCGGCATCTCATGCCGCGCGCACCACGCGTGAACCCGGTCGTAGGTGTCCAGCGCGTCGTTGAAGGCGTGCATGGCGATCTGGCAAGTGGCCATGTTGCGGAGCGCGATCGCGACGTCCTGCGGGCCGCCGATATCGATCAGTTCCGCGTAAGCCTTGCGGTAAAGCGCCAGAGCCTCCTCGAACCGGTCGAGCCGGTTGAGGACATTGGCGATGTTCTGGTCCAGGCGCGCCAGCCGCAACCGGTCGCCGCGCCGCGTGAAAATGTCGCGGGCCTTTTCCGCCCACGCCAGCGCCTCGTCGTAACGGCCCAGGTAGCTGAGCACCTGCAGCATGCCTCCGCTCAGCGTGCGTCCGGTCTCCAGTTCCATGCCCAGACGTTCGTAGATGACAAGCGCTTGGCCGTAGTGCCTCCAGGCCTGAAGGTTTTCTCCGCCCAGATAGTGGATATGGCCAAGGGCGCGGAAACCTAAGGCGCGCGAAGCCTCGTCATCCATCTTTCTCGAAAGCCAGGAGGCCGATTTTGCGAGCCGCTCGGCCTGCCTCAGGTCGATTCGCGCCAGGCGCACCGTCTCTTCGTAGAGTTTGGATACGGTCTCGGGGCGCGCCCAACGTTGGCGGGAGAGCAGTGCAGATCGGCGCCGCGAGTCGGGTTCCGCGGCCAGCCGGGCGACAAGGTCGTCGAGGCTTTTGGGAGCCTCGTCCGCCCCCGGCATCAAAAGCCTCTCTCTGCGAGGACCTGTTTGAGCCGCTTCAGGCAACGGCCGCGAATGAATCCGATGGAGCCGGGGGCCAGGTGCAGGCGCTTCGCCACTTCCTCATATCGGAGAGGAGGCTGTTCGAAGAAAAGCATCGCGATCATCTCGCGGCATCTTGGCGGCAGAAGCCCGATGGAGTCGCGCACCAGTTGTTCCTGCTCGACGGCGACCAGTATATCCGGCGGCAATCCGGCATCGTGCAGCGCGCTCCACCGGCGCGCCATCTTCCAGAACGCCGGTTTCCTCCTGAAGCTCACGTCTCCATTGATAACATTTGCGCGTGGTCACGCGCACGAGCCAGGCTTGAAGCGCTTCCGCCTCGCGAAGCCGGGGCAGCTCGTGAAACAACTCCAGCCACACCGCTTGGAAAATGTCCGATGCGTCCTGATGGGGCGCGCCGAACTTCAGCGCAATGGAATAGACCAGGTTCTGATACCGCTCCACCAGGATGCGCCAGGCGCGGTCGTCGCCCCGCAGGCAGTACTCCACAAGGCGCGCATTGCTCCATCCCGAGGAAGGGGCGATCATTTCTTCGCGCCTCCGGAGCCGGATTGCCAATAGAGCTCATCGGCATTCCAGAGGACGTAATTGTCCATCACCGCGGGGCGGAAACCGCCCAGGCCGTTCTTAGCTCCCACGAGGATATCCGGGCTCAGCAGCGGAATGAGCGGCAGTTGATCCATCGCTATTTGCTGGACCCGGTCGAAGAGGCGCTTGCGTTCCGCGCGGACCAGGGTCACCATCTGCCGCTGCATCAACCCGTCGATTTCGGCTTCCCAGGGGGTCGCCGGCGCCTTCTGCCCGGGGTTCCAAAGGTGCAGGTCTCCGCTCGAAAGCCAGACGTTCATGTCGGGATTCGGGTCCGCGTCGCCCTCGGCCAGCGAAATGAGGCAGGCGTCGAAATTCCGCGTCTTCTGCCACCGGTCCTGCAAGCTGCGCGCTTCGAGCGGCGCAACGTGAACGTCCATTCCCAACTCTTTCAGATCGGCTTGAATGAGCGTCGCCATCTGAACGCGATCCGCGTTGCTCGCGCTGGTCAGGATCGAAAACTCGACCCTGTGCCCTTCGGGATCGGAGAGCGCCCCATCCGCCGACCACTTGAAACCGTCGGATGCCAGAAGCTGGCGGGCTTGCGCCACCGATCGTACCGGCTTGGGAAGCGCGGCGTTGAGCCAGAGCCGGTTTCCCAGCGGAACGGGGCTCGTCATAGGCGTCGCATGTCCCAGGAAAACCAGCCGGGCCAGCGCATCGCGATCGATCGCCAGCGAGACGGCTTTGCGGAACGAAGCGCGCCGGAAGAACCGTTGATGGGCGGATACTTCAGGCAGGCGCAGGCGCGAGAGATCGTTCAGATTAAAGAACAGAAAGTTGTATTCCAACCCCGGTCCCAGCGAGCGCAGCGTATAGCCCTTCCGCTCCCGCTCTTTTTGAAGCGCGGCGAAATTCTTCGAGCTCACGCGGCTGATTAGGTCCGATTCGCCGGACTCGAAGCGAAGCACCTGCAAATCCTCGGAAGCGGCGATGGAATAACCGATCTCGGTGAGATAAGGAAGCCTGTCGCCGGCCTTGTCCGATTTCCAGTAGTACGGGTTCTTCTCCAGCACGATGCGTTGCCCGGGCACGTATTCCTTGAGCCGGAACGGCCCCAGTCCCGCGATGGCCGAAGGCGCCGCGCCGAGGCTCCATGCCTGGGCCAGGTTGCCCTCGCGGTACGCGGCCTCCAGCAAATGGCGCGGCAAAATGGCGAACCCATCGAAGAGCCGCTCGGCAGCCGCGTACGGGCTCGGCAGATCGAAGACAACACGGTAAGGGCCCGAGCTTGCGGACCGCGATCGGCTTGCCATCGAGGATCAACAAATCGCGCTGCGGCGAACCGGTCTTTTCGTCGAGAACCGCCTGGAAGCTGAAAACTACATCGTCGGCATCGAACGGCGCGCCGTCGGAAAAGCGAACGCCAGTGCGCAGTTCCAGCGTGTAGTGGCGGCCATCGGCGGAAACCGTCCACGATTTCGCCAGGGCCGGCTCGGTCTGTTGCGTCTCCCGATTGATGTGGATGAGATCTCCAATCATCCGGTGGACCACCTCGCGGGAAGCGACGTCCGAAACCATGATCGGGTTCAGGGTTCTGGGTTCCGTCCGCATGGCATACGCCAGGCGTCCCCCTGGCCTTCCAGCCAGCCCCTGGAGGACCAGGAGATCTTCCGCTTTCGTCTGATGAACCGCCGCTACCGCGGACAGAGCGATAACGAGGCGCCTCATCCCCACACGCCAACTGCGCAATTCGGCCTTCCTTGTCGCCTTTAGCGTAACCGAACCTAATCTCAATAGATAGATACATTTCGGCCCTAATCTTACAGGCCTTCTAGTACCCGTGCGCTACATAAATCCAGGATTGGTCGCGGGTGAATTATTGCGATTGGAGAGGAACCGATCAAACGCCCTTATTTATGCGCTAGATAGAACCGAACGGCCTGGGGAGCCGGCTTAGGCGTCAACTCTTGTTCGGCAAAAGTACCTTAGTACCGGACCTCGGAGTAATGTGCGATATCGCCCCTGAATGCGAGGCTGATCGGCGGAGGGGCAAGTCAGTGGCTGCTAGGCTTCACCTGTTTTGTATGCGCAAGGCTTATCTACTAGACTTGAAAAGATAAGAACATGCGCAAGCGCCTGCATTTGATCCTGCGTCACGCGGCGTATAACCTCCGCGGCGGGTTTTTGATCCGGCCGCTGACAATCGCGCTGGCGCTGGGCTTCACTGGCGCACTCCTCTCCTGGATGGAGGAGGAATTCCCGGCCGTCGGAGCGTGGGCGCCCGCTGCAATCTTCCCCTCGCACGCGGATCCGCAGATCGCCCAGGTCATTCTGGGGGGCATCGCCGCCTCCATCATGACGGTGGTCTCCATCGTGTTCGCCATCCTGCTGATGACGCTCACGCTGGCCTCGATGCAGTTCTCCCCCCGCATCATCGTCAGCTTTTCCAGGGACCGCGTAACGCAGTGGACGCTTGGCATTTTCCTGGGCACCTTCTCTTATTGCATGGCGGCGCTCCCGGCGGCGCGGTCGCTGCCGCACCCCTTCGCGCCGGTGGCCACGGTCCTGGGCGCAATGCTGCTTGCGCTGGCCTGCGTCGGCCTGTTGCTGTTTTTCATTCATCACATTTCGCAGGCCATCAGCGTGAGCCACATCGTCGATAGAATCGCTGCGGAAACCGAGAGCATGATCGACGAGCTGATGCCCGAGCCGCACCGGCTGAATCGCGTGGCGGGCGCCGAGCCGCTCAGGCCAAACCCGAGCGAGGTAGCCCTCCGGAGCGCCGATTCCGGCTACATCCGCTTTGTCGATACGCGGCGCCTGGCCGGCCTCGCGAAACAATATCACGTCACGGTTCGCGTTCTGCGGCGGGTCGGTCACTTTGTTCCGGCGGGGATTCCTGTGGCAATGGTTTCAAAGGGGGACCGCCTGACCCCGGAGGGAACCGCCGAGTTGCTTTCCACCTTCGACCTCGGCCCAACCCGGACGTTGCAGCAAGACATCGAGTTTGGCGTCCTGCAGATCGTCGATATTGCGTTGAAGGCGATATCGCCCGCCGTCAACGACCCAACCACCGCCATCGGCTGCGTAGACCAGTTAAGCCGGATTTTGATTCGCTTCGCGTCCCGCGAGCTGCCGGAGGAGCTGATCTACGATCCGCCCGGCATCGTCCGCGTTGGCCTTGGATGGATCCACTTTGAGCGAATGCTGGACGCGGCATTCGAGCAGATCCGCATGTATTCAAAGACGGATGTGGCCGTCAGCCTGCGGCTGCTTCGGGCCCTCGGAGACGTTGCCGCCTCGACGCGCGATCCGGAGTTTCTCCGCATTCTCGTCGAGCGCGGAAAGCGGACCGTGGCGGGTTGCGCCGAAAAACTCGACCCGGAGCACCTGGCGGAATTGCGCGCGCGGCAGGCCGCGCTGGAGAGCTGTATCGAGCCCCCGCAGGCATAAGTGCAATAAGCAGCCGGCATCGAGGCCCGCCTCACTGCGCCCTCTGGCGCTCCATCAGCGCGTCCGCCAGCCAGAGATATCCAAACAAAATCGGAATGGCCGCGAGCGCCGGAGCCAGCAACCATGCGTGCGAAACCAGGGCGTGGTACTGCCGCGCCTCGGCCAGCATGGTTCCCCAGCTTGGAACGGGCTCCCCGACGCCCAAGCCAAGGAACGACAGCGTCACCTCGGCCAGCATGAACTGGGGAATCAACACCGTGGCCTGTGTAAGCGCCACGCCGAAAGTCATCGGCAGGACATGGCGGCGGATCAGATACGCGTCCGTTGCGCCGAAGCCGCGAGCGGCCTCGACGAACCCGCGCTCCCTGGCGCTCAGCGCGGCGCCGCGTACGAGCCTTGCCGGACGCACCCAGCCGATCCCTCCGATGATGACAACCAGCAACAGAACCGATTGCGCCGTGGTGATGCGCAGCGGAAGAAACGCTCGCGCGCCCAGCAAAACATATAACCAGGGAAGCGCCAACACCAGTTCGCCGCCGCGCATGAGCAGCCGGTCCATCCAGCCTCCGAAGTAGCCCGCCGCAGTTCCCGCGGCAAGACCGAGGGCCAGTGCGAGCAGAGTCGCCCCGAGACCCGTGAGGAGCGAGACGCGGCCGCCGTAAAGCAGTCGGGAGAACACATCGCGGCCGTTGTCATCGGTTCCCAGAAGGAAAAGCGCGCCCGGCTCGTCCATGCCGAACAGCCGGCCGTGCGTGAAAAAACGGACCGGGCACACGCTCGCCCGGTTTTCCCGGTAGCCGCCGGCGCCGTCCGGAACCAGCGCGTAAACGAACGGCCGTAAATGGAAGCTCCCTCCGGCATCCACGAAGCGGGGACGCATGGGCGGCGCATACGGATACGCCCGGTGTTGCTCCGCGTAGTCGTACGGGGCGACAAAGCCCGCCAGACCGATGGCCGCGTGCGCCGCGGCCAGCAGAGCCGCGCACCATGCGAGTTTGGCGTTCGAATTCATACGCTCACCGCGTCCGGATCCGCGGGTCCGTGAGATAGAGCAGCGCGTCCGCGACGAGGTTTCCAGCCATTAGAAACGCGGTCGAGAGAGTAACCACGGCCAGCACAATCGGGAAGTCCCGAGCCCCCACGGCGTCGAGGAACAGCGGTCCGATCCCCGGCCATCCCATCACCGCCTCCACCAGCAGCGAGCCGCTCAGCAGCGCGCCGAGCCACAAGCCAAAGAGCGAAATGAGCGGATTCATGGCGGCCGGCAATACATGCCGCCACAGCAGCCGCCGGCTCGGGATGCCCTGCGCCACGGCCGCCGTCACGAAGGGCGCATCGAGCGTCTCCGCCACGCTGGCGCGCACATGCCGCGCAATCACGGGAAGCGCTCCCAACGCCAGAACCGAGGCCGGAACGGTGAGGCGGCGCAACATATCGCCGGCCTGCGCCCATATGCTTAGCGATTGAAAATCGTCCGCGGTCATGCCGCCCGCCGGAAACAGACCGCTCCTCACCGCGATCACCAGGAACACAATGGCCAGCAGGAGCTCGGGCAAACTGAGCATCAGCGCGAGCGCCACGCGCCAGACGCCGTCGATCCACGCGCCTCGGCGCACGGCCATCCAAATGCCGAGCGGCACTCCCAGAAGCCATGCCAATAGCATCGCAGTCGCTGCCAACGGAAGCGTGGCGCGAGCCCGCTGCCATAAAAGCGGCCCGACCGGCGTTCGATACGCCAGCGAGTAGCCGAAATCGCCGCGCACGGCGCCCGCCGCCCAGGTTCCGTAACGCGCCGCGAGCGGGCGGTCGAGGCCGGCTTGCGCGCGCATCTGGTCAATCGCCTCGGGAGAAATGCGCGGATCGAGCCGCATTTCGGTGTAGAAATCGCCTGGCGCGAGATCGGCGAAGAGGAAGCAGCCGAAGGTCGTCGCCGCCAGCAATAGCAGGGATTGAAGGGCGCGCCTGGCGAGGCGTTTCATGCGCTTCTCCCGAGAGCCAGCGACGCAGCCGCCGCAACCAGATCGCGCGTTCGCGCGTGACCCGGCCGCGAAATCAGCGCCGCCGCGTCGCCTTGTTCGACGGCCTCGCCGCCATCCAATACCAACAGTTGATCGGCGATGTTCCACACCACCGAGAGATCGTGCGAGACCACGATGTACGTCAGACCGTTGCGCTTTTGAAGATCGAGGAGCAGGTTGACGATCTGAGCCTGGATGGAAAGATCCAGTCCGGTCAGAGATTCATCCAGGATCAGCAGCTTCGGTTCGATAGCCAGCGCGCGCGCGATGGCCAAACGCTGGCGCTCGCCGCCGCTGAACCCCAAGGCGATGTTGCCGGCGGCGGAGGCAGAGAGTCCGCAGAGCTCCATCAACTCGCGCACACGCATCGAGCGCTCACGTCTGGCGCCGTGGCCCGACAGAACCAGCGGTTCGGCGATAATCTCTTCCGCCGTGAACCGAGGGTTCAGCGATGCGGCCGGCTGTTGCGGAATGAGCTGAATCAGCCGCCGCCACTCTCTGGTCTCGCCAGGTCTCAGGCTCGAAAGGCTCCGGCCACCGAGCCGGATCTCTCCGGCCGTTGGGATCTCCAGCAGAGCCAGGCAGCGCGCGAGAGTGGACTTGCCCGAGCCGGAAGCGCCCACAACGCCGAGCGTTTGGCCGCGCGCGAGATCGAAGGAGATGTTGCGAAGGGCCCAGTGTTCGGCGCGGCGGCGGAAGCCAGCCCTGCCGCACCGTACGCCTTTCCCAACCCGCGAACTTCGAGGAAAGCGTCAGCCGCCATAGTGGAAACACATCGCCGAACGGCGATCCTCGATTCTGTAGTCCCCCGGCATTTCCGACATGCAGCGCTCCATGCGCACGGCGCAGCGGGGCTCGAACGGGCAACCGGGGCCACGCGCCTCCAGACCCGGTGGATTGCCGGGAATCGGCGCCGGCCAGGTTTTGCGCGGCGCATCCATGGCGGGCGCGGAAGCGATCAAGGCCGCCGTGTACGGATGTCGCGGCGCGCCGAGGAGCCGCCTGGTATCGCCCCGCTCCACAATTGCGCCGGCGTACATGACCAGAGCGTAATCTGCAATCAGCGCCAGCACGGCTGGGCTATGATCGATCAGCAGGAAAGCCGTTCCGAGGCGCTCTTTCAGCTTCGTGAACAGTTGCGCCAGCTCCAGAACGCGCGGCGCGTCGAGCGCGCTGAACGGTTCGTCGGCAATAATCAGTTGCGGCTGGCAGGCCAGGGCCGCGGCGATCGAGACGCGCTGACGCTCGCCGCCGCTTAACTGGTGGGGATAGGAATCGAGGATGCGCTGCGACGGATCGATGCCGGCCAACCCGACGGTCTCCTCAACGCGCCCCGGCGCGTCGCAGCCATGCGCGCGCAACGCCTCGGAAACGATCGTTCGTACGCGGAACACAGGGTTCAAGGCCAGCAACGGGTCCTGAAATACGACGGCGATTTGAGCGCCGCGCACGCCTTCCAAATCGCGCTCGCCCAGAGCCATCAAATCGCACCCACCCAGAGCCACCGATCCGCGCACGCGATAACGGCGCTCCGGCAACAGCCGTGGCAAGGCCAAAGCCAAGGTAGTTTTCCCGCAGCCCGATTCGCCGAACAGACCTACGATCGCGCCCGATCGAACATCGAACGAAACGTCAGAGACCACCGGCAACCACTCACTCGCCGGATGGGCGGCGCTCGACCGAGCCCGGATCTCGACCGTAAGATGGCGAACGCTTAATAACGGTTCGGCGGCGCTGTTCGCCGCGTCCGTGGCGGACGGCATGATCTCCATTCTGGCAGCGCGAGCTAAGGGCCGCAAACCGGGATGTGGCACACACGCTCGGCCCTCGCCAGCACGCTTAATACGTGGGCCGTCCGTTCGCCGGCCTTATCCCAACGCCTTCTTTGCGAATTCGTAGCTGCGCTTGACGTCTTCCGCGCGGGTCAGCGGGCTCTTGTAGTCGTTATCGACGTAGCAGCGGATGGGCCACTTCTTGTCCCTGACAAGCTGGAGCACATCCTTCACGGGCGTATCGCCTTCGCCCCACGGAACGCTGGTATTGTCTCGCTTGCGGTCTTTGACGTAGAGCAGCGCGATCTTGTCGTGCCGGTCTTTCACGAAGTCGAGAACGTTGCCGTATCCGCCGCCGGTGGCGTCGCCGATATCGAAACTGATTTTGAAGTTCTTCGACAAAGCGGTCGCGGCCGCGAACTGCTCCGGCTTGGCGATGGTGTCGGGGTTGGTGATGCGCATGCTCGGATTGCCTTGCAGCCCGATGGTCATCTTCGCCTTCTCCGCGATCGGGACCAGGCGTTTGGCCGCTTCCATTCCGACGGACAGCGTCACCAGCTTCACTCCGAGAGCCTTGCCGATCTCCAGGTTGCGAGCCAACTGCTCGTCGGTCGAACCCGACGCTCCGCTGTAACCCCAGAGGTCGATTCCGGCTTTCGCGAATTTCGCTCGAATGCCCTTGAAGTAATCGAGCGAAACGGACGCCTTCCACTTAGTCAGTTCCGCGCGCGCCGCCTGGGCGTCCGCGCCGCGACCGCCGGTGCGGATCTTCTCGGAGAGTTCCTCCGGCTGGATCAGCGGCTCGAAGATGTCGCACTCGCCGAGACCGGTCTCCACCATGCAGCGGATCACGGTATCAAGAAGCCCCGCACGCGGCAGCGTGTTGAAGCTGTAGCTCTGAAGGCCGAACTGAACGCCGTGCAATTTGGATTCGATCTTTGCGGTCGCCATATAGGAAGGTATTATCCCGAGAGCCATTCTACCCAAAGTACGTCTCGTGAACATCGTTAAACCTCGTCGTTCGTCGCTCGTCGTCAGCCTTCAGCCTTCAGCATTCAGCATTCAGCCTTCCCCTCAGATCGTCATCGCAGCGAACCCGCCGTCCACGCGCAGGATGCTGCCGGTTACGAAGGACGAAGCCCGCTCGGAGCCCAGATAGATCGCCGCGCCGATCAACTCGCTCGCATCCCCGAAGCGCCGCATGGGCGTGTGGTTCATGATGGAGGCCACGCGTTCGTCCGTGAGCAGCTTGCGGTTCTGCTCCGCCGGGAAGAAGCCGGGCTGGATGGCGTTTACGCGTACGCGGTGCGGCGCGAATTCGCGCGCCAGGAACTTCGTGATCTGGTTCACGCCGCCCTTCGCCACCGAGTACGTGAAGACCTTCGACAGCGGAGGATCGGACGAGGCGGAAGAGATATTGATGATCGACCCGCCTTTGCCGGCATCCACCATCGACTTTCCGAACACCTGGCAGGCCAGAAACACGCTGCGCAGATCCACGTCCAGAATCCGCTCCCATTCCTTTTCCTCGATTTCGAAAAACGGCGTGCCGGAGTTAATACCCGCCGCGTTGAGAAGAATATCCACGCCGCCGAACTCGGCCAGCGTGGCTTCCAGCGCGCGTTGAATATCCGCCTTGCGCGTCACATCGGCCTGGCATGCGATTCCCTTCACTCCCAGCTCTGAAACCGCTTTCGCGCGCAGTTTCGCGGCCTCCTCGTTCAGATCGACGACGACGATGCTGGCGCCCGCGCCGGCCAGCCCCAAGGCCATCTCGCCGGCCAGCACTCCGCCGCCGCCCACCACCACCGCCGTCTTGCCGCTTAATGAAAAAAGATTCTCAGTTGCCATAAAAACCTCTCGAAAAAGCAATAGTGCAGCGCGATAGGACCGCCACGCCTCAGAATCTAACAGTATCAGGAGGCGGGCGGCCCTTCAAAGGGGCGCCGGAGGCGTCACGCGCCGTTTCCGGGGGGTTTCTAATTGACGTTTCCTTTGTTTTCAACAACATACTAGGTTCGTTTCGCACGCCCGGGGGGCGCCTGACCCGGTGGGGCGGGCATGGGGAGCCCTCTCGGCGGCGCGAAATTCGATTGCGGGTTACGGCGGCGCGGATGGCTTCGGGCTGATGGTGGGGACGTATCACGGACCGATTTCCCTTCGGTCCCATAGTACATTGCCGGTTTTGGGGAGTTGGGATTAAAACCAGTGGCGTCAATGAGAATCGGTCTGTGAACGAGGGAGGGCGGGCGGGGACTTTCGGCCGGCCCCGCTGGTGACCAACACGTACGATAGCTACCAGTGCGACCCGCTCGACCAGTCCTGCGGAATGATCGATCCGAACGCGTATCTTCACGATTCCATCCTAGACGCGAATTACCTGTATCGCGGCAACGTGACCGAGTCGGCGGCGATGGACGCGCTTCACGATTATTACTACCAGACCACGGGCGTTCCCTACGTGACCGCCAAGAACCAGAAACCGGTGGCGGTCACCTTGTCGGACGCGACCAGCTTTTCGCTTCCGGACTCTCTCAGCCCGTTCGGGGACCCCAATCTCACCACGAGCGTGAGCTATGCCGCGTCCTGGGCGGTGACTTCGGTTTCGCAGGCCAGCGGGTCGAACAGCACGACCACATACGACAGCTTCGGCCGCCCGGCCACGTCGACGATTCCGGACGGAGCCTGGACGACGTACGCGTATACCTACAATCCAAACACTCAGACAGCCACGCTTCACAGCTATGCGAATGGCCCGGCCGTGCGGTGGAAGACGACCACCCTGGACGGCTTCGGCCGCACCACCAGTGTGCAGACCGGCTACGGCTCCGCTACGGTTTCCATCGTGGACACGCAATACGCCCCGTGCGCCTGTTCGCCGCTGGGCAAGCTGTGGCGCGTCTCGCAGCCGTACCCACAGGGCGGCACTCCCATTTGGACGACTTACGCATACGATGGCTCGGGCCGCACGCTCTCCGTCACGGCTCCCGACGGAAGCGTTACCAGTTACGCTTACGCGGGTAACCAGACCACCGTCACGGACCCGGCGGGCAAGTGGAAGACCTTCACCACGGACGCGTTCGGGAATCTCACGCTGGTCACCGAGCCGAATCCCGGCGGTGGAACCGTCGCCACCAACTACGCGTACGATGTTCTCAACCACCTGACCTTCGTATCCATGCCGGGCGGCGCTCAAACGCGGGCGTTTCTGTGGTGCAACGCCACGCCGGGGCCGAGCCAGACCACCTGTCAGCAGGCCACCGGACTCAGCACCGGCGCCAACATGGTGAGGGCCACCAACCCCGAAAACGGCACGGTGACGTACTACTACAACTGGGACCGCACCCTTTCTGCACGCCAGGATGCCAAAGGCCAATGGACTTCCTACGGGTACGACGACTATGAGCGGCCCAACGCCATCTATGGTCCGGATCGGACCGTGCAGTACTCCTACGTCAGCAGCGGCCTCGGGGCCGGACAGGTCCACACGGCGTACGTGGCGGCGATTCCCTCCAGCGGAGGCGTGGCCGCGTACACATACGCCTACAACACCTCCGGCCGGGTGGCCTCCCAGTACGCCGCGATAGTCGGGCCTCCGTACAACGGACAAAGCGCGTGGGCCGGCGCCACCACGAACTATACCTGGGATTACGAAGGCAAGCTGGTTTCGCAGGGCAACCCAGGCTTTGCCGTTACGGGGTTCGGTGGGCCTTACCAAACCTTCGCCTACGATCAGCTCGGGCGGCTCGCCTCCACTTCGACCTTCGACCCGGTGTCCAACCAGTTCAACACCGTGGCGACGGCTTCCTACGGCTTAGCGGGGCAAATGACCTCGTTCTGGACGGCGTGGGCGGGGACTGAGACGCGCACCTACAACAGCTTGCTACAGTTGACGGGCGAGACTGTTCCCGGGCTCAAGGAGATGCAGTACAGTTACCTCGCCGGCTTTAACAACGGGCGGATCAACATGTCGACGGACGGGATCACGGGGGAGACGGTGCTGTACGTGTACGATTCGCTCCAGCGGCTGATCGAGGCCGAGACCGCCCAATGGGGCGCGGGTTACACTTACGACGGGTTCGGCAATCTGACGGACAAAACGGCGCTGTGGGGCTACGTGCCGCCGCTGCAGGCGGTCTACGACCCGGCCACCAACTGGCCCGTCGGGGGGAACTACGACGCCAACGGGAACGCACCGATCGGGACCTGGAACTCCGACAACCGGCTGGTAGCGCAGACGCTGAACGGGCAGGCGGTCACTTGGGGGTATGATAGTTCCGGGCAGAGGGTGATGGAGTACCAGGTGGTGAACGGGCAGCCGCAGTGGACGTTCTGGTTGTACGATATTCAGGGTAAGCGGATGGCGGGGGTGCCCTCTGGGCCGGGGTGCGTGCCGCAATCGGGCAACTCGGTGTGTACGAACCAAGGCGTTGAGGTGTACTTCGGCAGCCGGCTGATTATGCGAGGGCTGACGTGGGCGTGGCAAAACGGGGCCTGGACCATTGCGACGCAAACGCCTGTGGTGACGGATCGGTTGGGCAGCGCGCGGGCCTACCAGACGAACGGGACATGGACGACGCTCTCGTACTACCCGTTCGGAGAAGAGAAGACGCCCGTAACGCCGGACGGCGCCGGGAAGTTCGGGACGTACATCAGAGACAGCACCACCCCCAGCCAAGACTACGCCATGCAACGCTACTACTCGGCGAATGTGGGGAGGTTCTATTCCCCAGATCCGGGAGGGGTAGCAACCGCGAATCCGAGGGACCCCAGCACATGGAACAGATACTCGTACGTCTCCGGCGATCCAGTGAACTCGGTCGACCGCCGTGGCCTCTACACGGACGACATAGACTGCCTCAGCAACCCCGACGCCCCAGAATGCACCGACCCGTGCGCCCCGATGAGCGAGATGATGAGCCTCCGCCGGGGCATGGCGATGATGTTAGGGCCAGAGCCCGGCTGCGGGCCGATCGCCCTTCCGGATGGCGGCGGCGACGAGGCGGAAGAGGACTCCACGGCGCCCCGATACCGATTTACTGCGAGACGGACGTCATCGCAGCCATGAAGAGTCCTGGTCGCAAACATCCAACGGAGTAAAGGGAATAGAAGCAGGCTTTCGTGTTCACGGAGATCCCTCGCCAGGTGACT